>CAVZYK010000027.1:0-74258 GCA_963779505.1 uncultured Actinomycetes bacterium | reverse complement strand
CCTCCGGCCGTTGGGTCTGACCCCCCGCTGTCGTGTCTGTTCGGGGCGTGTCGGTGGGTCTGACCCCGAGCCTCGCGCTAGTTCAGGCCCGGGTCGAACGGCATGTCGACCATGATCTCGAACGGCCCGCCCTTGCGGTGCAGCACGGTGCGCCAGAGCTCGTCGGGGTCGGTGGCGAACGCGTCGTCCGTCTCGGCGGGAACGACGATCCACGACGGCTCCGCGAGCTCCGACTCGAGCTGGCCGGCGCCCCAGCCGGCGTAGCCCGAGAAGAGCCGAAAGCGCCTGATCGCGAGCTCGTCCGGCTCGGCCTCCGCGGGCATGAAGCCGACGCTGCCGAAGATCGGCGCCGCCGCGGCGTCGACGTCGTCGAACTCCGCCAGCACCATGAACGCCTCCGGCTGCACCGGCCCGCCGACGTAGACGGGGTCGTCCGCGCCCGGCAGCAGCTGCAGCGCCGGCACGGCCTCGCCGGCGGGGACGTCGGACGGCCGGCTGAGCACGAGGCCCATCGCGCCTTCCTCGTCGTGGTGCGCGATCAGGACGACCGTCTTGCGGAAGTTCGGGTCGTTCAGCGACGGTGACGAGACGAGCAGCTGGCCCTGGAGAGACTGCATCTACGCAAAGTCCCACTCCTCGCCGTTGGCAAACGCCTTGAGGATGCGTTTTGCCACGACCTGGCGGTGAACCTCGTCCGGGCCGTCGTAGATCCGGCCTCCGCGGGCCTGCATCAGCATGCTCGCGAGCGGCGTCTCGTCGGTCAGCCCGCGGGCGCCGTGCACCTGGACGGCGCGGTCGATCACGTCGACGAGCACCTTCGCGGCGAAGAACTTGATCGCGGAGACCTCGACCCGCGCCTCGTCGCCGCCGTCGATCTTGTGCGCGGCGTCGAGCGTCATCAGCCGGCAGGCCTGGATCTCGGCGTAGGAGTCGGCGATCCAGTTCTGGATCGTCTGCTTGCCCGACAGCGGGCCGCTCGACGTCTCGCGGCCGAGCGCGTAGGTGCACATCAGCTCGAAGGCGCGCTGCATCTGGCCGAGCCAGCGCATCACATGGTGGATGCGGCCCGGGCCGAGGCGCTTCTGCGCGATCAGGAAGCCGGCGCCTTCGGCGCCGAGCGTGTTCGCGACCGGCACGCGGACGCCGGTGTAGCGCACCTCGCAATGCGTCGACCAGCCCTTGCCCGCGTGGCCCATGACGACGATCGGGCGGACGACGTCGACGCCCGGCGTGTCGGCGGGCACGATGATCTGCGTCGCGCGACCATGCGGGTCCGCGTCGGGGTCGGTGACGGCCATCACGATCCCGAACGCCGCGCCCTCGGCTCCCGACGAGAACCACTTGTGGCCGTCGATCACCCACTCGTCGCCGTCGCGCACCGCGCGCGTGCGGAGCGTCGTCGGGTCGGAGCCCGGCACCTCGGGCTCGGTCATCGAGAAGAACGAGCGGATCTGGCCCGGCGACGAGCGGCTGCAGCCAGCGCTCCTTCTGCTCGTCGGTGCCGAACATGTGCAGGATCTCGGCGTTGCCCGCGTCCGGTGCCTGGCACCCGAAGACGCGCTGCCCCCACATCGAGCGGCCGATGTGCTCGTTCAGATACGCGTAGTCGAGGAAGCCCGTGCCGGTGCCGCCCGCCTCCGGCGGCACGTGCGGCGCCCAGAGCCCCGCGGCGCGAACCTCGTCCTGCAACTGCGCGAGCAGCGCCTCGCCGTCGGCGTCCTGGCGCTCGATCGCGCTCTCGTTCGGGAGGACGCGCTCCGCCATGAACGCCTTGACCTGCACGAGGCGCTCGGTCGGCGGAGCCCATGCGGTCGTCGCCATGGGCACTAGCATCGCACGGAATGAGACAGTGTTGTTCATGAAGCTGGGCTTCTACATGGGCTACGCCCAGCCGGGCACGAGCCCGCTCGAGTTGCTCGAGCTTGCGAAGCTCGCGGAGACGCTCGGCTACGACTCTGCGTGGGCGGCCGAAGCGTGGGGCGTCGACGCGATCACACCGCTGGCGTGGCTCGGCGCGCAGACGACGACGTTGAAGCTCGGCACGGCGATCATGCAGCTGCCCGGCCGCTCCCCGGCGAACGCGGCGATGACGGCGGTGACGCTCGACATGCTCTCGGGCGGCAGGTTCCTGATGGGGCTCGGCACCTCCGGCCCGCAGGTCGTCGAGGGCTGGCACGGGCAGGAGTGGGGGAAGCCGCTCGGCAAGACACGCGAGTACGTCGACATCGTGCGCGCGATCCTGCGGCGCGAGCGCCTCGAGCATCACGGCGAGCACTACGACATCCCGGTGCAGGGAGGGACGGGACTCGGCAAGCCGCTGAAGCTGATGGCGCGGCCGCTGCGCAGCGACATCCCGATCTATCTCGCGGCGATCGCGCCGAAGGCGGTCGAGCAGACGTTCGAGATCGCGGACGGCTGGCTGCCGATCTTCTGGTCGCCGGAGAAGGCGCGCGACGTGTTCCCGCTCGACCGGGCGCGCGAGGGGTTCGACATCGCGCCGTCGGTGCCGGCGCTCCTGATCGACGACGTGCAGGCGGGGCGCGACGTGATGAAGGAGTACTACTCGTTCTACATCGGCGGCATGGGCGCGCGGGGCAAGAACTTCTACAACGACCTGTTCACGCGCTACGGCTACGAGGCGGAGGCGAAGGAGATCCAGGAGCTCTTCCTCGGCGGCCAGCAGCGCGAGGCGGCGGGCAAGGTGCCGGACGCGTTCGTCGACGAGGTCGCGCTGATCGGCCCGGTCGAGCGCATCCGCGACCGCCTGGCCGCGTGGCGTGAGAGCGGCGCGACGACGCTGCTCGTCTCGACGCGCGACGAGGCGACGCTGCGCGCGGTCGCCGAAGCCGCGTCGTAGCTCGACACCGTTCCCGTTACGAGCTGCCGATCGTCTCGAGCGCGGTCTGCGCGAGCAGCGGCACCGCGACCTCGAAGATCGCGGCGCGCGTGTCCTCTGCTCCCAGCTCGCCGCGGATGAAGCGGCCGTAGATCGCCTCGCAGAAGACGGCTGCCTTCCAGAGCGCGAGCGCCTCGAACCACGCGAGCGGCTCGACGTCGCGGCCGCTTCGCTGCGCGTAGTGCTCGACGAGCTCGGCGCGCGAGGGGAACCCGGGCTCCGCCGTCACCGGCGTCGAGCCGAGCGCGCTCGTGCGCCCGCCGGGCTCGCTGTAGGTCGCGAGCAGGTAGCCGACGTCCGCGCGCGGATCGCCGATCGCGCCCATCTCCCAGTCGAGCACCGCGAGGATCCGCGTCGGCTCGCCCGGCGCCACCATCATGTTCCCGAGCCGGTAGTCGCCGTGCACGACCGTCTCCGGCAGCGGCTCGGGCAGATGCGCGGTCAGCCACGCGCCCACCTGCTCGACCTCGGGCAGCTCGCGCGTCTTGTTGATCTCCCACAGCTGCGTGAACCGGCGCGTCTGCCGCTCGAGGTAGCTGCCCGGGCGTGCAAACGCCGCGAGCTCCGGCCGCCCAACGTCGGCGGCGTGGATCTCGACCAGCGTCTCGACGAGGTCGAGCCCGAGCCGGTGACGCGCGTCCTCCTCCTCGAGACCTGCCGGGAGCTCGTCGGTGATCACGTGCCCGTCGAGGAAGCGCATCACGTAGAACGGGACGCCGAGCACCGCCTCGTCCTCGCAAACGGCGACGATCTCGGCCAGGCGATCGAACCCGGCGACGCGGATCGCGTCCTGGAGCCCGCGCCTCCCGCACCATGTCGTGCGCCGAGGGCGGCAGCGGCGGCCGCGGCGGCCTGCGCAGGACGAAGCGCTCGTCGCCGCGCTCGAGCAGGAACGTGAAGTTCGAGCCGCCGCCGTCGCCGATGCGCGTCGTCACGACCGGTCCGCTGCCGAGCCCGTGCTCGTCGAGAAACGCCTCGACGCGCTCCGGGACGATCAGCGGTGCGAGTGCGGTCATCGCTGCGATGCTACGCCGCGTGCGCAGGCGCCTGTATCTGATGCGGCACGCCGAGGTCTCCTACGTCGGCCAGCCCGATCCCGAGGTCGTGCTGCTCACCGAGCGCGGACACGAGCAGGCAGCCGCGGCGCACCGCGCGCTCGCCGGTGTCGAGCTGGATCTCGTCGTCACCAGCACGCTGCCGCGAACGGCCGAGACGGCCGCGATCGTCGCGCCGGGCGTCGAGCCGCAGCGCGTGGCCGAGTTCGCGGAGTGGCGCGGCGGACGGCTCGATGCCGTGCCGCCGGACGAGCTCGAGCAGATGTTCGTCGGCTCGCTGACGATCAGCGAGGAGCACGAGCGCTTTCTCGGCGGCGAGTCGCTCGGTGAGGCGCTCGACCGCGTCCTGCCTGCGTTCGAGCGCGTCGTCGCGCAACCCTGGCAGACCGCGCTCGCCGTCTTCCACGGTGGGGTCAACCGCATCCTCATCTCGCACGCGCTCGCCGGTGGGCGCGCGTACTTCGGGACGTTCGAGCAGGCGCCGGCGTGCATCAACGTGCTCGACCTCGGAGACGACGGCCGCTGGATCGTGCGCACCGTCAACTACATCCCGTACGACCCGCTCCATCCGGCGCGCGAGACGACGATGGAGCATCTCTGGCTCGAGCTACAGGCGTGGCTCAACCGAGACTGATCGCGACGACTCCCCCGAGTGCGACTGCCACGCCGACACGCTGCGTGCCGGTCAGCCGCTCATGCAGCAGCACGTGCGCCAGGAGCACGGTCACCACGGGGTAGAGCGAGCCGAGCACCGACGTCAGCGAGAGCAGGCCGCGCGTGCTCGAGAGCGCGAAGAGCGCGTTCGCCGTCACGTCGGCGATGCCGACGGCCGCCACTGCGAGCACGGCGCCCCGCGGCACGAGGAGCGGCGCGCGCAGGGCCAGCGCCAGCACGACGAGCACGGAGAGCGAGCCGATCCGGGCGCCGACGAGTGTCGAGAGCACGTCGCCGTCGCGGCTGCCGACGCCGAGGAAGTAGACGAACAGGCCGAGCGCCGCCGCGGCAGCGACGGCGAGCACGATCGCGCGCGCACGCTCCGGCGACGCGGCGCGCCGCTCCTCGACCGACGCGAGCACCGCGCCGCCGAGCGCTGCCACAGCTCCGAGGAGCGCGATCACCGCGGGTCGCTCGCCGGTCGCGACGGCGAGGGCGAACGGCACGACGGCGCCGCAGGCGACGAGCGGCGAGACGACGCTCATCGTCCCGAGCGACAGCGCCCGGTAGAACGCCGCGAGCCCGATACCGCCGCCGAGCCCGGCGAGCGCGCCGATCCCGAGCGAGCGTCCGTGGACGTCGCCGCGGAAGCCGATCGCCGCAAGCAGGAGGACGAACCCGGCCGCCTGGGAGACGATCGTGACGGCGAACGCGGGCAGCCGCCGCGTCAGCGAGCCGCCGGCGAAGTCCGCCGCGCCCCACATGACGGACGAGCCCAGCGCGAGCGCGAGGGCGAGGAGGCTCAGTTCAGACGCTCGACGAGCATGGCCATGCCCTGGCCGCCGCCGACGCACATCGTCTCGAGGCCGATCGTGCGATCCATCGTCTCGAGGTCGTTCAGCAGCGTGTTCATGATCCGGGCGCCCGTCATGCCGTAGGGATGGCCGAGTGCGATCGCGCCGCCGTGCGGGTTCAGCTTGTCGCTGAAGGGATCGACGCCGACCTCGCGGCAGACGGGGATCACCTGCGCGGCGAAGGCCTCGTTCAGCTCCATCACGTCGACGTCGTCGATCGTCATGCCGGCCTGCGCGAGCACCTTGCGCACGGCCTCGATCGGCCCGACGCCCATGATCTCCGGCTCGACGCCCGAGACGCTCGACGCGAGTGATGCGCGCGCGGGGCGCGATGCCGAGCTCGCTCGCGCGGTCGGCGGACATGACGATCACGGCGGCCGCGCCGTCGTTCAGCGGGCACGCGTTGCCCGCCGTCACCTTGCCGCCCGGCTTGAACGCGGGGTCGAGCGACTGCAGCTTCTCGAGCGTCGACGAGCGGCGCGGCCCGTCGTCGGTGTCGACGCCCTCGTACGGCGTCAGCTCCCGCGCGAAGAAGCCGGAGTCCTGCGCCGCGACGGCGCGCTCCTGCGACTGCTGGGCGAAGCGGTCCATGTCCTCGCGCGAGACGTCCCACTGTTCGGCGACGTTCTCGGCCGTCAAGCCCATCGGGATGTAGACGTTCGCGATCGGCGCGTTGTCGCCGAAGAGCGCCATGTGCAGCTCCTCGTCGCTCTTCGGATAGCCGTTGACCTGCGAGATCGACTCGACGCCGCCGGCGACGAACGCCTCGCCCTCACCGGCGCGCACCGCATGGAAGGCCATGCGGATCGTCTGCAGGCTCGAGGCGCAGAACCGGTTGACGGTCGTGCCGGGCACCGTGTGCGGCAGGCCCGCGAGCAGCGCGGCGCGGCGGCCGAGGTTCATCCCCTGTTTCTCCTGTGGGAAGCCGCAGCCGATCATCACGTCGACGATCTCCTCGGGCGGGAGCTCGGGGACCTTGTCGAGGGCCGCCTTGATCGCGAACCCTGCGAGGTCATCGGGACGGGCGTCGACGAGCGAGCCCTTGGCGGCACGGCCGATCGGCGTGCGCGCAGCGGAGACGATCACGGCATCAGGCATGCGCCCATCTTGCCGCAAAGAGAGGGCCGGCACATGCCGGCCCTTCTCGAGTACGAACCGCAGAAGCGGTTGTCAGGCGCCGCGGCCGTTGATCAGCTTGCCGAGGGGCTTGAACGTGTTGTTCTGGTACTGCACGAGCGTCACCTGCGAGATCGGGTACTGGTACCCGCCCTTGGTGAACACCCGCACGCCCGGCAGGGCGAACGGATTCGGCTTCTTCACTGCGGTCGAGTAGTTCATGCTCGCGCGCCGCCTTCATCAGGCCGGCCCGGGTCAGGTTCTTCCCGGCCTTCTGCAGCACCTGCACGGTCGTCCACGCCTTGGCGACGCCGTAGAGGTTGAGGCCGTCGTTCGCATTCGCCTTCGGGTTGTACTTCGCCATGATCTGGCGGTACAGCTTCATGCCCGGCTGCTTGTTGTAGATCGGGTTCGCCGGGTCGAGCAGGTAGTTGACCGTCAACGTCCCGTTCGTGTTGTCCGAGCCCGACTTCGTCGCGATGGTCAGGAACGCGTCGGTGGCGCTGACGGAGTTCGTGATCACGTGTGCCGGGTGCCAGCCGAGCTTCGTCGAGATGACGTAGGCCTGGATGGTCGGAGTCGGCGTCGCGAAGATGATGAACGTGTCGGCTCCGGAGGCCTTCAGCTTCGCCACCTGTGCCGCAGGCGGCGTGCCGCTGAGCGCGTAGCCCTCGGCGTCGACGATCTGCGTCTGGTGGATCGCCGTCAGGCCGGACTTGAGACCACGCAGGTAGTCGTTGCCGTAGTCGTCGTCCTGGTACAGGATCCCGAGCTTCGCGGACGGGAGGTTCTTGGCGATGTACTTGCCGTAGATCGAGCCCTCCGCCTCGTAGTCGGGCTGCCAGCCGAGCGTCCACGGGTACTGCGCGTAGTCACGGTCGAACGTCGTCGCGCCCGTGGAGACGAACAGCTGCGGCACCTTGTTGTCGTTCAGGTACTGGCGTACCGCTGTCTGAGGCTCGGTGCCGAGACCGCCGACCAGTGCGAACGCGTGATCCTGCTCGACGAACTTGTGCGTGATCTGCACGGTGTTCGCCGGGTTGTAGCCGTCGTCCTCGTACTTGAAGGTGATCTTGCGGCCGTTGACGCCGCCGTGCGCATTGACGTACGAGAAGTACGCGGCCATTCCACCGGGAATGGGGGCATAGCCCGACGCCGGCCCGCTGAGGGGGAACGTTCCCTCCAGCAGAATCGACTTCGCCGTAACGCCCGGCGTCGCCGAAGACGTCGCGCCGGCCGTCACCACGATGACGGCCGAAACGCTGAGCGCCGCGGCGATCAGCAGGAACGTCTTTCTCATCGATCTCTCTCCTCTGTCGGAGTGACCTGGGGGGTGGTCTACGGGCGGACTATACGAGTCTGGGGTCGGAAAGAGAAGGAGGGGTTTCTACGGCCCTTCGGCTCCGGTCGCCGGATCGCTCGGCGTCGTGCGGCCCGGCTTCGACCAGGCGGCGACCGCCGCCCGGCCCGTGAACAGGCGCCGGACGAGCCCAGCCATGCCGGCGGGGGCGACGTAGAGCACCGCCAGCAGGATCACGCCGTAGACGACGAGGCCGGAGCCGGCGGCGTGGGTGTCGATGTTGTGCACGCGGTCGACCTGGTCGAGCAGCGCCGGGCCCCAGCTGATCCGGATGAACTCGACGAAGAACGCGCCGAAGATCATGCCCCAGGTCGAGCCCGCCCCGCCGATCACGATCCCGACGAGCAGCAGGATCGACAGCTCGATCGGGAAGGTGTCGGGATTGACGTAGGTGATGCCGACCGCGTAGAGCGCGCCGGCGACGCCGCAGAAGAACGCGGAGATCCCGAAGGCGGCGGTCTTGATCCCGGCCGTCGAGACGCCGTTCGCCGTCGAGGCGATCTCGCTGTCGCGCACCGCGCGGAGCGCGCGGCCGAAGCGTCCGTGGACGATGAAGAGCGCGAGCGGCAGCATCACGAGCGCGACGGCCCACGTGACGCCGTAGAACCAGATCGACGGATTCGTGTCGAGGCCGAACTCGGCGTGCAGCTGCGGCAGGTTCTTGCCGATGCCGCCGCCGGTGAAGTGCGGGAAGCGCTTCAGCAGCCCGATGAAGGAGAGCGGGATCGCGAACGTCGCGAGCGCGAGGTACGGGCCTGCGAAGCGCGTCGCGATCAGCCCGAACGCGAGCCCGAGCGCCCCGGCGACGACGCCGGCGACGGGAATCGTCCAGAGGTCGCGCCAGCCGTGGTCGACGACGAGGATCGTCGTCGTGTACGCGCCGATGCCCACGAACGCGCCGTGGCCGAGCGAGATCTGGCCGGTGAAGCCCGTCAGGATGTTCAGCCCGAGGAGGGCGATCAGGTAGACCGCGACGAGACCGAGCTGGTACGTCCGGTAGTTCGCGGTCACGAGCGGCGTGACGACGACGGCCACGACGAGCGCGGCGAAGCCGAGCCACGGCGCCAGCCTCCTGAGCGTCGCACCGCTCATACCCGCCTCACGACCTGGCGGCCGAGCAGACCGGCCGGGCGCACGAGCAGGACGACGAGCAGCACGGCCAGCGCCATCGGCAGCTGCAGGTCGGGCGTGACGAAGCCGACGTACGGTCGTCAGCATCTGCAGGATCACGCCGAGCGCGATGCCGCCGACGACGGCGCCGACGGGGCTCTCGAGCCCGCCGAGCACCGCGGCGGCGAAGGCGTAGATCAGGACCGCCTGCATCATGTTCGGCGTCAGGAAGAACGTCGGCGCGACCATCATCCCGCTGACGGCGCCGAGCACGGCCGCGAAGCCCCAGCCGAGCGCGAGCAGGACCGACGTGCGCACGCCGAGCAGGCGTGCGGCCGCCGGATTCAGCGCGCCCGCGCGCATCGCAAGGCCGAGCTTCGTGAAGCGGAAGAAGGCCGCGAGCACGAGGACGCAGCCGGCGGTGACGACGAATGTGCCGACGTCACCCTTCGAGATGTGCACCCCGCCGATCACCCACGAGGTGGTCGGGAACGGGCTCTGGAAGAACTGCAGCTGCGGCGACCAGATCCACGAAGCGAGCCCGTTCAGGATCACGAGCAGCGCGATCGTCGCCATCACGACGGTGAGCACGCTCGCCCGCGCGAGCGGCTTGACGACGACGGCGAAGAGGCCCGCACCGAAGAAGAACGCGAGCACGAGCGTGAGCGCGAACGCCGGCCAGTAGGAGAGGCCGTGGTGCTCCATCAGCGCCCAGGCGATGTAGGTGGTGAACATCGCCATCTCGCCCTGCGCGAAGTTGATCACCTCGGTCGCCTTGTAGATCAGGACGAGCGCGAGCGCGAGCGAGCCGTAGATCGAGCCGAGCGCGAGGCCCGAGACGAGCGTCTGCAGGAACTGCTGCATCAGTGGCTCCTCCGGTGACGCCTTCGAGCCACTCGGTCGCTAGCACCAAGCGATGCAAGGACGCAGGGAGAGTCAATAGCGGGGTCTATTGATTCGACCGAGGACGCCGCAGCGCGCCGCGTGATCGCGGGCGAGGGGCCGAAGAGTGTTGCCGGAGGTGCCACTAGTAACCGAGGTACGCGCTCCGGATCGCGTCGTTCGCCTTCAGGTCGGCGGCGTCACCGGAGAGCGCGATCGAGCCGGTCTCGAGCACGTAGGCGCGATGCGCCGAGGAGAGTGCGATCGCTGCGTTCTGCTCGACGACGAGCACCGACAGGCCTTCCTTCTGGTTCAGGTCGCCGACGACCCTGAACACCTCGCGCGTGATCAGCGGCGCGAGGCCGAGCGACGGCTCGTCGAGCATCAGGAGCCGCGGACGCTGCAGGAACGCACGTGCGAGCGCGAGCATCTGCTGCTCGCCGCCCGACAACGTGCCCGCCTGCTGGTTGCGCCGGGCGTCGAGCCAGGGGAAGTAGTCGAGCACGGTCTTGAAGTCCGGACGGCCCCGTCGGATGTACGCGCCCATGCGCAGGTTCTCCCAGACCGTCAGCTCGGAGAAGATGCCGCGGCCTTCGGGAACGTGCGCGACGCCCGAGCGCGCGACCGACTCCGGGCCGGCGCCGCGCAGGCGCTTGCCGCCGACGATCACCTCGCCGCTGCGGCGCACCATCCCGGAGACGGCGCGCAGCGTCGTCGTCTTGCCGGCGCCGTTTGCGCCGAGCAGCGCGACGATCTCACCCTCGTCGACCGTCAAGGAGACGCCGTGCAGCGCGGCGACCTGCCCGTACCTGGCCGAGACGTCGTTGAGCTCGAGGAGCGGCGCCATCGCGAGGCGGTAGCTTCTCACCAATGGACGTCATAGAGGAAGGGATCCGTCGCACGACCTTCCCGCTCCCGTTCGGGCTCGACCACGTCCACTGCTACTTCCTCCGCACCGAGAACGGCTGGACGCTCGTCGACACCGGCCTCGGCGTCGCCGAGCCGGCCGAGCGCTGGCAGCCGGTGCTCGCAGAGCTGGACGCGCCGCTCGAGCGCATCGTCGTCACGCACATGCATCCCGACCACGTGGGGGGTGCTGCCGACGTGGCGGCGGTCAGCGGTGCGCCGGTGCTGCAAGGGCGCGCGGACTACGAGCAGTGCGTCAACGCGTGGGGCGATCGCAACGCGCAGCGATTCGTCGACTACTGGGTCTCCCACGGCATGCCTGCCGAGGACGTCGCCGGCATCGCGCGAGAGTCGGAGCGCCTCGGGCACGCCGTGCACTGGGTGCGCGACCCGCAGCTGCTCGACGCCGGCGACGAGATCGACGGCTGGCGCGTCGAGGTGCTGCCCGGGCACGCCGACGGCCACATCGTGCTCCTCCGCGACGGGGTGATGATCGCGGGCGACACGATCCTCGGCGGGATCACTCCCGCGATCGGGCTGTATCCCAACTCACGGCCGGACCCGCTCGGCGACTATCTCGAGACGCTGGAGCGGATCGAGTCGATGGCGCCGCGGATCGCCTACGCCGGGCACAAGGAGCCGATCCTCGATCCCGCGGGCCGTGCCCGCGAGATCATCGAGCACCATCGCGAGCGGCTCGACGGCACCGCCGCCGCGCTCGACGGCGTGCCGCTCTCGGCGTACGACGTCTCGCTCGCGCTCTTCGAGCGCGACCTGTCGCCGGTGCACCGGCGGTTTGCGACCGCCGAGTCGCTCGCGCACCTCGAGCGTCTCGTGCGGGAGGGCCGCGCGCAGCGGGTCGAGCGCCGCTACATCAGGCGGCCGGCACGCGCACTCCGCGTGAGCTTCAGCACCGCGCGGACCCTCGAGCCTGTCGCGCGGTCACGTAGCCCTCGCAGTAGCCAAGCTCGAGCGCTGAGGACGACCGTTGGGACATGCCTGCGCGGGCCGTGTTCTTGGGTCTGACCCCGGGGCGTGGCTGGTCGCGGCCGTGTCCCGGGGACTGTCCCTGGGACACGGCTCTTCGGCCGGCGCCGCAGCTCGCCGACCACGCGCTCGTCGGCGCGGTCGTCGGCGCCCTGAGCCGGGGCTGAGGGCGCGGCGCGCGGATACCATTTCCCCATGGAGCCGTTGACGATCGGCGTTCTCGCCGTGCAGGGAAACTTCCGCGAGCACGCACAGATGCTGCAGCGCCTCGGCGCGCGCACGGTCGAGGTGCGCAAGCCCGAGCAGCTCGACGGCCTCGACGGCCTGGTGATCCCCGGCGGCGAGTCGACGACGTTCATGCGCCTGATGCGCCTCTACGGGCTCGACGAGGCCCTCGCCGCATTCGACCGGCCCATCTTCGGCACCTGCGCGGGGATGATCGTGCTCGACCGTGAGCACCTCGGCCTCGTCGACGTCAAGGTCCGCCGCAACGCCTTCGGACGGCAGGTCGCGTCATTCGAGACCGAGCTCGACGTCGCCGGGGAGGAGACGCCGCTGACGGCGGTGTTCATCCGCGCGCCGTGGGTCGAAGAGGTCGGCCCGAGCGTCGAGGTGCTCGCCGAGGTCGACGGCCGCCCGGTGCTGGCGCGCGAGGGGAAGATCCTCGTCGCTGCGTTCCACCCGGAGCTGACCGACGACACGCGGCTGCATGAGAGATTCCTGGAAACGGTTCGCGAGGAGGCACAGCTTGTCCGGGCATAGCAAGTGGTCGTCGATCAAGCACAAGAAGGGCGCGGCCGACGCGAAGCGCGGCAAGCTCTTCTCGAAGTTGTCCCGCGCGATCATCGTCGCGGCGAAGGAAGGCGGCGGCGACCCGGCCAACAACCTCGCGCTGCAGAACGCGATCGAGAAGGCGAAGTCCTACTCGATGCCGAAGGACAACATCGACCGCGCGATCGCGAAGGGCTCCGGCGCAGACGCCGACGCGGACGCGTTCGAGACGATCGTCTACGAGGGCTACGGCCCGGAGGGCGTCGCCGTGATCGTCGAGGCGCTGACGGACAACCGCAACCGCACCGCCGCCGACGTGCGCCACATGTTCGCGAAGCACGGCGGCAACCTCGGCGCGACCGGCGCGGTCGCCTGGCAGTTCGAGCGGCGCGGCGTCGTCGTCGTCCCGGCCGAGGGCGTCGACGAGGAAGAGCTGCTGCTCGTCGCCGCCGACGGCGGCGCGGAGGACGTCGAGCCGGACGGCACCGTCTTCCAGGTCACCTCGGCGCCCGAGGAGCTCTCGGCCGTGCGCCAGGCGATCGAGGCGGCAGGCATGACCGTCGACTCCGCAGAGCTGATGCTCGTGCCGAAGACGACCGTCGCCGTCGAGGACGAGGCGAAGGCCCGGCAGGTGATGCGCCTGATCGACGCGCTCGAGGACAACGACGACGTCCAGGACGTCTACGCGAACTTCGACATCCCCGAGCGCGTGCTCGAGGCGGTCGCCGGCTAGAGGCTGATACATCAAGCCTCTGGCGCGTACCCCTCAGGCACCTCCGCCCGTTGTCTCCCTGACGGAGGCCATCGCGACGATGGAGGTGCACGCGTGTCGGCAGTTGACAGCGCCCTGAACGCGGGGGACAAGGCAAAACAGCAGGCGAACGCCGGACGCGGCTGGTACGCCGCGCTCGCGCGGACGGGGCTCGTCGCGAAGGGACTCTCGTTCGGGCTCGTCGGCGTGCTCGCCGCGAAGCTCGCAATCGGCGACGGCGGCTCGGCGACGAGTCGCCAAGGCGCGCTGGCGCAGCTCTCCCACCACTCGTTCGGGAAGGTGATCCTGATCGCCCTGGCGCTCGGGTTCGCCGCCTACGCGCTCTGGCGCTTCGTGCAGGCGATCGCGGAGCGGTGCGACGCCGACGACAACGCGGCCGGCACGTGGGCGAAGCGCGCCGGCTATGTCGGGCGCGGGCTCATCTACGCCGGCCTGACGTTCACGACCCTCGAAGATCGTCGCCGGCTCCGGGCAGCACCAGTCGCAGAACGAGAAGGCGCACAAGTCGGCGGCGATGGTGCTCGACTGGCCGGCCGGACGCTTCATCGTCGGTGCGGCCGGCCTCGTCGTGATCGGCGTCGGCTTGCTGGAACCTCTACCGCGGCCTCTCCCGCAAGTTCGAGGACAAATGGCGCGTCGGCAGGCTCTCGCACAGGATGCGGAAGTGGGGCGGCCGTGCGGGCGTCCTCGGCCACGTCGCCCGCTTCGTCGTCTTCGGGCTGATCGGCGTCTTCGTGCTGAAGGCTGCGATCGACTACAAGCCGAAGGACGCGATCGGGCTCGACGGGGCGCTGCAGAAGCTCGTCCACGCGTCGTACGGCCCGTTCCTGCTCGGACTGACCGCCGCGGGCCTCGTCGCCTATGGCATCTACTGCCTCGTCGACGCGCGCCTCCGCGACGTCTCCGCGAACAGCTAGGCGGCCGCCCGGCAGGAAACGTCCGAGGGGCCGCCTAACGTGTCGTCGTGAAGGTTCTCGGCATCGACCCAGGGACGGCTGCATGCGGGTTCGGGATCGTCCACGAAAGAGACGGGCGCCTCAAGGCCACGTGCCACGGCTGGTGGCAAACGTCTCCGCGCGAGCGGCCGGAGGCTCGGCTGCTCACGATCTTCGCGGGCGTCCAGGCACTGATCGAGGAGCACATGCCGGATGCGGTCGCGCTGGAGGAGTCGTTCGTCGGCGCAGACGCCCGCATCGCACTCTCCGTCGGGCAAGCGCGGGGAGCCGTGCTCGTCGCCGCAGCGTCCGTCGGCGTCGCCTGCGCTGAGTACGCGCCGGCGCGGGTCAAGCAGTCGGTCTGTGGGTACGGCCGCGCCGACAAGCAGCAGGTGGGGAGGATGGTGAAGGCGATTCTGTCCCTCGACGAGATCCCGACTCCGAATCACGCCGCGGATGCGCTCGCCGTCGCCATCTGCCACGCAATGATGCCGCCGCTCGCGGCGCGGGTGGCGTCGTGATCGCCCAGCTGCGGGGCCGCATCGCCGGGCGCGCGGGCACGGGCCTGATCGTCGACGTGAACGGCGTCGGCTACCTCGTCAACGCGACGCCCACCGTGCACCGCCTCGGCAGCGGCGAGGTGACGATCCAGATCCACACGGTCGTCCGGGAGGACGCCTTGCAGCTCTACGGCTTCGCGACCGCCGACGAGCGCGAGCTGTTCGAGCTGCTGCTCGGCGTCTCCGGCGTCGGCCCGAAGGTCGCGCTCTCGATCGTCAGCGGCTCGACGCCGGCCGAGCTGCGCAAGGCGATCGCGCGCGACGACGTGAAGCGGTTCCAGGCGATCCCCGGGATCGGTCTCAAGACGGCGCAACGGGTCGTGCTCGAGCTGAAGGAGAAGCTCGTGCTCGTCGACGCGGGCGCGCCGGGCGGCGACCTGACCGCGCGCGACGCGCTCGTCGAGCTCGGCTGGACGCTGATCGACGCCGAGCGCGCGCTCGCCGAGGTCGACCAGGAGCTGCCGATCGAGGAGCAGGTGCGGAACGTGCTGAGGAAGGCCGCGTGACGCAGTTTCTCGCGCCGGTTCTCGGCAGACGCCGAGGAGGAGGTCGAGCGGTCGCTGCGGCCGCGCACGCTCGACGACTTCGTCGGGCAGGAGCGGGTCAAGGAGCAGCTGCAGATCGCACTCGACGCCGCGAAGGCGCGCGGCGAGGCGCTCGACCACGTCCTCCTCGCCGGGCCGCCCGGGCTCGGCAAGACCTCGCTCGCGCAGATCGTGCGCAACGAGCTCGGTGTCGGTATCCGGCAGGTCGCCGGCCCGGCGCTCGAGCGGAAGGGCGACATCGCCGCGATCCTGACCACGCTCGAGCCGCGCGACGTCCTCTTCGTCGACGAGATCCACCGCCTCAACCGCGCGGCGGAGGAGATCCTCTATCCGGCGCTCGAGGACTTCCGGCTCGACATCATCGTCGGCCAGGGCCCGGCTGCGCGCACGCTGACCCTCGACCTGCCGCCGTTCACCCTGATCGGCGCGACGACGCGCACCGGGCTGCTCACGACACCGCTGCGCGACCGCTTCGGCCTGACGTTCCGGCTCGACCACTACAACCCGATCGAGCTCGCAGCGATCGTCCGCCGCTCGGCCAGCATCCTCGGCGTCGAGATCGCCGACGACGCGGCAGAGCTCGTCGCGCGCCGCTCGCGCGGCACGCCGCGGATCGCGAACCGCATCCTGCGCCGCGTGCGCGACGTCGCCGAGGTGCGTCACCAGGGAATCGTCACGACCGCGATCGCCGAGGAGGCGCTGGCGCTGCTCGAGGTCGACGCGGTCGGGCTCGAGCGCTTCGACCGCGAGCTCCTGCGCTGCGTGATCGAGCGTTTCAGCGGCGGCCCGGTCGGGCTGTCGACGCTCGCCGTCGCGCTCGGCGAGGAGCCGGAGACGATCGAGGACGTCTACGAGCCGTATCTGCTGCAGCTCGGGTTCCTCCAGCGCACGCCGCGCGGACGGACGGTCACCGAGCGCGGCCGGGAGCACCTCGGCTCGACGCCGGATCCATCGACGCTCTTCTAGGCTTCAGCGCATGTCGACCACCGCTCCACGTTCGGACGCCGCGGCTGCCTCCGTCGGGGCGAGCGACCTCTTCGTGCTGCGCCGGGTCACCGGCAGCCGCTTCGTCCACTTCGGCGGCAGCGGCCGCGGTGCAGGGTGGGCCGGCCTGATCGAGGTCTCGGCGGACGAGGAGACCGCGCTCGGCGACGCGTTGCGGACGCGCCGCCCCGTCCGGGTCGCCCACGGCGGGAAGGAGCTCGTCTTCGGGCCGTACTACGCGCGGGCGGCCGCCTTCGTGCCCGTCACCAACGACCTCGTGGTCGTCTTCGGCTGCGAGGGCGACGAGCTCGGGTCGGCGACCGACGAGAGCCTCCAGTCGGCTGCCACCCTCGGCGCCGAGGCGGTCGAGTCGGTCTCACCCGCCAAGCTCCTCGCCGACGAGCTCGAGGAGCTCGAGGCGGTGCGCGCGCTCGCCGCGATCCGCACCGACAACATCGATGCGTCGATGCGCGAGGTTGCCGCCGTCGCGGCGCGGTCGCTCTCCTGCGAGGTCGCGGCGGTCTATGTCGAGGACGGCGACCGCCTCGCGCTCGTCAGCGAGGGCTGGCATCTGAAGGCGACGGAGACTGACGTCGCGGCGGCGTTGCGCGGCGTGCTCGGCGACCACCGTTTCCCGTACTGCGTCCAGGACGCGGCGGTCGTGCCGCTGCCGGCACCGCTCGGCGGCGAGCCCGGCATCCGGTCGTACTACCTGCTCGAGCTCAGGGCACGGCGCGCGGCGTCCTCTTCGTCGCGCACACCGATGCCGGGCCGCGCGGCTTCACGACGCTCTGCCGCCGGCTCGGCGTCCGCCTCGCCGGCGTGGCGTCGGCGCAGCTCGGTGTCGCGCTCACGCAGACGTGGTGCTCGAAGAGGCGGCACGCCTGCACGCGGCCTTCGGGCAGCTCGACCGCGCCTGACGAGCGACGAGCGCGAACGGCGCGACAAGAGCGCCATCACGTCGAACCACACGTAGCCGGAGGCGACGCCTGACGGCGGATTGCCGTCGGGGACGCCGAGCCCCGGCAGCTCCGCCGACCAGCGCCAGGTGCCGATCGCGGTCCCGTACAGCTCGAGCGCGCCGACGACGAGGAACACCCCGGCGTAGACAGCCCGGTTGCGCCCGCGCCAGAGGAAGAGCAGCAGGAGCGGCACGCCGACCGCACCTGCGACGTCGCGGTGCGGCAGCACGGTCAGGCCGAGCAGCGCCCAGCCGGCCGCAAGCGTCGCCGCGGCGACGACGAGCGCGCGCGTGTGCGTGCGCAGGGCCGCAGCCAGCGAGAGACCGGTCAGGAAGACGAGGCCGTGCGCGGGCGGGACGAAGAGCGGCAGGTTGTGCAGGCGGTAGTGGTAGACGCCCCAGATCAGCGAGCCGGTCACCTCGCCGACGGTCGCGAACGCGACGACGCCGAGTGCCTGGATGCGCCGCTCGGCCGGCACGCGCAGGAGCGCGCCGAGCAGCACGAGCCAGGTCAGCACGCCGAGACCGAGCTGCTGCGGGTACGTCGCGTGGCGGTCGACCGCGAGCAACGCGGCGAGGTACGCCGCGCCCAAGATGAGTGGGCGGTAATGGCGGCGATCATTGCCGCTCAATCATCTAGGGCCGGAACTGCAGCTCGTGCCACGAGGGGACCGGGGCGAGCTCGAGGAGCGGCCGTCCGCCGCCGCCGGGATGCTGGTAGGCGAACTCGGCCTCGTCCTCGTCCCAGACGACCTCGAGCGCGCCGCGCTTGACCTGATGGTCGAGCCACGCGCCGCGGAAGATCAGCTTCCGCAGCCAGTAGACGAGGGACTCGCCGCCGACGAGTGAGACCCGCTCCCAGTTGCGGACGAGGTAGCGGCCGAGCCGCGAGACCGGCTCGTCGATCACGCCCTGCGCGGCGAGCGTGACGAGATCTGCGATCTCCTCGTCCTCGAGCTCGGGTGTGACGACGACCCCGAGCTTGACGGCGGCCGCGACGACGCGCCCCTCGAAGTCGGTGGCGCTGAAGGAGAAGCGGTAGCCGAGGAACTCGACCACGTAGTCGTGGCCGGAGGTGTAGTTGGCGTCGGGCGCAGGGTGCGAGTCAGGCACGATCCCATCGTAGTGAACCCTCTCCTGGCGGCCTCCCAGCTCGAACGGCTCGTGATCCTGCTGCCCGCGCTCGTCGTGGGCGCGGGGCTGATCGGGGCCGTGCTGATCCTGCTCGGGCGGGCGCTCGCGGTGACGATCCGCGAATCGGGCCATCCACGCTGGATCCTCGGCGGACTGGTCGCGCTCGCCGGCGCGATCGTGCTCCTGACCTACCTCGGCGTCGAGCTGCCTAGAGAATGACGACGGGCGTGCCGACGTGGACGTGCTCGAAGAGCCACTCCGCCTCGGGCACCTGCATGCGGATGCAGCCGTGCGACACGCTGTAGCCGATCGACGTCGGCGCGGTCGTGCCGTGGATGCCGACGCCCGCGGCGTCGAGCCCCATCCAGCGCGTGCCGAGCGGGTTCGACGGCCCGGGCGGCACCGGCTTCAGCCCCTTCGCCCAGGCGCTCGTCGTCGGCGGGTACCACCATGGGTTCCGCTGCTTGTCCATGATCCGCCAGAGCCCGGCGGGGGTCGGGTAGATCGCCTGGCCGGTCGCGACGCTGAAGGTGCGCACGAGGTTCGGGCCGTCGTAGAGGCGGAGCGTGTTGACGCCGCGGGTGACGACGATGACCGGGCCGAAGGTCGCCTCGGTGCGCGTCGGTGCGACGGGATGGGTGAGCAGCGTCAGCGGCTCGCGCGTGCCGTCGCGGAGCAGCTCAGCGAGCGCGGCGCGCATCGTCCTGACGTCGACGGCGAGCCCGGCCTTCGCCTGTGAGAACTCCGGTCCGGAGGCGGTCGCGCCGACAACCGTCGCGTCGACGGCCGGCCGGTCGAAGCGCTTGGCGAGCGCGGCGACCGTGCTGTCGAGCCGGGCGCCCGAGTAGCGGACGGGCAAGGCGATGTGGCTCTGCGGGGTCGCCGCGAGAGCCGAGCTGACAGCCGCGCTCACGCTCAGCCCGGCGCCGAGGCTCTCAGGGCTGATCCAGATGTTCTTGCCCTGGTAGGTGACGCGGATCGACCGTGCAAACGCCGTCTCGATCCGGGCCCGCGCGGGCTCGGCGCTGAGGCCGCCGACGCGCACGCCGGCGATCGAGACGCCCTGCGGAACGGTGCGCGTCGGAGTCGACGCGGGGGTCGACGTGGCGGCCAGCCCGGCGGCGATCACTCCAGCGGCGAAGATCCTCAGCACGGGCAGCGAATTAGAGCAGTTTTTCCAGGACTTTTCGAGGAATCCGTCCGACGGTCGCCGTACCCTCGACAGCCCGATGGCAACCGGCACCTGGGAACTCGACGTCTTGCTCGCACGCCGATGTGCGAGCGCTTGCGACCGCACTCGAGGTCGACGACGTGACCGCGTCGGTGCTCGTCCGCCGCGGGCTCGGCGACGAGGCCGAGGCGCGCCGGTTCCTCGAGGGCGCGCTGCCGGGCCACGATCCCTTTGCCCTCGGCGACATGCGTGAGGCGGTCGAGACGATCGTCGCCGCGGTCGAGGCCGGTGCGCGCATCTGCGTGCACGGCGACTACGACGCCGACGGCATCTGCGCGACGGCGCTCGCCGTGCTGCTGCTGCGCGAGTTGGAGGCCGACGTCGCCTGGCATCTTCCCTCGCGGTTCGAGGAGGGGTACGGCCTGAACGGCCAGACGCTGACGCGGCTCGCCGAGGAGGGCTTCGACCTCGTCCTGACGGTCGACTGCGGCATCACGGCCGTCGCCGAGGTCGAGCACGCGCGCTCGCTCGGGCTCGAGGTGGTCGTCACCGATCACCACCGCCCGGCCGAGACGTTCCCCGCCTGTCCCGTCGTCGCGCCGCTGAAGGGCGACTATCCCTTCGCGGGCCTCTGCGGCACCGGCGTCGTCTGGAAGCTGGCGCAGGCGCTTCTCGGTCCCGACCATCCGTTCCTGCAGCGTCACCTCGACATCGTCGCGCTCGCCACCGTCGCCGACGTCGTGCCGCTCGTCGACGAGAACCGCGCGCTCGCGCTGCTCGGCCTGCGCCGGCTCGCCCAGACGCAGAAGGTGGGCCTGCGCGCGCTGATGCGGGTCGGCGGCGTCGATCCCGCGGCGATCGACGAGTCGTCGATCGGTTTTCGGCTCGCGCCGCGCATCAACGCGTCCGGGCGGCTCTGCCGGCCCGAGGCCGCGCTCGCGCTGCTGCTGACCGAGGACGCCGACGAGGCCAAGACGCTCGCCGAGGAGCTCGAGTCGCTGAACCGCGAGCGGCAAGCCGTCGAGGAGCGGATCTCGCGCGAGGCGATCGACCAGATCGAGTCGTGGCCCGAGGCGCGCCGCCGCCGGCGTGGCTACGTCGTCGCCGGTGAGGGCTGGCACGAGGGCGTGATCGGCATCGTCGCCTCGCGGCTCGTCGAGCGCTACAACCGGCCGGTCGTGATCATCGCCGGCACCGACGGCGAGTGGAAGGGCTCGGGCCGGTCGGTGCCCGCGTTCGACCTGCATGCGGGCCTCGGCGCGTGCGCGGGCCACCTGATGCGCTTCGGCGGTCACCGTGCCGCCGCCGGCCTGACGATCGAGGCCGAGCGCGTCGAGACGTTCGCGGCGGCGTTCGCGGCGCACGCGGACGCGACGCTCTCGGAGGAGGATCTGCGTCCGGTGACGCGCATCGACGCGATCGTTCCCGGCGCGAAGCTCGGGCTCGACCTCTGCGCCGAGCTGCAGCGGCTCGCACCGTTCGGCATCGGCAATCCCGGTGTCGTGCTGCTCGTCGACGGCTGCGAGGTCGCCGAGCCGTCGACCGTGGGCGACGGCAAGCACCTGCGCTTCCGTGTGCGCCAGCGCGGCCGCGACGCCGGCTCGGCGATCGCATTCGGCATGGGCGGCCAGCTCGACCGCTTCCGGCGGGAGGAGCGCTACGACGTCGCGTTCCGGCTGCAGGAGAACCGCTGGAACGGCACCGTCGCGCCTCAGCTCGTCGTGCGCCGCGTCTTCGACGCAGCCGACGGATTCGAGGGGCTGCGCGACTGGCTCGCCGGGCAGTGGCGCGCCGGCGAAGCGTCGTGGACGCCGGAGGCACGCGCGATCTTCGGTGAGCTCGAGCTCGCCGACGGTGCGAAGCGGAGCCTGCTCGAGTCGGCGACGTTCCGTGTGCTGCTCGAGCAGCGGCAGCCGCCGCTCGCCGCGGCCGCTTGATCGAAGATCTCGGCCGCAGCGGGAGCACGAGCGCCGTTAGGATCGCGCCATGGCGGGGAAGGCACGCACGGCGTCGATCGCGGAGCTCGCGCGTGACGGAGACGGATGGTCGCCGCTGCGCATGCATCTCGACGTCCGCGCGTTCGGCGTCAACGCGTGGACGGCGAGCGAAGCCGGTGCGCAGCTCGTCGGCGAGCACGACGAGGTGACGTCCGGGCACGAGGAGCTCTATCTGATCACCACGGGCAGCGCGACCTTCACGGTCGACGGCGAGGAGATCAAGGCCGCGGCCGGCACGGTCGTCTTCGTCCCCGACCCTACGACGAAGCGCGCGGCGGTCGCCGACGAGGCCGGGACGACCGTCTTCGCGGTCGGCGCCCAGCCCGACGCGGTCTTCCGGCCGCGCGCGTGGGAACAGAACGCGTCGGTCTTCCCGCTCTTCGGCGAGGGCGACTACAACGGCGCCAAGCGAGCGCTGACCGAGGCGCTCGACCAGTACGAGGATCGCGAGGGGCTGCTCTACAACATCGCCTGCGCCGAGGCGAGGCTGGGCGAGACCGAGGCGGCGATCGGGCACCTCGGCGAGAGCATCGCGCTGCGTCCGTCCTTCGCAGAGCTGGCGCGCAACGACGAGGATCTCGACGCGATCAGGGACGATCCGCGCTTCGGCGAGATCGTCGGCGCGGAACAGACGGCGGGCTAGACCCGGCTGATCGCGGCGCGGCTGCGGCGCGTGACGCGCACGGGCCGCTGGGAGGCTGCGTCGAGCTCCCGGAGCATCCGGGCGACCTGGAGCAGCTTCTTTGTCTGTCGGCGTCGCTGGAACATGGGCTCGCTTGCTTCATCGGCACAACGTGATTTCCTCCTGAGCGAGGTTCGCCCAGGCGAGGGATGGACGGCTGAGACCCAGGGGTACACTGGGTTCATGGCAGTGCTCGAACGGCATCAGGACCTCGTCGACGAGCTGATCGCCGAGGTCGAGGCCTACAAGCCGGACGTGGACCGGGAGTTGCTGACCCGCGCCTTCGACTACGCGGCGCACGCCCATGCGGGCCAGGTGCGCCAGTCGGGCCAGGAGTTCATCTACCACCCGTGGGGCGCCGCGAAGATCCTCGCCGGGCTGCAGCTCGACGAGCCGACGCTCGCGGCGGCCCTGCTGCACGACGTGGTCGAGGACACCGGCGTCGACATCGACGAGATCCGCACCGAGTTCGGCGACGAGATCGCGACCCTCGTCCAGGGCGTCACGAAGCTGACCCGCGTCCAGTTCCAGTCGCGCGAGCACGCCGAGGCCGAGAACTACCGCAAGCTGATCGTGGCGATGGCGGAGGACCTGCGGGTGATCCTGATCAAGCTCGCAGACCGGCTGCACAACCTGCGCACGATCGAGTACCTCGGCAAGCAGAAGCAGTTGCAGAAGGCGCGCGAGACGCTCGAGGTCTACGCACCGCTCGCGCATCGCCTCGGTATCCACGCGCTCAAGTGGGAGCTCGAGGACCTCGCGTTCCAGACGCTGCATCCGCGCAAGTACGAAGAGATCAAGCAGATGGTCACCGAGCGGCGCACCGACCGCGAGGAGCACGTGCGCGAGGCGGCGATGGTGCTGCAGAAGGAGCTCGACAAGGTCGACATCCCGGCGGAGATCTCCGGGCGCGCGAAGCACTTCTATTCGATCTACGACAAGATGGCCAAGAAGGGCCGCGAGTTCAACGAGATCTACGACCTGACCGCGATGCGCGTGATCGTCGAGCGCAGCGCGGAAGAGGGAACGCGGGACTGTTACGGCGCGCTCGGGCTGATCCACTCGCTCTGGAAGCCGATGCCCGGCCGCTTCAAGGACTTCATCGCGATGCCGAAGTTCAACGCCTACCAGGCGCTGCACACGACCGTGATCGGGCCGCAGGGGCGGCCGCTCGAGATCCAGGTGCGCACACGCGAGATGCACGAGACCGCCGAGTACGGCGTCGCGGCGCACTGGCTCTACAAGCGCGGCAAGAAGGACAAGGACGCCGAGTGGGTGGCGTGGGTCAAGCAGCTGATGGACGAGGGGACGACCGACGAGGCAGACCCGCGCGAGTTCATGAAGACGTTCCGCACCGATCTCTTCGACGAGGAGGTGCACGTCTTCACGCCGAAGGGCCAGGTGAAGACGCTGCCCGCGGGAGCGACGCCGATCGACTTCGCGTACGCGGTGCACACCGATGTCGGCCACCGAACGGTCGGCGCCAAGATCAACGGGCGCATCGTGCCGCTGCACTACCAGCTGAAGAACGGCGACTTCGTCGAGATCCTGACGTCGAAGCAGGGCCGTGGGCCGTCGCGCGACTGGATGTCGCTCGCGAAGAGCTCGCGCGCGCGCAACAAGATCCGCCAGTGGTTCTCGCGCGAGACGCGCGAGGACGCGGAGCACAAGGGCCGCGAGGCGCTCGAGCAGGCGCTGAAGGCGCAGAACCTGCCGTTCGCGAAGCTGCGCGGCTCGGCGACGCTCGCGCAGGTGATTCGCGACGTCGGCTTCAAGAAGGCGGACGACTTCTACTTCGCGCTCGGCTCCGGGAAGCTGCAGGCCGGCTCGATCGTCAACAAGGTCGTGCAGCGGCTGAAGACGGAGCAGGTCGCCGAGGAGGCGCCGGTCGTCACGAAGCCGTCGAAGGCGCGCGAGACGGTCGCGGGGACCGACATGGGCGTCGTCGTCGCGGGCGTCACCGACGTGCTCGTCCGCCTCGCGAAGTGCTGCACGCCGGTGCCGGGCGACGACATCGTCGGCTACATCTCGCTCGGCAAGGGCATCACGATCCATCGCGGCGACTGCCCGAACGTGAAGGCGCTGAAGCGAAGCCCGGAGCGTTTCACCGACGTCGAGTGGGACGGCGCGGTCTCGGCCAAGAGCTTCCGGGTGCAGATCGCGGTCGACTCGTGGGACCGGCCGCGCCTGCTCGAGGACGTCGCGCGCACGTTCGCCGAGCACGGCGCGAACATCGTCAGCTACGGCGGCGTCGTCGAGGACCAGCTCGCGAAGAACCGCTACACCGCGGAGGTCGGAGACCTGAAGAGCCTCCGCACGCTCCTGACGTCGCTGCGCAACCTGGACGCCGTGTTCGACGCGTACCGCGTCACTCCGAGTTGAGGGTCGATCCCGTCGCTGCGGCGGGCTTCTCCGCGGCCGCAGACCTCTACGAGCGTGCGCGGCCGTCGTACCCGCAGGAGGCGATCGACTGGCTCGTCACGACGACAGGGATCGGCCCGGGACGCACGGTCGTCGACCTCGGCGCCGGGACGGGGAAGCTGACCCGGCTGTTGGTGCCGAGCGGCGCCCGGATCGTCGCGGTCGAGCCGATCGCCGAGATGCGGGCGCACATCGTCGAGGCGGAGGTGCTGGACGGGACCGCGGAGGAGATTCCGCTCGACGACGGCTCGGCCGACGTCGTCGCGGTCGCGCAGGCGTTCCACTGGTTCGACCAGGACAAGGCGCTGCCCGAGATCCACCGGGTGCTGCGGGCGGACGGGAGCCTCGTTCTCGTCTGGAACATGCGCGATCTCGACGACCCGCTGCAGCGCGGGGTGGAGGACCTGCTCGCGCCGATCCGCCAGGACGTGCCGGGCCAGGCCCTCGGCGCGTGGCGCGACCCGCTCGGGCAGTCGGCCCTGTTCGGGCCGGCGGTCGTCGGCACGTTCGAGTACGAGCAGCTGTTCACGACGGACGATCTCTGCGATCGCGTCGCATCGACGTCGTTCGTCGCCACGATGAGCGCGATCGACCGGGAGGAGCTGCTCGTTCGCGTCCGTGCGCTTGCTGCCGGCCTCGACGAGCCGTTCCCGTTCCGCTACATCAGCGAGGTGCATGTGATCCCTCGATCGAGTGATGGAGGTCCCGTCGAGGGGGGTACCTCGATCCAGGGATAGCGCGACCGGCGTCCTTCTCCTACAACGAGAGCAGGAGGGGGAGAGGGACGAGGGCAGCGCCGTCCGCTCGGCCCGGAGAGGGCCCGAGCGGACGGCGCGCCACGCTGTCGTGGGTCAGGCGTCTTCGAACGGCAGCGTCACGGAGCCTTGCGCCTCGGCGTCGACGACGTAGACGTTGCCGCTCCGCATCGGGAACGGCTTGCCGATGTACGCGTCGGAGATGAGGTCGATGATCGCGAGGGCTTCGTCCCCTTCGATCACCTGCGCGACGCGGCCGCGCAGCCAGGCGCTGCTGTAGGAGTTCTTGCGATCGGTGACGGAGAGCGCGACGTGCGGATCGTGCGTGATGTCGCGCGCCTTCGGGCTCGCCGGCTGCGTGAAGAAGACGACGTTGCCGTCGTGGACGATCGTCCAGAGCGGGCGGCTCTGCGGCGCGCCGTCGGGGCGAATTGTGGCCAGGTGCACGACGTGTCCGCCGCCGAACAGCTCCGCAACCTGTGCTTCGAGTGGCATCGGCGCTCCTTTCAGGTCGACTGCTGGAAGCTCTCGATCTGCGTGCGAAATGTGTCCGGCACCGCGACGGCGCGGCGCTCGTCGAGCGCGATGCAGACGAGGGTCGCCTTGGCGGTCGCCATCAGCTTGTCGTCGTCCACGCGGTGGACTGCGTGGTCGTAGGTGATGCTGGTGCGGCCGATCTTCTCGACGCGGACGAACACCTCGAGCAGGTCGTCGAACATCGCGCCGGCGACGTACTCGACGACGACGGCGCGCATCGCGAAGTCGACGCCGCCGAGGTGCGTGCGGCCGAGGTGGCGGTGGAACTCGGTCCGGGCGAGGTCGAAGTACGGCATGTAGCGGCCGTAGTAGACGACCCCTTGCGCGTCGGTGTCCGAGAACCCAACGCGCGCGAAAGCCGCGTACTTGAACGGCGGCTTGCGGTCGGTGACGTGTCCGAGCTCGATCACGCCGCCGATCCTAGAGAACGCGCAGGCAGCCCCCGGAATGGTGCCAGGCACCGCTCGGCGAGCCCCTCGAACGGTGCCAGGCACGGTTACGAGTGCGCAACGTCTCGTCCACATGGCTCAATCGGCCGTTTCGCCGCCCGAGCCCTCCGCCTACGCTCGACCCCATGGGAAGACCACACAGGGTCGAGGTTCCTGGCGGCTACTACCACGTGCACACGCGTGGGAACGACCGCCAGGCGATCTCCTTCGGGAACTGGAGCGGGAGGCTCTTCGTCCGTGAGCTCGCACGGGCGACCCGGCGCCACGGTTGGCGCATCCTGGCGTGGTGCCTGATGACGAACCACTACCACGTGGTGCTCCAGATCGGAGATGCCGGACTGTCGGACGGGATGTGCGAGCTGAACGGCCGCTTTGCGATTCAGTCGAACCGGATCAACAAGCGGATCAACCATCTCTTCGGACAGCGGTTCAAGGCGCATCTGATCGAGCAGGACGGCCACCTGCTCGAGTCGTGCCGCTACACGCTCCTGAACCCGGTGCGCGCGCACGCGGTCAGCGAGCCTCTGCATTGGCGGTCGAGCAGCATGCGTGCGATGGCAGGTCTCGACCCTGCGCCGGCGTGGCTCGACGTCGACTGGATCCTGAGCCACTTCGGTGCGTCGCCGGAGACGGCGCGGCGCGTCTTCCTGCGCTTCGTCGCCGACGGAATCGGCGAGCCTCCGCCACCGGTGCCTGGCACCGTTCCGGTGGCCCGCGGGAGGCGTCCTACTCGCGGATGACGCCCAGCACCTCGTCGCGCTTCTCGATCATCTCCGCTTCCGAGCGCGCCTCGAGGTTCAGGCGCAGCAGCGGCTCCGTGTTCGAGGGACGCACGTTGAAGTGCCAATCGTCCGCCTCGACCGACAGGCCGTCGAGGTGCGACACCTTGCCTGCCGGGCCGAAGCGCTCCTCGAGCTCGACCAGCTTCGCCGGCACGTCGGCGACCGGCGTGTTGATCTCGCCCGTGATGAAGTAGCGGCTGCGGAACTGCTCGAGCACCTTGCTCAGCGATCCGCGCCGCGACACGAGCTCGCACATCAGCAGGAACGGCACCGTCCCCGAGTCGGCCTGCGAGAAGTCGCGGAAGTAGTAGTGCGCCGACACCTCGCCGCCGAACACCGCGTCCACCTCGCGCATGCGCTGCTTGATGAAGGCGTGACCGACGCGGTTGACGAGCGCCTCGCCGCCCGCCTTCTCGATCGCCTCGGGCACCGCCCACGAAGCGCGCACGTCGTAGATCACCTTGCCGCCCGGCTCCTTCGCGAGAATCGTCTCGGCGAAGAGCGCCGTCGTGAAATCTCCCGGGACGAACTCGCCGGCGTCGTCGACGAAGAAGCACCGGTCCGCGTCGCCGTCGAACGCCACGCCGAAGTCGGCCTTCTCCTCGAGCGTCTTGCGGATGATGAACTCGCGGTTCTCGGGCAGCAGCGGATTCGGCTCATGGTTCGGGAAGGAGCCGTCCGGCTCGAAGTAGCAGCGGACGACGTCGACCATCGGCAGGCGGTCGAGCACCGGCGGCAGCATCGCGCCGGCCATGCCGTTCGCAGCGTCGATCACGACCCGCAGCGGCTTCAGCGCGTCGACGTCGATGAACGAGAGAACGCGGTCCACGAACCGGTCCCAGATGTCCTCGTCGCGCACCTCGCCGCGTGTGGCCTCGCGCCACGCGCCGGCGACCGCGCGGTCGCGCACGTCGAGCAGCCCGGACTCGCCGCCGACCGGCAGGGCGCCGCGGCGCACGATCTTCATGCCGGTGTACTGCTTCGGGTTGTGCGACGCGGTGACGGCGATGCCGCCGTCGAGCCCCAGCTCGCCGACCGCGAAATAGAGCATCTCGGTACCGACCATGCCGAGGTCGAGCACGTCGGCGCCGCCGTCGGCTGCTCCCTCGATCACGGCCCGCGCCATCGTCGGCGCCGACTCGCGCATGTCCCGCCCGACGGCGATTCGCGCCGGCTCGAACTGCTCGACGAATGCGCGGCCGACGGCGTAGGCGCCCTCCTCGTCGAGCTCGGTCGGGTAGACGCCGCGCACGTCGTATGCCTTGAATGCCTTCGGATCGAGCATCGGAGCCACCATACCGCCGCCCGATTCGGGACCTCCCGCGGTGCGCCCGTCGTATCATCGGGTACATGAGATTGCTTGCGCTGGCGCTCGGAGTGCTCGCGCTCGGGGCGCCTGCGACGCGCGTGCTCGGATTCGACTACGACGGACGCAGGCTCGCGTACTTCGACCCGGCATCGCTGGCACGCCTCGGCACCACGACGGCGTCGTACAACGCGTCGCTCTGCAGCTGGAGCTATTCGCCGGATCGCAAGCATCTCGCCGTTTCCGACTGCCAGGGAGAGTTGCGGTTCTTCGCGTTCCCGAGCCTCAAGCCGGAGGGGCGGATCACCTGGACCGACCGCCTCGGCCGGGCGAGCGGACTTGCGTGGCTCGCGCCACGCCGCCTCGTCGCCGTCTCGACGATTGGGTCGGACCTCTCACGGCTCGCGACGATCGATCCCGTGCGACGGCGTGTCCTGCAGCGATCGAATCTCGGCGGCGCTTCCGTCGGACGCGCACTGGTCGGCAACACCGCCGTCGTGCTCGTGACGCCGAGCGGGCACTTCGGACCGCCGAAGCTCGTGATCACTGGACCGAAAGGTCCGTCGCGCACCGTCGTGATCGACCACTTCTCGTTCGGGACGGTGTCCTCGGCTGCGGCCGACGGCTCGCTGAGCTTCGAGCTTCGCGCTCCGGCATTTACGGTCGATCCGGTCCGGCGGCACGCGTACGTGATCGGCGACGGCCTGCAGACGGCGGACGTCGACCTCGGCTCCGGGGACGTCGCCTACCACGGCTCGGTGCGGCGGCTCGCCAAAGCGATGAACGGCTGGACGCGTACCGCCCGCTGGCTCGGCGACGGCCTGATCGGCGTCGCCGGCTCCGACTCGCAGACGGTCGGCACCGGAGCGAGTGCCAAGATCGAGACGACGCCGTTCGGCCTGCGCGTCCTCGACACCCAGGCGTGGACGTCCAGGTCGATCGACAGCGTGTCGACCGGACTGCTCACGAGCGGGACGACGATCCTCGCCTACCACGAGGGGTGGTCCGCCTACGACCGCGACGGTCGCCGCCGTTACGACATCGCGCTCGCCGGAAACAACTGGCTGTCGGTCGCGGGGAATCGCGGCTACGTCTGCGACCAGCGGTCGGCGGTCGCGGTGGTCGACCTCGGGAGCGGGCAACGCACACCGGCCGGCGCAGGGCGGACGTGTCCGACACTGCTTGTCGGTCGCGCCTCCGACAACTAGCCGGGATCGGCGTCAGGCTCCGAGGATCTCCTTGATCGTGTCCGTCGACTCGCTCGTCGGCGACTCCGAGATGACGGTCGCCGGGCGGCTGAACTGGGCGAGCGCGTCGCGCATCGGCTCGGCGCGCAGCGTCCCCTCGCCGTAGGGCAGGTGCTTCGTCTCGTTCCTGTTCGCGAACTGGATGTCGGAGAAGTGGATGTGGAACGGCGCCCCGTCCTCGATCACCGCGTCGGCCTTGCGCAGCGCCTCGACGAACGGCTCCACTGTGAGAAACGCGCCGTCGGACGTCGCGTGCATGTGGGCGAAGTCGAGCACGGGGCGGATCCAATCGAGCCGCGACGCGATCTCGACGACATCGTCGACCGACCCGAGCTCGCGCACACGGCCCATGACCTCGATCCCGAATGGCACGGCCCGGTCCTTGCCCTCGAGCCGCTCGCGCAGCTCGCCGAGCTGCTCGACGACCGAGTCGATCGCCTCCTCGCGCGTGCGCTTGAGCAGGAACCCCGGATGGAAGACGACCACCTCCGCTCCAGCTGCCTTGGCGATCCCGGCCGAATGGTCGAGCATGCCGACCGCCATGTTCAGCTTCTTGCCGCGCTCGGCGTGCCCCATGAAGCCGGCGATCGGCGCATGAACCGACAGCGCAATGTCATGCTCCCGTGCGAGCTCGCCGAAGCGCTCGGCGAACTCGTAATCCATCCAGAACCGTCCCTCGAAGTCGATCTCGCACGCTGAGAGCCCGCGCGCGAGCAGCGCTTCGAGGGCTGCCTCGGGGGACTCCCTCGAGGGGACGCGTGCAGGGCCGAAGTGGAGTTGACGAGGCATTGAGGAGAGAATTGTCGCCGACCGTCGTTAGAGAGCGATGACGCGAGGGTATCCGCGCCACGTGGGGGAGAGAGGCCTTCCGCTCTTCAGCATCGGAGCGGTCGCGCGCATGCTCGATCTCTCCGCTGCGACCATCCGTACCTGGGAGACCCGCTACCGCCTGGTCGTACCGGCGCGGTCACCGGGCGGCCAGCGTCTCTACTCGCGGGAGCAGGTCGATCAACTGCGCTTCGTCCGCGATCAGGTCGACGAGGGGCGGAAGCCGGCCGAGGCGCATCGGCTGCTTGCCGAGCGACTCGCTCGGAGCGATCCGCCGGGCGCCGCGGAGCGCATGCGAGTCGTCCTCGCGGAGAGCAGGCTCGGGGCGGCCGAGTTGCTGCACCGGCTCCTCGGCGCGCAAGGGTTCGAGATCGTGCCGGCACCCGACCCAGTCACGGCACGCGAGGTGATCGCCGCAGTTGACCCGTCGATCGTCGTCATCGACGTGCAGGACGCGGCCTTCGCGGACCTCTCGGCCGCTCTGCGGGAGGCGGGGACGAAGATCCTGCCGATCGACCTGCTGGAGCGGCCAATGGCGCTCCTGGACGAGACTCGCACCCTGCTCGAGCACTAGTCGAGGCTCTGCGGCCCATAGGTACTCATGGGGAGGCAGATGAGTACCTATGGGGCGGCGGATGAGTACCTATGGGGCACCTCGGGGTTCCGTCCGACCCGGTTTCTACCCTGATCGGCATGAACAGTGGGCCTTCCCGGATCGACCTGCTCGAGCTCGACATCGACCTGCGGCTTGCCGACCTCTGGCGCGAGGCGGCGGGCATCTCGGACTGGTCGCTCGACGTGGTCGCCGCGTTCATGCGTGCCGCCTACGGCAAGGGCTACTGCGACGCCCTCACCGAGGACTCGCCGGGCGCTCTCTGCGCCGACCACGGCTACCGGGTACCGGGCCGTAAGCACCAGCCTGCCTAGCTAGACTTCCGGCCGTGTCCACGCGCAATCCCGCGCGGCTGATCGTCGCCCTGTCCGTGGCGGCCGTGCTGGCCGTCTTCCTGCTCTACACAGCGGTCGCGGGCAACTCGACGCCTACCTTCACGCCCAGTCAGCTCGCGGGGCACGCAGGGAAGCTGTCGGTCGTCGGCGCGGTGATCGGGCCCGTGTCCGGGGACTCGCATTCGGCAGCCGGGCTCCGCTTCGGTCTCAAGAACATCGACGGCAAGAGTGGGGTCGTGCCGGTCGTCTACCACGGCGACAATCCGCCGCCGCTCTTCCGGGAGGGCCGGCACGTCGTCGTCAGCGGCACCGTCGTCAACGGCCGCGTCCGCGGCAGCGACATCCTGACGAAGTGCCCGTCGAAGTACGAGAACGCGAAGAAGTCCACCTCGTAGATGGCTGATCTCGGCCGCGCGGCCCTCGTCGTCAGCCTCGGGCTGTCGCTGTACGCGCTCGTCGCCGGTTTCTTCGCAGCCCGCACCAACCGGCGCCGCCTCGCGCTCTCGGCGCGCAACGCGCTCTTCGCGAGCTTCGGCTCGACGCTCGTCGCGTCGCTCGTGCTGGCGACGGCGCTCGTCCGCCACGACTTCTCGTTCTCGTACGTCGCCGCACACACGAACCGCACGCTCCCGACCGCGTACTCGCTCAGCTCGTTCTGGGGTGGGCAGGAGGGCTCGCTGCTCCTCTGGCTGCTCGTCCTGACCGGCTTCGGAGCTCTCGCCGTTGCGCTCAACCGGAGCCTCCTGCGCGACCTCGTCGCCTGGGTCGTGCCGGTGCTCGGCGGGATCGCGACGTTCTTCGCGTTCATGCTCGTCGTCGTCGCGAGCCCGTTCGACACGCAGACCGCGCCGATCGACGGCGCCGGCCTGACGCCGAGCCTGCAGAACCCCTACATGGTCGCGCACCCGCCGATGCTCTATCTCGGCTACGTCGGCCTCTCGATCCCGTTCGCCTTCGCCGCCGGCGCGCTGCTCTCCGGACGGACGGACGAGCGCTGGATCGTCGCGACACGCCGCTGGACTCTGACCGCCTGGATGTTCCTGGGCTTCGGGCAGTTGCTCGGATCGCACTGGGCGTACGTCGAGGTCGGCTGGGGCGGCTACTACGCGTGGGATCCGGTCGAGAACGCCGCGCTGATGCCGTGGCTCGCCGCGACGGCGTTCCTGCACAGCGTGATGGTGCAGGAACGCAAAGGCATGCTCAAGGTCTGGAACATGGTGCTCGTCGCACTCGCGTTCGAGCTCTCGATCTTCGGCACGTTCCTGACGCGTTCGGGCGTCGTCAACTCGATCCACTCGTTCGCCAAGAGCTCGATCGGCGCCTGGTTCCTCGCGTTCGTCGTCATCTCGTCGCTCTTCTCGGTCGCGCTGATCATGTGGCGGCTGCCGCTGCTGAAGGCGCGGACGAAGCTCGAGTCGGCGCTGTCCCGCGAGGCGACGTTCCTCTACAACAACCTGCTGCTCGTCGCGCTCTGCCTGACGATCCTCTGGGGCGTCCTCTTCCCGATCGTGACGCAACTCGTGAAGGGCGAGTCGAGGACGATCGGCCGTCCCTACTACGACTTCTTCCTGCGCACGTTCGGGTTACCGCTGCTGCTCCTGATGGGGATCGGCCCGCTGATCGCGTGGCGCCGGACGAGCTTCCGCGCGCTCTGGCGAGTGATCGCGGCGCCCGCGGCGGGCGCGCTCGTCGCGGGCGGGATCCTCTTCGCCCTCGGTGCGGGCAGCTCGAAGCCGGGCCTGATCGCCTACACCTTCTCGGCGTTCGTCCTCGGGACGATCCTGCTCGAGGTCGTACGCGGCACGATGGCGACCGGGTCGCTGTTCGCGCTCGTCTCGCGCAACCGGCGCCGCTACGGCGGTTACATCGTTCATGCAGCGATCGTGCTCTTCGCGATCGGCATCGCCGGCTCGAGCGCGTACGGCAGCTCGACGGAACGGCGGCTGACGCCCGGCCAGAGCATGAAGGTCAACGGCTACACGCTGACCCTGCGCGATGTACGGGTCACCCAGACGCCGAACGCGACCGAGACGCGCGCATTCCTCGACGTGCGCGGTCGCTGGAACGGGACGATCTCGTCCGGCGACAACCAGTACCGCAACCCACCCGAGCCGTCGCGCGAGGTCGGCATCCGCACCGACTGGCTGCGCGCAGAAGACCTCTACGTGATCGCCGACGACGTCAACCCGGTGACGAACGTCGTCTACGTGAAGGTGCTCGTGAAGCCGCTCGTCAACCTGCTCTGGATCGCCGGGATCGTGTTCCTGCTCGGCTCCGCGGTCGCGTTGTGGCCGGACGCGCGCGAGCAGCGCCGGCTCGTCACCCGCCTCGCACCCGCACGCGCGTGACCACCGTCGCACTCGTCCTCGGCGTCGTGCTCGCAGCCGGCGCGGTACTGCTCGTCGCGCTGCCGTTCCTGCGCGACCCGACGCCCGTCGACGATCGCCTCGACGCACCGAGCGAGGCCGATGAGCGTCAGCTCGCGCTCGTCGAGCAACGCGACCAGGCGCTCGCCGCGCTGAAGGAGCTGGAGTTCGACCACCGCACGGGCAAGATCACCGACGAGGACTACCGCCGCGACGTCGGCCCGCTGCGCCGGACGGCGGCGGCTGCTCTGCGCCGCCTCGACGACGCGGCGCGCCCGGAGGCTCCGTCGGGGGATGCTGCGACAATGGGAGCCGAGCCGGATCATGCGATCCCGACGAAGGAGGCCCGCTTGAGCGAGTCACAACCCGTCCCAGAGCCCACTCCGCCGCCCGACGAGGGCACGCCGCCGACACCGGCGCCCGTCCCCGAGCCGTATCCGCCGCCCGACGAGGCGACGATCCCGAGCGTTCCGCAGGAGTAGCGCCCCCGCACGACGAATCGTCTCTCTATGCGGCGCATCCCGCTCGCACTCGTCGTCTTGCTCCTCGCCGCCACACCGGCGTTCGGTGACGACGTCACGAAGAAGCACCAGGTCGACGCGCAGATCACGTCGCTCCAGGGAAAGCTGTCCGCGCACAAGCAGCAGGAGCAGGCGCTTCGCAACCAGGTCGCCGGCTACACGTCGCAGATCCGCACGCTCGAGAGCAAGGCCGGTGACGTCTCGCTGAAGCTGAGCACGCTCGAGGCCGACCTCGCGCTGCATCAGAAGCGACTCGACGCACTGAATTCGCTCTTCCGGCTGCAGTCGAAGCGCTTCGCATTCCTCGAGGCGGAGTACGCCGAGTCGATGCGCACGCTGAACCGCCGGCTCGTCGACATCTACGAGTCCGACCAGGCGTCGACGCTCGACGTCTTCCTCGGCGCGGCGAATGTCCAGGAGGCGCTCGACCAGGTCGCCTTCATGACCGACATCGGCGTGCAGGATCGTCGCATCGCGACCGAGGTCTCCCACGCCAAGGCGCAGGTGAAGGCCGCGCGTGCGAAGACGAAGAAGGTGCGCTCGACCGTCCAGAGCGAGGCGAAGGTGATCACCGCGCGCACGGAGCAGACACGACTCGTCCGCAACGAGCTGCTCGGCGCGCGCGACCAGATCGCGAGCACGAAGCAGCAGAAGCTCACCGACCTCTCGCAGCTCTCGGCCTCCGAGCGCGCCGAGGCGGAGGAGATCGACTCGCTGCAGGCCTCCAGCGCGGCGCTGACTGCGCGCATCCAGGCGGCGCAGGCGCAGCACTCGAGTAGCGGGCCTTCGTCGACGCCGTCGTCTGCGGGCTTGATCTGGCCCGCGTCGGGCCCGGTCACGAGCCCGTTCGGATTCCGCTGGGGCCGCATGCACGAGGGCATCGACATCGGCGCGAGCTACGGCTCGGCGATCCACGCGGCCGCGTCCGGCACGGTCATCTACTGCGGCTGGGAATCCGGTTACGGCAACCTGACCGTGATCGACCACGGCGGCAATCTCGCCACCGCGTACGGGCACCAGAGCTCGATCGCGGTCACGTGCGGCCAGCAGGTGAGCCAGGGCCAGGTGATCGGCTACGTCGGCTCGACGGGCCACTCGACCGGGCCGCACCTGCATTTCGAGGTCCGGATCAACGGTTCACCCGTCGATCCGATGGGCTACCTGTAGCGCCCGTACCCGGATTCGCCCTCGAACCGTTTACGACTTGAAAAGCGGTACGCGGGTGCGTGTCGATCACGCGCGCCCGTCGGGCCGCTCGAGTCGTCTCCCGACGAGCGGGCGCCTCCCCCCGGGGCGCCCGTTTTATGGTCCCGCTAGACGAGGCCGAACGTCTGCGCGAGCAGGAACATGTTCAGCGAGATGATCACGGCGGCGATCGCGGTAGCGGCGACATTCGTGATCCGCCGATTGACGAGCCCGCCCATGATGTCCGACCGCGACGTGAAGTAGACGAGCGGGATCAGCGCGAACGGGATCCCGAACGAGAGCACGACCTGCGAGAGGACGAGCGTGCGCGACGGATCGACGCCGATCGCGATCACGATGAACGCGGGCACCATCGTCGCGAGGCGCCGGATCGTGACCGGGATCTTGCGCCGCACGAACCCTTGCATCACGACCTGTCCGGAGAGCGTTCCGACGGCCGAGCTCGAGAGTCCGGACGCGATCAGCGCCAGCGCGAAGAGCACGCTCGAGGCGCCGCCGAGGATCGGCTCCAGCGTCTTGTGTGCGCCCTCGAGCGAGTCGACGTCCGTGAGACCCGTCTTGTAGAACGTCGACGCGGCCATCACGAGCATCGAGACGTTGATCAGGCCGGCGATCGACATCGCGATCACGACGTCGATGCGTGTGTAGCGCAGGAGCCGGCGCTCGTCGGCGTCGCTCTCGGCCACGATGCGGTCCTGCGTCAGCGCGGAGTGCAGGTAGATGACGTGGGGCATCACGGTCGCGCCGATGATGCCGACGGAGAGCAGCAGGGCATCGCTGCTGCCGAACTGGGGCACGACCGCGTGCTCGAGCACCTGTCCGAAGTCGGGCCTCGCGAGACCGAGCTCCGCGATGTAACAGACGCCGATCACGCCGACGAGCGTCGCGATCACCGCCTCGAGCGGGCGCGCGCCGTAGCGCAGCAGCCCGAGGATCAGGAAGGACGCGACGCCGGCGATCACGGCGGCCGGGAAGAGTGGCATGCCCGTCAGCAGGTGGATGCCGATCGCCGCTCCGAGGAACTCGGCGAGATCGGTCGCCATCGCGATCAGCTCCGCCTGCACCCAGAGCAAGAACGACGTGCGCCGCGAGAACTGCTCCCGGCAGACCTCCGGCAGGTTGTGCCGCGACGCGATGCCGAGCTTCGCCGACAGCGTCTGGATCAGCATCGCCATCAGGTTGGCGGCGACGATCACCCAGACCAGGCGGTAGCCGTAGCGCGAGCCGCCGGCGATATTGGTCGCGAAGTTGCCCGGATCGAGGTACGCGACACACGCGATGAATGCAGGCCCGAGGAAGGGGAGGACGCGGAAACGGCGGAAGCGGGTCCGGTGCAGCGCCTCGTCGACCGTTTGCAGGCCGGGCGGCAGAGGGGTCGTGATCGGGGTGGCCATCAACCCCTAGTTTAGCCGGACCTAAAACTCAGGCGCGAATGACGAGCCGCAGGTCGGGCAGATTGCGGTAGCGCTCGTCCAGCTCGAAGCCGTAGCCGACGAAGAACTCGTCGGGGATCGTGAAGCCCACGTAGCGCACCGGCAGGTCGTCGACGAGGCGGCGGTACGGCCGGTCGAAGAGGGTCGCGATCTGCAGGCTCGCCGGCGAGCGAAGCGCCATCGAGCGGACGAGGTAGTTCATCGTCAGTCCGGTGTCGATCACCGCATCGACGAGCAGCACGTCGCGGCCCGCGATCTCGGCGTCGAGGTCTTTCAGGAATCGGATCCCTTCCTCGTCCTCGCCGTAGCCGGCGAGCTCGATGAAGTCGAGCGAGTGCAGCGCGGGAATCGCAAGGGAGAGGTCGCAGACGAACGGCACGCATGACTTGAGCGAGCCGACGAGGAGCGGCTCGGCCCCCGCGTAGTCGCTGGCGATCGAGGCGCCGATCTCGCGCACGCGGGCGCGAATCTCGTTCGTGTCGAGAAAGACCTCGCCGATACGCGCGTCGAGCTCGGGCAGAGTGATCAGGATGCCTTACGCAGCCCGTACCGGGCCGCCAGACGCTCGAAATCACGCTCGTAGAACAGCTTGATCTTCACCTCCGGGTAGAGCTGCCGCAGCTTGCGCAATTTGCGGTTCTTGCGGGTGACGAGCGACTGCTTCATCACCGTCACCTCGAGGTAGAGGTCCTGGTCCGGGAGGTAGAAGTCGGGCGAGAACGCCTCCGTCACGCGGCCGTCGTCATCCCGTTCGAGCACGAAGGTCGTCGGCTCGTACTGCCACGGGATTCCATACCAATCCAGGATCTTCGCGTACTCGAGCTCGGCGGGGTTCGCAAACCGCGGCGGCTCGGTGCCGCAATATGCCTGGAAAACAGGCGTTTCCGGCATCACTTCGCTCAGGGTAGCAGTGCTCCCGGATGCCTTAGAGTGAGATCTTGTGTCGCTGACGATCGCCCAGTTGTCGGACTTGCATTGTGGGTCGCCGCATTTCGTCCCCGACCTGATGGAGCGGGCGATCGCCGAGATCAACGATCTGAAGCCCGACATCGTCGTCTGCTCGGGCGATCTGACGACGTTCGGGTTCAAGGAGGAGTACGCGGCCGCGAAGCGCTACCTCGACCGGATCGAGTGCGAGGCGTTCGTCGTGATCCCCGGCAACCACGACTCGCGCAACGTCGGCTACGTCCATTTCGAGGAGCTCTTCGGCGAGCGCAACTCGGTGCTGCGCCGGGCCGGTGCGACGGTCGTGGCGGTCGACTCGACCGAGCCCGATCTCGACCACGGTCAGATCGGACGCGGGCGCTACGGCTGGATCGAGGAGCAGTTCGCTGCGGAGCCGTCGGACTTCCGCGTCTTCGTGCTGCACCATCACCTGTTGCCGATCCCCGGCACGGGCCGCGAGCGCAACGTCGTCTACGACGCGGGCGACGCGATCGAGTGCCTGCAGCGCGCAGGCGTGCATCTCGTGCTCTCCGGGCACAAGCACGTGCCGTATGCGTGGAAGCTCGAGAATCTGTTCGTCGTCAACACCGGCACGGTCTCGACGCTGCGCCTGAGAGGTCATACCCGGCCCTGTTACAACGTGGTCGAGGTGTCGGGATCGCACGTCTCGATCTGGCGGCGGTATCCCTTTCACGGTCAGGAGCGGATCATCCAGTTCGACGTGTCGACCGGCGAGTACGAGAAGTACACCGGGCGCATCGAGCGCGAGGTCACGGCGAAACGGTGATGCGCGCAGTCGCGCTCGTTGACGGGGAGCACTACGCGCCCGTGGTGCGCGACGCGCTGCGGGCGCTGCCGTACGAGTGGGTGGGCGCGATCCTCGTCGGCGGGACCGAGAAGCTGCGCGACGGGTTCGACATCGGCGTGCCGCTCGTCGACGGCTTCGGTGACGCCGAGGTCGTGGTCGACCTCTCGGACGAGCCCGTGCTCGGCCCGGCCGAGCGCTTCCGCTGGATCTCGCGTGCGCTCGCGGCCGGCATCGCCTACGTCGGCGCCGACTTCCGCTTCGATCCGCCCGCGTTCGCGCCGTTCGAGCTGCCGTCGATCGCCGTCATCGGCACGGGCAAGCGCGTGGGGAAGACGGCCGTCACCGCACATCTCGCACGGCTGCTCGCGCGTGAGCACGACGTCCTCGTCGTCGCCATGGGTCGCGGCGGGCCGCCGGAGCCCGAGCTCGTCGAAGAGCCGCCGTCCGTCGCCGACCTCGTTGCGCGCTCGCGCGACGGCAGGCACGCCGCGTCGGACCACCTCGAGGTGGCCGCGCTCACCGGCGTGACGACGATCGGCTGCCGCCGCGCCGGTGGGGGGCTGGCCGGAGCCGTCTTCGTCTCGAACGTCGAAGCCGGTGCTCGCCTCGCAGCCGCGCGACGTCCCGACGTCGTCGTCTTCGACGGGAGCGGCGCGGCGATCCCGCCCATCGACGTCGACCGTCGCGTGCTCGTCGTCGGTCGCGGCGGTGAGAGCGACGCCTACCTGAACACGTATCGGCGCCTGATCTCGGACGTGATCCTCTCGGTCGGCTGCGACGCAGAGGGCGCGATCCGCGCCGATCTCCGCCTGCTGCCGCTGGAGGAGCTGACCGGCCGCGTCGCCGTCTTCACCGCGGGCGCGACCGACGCGTCCCATCTCGCCGCCGATGTCGTGCACGTGTCGGCGAACCTCGCCGACCGCGCGGCGCTGCGCCGCGAGCTCGAGGGTCTCGACGCCGACACGTACCTCGTCGAGGTGAAGGCGGCGGCGATCGACGTCGTCGCCGAGCATGCGCTCGAGCGCGGCAAGCGCGTCGTCCTCGCCGCCAACGAGCTCGTCGGCGACGGCGTCGACGACGCGCTCGCGTCGCTCGCTCCGGCGAGGGCAGCAGGGTGAGGGAGCGCCGCCACGGCGAGCCGCTGCCGCTCGGCGACGCGGACCTTCCCTACTCCAAGGGGCTGATGGCTCGCGCACTGATCGCGACCGGCGTGCCCGCCGACCGCGCCTACCAGCTGGCGCGACGGGTCGAGGTCGATCTTGCGGAGCGGCGTGAGAGCACGGTCGACCTCGAGCGGTTGCGCGGCCTCGCGCGCGAGAACCTCGGTGACGAGGAGGGCGAGCGCGCGGTCACGCAGTTGCAGCGGCTGGCCGAGCTGCAGAGCCTCGAGGTGCCGATCATCGTCCTGATCGGCGGCTCGACCGGCACCGGCAAGTCGACCGTCGCGGCGGAGGTCGCCCACCGGCTCGGCATCACGCGCGTCGCGTCCACCGACTTCATCCGCCAGACGATGCGCGCGTTCTTCTCGCGGGAGTTCATGCCGACGATCCACTACTCGAGCTTCGAGGCCGGGGAGGCGGTCGACGAGGACGTGACCGGCGATCCGACGGTGGTCGGGTTCGTCGACCAGTGCCGGCACGTGTGCGTCGGCGTCGAGGCGGCGATCCACCGCTCGCTGACCGAGGGCTGGTCGATGGTGATGGAGGGCGTGCACCTCGTGCCCGGGCTGCTGCCGCCCGAGGTCGAGGGTGCGCTGATCGTCCAGGTCGTCGTCGAGATCGCGGATCCGGACGTGCACCGCATGCACTTCCACGTGCGCGACGCGAGCACCGGTGGCATCCGCGCGATGGACAAGTACCTCGAGAAGCTGGAGGACATCCGGCGCATCCAGACGTACGTCGTCGCGCGTGCGCGACGCGAGGATGTGCCGGTAGTCGAGAATGCGAACGTGGATCGGACGATCGACCAGGTGATCGAGCTCGTGATGCGGGCGGCCGAGCGGGCGCGGCAGGCTGCGTGAGCGAGCGCGAGGCCCTCTCGGTCGATCCGGAACGGCGCCAGTGCATCTGCGAGTTGTTCGCCCGGGTGACCGAGCGCTCCGCGCTCGCGGGCGCGCGCTGGCTCGGCCGCGCCGACAAGGAAGCTGCCGAGGAGGCGGCGTTCTCGGGCGCCCGGATCGCGCTCGAGCGCATGCCGATCGACGGGCACGTCGTGATCGGCGGCGCCGAAGAGGGCGAGCAGTTGGCCGCCGGCACCTCGATCGGCGCCGGCGGCGAGGCGTACGACCTGGCGCTCGACCCGCTCGAGGGCCGCGCCGTCGTCGCGCGCGGCGGCACGAACGCGATCTCGATGATCGCCGCGTCGCCACGCGGCTCCATGCCCTCCTTGCCCGACATGTACATGCGCAAGATGGCGGTCGGCCCGCGGGCTCGCGGCGCGATCGAGCTCTCGCGGCCCGTCGGCGACAACGTGCGGTCGATCGCGGAGGCGTTCGGCCGGATGGTCAACGACGTGACGGCGATCGTGCTCGACCGGCCGCGCCACCACGACCTGATCGAGGAGATTCGCGCCTCCGGCGCGCGCATCAAGCTGATCCAGGACGGCGACGTCACGGCGTCGATCAGCGCTGCGGTGCGCGGCACGAACGACCACCTGGCGATCGGGATCGGCGGCACGCGGCAGGCGGTGCTCGCCGCGACGGCGCTGCGCTGCCTCGGCGGCGAGTTGCAGGCGCAGCTGTGGCCGACGCGGCGCGCGGAGATCGAGGAGGCGCGGGCACACGGGATCGAGGACGTCGAGCGCATCTTCACGATCGACGACCTCGCGCCGCAGGAGGTGATCGTGGTCGCGACTGGTGTCTCGAACGGCGACCTGCTGCGCGGCGTGCAGTTCCTTGCGGACTCGGCGCGCACGCACTCGCTCGTCATGTGCACACGCTGCAACTGGGTGCGATTCGTCGACGGCATCCACTTCTTCGCCCGCGACCGTCGCGAAGAAGTGCGCCTCAACTAGAGGTCGACCGTGCAACGCGTGAACGTGCTCGGGGTCTCCGGGTCGGGGAAGTCGACGGTCGGACGCGCGCTCGCCGCGCGGCTCGAGGTGCCGTACGTCGAGCTCGACGAGCTGCACCACGGCCCGAACTGGACCGAGGCGACCGCCGAGGAGCTGCGGGCGAAGGTCGAGCCGGTCGCCGCGCAGCCGGCCTGGGTGATCGACGGCAGCTACCGGGCCAAGCTCGGCTCGCTCGTCCTCGAGCGCGCGGACACGGTCGTCTGGCTCGATCTGCCGATCCGCGTCTGGTTGCCGCGTCTCGCCCGGCGGACGTTCACCCGCATGGTCACGCGCGAGGAGCTCTTCAACGGCAACCGGGAGCACTTCCGGAACCTCTTCGAGCGGCCGAACATCTTCGGCTGGGCCTGGCGGCGCCACTTCGAGCAGCGCCGCGAGCTCGCAGACCGCGTCGGCGAGCATCCGAACGTGCGCCTGGTGCGGCTGCGCAGCAGCGCGGAAGTGCGGGCGTTTCTGGCTGCGGCGCGCCGCGACGAGGGGCCACCCGAAATGGTGCCAGGCACCGTTACGGGGGCGTGACAGCTCGTCCACAGGGTTTCGACTACCCTGCGGACATGCCCACGAAGGAAGAGGTCGTCGAGGCGCTGCGCGGAGTCGAGGACCCGGAGCTCGGGATGGACATCGTCGAGCTCGGGCTCTTCTACGACGCCGAGGTCGAGGGACAGAACGTCAAGGTCACCTACACGCTGACCTCGATGGGTTGCCCGGCCGGCCAGATGATCCAGGAGGACATCGAGCGCGTCGTCCAGGAGATCCCGGACGTCGAGCAGGTCTCCAGCGAACTGACGTTCGAACCGCCGTGGACGCCGGACAAGATGTCCGATGACGCGAAGTTCATTCTCGGCTTCGGCTGAGCCAAACGACCGGGCTTACACAGCGTCGGACACATCTCGAGGCCGCTCACGAGAAAGTTGCGCGCCGTACGGGTACCATTTGGAACGGTGAGGAGTTGCGCGGGCGGTTTCTCTCTGGGGGAGAGAGCCTCTTGCGGCCCGCTGCAGCTCCTCACCCGTTCGAGCGGGCTCGGGTCGGGCCGACGATCGTGCTCCGCCCTCCGCTCGCCTCTCCGAGCGCGCCGGCCTACCCCTTCGTGTCAGTCGGCTCGGCGCCGACGCTCCGTACGTTGGCGATGGGCGTCGGCGGTTGACGGCACCGCTCGGGTTTCCTCCCCGTTACCCCGGGGGCGAACGCGCCGTCGACGTTCTCTAGAGCTCCAGGACGGGCCGCGGGGGGTGACTGGCCCGTTCAGTCCGCGTCCGCCTGGAGCTCTGGGAATGCCGCTGCCCGGCCCCGTTCGATCAGACAACCTACCTCTCCCAGATGACCCTGTGGCGCTCGTGCTGCGCGCGTGGGCGCTCGAGGCGAGCCTCCAGAGCTGCCAGGAACGCCTTCGACCCGTTTCAGTCCCTGGACTCGCGCCGCGCTTACCCTCCGGGTGCTGTGGCTGAGCCTCGAAGCGCTGCGTCCCCGTTCGACTCTTGACAACCGACCTCTCCCAGATGACCTTGTCGCGCTCGTGCTGCGCGGGTGGCGATCGTCTCGAAGCGCTGCGCGGAGGGGAACTGTGGCGCCAGGGCGCCACTCCTTCCCCTCCGCAGCCTTCGGGGTTGCTTGATCGTTTGGCGAGTACCAAGACGCTTCGTCTTGCTTGGTTCCCGTACTCCGTCTTAGTCGTTTGGGGAGTTCCAGCGCGGCGCGAAACGCCTTAGGTTCGGCTGATGCCGTCAGTGGAGGGGAACGGCTTCAGTGTGCGCGGCAGCTCCGGTAAGCCGCCCTTACCGGACTGCCGCGCACAACCCCGTCACGCGTGTCGTCACCGTTCTCGCCCTCACTCTCGAGCCGGGCCAAAGTCAAGTCGTCGCGTTTAGGTGGTGCGAGCGTCCGCTCGCCGCGATGGCATGTCCTCGAGGCGAGCCTCCAGGGCTGCCAAGAGCGCCTTCATCGGCCGCCACTCGACAAGTTTCGGGCCCCTGAGGGATCAATTGGAGCGGTGGGGGTCGCGAGGGGAGCGGCACCCAAGGGGTCGCGCCTCCACCATTCCTTGTACCGTCGCCGATGCCGTCTTGCGGGCTGGGCGCGGCAGTCAGTGTGAACCGCCCTCACATTTGACTGCCGCACCCAGCCCGAGACACGCCTGCTCCGGTGCAGTGGCAAGGTCGTGTTCAGAAATCGCCCCGTAGGTTCGGGGCGGACGCTACGAGAAACTGGCAAGCGGCGTCCCGGTGCAAGGTGGTGGGAGCCCTGAGAGGGGGCGGCGCCTTCGGGTTCCCACCACGCTTTTTCGCACGAGCCCGCAGGTCGCCTGTCGCGCAGGCTCAACGCCTCGTCGGTTCCCCCGGGCGACGGTCACGGGTCTCGGGGGCGCGCGCCGTGCGCGCCCCCAGGGGCACACGCTGGCTCCGAGCTGACTGGCTCAGCGCGCCGCGAAGCGCGGCCCAGGCGCCGTGCCAGTAGTGCCACGGGAGGTTGTCCAGCAGGCACGTACGAGCCTGGCCGAACCGAGAAGAGCGCGGACGCAGTCTGGCCGGGCGCGACGACCAACGTCGGTCCGATCGTGCGGACCCGTGCCCGGTCCTCGGCGATCGGCAGCGCGTCGGCAAAGCGGCCCGTTCGAGCCAACACGAGCTCATGGGGCTCGAGCCCGACGTTGCGTCTTCTCGACGTTGCGCACGCGGATGCGGACCGCTCCGGCTGACACGACGCCGTCCGACGGTACGACGCTCCATTCGGTGACGAGAGCCGTCAGCGTGCTCGGATCGCGCGGGCGCGACCGCCCCGCCGCCGCGACCGAGGCCACGGCCAGAGCGACCGTCAGGACGAGAAGACCGATCCGGAGCACCGTCGGAGCATCAGCGATCTGGCGGATCAGCGCCGGAAACAGCTACCTGTTGGTCGAGGGTGCGCCCGAACTGGCCTCGCCGCGCGAGTGAGCCCGTTGCGACGAACCGCAAGGGTCGTGGAGAACGGGTGGTGAACGCGGCGCCGCGCAGCGATCAGTCGTATCACCCCGTCTGGGTGAAGCCGCTCCGGCGCGCAGCGCGAGCCTTGCGGGATGGCCGATCAACCAGCACCGTCGGCAGGCGTCAAGCGCCCGAAGGTGGTGGTCCTCGGCGGCGGCTTCGCCGGTCTCGGCGCCGCGCGCAAGCTCGAGAAGGCCGACGTCGACGTCGTCGTCGTCGACGCGAACGACTACCACAGCTTTCAGCCGATGCTCTACCAGTTGGCGACGGGCCTGCTCGACACGACAGCGGTTGCGCACTCGTTGCGCGATCTCTTCCAGCACCAGCACGAACGCCCGGGTGCACCAGGCGAACGTCTCCGCGATCGATCTCGACGCGCGCGAAGTGCAGTTCGCCGACATGCCCGCGCTGCAGTACGACTATCTCGTCATCGGGCTCGGTGCGGTTGTCCAGTTCTTCGGCTGCAAGGGCGCACCGGAGCACGCGTTCCCGCTCTACACGATCGAGGACGCGCTGCGGCTGCGATCGCACGTCGTCGGGCGCTGGGAGGCTGCCGATCGCGACCCGTCGCTCGTCGACGACGGAGCGCTGAACATCGTCGTCGTCGGAGGCGGGCCGACGGGGATCGAGAGTGTGGGCGCTCTGACCGAGCTCTACGCAACTGCCTTCGCGAAGGACTACCCCGACACCCGACCTGAAGACGCACGGTTGATCCTTGTCGAGGCCGGCCCGACGCTCTTCCCGATGTTCAAGCCCGACATTCGCGAGTACGCACAGCACGAGCTCGAGGAGCGAGGCGTCGAGATCATGCTCGGCGAGCGTGTCGAAGCCGTCGAGCCGACCCGCGTGACGCTCGCCTCCGGCACGGTCTTGCCGGCACACACGCTGCTCTGGGGCGCGGGCCTGCAGGCGAACCCGCTCACCGAGTCGCTCGGCATCAAGCTCGAACGGGGTAATCGCATCCCGGTCGATCCTGTGCTGCGGCTGGCCGATCATCCCGAGGTCTTCGCGGTCGGTGACGCCGCGTGGATCACCGACGCCTCGACCGGCGAGGTGCTCCCTCAGCTCGGCTCGGTGGCGCTGCAGGCAGGCGAGCACACCGGTCGGAACATCGCGCGGATCGTCGACGGGGACGAGCCCAAGCCGTTCGAGTACAAGGACAAGGGAACGATGGCGGCGATCGCGCCCGGCGCGGCCGTGGCGCAGCTGCACGGCGGGCGGACGATGAAGGGAAAGATGGCGTTCCTGGCCTGGGGAGGCGTTCACCTGACGCTGCTCGCCGGCTGGGAGGACCGTACGAAGGCGATGGTCGACTGGACCTGGGGCGGCTTGAGCCATGAGCGCGCGGGGCGGATCCTCGTAGGCGAGAAGGAGACCTAATGGCAGAGGGAACGGCAGCAGACGTGCTCGTGATCTTCGGGATCACCGGCGATCTCGCGAAGGTGATGACGTTCCGGTCGCTGTACCGGCTCGAGCGTCGCGGCCTGCTCGATTGCCCGATCGTCGGCGTCGCCGTCGACGACTGGAACGTCGACCAGTTGCGCCAGCGCGCGCGCGAGTCGATCGAGGGAACGGGCGAGACGCTCGACGCCGCGGTGTTCGACCGTCTGGCTGCCAGGTTCTCGTACGTGCAGGGAGACTTCGGCGACGCTGCGACGTACGACCGCGTCGGCGCCGCGATCAAGGGCGCAAAGCTGCCGGTCTTCTATCTCGAGATCCCGCCGTTCCTGTTCGGGCGGGTCGTCAAGGGCCTCGCCGACGCGGGGTTGACGAAGACCGCGCGCGTCGTCGTCGAGAAGCCGTTCGGCCACGACCAGGAATCGGCGCATGCGCTCGCCGCCGAGCTGCACGAGTCGATCGACGAGTCGCAGCTCTACCGGATCGACCACTACCTCGGGAAGATGGGGCTCGAGGAGATCCTCAACCTGCGCTTTGCGAACGCGATGCTCGAGCCGGTCTGGAGCCGCAACTACGTCTCGAGCGTCGAGATCACGATGGCCGAGGACTTCGGCGTCGAGGACCGAGGTCACTTCTACGACCCGGTGGGAGCGCTGCGGGACGTGGTCGTCAACCATCTGATGCAGGTGGTCGCCGCCTCCGCGATGGAGGCTCCCTCGCGCGGCGATCCGGCGACGATCAAGGACTCGCGTGGTCGCGCTCTTCCGCGCGGTGAAGCCTGCGGACCCGGCGCATTACGTGCGCGGCCAGTACGACGGCTATCGCTCGATCGACGGCGTCGCTGCGGACTCGACGACGGAGACGTACGCGGCGCTCCGGCTCGAGATCGAGAACTGGCGCTGGGCAGGCGTGCCCTTCTTCATCCGGACCGGCAAGCGCCTGCCGGTGACGCAGACCGAGCTTCGCCTCGTCTTCCGGCACCCGCCGCGGCTTGGCTTCGCGTTCGACCGCGTGCTCGAGCCGAACCAACTCGTCATCAAGCTCGACCCGTCGACGGGAGTCCGCTTCTTGATCGAGGCTCACCGAGCCGACAAGACCGGCGCCGGGACGATCGAGCTCGATATGGAGTTCTCGGAGGAGGGCGGCGAAGGACCGACGCCGTACGAGGTGCTCCTGCATGCAGCCCTGATCGGAGACAGCACGCGCTTCACGCGCCAGGACGGCGTCGAGGAGACGTGGCGGATCATGCAGCCGCTGCTCGACGCGCCTCCACCTGTCCATCCGTACGCACCCGGCTCGTGGGGGCCGGCTGAGGCGGAATCGCTCGTCTCCGGGCACGGCCGCTGGTACGGCCCGTGGATCGCGTCATGACCGCCACCGCCGACACCAAGCAGCCGCAGAGCGCAGCCGCGCCGTCGCCGTTCCCGCCGATCGCGGACTACGCGTTCCTCTCGAACTGTCACACGGCCGCGCTGATCGCGCCGGACGGCGCGGTCGACTGGCTCTGCATTCCCGGCTTCGAGTCGCCGAGTGCGTTCGGAAGCCTGCTCGACCGCGAGGCCGGCTTCTTCAGGTTCGGCCCGTTCGGGATCACGCATCCGACCGCACAGCACTACGAGCCAGGCACGAACGTGCTCGTGACGACCTGGAAGACGCCGTCCGGTTGGCTCGTCGTTCGCGATGCGCTGACGATGGGACCGACGACTCACGAGGACGCGATCACGCCTCACACCCGGCCGCCGGCCGACGACGACGCGGATCACATGCTCGTGCGCACCGTCGAATGTCTCGGTGGACGCGTCGAGGTGGAGCTGATCTGCGAGCCGGCGTTCGACTACGGCCGGACGCCGGCCGAGTGGTCGCTCGTGGGCGGCGACCGGCACGCGGCGGACGCGAGCGGCGCGGGTCAGGCGATGCGGCTCGTGTCGGATCTCTCGCTCGGGATCGAAGGCAATCGCGTGCGTGGGCGGCACGTCCTCGAGACGGGCGACAAAGCGTTCTGCGCGCTGTCGTGGGCCGAGGAGTTCGCGGCCCCGCCGGACTACGACGACGCGGTGCGGAGGATCGACTCGACGGTGCGTTTCTGGCGGAACTGGCTGAACGAGGCGCGCATTCCCGACCACCGTTGGCGCGACCCCATCCAGCGCTCGGCGCTTGCGATCAAGGGGCTGACCTACATGCCGACGGGCGCGACGGTCGCCGCCGCGACCACGTCGCTGCCGGAGACGCCCGGCGGCGAGCGCAACTGGGACTACCGCTTCACGTGGATGCGCGACACGACGTTCACGCTGCAGGCGCTCCACTGGCTCAACCTCGACTGGGAAGCGGACGAGTTCATGCAGTTCATCGCGGACCTCGAGCCGAACAGCGACGGCTCGCTGCAGATCATGTACGGCATCGACGGTCACAAGGACCTGACCGAGTCGACCCGCGACGACCTCTCGGGCTACGCCGGCGCTCGTCCCGTTCGGCTCGGAAACGGCGCATTCGACCAGCGCCAGAACGACGTCTTCGGCGCGGTGCTCGACTCGATCCTGCTGCACACGAGGAAGAGCGAGCGGCTGCCACGCCGCCTCTGGCCGATCGTGCAGTCGCAGGCCGAGTGCGCGACCAAGGTCTGGTCCCAGCCGGATCAAGGCATCTGGGAGGCGCGCGGCAAGCCGCAGCACTACGTCTCCTCGAAGCTGATGTGCTGGGTCGCGCTCGACCGCGCCGCGCAGCTGGCGGAGATCCGCGGCGACTCCGAGTTGCAGGAGAAGTGGCGTGCCACCGCCGAGGAGATCCGAGACGACATCCTCGCCCACGGCGTCAGCAAGCAGGGCTTCCTGCGCCAGCACTACGAGACGGACTCGCTGGACGCCTCGACGCTGCTCGCGGCCCTGTTCGGGTTCTTGCCCGGGGACGACGAGCGGCTGCGCGCAACCGTGAAAGCGATCGCGAGCGATCTGACCGAGAACGGCTTCGTGCTCCGCTACCGGACCGACGAGACAGACGACGGCCTGTCCGGCAAGGAAGGAACCTTCCTGATCTGCTCGTTCTGGCTCGTCTCCGCGCTCGCGGTCGTCGGCGAGGTGCAGGGTGCCCGCGATCTGATGGAGCGCCTGCTGCGCATCGCCTCGCCGCTCGGGCTCTACGCGGAGGAGTTCGACGCCGACACGGGCCGGCATCTCGGCAACTTCCCTCAGGCCTTCTCGCACCTCGCGCTCATCGAGGCGGCCGCGAGGATCGTCGTCTTCGAGCGCCTGTCGGGAGTGTGATCTGAATGGAATCGTATGACGTGATCATCGTCGGCACGGGTGCAGGTGGAGGGACTCTGGCGCGGCGCCTCGCCTCATCGGGCAAGCGCATCCTGCTCCTCGAGCGAGGCGACTGGCTGCCGAGGGAGCCGGAGAACTGGTTGGCGCAGAACGTCTTCGTCGAGAACCGCTACGTGTCCGAGGACACCTGGTACGACGCGAGCGGCACGCCGTTCCAGCCGCAGATCCACTACTTCGTCGGCGGCGCGACAAAGCTCTACGGCGCGGCGCTCTACCGTCTGCGGAAGGAAGACTTCGGCGAGCTGCGCCATCACGACGGCGTCTCGCCGGCGTGGCCGATCACCTATGACGAGCTCGAGCCCTACTACACGCAGGCCGAGCAGCTGTACGAGGTGCACGGCACACACGGCGAGGATCCCACCGATCCGCCGGCCAGCGCCCCGTACCCGTTCCCAGCGGTCTCGCACGAGCCGCGCATCCAGCAGCTCGCCGACGACCTCGAAGCAGCCGGCTACCACCCGTTTCACGCTCCGTGCGGCGTGCGGCTCGACGAGTCGAACCTGCCCTACAGTCACTGTGTCCGCTGCACGAACTGCGACGGCTTCCCCTGCGCCGTGCACGGGAAATCAGATGCGGAGGTGCTCGGAGTGCGGCCCGCTCTCGAGCACGAAAACGTGACGCTGCTCACCAACGCGAGAGCCGTCAGGCTCGAGACGAGCGACTCGGGCTCGACCGTGACGGAGGTCGTGGTCGAGCACGACGGCGAGACGAAGCGTTTCGCTGCCGACGTCTTCGTTGTGGCCTGCGGCGCGGCGAACACCGCCAAGCTGCTGCTCAGCTCTGCGAACGACAAGCATCCGAACGGCCTCGCGAACGGCTCGGACCAGGTCGGGCCGCAACTACATGTTCCACAACAGCCAGGCCGTGCTCGCGCTCTCGCGTGAGGAGAACCCGACGATCTTCCAGAAGACGCTCGGTCTCAACGACTTCTACTTCGCGAACGGCGAGTTCGAGTATCCGCTCGGGAACATCCAGATGGTCGGGAAGTCGCAGGCCGAGATGTACCGCGGCGAGAAGCCGGGGCAGACGAGGCTGGCGCCGGAATGGACGCTCGAGCGAGTCGCGAAGCACGCGATCGACTTCTGGCTCTCGACCGAGGATCTGCCGCTGCCGGACAACCGCGTCACCGTCGACAAGGACGGCAAGCTGACGCTCAGCTACACGGCGTCGAACGACGTCCCGAAGCAGAAGCTGTACGAGAAGCTGCGCTCGATCCTCGGCAAGCTCGACCTGAACGAAGGTCACCTGCTGAAGCGGTTCGCGTACATGAAGAACGAGATCCCGGTCGCCGGCGTGGCCCACCAGGCCGGCACCTGCCGCTTCGGCAGCGATCCCGCGACGTCCGTGCTCGACGTCGACTGCAAGGCGCACGAGGTCGACAACCTCTACGTCGTCGACACGAGCGTCTTCCCGAGCATCGGTGCAGTCAACCCGGCGCTGACCGCGATGGCCAACTCGCTTCGCGTCGGCGACCACCTGCTCGACCGGCTCTCCTAGCCGCGGCGTGCCGCTCGCGCCGTCAGGGGAGCAGGTCGAGCTCGCGCTCGGCGAGCAGCGCGCCGTCGTCGTCGGATTCGGCGGCGGGCTGCGGTCGTACGCTGTCGCGGGCCACGACCTGCTCGACGGCTACGCGGAGGACGAAATGAGCGCGTCGGGCCGGGGACAGGTCTTGATCCCGTGGCCCAACCGGGTGCAGGGCGGCTCCTACGAGTTCGGCGGACGGACACACCAGCTCGCTCTCGACGAGCCGGCGGCGGGCAATGCGATCCACGGCCTCGTTCGCTGGGCCGCCTGGACGGTCGCCGAGCGTGAGGCGAGCCGCGCGGTGCTGGAGCACACGTTGCATCCGCAGCCGGGCTTTCCGTTCACCCTGGAGGTCTCGATCGAGTACGCGTTGTCGCCGGCAGGCCTGGAAGTGCGGACGACCGCGACGAATGTCGGCCCGGACCCGTGCCCCTTCGGAAGCGGGGCCCATCCCTACGTGACCGTCGGCACACCGTCCGTCGACTCGGTGCTCCTGCACGTTCCGGCGGGGAGCATGCTCGAGGCGGACGATCACGGCATTCCCACCGGCTCCGTGGCCGTCGACGGCACGGAGTACGACTTCCGCGAGCCGAGGCCGATCGGCCCGACGAAACTCGACACCGGCTTCACCGGCCTCGAACGAGACAAGGACGGTCTCGCGCGGGTCGAGCTGCGGCGCCCGGGTGACGGCGGCGGCGTCGCCCTCTGGGTCGACGAGAACTACCGCTACCTGATGCTGTACACGGGTGACGACCGGCCCGATGTGCAGCGGCGCAGTCTCGCCGTCGAGCCGATGACGTGCCCGCCGAACGCCTTCAACTCGGGAGACGATCTGATCGTTCTCGAGCCCGGCGCCGCGTTTCACGGGGCGTGGGGGATCGGCCCGCTCTAAGGCGGGCACGGCGGTCGAACGTCGTGAGACGACGCGTCAGGTCGCGACGCGCGTGTCGCCGGCGACGACGACGCGCTCGATCTCGATCGCGTCGTTCAGCACGACGATGTCGGCCGGCAGGCCGGGAGCGATCCGGCGAGGTCCGGCTCACCGAGGAAGCGTGCGGGCGTGGAGGTCGCGGCCGCGACCGCCTGCTCGAGCGGCGCGCCGAGGGCGTGCAGGTTCCGGACCGCCTCGATCATCGTCAGGACGCTGCCGGCGAGCACGCCGTCCGGGCCGCGGACGGCGCCTTCGGTCACCTCGATGTCGAGCCCGCCGAAGCTGAACGCGCCGTCGGAGACGCCGGCGGCCGTGATCGCGTCGGTGACGAGTGCGAGCCGGTCGCCGGCCACGCGCCAGGCGAGCAGGACCGTCTCCGGCGCGAGGTGGATGCCGTCGACGATCACCGAGACGACGACGTCGGTGCGTGCAAGGCCCGCGCCGATCACGCCGGGATCGCGGTGCATGAACGGCCGCATCGCGTTGAAGAGATGTGTGACACCGCGCGCGCCGCGGTCGAACGCGGCGTTCGCCTGGGCTGCGGTCGCATCGGTGTGCCCGAGCGACACCGTCACGCCGCGCTCGACGAGCCGGTCGATCAGCTCGCCTGCTCCCGGCAGCTCCGGCGCGAGCGTCATCAGCCGCACCTCGCCGGCATCGAGCAGCCGGTCGAGCAGGGCGAGGTCCGGGTCCCGGCGCGACGATGCGCCGTGCGCGCCGAGTCGGGCGGGGGAGAGGAACGGCCCTTCGAGATGGACGCCGAGGATCCGCGGCCGGGCCTCGCCGCGCGGGACCTCGCGCAACGCACTGAGCAGCTCCTCCTCCGGGCTCGTGATCAGCGTCGGCAGGAATGCGGTCACGCCCGTCTCGAGCAGGGCATCGCCGGCGACGCGGTAGTCGGCGCTGCTCGCATCCAGGAAGTCGACCCCGCCGAAGCCGTTCACCTGCAGGTCGACGAAGCCCGGCACGGCGACCCCGCTGCCCACACCTGCCAGGCCGACGGCGGTCACGACCCCGGCCTCCACCTCGACGTCCCCCGGCAGGAAGGAGCCGTCGACGAGTGCGGCTGCGACGCCCAGTCTCACCGCGCCAGTCTACGAGCGCCCTCACCGCTGGTCAATACCACTTCGGCCAGATTGCTTGAAGTTGGCCGCTTTGGTCTATACCATCGCGCCATGGCCGAGATCGAGCTCGACGGAGTCGGCAAGACGTACGGAAGCGTGCGCGCCGTCGAAGAGGTCTCACTGCGGATCGCAGACGGTGAGTTCCTCGTGCTGGTCGGGCCGTCGGGGTGCGGGAAGTCGACGCTCCTGCGGATGATCGCGGGGCTCGAGGAGACGACCGAAGGCGAGATCAGGATCGGCGGCAACGACGTGACCGACCTGCCGCCCCGCAAGCGGGACGTGGCGATGGTCTTCCAGACCTACGCGCTCTACCCACATCTGAGCGTGCGCCAGAACATCGGGTACGGCCTGAAGACGCGCCGGGTCGAGAAGGCGGAGATCGCCCGCCGGGTCGCCGACGTGGCCGCGCTGCTCGGGCTCGAGGACCTGCTCGACCGCCGGCCGGCGCAGCTGTCCGGCGGCCAGCGCCAGCGCGTCGCGATGGGTCGCGCGATCGTTCGGCAGCCGCAGGCGTTCCTGCTCGACGAGCCGCTCTCGAACCTCGACGCGAAGCTCCGCGTCGGCATGCGCGCCTCGCTCGCGCAGCTCCACCAGCGCCTCGGCGTCACCACCGTCTACGTGACACACGACCAGACGGAGGCGATGACGCTCGGTCAGCGGGTCGCGGTGATGCGCGACGGCCGGATCCAGCAGATCGCGCGCCCCAAGGATCTCTACGAGCGCCCCGACGACCTCTTCATCGCCGCCTTCATCGGCTCGCCGGCGATGAACCTGGTCGAGGCGACGATCGAGGGCGACGACGCGTGCTTCGGGCAGTACCGGGTGCCGCTCTCTCCCGAGAACCGCCCGCCTGCAGGCCTCGAGCGGGTCGTGGTCGGGCTGCGCCCCGAGGACTTCGACGACGCGGCGTTCGCGCGGGGCCGGCCGACGATCTCGGCCCGGGTCGAGGTGCTCGAGGAGCTCGGCTCCGACGCGCACATCTTCTTCACCGTCGACGCCCCGCCGATGACCGCCGAGGCGCTCGAAACGGCTGTCGGCGGCGGTTTGCCGGCCACCCAGGCCCTGTTCGCGGCGCGGGTCGACCCCCGCACGACGGCGCGGGTCGGCGACGTCGTCGAGCTCGCGGTCGACGCCCGCCGGTTCCATTTCTTCGACCCCCACACGGGCTCGCGGCTCGCCGCCGACGGCGTGCCGGAGCTGGTGGCGCATTGACCAAGCAGAGCGAGACGCGGGACAAGGTGCTGGAGCTGATCGACGGGCTCGAGGTCGGCGCCGCGATCCCCTCCGAGCGCCAGCTCTGTCTCGACCTCGGCGTCTCGCGGCTGACGGTGCGCGCCGCCCTCGAAGGGCTCGTGCGCGAGGGATACCTCGTGCGCCGGCGTGGCTCGGGGACCTTCGTCGCGGAGCCCAAGGTCGCGAAGAGCATGGACATCTCCTCGTTCAGCGACGACATGCGCGGCCGCGGCCTGACACCCGCCAGCAAGACCCTCAGCCTCGCCGTGATGCCGGCCGGCGCGCGGCTCGGCAGGATCTTCCACGTCTCTCCGGCCGAGTCGATCATCTCTGCCCGTCGCCTGCGGCTCGCCGACGGTGAGCCGATGGCGATCGAGGTCCTGCACGCGCGCGCCTCATTCGTGCCCGGCTTGACGTTCGAGGACCTCGAGGAGCACTCGTTCTACGACCTCCTCGTGCAGCGGTACAAGGTCGAGATCGCGGGCGGCACGCAGACCGTCGAGCCGACCGTCACCGACGAGGAAGAGTCGGAGGTGCTCGGCGTGCCACTCCATTCGCCCGCGCTCTTCTTCGAGCGGATCACGAGGACCGTGACGGGAGAGGTCGTCGAGTTCACGAACTCGACGTACCGCGGCGACCGCTACCGGCTCGTCACGGAGCTCGGTGTCTACGGCGGGCATCCGCAGCCGCAGACCGCCGGCGAGATCGCGTTCCGCTGAAAACTGGGTAAGACCAGCATGAGTGCGCTCCGGCATCGTTTTCAGGTCGGTGTCGCTGCGGAGGCTCTGGTGATGCGGTTTTCGATTGGTATTGACAACTTGGTGACAACTGTGAGAGCATCGCGAGCGTGGGTCGATTGGTAATTACCAAAGAGCGGCGCCGATGCGATTCGACGCGGGGCCGCCTGACGCTGGAGGTATCCAGATGAAGAGCCGCAGCATCGCCGCGCTCTGTCTCGTGGCCGTCCTGGCTGCCGTGGTTGCGGCGTCGACGCCCGGGGCGACGAAGAAGGCGACGGCCAACAGCATCACCGTGTGGCTGCAGGTCGACGCGCAGTCCGGCTGGCCGGATGTCGTCGCAGCAGCCACCAAGCAGTTCCAGTCCGACCATCCCGGCACGTCCGTGAACGTCCAGTACCAGAACTGGGGCGACCACCTCCAGAAGTTCGACGCCACGCTCGCCGGCGGCAGCGGACCGGACGTGATCGAGATGGGCAACACGGAGATGACGAAGTACATGGCGGCCGGTGCGTTCGCCGACATCAGCTCCGCCCGTGCCTCGTTCGACAACTCCGCGAACTGGCTCAAGGGGCTCGCAGCCTCCGCGCGGTACGGCGGCAAGACGTACGGCGTTCCCTACTACGCCGGCTCGCGCGTCGTCACCTACCGGTCCGACCTCTACAAGAAGGCAGGCATCTCGAAGCTGCCGGCAACGACCGCCCAGTACGTGGCGGACGCCAAGAAGCTCGCTGCGAAGAACGGCAAGAAGGGCTTCTCGCCGGTCTACATCGCAGGCACCGACTGGTACGTCGCGATGGGATTCGTCTTCGACTACGGCGGCGGCATCGCAACGCAGATCAGCGGCAAGTGGAAGGGCCTGCTCTCCTCACCGCAGTCGATCGCCGGCCTGACCGCGTACAAGAACTTCTTCAACGCCACGTCTCGCGCGAGCAAGACGACGGACGAGACGCATCCGAACCCGTACGACGTGTACGCACAGGGCCAGGCAGCGTCGATCGTCGGCCCCAGCTGGTTCAGCTGCTGCGTCGGCGCGAAGTTCAAGGGCTCGACCGCGCAGTTCGTGATGCCCGGCCGCCTCAAGGGCAAGGCCATGCCCGGGTTCCTCGGCGGCTCGGACCTCGCGGTTCCCGCCAACAGCTCGAACAAGGCACTTGCGACCGACTGGATGAAGGACTTCACCAGCACCGCCTCCGAGAAGGCGCTGCAGGCGAAGGGCAACATCCCGAACGCGACCAACCTGCTCGGCTCGAGCGTCAACGAGCGGGCGGCGTCACGCAGCTGGTTCGTCCCGACGGCCAAGCACTGGGTGGACGTCGAGAACGGCAACGTGCTGCGGAACATGCTCGCTCAGATCCTGAGCGGAAAGCTGACGGTCAAGCAGGCCGCCGCCTCCGCGAGCGACAACATCGCTTCGGTGCTCAACCAGTCGTAACCGTTGCAGGAGACCCCCTCCACGGCCATCGCCGCCGGGACGCAAGCGTCCCGGCGGCGTCGCCGTTCCAGGGGACGGTTCCTTCAGGCCGCGACGCCGTACCTGCTGATCGCGCCGGTGGTCATCGTGATCGCCGTCATCCTCGGCTACCCGCTCTACTGGCTCGGGAAGCTGTCGACGGAGCGCTACGGGCTGTTCGAGCTGATCCAGCACGCGGGCACCTCGATCGGCCTCGACAACTACCGGTCGGTCCTGCACGACGAGATCTTCTGGCGGACGCTGCTGCGAACCGTCATCTTCACTGCGGTGATCGTCGGCCTGACGATGACGATCGGGATGGCCCTCGCATTGCTGCTCGTGCGTGTCAGCAGGCCGGTGCGGCTGCTCTTGAGCTCGGGGCTCATCCTCGTCTGGTCGATGCCGGTCGTCGTCGCCGTTCAGGTCTGGTACTGGATGACGAACTTCCAGAACGGCGTCGTCAACCACGTCCTGACGCAGCTGCACGTCGGGGACTACTTCCAGCACGACTGGTACGCGACGACCTTCTCGCAGCTCGGGATGGTCAGCCTGCTGATCATCTGGGGTGCGCTGCCGTTCGTCGCGATCACGCTCTACGCGGGGCTCGCACAGGTCCCCGCTGACCTCGTCGAGGCTGCGGAGGTCGACGGCGCGCGGCCCTGGCGCGTGTTCGTGGACATCACGCTCCCGATCATCAAGCCGATCCTGCTCATCCTCACGAGCCTCTCGATCATCTGGGACTTCGGCGTGTTCACCCAGCCCTACCTGCTGATCCGCCAGTCCAAGATCCACGCGGGCAACTACCTGATGAGCATCTACCTCTTCGAAGAGGGCTACTTCAAGAGTGACTTCGGGCGGGGCGCGGCGATCTCGGTGCTGATGCTCGCGATCGTCGCGATCCTCAGCATCGTCTACGTGCGCCGCATGGTGCGGATCGGGAACGAGGCATGAGCCGGCGCAGTCGCAGCCGGGCGCGCCAGACCGGGTGGGACATCGTCGGCGTGATCGTGTTCATCGTGATGGTGTTCCCGGTCTTCTGGATGATCTCGACCGCGTTCAAGCCGGACGACGAGATCGTCAGCCTCACTCCGACATGGGTCTCGCTGCACCCGACGCTCGCGCACTTTCGCGACGCGATCAACCGGCCGTACTTCTGGCAGGACGTCAAGAACAGCCTGATCGTCGTGCTGGCGACGGTGGTCATCTCCATCATGCTCGCGTTCCTCGCCGCCGTCGCGCTCGCGCGCTACCGCTTTCGGGCACGGACGCTCTTCATCGTGCTCGTGATCGGGATCCAGATGCTCCCGCAGGCGGGGCTGATCATCCCGCTCTACGTCGTGCTCGCCCGCTTCCACCAGGTGAACGCGCTCACCGGATTGGTCGTCACCTACATGACGTTCGTCCTGCCGTTCTGCGTCTGGATGCTGCGCGGCTTCCTGCTCGGGATCCCGAAGGATCTCGAGGAGGCGGCGATGGTCGACGGCTCGACGAGGCTCGGGGTGTTCGTGAAGATCCTGCTGCCGCTGATGGGGCCGGGGCTCGTCGCGACGTCGGTGTTCGCGTTCATCACGACGTGGAACGAGTACATCTTCGCGCGCGTCCTCCTGAACGACCAGTCGAAGCAGACGGTCACCGTCTGGCTCTCGTACTTCCTCGGCACGAGCCGCCACACCGACTGGGGCGCGCTGATGGCCGCCTCGACGCTGACGGCGATCCCCGTGGTCATCTTCTTCCTGATCGTCCAACGCCGGATCGCCTTCGGCCTCACTGCCGGCGCCGTCCGCGGATGACGAACGAGCTGACGAGATTCGCGCGAGCGTGTGTGCTGCCGAGCTTCGTCGGCGCCGTCGCTCCCGACTGGATCAGGAGCTTCGTCGCCGAGGGCGGGGGCGGCGTGATGCTCTTCGCGACCAACGTCCCGTCGCGCGCGGAGCTTGCCTCGCTCTGCGCTTCGCTGCGCGCCGAGCGCGCCGATCTGCTGTTCGCGATCGACGAGGAGGGCGGAGACGTCACGCGCCTGGAGTGGCAAACGGGCAGCTCGTATCCGGGCGGAGCCGCACTGGGCGTGATCGACGACACCGGGGTGACCGAGTCCGTCGCGGCGGCGATCGCGGCGGAGCTCGGGTCGGTCGGCGTCAACTGGAATCTGGCGCCTGTCGCCGACGTGAACGTGCCCGAGAACCCCGTCATCGGCGCGCGCGCGTTCGGTGACGACGCGGCGAAGGTCGCCCGTCACGTCGCCGCGTTCGTCCGCGGCACGCAGGCCGCCGGCGTCGCCGCGTGCGCGAAGCACTTCCCGGGGCACGGCGCCACCACCCAGGACTCGCATCTCGAGCTGCCGACGGTCGAAGGGGAGGTCGAGGCGGGGCTGGAGCCGTTCCGCGCCGCCGTCGCCGCCGGCGTCCGCTCGATCATGACGGCGCATGTTCGCGTTCCGGCGCTCGGCGACGAGCCCGCGACGCTGAACCCGCGCGTGCTGCAGGACCTGCTGCGCGAGGAGCTCGGCTTCGGCGGCGTGATCGTCGGCGACGCGCTCGACATGCGTGGCGTGGCAGCGCGCGCACCAGCGCCCGACCTCGCGGTCGAGGCGCTGATCGCGGGCTGCGACGGGCTGATCATGGGGCCGGCGCTCGACGAGAACGACGTCGCCGCGGTCTGCGCCGCCCTCGCCGTGCGCGTGCCCGAGGATCGCCTGGAGGAGGCGGCAGGCCGCATGCGTGAGCTCGCCGGCTGGGTCGACCCGGTCACCTCGGGCGCCGACCGCTCCGTCGGCATCGACGCGGCGCGTCGCGCGCTGACAGCGGCTGGAGACACATCGTTCCCGGGCGCGCCACGCGTCGTCGAGCTGCGAGCGGCCGCCAACATCGCCGCAGGCGAGGCCGAGCACTCGCTCGGCCGCGGTGATCGTTCGCGAGGGCGAGGTCGTCCCGGAGGCGGATGTGTTCGTCGTTCGCGATGCGCACAGGCATCACGTGGATGCAAACGGCCGCCGACGTGCCCGGCGCGGTCGTCGTCGAGACGGGGATCCCCGTCTGGCGGCCGTCGGCGGCGCGCGGCCACATCGCCACCTACGGCGGCAGCCGCGTCTCCTACGACGCGGTTGCGGAGCTGCTCGCGTGAGCACGCGGCTCGAGACCGAGCTGGCGGAACAGCCCGAGGCGCTCGCGCGCCTGCTCGAGCGGCAGACGGAGACCGCGAACGGCATCGCAAAGCTCTTCGGGCGCTCCGACGTCCAGTACGTCCTGATCGCCTCGCGCGGCAGCTCGTCGAACGCCGCCCGCTACGCGCAGTACCTGCTCGGACGAGCCCATCGGATCCCGGTCGCGTTCGCGACTCCGTCGCTCTACACCCTCTACGAGCAGCCGCCGCGGCTCGACGGTGCGCTCGTCGTGGGCATCTCGCAGAGCGGCGCGTCCCCGGACGTCAACGAGGTGATCGCCGAGGCGCGGCGCCAGGGCCGGCCGACCGTCGCGATCACGAACGAGAGCGAGTCTCCGCTCGCTGCGGCGAGTGAGGCGGTGCTGCCGCTCGAAGCCGGCAGCGAGCGCGCGGTCGCGGCCACGAAGACCTACGTCAACTCGCTGGGTGCGATCGCGCTGTTGTTCAGCGCCGCGACCGGGCAAGGGCGGACCGAGCTCGAGCGCGTGCCCGAGCAGCTCGCCGCGCAGATCGAGCAGTCACGGACGAGCGGTCGAGGCGCTCGACCTGCTCGAAGGCGGAACGGTCGTGGCGCGCGGCGTCAACTACGGCACGTGCTTCGAGATCGCCCTCAAGATCCGCGAGCTGTCGGGCTTGCTCTTCGAGGCGTACTCCGCAGCCGACCTGATGCACGGGCCGGTCGCTGCGATCGGGCAAGGCTGGCCGGTGCTCGCGGTCGCGCCGACGGGGCCGGCGCTCGCGTCGATGCGCGCGGCCGTCAACGACGTCGCGCGGCGGGGCGCTCACATGATCGTGCTCTCGGACGACGCGGATCTGCTCGAGCAGGCCGACGTGCCGCTGCCGCTGCTCGCCGGGGTTCCCGAGTGGCTGAGCCCGCTCGTCGCCGTCGTCGCCGGCCAGCTGGCGGCGATCCGCCTCGCCCGTCTGCGCGGTGTGGACGTCGACAAGCCGCTCGGCCTGTCGAAGGTGACGCTGACGCGCTAGAGGCGTTCGTCAGGCCAGCGCCGGCTCGATCTTCGCGATCGCGGCAGCCTCTGCCTCGTCGCCGCCCGGTGCCGCGGCGGCAACCGAGCGCGCCAGCTCGAGCACGAACGAGCGATATGCCTCCAGCTCCTCGGGCGCCTTCGCCTTCAGCAGCTCCACTCCCGACCGGAGCGAGTCGAGCGTCTCTGCTTCGACCTTGTCGATCGATGTGGTGACGCCGAAGCCCGTCCCGTGGCCCTCGGCGACCTGCTTGACGAGCGCGCTGTCGGAATGCTCGTGGGCGGCCGCGACGTGCTTGGACAGCGCGCCGGCCTCCTTGAACGTGTCGAAGAACCCGCGGTCGCTGGTCGAGACCAGGAGCCCGGCTCCCATCGCGCCCTTGCGGAGGGTCTCGATCTCGTCGTCGGTGAATGTGGCGCTCATGCCGGTCCTTTCGTCGGATGAGACCGACGTTACCGGGAGACGCGATTCAGTCCTCGCGTGTGTCGTCGAGCGTGCCTGCCGAGTGAGCCCCGCCCGCGAAGGCCGCCCGCGGGGCGGGGCCACTGGCTGCCGTCAACTCAGTCCGCCGGACGCGCCGTCACGTGCACGGAGACGTTCCCGTTGTCGCACGATGCGCGCAAGGCGACGATGCCCGTCGTCGAGCCGTCCTTCGACTTGTAGGAGACCTCCGAGTCGCCGCGATCCTGCTCGAGCTCGGAGAAGAGGACCTGGTACTGCTCCTCCGCGAAGCGTTCCTTGTACTCGTTGTAGAGCCCTTCGATGCTCTCGTCCGAGTAGCCGTCGACCACGCGCGTCGGACCGCTGTCGCTCGCTTTCACGAACGTGACGCCGTCGAGCTCGGGGAAGCCTGCCGGCAGACCCGTCTCCCCACTGATCGCGTTGCCGCTGCAGGTGACGGTTCCCTCGCCCGACTTGCCGGACTCGGCCTCCTTCTCGGCCTCGCTCTTGCCGCAGCCCGCGACCGCTACCGCCAGGATGGCGACGAGCGCGAAGTACCGACCGAACTTCAGCATCCAGATCCTCCAGGTGGGTTGACGAAGATCCGTATACAGCAAGCGACGGGTCGAGCAACTGGCATGCGTCACGTTGCACGTGCACATGTGTCGCCTGGTGTGGCAACAGCTGACGCGAGGTGGTGCGAGGCTCTGATATCGCGACGCGCGCCGCGACGCGACGCCGCTCGACGCCGCCTTGATATCACCGTGGCCATTGCAGCCTCGAGACGGCCCGCCGCGACTCGCGTTGCCGGTCACAAGGCACCACACGAGGCGCCGAAGATTTTACGTTCGGGCGCGGATTTCCTCGAGGTGCGCCACAATCCGACGGTGGCGGCCCGGCGAGGATACGGAGACGAGACCTGGCGCCTCGCGCGCGCAGGCGACACCGCAGCGCTGCGTCGCGCGGCCGACCTCCTGCTCCAGGGCGACCCGGGCGCTCTCGACTACGACGGCCATCGCGCGCGGGCGTTCGCGCTGGCGCTCGAGGGACGGGTGGACGACGCGCTCGCCGAGCTGAACGAGGGGTGGACGGCCGACTGGCCGTTCCCGTCCGCCTACGCCGCCGACACGGCGCGCGTGCGCTACCTCGCCGGCGACTACGAGCGGTCGCTCGGCGCGCTGCAGCTCGCCGTGCGCGGGTCGGAGCGCCTCGACCCGCAGGTGGCCGACCTCGTCTCCGCGGTCGCCGCGCATGCGCCGAAGCTGCGCCTGCGCGCGGTGCGCGTCGCGCTCGGCGGCGGCACGACGTGGCAGCGCCTCCGAAATGCAGCGGCCGTCGCCGCCGCGCGCTAAGCCACCTAACCCTTCGAGATCGAGAGGACGATCTTGCCGAGCTGCTCGCCCGCTTCGAGCCGATCGTGCGCGAGCCGCGCGTCGGCGAGCGGGAACACCATGTCCACGACCGGGCGCGCCTTCCCGGCGGCGATCAGGTCGTAGGCGCCCTTGAAGTCGTCGGGCGTGCCCATCGTCGAGCCGAGGATCGAGAGCTGCTTCCACCACACGCGGTGCAACGCCGCGGGCGGGTTTGGCCCGGTCGTGGCGCCGCAGACGACGACGCGTCCTTCGACGCGCGCGGCGTCGAGCGTTCGCTTCCACGTCGCCTCGCCGACATCGTCGACGACGACGTGCGCGCCGCCGCCCGTCACCTCCTTGACGTGTGCGACGACGTCGTCCGTCTCGTGATTGACCGTCGCGTCGGCGCCGAGCTCGCGCGCCTGCTGCAGCTTCGCGTCGCTCGACGACGTGACGATCACCTGCGCCCCGAGCGCCTTCGCCAGCGAGAGTGCAGCCGTCGCGACTCCGCCGCCGATTCCCCAGATCAGGACCCATTCGCCCGCCTGTAGGCGCGCCCGGTGCACGAGCATCCGGTAGGCGGTCTCGAAGACGAGCGGGAACGCGGCGGCCTCCTCGAACGAGAGGTCGCCGGGGATCGGATGGACGAAATCGCGCGGGATCGCGATCAGCTCGGCATGCGTGCCGTCCATCGTCTCGCCCACGATGTGGGTCTTGCCGTCCGAGACGATCCCCGGATTGATCACGACGCGCTCGTCGGTGCCGGCGATCACGCCTGCGCCGTCGGCGCCGAGGATGCGCGGCTTCGGGACCGAGGGGAGCCCCTTGCGGATCCAGATGTCGAGGTGGTTCAGCGAGGCGGCTCGCAGCTCGATCAGCACCTCGCCGTCGGCGGGCTCCGGATCGGGGACGTCCTCGTAGCGGAGCACCTCAGGCCCGCCGTCCTCGTGGATGCGAATCGCTTTCATCGGGGCACAATCCTCGCATGACGACGGCCGACGTCCGGGAGGTTGCCGCCGACCTCGGCTTCGACGAGCTCGGAGTCGCCCGTGCGGAGGCGTACGAGGCGACCGAGCGTCACATCCGCGAGCGCCGCGAGCGCGGCCTCTTCGCCGGCATGAAGTTCACGATGGCGCAGCCGGAGACGTCCTGCCATCCGGAGACGCTGCTGCCCGGCGCGCGCTCCGTCGTCACCGCCGCGCGGTGCTACTGGCAGCCGGAGGCGCCGCTCGCACCCGGCCACGGCCGCCTTGCGCGCTACACCTGGGACGACGCGTACGCGCACCTGCGCCGGCAGCTCGACGTCCTCGGCCGGCGCCTCGGCGGCACCTATCGCGTGCTCGTCGACGCAAACCAGCACGTCGATCGTGAAGCAGCGGCCCGCGGCGGCATCGGCTTCTACGGCAAGAACACGATGCTGATCACGCGCCGGCACGGCTCGTGGGTCGTGCTCGGCACGCTCGTCACCGATGTCGAGCTCGTGCAGACGCCTGCCCTGCGCGCCGGTTGCGGCGACTGCACGATCTGCATCGACGCGTGCCCGACGGGCGCGCTCGACGAGCCCGGGACGCTCGACGCGACGAAGTGCCTCTCCTACTGGACGCAGGCGCCTGAGCCCGTGCCGGAGGACTACCGCTCCGAGCTCGGGCCGCAGGTCTACGGGTGCGACATCTGCCAGGACGTGTGCCCGTGGAACCGCGGCGTCGAGAAGCGGCGGGCCGGTAACGCCCCCTCGGCGGACGGCCACGTCGACCTCGTCGCCTGGCTCGAAGCCGACGGACGCGCGGTCGTCGACGAGTACGAGCGGCTCTACGTCCCCCGCAACGACCCGCGCTGGCTGCGGCGGAACGCGCTGATCGCGCTCGGCAACACCGGCGGCAGCGAGCACGTGCCGCTGCTCGAGCGCTACGCCGAGGACGACGACCCGATGCTCGCGGAGCACGCTTCGTGGTCGCTCGCGCGGGTAGAGGAGCGGGCGTGAGGGGGCGTCCGCATTCGCTCGAGTGGTGGATCGGCGTCGTGCGCCTCTCTGCCGTGCCGTTCGCGGTGCTGCAGGTCTCGCTGACGACCGGCCTGTCGACCACCGACGAGCGCACGGCGTGGGCGCTCGTCGCGGTGCTCGCTGTCGGCGCAGTGGTGCTCTTCGCCACCGTCGGCGACGGCACGTCGCGCCTCCACACCGCGATCTCGATGGTCTTCGACTTCTCGATCCTCGGTGCGTTCGTCATCCTCTACGCGTTCGAGCAGGGGACGCCGACGAGGCAGCTGCTCTTGATCGGGGTGGTCGCCGGCGCGATCCGCTACGGCATGGTCGGCGGCATCGTGACCGCGCTCGCGTACGTGCCGGTGGCGATCTGGTTCGAGGAGCGGCGCGCCGACCTGTTCGACGCCGCCGTTCCGCACCGACTACGTCACCTTCCAGGCCGGCGCCGGCCTGATCATGGCCAGCCTCGTCGGCTGGCTCGTCAGTCGCATCCACCTCGAGCGGCAGAACGTCGAGCGCCGCGCCGAGGAGGCCGAGGAGCTGCGCGACGAGCTCGGCCGCCGCGCCGACCTCCTCGACGCCGCCAATCGCTGTGCGCGAGCCCTCAACTCGTCGCTCGATCTCGACGAGGCCTCGACGGAGTTCATCCGCGAGCTGCGCGGGCTCGTGCCCTTCGACCGCATGGCGATCGTGCTCGCCGAGGAGGGCGTCGCGCACGTGATCGCGACCTCGGGTGCGCAGGCGAACGAGGTGATGCCCCCCGGCAGCGTCCTCAGCCTGGCCGACAACGTCCTGGCCGAGGTCGTCAGCCGCGGTCAGACGGTGGTGCGCGGCGACATGGACGCTGACCCGCGCTACGCGGAGGAGGCGCAGCTCCTCCGGCTCGGCGTGCGCACCCGAGTCGTCGCGCCGCTGCTCGCGGGAGCTCGCGTCGATCGGACTCATCTCCGTCGGCAGAAGCGAGCCGAACTCGTTCACGCAGCACGAGATCGAGCTCGTCAGCCTGCTCGGCCGGCTCGCCGCATCGGCCGTGCAGAACATCCGCGCCTACGAGAGCGAGCGCCGCACCGTCGAGGAGCTGCGGCGGCTCTCCGCCCTGCGGGCCGACTTCGTCTCGCTCGTCTCGCACGAGCTGCGCAGCCCGATGGCGGCGGTGATCGGGGCAGCCCGCACCCTGCAGGTCCGCTGGCGCGAGTTGCAGCCGGACCAGCGTGAGGCATTCCTCGCGCTGATCGGCGACGAGACGGCGCGCCTGGCCTCGCTCGTCGGTGACGTGCTCGACACCTCGCGCATCGACGCGGGCACGTTCAGCTACCGCTTCGGCGACGTCGACGTCGGCGCGCTCGTGCAGGAGAGCGTCGCGACGGCCGCGATCACGCAGGACGAGGTGCCCGTCGAGCGTGGAGATCGCGACGAGCGTGCCTCTCGTCCGCGGAGACGCCCAGCGGTTGCGCCAGGTGCTCGGCAACCTGATCGACAACGCCGTCAAGTACTCGCCGGCCGGCTCGCCCGTGCAGGTCAGCGTCACCGGCCTGAACGGCAACGTCGCCGTCTCGGTGCGGGACGAGGGCTCCGGGATCGCCTCTGGCGACCAGCGCCTGATCTTCGAGAAGTTCGGTCGCGTCACGGGCGGCAACACGAAGCCGGGCACCGGCCTCGGCCTCTACATCGCGCGTTCGATCGCCGAAGCCCACGGCGGCTCGCTGGCGGTCGCTTCGGCGCAGGGCCGCGGGGCCACGTTCACGCTGACGCTGCCGACGGGCTAGAGCGGCGTTACGCGGTCTCGACCGCGACGTCGCGGCCAGGCCCGAGCTTCTCGACGACGATCGCATCGCCGACCTCGCCGACGCGTCGTTCGATCTCTTCGATCGATGTGACCGTCGACGATGAGGAAGCGCGTGTCGTACTCACGGACGGAGGCGTAGTCGGTGAGCGAGACATGAAGGCGCTGCGTGCACTCGGCGAGCGAGCACTCACAGAGGATCTCGAGCGGCTCTCCCGGCGCGTTCCAGCGCTGTCCGAGCTTCTCGACCTGCTCGTTCACCTGGCGCGCGATCGCCTCGTTCTCGGCGAGGCGGCGGACGCGTTCGTCGTCCATCACGCCTTCGCCTTCGACGGGCGCAACTCACCTGCTAGCTCTCGCGCTCGCAGCGCGACCTGCGCACGCAGCTCCGGCGGCTCGAGCACGATCGCCTCGCCGCGGTAGGAGACGACCTCGCCGACGAGCCACTCCGCGCTGCCGACCGACTTGTCCGCGAGCGCGGCGCCGTCGACGAGCGGGCGCGCGCCCTTCTCGACCTCCCAGCGTGCGACCGCCGGGGAGTACCAGATGCGCGCGGTCGTCGCGGTGTGGAGCTCCGACGGGTCGAACCCCTCGCGCGGGACGAACGAGGTGGCGAGCACCTTCGCGTTGCGCATGCGGTCGAGGCGGTAGGAGCGAGGCTGGTCGCGCTCGGTGTCCCAGGTGTGGACGTACCAGTGCGGGAGCCGCCGCTCGATCGAGTACGGCTCGACCGTTCGCGTGACGACGGCCTGCTCCTCGGGCTTCAGGTAGTCGAGCTCGACGAGCTTGTGTCCGTCGATCGCCTGCGTCAGCACGTCGACGAGCCCCTCTTCCTCGCCGACGTGCGGCGCGGGGGTCTGCGTCAGCTCGAAGACGCCGAACGTCTCCTCGAGCTTCGCGCGCACGCGGTCGAGCGGCGAGTGCGCGCCGGCGGCGATCATCGGCCCGACGAACTCGAGCGCCAGGCGGATCGCCCGCGCTTCGAGCGGCGTCAGCCGCGGCGGCCGGCGGAACGTGTCGCCGAAGAGCTCCTTGTCGACGTGCACCTGGTCGCCCTGCAGCTCGGCGTAGACCGCGTAGCAGCCGCCGCCGAAGTTGACGAGGTTGAGCAGCGAGAGATGCTCCTCGAGCTGGTCGGCGGGGATCGAGAAGCGCTGAACGAGCTCGCTGCGCCGGGATCGTGCCCTCGCGGTTCTCGCCGCACGCGGTCAGCAGGTAGGCGAGCAGCGACTGCAGCACCCCGAAGCGCTCGGGCGCGACCGGCCCGGCGAACCGCTCGCCTGCGCTCTCCGCCTCGCCCTCCTGCACGAACGCCGCCGGAGTGGGAGGGGCGCCCTCGTGCGCGGTGCGCGCCGCCCGGGCGCCGTCGACGCTGAGCCGGCGCAGCTCGGACGGCTCGAGCGGGATCGCGCGGCCGTCCTGGCGGAGGATCCAGCGGGCGAGCAGATTCGACGAGGCGTACTCGGTCGTGAAGACGTCGCCGTCGACGCTGTTGCGCTCGCCGCCGTAGGCGCGCTCGACCCACCAGGCGGTGTCCGGCGCGACCTCGATCGTGGCGCTGCCGACGATGTCGCCGAACTGCCAGTCGGCGCGGCCACGGTAGTTCTCGACGTCGAACTCCGGCGGCAGCCGGAAGTCACGCTCGCGACGGGTGGCGAAGCGGATGTCGGAGCGGATGCGCGAGACGCGGAACGTGCGGATGTCGTCGCGGTCGAGATCGTGGCCGATCACGTACCACGAGCCGTTCTCGGGCAGCAGCGCGTACGGGTTGAGCGTGCGCTCGCGCTCCTCGTCGCTCGAGATCGTCCAGTAGCGGAACTTGACCGTCCGCTGCTTCGAGATCGCGCCCTCGAGCTTGCCGAGGCGGCCCTGCAGCTCGGGCGAGTAGTCGGGGTCGCGCACCTCGACCCGGCCGGCGGTGCCGGTCGGCGTGGCGGCGAGCGCGCCTGCCGAGCGGCCGAGCGCCAGGTTCTGCAGCGCGAGGCGCAGCGGCTCGGCGTAGGCGAAGCGGCCCTCGAGCAGGAAGAAGCACGTCTGGAGCGCGGCGAGCTCTTCGTCGTCGAGCTCGAGCTCCGGCAGGAAGTACCGCTCGGCGCGGAGGGTGTAGAGCTCCTCGCCGGTGAACTCGTCGCGCTGCGAGTCGAGCGGGACGCCGAGCGACACGAGCTCTGCGCGGTCCGAGTAGAACCGGCGCGCGAACGCCTCGTCGCTCATCTCCTGGTAGCCCTCGACGTTCGACTTGATGTCCCGCGCGGTCAACGGCCGGCGCTCGGCCATCAGGAACGCGACCAGCGAGAGCTGGCGGATCAGCTTGTCGGTGTCGTGGCTCATCTGTCGTCTGCGGCCGGCTCCGAGGAGCCCGTGCCGACGAGGGCGAGCCTACCGCAGGGACTTACGCTGCAGCCTTGCTGCGCTCGAGGTGCTGATGCGACGGGCAGTAGTCGCGGTCCGGCAGCGGTGTCCGCTGGCAGGCCTTGCCCTTGCGGGTCGTCGCACGGCAACGGGCGACGCCGCCGTCGAACGCGCCCGCCTCGATCTGCTCCTCGACGAAGCCGACGGCGGCCTCGACGCCCTGGGTCACGGCCCAGGCGACCTGCGCCTGCACGGTGATCGGGAAGTAGCGGCGGATGTCCTGGAAGAGGGCGCGATCCGGCTTCGCGAAGTAGTGCGGATCGGCGGCCAGGCGCTCCATCGTCCCCTCACACGCCGCGAGGACGTCGCGGCGGTACTCGAGGTGTGTCTCCTCGTCGACGTAGGGGTCGATCAGGTCCTTGATCGAGCGATAGATCGCTCGCGAGTACTGATACATGCAGTGCTGAATATGGAGGATCCGCTCGTCCATGAGTCGTCGTCGTTCTCCTTGAAGTGTGCCGGAAGTCCTTTTGGTAGCGGAAAATCGTTCCGCATCGCCCGCGCCGCGGAGGACTCTACCACGGTGCCGGAGCCTGTTACAAATGTTCTCAGTTTTGTAAACAGACCCCGATCCTCGACTCTCTGTACCCACCGCTTCGCGGACTACACATCAGCGGGCGATCTGGCGCGAATACGCCCCTCCGAACCCCGCCTGGCGGGCCGTGCTGACGCCGGCGTCGGCGTCGCTCCGTGAGCCGTAGATGCCCGTGAAGACGACGAGGTACCCGGGCTGCAGGCTGGCGTACCGGCTCGAGTCGAGGATCCCGACCTGGTGCAGGCCGTGGGAGGCGGCCCGGTCGGCGGTCGCGAGCGCGCTCGGCCGGCCGTTCGTCTTCGGGTACGAGACGAGCACGATCGTCCAGCCGTTCTGGTTGCGCGGCCAGACGAAGCGGCCGTTCTTCGGGCCGGCCGGCGGCGCCTTCGACGTCGTCGTCGGCTCGGGGGCCGTCGGCAGCGTGGACGTGTCGACCGTCGCCGCGGGGGTCGTCGTCGGCACGGCGGTCGGCTCGGCGACGCTGACCTGCGTCGAGAGCTTGAACGTCTCCCCGCCTGCCTGGCGATGCTCGACCGTCAGTGCGATCGCGGCGGCCGCGCCGGCTGCGGCGACGAGCAGCGTCAGGAGCGAGATCCACACCCAGTCACCGGGGTACCACCCGAAACGCCGCAGCCACCGTCGTCGCAGCGCGGGCACCCTGCCCTCGACGTTCGGAAGCGCGAGGCCGCACTCGAGGCAGAAACGCTGACCGGGCTCGCGCGTCGCGCCACAGCGCGGGCAGGTGGTGTCGGCCGCCGCGATCGCCCGCTCGCGCTCGTCGGCGCCGCGTCGGCATCAGGCCTCGGGAGCCGGCTCGATGACGGTCTCCTCGGAGGCGCTCGACGCCTCTCCGGCCTCCGGATCGAGCGAGCGGCCGCAATTCGGGCAGAACCGCGAGCCGCGCAGGATCGGAGCGCCGCACACGCAGCGCGGTGCCCGGCCGCGCGAGTGGAGCAGATCGTCGATCTCGGCGAGTCGCGCGTCGATGCCGACGATCCCCGCCGCGCGCTCGGCGAGCAGGTCGTCGCGAAAGCTCCCGCGCCGGTACATCTCGACGAGCAGGCCGCCCAGCTCGCGCAGCGCGTCGTCGCGTGCCTTTCCGAGCGCGCGGCGCTCACGGCGGAGCAGCCCGGCGTGGGGGCGGCGAGGGGCGATGCCTTCCGTAGGGGCGGCACGCCGGCGGAAGCGCGGCGACATGCCGGGAATCTACTTACGGCGGCGGCGAGGACGTCCGGCCGCGGGTCGCGAACGCTCCGACGAGCAGGATGATGCCGACCACGATCGCGACGATCCCGAGAATGCCGATGCCCGGCACGAAGAACAGGCCGAGGCCGACCACGATCAGCAGGAATCCGAGTCCGAGCGCACCGAACATGGAAGGGCTTGTGACCGTTCGTCAGGGCTGCAAAACAACGAGACGTTCTTCGGTCATCTCGCGGACCGTCCACGCGGGGCCTTCGCGGGTGTTGCCGGACGCCTTGACGCCCCCGTAGGGCATCTGGTCGGCGCGGAAGGTCGGCGCCTCGTTGACGATCACGCCGCCGAACTCGAGCCGGCGGGCCGCGTCGAGGGAGGTGCCGAGGTCGCTCGTGAAGATCGCGGCCTGGAGGCCGTACCGCGTGGCGTTCGCGAGCTCGATCGCCTCGTCGACGCTCGGCCACCCGGGTCAGCGTCACGACGGGGCCGAAGACCTCCTCGCACTGCACCTTGTCGTCCGGCGCCGGTCCTGCGATCACCGTCGGCCTGATCACGCCGTCGTCGGTCGTTGCGCCGCCCGTCAGCACGTCACCCTTCGACTCCTCGATCCACGCCAGGATGCGCTCGCGCTCCCGCTCGCTGATCACCGGCCCGACGTCCGTGTCCTCGTCGGCAGGGTCGCCGACGTGCAGCGCCTCGACCGCCGGGACGAACTCGGCGACGAACGCGTCCCAGGCGCTCTCGACGACGAAGATCCGCTGCACCGAGATGCAGCTCTGGCCCGCGAAGGAGAACGCGTTCGCCGCGAGCTTCGCGGCGGTGCCGGCGGGCGCGTCTGCACAGACGATCGCCGGGGTGGCGTTGCCGAGCTCGAGCTTGACGCGCTTCCGGTGCCCGCGTTCCGCGAGGCCCCAGCCGACGTCGCCCGAGCCGGTGAACGTGAGCAGCCGCACGCGCTCGTCCTCGATCAGCACGTCGCCGATCTCGCCCGCGGCGCCGGAGACGACGTTGATCCAGCCGGGCGGCAGCCCGGCCTCCTCCTCGAGCTCGGCGAGGAAGAACGCGGCGAGCGGCGTCGCCGACGCGGGCTTCAGCACGACGGCGCAACCTGCGGCGAGCGCGGGCGCGATCTTGTGTGCGACGAGGTTGAGCGGGAAGTTGAACGGCGAGATCGCCGCGACGATCCCGATCGGAAGCCTCAGGGTCAACGCGAGCTTCCCCTCGCCCGCAGCGGACGCGTCCATCGGCACCGTCTCGCCCGTGAGCTTGCGCGCCTCGACGGCCGAGAAGGTGTAGGTCGAGACCGCGCGCTGCGCCTCGACCCGCGCTGCCTTCAGCGGCTTGCCGGCCTCGCGGCAGACGATCTGGGCGGCTTCCTCCTGCCGCTCGGCGAGCAGTCGTGCCGTCACATCGAGGATCCGCGCGCGCTCGTGCGCCGGCAGCGGCTCGCGCATCGCGCGCTCCGCTGCATCGAGCGCCCGGCGCGTCTCCGCGGCGCCTCCCTTGGCGACGCGACCGACGATTTCGCCCGAAAACGGGGAGCGGACGTCGGTCCAGTCGCCGGTCTCGACGCGCTCGCCTCCGATCAGGAGTTGACGGTCGGTTGACGTGGTCGCCACGAGCGCACTCTAATCTTGTGCCGTGACCCGCCGGGAAAAGCTACGGCTGGCTGCGCTCGTCGCCTGGGCGCTCGCGACCGTCCTCCTCTTCGTGCTCTGGGGCATCCCGACGAAGCACGACCTGCTCTTCCTGTGGCTCGGGCTCGGGATGGCCGCCTACTCGCTCGACGGAGCGCGCGTCGTCCGCGACTGGCTGCCGCTCGTCGCGGTGATCTTCACCTACGACCTGCTGCGCGGGCGTCGCCGACGGCCTGCTCGTCAAGGCGCGCGAGACGCCGCAGATCCGGGTCGAGGCGTTTCTCTTCGGACGCCCGGTGCCGACGGTGCGGCTGCAGGAGCATTTCTGGCACGGGCCGAACCACCTGCACTGGTGGGACTACGCCGCCTGGTTCCTCCACCTGACGCACTTCTTCGTCACGTTCATCGCCGCCGCGGCGATCTGGGCCTTCGCCCGCGACAAGTTCGCGCCGTACGCGCGGATGATCTGCGTGCTCGCGCTGACGGGCTTCGCGACGTACGTGCTCTTTCCGGCGGTGCCGCCGTGGATGGCGGCGCAGCACGGGAACCTCGGCGAGTCGAACCGGATGATCGGCCCGATCTGGCACCACATCCCGTTCACGAACGCCGGGGCCGTCTTCGAGCACGGCAAGGGCTACGCGAACGACGTCGCCGCGATGCCGTCGCTGCACGCCGCGTTCGCGCTGCTCTTCAGCCTCTATCTCTGGCGGCTCGTCCCGCGTTGGTGGCGGCCGCTGCTCGCGCTCTATCCGGTGGCGATGACGCTCGCGCTCGTCTACTCGGGCGAGCACTACCTCGTCGACTGCGTCGCAGGCTGGGGCTACGCGGTCTTCGCCTTCTGGTCGGTCAACTACGTGACCGCGCGGGTCGAGCAGCGAGCAGCCGCGCTCGATCCTGCCCTCGTCGATTGAACGTCCGCCCGCTGCACTTCTGCGACGTCACCGTCGAGGGTGCGCAGTGGCCCGTCTTCGGCTGGGCGATCGAACGTGACGAGGACACGATCCTCGTCGACACGGGGATGATCGAATCGACGCCGGAGCTCGACGCACAGTGGCGGCCGGTGTTGCGGCCGTGGCCGGAGCTCGGCGCCGTCAGCGCCGTCATCAACACGCACCTGCACTTCGACCACTGCGGCGGCAACCGCCGGTTCGCCGGCGTGCCGACGTACGTCCAGCGGGCCGAGCTGGCCGCGTCGGATGGGCCGGACTACGTGACCGAGTGGGCGCGTTTCGCAGGCGCGACGTACATCGAGCTCGACGGCGACGCCGACCTCTTCCCAGGCGTCTCGGTCCTCGCGACGCCGGGCACACCGTCGGCCACCAGGCGGTGGTCGTCGAGACGGAGGAGGGGCTCGTCGTGCTCGGCGGCGACGTCACGTATTCGATGCGCGAGTTGATCGACGGCGCGACCGATTCGATCCGTCGCATCCACGAGCTGCGACCGCGGCTCGTCTACCTGGCGCACCACGAGCGGCCGTGGGCGCCGGAGTACGCTTAGGCCGTGGACGCGTTCATCGTCGACGCCGTGCGCTCGCCGATCGGCCGCAAGCGCGGCACGCTCTCGGCGTTGCGGGGCGACGATCTCGCAGCCCAGGTGCTGAACGGGCTGATCGCGCCGCACGACCTCGACCCCGCCGAGATCGAAGACGTGCAGATGGGCTGCGTGACGCAGATCGGCGAGCAGGGCTGGAACGTCGGCCGGATGGCGGTGCTCGCGGCCGGCTGGCCGGTCGACGTCTCGGCGACCACGGTCGACCGGCAGTGCGGGTCGTCGATGCAGACGAACTTCAACGGCGCCGCGGCCGTGATGGCCGGCCAGCTCGATCTCGTGGTCTCCGCCGGCGTCGAGATGATGTCGCGCGTCCCGATGGGCTCGAACGGCGGCTCGATCTCCGAGCAGGTGACCGACCGCTACGACATCGTCATGCAGGGCACCTCCGCGGAGCTGCTCGCACGCGAGTGGAACCTGTCGCGCGAAGCGCTCGACGCCTACTCGCTCGAATCGCACCGCCGCGCCCTCGCCGCCTCCGACGGCGGCAAGTTCGAGCGCGAGATCGTGCCGATCGAGCTGGCGCCCTCCGACGGCTCAACCCCCGCTCGTGTGGAGTCCACACAAAGTGGGGGAACGGCGGTGGTGACGAGGCG
>CAVZYK010000026.1:0-179358 GCA_963779505.1 uncultured Actinomycetes bacterium | reverse complement strand
GAGGTCGCGGACCGTCGGCACGCGGAATCGGACGCCGCCGAGTTCGTACCCGTCGGCACCGCGGTCGACGACGCCGCGCGGCCGGCGCGAACGGCGATGCGCGAGGTACGCGGCGACCTCGAACTCGATGTCGACTCGCTCTCGGCAGCCCGGATCGGGACAGTCGGCCTCGGTCCGGATCCACCGACCGACCCACGCGCAGCGCACGAGGAGCAGCGCAGCCGCGAGGTCGACGGCGGGCAGCTCGAGCCAGTCGTCGACGCCGTCAACCAGGCTCGCGGCGAGCGCGAGCGCCGTGTCGAGCGGCGTGCCCGCGCCCTCCAGCGCGACCAGCTCGTCGTCACCCGCCGGCTCGCGCACTACTACTACGGCTCGGCGGTCGGCCGGCAGGGTTCCATCTTGCAGATCGACCGCTCCGTCGGCTCGCCGAGAGTGATGTCGCGTTCCCAACCCTCGTTCTCGAGCTTGATATGCTCGATCGCGACCGCGTTGGCGCCGGCGTCGAGATCGGGCAGTGCCTGGAACTCGGAGACCCAGGCAGCGGATGCACGATGTAGCGGTGCACCGGCTGGCCTCCTCGTTCAGGAGCACGATCGCGATCTCCTTCCGGAGCGCGGCGAGCGACGTCGAGGCGGAGCCGCTTCGTCAGGAGCTGCGCCGCGTTCGCCCACTCCTCGAAGTCGGAGTTGAGCGTGACGCCGCGCTCCATCGTGATCGGCTCGTACTTCGTGCGCCCGAGCCCTCTAGGATGACCGGATTGCCGGCTTCCTGGGACTCGATCACGTCCGACGAGCGCTTCAGCGCGCTGACCTTGCTGACGCCCGCAACGGGCGACGGACTCAGCCCGAAGAAGACGAGGAACCGGTAGGTCGTGTACGGGTCGAAGCGATTGACGTTGACGGTGAACGCGGGTTGCCTGGCATCTGCGCGCTCCTCTAGGTCGACGACTGCCCCGCGAGCTGGGCGATCTTCACGACCACGAACTCGGCGGGCTTGAGCGGCGCGAAGGAGACGACGATGTTCACGACCCCTCGGTCGATGTCGTCCTGCGACGTCGTGGTGCTGTCGCACTGGACCTTGAACGCCTTGTCCGCGGATCCCTGGAACGCTCCCTGGCGATACAGGCCGAGCATGAACGCGGTCACCTCTGCGCTCAGCGCGTTCCAGAGCGGGGTGTCGTTCGGCTCGAAGATCGCCCACTTGAGCGACGAGTACAGGGACTGCTCGATGAAGAGCGCCATCCGGCGCACCGCGACGTAGCGCCACTGCTCGAACGCGGGGTTCGCGGAGACCAGCGTGCGCGCGCCGAAGACGACGGTGCCCATCCCGGGGAAGCTCCGGACGACGTTGACGAAGTTCGGCGCGTTGTAGAGGACGCCGTTCTGCCCATCGGTCGTGACGCCCCACGGGACGACGCCGGTCGTGCCGAGGATGGTCGTCTCGAGCCCCGCCGGCGACTTCCACACGCCGCGGTTGACGTCCTCGCGCGCGAAGATGCCCGCGACGAAGCCGCTCGGCGGCGACGTCGACGGGGCCAGCGTCACCGGGTCGGTTGTGCGCAGATACGGGAAGTACAGCGCGCCGTTCTGGCTGAGTGGCGGCGGGTCGGAGCCGCTCAGCACGTCCGCGATCGCTGCGGCGCCCGTGGGCGCGCCGGTGATGTGCTTCGCCGCCTCGTCGGCGACGGCGATCGCGGGCGGATCCATGATGAAGAACGCGCGCTTCTCCTCGCAGTACGCGAGCGCCTCGGCGAGCACCGCGGGGTCCGTGATCCCCGGCAGCAGCATCAGGTTGAAGATCGTCACCTTGTCTAGCGGCGCGTTCGCCGCGAACGCGTCGCCGAACTTCGTCAGGTCGATCGCGAGGTCGCCCTGGGCGGGGTCGGTCGTGTACCCGAGGGGGACGCTCGTCGCGGCGAGGCTGTCGTACGTGGTGAGCGCGGTCGAGGTGAGGTCGGCGACCGACACGAGACGCGATCCGGTCATCCGCGCGACGACGTCGGTGATCACGACGCGCCGGTAGGTCTCGACGGTCGAGCCGTAGGTGATCGTGATGTCGGCGGTGTCGTGCGTCGTGCCCTGCGTCGTCGTCAGGTTCGAGACGGTGGCGGTCATCTTCAGCCCCGCGGGCGTCTGCGACGCGACGCCGACGGGCTGCAGTGCGGTCAGTTCGAAGCCGTTCGTCCCGTCGCTCAGCGCCGCGGTCGGCGCGTCGACGCCCGTGCCTGTCGACGCGGGCGGGTCGCCGGCGAAGTAGTCGGCGGCTTTCAGCGAGACGACGTACGCGTGCGAGCCGCCGTTCTCGAAGAACTGGAAGACGGCCTGGCCGACGTAGTCCGGGAGGTACGGGCTCGAGAAGAAGCCGCCGAACGCGGATTCGTAGTCGGCAAAGCTGAAGAGCTCGTACGCCCGGCCGAACGGCGGGTCGCTCCCGTCGGGCAGCTTCCAGAACGGGTTCGTGAACCCGGCGAAGACCGTCACCGACGTGGGAGCCGGCGTGACCGAGTGACTCGCACTCGGGAGCTCCTCGATGTAGACGCCTGGGTAGCTCACTGTCACGGACACCTACGTCTCCTCTCCGCCCGCGAACCGGTGGCAGGCCTGGCTGCCACCGTAGGAGCGCTTCGTCACGCCACCGTCACCCGCCCGTCACGCATCGTCCGTTGACCGGCCGGGGGACGCGTGATGTAGTGCGGACGAGCGATCGACGGGAGCTTCCGAGTGTCGTCACATCTCGGTTCGTCTCTGCGGCCAATCCAGCGAGGGCAGCGCCCGGGAGCGAGGGCACCGGTCGTGTCACTGACGCTCCTGCGCGGATTCCAACTCGAGTCGCACGGAAAGGACATTGAGCTGCCGCTCGGCTCGCAGCGGCTCGTCGCGTTCCTCGCCGTGCACCGCCGGCCGTTGCAGCGCGTTTTCGTCGCGGGGAACCTGTGGCTCGATCACAGCGAGGAGCGGGCAAACGCGAGCCTGCGCACGGCGTTGTGGCGCATCCGGCGGCTCGGCCTTCCGCTCATCGACGCGACGCGCAACCAGCTCCAGCTCGCGCGCTCGGTCCAGGTCGACCTCTACGAGTCGGAGGCCCGCACGCGCGCGCTCATCCACGACGACGACCCGGTGCACGCGGCGCACGATCTCGTGCTCGACGGAGAGGTGCTCGCCGACTGGTACGACGACTGGGTGATGCTGGAGCGCGAGCGCTACCGGCAGCTGCGACTGCAGGCCCTCGAGACGCTGTGCCGCCGGCTCGTGCTCGCGGGCGCGCACGCACTCGCGATCGAGGTCGGCCTCGCCTGCGTCTCCGCCGAGCCGCTGCGCGAGAGCGCTCATCGGGCACTGATCGAGGCGCACTGCTCGCAGGGGAACGTGATCGAGGGGGCGCGTCAGTACGCGCTGCTGCGGCGCCTGCTCGCGGACCAGCTCGGGATCGAGCCGTCACCGGCGACGCAGGAACTCGTAAAGACGTTGCCCGCAGTGACGATCCCGTGACGCTCGCCCATTAGAACCGCCACGTGGCAGAGGAGCCGGAGCGTGCGGCAGCGCTCGCGATCCGCGCCTGGCTCGAACCCGGCCGCGACGCGGCCGAGGGCTTGCGCGCCCGGATCAGGTACTCGACGTCGCTCGAGACGCGCGAAGACGAGACGGTCGCGGCCGCGGCGTCGAGCGACGAGATCCTCGCCGTAGTCAGAGCGTGGCTCGACCAGTTCCTCGCGCGCAGCCCACGCGGGAGCGCTGACCGATGAGTGTCGGGAGCGGCCGGGTCAAAGCAGTGTCCGGCCGACTACCCGAGCAGTTCACTGTCCGGCCCCCGCGAGCGCGCGCAGCGGTTCGTCCCGGGTCAGCCGGAAGGGAACAGGCTGTGCGACCCGGTGCGACCTTTGTCGTCCGGGGAGCAACAGGAAGGCAACAGCAGCCGCCCATTTCAAGCGGCGTCTGAAGCCCCTCTAACGGACTCGAACCGTTGACTCCCTCCTTACCATGAACGTGAGGAGCGAGGTCTTCGGACGCTTGGCGGCTGCGGACCGCGCCGGCGAGCTTCCCGACTACGTGCGGCAATTTCTCGGGGCGGAGCTCCTCCCTATCAAGGAGGTGCTCAGCAGTGTCAGCAGCGGCAACAGAAAAGCCGCCATTTGCAGCGACTGCGTCCTCTTGAAAGAGCCCTCTGACGGACTCGAACCGTTGACCCCCTCCTTACCATGGAGGTGCTCTACCAACTGAGCTAAGAGGGCAAGCCGCCGAAGGGTAGCGCGATATGGTCGGGCGCGATGCGCAGCCGGAGGGCGATTACGGTCGTCGGTTGTCACGCCGGCGGCGAGGTGGGGAACGTGATCGTCGGTGGCGTTCTGCCGCCCGCCGGGGCGACCGTGTTCGAGCAGATGGAGACGCTGCGCGCCGACGATTCGCTTCGCCGCCTGCTGCTCCGCGAGCCGCGCGGGTCGGTCGCCGTGCACGCCAATCTGATCGTGCCGGCAACGCGCGACGACTGCGACGCGGGCTACATCATCATGGAGCCGACCGAGTACCCGGCGATGTCGGGGTCGAACACGATCTGCGTTGCCACCGTTCTGCTCGAGACCGGGATGGTCGAGCTACACGAGCCCGAGACGACGCTCCGTCTCGAGGCGCCCGGCGGCGTCGTCGAGGTGCGCGCGGCGTGTCGCGACGGACGCGTCGAGAGCGTCGAGCTGACGAACGTGCCGTGCTTCGTCGAGCGTCTCGACGCGCCGCTCGAGGTCGACGGCTTGGGCACGCTCTCGGTGGACGTCGCCTACGGCGGCATGTGGTACGCGATCGCCGACGCGGACGCGCTCGGCTTCGCGATCGAGCCTCACGAGGCGCGCGAGCTCTCGGCCGTCGGCGAGCGCATCCGCCTTGCCGCCCGCGAGCAGCTCCCGTGCGTGCATCCGGAGAACCCCGGCATCGCGGGCGTCAGCATCGTTCAGATCGCAGGACCGTGGCAGGGCATCGACGCGACGTCGAAGAACGCCGTCGTCGTCGCTCCCGGTCGCCTCGATCGCTCCGCGACGGGCACGGGGCTCTCGGCGCGGCTCGCAACGCTGCACGCGCGCGGATCGATGCAGGTCGGCGATGCGATGACGCACGCATCGCCGATCGGCTCGACCTTCGACGGCCGCATCGTCGCCGAGACGACCGTCGGTGGTCGTCCGGCGATCGTGCCCGCGATCCGCGGCAGCGCGTGGATCACCGGCATCTCGCAGGTCTTCGTCGATCCGGACGATCCGTTTCCCGAGGGCTACCTGCTCTCGGACACCTGGCCCGGCGACGACCTGCAGACCTAACTCGTCACGCGCTCAACGCGCGAAAGCGCCTGCGCAGGCGTCGAGCCGTACGTCGGCTCGCCGACCAGCGCCGACGCGAGCTCGTTCGCCTCGCGGATCACCCGTTCGCGTTCGGCTTCGAGTTGCCGGACGGCGACGAAGAGCGACGCATGCGCGTGCGACGCCCAGGCGATCAGCGCCGGTGCGCCCGAGCTGGGCGCGTCGACGTCGCTGAGATCCGTTGAGAGCTGGCGCGCGCGATCCTCGAGCCGCGGCAGCTCTCGCTGCCAGTCGGCCGCTTCGCGCTCCAGCTGCGCGGCGTCGGTGCTCGCTCGACCGCGTGCGATCTCGGCGACCGACAGATGATCCTCTGCCCGCGCGAGTGCACGGCCGGCGAGCTCGCGGCGTTCGTCGTCGCGCGCGCCCTCCAACTCGGACTTTGCCTCGCCCACCTCTGCGCGACGCCGCTCGACCTCGGCGGCCGCCGACTCGGTTGCGGCACGCGTGCGACGCTCGGCTTCGTCGTAGCCCGCGAAGAACGCCTCGAGCGCCTCGGCGCGCCCGCGCAGCTCGCGCACCGTCTCGTCGAGCTCCTGCAGGTGCTGCTCGCGCACCGCGAGCTCGTCGTCGAGCGCGGCGAGCCTGCGCAGATCGTCGATCGCACGCCGGTCCATCGCCGCATTCTCGCAGGCCGAACCTGCGCGTAGCGGCCATGTCCCGGGGACAGTCCCCGGGACCTGGCCCCTTGGGCAGTGCGGTTCCGATGTTTTGTCCGACCGGCGCGGGACAATCACCGGGCGATGTCCGCAGGCTGGACGCCATCGCTCACCGTCCGAGAGATCGGCCACCGCTGCCGGTTGTCGCTCGACGGGGTGTCGTGGGGCGACGGCGACACGTTGCAGGAAGCGGCCGACGATCTCGTCGCGCGGCTACGGACGACTGCGCTGACGCTGCGCACGAATGGGTGGAACGTGCCCGCAACGTTCGGCCCGCCCGACGTGCACGTGCTGTCCTTCCTCTGCGAGCTCGGCGAGCTCGCCGCCCGCGGCGAGGACATCCGGGAGCGGGTGCTCGGCTTCGCCGGCGAACGCGTGTGAGGACGGCGTTCCGGTCGCTCCGTCAGGTGACGTAGGGGTACAGCTACGTCAGGTGAGCGCGACGTCGCGCTCGGATCACCGCATCGACGCCGGTGCCTGCCACGGCTCGCGGGCGGTCCTCGGCGACCACCAGCTCCCACCGGTCCGGATCGAGGGCGGCGAGCGCGGCCTCGACGGAGACCTGCACCTGCCCGGACGCCGCCGTCGCTGCTCCCGTCACCGGGTCGATCGGGCGATGGCCGACGAGGAACAGCGTCCCGCCGGGCGCGACCCCGGTCGCCAGCCGCTGCACCAGATCCTCCACCGACCCGGCCACGTGGACATACAGCGAGACCACGAGGTCGTACTCGTCGCGCTGAGGCGTCCACGACGCGAGATCGGCCTCGACCCAGTCGATGCGCTCGGCGATGTCCGGTCCCATCGCGTCGGCCGTCGACCGGGCATATGTCAGTGCCGCGCGGCGAAGTCGACCGCGGTGACCCGCCAGCCGCGCGCAGCGAGCCAGAGCGTGTCGGACCCGTGGCCGCAGCCCGCGTCGAGCGCGCGTCCTCCGTGCAGTTCGCCGAGCTCGGCGGTCAGGTGAGCGTTTGGCGGCCGCTGCGCGACGCGATCCCCGTGCTCGCGCAGGGCTTGTGACCAGCGCTCGTCCCAGAACTTCCGGTCGTACTCGATGATCGTCAGCCTCCCCCTGGATCGCGGCCCGGGAACCGCAAAGGGTCGAGGCGGCCCGAACGCCGCCTCGCACCGTGCAACTGCACGGCTAGACGACGAGAGGCTGCTGCGCGGCGTCGATCAGGCGGTCGAGCAGGGCGTGGTCGCCTGAGATCGAGACGCCGTCCAGCCGCCGCTCGATGAAGAGGTAGTACAGCCCTTCAGCGTCGCCTTCGACGACGACGTCGGGATCATCGATCGGGCCCGGGTACGCGACGCCGTCGACGAGTGATGAGATCTCGTCACCGACTCGGAACTCGAAGCGGCCTGCGGGCGCGAGAGGGCCGAGGATCATGTCCACCGGGCAGAGGAGCCAGCCGGGGAAGAGCTCGTCGTCGGCGGTCGGCGGTCCGAGCGAGCGGGCGCCCCAGAGCGCAAGCTCCCGCATGACCGGCTTCAGCTCGACGCCGTACTCCGTCAGCTCGTAGACGCGGGAAGCGGCCGGTGGCGGCAGCGTCTTCTTCGCAATGACGCCCGCCGTCTCGAGGTCGCGGAGCCTGGCGGCAAGGATGTTCGTCCCAATTCCGGGCAGGCCGTCGGCAAGGTCCGTGTAGCGCTTCGGTCCCTGCATCAGCTCACGGACGACGAGTAGGGCCCAGCGGTCGCCGACGACGTCGAGGGCATGGGCCACAGGGCAGTACTGGTCGTAGTGCTTCGCCATGCGCTCGATCATAGCGCCTGAGCTTGCTGTTGTGAAGGTTAGACTTGCGAAAAGCAAGTGATCTCTGTTAGATTGCAAGGCTTCCGAACCAAAGCGAAAGGACTGAGCTCCTCATGGTGGCTACCGAACGACGGAAATGGCTGGCACTGGCGCTTCTGAGCGCCGTCCAGTTCATGGTCGTGCTGGACATCGCGATCGTGAACGTCGCGTTGCCCTCGATCAAGATCGACCTTGGGTTCTCCCAGGAGAACCTCCAGTGGGTGATCAGCGCCTACGCCCTCTTCTTCGGCGGCTTCCTGCTCTTGGGCGGGCGGGCGGCCGACCTGCTCGGTCGGCGGCGGATCTTCCTCGCCGGCATCGTCCTGTTCACGCTCTCCTCGCTGCTGGCGGGTCTCGCGTGGTCCGAGGCGTCGCTGATCGCGGCCCGATCGCTCCAGGGGCTCGGCGCGGCGGTGATCTCCCCGGCGGCGCTGTCGATCCTCTCGACGACGTTCACCGAGGGTCGTGAACGCAACTTCGCGCTCGGCGTCTGGGGCGCGGTCGGCGGCTTCGGCGCCGCAGCCGGCGTACTGCTCGGCGGCGTGCTGACGGAGACGCTGAGCTGGTCGTGGATCTTCTTCGTCAACGTGCCGGTCGGCGTGGCGGCCTTCTTCCTCGCCCCGCGTCTCCTCGACGAGAGCCGCGACACGACCGTGAAGTCGTTCGACGCCCTCGGCGCCGTCCTCGTGACGGGTGGGCTCGTGTCGCTCGTGTACGCGATCACCCAGAGCGGCACGTACGGCTGGGGCTCGGCGCGAACGATCGGCGTCATCGCGGCGTCGGCCGCGCTGCTGGCCGCGTTCGGCTGGTGGGAGCGCCGACACGCCGAGCCGCTGATGCGCTTCGGGCTCCTCCGCACGAAGACGGTCGCGGGCGCAAACGTCGGTGGGCTGATCCTCGGGACAGCCACGTTTTCGCTCTTCCTGATGCTGACGCTGTACATGCAGCAGGTCCTCGGCTACTCACCGATGAAGACCGGCTTGGCGTATCTCGCAGTCGCTGGGAGCGCGATCCTCTGGTCGGGGGTGGCGGCGCAGCTCGTGAACCGCGTCGGCGTGAAGCCGGTGCTCGTCACCGGGATGGTCGCGCTGGCGAGCGGGCTCGTGTACTTCACGCAGGTCTCCGTCGACGGCACGTACCTCGGCGACCTCCTGCCCGGCTTCCTGCTCGTGGGCGTCGGTCTCGGCTTCTCGTTCGTGCCGATCTCGATCGCAGCGTTGGCCGGCGTCGGGTCCGACGAGGCTGGGCTTGCCTCCGGTCTGTTCAACACGACGCAGCAGATCGGCGGTGCGCTCGGCATCGCGGTGCTCTCGACGATCGCAACGTCGCGGACCTCGCATGCGGTCGCGCACGGCACAGCGCCGCCGTCGGCGCTCGTGCATGGGTTCACCGGCGCCTTCGTCGTCGGCGCCGGTATCGCAGCGGTCGGCATCGTCGCGGCACTGACCCTCATTCGGCGCGACGAACTCGAGCAGGCCCCGGAGCAAGAGCAGCTAGAGCCCGTGCTCGACCTCGCGGCGTAGACAACTCGCTCGTGGGGGAGCTTCGGCTCCCCCACGAGCGTTTGACAGTCGGAACCGTTCGAGTGGGGGCGGGAGGATTCGAACCTCCGTAGGCTGAGCCGACGGGTTTACAGCCCGTTCCCTTTGGCCGCTCGGGCACACCCCCGGGAAAGCGCCACGATTGTAGCCTCACCCGTGTGAAGCACTTCGACGCCCTCGTCATCGGTGGTGGGCCGGCCGGATCGACCGCGGCGATCCACCTCGCCGCAGCAGGCGCCGACGTGCTGCTCGTCGACCGCGCGAGCTTCCCGCGCGACAAGCCCTGCGGCGGCGGACTGACCACGCGAGCCTTCCTCCAGTGCCCGGTCGACCCGTCGCCGGTCGTCGAAGAGATCGTCGACCTCGTCGAGCTCCGGTTCCGCTTCGGCCCGTCGGTCGTGCGCGGCTCCGGCCCGCCGCTGATCCGGATGACGCAGCGCCGCCGTCTCGACGCGTTCCTGCTCGACGCGGCCCGCGAACGTGGGGTCGAGGTGCGCGAAGCGACGACGATCGATCCGCGGCAAGCCCCGGCCGACATCGTGATCGGCGCCGACGGGGCGAACGGCGTCACGGCGAAGGCGTTCGGGCTCGCGCACGGCATCGTCCACGGCGTCGCGTTCGAGGGCAACGTCCCGTACGGCACCGTCTCGCGCGAGCGGTACGCCCGCCGGGCGGTCGTCGAGCTCGGCGACTTTCCGGGCGGCTACGGCTGGGTGTTCGCGAAGGGCGACCACGTCAACGTCGGCGTGGGCGCGTGGCAGACGGAAGGCCCCCGGATCAGAGAGTTGTTGGCGAAGGTCTGTGCGGGTCACGGCATCGACCCGTCGAGCCTCGAAGGACTGCGCGGTCACCGCCTGCCGATGCGCAGGCCCGGCGGTCGGATCGCAGGCGAGCGCGTCCTCCTGATCGGCGATGCGGCCGGGCTGATCGACCCGGTCTCGGGCGACGGCATGTACGAGTGCTTCGTCTCCTCGCGTCTGGCCGCGACCGCCACACTCGACCTCCTCGCCGGCCGCGCAAGCAGCCTCGAGCCCTACGAGGCCGCGGTCGAGGCCGCCCTCGCACCGCTGCACCGCGCCTCCTGGCAGCTGAAACGCGCCTTCGATCGCTGGCCGCGCGCCTCGTGGCAGCTGGCGCGACGCCAGGTCGTCTGGCGCAGCATCGAGCGGCTGCTGCTCGCGGAGCTGACCGCGCCCGGCGAGCAGCGCGGCGTCGCCCGCCTGCCGCTGCGGGCGCTCGAACTGCTGGGCCGAGTCTGAGCGACGCTGGTCACGGTGACGCGCTGCGGGGTCCAGCCGTCGCTCTTAGGCGCTCGGTCGCACGGCGTAGGCCGTCTTCGTCGAACACGTACGGCGTGGCATTTCTGACGTCGTGCAGCGGGGCATCGAACTCGTCCGAGCCGGAGGCCATGTTGATCGCGTACCGCACCGGGATCTCGTGGCAGACGCAGAGCATCGTCTCCTCCGGGCGGTTGAGAATGCGCTCGTACGCGTCGGCGTAACGTCGCGCGGCGTCGTTGAGCGTCTCCCCTCCCGGAAAGGGGTCATCGCGATCCGCGTCCGCGTTTCCACGCGCGGTAGTCGGCGAGCGTTCGACCTTCGAGCTCACCGAGGCGGATGTCGTCCAGATCGCCGTCGACGACGCGCGGGATCGTCGTCGCCCGCGGCTCGCCCAGGACGATTCGCGCCGTCTCCTGCGCGCGGGGGAATCGTGAGACGACGCAGCCGTCGATCTGGACTCCGGCAAGTTGCTCGGCCAAGGCCCTCGCCTCCTGTTCGCCCTGTGGTGAAAGCCCTCGATCGCGGGTCGGGTCACCGTTGACGATCCCGGCCGCGTTGAACAGGGACTGCCCGTGCCGGGTGAGCAGCAGCAATCGCATCGCCGTGACGCTACCTGGCGCTGCGAAATCGGCTCATCTGCAGGGATCCGACGGTTCCCGACTAACCGCTTCAGGATCGGTACGTCGTTCAACACCATGGCCCGGGGTCTCGTCACATCGGCGGCGGTCGTCATGCTCGTCGCCGTGCTCGCAGGCGGCGCGCGCGCCGGGACGCCGCAGCCACCTGCGCAGAAGGCCGCGCTGAAGGCGATCCAGCGCGCTGCAGCGACTCACGCGATCGATCCGGCGACCGCAGCGGCTGCGCGGGCAGAGGTGGCTCGGGCTGCACACCTGATCCGGGATCTCCCCTCTGGCCGTCGCGAGCACGTCGCGGTCGCACTTGGAGAATTCGCCTCGTTCTCGGGCCGGCTCACGCAACCGCGCGCGCTCGCCCTGCTCGGTGAGCTGAAGGTGAACGACGCGTTCTTCGCGAAGCACTACGCACCGGCACCGCGCGCCGACGTCACGGACGAGGACGGCCTCGTCTACCGCTACTTCGCCGGCCGGTGCCTCGAGTTCCATCCGCTCGCCAACTTCGGCGCGCTGAACGCTCGCGTCGCTGCTGGAGATACCGATGGAGCGCAGCGCCTCGCGGCCGCTCTCGTCGCGCGTGGCGTCAGCCGGCCCGGCGGCGCCGTTGTCTGGGAATACCCCTTCCCGTTCAGCGGCGGCAAGGCCTGGGTGGACGTCGGGTATGGCGCAGGCGGTCGCCGCTCAGGCGCTCGCACGGACAGCAGAGTTGGTGCCGGACGACGACACGGCTCTGCGCCGCGCGGCAACCGCTGCCTACCGCGCGATTCCGAAGTACTTGCTGACCTCGGTCGCGGCCGGCCCCTGGATCAAGCTCTACTCGTTCGGCTCGCTCGTCGTCCTGAATGCGCAGCTGCAGGCGGTCGTGTCGTTGCAGTCCTACGCCGAAGTCACCGGAGATGCCGAAGCGGGGGCGCTCGCGGCGCGCATGCGCACGGCGGCGGCGGCGACAATCCCGCGCTTCGACTCCGGCTACTGGACGTACTACGCACTGCCCGGCGACTGGTCGCCGCTCGACTACCAGCAATACGTCGTTCAGTTGCTGAAGCGCCTCGCACCCACCGACGCGCGTTTCGCCTCGGCGGCGACGCGCTTCGCGGCGTACGCGAAGCAGCCGCCGGCCTTCAAGGTGATGAACGGCTCCCTCGGCGCTCTGCGCTTCTGGCTCTCGAAGCCCGCTGCCGTGACGGCGACGACCGCGGCCGGGCCGACCAAACGTCTGTCGCTCTCCGGTGGGTGGCACACGCTTGTCTGGTCGGAGCCGAAGCGCGCAGGCTTCTACGGTGTCCACGTCAGTGCCGTCGACTGGGCCGGCAACCGCACGGCGTTCGACACGCTTCCGATCGTGCGCGTTCCTGGGACGGCTTCGAAGGCAGCAGCCACCCGGGGGACGGCAGCGGCGCGCGCAGCCGGGCCGCCGCCGCTCGCCGTCGGCGCAGCCGTCGCCGACCCAGGGCAAGCGTCAGCCGTGCTCGCGGCGGGCTTCCGACTCGTCCGATTCGGCGTCACCTGGCCGGCCGGCGCCGCTGCGCCGGACCCGGGGCTCGTCGTGGCGCTGCAACGCGTGCCGTCGCGGCTCGGGATCGTCGTCGACCTGTACGCCGTGCCGGTGGACGATGCGGGACGCGCTGCGCTCGCGCAATACGTCGCATCGCTCGTCCAGCAGGTTCCGTCGATCCGCGACATCCTCCTCGCGCCCACACCAACCGTCGCGACCGCGGCTTCCTATGTGGCAACGCTCACCACTCTGCGCAACGCGCTCGTCCCGACCGGGATCCCGGTTGCCGTGGGACCGCTCATCGACGGCGCACGGGGACCCGCGGCCACGATCACCGCGATCGCTGCAGCGGGCGTGGCGGCGGACGTCGTCGGCTTCAAGCCCGCGCCGGCTGCCGGCAAGAACCTCTGGACAGCGACGAACCTGCCGCAGCTCACGTCAGCGCTGGAGCAGGCCTTCGGCGAGGCCCCTCCGTTGCTGGTCGACGGGGCGGTGGCGACGAGCTCCGCCGCCGACCTCATCTCACGCGCCGCGTGCTTGCCGTCACTGCAGGCCGTCGTACTCGACCAGTTGATCCTGGACAAGCCCTTACTGGCCGCGGCCGCGGCCGCTCAGCGTGGCACAGTCGTCTGTCCTGGTTCCGCGGCCGGCGCCGACGCAACCACGCTCGCAGTCTCCGACACCCTCGATCAACCCGTGCGAACTCGGGTCGACCTCGGTTGCTCCCGCGACTGCCTGTACCTCGTCACGCTCGTGAGGGCAGACGGCACACCGGTCGTCGCCACCCGGGGTGCGCTACGCGGTGGCGCGCCGGCTGTCCCGATCATCCTCGCGCCGAAGAACCTTGGAACAGCGGCATACGTCGTCGACGTCAGACTCGTGGCTCAAGTCAACCCCGGGGAGGTCATGAAGCTCATATCTCCCTCCCCTTGAACGAAGCTCCGATCAGGCCGTGATTTGCTCACCGTCGGCGGTTTCGAAAGGCTCGACCCACGACTTCGCCTGTGCGCGACCTGCACCCTTCGCCTCGTACAGCGCCTCGTCGGCGGCCGTGAGCAGCGCGAAGGGATAGCGGAGCACTGTCGCCCAGTGGGCGACGCCGGCGCTCGCAGTGACGTTGATTCCCGCGATCGGCTCGGACGCGATCAACGCCAGCGACCGTCGCGCGACAGTCGCCGCACCGGCGCCGTCCGCGTCGGCGAGCAGCAGGCAGAACTCTTCGCCGCCATAGCGAAACAGCATGTCCTCGGCGCGCAGTCCGCCGCTCAAACGTGTCGCCACCACCTGCAGCACCGCGTCACCCGTCTGGTGGCCGAAGCGGTCGTTGATCGACTTGAAGTGGTCGATGTCGATCAAGACGCAGCCGAGTTCGCCACCGAAGCGCCTGATCCGCATGACCGCTTCATTCAGGTGACGGTCGAGTTGCCCCCGATTCAGTACGCCGGTCAGGTGGTCGACCGACGCGTCGCGCTCGAGCTGAGCCATCCGGTCGCGTATGCGGAGCGCAGCCGCGATGCGAGCGACGAGTTCGTGCGTGTCGAACGGCTTCTTCACATAGTCGACCGCGCCTGCACTCAGGCCGGACACCTGGTCAGCGGCGCTGATGTTGGCCGAGAGAAAGATCACCGGCGGCGGGGAATCGTCCCTCGCGGCGATCGCACGGCAGAGCTCATGGCCGCCCATGACCGGCATCGTCACGTCGAGCAGCAGCAGGTCGGGTGAGTGGAGTTCGGCGAGAGCGAGCCCTCGCTCGCCGTTCTCGGCCGTGATGACCCGGTAGCCGAGCCGCGTCAGGCGCATCTGGAGCAGGAGACGAATGTCTTCGTCGTCGTCCGCAACGAGGATCAGTGGGCCTTCTGCCATGTCGGTAACTATCGGCGGATCGGGGACCTCCTTGAGCACCCGATCGTGTCGAGTAGCTCCTGCCGGGTACTCAAGTCAGTCGGCACGACTGCCGACAACGATCGCGATGGAACTCGACAAGCTGCTCGAGCGCGCGGTCGCAACCGGCGCCTCAGACATCCACCTGAAGCTTGGCCGGCCGCCGATGCTGCGGATCGACGGCACGGTCAAGGCGATGCAAGGCCCCGACCTGTCGGCAGCCGATCTCGACGAGTGCCTCAGTGCCATCACCTGGGGCCTCCCACAGCGTTACGACGCTTTCAAGGAGGTGGGTGACCTCGACCTCGCCTACACCTCCGGCGACTTGCCGCGGTTCCGCGTCAACGCGTTCCGTCAGCGAGGGGCAATCAGCTTCGCGTTTCGCGTCATCCCCAAGATCGTTCCTCGCTTCGAGGACCTCGCGCTGCCGCCGGGGGTGCAAGCGCTGTCGGACGAGCACCGCGGTCTCGTCCTGGTCACCGGCGCCACCGGCTCGGGCAAGACGACGACGCTCGCGGCAATGGTCGACTACATCAACCGGTCGCGCGACTCGCATATCGTCACGATCGAGGATCCGATCGAGATCCTCCACCCGGATCACCGGTCGATCGTCAACCAGCGTGAGGTCGGTCTCGATACCGAGAGCTTCGGTCAGGCACTCCGCCGGGCGCTGCGCCAGGATCCGGACACGATCCTGATCGGTGAGTTGCGCGATGCAGAGACCGCCCAGACCGCCCTCCAGGCGGCGGAGTCCGGCCACCTCGTCTTCTCGACGCTCCACACCGTCGATGCCTCCGAGACGATTGCGCGCATGATCGAGTTCTTTCCTGAGGCGAAGCAGCAGCAGGTGCGCTCGATCCTGGCGGGCGTCCTGCGCGGCATCGTCAGCCAGCGACTGCTCCCGACAATCTCGGGCGGCCGCGTTGCTGCGGTCGAAGTGATGATCAACAACGCCCGCATTGCCGACCTCATCCGTGAGAACCGTGCAGACGAGATCTCCGAAGCGATCGCCGAGGGCGACTACTTCAAGATGCAGACCTTCTCGCAAGCGTTGATCACTCTCGTGCTCACGGGTCGCGTCGACCGTGAGGTCGCCGCGAACGCGTCCTCCAACCGCCATGACTTCCTGGTGGCGCTGGAGCGTGCCGAAAAGCTGCACACCGTCAAGCAGACGAACGACACCGAGAGCGGCGACGATCGCCCTGTACCGATCCGGCCGGCCGCTCCGGTCGCAGCGCCGACGCCGCCGGCAGAGAACGCCATGCTGCGCGTCGCGCAGCCCCAGTAGTCACGGTCGAACTCCCCCGCGGCGCTGCGGTCGTCGACCATGATCGCGCGTCGGTTGGCGCAGTTCTCGCGGCCCGGCGCAGCGAGGTCGAGGCTCCCGGTCCGGAGGTCTCGCGATCTCACCGTCCGCACACGCGCGCTGACGTTCGATGCCTCTGCTCAGCAGGGCAGTGCGTTGCGCGGCGCGATCGCGTCTTTGAGCTCGTACTGGCCCTCGGGGTGCGTCGGATCCGGTGCCACGTTGATGTCGACGGGGACCGTCGGCAGCGTTCCCGTCGCACAAGCCGGCGCGGACGGCCAGAGGTTGCCGACGAAATCGGCCGGCGCCGGGGAGCTCGTGCTGTTCGTCGGCCAGCCGGCGGCAGGGGCTGCGATGTAATCGACCAGCAGCGTCGAGTTCAGACCGTCGCAGTTGCCGGAGGTCTCGCGGAAGAGCTGGAAGCGGGTGGTGCTCCATGCGTAAGGGATGGTGCACCACTGCACGCCCGAAGGAAGGCTCGTGACGCTCGGGCAGACGTTCTGAGTTTCGGTCAACGTCAGCGTGAATCCGCCGTAGCCGTTCTCCTGCGGCGGTAGGGCGGCGCTCGCGCAGTGGATATCGAGCCGCATCCGCTCGAGGGCGATACGCGCGTTCGACTGTGCTTGCTGGCGCTTTGCGATCGCAACCTCCGAACTCGTGCCCGAGATCATCGCGGTCGTCAATCCGAGCAGCACTGTGCTCATGATCAGCATCACGACGACGAGCTCGACGAGCGTGAAGCCACCGTCGCCGTCCAGCCGCTGCTGCTTCAGGTGTGAAGACATAGGACGAACACGGCATCGGCACGAGCGGTGGCCCGCTTGAGGGATCGAGGGCGGATCACCCGATAGAGGGAGGGGCCAGGCCGAGTGGCCGTCCGATGCTTTGTCATGCGGCACTTTTCGACGCGCCACGTCCTCTTCATGACGCGCACCTTGACGACAGCTACGAAAGCCTTCCGGATGCTCGGGCGGAGTCTGCGCGCCGAGCAAGGGCAGACGCTGATCCTCGCGCTCGGGATCGTCACCGTCTTGATGGTGTCGACCGCGGCGACGATCGAAATTGTTCGCGCGGGCCAGGTCAGCTCGAGCCGGGAGCGTCAGGCTTCCCGCGCGCTCGCGATCGCCGAGGCGGGACTCGACAAGGCCCTCTACGCAGTCGGCACGACCGATCCGACCAGCGCACAGGCTGCGGGTGCGACGATCTCGAGCACCTCCTACGCCTTCGACGGCGGCAGCGGCACCTACTCGGGGACGAAGAACGCTGACGGCAGCTGGACCGTCGTCGCACTTGCCACATCTGCAGACGGCCGGGTGACCCGGCGCGTCGAGGAGACGGTGGATCCTCACACGACAACGACAGGGACCGCGGTCTCACCGGTCTACGGCTACGGCTTCGTCATGGCCGACCCTCTGCCGGATTGCACGGTCATCTCGACGACCGGCACTTCGATCGGCAACGGCGCTCGGGTGACGGTCCCGGTCTATGTCGCCGGTTCCCTCTGTGTGTCCGGCGGCGGCTCGCCGCTGATCGCCAACCCAGCCGGAGGCTCGAAGATCTCGCTCTACGTCGGCGGCAAGTACCAGACCTCAGGCAACTCCTCGCCCATCGGCTCGTCCGGCGCGGCGAACCAGCTCGCGAAGGCGACGGTCGTCGGGGGGTGCCAGGTCGACTTCCACGGCTGGAGGAACGTGATCTGCAGCACCGCCGGCAATCCGACGAGCGGCACGGGCTCCGGGATCTGGGCCGACTCCTATAGCTCGACGCCGCTATCGCTCGTCAAGCCGCCGCTCGGGGCGACTCAGGCAGATGCCGCGTACCAGAACGCAGCCCCCGGACCGCGGAATGCCTGCGGCGCCGGCTCGACCGTCGGCTCCCTGAGATTCGACAGCGTCGGCAGCACAAGCCGGGATACGAGCCTTGGCACGGTGCGGCTCCTGAAGATCACGGGCACGACCGTCGGAAACAACTTCGACTGCAAGTTCTACGACGCGTCGAACACCCTGATCGGGCGGCTGAGCTACACCTACGGCTCGCCCGGGGCGCTGACCGTCCTGGGGACCGTCTTCATCGACGGCAACCTCAGCCTTGCCGGCAACGACACTGCGATCTACTCGGGCAACGGGACGATCTACGTCAACGGGACGGTCACGTTCTCGAACGGCGCGCGTCTCTGCGGCTCACCGATGTCCGGCGGCAACTGCAGCGGTAACTGGGACCCGAACGTCAACTCGCTCGAGATCGTCGCGGTCAACGCCGGCAACGCTGCGACGGCCTGGGACAACTCGGGCGACGGCCAGTTCGAGGGTATCGCATTCATGAACGGCCGCTACGTCGCCGGCAACAGCGCCTGGATACAAGGGCCTGTGATCGCCGACAGCGGTCAGCTCTCGGGCGCGGCCACCTTCAAGGCGATCACGACGCCGCCACCGGGCGCTCCGAACGTGTCGACGCTGTCGTCCACGACGAACTGGGCGGTCAGCCCGGGCAGTTGGCGCCAGTGCCCGGTCAGCACCTCCTGCCCGGCTCTACCGTGATCTGGTCCACGCCTGCGCGCCCGTCTGCGCGGCGAGGAAGGCATGGGGTTGATCGAGCTCCTCGCCGCCCTGATGCTCCTGACGATCGCGATCATGGCGCTGCTCTCGGGGTTCTCGTCCTCAATCGTCTCGCTGCGTCGGGCCGGCGCCGAGGGGACGGGGCTGACCGTTGCCGACCGTCAGATGGAGATCTACCGGACGCTTCCCTTCGCCTGCGTGACGTTGAACGGCGGAACCGCACCAAGCGGCTGTCCGGCTGCGTCGGGCTTCCCGAATCCCTACAGCGCGGACCAGACGCCGACGGCGTCGGATACGCCGGATCACAGGACCTACGCGGTGCACACGGACGTCGCCGCCGTGAACGCCAAGGAAACGCAGGTGACTGTCACGGTCACGGACTCCGGCGGCACGGTTCGTGGAACGCAGTCGTCGCTCTTCTCTGCGAGTTCGGTTCCGACGCCCTAGGCTTCGCAGCGATGCGAAGCCGCCTGCGCGGCTGCACTCAAGGACCGGCGGTCTGAGGCCGATACCCGGATCATGAACGCCGTCCTCGCCGCTGCCTTCTTTCCGCCCGCCCTTGCGCTCGGCAGTTTCTTGAACGTCGTCGCCTCACGGCTTCCGCTCGGAAACTCGCTCGTCCACCCGCGCTCGGCCTGTGAGCACTGCGGCCAGGAGATCCACTGGTACGACAACCTGCCGCTCCTCTCCTGGGTCGCGCTCCGCGGCCGCTGCCGCGGCTGCGCGGCCGCCATCGGCTGGCGCCATCCGGCGGTCGAGGCCGTCGCGGCCGTCCTCCTGACCACGTGCGTGGTCGTCTTCGGGCCGACACTCGCGGCGCTGGCCGCGGCGATCTTCGTCGCCGCACTCGTCGTCGTGACGGCGACCGATATCGAGCGGCGCGTGGTTCCGAACCGCGTCGTCCTGCCGGCAGCGGCGCTCGTGCTCGTCGTCAGGATCGTCGACCACCCGAGCATCGAGTGGCCGCTCGCCGGCCTGCTCGCCGCGAGCTTTCTCCTCATTGCCGCGCTCGCGTACCCGGGCGGCATGGGCATGGGAGACGTCAAGCTCGCGCTCCTGATGGGCGTCGCGCTGGGCCGGACCGTGCCGGTGGCGCTGATGTTCGGGATGGTCGCCGCGATCCTGCCGTCGCTCGTGCTCTTTGCCCGGCACGGGCGCGCGGCCCGGAAGATGACGATCCCGTTCGCACCGTTTCTCGCCCTCGGTGGGGTCGTCGCCCTCTTCGCCGGAACCTGGTTTCTCGACCTTTATCTCCACCGCTTCACCTGATTCAAGACGCGCCGCGCGGGTGCCGATAGGTCGGGGAGAACGTGGACACGCAGCGCCCTACACTCCGCACCGTCGGTTCGACCCCGGCTGCAGCCGAACCGGTTGCGACCACGCCGCCGGACGGCGAGCGCCTCTTCGAGCTCGTCGGCGAGCTGGTCGCGTCCACCGGCCTCGTCACCGAGGGCCAGTTCGAGTCGATCAAGTCGGTCGACGCCACCTCCTTCGCGCAGGCGCTCGTCGACGGAGGGCTCGCCTCAGCCGCGAGCGTTGCGCGCGTACTCGCCGGCCGGCATGGTCTCCCGTTCGTGGACATCGCCGAGTCGCGTCCGTCGCCCGACGCAAGCGGACAGATCGCGATCCACGTGCTACGCCGAGTGCTCGCCATCCCCTACGCGGTCGAGGGCGACATCCTCAGGGTCGCAGTCTGCGACCCGACGAACATCCATTCGATCGACGAGCTGCGGCTCGCGACCTCACATCAGATCGAACTGGCGGTCGCGCCCCGCGATGACATCCTCGAGGAGATCAAGCGCCTCGAGCGCTCCAGCGACGCGCTCAGCGGTCGCGGCTCACTCGATCTCGACGCGATCGAGGTCGTGGCGGACTCCGCCGAGGAGCTCGAGATCGACGATGGCATCTCCGATGCGCCGCTCGTGCGCCTCGTCAACTCGATCATCTTCGAGGCCGCCGAGGAAGGCGCGAGCGATGTCCATTTCGAGCCGCAGGGAGATGCGCTTGTCGTCCGCGCACGAGTCGACGGGGTGCTGCTCGAAATGCAGCGCATTCCGAAACGGATGGCTCCCGCAGTCACGACGAGGCTCAAGGTGCTCGCGAAGCTCGACATCGCCGAGCGCCGCAAGCCGCAGGACGGGCGGATCTCGCTGAACGCCGCCGCCGCGGGTCGCATGCTCGACATCCGCGTCGCCTCGCTACCGACGGTGGAAGGCGAGTCGATCGTGCTGCGTCTGCTCGACAAATCCAAACGCCCCCCGACCCTGGAAGAGCTCGGCATGCTCGACGGCATGCGGGAGCTGTTGCAGTCGCTGATCCGCAAGCCGACCGGTGCCGTCCTCGTGACCGGTCCGACAGGCTCGGGCAAGTCGACGACGCTCTACGGCGCACTGGCCGAGATCAGCCGGCCGGAGATCAACGTGATCACCGTCGAGGATCCGGTCGAATATCGGCTCCCCGGGATCAACCAGGTACAGATCAACGTCAAGGCCGGCCTGACGTTCGCGGGCGCGCTTCGTTCGATCCTGCGTTCCGACCCCGACGTCGTGATGGTCGGCGAGATCCGCGACGTCGAGACTGCCAAGATCTCGATCGAGGCTGCCCTGACCGGCCACTTCGTGCTCTCGACGCTCCACACCAACGACGCACCGAGCACGCTGACGCGCCTGAACGAGATGGGTGTCGAGCCGTTTCTGACCGGCTCGGCCGTCTCGGCCGTGCTCGCACAGCGGCTTGCGCGCAAGCTCTGCGCGCATTGCTGCGAGATGTACATCCCGACGCCCGAGGAGCTCCTGAAGGCGCGGGTCTCGCCCGAGCTCGCCAGCCGCTCCGACGGGATCAGCCTGTACCGGAAGGTGGGTTGCCCCCGTTGCGGGCGTTCCGGGTACAAGGGCCGCATCGGCATCTTCCAACTGCTCGTGATGAGCGAGGAGATCCAGGAGCTCGCCTCGACCAAGGCGCGCCGCGAGGAAATCGAGCGCGCGGCGATCGCCGGCGGGATGGGGACACTCTGGGACGACGGACTCGACAAGGTGATGGCCGGGCTGACGTCGATCGAGGAGCTGACACGCGTCGTTTCCAGCTGACCGCCTCCGGCGCTGCGGTCGCCATCTCACCCTTTCAGGGGTCACTCGGTCGAGCGGCCCGTCCGATACACCATCTGCCCTCATCCAGAGCGAGGGTGCTATCCCAATGTCCCTGCGGTCGTGAGGTAACGGAAACATGGCTTTGTTCAGCTCACGCAAACGGCACGACTCGTCCCAGCCCGCGCCGGTCGGCACGTCTTCGCCCGCCCCTGAGCCGATCACGGCGCAGCGGGTCCAGATTTCGCCCGCGCCGCTCGGCGCGGGCCTCCGCCTGGTCTCGGTCGCTGTCCCCGAAGCCACGGCCACCCCCCCGGCGCCCGAAGCCCTCCCGGCGAGCGAGGAGACCCGTGCCGATGACCTGCGTGGCTTGCCGCTCGGCACCATCCTGTACCGCCGCGGTCTCGTCGAGCAGAGCGAGCTCGAAGAAGCTCTTGCCTCCGGCATGGAGAGCGGCGAGCGCCTCGGTGAGGTATTGATCCGGCGGGGCCTCGTGGCCGAGGAAGAGATCGGTCGCTGCCTCGCGGCACAGCAGGGGCTGCCGTTCCTGGACGGCGAGGATCTGACTGTCGACCCCGAGGTCGTAGCGTTGCTGTCCGCAGCCGAGGCGCACGAGCTCGGTGCGATCCCCGTGTCGATCAAGGACGGTTTCCTCATGGTCGTCCGGCCCGAGCCGTCGCCGCAGCAGCGCGGGCGGCTGGAGGCTGTGCTCGGCCGCGAGGTGACCGAAGCCGTCGTCAGTCGGGCCGTGTTCGCCTCGCTCTTCGAGCGCGTCGAGAACGGTCACGGCGAGGTAACGGCCCCTGGCGCCTCGGGCGCGCAGGCACCTCAGCCCGGGCCCGAGTCCGACGCCGGTTGGTTCGGCGCCGAGGCAGCGCCCGAACAGAGCTCGCCCGCCGTCGCCGAGGTTGCACCAGGTCGAAGACGGGTTCCCGCAATCGGCCGGCGCCGCTGCAGAGATGCACCAGCCCGAGCCCAAGGAGGAACAGCAGATGGAGCAGTCGTGGACGGACGCCGAGTCGGCCGAGAGCAGCGAGCCGACTGCCTCGCTCGAGTCCTCGGACGACGCTGAATCCGGGGTCACGGACCACGGGGGCTGGGCTGAGCCTGCGCAGGAGCAGACGTCCTGGAACGGCGATCACGGCACGGCCGACGTCGCCCAGCTCGCGCCGGTCGCCGACGATCCCAGCGCCGAGGCGTCGACACAAGATTGGAACGAGCCCGCTGAGACCGACGAGCAGGGCTGGGACGACCTCGCCGGCGAATCTGCCGAAGAGCACCCATTTTCGAGTGGCGTGTCCTGGTCCGATTCCGACCACTCCTCGGCGGAGAGCGAGTTTGTGCCTCGCCCACGTCGTCGACACGAACGTCCCGGACAGCGGGCGGATCGAGGAGCTCGGCGCTGATTACGAGGCGAGCGTCGGCCGCATCGACGAGCTGCTCGTCCGGATCCACGAAGGCGCCACGACTTTCACTGACCTGCGCGCCCAGATCGGGGACCTCGCCGACAACCTGCGGACGACGGAGGAGGCGCTTGCCGACCGCGAGCATCGCCTTGGCGCCCTGGCCGACGACCATGCCGCCGCGCAGCAGCGGATCGACGAGCTCGTACACGAGCTGCAGGAGCGTGACAACGCTCTGAGCGGTCTGGGTCAGCGTCTCGAGGACCTGACGGGACGACTCGGCAGCGCGGAAGAGCGGCTCGACGAGCGCGAGCAGCGCCTGGCGGAGCTCGACGCCTCGCTCGGCGAGCGGGTCCGTCACGTCGAGGAGCTCTCGGCGCAGGTCGAGCGGCGGGATCACGCCCTCAGCGCGTTCGAAGAGAAGCTCGCGGCCATCGCGGCGCAGTTCGCCGCGGACGGCGCGTAGCACGCACTTCTCGAAGCACCGGGTCGGCCGGCAATCCGTCGGCACGACCCGGGCTTCGGCCTCTTCTCGTCCCGCAGCAGGAGACCGTTGACGGTGTCGAGAACTGGGATCGGTGCCCGAAGATCGTCCTGATCCGCACGACCTTCCGCCCGGCGACCTCGATGAGGGTCTGCGCGAGCGACTCCGCCACGCGCGGGAGGGCGGAGGCGAGCTGACGCGGGGTGAGCTACTCGAGTTTGCCGAGACGCTCGCGCGGCAGCGTCAGGAGCTGGCGGCCGCTCTCGCCGACCTCAAGCGGCGAGAGGCGGAGGCGGCCGCGATTCGGGACGCACTCGAGCGCGCCTCGCGGGAGGCAGCCCAGGAGCTCGATGGGCGGGATGCGCAGCTGGCGGCGCTCGCGCAGAAGTTGATGCTCGAGCGCGCACGGCTCGACCGCCGCGAGCAAGCAGTCAGCGCAGCGGAGCAGAGGCTGGCAGCGCTGACCACCGTCGACGACGCTCCGACAGTGACCGCGGAGACGAGCGCGCGCGACGAGCTTCCGGTCGAGGAGGCCCAGGTTCGACCGGGACGGCTCGAGTCGCTCGAGGGGGTCGTCAAGGATCTGCGCGGCAGGCTGGACCGAGTCGAGGAAGCAGTCGCCGCGCGCGTGCGCGGCGTCACCGACGCTCCGGACGTTTCCCGCCGACCCGAGACCGAAGGCCCGCCGGGTCGAGAGGATCGGTTCGCTCGGGTGATGGACGCGGTCGAGGAGCTCGTCCGCCTGCTGCGCGCGCCACTCCTGCGGCTCGCGGGTGACGAGAACGTGGATGCCGCGGCGTTTCTCCCGGCGCCGGCGGAGCGGAAGGCTGCTGTGCCGGAAACCGCCCCGGCTGTGCGCCCCGAGCCGGGCCGGCCCGCGGCTGCTGCGCCGGTCGACGACCGGTCGGGAGCCGCCGCGGCAGGGCAGGAGACGAGCGCGGGCTACCTCCTCTTCCTCTCGACGAGCAGCGGCTACCGCCTGGTGGAACGGGACGGGCCGCCTGCGGCGCCCGGATCTCAGCTCGAGCTCAGCGAGCTGGACGGCGAGGAGTTCCGCTCGGCGCGGGCGGTGGTCACCGGCGTGCGCCGCTCGCCGCTGCCGGATGACGTCCGTCCCTGCCTCGCCTGCATCGTGGTTGCAGGCGGAGCAGATCGTCGCGCCGACGATGAACGAGATTGACTTCGAGACTCGTCGGCCTGCCGAGCGCTGCACGGCCGTAGCTCGATGATCCGCCGGCCGAACTCCTAGGGCGCTACGCGTCTTCGCCCCGTCAGCGTGCGACGGCACGTGCGCGATCGGCCCGGCGAGACGACGCTCGCCCAGCCCACGGTGCCGGAACCTGGTTCGGGGTGTGAACCAGGTTCCAGAGTTCGGAGCGCCTCGCGCTGCTGAGCACACTCTCGAACCTGGGGTTCAAAGAGCGAACCAGGTTCGGAACGTCAGGCGTCAGTTCGGAGCACTGGCCCAGACCAGAGTTACCGGCGTGGTCTACGAGATCGAGTCAGGCGTCGCCACGGGGCGGAGCGTCTCCCGATTTACATCGCCGTAGGCGTGTGTCCATCGCCTGGCTGGCCGCCGCGACATAGATAGCGGCCATCGTGTCCGCGTCGCTTTCGCAACGCGGGTCTGACGGCGAGGCTCAAGCGTCGGCCGGCGTTCGGGTGCTGCGTTCAGGCGACCCAGATGCCGTTTTCCTGCACGACCTTGCCGTCGAGCTCGATGCGCCCACCGAAACGGAGGTCCTTGACGATGTCCCAGTGGATCGCCGAGACGTTCGCGCCGCCGAGGAACTCCCCGTCGCCGAGCGCGAGGTGGATGGTTCCGTTCATCTTCTCGTCGAAGTAGACGTTCCGCATGTAGCGGTCAATGCCGGGGTTGCAGCCGATCCCGAGCTCGCCGATGCGGCGCGCGCCTTCGTCGGTGTCGAGTGTTTCGATCAGGTAGTCCTCTTCGCTGTCGGCTGACGCATCCACGACGCGGCCTTCCGAGAAGCGAAGACGGATGCCGCGTATCTCGCGGCCGCCCCGCATCGCGGGGAACTCCGTGAATGCGATCGTGCCCTCGGCCGACGTCTCGACCGGGCAGACGAAGAACTCGCCCCCCGGCATGTTGCCGGTGCCGGCGTCGACTCCCGCGCGCCGACCGGCCACGGACAGCCGCAAATCCGTTTCGTCGCCGACGATCCGGACTTCCTCCGCCTCGTCGAGCAGTTGCGCATGACGCGAGATCCGCTCGTACATGCTCTTCCAGTCGATCAGGCACGAGCCGTAGAGGAAGTCGGCGAACGCAGGCAACGTCATTCCGGCGTCCTGGGCCAGCGCCGGCGTCGGATACCAGCACATGACCGCGGGAGTGTCCACGTAGTCGGGGCGTGACCTGACGTCGCGATACGCCTTCCCGTACGCCTTCGCGAGAGCGCTCGTTCGCTCGGCCGGGATGTCCGCGCCGTCACGTGTGTTTTCCGGGGCCTGCACGCCGAGCCACGCATCACACTGGTGCCGCGTGTGTACCTCGATCATTGCCGGCTCGGAGATCACCTCGAGCGGTGCATGCCGCAGCCACGCTCGGTGTTCTCGCCAGTGGCCGCCGTCGAAGGTGAGGCGCAGGAGCGGGTAGGCGCCGCGCTCGGCCAGTTGCTTCATGACCTCCTCCAGCAGCGGCCGAGCCCACGGAGTGCTCCACACCATCACCTGCCAGCCGCGCTCTACGCCCAGGCACGTATCGAGCAGAAGCTCGGCGTAGCGTTCAACACGACCATCTCTCACGGACATTCCTTCTCGCCTCCGACCCGGATGCCACGATCATAAGCGCGCGCAACGGAAGTCGTCAGGGTCATTCCGGCACGTTCGCGCAGGCGAGGTTCTCGTCGTCGCGCGAACGGGGAGAGAGGCAGCGTGTCGCAACGTCGAAGCCTCGGCGCCTGGTCATTCCAGTCCGGGGCGCGCACGCGTTGACATGTTGCGTGTTCGTCGCTAGCTGATCGTGCAGCCGAGGTACTCGAGCGCGAGCAGCACCTCGTTGATGAAGCGCGCGGCGGGCTCGGGCGTTGCGAACAGGTAGGGGCCGGGACGCAGCGGCTCGATCCGCATGGTGTTGACCGGAAAGACATCGCACTCGACGACGGCACCGCGCGCGCCTTCGTAGCGCCGCAGGATCACGACCTGCTTGCCGTCCTTCTCGGCGCGCACGACGACGTCCTGGGCGAGCTCGGGCGACGTCGGCTCGGCGAGCTCGCCGGCGGGTTCGGCATCAGCGGCCATCGTGCGCCGCCTGGGCGACGGTCCGACGGTCCTGCAGGCCGGTGAGGTGTTTGGTGATCACGCCGGGGCGCCGCACCACGATCACGGACGGTGTCGCCAGAGAGCCGGTGAAGCCTGCGATCGAGCCTGCGAACCGAGGCCGCAGCACGTCGATCGCGACGAATGGCGTGTGGGCCAGCCCAGCGCCGGCACGCGCCTCGGCGAGCGCAGCGCCGCCACCGGTGCCGTGCTCGTACAGCGCGACCACCACGGCGGGGTGCCGTTCGAGGACGTAGGCGATCGGGCCGGGGAGCCCCGCGAGGAGCGTCGGCCGGACGATCTTCGGACGGTGCACGACGACGGGCGCGGCCTTCGGCGCGCCGGCGGCGTGATGCAGCGCCGTGACGGTGTGCGGGGCCGGTGTCGCTGCCGAGCGGGAGGCGCTGACGAGCAGGAGCGCGACCGCGGCGCCGCCGCAGGCGAGCGCCAGCGCGACGAGCACGACTATGCGAGTGACCGGTGCTTCGATCGACATCTCTCAGCTCTTATCGGCAGAACGCTGTGCGGGCTTGAGAGGGGCGCGCTCGAAGATCGGCGGGAAGCTGCGCACGGACACGTCTCTGCCGTCGCTGAGGAAACGAAGCGCAGGCGCCCGTAGCTGCAGCGTCCAGGGCGCGTTCGTGTTCACGGGCACCTCCACGGTCTGTCGTTCGCCGCGGGCGACTTGCACGACGCGATCGAACCCCGGTCCCTCGAGGCGGACCGAGCCGCCCTGGATGTCCGCCGGGAGGTAGAAGCGAAGCTTGAGGACACCGGTCGTGCGGCCCGACGTGTCCGGCCAGATGGTGATCGAGCTGTGGCTCGCGAGCCAGCCGTCGAAGTAGCGTCCACGCGCGAGCCACGACAAGCGGGTATTGCCGTTCGGGCGCCAGAGCGTGGACATCAATGTCGTTCGCACCCGCGTTGCATCCTGCAGCGCGGCCTTCCCGAGGTACTCCTCGACCAGGACCGGCCTGTGGGACGGCCGCCCGTCCTTGAGCAGCGTGCCATCCCGCCCGATGCGGGCGTGGAACTGGCGGAACGCGTCGGGAGCATCGTTCTGCGAAAGCAAGAGAACGTCACGCACGGAGCTGTTCCAGAAGAGGTGGACGGGCGTGACGGCCCGCGGCGTGTACGGCAGCAGAAGCTCGTCGGTGGGCCCGACGTTCGCGTGATCGACCCACTGCTTGTCGCCCGGGGTGTACGTGATCCGCGCCTTGAAGCTCGCCTGATGGTCGAAGACCGTCGAGGCGTACGAGACGCCCGCACCCACCAGGCACGCAACCACGAAGGCGATCGTGACGCCGCGCCGTGGGCGCAGCAGCGCGGCGGCGCCGACGAGCACCAGGGCAGCGCAGGCGGCCGAAAGGATCAGCGCCCCGGTCGTGCCGCTCGTCCACTGCTGCAGCTGGTAGATGCCCGCGAGGAACGGCGAGTCTTGTTTGCCGTCGCCGATCGTGTAACCCGAGATCGGCACGCGGGCAGTGAAGAGCACGAGCCCCGCGACGGCGAGCCAGCTGACGCGCCGCCACGATGAGAGGCGCTGCGCGCCCAGGGCGAAGGCGGGCGCGAGGAGCGGGGTGAGCGCCATCAGGTAGCGCTCCTGGAAGCGGGCGGAGCCGTTGCTGGCATAGAGAGCAGCCTCGAACAGGAGTGCGAGGGAGAAGAGGGAGAAGCTGACCGCGAAGGCGGCTTCGGCCCGAGTGCGCGGCTTGACCAGACCCGCGACGATCCCGCCGATCGCTCCCGGGACGAGCACCACGCCGCTTGCGACTGCGAGCAGGGCGACGTCGACCGCACCCCACCGCGCGAGCGCGCCCGCGTCGAGACCGAGACCGGTGACGGCGGAGTAGTAGCCGAGAATCTTCGCGGGTCCAGCGGCGCCGATCAGCACCACCGGAGCGAAGAAGATCGCGAGCGTCAGCGGGTAGCGGCGGGCGGCGGCGACGATCCGGCCGCGTTCGAGGACGAGCGCTGCGACGACGAACACGGCGGGCAACACGACGTACTGCACACGGGCGAGCGTCGCGCCGGCGCAGAGAATCGGCATCAGCACTTGCAGCCACCGACTCGGCCGGTCGAGCAGCGCGATCAGGGCGCAAAATGCCGCGAGCGCCAGCGGATAGGCGATCGCGTCTGCGGTCAGGTACGACGCCCACGTCAGCGAGGGCAGCGCGACGGCGAACGCGCCTGCCGCAACTGCCGTACGCTCGCCGAGGCCAAGGCGGCGGCAGAGCATGAAGACGGGCACTGCAGCGAGTGACATGGCGAGCGCGTGCCAGAGCAGGGTCAGGCGGTAGGCGGTCGCGGCGTCCCCGGAGAGCCAGAACGGAGACGAGAGAAGCGGCTCGAGGAGGGCGGGGAAGTTCGCGGCGCCGCCGCGAATCTGCAGCCCCTTGCCCTCGGCGATCGAGCGGGCCAGCGATGCGTAGATGTACTCGTCCGGGAAGTAGCGCGGCGAGGTGTGGCCGAGTGCGGCGATCGAGCGCAGGACGAAGCTGAGTGCGACGACGGCTGTGAGCTGTAGCCGTGCGGTGTAGGCGGAGATGCCGACGCGCCGGACGGTGACCGCGCGCGGGAGGGAAAGAGGTGACTCGTGGATGCCCATGCGGTGTGCTATCGACCGCCGACTTGGGCACCTTTAGGCCGAATTGCGCTGCTGGCTGCCGAGAACGACGAAGGGCGCGATTGCTCGCGCCCTTCGTCGTTCGAACCGCTTGAAAAAGCGGCTACGCGCAGTTGCCGGCGAGGGTGATCGCACCGGCCGGGCCGGTGACGTGGGCCGTCGAGGACCCCACCGTCGACTTGATGCAGTACGCCGACGCCGTCAGGGTGCCGCCAAGCACGACCTTGATGCCTGCGTCATAGCTCGCCTTCAGAATCGGCAGCGTCATGCTGGCGTAGGTGTTGTTGTCGGCGTAGTACGCCTCGACCGCCGGCATTGCCGCGCGGACGTTTGCACGGGTCGCCGACTTCTCGGCGCGAGCCTTGAAGCCGAGGTAGGACGGGACAGCGATCGCCAGCAGGATGCCGAGGATCACGATGACGACGAGGAGTTCGATGAGCGTGAAGCCCTCATCGCTCGCAAGCCGCTGCTTGAACTTCGAAATCATTATGGTCGTTCTCCTTCCAGGGACAGGGGTGACGGCCGAGCTATCGGCGTCAGAGTCGAGAGACCTGTAGCCCCGTATGGGGGATTAACCTCGCGGCGTATCCCTCACCGTGGTGGATGCCGTTCCCGTGAGCGGACGCACGAGTAAGGACAGCAGGCGGCATTCGCGGGCCTGGTTCACGCGACCTCGAACTTTTTCTCAAGGATGAAGAAGGGGCTGCCGATAGCGAGCCCTGTGGAAGGCACGACCAACCCCCCGATGTCGATCGACGTGCTCCTCGAGCGCGTTGTCGAGTTGAACGCGTCCGACCTGCACATCACGGCCGGCGCGCCGCCGATCATTCGCGTGCGCGGCTCGCTCGTCGCACTCGACGGCTACCCGATGTTGACACCGGAGATGACGCGCGACCTGCTGTACCGGATCCTCTCGACCGAGAAGCAGAAGCATCTCGAGATCGACCGGCAGATCGACCTTTCATACGGTGTCGGTGGTCTCGCTCGCTTCCGCATGAACGTCTATCTCCAACGCGACAGTGTCGCTGCCGCGTTCCGCACGATCCCCGCGACGCTCCAGACGCTCGAGGAGCTCGGTCTGCCGACGAGCCTGAACGACCTCGCCCACAAGCCGCGCGGCCTGGTGCTCGTGACCGGCCCGACGGGCTCGGGTAAGTCGACGACGCTCGCCGCGATGATCGACGAGATCAACCGCACCCGTAACGACCACATCATCACGATCGAGGACCCGATCGAGTTCCTCCATCGGCACAAGCGCTGCATCGTCAACCAGCGCGAGGTCGGCACCGACGCAAGCAGCTTCAGTGCCGCCCTGCGCGCCGCGCTCCGCCAGGACCCCGACGTGATCCTCCTCGGCGAGATGCGCGATCTCGAGACGATCTCGACGGCGATCACCGCCGCCGAGACCGGTCACCTCGTGTTCGCGACGCTGCACACGCAGACGGCCCCGAGCACGATCGACCGCATCATCGACGTCTTCCCCGCAGCCCAGCAGGAGCAAGTCAGGACTCAGCTCGCGGCGGCGATCCAGGGGATCGTCACGCAGACGTTGATCCCGACCGCCGACGGCGGAGGGCGCGTGGCCGCGCTCGAGATTCTGTTCCCCGACGACGCGATCAGGAACCTGATCCGGCAGGGGAAGACCGAGCAGATCTACTCCTACATGCAGACCGGCACGAAGCGCGGGATGCAGACGATGGAGCAGGCGCTCGCCGACTACGTCCTCCGCTCCGTGATCACACGTGAAGAGGCGCTCACTCGCTCGACTCGGCAGGACCAGCTGGTCGGCATGCTCGAGCGGCGCGCAGCGCCGACAGGAGTCGGCCTGCGGGTGGCCGGAGGCTGATCGAGATGTCGTTTCCGATCTACCGCCACGACAAGTCTTGGGACGCCTGGGTCGGCGTCGCGGACGACAACGACGCCCGTTGGTCGACCGTGAAGCGCGCCCTCGATCTGGAAGCGCCTGCGCTCGACCGACCGGCGCGACACTCACCCGGATCTCGAGACGATCGACGCTGTCGCCATGACGAGCGAGCCGGCCGACGAGGCGGCCGAAGCGTCGGAGACGCCCGAGCGCGACTCGTTCTGGAAGCGCGAGCGGTCGTTCGGTCGCCGCAAGAGTGTCGACGAGCCGCAGAACGACGAGGTCGAGCCGGAGCTCTCATGGTGGACGCGCCGGTCCGACGAGGATCAGGTCACCGCCGTCGACGACGTCGCGCACGCCGACCACAATGGCGATGAGCGGTGAACAGGACTCGCGCGCAGACGAGCTCGCCCCGGCCGCCGAGAAGCAGTCGATCTGGAAGCGCGAGCTCTCGTTCGGCCGCAAGTCGGAGAACGGGAACGCCTTTGCCGAGCCTGCGGTCGACGTCGAGCCAGAATCTGAGACGACCGGCGTGCCGGCCGGCTCGGAGCACCACGACGGTGACTTCGAACCGAGCGCGGACGACACTACTGCCCAGGCCGAGCTCGAGCCAACGGCTGAGCCGGTGGGCTGGTGGCCGCAGTCGCCGAGCGCGGCTGCCGCAGGGCCGTCTGACGAGGGCGACGCGCCGTCGACCGACGTCGAGTATCCGACCTTCTCCTCATGGCGGCCGGCCGAGTCGTCGCACGTCGACAATGAGGACGACGTCGAGTCCGACGGGTGGCAGTCCGCGCAGGCAGAGCTAGCGGCGGACGAGAGGCCCGGTCGACGAGTACGAGGCCGAGGCCGGTGACGAGATCGCCGAAGCGTCGGAGACTCCTGAGCGCGACTCCTTCTGGAAGCGTGAGCGGTCGTTCGGTCGCCGCAAGAGTGAAGAGGAGCCGCAGACCGACGAGATCGAGGTCGAGCTGTCATGGTGGTCGCGCGGGTCCGACGACGATCAGGTCACGGCTGACGATCGCGCGGCGCACGCCGACCACGGCGGCGCCGAGGTTGAACAGGACTCTCCCGCAGACGAGCTCGCGCCCGCCGCCGAGAAGCAGTCGATCTGGAAGCGCGAGCTCTCCTTCGGCCGCAAGGCGGAGAACGAGAACGCCTTCGCCGAGTCCGCGGTCGACGCCGAGCCAACGCTCGAGCCGGTCAGCTTCGAGCACCACGACGGCGACTCCGAACTGAACGCGAACGACAGCATCGCCCAGGCGGCGGTCGAGGCAACGGCTGAGTCGGTGGGCGGATGGACGCAGTCGCCTGGCGCGGCTGCCGCACGGCCGTCCGAAGAGAACGAGGCGCCGTCAAGCGACACCGAGTTCTCGACTCTCTCATGGCAGCCGGCCGAGGCGTCGCACGTCGATATTGAGGACGACGTCGAGCCCGACTGGTCGCAGTCCGCGCAGGCAGATGTAGCGGCGGACGAAGCTCCGGTCGAGGAGTACGAAGCCGAGACCGACGAACGCACGCCAGACGCCGAGCGGCAGTCGATCTGGAAGCGGGAGCTGCGTTTCGGCCGCCGCGAAGCCGGCCGCGCAGACGACGGGCAACTCGAGACGCGCGGAGGTCAACGCCGGAGCTCGCTGACGACACGCTGACGCACGACGCGCCGGCAGAGGACACCCCGGCACGGTCCGGACCCGCAGGCGCTCTCGGTTGGGACGCAGCCGCGGACCGCGGACGCCGAAGGCGCCTGCGGCGGAGAAATCAGCCAAGTCTGCGAAGGGCGGCAAGAAGCTCGTCGGCCTCAAGATCGGCGCGTCGCAGATCGCCGCTGCGTACGTGCATTCCAACGGCTCGCATGAGGTGCTGAAGCTGGCGCGCACGCCACTCGAGCGCGGCGTCGTCGTCGCCGGGGAGTTGCGTGACCCCGATGCGCTTGCCGTCGCGCTCAAGGCCTTCTTCAACGCGAACAAGCTTCCCAAGCGGAACATCCGCCTTGGCATCGCGAGCAACCGCGTCGGTGTCCGCGTGCTCGACGTCCCGGGCGTCGAGGACCCGGCGCTTCTCGGCAACGCCGTGCGCTTCCGGGCGCAGGAGGTGCTGCCGATCCCGCTCTCCGAAGCCGTCCTCGACTACCGCGTCCTGCGTGAGCGTCACGACGACGAGGGCAACCTGATCCGCGAGGTGCTGGTCGCCTTTGCCTACCGCGAGCTCGTCGATCGGTACGCAGACGTCTGCCGCTCGGCAGGTCTGCGCCTGATCGGAATCGATCTCGACGGCTTCGCTCTGCTGCGTGCGCTCGTCGACCCGTCCGCGTCGAGCAGCCGCCTCGGCGGCGCCGCCGTCGTCACCGTTGCGCTCGGGCACGACCGTTCGATCATGTCGATCTCGAATGGTGACGCGTGCGAGTTCACGCGCGTGATCGACTGGGGTGGCGCGTCGCTCGACACCGCCGTCGCGCGGATCCTCGCGCTGACCCCCTCGCAGGCCGAGCCCATCAAGCGTGAACTCACCCTCGACAGCACCGCGCCGCCGCCCGAAGGGCTCGCGCCCGACCAGGCGAACCGAGCTCGCTCGGCAATGGGGCAGGAGGTCGGTGCGTTCGCGCGCGAGTTCGTCTCCTCGCTCCAGTTCTACCAGTCCCAGCCGCGCTCGCTCGACATCGGTGAGATCGTGCTGACCGGCGGGATGGCGCACATGGCCGGCCTCGCCCAGCAGCTACAGGAGCTGATCGGGGTCACCGTGCGGATCGGCGATCCGCTCGGTCGGGTCAAGCTCGGAAAGCACGTCGAAACCGAAGAGGCGATCGGGTCGTTCGCGCTCGCGATCGGGCTGGGAATCGAGGACTGATGCGCGCGGTCAACCTGCTCCCCGAGAACACGAGCTCACGTCGCATCGGCAGGCCGAGCGGGGTGGCGGTCGCAGGTGCGGCCGCAACTCTCGCGGCAGTCGGCGCCGTCGTCGTGCTTTCGCACGGCGAGAGCGTCACGGTCGCCTCCCGCCAAGCTCGAGTCGACGACCTGCAGCTACAGCTCGCGCGGGTGCCGGTCCCGAAGACGGCGACCAACGCCTCGGGCGCGACGATCCTCACCTCACGCGACTCGCGCACAGCAGCGGTCGAAGCCGCCCTGAACGGCCGTGTCCCGTGGGACATCTTGCTCGGGCAGGTGGCCCGCGTCCTGCCCGACGGAACCTGGCTCGACAGCATGCAGTTGGCCGCGCCCGGCGCGTCCACCACACCCGGCGTCGCCCCGGCCGCGCCGACTCCCGGCACCCCGACCCCCTCGGGCATCGTGATCACCGGCTACACGGCCAATGCGGCGTCGCTCGCACTCGTTCTGCAGCGCCTGACCGCAGTCCCCTCGCTGACAGACGTGAAGCTTCAGCCATCGCAGAGCTCGGTGCTCGGCAACAAGACGTTGTTCAAGTTCGCGATCGGCGCGAACGTCGCTGGAGGTGGGTCATGAGCGACGCCAGGAAGAAGCAGGTGATCGTCGGCGGTGCGTTCGCAGCCGTGGCGATCGTGATCCTGCTTGGCGGTTACATGTTCGTCATCTCGCCGAAGCAGGCAAGCGCTGCACGCCTGCAGCGCGAAGCCGCCGACACGCAAAGCAAGCTGACTCTTGCATTGGCTGCTGCGCGCCATCCCGCGCCGGGCGCTACCAACGACGCCTCGGATCTGTTCCGGCTCAGCAAGGCAATGCCCGACGAGGTCGACAGCTCGGGAGCCATCCTCGATCTCGTCGCCGCCGGCAAGGCAACGGGCGTCACGATCGACGGCCTGTCGACGGCGGATCCGCTGCCTGCGACTGCCGGCGCCTACGAGCTCGTGCCCGTGATCGCAACGCTGCACGGTCGCTACCCGCAGCTGACCAGCTTCCTCGCACGCGTGCGTCGCCTCGTCGGCGTACGCCACGGGGCGATCGGGGCACGGGGCCGTCTGTTCGGCGTCGACTCGATCACCCTCGCGCCCGACCCGGCCAACTCGACGACGTTGAAGGCGATCGTCAACTTCGAGACGTACGTGTACTCGAGCACGCCCGCACCCGCGCCGGCGACGACCACGCCGCCGGCCTCGGACAGCGACCTCTCTGCGGCAGGAGCGACCAACTGATGGCCCGCGCAAAAGACGTGAAGGCGAAGGAGAAGAAGCAGAAGATGATCCTGGGAGGCCTGGGGGTCGTCCTGCTGATCGTGCTTGCAATCGAGCTGCCGGGGATGCTGAGCAGCGGCGGCTCGACGTCCTCGTCGACTACGACCACCGCGACCGTCGCGACTGCGCCCGACGGGTCACCCGTACCCGCAGCCGTTGCCCCGGCGGGGGCCGCCGTCGCGAGCTCCGAGGTCGTCTTCAGCACCTCGGTGCAGAAGCTCTCGCATCTCGGCTTCTTCAAGGCGAAGGATCCGTTCGAGTCGCACGGCGTCGGCGCCACGCCGACCGCCGCTTCGACGCCTCCGCCGGCAGCCGCCACCCCGACATCCCAGCCGGCAGCCGCCGCGACCGGGAACACCGCTGCCAAGGCTGCCGCCGTCACGGCCGGAGCCATCTCTTCGGGCCCGATCTTCGGCACGATCCAAGGCCCCAGCTCCCAGTCGAGCGGCCCCAGCCAGGGCGCCGGCTCACGGTCGGCGCGCTCGATCCCCTCGGCGGTCATCCGCTTCAACGGTCACCCACAGACGGTGGCGCTCGGCGCGTCGTTCCCGAAAAAGAGTCCGTACTTCCGGCTTGCCGGTGTCACACCCAACGGCATCATCATCTCCGTCCTCAAGGGCAGCCTTGCCGATGGCTCGGCCTCCATCGAACTGGTCAAGAACCGTCCGCTCACGCTCGTGAACACCGCGACCGGCGGCCGCTTCCGGATCGAGCTGCGCTCCGTCCCGAAGAAGACCTGAGAATGGCCGCCTTCGCCTACAGCGCGATCAACGCGCAAGGACTGGTCATGGACGGCGTCCTGTCTGCACCGGATCCCGATGCCGCACGCGACCAGCTGCGCGCGCAAGGTCTCCTCGCACAACGTCTCGAGCAGACCGGGGAGGGGGAGGCAGGCGACGAGGCGTCCGGCCAGCTCGGAAAGCGCGTCAATCCCCGCATCCTCCAGATCTTCTCGCGCCAGTTCGCGACGATGATCGAGGCCGGCCTGAGCGTCGTCTCTGCGCTGACCATTCTCGAGGAGCAGACGGTCGACAAGCGCCTCGCCGAGGTGGTCACGGCGGTGCGGGAGCAGGTCGAGTCTGGGTCGCTCCTCTCGGAGGCGATGGCCAGCCATCCGAAGGTCTTCAGCCGTCTCTACGTCGCCATGGTCGAGGCGGGCGAGGCGGCCGGCGTCCTCGACCAGGTGCTGGACCGGATCGCCTACCAGATCGAGAAGGAGACGCAGATCAAGCGCCGCGTCAAGAGCGCCATGACCTACCCGATTGTCGTGATCGTCTTCGCGACCCTCGTCCTGACCGGGATGCTGCTCTTCATCGTCCCGATCTTCGTCGGCATCTTCAAGAGCCTGAACGGCAAGCTGCCGATGCTGACCCAGATCATCATGAACATGTCGGACACGCTCCGCGCGGACTGGTTCATCATCCTGCCGCTCTTCATCGGCATCATCTTCGGCTTCCGCTATGCCAAGGGCACCGAGCCCGGACGGCAGATGTGGGACAGGTTCAAGCTGCGCGTGCCGTTCAAGATCGGCGACACGGTGCGGAAGGTCTCGATGGCCCGCTTCTCTCGCACGCTCGCGACGCTCGTCGGCGCGGGCGTCGACATCATCAAGGCACTCGAGATCACGGGTCAGACGTCGGGCAACTACGTGATCGAAGAGTCGCTAGCCGAGGTACGCGAGCGCGTCTCCGAGGGAATCCCCATCGCGCAGCCGCTCGCGGCAAACCCGAACTTCCCGCCGATGGTCTCCCAGATGGTGCGCATCGGTGAGGAGTCGGGAGAGCTCGAGAAGATGCTCGGAAAGATCGCGGACTTCTACGAAGACGAGGTCGACGCCGCCGTCGCGGCCCTCACCTCGATCATCGAGCCAATCATGATGATCGTGCGTTGGCGGGATGGTCGGCGTGATTCTGATCGCGATGTACATGCCGATGTTCAAGATGCTGACGCTGATCAAATAGCGCGCGCGCCGCGTCGCAGAAAGTCGAGCGTGTCGCTCGGACATCAGGTCGCGGCCGGATCGCCGAGTAGCTACCGAACGACCCAGCGACCCGAGGCGACGATGGAGCCGAGGCCGCTGTCAGCCCATTTGGTCGGCGGCAGCGTGGTCGCGGCGGTCAGGCGGATCGGTTTCAACGTCACCGGGCTCGGCACGCACCGCCACGCCTGCTGCTCGTTCGCGGTGTGCGACCAGTACACCTTGTTGCCGTCCAACTGAAAGCTCTTCTCCTTGCCGGTCGCGCAGGGACCGGTCTGGGGAGAGGCGACGAACGTGATCTGCCAGTTCGGGTTGTCCTTGTGCCGGAACCAGATCCGCAGCGCCGGTTTCTTGCCCGGCTGGAACGCCCAACGGTAGTAGCGCATCCGGGAGTCGATCCGGGTCGGCACGAACGCGTACAGATTCGTCCGCTTCTTGATCGCGTGCTGGGAATGCTCCGGCACGACCGGCGCCGACGCAGCAGAGGCGGAAGCGGCAACGGCGCCACAGACGAGGAGAGCGAGCGTGAGCAGCTTGCGCATCGCGGTCACCGTAATGCGCGGTTGTAAGCGCGCGGTTACCCGCGGGTTGAGAAATCGGCTAGCAGTCTTCGACGAGGGGAGAACGCGGTTCGGGCTGCAGCGAGCGGTGCAGGCGCGTCGCGAGCGCTCCGAAGCGAGATGTCCGCTTGGCATGACTGGCTGCACGTGCGGCACGGATCTGCTGCCGCAGTTGGAAATCGCGCTCGAGGCCGCGCTGGCTCTCTTCGAACTGTGTCATGTGGGGGAAGTGCAGGTTCATCTGTTTCTCCTTGCCGGACGCCGAGCGGTATGAGGCAACGCTACGACCCAGCCGCCGGTGGGTCATCGGCAGCCGGGACGATCTTGCGTCCTCAGCGCGGATGAACGCCCATCGTCCGGCCGAACGACGTCGTCGGAGCGACGCCCGAGGCGTGCGTGCGGCGGGTGACCGCCGGCGCGCGCTGCAGCGCGCGAGATCCCGATCGTCGGTGGTTGCCGACGGGTCAGTCGGCGCGGTGCGCGGCGGCATACTCCGCCGCGACGAACTTCGGCACGCACATCGCCCAGGCGCCTTCGACCAGGTCGCGCATCTCCTCCAGGTCGATCCGGTCGAGCTGCACATGCAGCCAGTGGAAGCGCATGTCGGATTCGCCCGGCAGTGAGAACTTGTCGGGCTCCGCGTCCACCTGCGCTTGCCGCCACTCCTTCGGGAAGCCGAAGCCCATCGTCGTCCCGTCCTTGGAGAAGGCGAGGTAGACGATGCTGCCGATCCGGAACTTCGTCCGGCCGCGGACGACTGCTTCGCTGCTTCGCGGCAACGTGCGGGCGAGCTCACAGACCTGCTCGACTGTCACCGGCACCCCGCGGAAAGGATACGTCTGCAGATGCAGCCAACTTCGTCAGGGAGCGACTTAGTGTTGAGTCAACACAAGGTGCAGTTCGGAGCGCCACAACCGCGTTTGTGTTGAGTCAACACAAGCTACGAGGGTGACGGCTGAGCGGAAGGACTAGGCCAGGGCGGATTGCCACTGCAGGTGCTCCGCGGCAACGTGTGCCTCAGCCGATCGCCAGATCGCCGCGTGCCCCTCGGCGAGAAGACGCGCGTACGGTTCGACGCCAGCCTTGCCGCGCCGCTCGATTTGTTCTGCTTCGTGTGCGCACCGTTCGATGGCGACGGCAATCAGATCGTTCGGAAGGGGCGTTCCATACGCATTGCAGAAGACCGTCAGTCGATGTCGCGTCTGAGCATCGGTCAAGGTCGAGTGCGGCAGCAACGGTGTAAAGCTGAGCAGCGCCCAGGCTAGGTCCCACGCAAGACGTCCTGGTGCCGCGAGGTCCCAATCGATGAACGTCCATTGTCGCGGCTCACTACGCACGAGATTCCAAGGCGCCAGGTCGTTATGACAAAGCACCTCGGCCGGCCCACGAGGATCAGCCCCACGGTCCGACCAGGCGAAGCCGTCGAAACGAAAATCGGATACGGCGTCGTGGTAGCGCCGAATCGAAGCGGCGACTTGGGCCAGAGCCTCGTCGGTCTGTACGAGCGAAAAGTGATCGGGCCAGACCACCGTCCCACTGACGAACGACAGAATCTCGCGACCCTGTTCGTCTACAGCCCAGCAGAGTCGGCGCACCGTCGTAGCCAACAGAGGCGAGGTGCCGAAGGAGCGCGTGGACTCCGGGAGTCCAGCTGCCCGTCGGTCGGCGAACAGTGTCTCCGATCCGCACAACTTCTTCGTGTGTGTTGCCCCCGACAAGCCTCTCTTCGTCCACGGTGCGAGCCTAGCCCCCTGACCAGACCGGTCCCGAGACCCTCGGCCGCGCCAACGTGCTTACGTAACGTGTCCAAGCTCGCCCGTCACCACTACGTCACAACGCGGTGCGCACGAAGCTCGACCGATCATCCGTTGCGGGTGAGGCGCTCGCCGCGCGGGCGCTCGTAGCCTCTCGAGCACCGTGCCACTCGTCCCGCATCCGTTCATCTACGAGATCAACACCTGGGTCTGGCTGCGCGAGCTGGGCGTCGGCCTCGCCGACGTGCCGGTCGAGGAGTGGGACGCGATTGCGGAGCTCGGGTTCGATGCGGTCTGGCTGATGGGGGTCTGGGAACGAAGCCCGGCCGGCGTCGAGATCGCGCTTCGAAACGAGGGGCTCGTGCAGAGCTTCCAGCGTGCGCTGCCCGACCTCACACGCGCCGACGTCGTCGGCTCGCCGTACTGCATCCGCGAGTACGAGGTTGCCGGCGAGCTCGGTGGCGCCGGTGGCCTCGCAGCGGCGCGAGAGGCGCTCGAGCGCTGCGGCCTGAAACTGATCCTCGACTTCGTGCCGAACCACGTCGCGCCCGATCATCCGTGGACGGCGACGCACCCGGAGTACTTCATCCGCGGGAGCGACGACGACGTGCAGCGCGATCCCGGCTCGTTCGTGCGCGTCGGAGACAGCGTCCTGGCGAACGGCCGGGATCCCTACTTCCCCGCGTGGCCCGACGTCGTGCAGCTGAACGCTTTCTCGGTCGAGCTGAGGGCGGCGGTGGTCACCACACTCCGCCGGATCGCGGACCAGTGCGACGGTGTCCGCTGCGACATGGCGATGTTGATGCTGAACGACGTCTTCGAGCGGACGTGGGGCGAGCGAGCCGGCGTCCGCCCGGCGGACGAGTACTGGCCCGCCACGATCGCAGCGGTCAAGGCCGATCACGGCGACTTCGTCTTCATGGCGGAGGCGTACTGGGACCTCGAGTACGCGCTCCAGCAACAGGGGTTCGACTACTGCTACGACAAGCGCCTGTACGACCGGCTGATCCACGACGGCGCCGAGGCCGTGCACGGGCACCTGACGGGCGACACCGCCTACCAGGAGCGGCTCCTGCGATTCATCGAGAACCACGACGAGCCGCGCGCCGCAGCGTCGTTCTCGGCCGGCCAGGCTCGAGCCGCCGCCGTCGCGACGCTCGGACAGACCGGGGCGCGGCTCGTCCACGACGGCCAGCTCGACGGCCGGCGCGTCCAGCTGCCGGTCTTTCTCGGACGCAGGCCCGACGAGCAACCGGACGCGGATCTACGGGCGTTCTACGGGCGACTGCTCGAGGGCCTCAGCGACGACGTCTTTCGCACAGGTACCTGGCAGCTCGGCGAGGCAAGCGGCTGGGATGGGAACGACGCCTGGCGCAATCTGCTCGCCTGGGGCTGGCACGGCGACGGCTCGCGGAAGCTCGTCGTCGTGAACCTCGGCGACGCGCAGGCTCAGGGTCACGTCTCCTTGCCGTGGGACGAGCTGCGCGGCACCGAGTGGACGCTTGCCGACGCGTCGAGCGGCGAGAGCTACGAGCGAAGCGGGGACGATCTCCGCAACGGCCTCTACGTCTCGCTCGACCCGTGGGGCTGGCACCTCTTCGACGTGGCGCCGCGAGGTGAGGCGTGACCGCGGAGCACGCACGCCTCGCCGAGGCGACGGGCCGCGCCGAGGACGATCTGTTCTCCGCGAACCCGTGGTACGAGTGGGGGCCGTATCTGAGCGAGCGGGCGTGGGGCACCGTGCGCGAGGACTACTCGGAGAGCGGCGATGCGTGGTCGTCGTTCCCGCACGACCACGCGCGCTCGCGCGCGTACCGCTGGAACGAGGACGGAATGGCCGGCCTCTCCGACATCCGGCACGAGCTCTGTCTCGCGCTCGCGCTGTGGAACGGCAACGACCCGATCCTGAAGGAGCGCATGTTCGGCCTCACCGGCCCACAGGGCAATCACGGCGAGGACGTCAAGGAGTACTGGTGGTATCTCGAAGGCCTCCCGAGTCACGCGCTGCTGCGCTGGCGCTACCACTATCCGCAGGCGGCGTTTCCCTACGAGCAGCTCGTCGACCACGGGCGCGGCCTCCAGGACCCGGAGCTCGAGCTGCTCGACACGGGTGTGTTCGACGACGACCGCTACTGGTCGGTCGACGTCACGTACGCGAAGGCCTCGCCGACCGAGGTGCTGATGCGCATCGAGCTCGAGAATCACGGTCCGGACGAGGCGACGCTGCACGTGCTGCCGTCGCTCTGGTTCCGCAACATCTGGTCGTACGGTGACGACGGTTCGCGACCGCGGATCGAGGGCGACGGTCCTGCGCTCACCGTTGCCGACCACCGCCTCGCGGGCTACAGGCTCGACGGCGCGCCCGGCCCCGACGGCTCGTTGCCCGAGGCGCTCCTCTGCGAGAACGAGTCGAACGCGCCACGGGTGTTCGGCGCCGCAGCGACCACGCCGTATCCGAAGGACGGGATCAACGACCACGTGGTCTCGGGCGCGGCGACGGTCAATCCGGACGGCGTCGGCACCAAGGGGGCGCTCTGGTACCGCGTCACGGTCGCCGCAGGTGGCAAGGCGGAACTGCGGTTGCGGTTGCGCCAGACGGACGACGGCTCCGACTGGGCAGGCGATGCCTTCGCCGACGTCGTCACGTGCGCGCGAGCAGGACGCGGACGAGTTCTATTCCGCGATCGCGCCGGACGATACGCCGCCGGAGCAGCTGCGGATTCTCCGGCAGGCGTGTGCCGGGCTCGTGTGGAGCAAGCAGATCTACCCGTACAACGTCGCCCGCTGGCTCGACGGGGACCCCGGATCCCCGACTCCTCCCGAAGCGCACAGACACGGTCGGAACAGCGACTGGCGGCACCTCGACTCATTCGACGTGCTGGCGATGCCGGATCCATGGGAGTACCCGTGGTTCGCCGCCTGGGACCTCGGGTTCCATGCGATTCCCTGGGCGCACCTCGATCCTGCCTTCGCGAAGTACCAGCTGGTCGTGCTGCTCCGCGAGTGGTTCCAGCATCCGAACGGCGCGCTGCCGGCCTACGAGTGGAACTTCGACGACGTCAACCCGCCCGTGCACGTGATGGCGGCGCTGCGCGTGTACGCGATCGACGGCGGCAACGACCGGGAGTTCCTCGAGCGCATCTTCCAGAAGCTCCTCATCAACTTCACCTGGTGGCTCAACCGCGAGGACCCGGACGGCAACAACGTCTTCGCGGGCGGATTCCTCGGGCTGGACAACATCAGCCCGATCGACCGGTCGAACATGCCGGAGGGTCTCAGGCTCGAGCAGGCGGACGGCACCGCATGGATGGCGTACTACGCGCTCTCGATGCTCTTCATCGCACTCAAGCTCGTCGAGGAGAACGAGATCTACTGGGACATGGTGATCAAGTTCCTCGAGCAGTTCGTCCTCGTGGCGCGGTCACTCGACGAGCAGGGCCTCTACGACTCCGACGACGGCTTCTTCTACGACAGGCTCGTCTACCCGTCCGGCGAGTCGACGGCCGTCAAGGTGAAGACGATCTCCGGTCTCATCCCTGTGCTCCCGGCCGTGCCGTTGTCCGCGCGCGTCGTCGGCGCAGCGGAGAAGCTCGGCAAGCGCTTCTCACGTCTCCGCGACGCCTGGGCCGAGAGCGCCGGACCGTCGCGGACGGGGCGAGCGCACGCCGCGCCGAGCGGGGACGGAGTGCTCCTCTCGGTGATCGACCCCGACGACCTCCGGAAGACGCTCGCCGAGTTCTTCGACGAGGAGGCGTTCCTCTCGCCGCACGGGCTTCGCGCCGTCTCGAAGCGGTACCAGGGCAACCCGTACAGCCTCGAGGGCGTCCCGGGTGCTTGGATCGACTACGAGCCGGCGGAATCGACGACGTCGATGTTCGGCGGCAACTCGAACTGGCGCGGGCCGGTCTGGATGCCGCTCAACTACCTCGCGATCCGTCAGTTCGTGATCTACCAGGAGTTCTTCGGCGACGGCTTCAAGCTCGAGTACCCGACCGGCTCGGGCACCGAGCTCTCATTCGGCGAGATCGCGCAGGACCTCGCGGACCGGCTCGTCTCGATCTGGCTGCCGGGGCCGGACGGGCGTCGGCCGCTCTACGGAGGAACGGAGCGGCTCCAGACGGATCCCGCGTGGAAAGACAATCTCTTCTTCAACGAGTACTTCCACGGAGACAACGGAGCCGGCCTGGGCGCAGAGCATCAGACAGGCTGGACCGCTCTTGTCGCCGACCTGATCCTCGACCCCCCGAGCAGCGGCCCGACCCTGGGCCGGACGGTGCCGCGGGTCTGAGCTTCTCTCAGGACGATTCTTGAATCTGCTGGTTGAGCTTCACGAGCTCGCGCTCGGAGCGCTCGATCATCGTCGATAGATCAGTCAAGAGGGTCGCGTCGATGGCATTGTCGGCCGCCTCGAACGCGGTGCGAGCGGTCGAGCAGGCGGCGATCAAGATCACCAGCATGCTGCGCTGCTTGAGAAGACTCGACTCGGTATCGCTCACAGTCCCGTCCTGGACGAGCAGTCGGAGACCCAAACATGCGGCCTTGCGAGACACTTCAGGCGCGCGGGTCGTCATCGTCGGCGACGAGCCCGGCGACACCGTCCTTCTCCACCACCACATACGAGGCTCTGTGGGCGATCACCTGCTCGATCTCGATGTCTTCGTGCCCGTCCGCGAGGAGAAAATGAGTGCCGTCCTCACGCACCCGCTCGTATTCCTCGATCGTCAGTGAGAGCCGCTCAAAGCACCCACTGGTCGAGCACTCGCAGATGAACTCGTACGGAGCTCCTGGCCCCAGCTTCGAGGCAAGCGACCGGATGTTCTCGTTGAGCGCCCGAAACAGCGACTCATTCTTTGCCAGGCGCTCCTGGCGTTCCTCATCCATTTCCCGCACCGTATCCCCGTTTGCCGATCCCCGTCGCTTTCCGGCGGTTTCACCGCGAGTACGGCGCGGCAGGGTGACGCCCATGGACGTGCAGACCATCTCCGATCGTGTCGCAGAGAACCAGGACGCGTTCCGGCGGGCGAACGAGCAGATCGAGGACGCAGCCGATTCGATCGGCGGCGACCTCGAGCGGTTGCCGTTCATCTGCGAGTGCCCGAAGCGCCAATGCTTCGAGATCGCGCAGCTGAAGCGGCACGAGTACGAGAACGTGCGCGCGAGAGGGAACACATTCCTGGTCGCTCCAGGCCACGAGGTCTTTGCCGTCGAAGGCGTGACGATCGCCCGGCTGGCGCAGAGGTTCGACGCGTATTCGCTGATGGAGAAGATCGGCGATGCGGGCAAGAGAGCGAAGGAGCTCGACCCACGGGCGGCCGGCGATGGATGAGCGTGAGACACGGCTGGCGCAGAACGAGGCGTTGTTCCGCGAAGTGAACGAGCGCGTGAACGACCTTGCGACAGACCATGGCGCCGCATCGGTGCACGAGTACCTCTGCGAGTGCGCGAACGCGGATTGCACCTTCCGTGTCCGGCTGGACCCGAGCGACTACGAAGCTGTCCGTAGCGACCCGAAGCAATTCCTGGTGCTGCCGCTCCACTACACGCCCGAGATCGAGACGCTCGTGGCCGAGCACGAGCGGTACTGGGTCGTGCGCAAGACCGGTGACGCAGGCGACTACGTCGAGCACCTCGACCCGCGCTCCCGGTAACCGTCGAGCTGTCGACGATCGGTGCCTGGCACCGGGGGGTGCCAGGCACCAGATCGAGCGTCAGGAGCGGGCGACGGCGACCGCGCCGACGCCACTGACCCGTCGACGTGCGAGCGCCACGCTCGCTGCGACGATCCACGCAAGCCAGAGGATGTTCGCCATCTGCGCGAGGTTGTCGAGCGAGATGGGCGTCAGGACGAGTGTGACTGCCGCGATCGCCACGGCGCTCCAGCCGAGTGCACGGCGGCCCGCCTGCAGCGCGAGTGAGCCCACGACGACCAGGAAGACGGCGCTCAGGAACCAGGTGACGACGAAGAGCGCCTCGTTCAGCGTGATCATCGTCGTTGCGAGCTGCAGCCCCATCCCATGTCCGCTGCGGTACGCGATGGTGTCCATCACGGCGAGCGACGCGACGCTCACCGTGACGTAGCTCGTCGCCGCCGCGCGTGCGATTTGTCCGAGCAGACCGCCCCCGAGCTTCGCGCATGCCCACACGGCGAATGCGAGGAAGAAGCCGAAGCTGATCAGCTCGAGATAGGCGCCGGTCCAGACGGCGGTGCCCACAGGATGCGCGACCGCGTCGGCGATCTCTGTGGGTGTGCTCGTGATCGTCGCGAACTGCCGTCCGCCGGCGGCACCGATACCGACGCCCGCGAGCATCAGCGCGACCGACGCGATGCCCGAGGCGGCGAAGAGGCGGTCGGAGAGATGTTCGTCCATGAGAGTGCTCCTTCGGTAGCTGACGCAGCCGAACCTAGGGCGGTGCGTGCTCGATGTCGTCGGCTGGTGGAGCGGTCTTTCGCTCAGCCGGTCGGCTGATCTTTGTGCGCTCCGGGATCCGCCGATCGGCCGATGACAGCCGCGGCCTTCGGGTTTACGGTGACGAGGTGCCGCTCGTCCGCCGACTCCGCCGACTGCTGCGCGATCCCGGCCGTGCCGACCTCTGCCTGGCGACTGTCCTGCTCGTCGCGGCCGAGCTCCAGATCTGGCTCGGGAACGCTGCTGGATCCCATCGCACGGTTGCCGCGGTGGCCGCGCCCGTGCTGGCAGGAACCGTGGCGATCCGCCGCCGGTTCCCGCTGCTCGCGGGCGTCACAGCGCAGGCAACTGTCGCCCTGGTCTTCGCCTTCTGGTCGGACACCCAGATCTTCGGCACGTCGATCGCCTGGTTCTGCGCGCTCTACGCAATGACGGTGTGGACGCCCTTCGCGCACTTCGTGGCGGGGGCGGCTTTCGTCGTGGTGAGCAACATCGCCGCCGCAGCCGGATCAAGCGGGACGCTCCAGCGGAGCACGCCGTTCGCGATCGTGACGCTGATCGTGATGATCATCGTTCGACGCGTGATCTCCAATCGCGAGCGCCGCGCCGAGCTCGCGGAGCGGGAGCGTGACCTTGTCGCGCGCGAGGCAGTCGTCGAAGAGCGCGCGAGGATCGCCCGCGAGCTACACGACGCGATCGCGCACAACGTCTCGATGATGGTCGTGCAGGCGGGCGCAGAGCGGCGCGTGATCGACGAGACAAACGGGTCGACGCGAGAGGTGCTGGAAACGATCGAGCACATCGGGCGCGGCGCGCTCACCGAGATGCGTCGTCTCGTCGGAATGCTTCGCAGCGACTCCGCCGACCCGTTGGAGCCACAGCCGGGGCTCGGTGATCTGCCGACGCTCGTGGCTCGCGTCTCGGATGCCGGCCTGCCGGTCGAGTTGCACCTGGAAGGTGAGCGGCGCGAGCTGCCGGTCGGGATCGAGCTGTCTGCCTATCGGATCGTGCAAGAGGCGCTCACCAACGCGCTCAAGCACGCGGGCGACGCGACCGCGAGCGTGCATGTTCGCTACGGGCGCGACTCGCTCGAGCTCGAGATCAGCGACGGCGGCGGCAAGGCGCGCGAGTCGGTGGTGAGCGGCGGCCACGGCCTCGCGGGAATGCGCGAGCGGGTCGCTCTCTACGGCGGTGTGCTCCAGGCCGAGCCGCGACCGAGCGGCGGCTTCACGGTTCGAGTGCTGCTCCCGATCAGGTGACGAACGTCCTGATCGCAGACGACCAGGCGCTCGTGCGTGTCGGGCTGCGCAAGATCCTCGAGAGCGAGCCGGAGACATCCGTCGTCGGTGAGGCCGCCGACGGTGAGGAGGCGGTGGCCGAGGCCGGCCGCCTGCGCCCCCGACGTGGTTCTGATGGACATTCGCATGCCGCTGATGGACGGCATCGAAGCGACACGTCGAATCGTTCGCGCGCGGGCCGAGACGCGCGTCTTGATCCTGACGACGTTCGGCCTCGACGGCTACGTCTACGACGCGCTGCGCGCCGGCGCGAGCGGGTTCATGCTCAAGGACGCACCACCGGAGGAGATCGCCGCCGCGGTTCGGATCGTCGCGAGTGGTGACGCTCTGCTGGCGCCTGCCGTGACGCGCGCCGTCGTCGAGGAGTTCGCACGCCAGCGGCCTGCTCCTCCGCCGCCGCCTCGCGTTGTCGAAGACCTGACGCCGCGCGAGCGCGAGGTGCTCGACCTGATCGTGCGCGGGCTGTCGAACCCGGAGATCTGCGCACGGCTCGTGATCACGGAGGCGACGGCGAAGACGCACGTCGCGCGCATCCTGCAGAAGCTCGGTCTTCGCGACCGCGTGCAGGTCGTGATCTACGCCTACGAGAGTGGGCTGCTGAGTCCCGGTGCGAGGTAGCCGGACACGGCTGTGCTCGGGCAAGCGTTCGATGTCGCGGGCGAAGAGGGCTCGACCGCTGGCTACCGGCCGTCGTGGCTTCGGTTCGCATGGATCAGGCGCACCACCTCCGCTTCGTCAACGGGCGGGAACGCCTCGTACCAGCTGCTCACGGAGAAGAACGACGCGAGCGGATAGAGCACGACGACGTCGTCTGCCTCGCGTCGTAGCAGTGGGATGCTCGCGGACGCCGCGACCGGAACGCCGACCACCACCCGGCCCGCTTCCGCTGCCTTCGCCCAGCGGACGGCGGCGACCATCGTCGCGCCGGTCGCAAGGCCGTCGTCGATCAGCAGAACGGTTCTGCCGCGAAGGTCGAGTGGCGCATGCTCAGCGTGCAGGTTCCGGTCGAGAAGTGCAGCCTGCGCCTTCGTCTCCTCAACGGCGACCGCCAGCCGCTCGGCGCTGAGACCGTCAGAGGCGCGCACGTAGACCCCGTCACCGGGCGTGACCGCTCCGATGCCGTACTCGCGCTCGAAGGGATGGCCGATCTTCCGCACCGCAACGACATCGAGCGGTGCGCCGAGCGCCCGGGCGATCTCGGCAGCGACCTCGACACCGCCCCGCGCGAGGCCGACGACGACGACATTGCTGCCGCGCTCGGCTCCGAGCTCCACGGCAAGTGCCCGCCCGGCCGCTGCGCGGTCGGCGAACAGGGGACTGGCGACGATCCGACTCATGCTCACTGGGAGATCGCAGCGACTCTGGCTCGGGGCTGGCAGATGACGTCGGTCGTCCGAACCGTAGCGACTGCTCGTGCGTGCCGCACCGACCGCTCTGCTTCCGACGCGTGATCGGAGAGCCGGCGGGACCAACGGTCGCCGCCCGCTTCGGACATGTCCCGGGGACTGTCCCTGGGACATGTCTCTGTGCGACAGCGCCCGTGGCGATGCCGGTCGGCACGATGGGCGCCATGCGCATCCCGCTCCTGTGGCTCTGGCGCCTGCTGCTCGGTGGCTTCGCCGTCGTGCTACCTCGCGAGCGAGACGTTGCAATCGTGGCTGCCGCCGCTCTTGCCGTTCCTCGCCGCGGTGGCCGTCGAAGCGCAGTTCTTCGTGGCCGGCGTGCGGCAGGGCCGGCGGCCGGCGAGCGCCGCCGCCGATCGCGGGCCGCAGCCTCGCGATCTGGCGGAGTTCGGCTGGGCGAACCGGACACTGACCGTCCGTGACGACGAGGCAGAGCTCGTGCTCCGGCCCGGTGAGATGGCGGACGCGGAGATCGTCGAGTGGCTGAACCTGCACCAGGCGGAGCTCGAGGCGCTCGGCCCGGGTCGCCACGAGCTGGCGCCGATCGAAGACGCCGAGAGCCCTGTTGCGCTGTACGTGGCGGCCCCGGCCGTCGCGCCGCCGAGCAAGGTGCGCCGCCGCCTCGTGCAGGCGTTGATCGTGCTGGCGCTCTTCACCGGTGTCTTCTTCCTCGACAAGCTCGACCCCCGCTGGCAGAACCTTTCGGGGTCGACACGCGCGGCGACGATCACGCTCCTCAACCGCGAGGCGTCGCGCATCGCCGGCCACCCGGCCGAGGTGATCTGCGACGTCAGCGGCCGCCATGTCGGGTACGTCCAGGACGCTGACGGGCTCGCAGAGGTCGGAGGACGCCGGATGTGGTTGACACCAGACGTGTGTTACCGCCTCTACCGGATCAGCCACACGCACCGCTCGGCCGGGCCGTCCTCGGGCAAGGCGATCGCGGTCTTCGCTCACGAGGCCTGGCATCTACACGGCGTGTCGCGCGAAGCGCTCGCCAACTGTTACGCGTATCAATCGGGCGTCTCGGTCGGACAGGCGCTCGGGCTGACGGCGGGGACGGCGCGCGGGTTGATGCACGAGCAGCTCGCCGACAATCCGGCCGACTTCGAGGCCACGCCGGCGTACGTCGTCCCACACGGCTGTCACGCCGGCGGCAGCTTCGACCTGCACCTCGACGGAGATCACTTCCCCTGAGCGCAGTGTTACCTCAGCGATGACTTTCGGCCGGCGCGACGGTCTGAGCTCTCGAGACGTCTCTTCGAGAGGAGCATCTGCTGTCCGTGTGCGAACCGAGCTCGATCGTCCTGGTCTTCGGCGGCCCGGTGACGCGCGGGGATGTGCCCGGGCTTTGCGACAACGTCTGTGCGCTCCTGCAGGCGAGTGACGCAGACCTGATCCTCTGCGACGTCGGCGCCGTCGTCGACCCCGACGTCGCAGCTGTCGAGGCGCTCGCGCGCCTGCGGGTCGCAACGCGACGGCTCGGACGCCGGATGCACGTGCAGAACGCCTCCGCGGACTTCGAGGCGCTGCTCGCCTTCATGGGTCTCGGCGACGTGCTGCCGGTGCGGGTCGACCTACGGCTCGAGGTGGTCAGGCAGACCGAAGAGCGGGAAGAGCGTCTCGGTGTCGAGGAAGAACGTGAACTCCCCGATCCCGCCGTCTGAGAGCTCGAGCACCTGCAGCGCCCACGGCGTGTACGTGCCGTTCGGACCGCCCGGCTTGTACTGACCGTACGCAGGCGAGCCGTTCGCGGAGGTCGTCGGCACGAGCCGCGAGCCCTTGCAGCCGATGCCCGTGCCGAACCACCAGCCGAGAATGTCGTCGCGGCCGCTCAGCCAGAGCTCGTACGGCGGCATCGACTGCGTCGCATCCTCGTGCAGCAGCGACGTCAGCGACTCCATGTCGTAGCGCTCGAAGGCGTCGACGTAGCGTGCGAGCAGCTCGCGGTTCGCCTCGTCGAGCGGCTCCTGCGCGCCGCTCGAAAGATCGCTGGCGTCGAGTGTCGCGCGCGCCCGCTGCAGTGCGCTGTTGACCGATGCAGTCGACGTCTCGAGCAGCTCGGCGACCTCCGACGCCTTCCAGCGCAGCACCTCGCAGAGGATCAGCACCGCGCGCTGCTTCGGCGGCAGATGCTGGAGTGCTGCGACGAACGCGAGCTTGATCGTCTCGCGCGAGAGCGCGAGCTCGGCCGGATCGTCGGGCGCAGTGGCGACGACGCTCGTGTCGGGGATCGGCTGCAGCCAGGCGACCTCGGGCAGCGTCGGCCCCGGCGGCGAGCTCGACGACTGAGCGGGACCGAGATCCATCGGCCGCGCGCGCCGCTCGCGGCCCTTCAGCATGTCGAGGCAGACGTTCGTCGCAATGCGGTAGAGCCACGAGCGCAGCGCTGCGCGACCCTCGAACCGGTCGATCGAGCGCCACGCCCGAATCATCGTCTCCTGCACCGCGTCCTCGGCCTCGAACGGCGAACCGAGCATCCGGTACGAGTACGCGGTCAGTTCGGAGCGGTACTGCTCGAGCTGAAGCTCGACCCCGGTGGAGGATTCGACGTGCGCCACCCCCATAGTCTAATCGTGCGCCGTCACGGCGACCGCGCCCTGTGTCTCGTGTCCTGCGTGTGCCTGCGCGAGGTTCGTGCGGAAGAACACGGTCGAGATCAGCGCCCCGCCGAGGGCGAAGGCTGCGCCGACGAGGAATGCCGCGTGGTAGCCGCCGTTCAGGGCGGCGACGGCGCTGTCGCCGCCCGCGCGGAGGCTGTCGGTGCGTGACGCGGCGATGCTCGCCAGGGTGGCGAGGCCGAGCGCGCCGCCCATCATGAACGACGTGTTGACGACGCCCGAGGCGAGGCCCGATTCCTGCGGTGCGACATCGCTCATCGCGGCGAGCAGCAGCGGGTTGAACGCGATCCCGGCGCCGATCCCGAGCAGGATCATCGGCGGCAGGACGTCGACGACGTAGCTGCCGTCGACCGGCGCGTGCGCGAAGAGCACGAGCCCGAGGCCGCGATCGTCAAGCCGATCCCGAGCGGCGGCCGGACACCGAAGCGCATCACGAGCTTCGCCGAGAGACCGACCGAGAGCGCGCCCATGATCAGGTTCGTCGGCAGGAAGCCGAGGCCGACTTCGAGCGGGCTGTAGCCGAGCACGAGCTGCAGGTAGAGCGCCGACAGGAAGAACCACGCGAACATGGCGGCCGCCCAGAGCACGCCGACGACGTTCGCGGTCGCGACGTTGCGCAGCTTGAAGAGGCTGAGCGGCATCAGCGGCGCCGACACGCGCGACTCGATCACGAGGAAGACTGCGAGCAACGCGAGCGAGAGCGCGAGCAGGCCGAGCGTCTGCGTCGAGCCCCAGCCGGCGTCGTTGCCGTTGACGATCGCGTAGACGGCGAGCATCAGCGCGGTGGTCACGGTGATTGCGCCGCCGACGTCGAGCCGTCCCTGCGCGGCGTGGCCGGGTGCTGCCGGCAGCAGCTTCAGCGAGGTGACGAACACGGCGATACCGATCGGGATGTTGACGAGGAAGATCCAGTGCCAGTTGAGCACGTCCGTCAGCACGCCTCCGAGCAGCACGCCGATCGTGCCGCCGCCGGACATGACGAAGCCGAAGACGCCCATCGCCTTGGCCCGTTCGCCCGGCTCGGTGAAGAGCACCATGATCAGCGAGAAGGCGACGGCCGAGACGACGGCGCCGCCGAGGCCCTGGACGGCGCGCGCCGCGACGAGCATTCCCTGCGTCGTCGCGAGCCCGCAGGCGAGTGATGAGAGCGTGAAGAGCGCAATCCCGATCAGGAAGAGGCGGCGATGGCCGTAGAGGTCGCCGAGCCGCCCGCCGAGCAACAGGAAGCCGCCGAAGGTCAACAGATACGCGTTGACGACCCACGCGAGCGACGTCGGTGAGAAGCCGAGATCGTTGCGGATCGACGGCAGCGCGACGTTCACGATCGTCGTGTCGAGCACGATCATCAAGTCGCCGCAGCAGAGGATGATCAGCGCGATCCAGCGGGTTCTGTTGTCCATGCTCATGTCGGCCTCCAGTCTGATGTCTCGACGCTAAGACGAGGGCCGCAGCGAGAACTCATCGGCCGGCTCACGATTGCCGGCGGCGCCATTGGTGCAGCAGCTTGTTCTTGCCCAGCGACTTCGGCGACGCAGGCGGTGGAGGCGCGTCGTTCTGGGCGAGCCAGCGGGCGGCATCGTCCTCGCTGTCCAGCCCGACCGTCGCCTCGCGTTCCCGCATCCGCTCGACCTTCTGCCGGGAGAGGGGGCGCTTCTGGGTCATCCCGACAGATTAGGCCGAACGGCTAGTTGCGCGGGAGGGCACCCGAGGAGCAAGATTCGGACGAAAGGAGGACTGCGGCAAACCCCGAATCCTTCGCCCAGGCTCGTGCGTTACAGCAAGCGAAGGATCGAGGAAACGCCCGGGTCCGTCCGGGCGGGAAGCAAGAATTCGAGTCGAAAGCGCAGGTCGAAGGCACATTGACGGGTGAGGTCGGGCTAGGTGCCAACTGACCCACCGACCGCAGCGCGACAAGCTCGACTCAGACAACGTACGACGACCGCCGGCACACGCCGGCGGTCGTTTTACGTCAGCCTTACCAAAGAGCAACCCCGAAATGACTACAGACGGGGATAGTTCGTGCATGCGCTGGCTCGCCGTCGCTTTCGCCGCACTCTCGCTGTCGGGCCTCGCAGGCGCCGCCGGCGCTGCCGCCGTGCCGCCGTTCCCACGCCTGCCCGGCACGTGGTCGCACGCCGAGATCAACGTGACGCTGAACAAGAAGCCGCACACGCTGAGCCTCGACCGCGGCAAGATCACGAAGGTCTCGGGAACGCAGCTGACCCTGCGCGAGAAGACCGGTGACGTCGTCACCGTCGTCACGGTGCCGCTGTCGGCGTCGGCGATCGTCACCATCGACGGCTTCCGGTCGACGATCTACTCGCTGCGGCCGAAGCTGAACGCCCAGACGATGCGGATCGACGGCGGCCCCGCCGTCCGCATCCGTGCGACGAGCTGAGTACGCTTCCACCTGTGGCGGGAACCGTGCTCCTCGTCGAGGACGAGCCCTCGGTCGGCGAGCTCGTCCGGGGCTACCTGACGCGCGACGGGTATCGCGTGATCTGGGTTCGCTCCGGCGAAGAGGCGCTCGTCGAGCTGGACCGGCACCCGGTGCGGCTCGTCCTGCTCGACATCGGCCTGCCGGGCAAGGACGGCTTCGACGTCTGCCGCGAGATGCGCCAGCGCTCGCAGGTGCCGATCCTGATGCTGACCGCGCGCGACGAGGAGCCCGACCGGATCGTCGGGCTCGAGGTCGGCGCCGACGACTACATCACCAAGCCGTTCTCGCCGCGCGAGCTCGTTGCGCGCATGAAGGCAGTGCTCCGCCGCTCGGAGCCGCAGGAGCGGCGTGACACGTACGAGCTCTCCGACGTGCAGCTCGATCGCGAGTCGCACGACGTGACCGTCGCCGGCAAGCCCGTCGAGCTGACGGCGAAGGAGTTCGACCTGCTCGCGTACTTCATGGCGAACGCCGGCGTGCTCGTGTCGCGCGACCTGCTGCTCGACCGCGTCTGGGGGCAGGAGTACCCCGGCGGCACGCGCACCGTCGACGTGCACGTCGCACAGCTGCGGCGCAAGCTCGGCCGACCCGACCTGATCCGCACGCTGCGAGGGGCCGGCTACAAGGCTGTCGGCTGATGCGGTCGCTGCGCGCGCGGCTCTTTGCAGCGACGCTCGCGGCGCTCGCCCTGACGCTCGTCCTGACGATCGCGATCGGCGCGGTGCTGACGCGACGGCAGGTCGACAAGTCGCAGGCGACGTCGCTGGCGAGCCGGGCGGACGACCTGCAGTTGCAGCGACGCCGCAGCCCGACCTACATCAACCAGGACTTCGTCTCGGGCAACGTGCGCATCATCTTCCAGCCGCGCGCACGCCTGCGTGCAGCCGTGCCGAACGTCGCGCGTGCGAGTGACGGCAAGACGACGTTCGAGGGACAGCGCTACCTCTACTCCTACCGGCCGCTGCCCTCACGCGGGCTCTTGCTGCTCCGGTCGGAGAGCCTGCGCTCCTCCGAGTGGCGCCCGTTCCTGCGCGACCTGCTCCTGGCCGGGCTCGTCGGCGTCGCGTTCGCCGCCGGGCTCTCGTTCTTCGTCGCCCGCTCGATCGTCGGGCCGATCCGGCGTGTCGCGGCCGCAGCCCGGACGCTCACGCTCGAGGACCGTCCGGCGCCGCTGCCCGAGGCAGGCACGACCGAGATCGCGTCGCTCGCGCGCGCGTTCAACGAGATGGCCGCGGAGCTCGCCGACTCGCGCGACGCAGAGCGCGCGTTCCTGCTCTCCGTCAGCCACGAGCTGAAGACGCCGCTGACGGCGATCCGCGGCTACGCCGAGGGCCTGGCCGACGGCGCATTCGGCGCCGACGAGGCGGCCCGCACGATCGGGCTCGAGGCCGGCCGGCTCGAGCGGCTCGTTCGCGACCTGCTCGACCTCGCGCGGATGAACCGCAGCGAGTTCTCGATCAGCACCGGACCGGTCGACGTGGCGGCCGTCGCGCGCGAGGCCGTGCAGCGGCACGAGGTCGCGGCGCGCGACTTCGAGGTCTCCCTGACGGCCGGAGGGCGCGGAGGCGTGGGTCGAGGCGGACTACGACCGGTTGCTGCAGATCGCGTCGAACCTCGTCGAGAACGCGCTGCGCGAGACGCCTGCCGGCGGCGCGGTCACCGTTCGCGCGGGCGATGCGCAGCTGAGCGTCTCCGACACGGGGCCGGGCATCCCGCCCGAGGACGTGCCTCATGCGTTCGAGCGCTTCTACCTCTACGACAAGATCGGCAAGGACCGTCCCGTCGGGAGCGGGCTCGGCCTCGCGATCGTGCGCCAGTTGGCGACCGCGATGGGCGGCGACGTCCGCGTCGAGACGAGCCCGGCGGGGACGACGTTCTCCGTGCGCCTACGGCCGCAGGCGCGAGGTGTCGACGACCTCGAAGTCGGCGCCCGTCAGCGCGCCGAGCGCGTGTAGCTGGTCGTTCGACCAATGCGGGTCGGGCGCGCCCGACACGTACCAGTTCGAGCCGTTGTCGGCGACGATCATCCCGTAGGTCTTCATCGCCTGCGCGACGATGCGAGCCTGCTTCGGCAGCCGCGCGATGTTCACCGACGCCTTCAGCCGTACGCGCAGCCCCATCGGCGGCAGCGAGGCATCGGTGGCCGAGCTCGCGTAGTGCCGTGCCGGATAGATGTACGCGCGCCGCGTGCGCTGCACCGTGAAGCGCAGTGCGTGGTCGATGCGTCCGGTCGACGCGTCGCCACTCCAGCGTGCAAGGCCGGGGAGGATCGGTAGCCCCGCGGCGTCGGCCGACGTCCACCCGGCCGGGCGGAGCGCGTTCGTGCGCAGGTTCCACACGGCGCCGGACCCGGCCGCCCAGCGCCCGCCTTGCTTGTGCAATGCGTAGAGCTCGTAGAGCCGGCAGGCATCGCGGTCGACGATCAGCGCGTGACGGTCGCCTTCGTCGAGATGACCCGGCGCGCCTTCGATCGGCACACCGGCGGGGATCGGGTACGGGCCTTTGTCGCTCTCGTCGGCGTAGTCGAACGCCACCTTCGACTTCGGCGTCGTCTTGCCGTGCACGACGACGTACGGGATGCCGATGCGCGAGCCGTCCCAGAGGCCCGAGCCGAAGTCGGCGTGCACGGTGCCGCTGACACCGATCGACGAGATCACCGCTGCCGAGTCGGCGGCGACCGGCAGCTTGTCGACCGGCGCGTTCCAGACGCTCGACGCCGGAAAGACCGGGCAGCCGCCGAGCTTCGGAGGCGTCGCGGCGGCCGATCCGGCCAGGCCTGCGACGAGCGCGACGGCGAGCAGCTTCACGGTTGCAGGAGTAGCACCTGCCAGCCGTCCGCGCTTCGCCTGAACAGGTGACGCTCGTGCAGGCGATCGTCGCGGTGGCGCCAGAACTCGTACGTCTCGGGCTCGAGCCGGAAGCCGCCCCAGCGCGCCGGCCGCTGCGGCTCGGCCGGCTGCGCCGCGACCTGCGCCTCCAGCTCCGCGCGCGAGCCGATCGGCCGCGACTGGCGCGAGGCGGCCGCGCTACGGCGCGACGCGGCGGGCCGGGTCGCCCAGTAGGCGTCGGACTCTGCGTCGTCGAGCCGGTGCACCCTGCCCTCGACGCGGACCTGGATCCCGGGGCGACGGAAGAGCAGTGCTGCGTACGGATTGGCGGTCAGCTCCTCGCCCTTCCGCGACTCGTAGTTCGTGAAGAACGTGAAGCCGCGCGCGTCGGCGCTCTTCAGCAGCAGCGCGCGCAGCGACGGCCGTCCGTCGGGCGTCGCGGTGGCGATCGCCATCTCGTCGCCGTCGACCCATTCGTGGAAGAGCTGCAGGGGATCGTCTGTCATTCCGGGGCCTCCGCCGGCACGTCGTGCAGCGACATGATCGGTGACGGAATGATCCACAACAGACCGGCGAGCGCGCCGACGGTGGCGATCCAGAGCGTGGGGCGCAGGCCGATCGTCGCGCCGAGGAAGCCGCCGATGCTCGTCCCGAGCGGCCGCACCCCGTAGTTGACGACGATGAACGCGCCGGAGACGCGCGAGCGCAACGTCGCAGGGACGAGGGCGGCGCTGATCGTCCCGGCCATGATGTCGAGCATCATCAGGCCGACGCCCGAGATGAACTCGGAGGTGAACAGGCAGGCGATCACGACCCACCGCGGCCCGCCGGCGAGCGGCACGAGGATCAGCGGTGCTGGAAAGAGGAAGCAGCCGAACGCGAACGTGCGCCCGATGCCGAACCGCCTGCCGATGCGCGCGGTCACGAATGAGCCGGCGAGCGTGCCAACCGCCGCAGCACCGAGCACGAGCCCGAGTGTCGCCGGGCCGACGTGCAGCGAGCGCGTCGCGTAGAGCACGAACAGCGCGAAGAACATGAAGTTGAAGAGGTTCAGCGTCGCGACGCCGAGCAGCTCCGCGCGGATGATCGCGTTGTGCCGGATCCAGTGCGCGCCGGCCATCAGCCCGCCCGTCTCCGGCGGAGCGCCCGGCGGCTCGTCGAGGTGCATCCGCTTCGAGGAAGAGCGCCGACCAGAAGTACGAGACGGCATCGACCGCCAGCGCGTAGGGGCCGCGCAGAAGCGCGACGAGCAGACCGCCGAGCATGTTGCCCACGACGTACGAGAACGCGCGGCTGCCGTGCACGAGCGAGTTCGCCTGCACGTAGTCGGTGCGCGGCACGATCATCTGGATCATCGCGCCGTACGCGACGTAGAAGAAGACGGTCAGCGTGCCGCTCAGGAACGCGACGACGTAGAGCTGCGTCCAGCCGAGATGCCCGAACGCGTACGCGATCGGGATCGACCCGATCAGCAAGCCGCGGCCGACGTCGGTCATCAGCATCACCATCCGCCGGCCGCCTCGCCGGTCGACCCAGGCTCCCGCGTGCAGCGAGAAGATCAGGTTCGGGACCAGGTACAGGGTCGTCAGCACGCCCATCTGGCCCGGCGGTCGCGTCGAGTGCCAGCACTGCGGTCAAAGGCAGCGCGAGTGCGGTCACCTGGTCGCCGAGCAGCGACACCGATTGCCCGATGAAGAAGCGGCGGAAGTTGAGGTTCTCGCGAAGGAGGGGTGGGATCACGGCTTCGGCACCGCGCGCACGCTGACGTGGACGACGCGGGCGCCGCGCGGTTTCCGTTCGCGGGCGCTCGGCGCGTACTCCGCGAGCACGGCCTGGATGCGCTGCGTGATCTCGACGAGCTCCGCCGGCGAGGCGACGACCGCCGTCTGCAGGAACGCGGCCGCCTCCCGCCAGGCGGGTGAGAAGTGGTGCTCGGCCGAGAGGTAGTCGCGCACGTTGGTGTCGCTCAGCTCGAGCAGAGCCGCGCGTGCAAGCGACGACGCGGCCTGGAACTCCTCGTCGCGCTCGGCGCCGGCGTCGAAGTCGACGCTGTGCACCGTGCTGTGCCAGCGGCGCTCGCGCCCGTCGTCCGTCGGCACCTGCTCGACGAAGCCGTGCTGGGCGAGGAGGCGCAGGTGGTAGCTGCACGACGACGCGCTCTCGCCGACCTCGGCGGCGCACTCGGTCGCCGTCGCATCCCCCGAAAGCTGCAGGTGGCCGAGGATCCGCAGCCGCGTCGGGTGCCCGAGCGCCCGCAGCGCCGCGACGGAGGTCAGCTTCGATTCGTCAGATGTGAAAGACATTTTGCGAAAATAGTCTTTCACATCTCGTATGTCAAACCGACGTGCTTCAGTCGACGCCGGCAGGCTCGTCCAGCAGGCCGCGCACCTTCGTCGTCAGGTCGTCGGCGCTGAACGGCTTCTGCAGGAACGCGATCCCCGGCTCGAGCACCCCGTGATGGCCGATCGCCTGATCGGTGTAGCCGGAGGTGTAGAGCACGTGCATGCCCGGCCGCATCGCCGTCACGGCCTTCGCGACCTCGGGGCCGCTCATGCCGGGCATGACGACGTCGGTCACGAGCAGCTCGACCGGTTCCGCGTGGCGGCGCAGCAGTTCGAGCGCCGACGGGCCGTCGCCCGCCTGCAGCACGGTGTAGCCGGTCGTCTCGAGGATCTCCGCGACCAGCTGCCGCACGACCGTCTCGTCCTCGACCAGGAGGATCGTCTCGCTGCCTGCGGCCGGAGCGGAGGCGGGCGCGACGGCGGCCGTCTCGGCGCGCCTCCTCGACGCTCGGCAGCCAGACGCGGAACGACGAGCCCATGCCGGGTGCCGAGTCGACCTCGATCGTGCCGCCGCTCTGCTCGACGATCCCGTAGACGGTCGCAAGCCCGAGCCCGGTGCCGCCGGCCTTCGTCGTGAAGAACGGGTCGAAGAGCTGCTGGCGCTCCTCCTCGGTCATGCCGATGCCCGTGTCCGTCAGGAGGAGCTGCACGAACGAGCCCTTGTCGGTGACGATGTTCGCGGTCTCGATCGTGACCGAGCCGCCGTTCGGCATCGCGTCGCGCGCATTGACCGCGAGGTTGACGATCACCTGCTCGATCTGGGTCGGGTCGGCCTGCACCGAAGGGAGGCCGGGCTCGAGCATCGTCACGAGCTCGACGTCCTCGCCGATCAGCCGGCGCAGCAGGCTGTCCATGTCGGAGACGACCGCGTTCAGGTCGAGTACGCGCGGCTGCAGCACCTGGCGGCGGCTGAACGCGAGCAGCTGGCCGGTCAGGTTCGCTGCGCGGGCCGATGCCTTCTTGATCTCCTCGGCGTGGCGCTTCAGCCGGGGATCTTCGATGCCGCTCGCGAGGAACTCGCTGTAGCCGGAGATCGCGGTCAGGAGGTTGTTGAAGTCGTGGGCGATCCCGCCGGCGAGGCGGCCGACTGCCTCCATCTTCTGCGCCTGGCGAAGCTGCGACTCGAGCTCCTTCTGGCGCGAAAGGTCGCGCACGACCGCGATGTGACGGCCGGGGCGGACGTTGGCGGTCGCGACGAACTCGATCTGGCGCAGGCCGCCGTCCGGGCGCTTGAGCGTCGCCTCCGCCTCCAAGGTGCCTTCGCGCATGAACCCGGGCCAGACGTCGCCGAGTGCGAGATCCGGCATCAGGTCGTCGATCGTCAGGGTCAGCGCCGTCTCGCGATCGACTCCGAGGAAGGCGAGTGCGCTCGCGTTCAGCTCGACGAGCCGCCGCTCGTCGTCGGCGATCAGCTTCGGGACGACCGACTGCGCGAAGACGGCGCCGAAGATCGATTCCGCCTCGCGGCGCTGCGTGATGTCCTGGACGAGCGAGACGACGTGCGCCGGTCCGCCGGGCTCGTCGATGAGCGCGCTGCTCGCCTGACCCCAGACGATCGCCCCGTCCTTGCGGATGTAGCGCCGTTCGTCCTCCCACTCGGTGCGGAGGCCGGCGCGCATCTCGGCCACATACGCCGCGTCGCGCTCGACGTCGTCCGGGTGGCTGACGTCACGGAAGGTCATCTCCATCAGTTCCGGGACGGTGTAGCCCAGGATCTCCGCGAGTCGTTCGTTGACCTGCACGAACTGCCCGTCGAGGCTCGTCAGCGACATTCCGACCGACGCCGAGCCGAACGCGCCGCGGAAGCGAGCCTCGCTCGTCTGTAGCGCCAGGCGTGCGCGGGCGATGTCGGTGACATCCTCGAACGTGACGGCGACGCGGCGTCCCGGCAGCGGGAAGGCCTTGACCGAGAAGATCTTGCGCTCGACCTCGTCGTCGCCGTACTCGACCTCGCCGCGGTCGATCAGCGTGTCCTCGTCGACGACGCGCTGCAGCATCTCCCGCGTCGCGTCGCCCGTGCCGGGGAGCACGTCCGCGAAACGCTTGCCGATCAGCTTGGCGTTCGGACGTCCCATCGTCTCGTCGCTCGCCGCGTTCGCGTACTGAAGGACGAAGTCGTGGTCGTCGGTCGCAGACCAGATCCAGAGCGCGGTCTGCATGTGCTCCACGACCTGCGCCTGCGCACCGAGCTCCTCTGCGAGCACGCTACGCGTCTCGAGCACGTGTGAGTTCTGGAAGACGGTGCTGACGAACTGCGCCATCAGACGTGTCGTCTCGACGCTGAGCTCGTCGAAGGCGTTCGGCGTGCCCGACATGACCGCGAGGATCCCGTCGACCCGGCCGTCGCGGTAGAGCGGCGCGGCGATCAGCGACCGGATGCCGACGACGCGGCAGCCGTCGCGGTCTGCGCGGTCGTCGAGCTCGACGTCGGGGCAGTGCAGTGTCTCGCCGAGCGCGGCGGCCTGGCCGGAGAGGCTCGTCGGCAGCCCGAGCCGCAGCCCCACATGCAATGACGCGATTCCCGAGGCGTGGCTGTAGACGAACTCGTGCCCGTCGAGCCACTGCACGACGGCTCCGTCGGCGCCGGTCAGTCGCTGCGTCCGCTCGACGATCGCCGCAGTGACGGCGTCCGGGTCGAGCTGGAGGGCGGAGATCTCCTGCTGCGTCTCGACGATTGCGTGCAGCTGGTCGAGGCTCGAGCGCAGTCGTTCTTCGTTGCGCCGACGTTGTGAGACGTCGCGGAACGTCGTGTGCACGCGGCCGTCGTCGAGCACGCGAGACGAATACTCGAGCTGGAGCTCGCTGCCGTCCTTCCGGCGGAGGACCTGATCCGCACGAAGCTCGCGGCGGCTGTGCACGTCGCCGATCCCGGAGCGCTCGTCCGCGAGCGCCTGGTCGGAGAAGAGGTCGTGCATGTGGAGCTGGCGCAGCTCGTCGACCGTGTACCAGAACAGTGCCTCGGCAGCCGCGTTCGCCTCGAGCAGGCGCCCGTCCGCATCGCTGACGAGCGTGGCGTCTGCCGATTGCGTGTGCAGCTCACGGTAGTGCTGCTCGCTGCGCGCAAGCCCTTCGACGACCTCGGCGTTTCGCATGGCAACGGCCGCGCTCGTCGCGAGCAGGCTGATCGTCTCGACGGACGCCTGGTCGAAGGCGTTCGGGTCGGGACTGCGCAGCCCGAGGATGCCGCGGGTCTCGCCGTCGTAGTCGATCGGCGCGAGCACGATCGCGCCGGCGCCCGGCGTCAGGCAGCGCTGCACCTCCGGGCCTTCGGTCGCGCGCAGGACGGTCACACCGCCGCGGCGCAGGCACTCGACTCCGAGCGTCTCGTCGATCGGCAGGGTCTTGTGGAGGAGCGCAGCGTCCGCGCCCGAGGCGACGCGGAAGTACGCGAGCTCGCCGTCGACCGTCGAGAGAGACGCGCCGTCGGCGCCGGGCAGCTCGAGCAGCCGGTCGACGATTCCCTGCATGACCGCATCGACCTCGCCCGAGAGCGAGGCGACTTCGAGCTGGCGCTCGACGATCTCTGCGAGCGAACGCTCGCTCACGCGATGAGCCCGAGGCGGAGCGCGGTTGCGACGGCCTGTGTGCGCGTGGCCGCGCCGAGGCGGTCGGACGCCTTGCGGAGGTGCGTGCGGACGGTCTCCGAGCTGATGCCGAGCCGGCGGCCGATCTCCTCGTGCTGCAGCCCCTCCGCGAGCAGGCCGAGCACGTCGAGCTCGCGCTGGGTGAGCTTGCGGCCCGGCGCGAGGTCCTTGGCGAGCGCGGGGTCGAGATACGAGCCGCCCGCGAGCGCAGCTTCGAGCGCGCGAACGAGGTCGGCGAGCGGTGCCTCCTTGAGCACGAGCGCGACGGCGCCCGCGGCCAGCACGTTGCGCGCGAGCTCGTCGTCGCCCTCGGCCGTGTAGACGACGATCTTCGTCTCGGGTGCGACTTCACGCAGCGCTTCGATCAGGTCGATTCCCGCGAGCCGCGGCATGCGGTAGTCGATGAGTGCGAGCTCGGGCTGCGCTTCCGTTGCGAGCTGGACGGCGCGGCGGCCGTCGGGCGCGGGCCCGACGATCGTGAACCCGTTCTCGGACAGGTAGGAGGAGACGGCCGCGGTCAGCGCCGGATGGTCGTCGGCGAGCAGGCAGGAGGGATTGGTCATGGGAGTCCTTTCGTGCGAACGGGAAGAGGTCATGCCCCAACCACACCGCGGACGCGGCGCGCGAGCGTGTCGGCGACCGCCGCCTGCAGCTCGGCGTGGGAAAACGGCTTCGTGACGAGTCCGGCCGCGCCACGGGTCAGTGCCTGGCTCAGCGTGTCGTAGGTGCCGGCGCCCGTGATCAGCACCACGGGCAGCGAGGCACGGCGCGACCGCACCGCGTCGAGCAGCTCGAGGCCGGAGAGGCCCGGCATGATCACGTCGCTGACGACGAGATCGAACTCGTGGTCCTCGAGCAGCGCCAGCGCACTCTCGGCGCTCTCCGCTCCGGTGGTCTCGTGGCCGGCGGTCTCGAGAATCTCCATCACGAGCGCGCGAATCACGTCCTCGTCGTCGATCACGAGGATCCGGCTCAACGCTCCAGCTCCTCGTCGCACAGCGGCAGACGGAGGGTGAACTGCGCGCCGCGTCCGACCTCGGAGTAGCGCGGTCAGCGTGCCTCCGTGAGCCTCGGCGATGCCGATGCTGACCGAGAGCCCGAGGCCGGTCCCGCCGGTGTTGCGCTTCGTCGTGAAGAACGGCTCGAAGATGCGGCTGAGCACGTCGGCCTCGATCCCGGGACCGTCGTCGCAGACCGTTGCGACCGCGAAGCCGCCCTCGGTGCGGACGTCGACCGTGACCGTGCCGCCGTTCGGCATCGCCTGGCGCGCGTTCGCGATCAGGTTCAGGAAGATCTGCTTGAGCTGGTTCGGGCTCGCGTAGACGAGCGCGCCGGCATCCTCGTAGGTGTCGAGGAGCTCGACCCCCTTGTGCGCGTTCGTCCGCCGCACGAGGTCGACGGTCGAGCGCACGACGTCGTCGAGCGCAACCTCGTGCCGCTCCTCTGCGTTCTCACGCGCGAAGTCGAGGAGAGCGCGCACGATCTCCTTGATCTCGAGCCCGGTCTGCTGGATCAGCTCGAGGCGCTGCTGCGCCTTCGACCCGGGCTCCGCCTCCTTGAGCAGGAACTCGGTCAGGCCGAGGATCGCGAACAGCGGGTTGTTGATCTCGTGCGCGACGCCCGCCGCGAGCTCGCCGATCGCTGCCAGCTTGCCGCTCTGCACGAGCAGCTCGTGGCGCAGATGCTCGTCCGTGACGTCACGGAACACGATCACCGCGCCGTCGACGACCGGCGAGACGCTTCCGTCGAGCACGAGCTCGCGGCCGTCGAGGGCGGTGACGCGGATGCGGAACGGCCCGCCGGTCCGTTCTTCAGCGCCTCTTCGCCGGGATCTGGTTCGGGTCGACGGCGAACGGGGTGCCGTCGAGGGCACGCGGCTCGAAGCGCTGCTGCGGACGTCCAGCCCTTCGGGCGCTGCCAGGATCCGCGGGCCGCGGCGTTGAGGGTCGCGCGGCCGTTGCTCGTCAGGACGACGCCGTCGTGGACGCGGTCGAGGACCTGCTCGAGCTGCGCCTCGACCAGGGCCTGGTCGAGGCGTCCGTCGGGTGCCGTCCCTGGTGTGATTGTCTGCCGCACGGTGTTGGAGGTCCCTGTAAAGGTGACACGACAACTATTGGCAGCAGGAGTCTGCTTCGATATCCCTCTAGCCGTGCCGGGACCATCCCCCGAATCGGGGATCCCCCGAGAACCGAACCGTTGACCCCTCCCATAACCCAGCCCGTCACCTGCATCGTGGCCGACGATCATCCGGCCGTGCTCGAGGCCGTGGCCGAGTTCCTCGCCCTGGGCGGGATCGAGATCGTCGCGCGGGCGCGTGACGGCGAAGAGGCGCTGGAGAAGATCGAGGCTCGCAAGCCCGCGGTCGCGCTCGTCGACGTCCGGATGCCGAAGCTCGGCGGGATCGAGCTGACGCGGCGCGCGCAACGGTCGGCGCCCGAGACCGCGATCCTGCTCTACACCGGGTACGGCGACCGCGCGCTCCTGACCGAGGCGCTCGACGCCGGTGTGCGCGGGTTCGTGCTCAAGGAGGCGCCGATGGACGACCTGCTCCGTGCCGTGCAGGCGGTCGCCGGCGGCAGCACGTATGTCGACCCGGTGCTCGCCGGCACGCTGGCGACCTCGTCGATCGGCGCGAAGCTGCCGCAGCTGACGCAGCGCGAGCGCGACGTCTTGCGGCTGCTCGCGGACGGTCTCGCGAACGAGGAGATCGGGAAGCGGCTCTTCATCTCCGCCGAGACGGTGCGCACGCACGTGCGCAAGGCGATGGACAAGCTCGACGCGGACACGCGCACCCAGGCCGTCGCCAAGGCCCTGCGCGAGCAGCTGATCAGCTAGTAGGCGTCGAGGAGGGCGCTCCGGCGTGACTCGCGCTCGAGCACGCGGAAGAGCACGAAGGCGCCCGCGGCGTAGACGACCGCGATCGCCAGCTCCGTCCAGACGAGCCCCGCGACGTCGGAGAGCGTCGCGCCGTTTGCAACCTCACGGGCGGCCGCGATTCCGTGTGTCAGCGGCAAGCAGCGGGAGATCGCGCTCATCCAGCCCGGCAGCACCGAGAGCGGGATGTTGACGCCGCAGAAGAGCAGCATCAGGAAGTACGTCAGGTTCGCGGCGAACATGTAGTCCTTCGCGCGCAGCCCGATCGAGCCGAGCATCATCCCGAACGACGTGCAGGCCGTGGTGGTGACGACGACGACTGCCGCGAGCGCCGGCACCGTCGAGAGCCCGGGGCGGAAGCCGAGGAAGACGGCGCCCGCGAGGAACGTGAAGAGCGAGACGAAGAATCCGTTCGCGAGCACGGGGAGTCCGCGGCCGAGGAAGACGGCGGCACGGTTGGCCGGCGTCGCGAGCAGCGGCCCGAGCGTGCCGAACGAGCGCTCGTTCGCGATCGACATCGCCATGCCGTAGATCGACGCCATCGCAGCGACCTGCACCGAGTTGCCGACGATGTAGAAGTCCGGGCTCTCGGCGTGCGCGAACTGGCCGAGCTTCGTGAAGAAGATCAGCTGGAAGAGCGGCGAGCCGAGCATCGTCGGGATGTACATCGAGGGTCGGATCCAGTTGAAGAGAGCGCGATACGAGATCAGCCCGCCGACGAAGAAGATGCGGGCGAAGTTCATGTCAGCGCCAATGTCGCGCGCGCCCGCGCGAGGTGCTCGAACCAGCGCAGCGTGAACGTCGCGAGGATGACCGAGATCGTGCCGAGCGCGAGGGCCATCAGGAGCGGGAACCACACCTCGCCGCCGAACGCGGCGTGTCGCAGCGCGATGATGCCCCAGTAGGGCGGCAGGATCCATGAGATCGGATGCGTCCACGCGGGCAGGATCGCCGTCGAGAAGACGAGACCGGACGCGATCCAGACCGGGTACTCGAGCAGGTTCGACATCGCATTCGCATTGCGGTAGAGGACGAACGTCGATGCCAGCAGCAGCCCGAGGAGCGCGAGCGACAGCACGACCGTCGGCACCGCGAGCACGAACAGCCAGGGGTGCACGAAATGGAGCGGCACGCCGAAGATCACACGGCCCCAGATGAGCGTCGCCGCGAGCGCGTACGCCCCGGTGAACGAGTTCGCGAGCGAGAACGGCAGGTAGACGAGTGTCAGGTTGACCGGCGACGCGACACCAAGTTCCAGCGTTCCCTGCCAGCGCTGCCACTGGATCATGCCGCCCGACGCGAAGAGCGTCGTCGACCAGACGCCCATCATCCCGGCACCGAGAGATGCGTAGAGCAGCGTGCCCTCCCGTCCGCCGGAGAGGAACATGTAGTAGGCGATCGTGGCGAAGATCACCGGCTGCGCGACCGCGATCAACATGAAGAACGACGACGTCGCCAGCATCTTCACGTTGACGACGAAGCCTGCGCGGATGAGACGGAGAAATCTCATGCGCGATCGAGTGTGCCGTGCCGGCGGCCTTCGTGTTCGAACCAGCGGAGACACGCGAAGCCCGCCGCGAGGTAGATCGAGCCGAGGGCGAGCTCAGCGAGCACCTCCGGGCGCACGCTCGCGAGCGACGCCCCGTCAGCGACCTTGCGCGCCGCTGCGATCGCGTGCGTCATCGGCAGGGCCTTGGCAACCGCATGCATCCAGTCGGGCAGCTTGTCGAGCGGCACATTGACGCCGCAGAAGATCAGCAGCACGGCCATCGTCAGGTTGGCGATGATCGGCACGTCGCGCATGCGCAAGCCGATTGCCGCCGTCAGCATGCCGAGGCCGGTGCACGCGAATGACGCGAGCAGGAGCAGTGCAGCCATTGCCGGCACCGACGACCAGGGCATCCTGAAGCCGAGCAGCAGCGCGCCGCCGATGAATCCGGTTGCAGCGGTCACTGCCGCGTTGACGAGCACCGGCAGTGCACGACCGAGGAAGAGCGCCGCACGGTTCGCGGGCGTCGCGAGCACGGCGGAGAGCGTCTGTGTCCACCGCTCGCCGTCGATCGCGAAGCCCATGCCGAAGAGCGCAGCGAGCGACGCGGACTGGACGGCGTTCCCGACCACGAACCACGAATCGGACTCGAGGTGCGCCGTGCGTCCGAGATAGGCGAAGAAGAGGATCTGCGTCGTCGGTCCGATCAGGAGCGTCGGGATGTAGACCGACGGCCTGATCCACGAGAAGAGCGCACGAAAGCTGATCGCGCCTCCGATGAAGAAGATCCGCAACCAGGTTCTCATGTCAACGAGAGGGTCGCCCTCTCCCGCGCAAGGCGCTCGAAGTGATGCAGAAGCAGCATCGAAAGCGCCGTGTACGCCAGGCTCAACGCGAGGCAGAGGAGCAGCGGCTCGAGGACGTCGCCCCCGAGCGCCGAGTTGCGGACCGCCTCCATGCCCCAGGTCGGCGCGAGCACCCAGGCGATCGGCCCGATCCAGCCGGGCAGGAGCGAGAGCGGGATCAGCATCCCCGTGATCGTCCAGATCGGGTACTCGAGCGCCTGCGAGAGGCTGGAGGCCGAGCGGTAGAGCACGAAGGTCGACGCGAGCACGAGCCCGAGCAGCCCGATCGAGAGGACGGCGACCGGGATCGAGACCGCGAAGAGGAGGAGGTGCTCGATGTGGATCGGCACACCGAAGAGCAGCCGGCCCCAGAGGAGCGTCGAGACGATCGAGTAGACGCCGATGCCCGAGATCGCGACCGTGACCGGCGCGAGCACGAGGATCAGCCGGGTGGGGGCAGCGACGAGCAGCTCGAGCACGCCCCACCAGCGCTGCTGCTGGATCGCGCCGCCGGCGCTCGTTGCGGTCGTCGACCAGATGCCCATCACCGCCGCGCCCAGAGCGGCGTAGAGCAGCGACGGCGCGTCGTCGGTCGCGCGGAACATCAAGAACGCGAGCGTCGCGTAGACCAGTGGCCACACCGCCGCGGTGACCATCATGAACGGGGAGGCGGAGAGGTTCTTGAAGTGGAGCGCGAACCCCGTCCAGAAGACGCGGGCCGCGGTTGTCATGCCGCCGTGACGAGCGACACGTACGCGTCTTCGAGCGTTGGCTCGCGCGACGAGACCCTCCCGACTTCGAGGTCGCCGAGCTCCGCCAGCAGCGGCGCGGTCACTTCGCGTTCGCCGCTCGTCTGGACGACGAGCAGCTGCGCCTGGTCGCGATCCTCGACGATCACCGACGTGACGCCGTCGATTTCGCGCAGACGCGCGACGGTCGCGTCGCGGACGCCGAAGACCTCGATCTCCGTCACGCGCCCGCCGGTGACGTTGTCCTTCAGCTGCGACGGCGTGCCCTCGCCGACGATCTGGCCCTTCGCGATCACGGCGATCCGGTCGCAGAGCGCGTCGGCCTCGAACATGTAGTGCGTCGTCAGCAGCACGGTTTTCCCGGCAGCGATCAGGTCGGCGATCGTCTGGCGCAGCTCGCGCGCGCCGACCGGGTCGACGCCGATCGTCGGCTCGTCGAGGAAGACGACCTCGGGGTCGTGCAGGATCCCGCGCGCGATGTGGAGTCGCTGCCGCATGCCGCGGGAGAAGCCCTCGACACGCTCGCTCTCCCGGCCCTTGAGGCCGACGAGCTCGAGCACCTCGTCGATCCGCCGGCGCTGGGCCTTCCCCGACACGCCGTACAGCTCGGCGAAGTAGCGCAGGTTGTCGTAGGCCGACAGCCGCTCGTAGAGCCCGCGGTCGCCGCCGAACACGTAGCCGATCCGCCGGCGGATCTCGCGTGCGTCCTCGACGACGTCGTGGCCGAGCACCTTCGCCTGGCCGCTCGTCGGCAGGAGCAGCGTGATCAGCATCTTGATCGTCGTCGTCTTGCCGGCGCCGTTCGGGCCGAGCAGGCCGAACAGCTCGCCCTGTTCGACGGCGAACGAGATGCCGCGCACCGCCTCGACTTCGAGTGGCTTGCGCCGGACGACGCCCGTCGTCGTACGGTAGGTCCTGCGCAGCTCGATGGCCTCGATCACCGGCATGGCTTTGACCCTAACGACCGCGCTCGTCGTCGGTCATTCGGTGCTGTCGCGGCCGATTCAGGTCGTCCATGTCGCGGGACCGGGTACGCGGATCCTCGTGGTCGGGGCGATCCACGGCAACGAGACGGCGGGAATCGCAGTCGTGCGCGAGCTGCAGCGTTCGCACTCCGGCGCCGACCTCTGGCTCGTCCCGTCGCTCAACCCGGACGGGGTCGCACACGGCACCCGGCAGAACGCGCACGGCGTCGACCTGAACCGGAACTTCCCGGCGATGTGGCAGCCGATCGGCCACCCGGGCTCGACCTACTACGCCGGAGCTCGGCCCTTCTCCGAGCCGGAGACGCGTGCCGCGCGCGACCTGATTCGACGGATCCACCCTCAGGTGACCGTGTGGTTCCACCAGCACATGGACGTCGTCTGGGCCTACGGCCGCAGTACCGCCGCCGGTCGCCGCTACGCGCGTGCGGCCGGGCTCCCGTTTCTGCATCGCCCGTGGCTCGCCGGCAGCGCGACGAACTGGCAGAACCATCTGCGCGGAGGCGGGGTGAGCCTGACGGTCGAGCTCCCGGCCGGCGCGCTCGACGCGGTCGCGCTCGCGCGTCAGGTGCGCGCGGTGCTCGCGCTCGCCGGAACCTGACGCGGCGCGGGTTGAAGCGGCTCGGCGACGTCGCACGGCGTCTGTGGGTCGCCCTCGCAGCAGCCGAGCTTGAACCGGCAGTCGGCCGCACTGCCACGTTCCGTGCAGCCAAGCCATCGGCGTCGGGCAGCGCCAGCACATCTCCGTCTCGGCCATCGTCGCAGGGTAAGCCAGGGCACGGATGTCGCAGTCACGAACGTCGGTCGTCGTCGGCTCGTTTGACGGAGGCGCCGCGTCTGTTTAGGCCGTGTCGGTGGGTCTGACCCCGGAGTCGCGTGTCTGTTCGAGTCGTGTCGGTGGGTCTGACCCCGGTTCGTCCGTGATTCAGATTCGAGCGTTCGGCGGTTCGCTACGGTCACCGGATGCTCAGGTCGTTGCTCGCACTCGCCGCTGCGGCGCTCGTCGTCGGTGTCTCGTCGGCGCCGGCCGCGGCGCCCGTCACGCTCCGGGTCTCCTTCCCCGAAGGCTTCACCGTGCGCCGGATGGTCGACCGCGTGGCCGAGGTGCGCACGATCGCGATCCGCAAGCGTCACGTCCGCCCGGTGCTGAGCGGCGCGGGCTATCGCGCCGCGGCGGCGACGACTGCGCCGCCGCGAGCGTTCGCCCGTGACAACCGCCGCAAGTCGCTCGAGGGCTTCCTGTTCCCGTCGGTCTACTCGTTCGGGCCGTCCACGACCGCGCGCGAGTTGATCAGTGCGCAGCTGGCCTCGTTCGGCGTCGCCTGGGGCGGGGTCGACCTGACGGTGGCCCGCCGCCGCGGTGTCAGTCCCTATGGCGCGCTGACGATCGCCTCGATGGTCGAGCGCGAGACCGTCGCGCCCGCCGAGCGGAAGCTCGTCGCCGCCGTCATCTACAACCGGCTCGCCAAGGGCATGCCGCTCGGGATCGACGCCACGCTCCGCTACGGGCTCGGCATCGAGGGCACCCGGCCGATCACCTCCGCCCAGCTCAAGAACCAGACGCCGTACAACACGTCGATCCACAAGGGCCTGCCGCCGACGCCGATCGGCAACCCCGGTGTCGCCTCGATGCAGGCTGCAGCCCACCCGGCCGCCGTCGACTACCTCTACTACGTCCGCAAGCCCGACGGCGTCCACCACTTCTTCACCGCGGACGAGGCCGAGTTCTGCCGCAAGGCCCAGGAGTACGGCTACCACTGCTGACGCTAAAATGGCTCGGCCTGGCGGCGTAGCTCAGCTGGTTAGAGCGTCGGACTCATAACCCGAAGGTCGGTGGTTCGAGCCCACCCGCCGCTATCCCAGACCGTCTCTGTCGACGCTGCGCGTCGACGATTCACATCCCGAAGGTCGGCCGCCGATCCTGAGGACATCGCTCGCCTGAACCACCGGGCGAGTATCGCGCGCCGCGTTTGATAGAAGAGCAGTCCCGTGGCGTAGGTCATCTGCAGATCGAACGCGGCGCGTCCATCGACGTTGCCGTCTCGCGCCCGAGCGCGCGCTTTGCCTGCGACCTCCACGAGCGAAAGGACCGCCTCCATGGCCTCCTCGGCACCCGACCGTCCCGTGATCTTCCTGCACCCGCTGGCCTACCTCCTCGGCCTGCAGGGCCTCGCGCTCCTGCACGCGTTCGCGGGTGAATACGACCGCGAGTTCACGCTGGCGCGCTTCCGCGAGATGCGTGAGCTGCTCGAGCATCCAGACGCCTTCGGCGCGGGGGCGGAAGCACGCCCGCGGCCGCTCGGCCGCATGTACGACGAGTGGGCGCCCTCCTACGACACGCAGTCGAACCAGCTGCTCGAGATCGAGCAGCCGATCGTGCGCGAGATCCTCGACGGTCTGCCGGTGGGAGTCGCGCTCGACGCCGCTTGCGGCACCGGCCGGCACGCTGCATACCTCGCGTCGCTCGGGCACACCGTCATCGGCGTCGACGCGTCGCCGGGCATGCTCGCGGTCGCCCGGGAAAAGGTGCCGCAGGCCACGTTCCAGCAAGGCGACTTGCACGCGCTGCCGCTCGCGGACGATTCCGTCGATCTCGTCACCTGCGCGATCGCCCTCGCACACGTCGAGGAGATCGAAGGGCCGTTCCGCGAGTTCGCGCGCGTGCTGAGGCCCGGCGGACACCTCGTCATCTCCGACCAGCGCGGCTCCGTCGGCGACATCAAGATGCCGTTCTTCACCGACGAGCCCGACGGCGAGCTCGGCTACGTGCCTCTTTACCCGCGTCGCGCGAGCGAGTACCTCGCCGCGGCGCTGCCACTCGGCTTCCAGGTGCGCCGGTGCGAGGAGCCCTTCGTCCCGTCGCCGCTGCTCGACGACGAGGGACGCACCATCCACGACGGCGAGCGGCTACCGCCGCAGGACCCCGACGAGCCGCCCTACACCTGGGCGTTGCACGCCGAGGCGATCGAGGCCACGAACGCGGCCTGGGTCGGCAAGCCGTCGTCGATCATCTGGCACTTTCAGCTCCCAGGAGACTGACGCGTCGATGCGCGTTCAGGCGTTGAGCGCGTACGCCGGGCCGCTCGTGTAGAGCGACCGGGCGAGCGTGAGGATGCGCTCGGCTTGCGCCGGCATGTTCGCCGTCACCCACCGCAATGCGTCCTGGGCGACGGGGACGCGCTTCTCGCGCATCGTCCCGCCGACGATGTAGAGGACGTCGCGGGCCTTGGTCGGGCCGAGCACGTCGACGAGCGCACGCTCGACCGCGTTCCGGAAGCGGGCGTCGTCGTGAGCCGGCAGGACGTGTGAGTGGACGCGACAGACGGACGGCAGCGGCCCGGCCTGCACAGAGGCGTCGAAGATGTCGAGCCCGTAGCCGCAGAGGAGCGAGAAGTTGCGTGTCAGCTGTAGGTCGTTCCAGAGCGCTTCGAGCGCAAGCGCGTCGTCGATCCTGCCCCGGCGCGAAAGTACGTCGACGATCTCGCCGAAGATCCGGAGCGGCCGGCCTGCGAACCCGTCGATCAGCTCGCCGGCCACGCGCTCGAAGGCCTCGGCCGAGAGCGCGCCGTCGACGAGGATCGCCTCGAGGGTGCCCTCCGCGTCGCGGATCAGGAGCTGCGTCGACGAGTCGATCGCCTCGGCGCTCCAGCCCCGTGCTGCGAGCGCAGCCGTGATCGCGACCACGTGCTCGGGCGTCGCCACGACGAGACCCGCCTCCCCGGCTGCGAAGCCGGTTGCCAGGAAGGCCGCGACCGACTCGGCGAGCTCGCCGACGTCCGAGTAGATCTCCGCGCCGTGTCCATTCGGGTCATCGCCGCTGACAAAGGCGTCCCAGGCCGAATGGCTCACGCGCGGAGCATAGACCCGATGTGCCGATTCGGCCCCGGTCCCGCTACAATCCCGCGGCCCCAAGGCGGTGCGTCAGCGTGCCCGGGGCTACTCAATCACCTTTTACGGACAGACGGAGCGTCCCTGCCCCATGGCCAAAAGCGGAGTCAGAGTTGACATCACCCTCGCCTGCACCGATTGCAAGCGGCGGAACTACCAGACGGTGAAGTCGAAGCGCAACACGCCCGACCGCGTCGAGTTCAGCAAGTACTGCCGCTGGTGCGGCGGCCACACCGCGCACCGGGAGACGCGCTAGCCCGATGGGCGAGATGCGGTCAGAGGGCGGCGCAGCAGCCCGGCGCCGGCAGCGCGCAGAGCGCGCCGAAGCCGCACGCCCGCAGGCGCCGCAGCCGCAGCCCGCGCAGGAGCGCAAGCGCTCGAATTTCATCGCCGAGTCCTGGGCCGAGCTCAAGAAGGTCGAATGGCCGGGCCAGAACCAGGTCATCCAGGGCACGGTCGTCGTGCTGATCGCGTGCCTCGTGGTCGGCACGTTCCTCTACATCAACGACCAGGTCTGGAAATACGTCGTTTCCAAGATCCTTCTGGGTCAATAGGGAGTCCACTGAATGTTTCGCTGGTACGTCGTCAACACCTATTCCGGCCATGAGAACAAGGTCAAGGCCAACCTCGAGCACCGCATCGAGTCGATGGGGCAGCGCCCGCGCTTCCGCCGGGTCGTCGTCCCGACCGAGCAGGTGATCGAGACGAAGGACGGCCAGAAGGTGCAGGCCGAGAAGCGCGTGCTCCCCGGCTATGTCCTCGTGAACATGGATCTGAACGACGACGCCTGGACGGTCGTCAAGAACACGCCCGGTGTGACCGGCTTCGTCGGCGCCGGCTCCAAGCCCGTGCCGCTCTCGCAGCCGGAGGTCGACCGGATCCTCAAGACCGGGACGACGGCGGGCGGCGAACGTGCGCGCGCCACGATCGAGTACTCGCTCGGCGAGTCGGTCAAGGTGACGAGCGGCCCTCTCTCCGACTTCGACGGTGAGATCGTGGACGTCAACCCCGACGCGCAGAAGCTGAAGGTGCTCGTCGACATCTTCGAGCGCCAGGTTCCGGTCGAGCTCGGCTTCGACCAGGTCAAGAAGCTCGACTAAGGAAGGGAACGAGTGGCCAAGAAAGTCCTCACACTGATCAAGCTCCAGATCCCGGGCGGCCAGGCCAACCCGGCGCCGCCGGTCGGTCCAGCACTGGGACAGCACGGCGTCAACATCATGGAGTTCTGCAAGGCCTTCAACGCCCAGACGGCGCAGGAGAACGGCCGCATCATCCCGGTCGAGATCACGGTCTACGAAGACCGCAGCTTCGACTTCATCACGAAGACGCCGCCGGCGGCCGTCCTGATCAAGGAGGCGCTGCGGCTCGAGAAGGGCTCGAGCGAGCCGAACCGGACGAAGGTCGGCCGGCTCTCGAAGGACCAGCTCCGCTCGATCGCCGAGACCAAGATGCAGGACCTGAACGCGCGTGACCTCGACCAGGCGATGCTCGTGATCGCGGGCACCGCCCGCAGCATGGGCGTGGAGGTGGACAAGTAATGGCCGCTCACGGCAAGCGCTATCGGCAGGCACGCGGGGCGATCGACCGCGAGCAGGCGTACACCCCGGTCGAGGCGGTCCGCCTGCTCAAGGACGCGCCGGCCGCCAAGTTCGACGAGACGGTCGAGGTGCACATGAACCTCGGGCTGAACGTCCGCCACGCGGACGAGCAGCTCCGCGGGACGATGATGCTCCCGCACGGCACCGGCCGCGAGCAGCGGGTCGCCGTCTTCGCCGAGGGCGACAAGGCGCGCGAGGCGGAGGAGGCAGGCGCCGACGTGGTCGGCTCGGCCGACCTCGCCAAGCGGATCGAGGACGGGTTCACCGACTTCGACGTCGCGATCGCGACGCCGGACCAGATGGGCAACGTCGGCCGGCTCGGCCGGGTGCTCGGGCCGCGCGGCCTGATGCCGAACCCGAAGACGGGCACGGTCACCTTCGACGTCGCCAAGGCAGTCCGCGACGCGAAGGCCGGCAAGCTGGAGTACCGCACCGACCGCGGCGCCAACGTCCACATCCCGATCGGCAAGAAGTCCTTCGACGAGCGGGCGCTCGTGGAGAACTACGCCGCTCTGATCGATGAGATCGTGCGCGCGAAGCCGGCGGCCGCGAAGGGCCGGTACATCAAGAAGATCACGCTCACCTCCACGATGGGCCCCGGGATCCACGTCGACCCGACGCGGACACGGGACATTGCGGAGGAACTCGATGGTGCAGGACAGCAGGAGGCCGAGCAGGTCACGGCCTAGGTCAAGCCCGTCGCCACAGACAACTGGCAGCCGCAAGGCAGAAGTCCAGTCGAGGCGGCCTCCTGGGAGTAGCACCACCTCTCTTCAGCGAGCCCGCCACCAGTGCGGGCTCGTTTCGTAGAGAGGGAGGTGAAGATGCAGAAAGAGGACAAGGAACGCGTCGTCTCGGAGCTGACGGACAAGCTCCGCAACGCCGAGACGCTGATCGTCGCGGACTACCGCGGCCTGACCATGCCCCAGATCGACGCCCTGCGCGGGAAGTTGATCGAGAACGGGGCGAGGCTGTCGGTCGTCAAGAACACGCTCACGCGCCGTGCGGCAGAAGCCGCCGGGGCGGATGCGCTGCTGGCGCTGCTCGAGGGCCCGTCGGCGATCGCGTTCATCGAGGCCGACGGCGACATGGTCGCCGTCGCCAAGGCACTGGCCGACTCGGCCCGTGAGACGAAGGTCCTCGAGATCCGCGGCGGCGTCATGCAGGGCCGCGCGATCTCCGGCGACGACGTGGTGGAGCTCTCGAAGCTCCCGCCGCTCGACGTCCTGCGTGGACAGGTGGTCGGTGCGGTGATCGCGCCGCTGACCAACCTGATCGCGCTCGTGAATGCGCCCATGCAGAACCTCTACGGGCTGATCGACGCCCGGATCGAGCAGCTGCAGGCAGGCGGCGACACCTCAGCGCAGGCGGCTCCCGCCGCCGAGGCCGAGGCCCCCGCCGTCGAGGAGACGCCCGCCGAGGCGGCGCCGGAGGAAGCTCCGGTCGCCGAGGCCGAGGCTGAGGCCGAACCTGCCACGGAACCCACCACTGAACCCACAGAAGACCAGGAGGCCTGAAAATGGCGGCAGTTGACACCATCTTCGAGCAGCTCGGGAGCATGACCGTCCTCGAGCTGGTCGAGCTGAAGAACAAGATCGAGGAGGAGTGGGGCATCACCGCCGCCGCTCCGGTCGCAGCTGCGGCGCCCGCCGGTGGCGGGGGCGGCGGCGAGGCGGCCGAGGAGAAGACGGCGTTCGACGTCGTCCTCACCGGTGCAGGGCAGCAGAAGATCCAGGTGATCAAGGTCGTCCGCGCCGTCACCGGGCTCGGCCTCAAGGAGGCGAAGGACCTCGTCGACTCGGCGCCGCAGCCGGTCAAGGAGGGCGTCGCCCAGGACGAGGCCGACACGATCAAGGCCCAGCTCGAAGAGGCCGGCGCTTCGGTCGAGATCAAGTAACGACGTCACTCGAACGGGTGGTTTCCGGGGGCGCGGCGAAGGTTTGCCGCGCCCCCGGCGTCTTTTCTGCCGATAGGGAAGCGAAGCACGCAACCGCCGGGAGGCACACGACCCATGAAGCTCAAAGCACTTTTTCTCGCGCTCGCCGTTGCCGGCGCCGGCGCGTCGTTCGCCCTGGCGGACGATTCGGGCGGCTCGACGACCACGGGCACGAACGCCACGACGCGCCTCGACGACCACGAACGACGGCTGTCGCCGGTTCCACCTGAGCGGGACGCTCGCCTCGGTCTCGGCCTCGTCCTTCTCGGTCACCGTCAAGAAGGGCAGCAGCGCCGTCAAGTCCTCGGCCGGCTCGGCCGTGACGGTCGCCGTCACCGCCGACACCCGCGTCTCCTGGAGCGGCCGTGGCACCCTGACCGGCCCGAACGTGGGCGACAGCGTCAAGGTGAACGGCAAGCTCTGCGGCACCGCCCTGACCGCGAGCAAGGTGCAGGCGCGCGGCCCGAAGCAGGAGCACGCGGAGCATTCGGACAAGGCGTCCAAGGACGAGCTCCGAGCACGGCAAGTCGTCGGACGAGCACGGCAAGAAGCACAAGTAACAATCGACACGTTAGGGTGCCTGGCGCCGCCTTGCGGTGCCAGGCACCTGTTCTTCGGGCCCTAGGCCGCCCCGGGAGGGGTGGTCCTGCTACCTTTCGCCGGTCGGTTCAGCCGGTTCCTCGCCGTCCTTGCGGCTAGAGGGACACCTTCTGTAGTGTGGAGGGTTGCGCCGACGTCCGGACACGCCCTACCTGCACGTCTTTCTTCCTCTGCTTCGCCCCTCATCTCATAGCCAGTAAGGGAGGCTGTATCTCCTTGGCCAAGACGGTCACAGCGCCTCGCGCGCGCAAGTCGTTTTCACGCCTCAAGCACGTTCTCGACCTTCCGAACCTGATCGACATCCAGCGTGAGTCGTTCGACTGGTTCCTCAGTGAAGGCCTCCGGGAGACGATCGACGACATCTCGCCGATCCAGGACTACACCGGCACGCTCGCGGTCGAATTCGGGGAGTACCGCTTCGGCGAGCCTCCGATGTCGATCCAGGAGTGCCGCGAGAAGGACATCACCTACCAGGCACCGCTCTCGATGACGGTCCGCTTCGTGAACACGGAGACGGGCGAGATCCGCGAGCAGACAGTCTTCATGGGCGACTTCCCGATGATGACCGAGTGGGGCACCTTCATCATCAACGGCACCGAGCGCGTGATCGTCACGCAGCTCGTGCGGTCGCCGGGCGCCTACCTGATGGAGCCGAAGGACGCGACGAAGCAGGTCTTCACCGCGAACCTGATGCCGAGCCGCGGCTCGTGGCTCGAGCTCGAGATCGACAAGAAGGGCATCGTCTACGCCCGCATCGACCGTAAGCGCAAGCTGCCGATCACGACGCTGCTGCGCGCGCTGCCGGCCGAGGACCCGACGACGGGCTTCGCGCTCGACACGTCGACGAACGAGGCGATCCTGAAGCTCTTCGGCGACTCGCACTTCATCCAGAAGACGCTCGACAAGGACCCGACGACGCGCGAAGAGGAAGCGCTGATCGAGGTCTTCAAGAAGCAGCGCCCCGGCGAGCCGCCGACGCTCGACAACGCGCGCAACCTGCTCAAGTCGCTCTTCTTCGACCCGAAGCGTTACGACCTGACGAAGGTCGGCCGCTACAAGCTGAACCAGCGGCTCGGCGTCGACGTGCCGGACGACACGCGCGTCCTGACGACTCAGGACATCCTCGCGCTCGTCCAGAAGCTCGTCGCGATGCCGCACGCGATCGGCCTCACCGAGGAGTCGAAGGACTACGCGGCGGACGCGATCAGCATGAACCGTGACCCGATCCGCTCGGAGCTCGACGAGTACGAGCACTTCGGCAACCGGCGCCTGCGCACCACCGGCGAGCTGATCCAGGAGGCGTTCCGCGTCGGTCTCTACCGCATGGAGCGCGTCGTCCGCGAGCGGATGACGACCGAGGACGTCGACACGATCACGCCGCAGACGATCATCAACATCCGGCCCGTCGTCGCCGCGCTGAAGGAGTTCTTCGGCTCGTCGCAGCTGTCGCAGTTCATGCAGCAGACGAACTCGCTCGACGGCCTCACCCACCGGCGCCGTCTTTCCGCCCTGGGCGCCGGGGGCCTGACGAGGGAGCGCGCGCCGATCGAGGTGCGCGACGTGCACCCGACGCACTACGGCCGCATGTGCCCGATCGAGACCCCTGAAGGCCCGAACATCGGCCTGATCGGCTCGCTCGCGTCGATGGCGACCGTCTCCGAGTTCGGCTTCATCCAGACGCCGTACCGGAAGGTCGTCAACGGCAAGGTGACCGACGACATCACGTACCTCGACGCAGCCGAGGAGGCGCAGTACACGATCGCGCAGGCCTCGGAGCCCGTCGACAAGAACGGCAAGTTCGAGCACGACCAGGTGCTCTGCCGCTCGTCCGAGGGCGAGGCCGTGATCGCGGGTGCCAAGGACATCGACTTCATGGACGTCGCGCCGGCGCAGATCGTGTCGATCGCGACCGCCATGATTCCGTTCCTCGAGCACAACGACGCCAACCGCGCACTGATGGGCGCGAACATGCAGCGGCAGGCCGTGCCGCTGATGATCCCGCAGGCGCCGCTCGTCGGCACCGGCGTGGAATATCGCGCCGCGGTCGACTCGGGCGACGTCGTCGTCTCGAAGAACGCCGGCACCGTCATCGACATCGACGCCACGCGCGTCGTCGTCGAGGGCAAGGGCACGCGTGACGAGTACGACCTGACGAAGTTCATGCGCTCGAACCAGGGCACCCTGATCCACCACCGGCCGATCGTCCGCCAGGGCGACAAGGTCGCTGCGGGCCAGGTGCTGGCAGACGGCTCCTCGACGGATCACGGCGAGCTCGCGCTCGGCGCGAACCTGCTCGTGGCCTTCATGCCGTTCGAGGGCTACAACTTCGAGGACGCGATCGTGCTCTCCGAGCGTCTCGTCAAGGACGAGGTGCTCACCTCGATCCACATCCACGAGTACGAGATCGACGCCCGCTCGACCAAGCTGGGCGACGAGGAGATCACGCGCGACATCCCGAACCGCTCCGAGGAGTCCCTGCGCAACCTCGACGACCGCGGCATCGTCCGCGTCGGCGCCGAGGTCGGCTCGGGCGACCTGCTGGTCGGCAAGGTGACGCCGAAGGGCGAGACCGAGCTGACGGCGGAGGAGAAGCTGATCCGCGCCATCTTCAAGGAGAAGGCACGCGAGGTTCGCGACACGTCGCTGAAGGTGCCGCACGGCGAAGGCGGCGTCGTGATCGACGTCAAGACGTTCTCGCGCGACAACGGCGACGACCTGTCGCCGGGTGTCAACGAGCTCGTCCGTGTCTACGTGGCGAAGAAGCGCAAGATCTCGGAGGGCGACAAGCTCGCCGGCCGCCACGGCAACAAGGGCGTCATCTCGAAGATCGTCCCCGAGGCGGACATGCCGTTCCTCGAGGACGGTCGGCCCGTCGACATCCTGCTCAACCCGCTCGGCGTGCCGAGCCGGATGAACATCGGCCAGATCCTCGAGACGCACCTCGGCTGGTCGGCCGCGCACGGCGTGTTCGCCGACGCGGATGTGCAGCCGATGGAGGGCAACGCCGGTCGCGTGATCAACGCGCCGAAGCCGACCCCGATCGCGACCCCGGTCTTCGACGGCGCGACCGTCGCCGACGTCGACCAGTCGCTCCTCGACTGGACGTCGCAGAACCCGGACAGCCCGATCCACATCCTGACCGACACGAAGGCGCCGATCGGCCGTCAGGCCTCCGGCAAGGTCCGCCTCTTCAGCGGCCGCACCGGCGAGCCCTTCGAGCAGGAAGTGACCGTCGGCTACATGTACATCCTGAAGCTGCTCCACCTGGTCGACGACAAGATCCACGCGCGTTCGACCGGCCCGTACTCGCTCGTGACGCAGCAGCCCCTGGGTGGTAAGGCCCAGTTCGGCGGCCAGCGCTTCGGCGAGATGGAGGTGTGGGCGCTCGAGGCGTACGGCGCCGCGTACACGCTGCAGGAGATGCTCACGATCAAGTCCGACGACACCGTCGGCCGCGTCAAGGCGTACGAGGCGATCGTCAAGGGCGAGAACATCGCCGAGCCGTCGATCCCCGAGTCGTTCAAGGTGCTGCTGAAGGAGATGCAGTCGCTGGCGCTCGACGTCGGCGTCATCTCCGAGGACGGTGGCGAGGTCGAGGTCCGCGAAGAGGACGACGAGCTGCTCCGCGCCGCGGAAGAGCTCGGCATCGACCTCTCGCCCGGCTCGCTCCGCGCAGCCGCGCGGCAGCCCACGGCCCAGGAGGCCGAGGAAGGCCAGGACCGGGTCGACCAGGACGGCGAGCTCGCGCTTCCCGCCGACGAGTCCCTCGAGGATCTCGACGGCGTCGAGCTCGGCGCCGAGGACGACGAAGCGGAGCCCGTGGGCGCCGACGCAGACGCCGACATCATCGAAGACTGAACAACTCGACGACCTGAAGGAAAGAGGCAGATCACTTGATCGACATCAATGAGTTCGACGCGATTCGCATCGGTCTCGCATCGAGTAAGCAGATTCGCGACTGGTCGTCGGGCGAGGTCACCAAGCCGGAGACGATCAACTACCGCACGCTCAAGCCCGAGCGCGACGGCCTGTTCTGCGAGCGCATCTTCGGTCCGACGAAGGACTGGGAGTGCTACTGCGGCAAGTACAAGCGCGTCCGTTACAAGGGGATCATCTGCGAGCGCTGCGGCGTCGAGGTGACCCGCCAGAAGGTGCGCCGCGAGCGCATGGGTCACATCGACCTGGCCGCGCCCGTCTCGCACATCTGGTTCTTCAAGGGCGTCCCGAGCCGCATCGGCTACCTGCTCGACATCGCACCGCGCGAGCTCGAGAAGGTCCTGTACTTCGCCGCGTCGATCGTCACGAACGTCGACAACGAGGCGCGCGCGAAGGACCTGAACGACCTCGAGGACAAGGTCAAGGCCGAGTCCGAGCGCATCTATGTCGACCGGGACGAGCAGCTCGCCGACCTCGAGAAGCGGCTTGCCCGCCGGCGTGCGTTCTTCGCCGAGAGCAAGGAGAAGGGCTTCGACGAGGACGACGACTTCTGGACCCGTGGCCTCGCCACGTGGGCCGAGGAGACGGCGCTGCCGCCGCTCGAAGACGCCCGCAAGCTCGTCAGCGGTCTCTTCCTCGAGCTGGTGCCGCAGATCACGACCGAGGACGCGAAGAAGATCCGCGAGCTCGTTCGCAACGCCGCGATCCGCGACGACCGCAAGCTCACCCCGCGTGAGATCGAGCAGGTGGCTGCCGCCGCCGAGCAGATCCTCGCCGCGATCCAGCCGCTCGAGAAGGACCTCGGGAAGGCGACGGGCGCGAAGAAGGGTGCGATCACGAAGCACATCCATCGCGTCGTCGACGCGCTGCTGACGGGCGACGAGATCTCCGCCGACGACGAAGGCCTCGTCTCGGACGTCGACCAGAAGAACCTCGCCAAGGCTCGCGAGCTCGGCAACGGCCTGCTCAAGGACGTCGTCGACACGTGGGAGGACGGCCAGGACATCCGTGAGCTGACCAACGACCTCTGCCTCCGCACGGACGGGAAGATCCAGAAGGAAGACCTGGATCACCTGACCCAGTGGGCGCTCAAGGTCCGCGAGATGTACCTCGACATCGAGTCGCGCCGCGAGGACACGAGGGAGGCCGCCGTCGACTCGGTGCGCCGCCTCGAGCAGACGTGGCAGCTCTTCCGCGACCTCGAGCCGAAGATGGTCGTCAACGACGAGCAGCTGTTCCGCGAGCTGAAGGACCGCTTCGGCTCGCCGTACGGCTTCGGCGTCTACTTCCGCGGCGGCATGGGTGCGGAGTCGATCCGCGACCTGCTGCGCGACCTCGACCTCGATCTCGAGGCGGCGTCGCTCCGCGACACGATCAAGACGTCGAAGGGCCAGAAGCAGCAGCGCTCGATCAAGCGGCTGAAGGTCGTCTCGGCCTTCATCAAGTCGCAGAACCGGCCCGAGTGGATGATCCTCGAGGCGATCCCGGTCATTCCGCCGGAGCTCCGCCCGATGGTGCAGCTCGACGGTGGCCGCTTCGCCACGTCGGACCTGAACGACCTCTACCGCCGTGTGATCAACCGGAACAACCGACTGAAGCGCTTGTTGGACCTCGGCGCGCCGGAGATCATCGTCAACAACGAGAAGCGCATGCTGCAGGAGGCCGTCGACGCACTGTTCGACAACGGCCGCCGCGGCCGCGCCGTCACCGGCCCGGGCAACCGCCCGCTGAAGTCACTCAGCGACATGCTGAAGGGCAAGCAGGGCCGGTTCCGCCAGAACCTGCTCGGCAAGCGCGTCGACTACTCCGGCCGTTCGGTGATCGTCGCCGGCCCGACGCTGAAGCTGCACCAGTGCGGCCTGCCGAAGCTGATGGCGCTCGAGCTCTTCAAGCCGTTCATCATGAGCCGGCTCGTCGAGCGGAAGTCCGTCCAGAACATCAAGGCGGCCAAGAAGTACGTCGACTCGATGACGCCCGAGGTCTGGGACGTGCTCGAAGAGGTGATCGCGGAGCACCCGGTTCTGCTGAACCGCGCTCCGACGCTGCACCGCCTCGGCATCCAGGCGTTCGAGCCGATCCTCGTCGAGGGCAAGGCGATCCAGGTTCACCCGCTCGTCTGTCACGCGTTCAACGCCGACTTCGACGGTGACCAGATGGCCGTGCACCTGCCGCTCTCCGCGGAGGCGCAGGCCGAGGCCCGCATCCTGATGCTCTCGTCGAACAACATCCTGTCGCCCGCCAGCGGTCGCCCGCTCGCGACGCCGACGCAGGACATGGTGCTCGGCATCTACTACCTGACCTACTCGAATCTCGACCTGCAGACGATGGAGGCCGCGAAGATCAAGCCGCACCCGCGGCGCTTCGACTCGGCCGACGAGATCGAGGTCGCGCTCGAGATGAAGGCTGTCGGCCTCCAGGAGCCGATCGAGTTCCGGTTCGCCGGTGAGCTGCACCTGACGACGCCCGGCCGCGTGCTGATCAACTCGGCCGTCTACCGGGCGCTCGACGAGCTGCTGCCGCCGGACGAGGAGCTCGAGTACGACTTCATGAACCACACGCTGACGAAGGCCGACACGGATCGCTACGTGCTCAGCCTCTCCGACCGCTACGGCGCGCACACGCTGGCGCCGGTGCTCGACACGATCAAGACGCTCGGCTTCAAGTACGCGACGAAGGCCGGCGTCACGATCTCCAAGAACGACATCGTCATCCCGCCGGACAAGGAGAAGATCCTGGCCGGCTACGAGAAGCGCGTCGAGGACGTTCACGGCCAGTACGACACCGGCCTGATCACCGAGGACGAGCGCCACGAGACGATCGTCAACATCTGGACCGAGGCGACGGACGAGGTCGCGAACGCGATGGAGGAGCACTTCGACGAGCTCAACCCCGTGTTCATGATGGCCAACTCCGGTGCCCGCGGCTCGATGAAGCAGATCCGTCAGCTCGCCGGTATGCGCGGCCTGATGGCGAATCCGAAGGGCGAGATCATCGAGCGCCCGATCAAGGCCAACTTCATGGAAGGCCTGTCGGTGCTCGAGTACTTCATCTCGACCCACGGCGCCCGCAAGGGCCTCGCCGACACCGCGCTCCGCACGGCGGACTCGGGCTACCTGACGCGGCGTCTCGTCGACGTCTCGCAGGACGTGATCGTGCGCGAGCACGACTGCGGCACCGACGACCACATCGACCTCGTGCTGCGCACGAGCGACGGCTGGAACAAGTCGCTGCTCGGCCGCGTGGTCTCGGAGGACGTCTTCAAGCCGCTTGCATCGGGCAAGCCGGGCAAGTCGATGGTGATCGAGAAGGGCGAGACGGTGACGCTCGCGCTGCTCGAGGAGATCGCCGCCGAGCTCGGTGACGACGCAACCCTGCCGGTGCGCTCGGTGCTCAAGTGCCGCGCCGAGACCGGTGTCTGCAAGACGTGTTACGGCATCTTCCCGGCGACGGGCGAGATGTGCGAGATCGGCGACGCCGTCGGCATCATCGCGGCGCAGTCGATCGGCGAGCCGGGCACGCAGCTGACGATGCGGACGTTCCACACCGGCGGCGTCGCCGGCGCGGACATCACGCACGGCCTGCCGCGTGTCGTCGAGATCTTCGAGGCGCGGAACCCGAAGGGCGCGGCCATCCTGGCCGAGGTCGCGGGCCGCGTCGAGCTCGAGCTGACGGAGCGTGGGCCGAAGATCGCCATCCACCCGACGGAAGTCGGCGCGGAGGGTGAGCTCGCGGATCCGGTCGAGTACCAGCTGCCGCGCCGCACGCGCCTGCTGGTCACGAACGGCCAGGTCGTCGAGGCCGGCGATCCCCTCAACGAGGGCTCGCAGAACCCCGCCGACAAGCTCGCGCTCAGGGGCTCGACGGAGACCGAGCTGTACCTCGTCGGTGAGGTGCAGAAGGTCTACAAGAGCCAGGGCGTCGAGATCCACGACAAGCACATCGAGCTGATCGTCCGGCAGATGCTGAAGAAGGTCCGCGTGGAGTCGAACGGCGACACCGACCTGCTGCCCGGCCAGCTCGCCGACAAGGCGCTGTTCGAGCGTGAGAACGCGAAGGTGAAGGCGAAGGGTGAGAAGGCGACGTTCGAGCCGCTCATCCTCGGCATCACCAAGGCGTCGCTCGCGACCGAGTCGTTCCTGTCGGCCGCCTCCTTCCAGGAGACGACGAAGGTGCTGACCGACGCGTCGATCGAAGGCAAGATCGACCGGCTGCTCGGGCTGAAGGAGAACGTGATCATCGGGAAGCTGATCCCGGCGGCCACGGGCCTGAAGCGGTACCGGAACATCGAGATCTCGCCCAGCGAGCCGATCGTGCGCGAGGCGTACGAGCGCGACACGCTGCTGCAGGCGCTCGAGGAGATCGGCCAGGACGGCAGCTCGATCGACTTCGGGTCGCTCGACGTCTCGTTCGGCGGTGAGCCGGGCTCCGACAAGCCGGTGACCCACGAAGCCGGCGAGGCCGAGGAGATCCCGGAGGTCGACAGCCCGCTCGACGACTGAGCACTGAACGACGAGCACTGAACGACTGAGCCTCCGGCTCAGCTCGTCCGACGTAGCGCGAGGCCCGGCATCTGCCGGGCCTCGCTGCGTCTCACGCCCCGTGGCCCGGCTGCGCCGGGCCCCGGGAGTTTGTGTGGACTCCACACAAAGTGGGTTCAGCGCGGCGCGGTGCGCGTTCCGTTGCAGATCCGGCGCGAAGCGGTTGCGCCGGGCCGGCCCGCCGCGAGCAAGCTGGCTGCGTGGTCGTCGGAGCCGCGAAGGTCGCGGAGCTCGAGCGAGAGATCCTGCGGCTCGCCAAGTCGCCGGGATCGATCGCGGAGATCAACCGCCGCATCGGCGCGCTTGCGTGGGAGCGCGGGCTCGTCCGGCCGAGCTACGCGCGGGTCCGGCAGCTGGTGAACGACGAGCGCGACCGATTCCCCGAGCCCTCCTGGGGCGAGCTGATCGGCGACGTCGCCTTCGAGCTCAGGCCGGCAACGGTCCTGGCCGACAAGGGCCACCTCCCGATCGACGAGGACGCGGGCATCCGCCACGCAGCCCGCCGCCGCCGCTGAGGGCCGAACCCCAGTTTGTGTGGACTCCACACAAACTAGGTTGAAGCGCCGCGAACCGCCGCGACGCTCTGGTCTTTACGACCCTCGGCTACAACGTGACCGTGCGCAACTGCGGCCTCGTCGTGCTGTTTGTCCTGCTCCTGGCTGCTTTCGGGGGTGTCGCCCGCGGGGGCGGGCCTGCGGCGCAGCTGCCGCTGCCCTGCGGGCTGCCGCAGGCGGCGCCGCTCTGGGTCGACTACGCCGACGGGCAGGTGCCGTTCTGGTCGACGATCTTCGCGCGGCCCGGCGTCGTCGGCGCCGCGTCGGGGCAGATCATCCCGCCGCAGCTGCGCGCGAAGGGCGCGCAGACCGTGTTCTTCGACCTCTACCTGAACAACCGCGTCGGCACGCCGTCGCAGCCGGCCGACCCGTCGACGATCCAGGCGCGCGCCGACAAGCTCTTCGACACGGCGGTCACGTCGTCGGGCTGCGACCACCCGCTGATCGCCGAGAACGAGCTCTTCGGCGCGCAGACGCCGACGCCGTGGACGGCGACCACCGCGCAGTACCGCGCGAACGTGCTCGCCTACCTGCAGCGCCTCGCCGAGCGCGGCGCGCGTCCGTTCCTGCTGCTCTCGAACCGCCCCTACACGCGCGACGAGGTCGCGGACGAGTGGTGGCGCGACGTCGCCAAGGTCGCAGACCTCGTCTCGGAGACGTACTTCTCGGGGCCGTCGGTCTCACAGCAGGGTGCGGTCGCCGGCAGCCGCCGCATCCGCGCGACCCTGCGCTCGCGGATGGAGAGCCTGATCCAGATCGGCATCCCGACCAACCGGCTCGGCGTGATGCTCACCTTCAGCTCGACGCCGCACGCCGGCGGCCGCGAGGGGCTGCAGCCGCTCGGGCGCTGGCTCGACGTCGTCAAGTGGGAGGCGCTCGCGGCCAAGCAGGTGTCGAGCGAGCTGCAGCTCGCGAGCGTCTGGACGTGGGGGTGGGCGGCGTTCAACCCGGCGGGCAACGACCCGGACAAGCCGATCGCGGCCTGCACGTGGCTCTGGACCCGCGACCACTCGCTCTGCAACGCGCCCGCGCTCGCCGGTTCACAGCTCGACCAGTCGCTCGACGTCGGCGCGGTGCTGCCGTCGAACACCGTCTGCCTGCTCGGGAAGACGAGGCTGCTCGCCGCCGACGTCGCCGCCCTGGCGCGCCTGACCGGCGACCGCGAGCTCGCGCTCTCGGCCGAGCTCCAGCACGCGGTGCTCGCCGAGGCCCGCCCGGTCGCCACGCGCGACGTCCTGCAGGCCGAGCGCGATGTGATCGCGGATCGCTTCCGCGGCAGCCGGTCGGCGTACCTCTCGGCGCTCTCCGCAGCTCACGTGTCGCTGGCACTCGCACACTGGATCCTGGCGGACGAGTTGCGGCGCCGCGTTGTCGAGGCCGGGCTGCGCGTGCCGGCGCCGACGGCCGCGCAGTCGAAGGCCTGGTTCGACACGTACGGCGCCACGAGCGCGCGTGCCGTTCGAGTCGACCGTTCCGTCGACTGGCTCGGCGACGCGCGCAGCGGGATCGCCCTCTCGCAAGACGCGCCCGGCCGCATCTTCACCCTCGCGCCCGGCAAGTCGGTCACGATCCGCGGCGCCCGCGTCACCGCGCTCGGCGAGGCGGCACCGCTCGGCGCGTTCCCGTACACGCAGGCGGAGCGATCCGTCCGCCGCGCCCTGCTGACCCAGGTCCGCCACGTCGCCTTCGCGACCTGGGCGCGCCGCCGCCAGAATCAGTCGCTCTCGCGCCTCACCTGCCAGCACGACCAGGCGCCGCAGCCCGCGATCGTCGACCTGACGGCCTACGCGCCCTTCCTCGCGCTCTGACGTAGGCCCGAAAGGCGCATCAACACAGGCGGAACCGCTGTTCGCTACCCTGTCCGAGGCAGGAGACGACGCCGGCGGGGCTCGCAAGCAGAGCCGGGCCGGTTTCGGTACCATGCCTCGCCGCTGGTGGGAGCCTCGTGCTCTCGCCGCCTTCTGTCTGCATACGACCGAAAGAGAAGACCTAGCCTCAGCATGCCGACCGTCAATCAGCTCATTCGCAAGGGTCGCAAGTCCAAGCCCGCCAAGACGAAGACTCCAGCGCTCGCGGGAGCCCCGCAGAAGCGCGGCGTCTGCACGCGCGTCTCGACGACGACCCCCAAGAAGCCGAACTCGGCGCTCCGCAAGATCGCCCGCGTTCGCCTGACGAACGGCCTCGAGGTCGGTACCTACATCCCGGGCGAGGGCCACAACCTGCAGGAGCACTCGGTCGTGCTCGTGCGTGGCGGCCGCGTCAAGGACCTGCCGGGCTTCCGGTACAAGGTGATCCGCGCCGCGCTCGACGCCTCCGGCGTCGCAGACCGCAAGCAGGGTCGCTCCAAGTACGGCGCAAAGAAGAGCGCTTCGTAATGCCGCGCAGGGCTGAAATCACGCCGCGCCCGGTGATCGCGGATCCTGTCTACGACAGCCCGCTCGTCACGCAGCTGATGAACCGCGTCATGCGCGACGGCAAGAAGTCGACCGCCGAGGCGATCGTCTACACCGCCCTGGACAAGGTGGGCGAGAAGACGGGCCGGCCGCCGGTCGAGGTGCTGGAGCAGGCCGTCAAGACGGTGACGCCGGTGCTCGAGGTCAAGTCGCGCCGCGTCGGTGGCGCCAACTACCAGGTTCCGGTCGAGGTGCCGCAGCGCCGCGGACGCACGCTCGCGCTGCGCTGGCTGGTCACGTTCTCGCGCGATCGCCGCGAGAAGCACATGGCCGACAAGCTCGCCGGTGAGATTCTCGACGCGCTCGAGCAGCAGGGGAATGCGTACAAGCGCAAAGACGACATGTACAGAATGGCGCAGGCCAACAAGGCCTTTGCGCACTACCGCTGGTAAGCCCAGGAGAAAGCAGAGCACACGTGGCTGTAACTGAAAGCAGAGTGGCGCTGGACCGCGTCCGGAACATCGGGATCATGGCCCACATCGATGCGGGCAAGACCACGACGACCGAGCGGATCCTCTACTACACGGGCCGCACCCACAAGATGGGCGAGGTCCACGAGGGCGCCGCCACGATGGACTGGATGGCGCAGGAGCAGGAGCGCGGCATCACCATCACGTCGGCTGCGACGACCGCGTCGTGGCGCGACCATCGGATCAACATCATCGATACGCCCGGGCACGTGGACTTCACGGTCGAGGTCGAGCGCAGCCTGCGCGTGCTCGACGGCGCCGTCGCGGTCTTCGACTCGGTCGCCGGCGTCCAGCCGCAGTCCGAGACGGTCTGGCGCCAGGCCGACAAGTACAAGGTGCCGCGGATCGCGTTCATCAACAAGATGGACCGCACCGGCGCGGACTTCTTCGCAGCCGTGCAGTCGATGGTCGACCGCCTTGGCGCGAACCCGGTGCCGATCCAGATCCCGATCGGCCAGGAGGAGAAGCACACGGGCGTCGTCGACCTCGTCGAGATGAAGGCGATCGTCTACAAGGACGACCTCGGCCAGGAGTTCGAGACGACCGACATCCCCGCCGAGCTCCTCGAGCAGGCCAAGGAGTACCACCACAAGCTCGTCGACACGATCTCCCAGTTCGACGACGAGGTGCTCGAGGCGTATCTGACGGACGAGGACTCGGTCACGCCCGAGCTGATCAAGCGCGCGCTGCGCGCCGCGACGCTCGCCGACGAGATCACACCCGTGATCCTCGGCAGCGCGTTCAAGAACAAGGGCGTGCAGCCGCTGCTCGACGCCGTGATCGACTACCTGCCGAGCCCGCTCGACGTGCCGCCGATGCACGGCATCGATCCGAAGTCCGGCGACGAGATCACGCGCGAGCCCGGCCCCGACGAGCCGTTCTCGGCGCTCGCCTTCAAGGTGATGTCCGACCCGTTCGTCGGGAAGCTGACCTATTTCCGCGTCTACTCAGGGACGATCAAGTCGGGCGACCGCGTCCTGAACACGACGACGGGCAAGACCGAGCGCGTCAGCCGCATCCTCCAGATGCACGCGAACCACCGCGAGGAGCGCGACGAGATCAGCGCCGGCGACATCGCGGCGGGCGTCGGCCTCAAGGCGACGACCACCGGCGACACGCTCGCCACCGAGAGCGCGCCGATCGTGCTCGAGTCGATGACGTTCCCCGATCCCGTGATCGCGGTCGCCGTCGAGCCGAAGTCGAAGGCCGACCAGGACAAGCTCGGCACGGGCCTCGCCCGGCTCGCCGAGGAGGATCCGACCTTCCGCGTCACCTCGGACGAGGAGACCGGCCAGACGATCATCGAAGGCATGGGCGAGCTCCACCTCGAGATCATCGTCGACCGCCTCAAGCGCGAGTTCAACGTCGACGCGAACGTCGGCCGCCCGCAGGTCGCCTACCGCGAGACGGTCGGGAAGCCGGCCGAGCGCATCCAGGGCAAGTTCGTCCGCCAGACGGGCGGCTCCGGCCAGTACGGCGACTGCACGATCAACCTGCTGCCGCAGGAGCCGGGCGCGGGCTACGAGTTCGTCGACAAGATCGTCGGCGGCAAGATCCCCAAGGAGTACATCAAGCCGATCGACGAAGGCATCCGCGAGGCGATGGGCAGCGGCATTCTCGCCGGCTACCCGGTCGTGGACGTCAAGGTCGAGCTGATCGACGGCTCCTACCACGACGTCGACTCGAGCGAGCGCGCCTTCAAGATCGCCGGCTCGATGGCGTTCAAGGAAGCGATGAAGCGCGCGAAGCCGAAGCTCCTCGAGCCGGTGATGGCCGTCGAGGTGACGACGCCGGAGGACTACCTCGGCGACGTGATGGGCAACCTGAACTCCCGCCGCGGGCGCATCGAGAACATGGCGCCGCTCGGCAACGCGCAGGTGATCAAGGCGAGCGTCCCGCTGAGCGAGATGTTCGGCTATGCCACCGACCTGCGGTCGATGACCCAGGGACGCGCCGATTTCACCATGCAGTTCGACCGGTACGAGGAAGTGCCGGCGTCACTCGCGACCGAGATCACCGAGCAGGGTGGCTCGGGGTCCTAATTAGAAAAAGAGGAAGGAAGAGATGGCCAAGCAGAAGTTCGAGCGCACGAAGCCGCACCTCAACGTCGGCACCATCGGGCACATCGACCACGGGAAGACGACGCTGACTGCCGCGATCTCGAGCGTGCTCGCGAAGCGCGGCGGCGCCGGACAGGTGAAGAGCTTCGCCGAGATCGACAACGCTCCCGAGGAGCGGCAGCGCGGCATCACCATCAACACGTCGCATGTCGAGTACGAGACGGAGAAGCGCCACTACGCGCACGTCGACTGCCCGGGCCACGCCGACTACATCAAGAACATGATCACGGGTGCCGCGCAGATGGACGGCGCGATCCTCGTGGTCTCCGCCGCCGACGGCCCGATGCCGCAGACGCGCGAGCACATCCTCCTCGCCCGCCAGGTCGAGGTGCCGTACATCGTCGTCGCGCTGAACAAGGCCGACATGGTGGACGACGAGGAGCTGCTCGAGCTCGTCGAGCTCGAGGTTCGCGAGCTGCTCTCGAAGTACGAGTTCCCCGGCGACGACATCCCGATCGTCCGCTGCTCGGCGCTGAAGGCGCTCGAGGGCGACGCGGCCTGGGAGGAGAAGATCGTCGAGCTGATGGACGCCGTCGACTCCTACATCCCGGAGCCGGTGCGCGACGCCGACAAGCCGTTCCTGATGCCGATCGAGGACGTCTTCACGATCACCGGCCGCGGCACCGTCGTGACCGGCCGCGTGGAGCAGGGCAAGATCGAGGTCGGCAACGAGATCGAGATCGTCGGCATCCACGAGAAGGTCGAGAAGACCGTCGTCACGGGTCTCGAGATGTTCCAGAAGTCGCTCGACTACGCGCATGCAGGCGACAACGCGGGCGCACTGCTCCGCGGCGTCAAGCGCGAGGAGGTCGAGCGCGGCCAGGTGCTCGCGAAGCCCGGCTCGATCACGCCGCACACGCACTTCAAGGCCGAGGTCTACGTGCTGTCGAAGGACGAAGGCGGCCGTCACACGCCGTTCTTCAACAACTACCGCCCGCAGTTCTACTTCCGCACCACGGACGTGACCGGCGCGGTCAAGCTCCCGGAGGGCCAGGAGATGGTCATGCCGGGCGACAACACGAACATGGAGATCGAGCTGATCCAGCCGATCGCCATGGATCAGGGCCTCCGCTTCGCGATCCGCGAGGGCGGCCGCACCGTCGGTGCCGGCGTCGTTACCGAGATCGTCAAGTAGAGAAGAGAGACGAACCGTCATGGCACAGGGAAAAATCCGGATCCGCTTGAAGGGCTACGACCACCAGCAGCTGGACCGGTCGGCCCAGCAGATCGTCGACACCGCTCAGCGCAGCGGTGCGACGATCACTGGGCCGGTCCCTCTGCCGACGGAGAAGAACGTCTACTGCGTGATCCGCAGTCCGTTCAAGGACAAGGACTCGCGCGAGCACTTCGAGGTGCGCACGCACAAGCGCCTCATCGACATCCTCAGCCCGACGCCGAAGACGATCGACCAGCTGATGCGGCTCGATCTCCCGGCGGGCGTCGACATCGAGATCAAGCTCTAACAGGTGCTGATTTAAGACCATGGCCAAGGGAATCCTCGGAAGAAAGCTCGGCATGACGCAGGTCTTCGACCCGGAGACGGGGGGAGTCACCCCTGTCACGGTGATCCAGGCCGGCCCGTGCCCCGTCGTGCAGGTGAAGTTCGCCGATGCGGACGGCTACGACGCCGTGCAGCTCGCGTTCGACGAGGTCGCCGAGCGCAAGCTCACGAAGGGCGAGCTCGGCCACCTGGCGAAGTTCAAGGTCGGCGCGCACCGCAAGCTCGTCGAGTTCCGCGGCGGCATCGACGGCGCGAGCGAAGGCGAGTCGGTCACCGTCGAGATCTTCGAGCCGGGCGACAAGATCAAGGTCGCCGGCATCGGCATCGGCAAGGGCTTCCAGGGCACCATCAAGCGCCACAACTTCAGCTCGGGCCCGCGCTCGCACGGCTCGCACAACATCCGCAAGCCCGGCTCGATCGGTGCGTCGGCGACGCCGTCGCGCGTCCGCAAGGGCATCAAGATGGCCGGCCGCATGGGCGGCAAGCGCGTCACCCAGCTCGGCCTGACGGTGCACGACATCGACGCCGAGCGGAACCTGCTGCTGATCAAGGGCGCAGTCCCCGGCCCCAAGAACGGCATCGTGGAGGTGCGCGGCTAATGGCAGCACCCAAGGCATCCGTGCTCGACGTCTCGGGCAAGAAGTCGAAGGACGTCTCGCTCGACGAGAGCGTCTACGCGGTCGAGGTCAAGCCGCACCTGGTGCACGAGGCCGTGCGCTCGGAGCTGAACGCGCAGCGCGCCGGCACCGCCGCGACGAAGAGCCGTGGGCTCGTCTCCGGCGGCCGCGCGAAGCCGTGGCGCCAGAAGGGCACCGGCCGGGCGCGCCAGGGAACGATCCGCGCACCGCAGTTCGAGGGCGGCGGTCACGCCTTCGCCAAGGTGCCGCGCACGTTCATCCAGAAGGTGAACCGCAAGGCTGCCAAGGCCGCCCTGCGGTCGGCTTTGGCGAGTCATGTCACCGAGGGATCACTCGCCGTCGTCGATGCAGACGCCTTCGACGAGCCGTCGACCAAGTCGGCCCGCGCCTTCCTGGAAGGCTCCGGCCTGCAGTCGCCGGTCGTGATCGTCGCGACCGAGGAGGAGACGAGCTTCGTCAAGAGCTTCCGCAACCTGCAGAAGGTCGCGGTGATCGCGCCGGGCGAGCTCGACGTCAGCGCCTGTGTCTGGGCGCGGTCGCTGCTCCTGACCGAGACCGCACTCGAGGCAGTGACGGGGAGGGCGTCGTAATGCATGCCAGCCAGGTGATCCTGACGCCGATCGTCAGCGAGAAGTCGTACGAGGCGACGACGCGCGGCAGCTACACGTTCAAGGTGCACCCGAACGCGCACAAGACGCAGATCCGCCAGGCCGTCGAGGAGCTCTTCGACGTCAAGGTCGAGCGCGTCAACGTGATCAAGGTGCAGGCGAAGCCGAAGCGCCGCGGCCTCTTCAAGGGCACGCGTCCCGGCTGGAAGAAGGCCATCGTGCAACTGCGCGCCGGCGACACGATCGAGATCTTCGAGGGGGCCCAGATCTAATGCCAGTGCGCAGGTTCAAGCCGACCTCTCCGGGCCGCCGTCACATGACGGTCTCCGACTTCGCCGAGGTGACGAAGTCGAAGCCGGAGAAGGCGCTCACCGAGAAGCTGACGAAGAAGGGTGGCCGCAACAACACGGGCCGCATCACGACGCGCCACCAGGGCGGCGGTCACAAGCGCCGCTACCGCATCATCGACTTCAAGCGGACGAAGGACGGCGTGCCGGCGAAGGTCGCCGCGATCGAGTACGACCCCAACCGGTCTGCCCGCATCGCGCTCCTTCACTACGCGGACGGCTTCAAGGCCTACATCCTGGCGCCCGCCGGCGTGCGTGTCGGCGCGTTCGTTCAGTCGGGCCCCGACGCGGACATCAAGCCGGGCAACGCCCTGCCGCTCGAGAACATCCCCACCGGCACGCTCGTGCACAACGTCGAGCTGCAGCCCGCCAAGGGCGGCCAGATGGCCCGCTCCGCCGGCTCCGGTGTGCAGCTCGTCGCCAAGGACGGCGGCTACGCGACGCTGCGTCTCCCCTCGGGCGAGATGCGCCGCGTGCTCCTGACCTGTCGCGCGACCGTCGGTCAGGTCGGCAACGTCGAGCACGGCAACATCACGGGCGGCAAGGCCGGCCGTAGCCGCTGGCTCGGCAAGCGCCCGACCGTGCGCGGCTCGGCCATGAACCCGGTCGACCATCCGCACGGCGGCGGCGAAGGCAAGTCGAAGGGCGGCCGCCATCCGGTCACTCCGTGGGGCGTGCCGACGCTCGGCAAGCGCACCCGCTCGAAGCACAAGACGTCGGACAAGCTGATCGTGCGCGGCCGTCGCCGCGGGAAGGACAAGCGTTGAGTAGATCATCCAAGAAGGGCCCTTTCATCGCGGAGCGCCTGCTGGCGAAGATCGAGTCGATGAACGACTCGGGCTCGAAGCAGATGGTTCGCACGTGGTCGCGCAGCTCGACCGTGTTCCCGCAGATGGTGGGTCACACGATCGCGGTCCACGACGGGCGCAAGCACGTGCCGGTGTTCATCTCGGAGCAGATGGTCGGGCACAAGCTCGGCGAGTTCGCCCCGACGCGTCACTTCCGCGGCCACGCGGGTGACCAGAAGACGCAGGTGAAGAAGCGGTAATGGCAGCGGTCGAGACACAGGCGGCGCCCACCGTGCGCGCACTCGCGAAGAACGTCCGCATCTCGCCGCGCAAGGCGCGCCTCGTCACGGACCTGATTCGCGGCCGCAGCGTGCCCGAGGCCCGGACGATCCTCGCGTTCACCGAGCGCCACGCCGCCGTCGAGGTGGAGAAGGTGCTGCGCTCGGCCGTCGCGAACGCCGAGTCGAATCCCGCGCTGCACTGGAACGGCGACGAGCTCGTGATCGCCGAAGTCTTCGTCGACGAAGGCCCGACGCTGAAGCGGTTCCGCCCGCGCGCGCGTGGCCGGGTCGGCCCGATCAAGAAGCGCACGTGCCACATCACGATTCAGGTCGCACAGCTCGAGGTCGCCGAGGCGACCGCGCCTGCGGCCGAAGCCAAGCCGAAGCCGAAGCGCAAGCAGAAGGAGTCGAGCAACTAATGGGCCAGAAGATCCATCCGGGCGGCCTGCGCGTCGGCGTCATCCACGACTGGAAGTCGAACTGGATGGTCGGCAAGAAGGAGTTCGCCGGCGCCCTCATCGAGGACATCAAGATCCGCGAGCACATTCTCAAGAAGCTCTCGCACGCGGGACTGTCGGACATCCTGATCCGCAAGGACAAGCAGCGGATCACGATCGACATCTACACCGCGCGCCCCGGCATCGTCATCGGCAAGTCCGGTGTCGAGGTCGACGCACTGCGCAAAGAAGTGCACGCCATGACGCAGAAGAACGTGCACATCAACATCAACGAGATCAAGCGCCCTGAGCTCGATGCGAAGCTCGTCGCGCAGTCGATCGCCGAGCAGCTGCAGAACCGCGTCTCGTTCAGGCGCGCGATGAAGCGCTCGCTCGCGTCGGCGATCCGCTCGGGCGCGGCAGGCGTGAAGGTGCAGTGCTCGGGCCGCCTCGGCGGCTCGGAGATGAGCCGCTCGGAGCAGTACTCCGAGGGCCGCGTGCCGCTGCACACGATCCGCGCCGACATCGACTACGGCTTCGTCGAGGCCAAGACCCCGACCGGCCGCATCGGCGTCAAGGTCTGGATCAACAAGGGCGAGATCATGCCCGAGGGCTACGGCGGCGTTCCCGGCGGCGGCAAGGAGACGCGCCTGGGCGACCAGGACACGGCTCGCCGTCGCGGCGGTGTCACCGAGGGCCTCGGCGCCTCGCGCGAGTCCGGCCGCAACCGCAACCAGGATCGCGAGGGCCTCGGCCCCGTGCGCCGCGGCCGTCCCGGCCAGCGCGGCGGACAGCGGCCCGGCGGCGGTGCAGGCGGCGGTGGTGGCGGCGGACGTCCGCCGCGCAGCCGTGGCGCCGGCGGTTCCCGCCCGAGCGGCGGTCGCCCGCGCACGGGCGGTAAGGACACGCCCGCAACCGATCAGGTCGAGAAGCCGCGCACCGAGGATCAGCCCGTGATCGAGCCGACGGTCGAGACGACCCCGACGCCCGTCGCGGACGCACCGCCCGCCGCGGAAGCGCCGAAGGCGACCCCGCCCAAGAAGCAGACCGAAAAGCCGGCGAAGCCCGAGCAGTCGGGCGACGAAGGGAAGTCGTAAGCGATGCTGCTCCCCAAGAAGACCAAGTTCCGCAAGCACCACCGTGGCCGCAGGCGCGGCGTCACCAAGGGTCAGTCGACCGTGCACTTCGGCGACTACGGGATCAAGGCCCTCGAGGCCGGTTGGGTGACCAACCGCCAGATCGAGGCTGCCCGGATCGCGATGACGCGCAAGATCAAGCGCGGCGGCAAGGTCTGGATCAACATCTTCCCGGACAAGCCGTTCACGAAGAAGCCCGCCGAGACCCGCATGGGTAAGGGCAAGGGCTCGCCGGAAGGCTGGGTCGCCGTGATCAAGCCCGGCCGTGTCATGTTCGAGCTCGCCGGCGTGCCCGAGCCGCTGGCCAAGGAGGCGCTCCGCCTCGCCGGCCAGAAGCTCCCGCTGAAGACGAAGTTCGTCAAGCGTGACGAGGGCGGTGATCTCTTTGCGGGCTAGGGACTTGCGCGACCTGAACGACGACGAGCTGGCGAACCGGCTCGCGGACACGCGGCAGGAGCTGTTCAACCTCCGCTTCCAGGCGGCGGCCGGTGCGCTCGAGAACTCGACGCGCCTCAAGCTCGCGAAGCGCGAGATCGCGCGGATCCTGACCGTGCAGCACGACCGAGGTACCTCCAAGACCAGGCAGAAGGTGCAGAGCTAAATGGCTGACGAAAAGAAGAAGAACGAGACAACCGAAGAGACGCCCGAGGTCGAGGAGACCGTGGTCGAGACGCCCGCTGCCGAGGCCGAGCCCGAGGCACCCGCGGAGGACGCTGCGGCGCCCGAGGCCGAGGCCGACGCTGCTGCGGCGCCCGAGGCTGAGGCCGAGACTGCTGAGGCCGAGACTGCTGCTGAGCCTGAGGCGGCCGAGGAGACCCCTGCCGAGGCACCGGCTGCGGAGGCCGAGACGGCCGACGAGCCCGCAGCGGCGCCTGCCAAGAAGCAGCGCTCGCGCAAGCACGTCCCGCGCTCCGCGCGCCGCACGCGCACGAAGACCGTGCGCGAGAAGGCCGCGACCCGCAAGCCGATCACCCGCACCGAGAAGCCCGAGGGCGAGCGCGGCCGGCGCCAGGAGCGCCGCGGCGTCGTCATCTCCGACAAGGGCGAGAAGACGATCGTCGTCAAGGTCGACGTGATCAAGAGCCATCCCAAGTACAAGAAGGTCGTCCGCTCGACCGTCAAGTTCCACGCGCACGACGAGGCCAACACGGCCGGTGTCGGCGACACGGTGCGCATCGTCGAGACGCGCCCGCTGTCGAAGACCAAGCGCTGGCGCCTCGCGGAGATTGTCGAGAAGGCGAGATGATCCAGCAGGAATCCCGCCTCAAGGTCGCCGACAACACGGGTGCACGTGAGCTACTCTGCATCCGCGTTGCCGGTGGCTCGAAGCGCCGCTACGCGCGTGTCGGCGACATCATCACGGCGACCGTCAAGGCCGCAGCCCCGCAGGGCACGGTCAAGAAGGGCGAAGTGGTGAAGGCCGTCGTCGTGCGCACGAAGAAGCCCTTCGGACGCGACGACGGAACGCTGATCGCGTTCGACGAGAACGCCGCAGTGATCATCGACGCAGCCCGCAACCCGCGCGGGACGCGCATCTTCGGGCCGGTTGCCCGCGAGTTGCGTGAGAAGAACTTCATGAAGATCGTCAGCCTGGCTCCAGAGGTGCTCTAAGACATGGCAACACTGAAACTCAAGAAGGGTGACACCGTCCAGATGCTCGCCGGCAAGGACCGCGGCAAGCAGGGGCGGATCCTCGAGGCACGCCCGCGTGACGGGAAGGTGCTCGTGGAGAACCTCAACATGCAGACGAAGCACCAGAAGCCGCGGCCGATCCGCGACGCGAGCCGCATGGGCAGCGCGCAGATCGCTCCCGGTGGACGCGTCGAGCGCTCGGCTGCCGTGTCGGCGTCGAACGTGATGCTCGTCTGCCCGACGTGCAAGCTGCCGACCCGCATCGGCTACCGGTTCAACGAAGGCAAGGACGGCAAGCTGGTCAAGGTGCGCGTCTGCAAACGCGACGGCTGCGGCCAGGAGATCGACAAGTAATGGCGACCACGACCGAGACATACGTCCCGCGCATGAAGCAGCGCTACAACGACGAGCTCCGGGGCAACCTGCAGGAGCAGCTCGGCCTGTCGTCGATCATGCAGTCGCCGACGATCCAGAAGATCACGCTCAACATGGGCGTCGGCGAGGGCAAGACGGACGCCAAGCAGATCGACGCCGCGCTCGAGGAGCTGACGATCATCGCCGGCCAGCGCGCGCAGGTTCGCCGCGCCCGGAAGTCGATCGCGCAGTTCAAGATCCGCGACGGCATGCCCATCGGCGTCAAGGTGACGCTGCGCGGCGACCGCATGTGGGAGTTCCTCGACCGCCTCGTCTCGATCGCGCTGCCGCGCATCCGTGACTTCCGCGGCCTGAGCCCCGACTCGTTCGACGGGCGCGGCAACTACTCGCTCGGCATCCGCGAGCAGATCATCTTTCCCGAGATCGACTACGACAGCATCAATCAGGTTCGCGGCCTCGACGTCGCGATCACGACGACTGCGGCGGACGACGAGCAGGCGCGCGCGCTCCTCACGGGGCTTGGCTTGCCGTTCGCAGCGCCGGGGAGCGAACGCTAATGGCCAAGAAGTCTCTGCGCGTGAAGGCCGCGAGGCCCGCGAAGTTCAAGGTGCGTAACTACACCCGCTGCAACCGCTGCGGCCGGCCGCGTGCCGTCTACAAGAAGTTCGGGCTCTGCCGCATTTGCCTGCGGGAGCTCGCCCATCAGGGCGTCATCCCCGGCATGACCAAGAGCTCGTGGTAGGAGAAACCAATGCTTACTGATCCAGTCGCCGACATGCTCACGCGCATCCGCAACGCCAACAAGGCGCTGCACGATCGCGCGGAGATGCCGAACTCGAAGTTGAAGACGGAGATCGCCCGCATCCTCAAGGAGGAGGGGTACATCCGCGACTACCACGTCGCGGAGGCCGAGGGCAAGCCGCACAAGACGCTCGTGATCGAGCTCAAGTACGGCCGCAGCCGCGAGCGCATCCTCACCGACCTCAAGCGCGTGTCCAAGCCCGGCCGGCGGATCTACGCCGGCAAGGACCGCCGCCAGCGCGTGCTCGGCGGCATGGGCATCGCGATCATGTCCACCTCGAGCGGCGTCATCACGAGCCGCACCGCCGAACAGCAGGGCATCGGCGGCGAAGTCATCTGTTTCGTCTGGTAACCCGGAGCTGCTGAGAACCCATGTCCCGTATCGGTAAGAAACCCATCGAAGTGCCCGCCGGCGTGCTCGTCGCGGTCGATCCCGGCCGCGTCACGGTCTCCGGCCCGAAGGGCGAGCTCCGTCAGGAGGTGCCGCAGCGCATGCAGATCGCGCAGGACGAGGGCGTGATCACGGTCACGCGCCCGACCGAGCGCGGCGAGGATCGCGCGCTGCACGGCCTGACGCGGACGCTGATCGCGAACATGGTCGAGGGCGTCACGAACGGCTTCGAGAAGCGCCTGGAGATCCAGGGCGTCGGCTACCGCGCCGCCCTGTCCGGGACCGACCTCGAGCTCCAGGTCGGCTACTCGCACTCCGTCAAGATCAAGCCGCGCCAGGGCATCGAGTTCGAGGTGCCGATCCCCACGCAGGTGGTCGTGCGCGGCATCGACAAGCAGGTCGTCGGCCAGACCGCGGCCGAGATCCGCAAGGTTCGCCCGCCGGAGCCGTACAAGGGCAAGGGCATCCGCTACGAGGGCGAGTACGTCCGGAGAAAGGTCGGTAAGCGCGCATGAGCCAGTTGTCGAGCCGTCAACTCCGCGAGCGGCGCCATCGGCGTGTCCGCGGCAAGGTGCGCGGCACCTCCGAGCGTCCGCGCCTCGCCGTCTTCCGCTCCAACAAGGGCATCTTCGCCCAACTCGTCGACGACGATGCGGGCAAGACCGTGGCTGCGATGTCGTGGGTCAACCTGCCCAAGTCGTTCAAGGGTGACAAGACCGAGCAGGCGTCCGAGGTCGGCAAGCGTCTCGCCGACGCCGCCAAGAAGGCCGGTGTCGAGGGCGTCGTGTTCGATCGCGGCGGCTACCTGTACCACGGTCGCGTCAAGGCACTCGCCGACGGCGCGCGCGAAGGAGGACTGAGGTTCTAATGACCACGGAATTCGTAGAGACACGAGAGCTCAAGGAGCGCGTGGTCGAGATCAACCGCGTCGCCAAGGTCGTCAAGGGCGGACGCCGCTTCTCCTTCACCGCGCTGGTCGTGGTCGGGGACGAAGTCGATCGCGTCGGCGTCGGCTACGGCAAGGCGCGTGAGGTGCCGCTCGCGATCTCCAAGGCGGTCGACGACGCGCGGAAGAACCTCTTCACCGTCGCGAAGCACGGCCAGACGATCACGCACGAGTCGCTCGGGCGCTTCGACGCCGCGCGCGTCCTGCTGCGCCCGGCCTCCCCCGGTACCGGCGTCATCGCCGGCGGCGGCGTGCGTGCCGTGCTCGAGCTCGGCGGCATCCGCGACGTGCTCGCGAAGTCGCTCGGCACGACGAACCCGATCAACATGCTGAAGGCCGCCGAGCAGGCGCTGCGCCAGCTGCGTCGTCCCGAGGACGTCGCCAAGGCGCGCGGCAAGCAGATCAGCGAGGTGCTGCCCTACCAGGTGCCGCCCGTCGTGGAGGAGAGCCCTGCCGAGGAGGTGACCACCGTTGCCGAAGCTGAAGCTGACGCAGGTGCGTAGCCAGATCGGCCAGTCAGAGCGCCACCGCGGCACGCTGCGCGCGCTCGGCCTCGGCCGGATCGGCAAGACCAACGAGATCGACGACACCCCGGTCCTCGCAGGCATGCTGCGCAAGGTGCGGCACCTCGTCGACGTGGAGGAGACCAAGTAATGGCCGGTGACCTGAATCTCTCGAACCTGCAACCCGCGCAGGCGCGCAAGGACCGCAAGCGCGTCGGCCGCGGCCTGGGCTCGGGCAAGGGCCGCTACTCCGGCCGCGGGATCAAGGGCCAGAAGTCCCGCTCGGGCTCGCACGCGACCCGTGCCGGCTTCGAGGGCGGCCAGATGCCGCTGCACATGCGCACCGCCAAGCTGCGCGGTAACACCTCCGCCGACGCGATGCCGATCGGGCCGTTCCGCACCTACAGCCAGCCGGTCAACCTGCGTGACCTCGAGGCCCGCTTCGAGGTGGGCGAGGAGGTGACGCCGGAGGCGCTGAAGGCGAAGGGCCTGATCCGCTCGATCCGCAAGGACGTGAAGCTGCTCGGCGTCGGCGAGCTGACCAAGAAGCTGACCATCACCGTGCACGGCGCCTCCGCGACCGCGCGCGAGAAGGTCGAGGCGGCAGGCGGCACGCTGACGGTCCTCAAGGAACCGAAGCCGCGCAAGCTGAAGAACATGAAGCGTCGTCCCGAGGGTCGGACGCGCAGCACCGAGACCGAGGAACCCGAGGCGACCGAGCAGACGGAAGGCGAGGCGTAAGCCTTGCTCGCGTGGCTCGCCAACGCCTGGCGGGTCCCGGAGCTTCGGCGCCGGCTCCTGTTCACCGCGGCGATGCTCGCCGCCTACCGCCTGGGCTCGTTCATGCCGGCGCCGGGCGTCGACTCGCAGCAGATCGAGAACTTCTTCAACGGCAAGGGCGGTTCGCTGCTCGGCCTGCTGAACCTGTTCTCCGGCTCGGCGCTCTCCCGCTTCTCGATCTTCGCGCTCGGGATCATGCCGTACGTCACGGCGTCGATCATCCTGCAGCTCCTGACGGTCGTCATCCCTCAGCTCGAGCAGCTGCAGAAGGAGGGTGAGTCCGGCTACGCCAAGATCAACCAGTACACGCGCTACCTGACCGTCGTCCTCGCGGCGGCGCAGGCCACGGGTTACGCGTACCTCTTCCACAAGCAGGGCGCCCTCTCCGGCAACCCGGGCCGCCTCGTCCTGATCATCGTCACGCTGACGGCAGGGACGACGCTCCTGATGTGGATCGGCGAGCTGATCACCAAGCGCGGCATCGGCAACGGGATCTCGCTGCTGATCTTCGCCTCGATCCTCACGTCGGCGCCTCAGGGCGTCAACGCGTGGATCAACGGCGGGCCGATGGAGCGGCTGTTCTTCCCGCTGGTCGCGATCGGCGATCGTCGTCTCGGTCGTCTTCGTGCAGGAAGGCCAGCGCCGGATCCCGATCCAGTACGCGAAGCAGATGATGGGGCAGGCGCCAGACCGCCGGCGGCTCCACGTACATGCCGCTGCGCGTGAACATGGCGGGCGTGATCCCGGTCATCTTCGCGGCGGCGCTGCTCGCGCTGCCGCAGACGGTGGGCTCGTTCGTGCCGAGCACGAACACCTGGATCAACACGCACTTCGCGCCGCTCTCGTGGCCGTACCTCGCGACCGAGGCGCTGCTGATCATCGTCTTCACCTACTTCTACACCGCGGTCCAGTTCAACCCGGTCGACCAGGCCGACAACCTGCGCAAGTACGGCGGCTACATCCCCGGCATCCGCCCGGGCCCGCCGACCGCGCAGTACCTCGACCGCGTGTTGACGCGCCTGACGCTGCCCGGCTCGCTGTTCCTGGCGACCGATCGCCGTCGCGCCGTCGATCTTCATCAAGGAGTTCGGCTTCTCGCAGGCGACCGGTCGTGCGCTCGGCGGCACCTCCGTGCTGATCGTCGTCGGCGTCGCGCTCGACACGATGCGCCAGATGGAGTCGCAGATGATGATGCGCAACTACGAGGGCTTCCTGAAGTGAACCTTCTCGTCCTCGGCCCTCAGGGCGCCGGCAAGGGCACGCAGGCCAAGCGCATCTCCCGCGAGCACGGCATTCCTCACGTCTCGACGGGCGACATGTTCCGGGCAGAGCAGGAGGCCGGCACCGAGTTCGGCCGCCGCGTCGGCGAGATCATGGCCACGGGTCAGCTCGTCCCCGACGAGCTGACGATCGCGATGATCCAGGAGCGCCTGGGTCGCGACGATGCGCGCGCCGGGTTCGTCCTCGACGGCTTCCCGCGCAACCTCGCGCAGGCGGAGGCGCTCGACTCGATGCTCATCGGCATCGGCCGCGGGCTCGACGGGATTCTCTTCTTCGACATCCCGGACGAGGTCGGGATGGCACGTGCGCTCCGCCGCGCGGAGATCGAGAACCGGCTCGACGACACGCGCGACGTGATCGCGAAGCGCCTCGAGATCTACCACTCGGAGACCGAGCCGATCGTCGAGCACTACCGTGCGACCGGCAAGCTCATTCCGTTGCACGGTGAGGCGTCGATCGACGAGGTCTGGGCCGAGGTCTCTGCGGCGCTCGACCGGGTTGCTCCGTTGGAGGGCGCGCTGTGATCATCCGCAAGTCCGAGGCCGAGATCGAGACGATGGCCCGCGCCGGCCGCGTCGTCGCGGAGACGCTCGCGCTGCTCGAAGAGCGCATCCAGCCGGGTGTGACGACGAGCGAGCTCGACAGCGTCGCCGAGGAGTTCATCCGCTCGCACGGCGGCGTGCCGACGTTCAAGGGCTACAAGGGCTATCCGGCCGCCACCTGCCTCTCGCCGAACGACATGGTGGTGCACGGGATCCCGGGCGCCTCCAGGCTCGCCGACGGGGACATCCTCTCGGTCGACGTCGGCGTGACGCTCGACGGGTTCGTCGCCGACTCCGCCTGGACGTTCGCGGTCGGGTCGATCGCGCCCGAGGCGCAGCGGCTCCTGGACACCTGCCGGGCCGCCCTCGAGGCCGGGATCGAGCAGGCGAAGGTCGGGAACGCGATCGGGGACATCTCCCAGGCGGTCCAGACGGTGACCGAGGCCGCCGGCTTCAGCGTCATCCGCAGCCTGGTCGGGCACGGGGTGGGGCGCTCGATGCACGAGGACCCGCAGGTGCCGAACTTCGTCTCCAGCCTCCGCGGCCCGGAGCTCAAGCCGGGCATGACGATCGCGATCGAGCCGATGATCACGGCCGGCTCGCCGGACGTCTACATCCACGACGACGACTGGTCGATCTCGACCTCGGACTCGTCGCTGGCCGCCCATTTCGAGCACACGGTGGCCGTGACCGAGGCGGGGCCTCGCATCCTGACTTCAGCAACGAAGGTCCTGGTACCATGACGACCCGCGTCGCGAGGCGTCTGCCCGCGTGCGATCTCATCTCATGAAAGTCCGCCCTTCTGTCAAGCCCATGTGCGAGCGCTGCCGCGTTATCAAGCGGCATGGGCGCACCATGGTCATCTGCACCAACCCGCGCCACAAGCAGCGGCAGGGTTAGCGAAAGCACCGGTAAAGGAGAGATTTGGCTCGTATCGCAGGTGTGAACCTTCCGAACCAGAAGCGGCTCGAAATCGGGCTGACGTACATCTTCGGGATCGGACAGCCGTCGGCGCAGAAGATCTGCGACGCCCTCGGGCTCTCGCCCGACACGAAGGTGCGTGACCTGACGGAGGACGAGGTCGCGAAGCTCCGCGACCTGATCGACTCCGACTTCACGGTCGAGGGCGACCTGCGCCGCGAGCGCACCCAGGCGATCAAGCGCCTGCAGGAGATCGGCTCGTTCCGCGGACTGCGGCACCGGCGCAACCTGCCGGCGCGCGGCCAGCGCACGAAGACGAACGCCCGCACCCGCAAGGGCCCGAAGAAGACCGTCGGCCGCGGAAAGAAGACGAAGTAAATGGCGCCTCCTCGCAAGGCCGGCGCCACTCGTGGTCGCACCCGCCGTCGCGTTCGCAAGAACATCGCGATCGGCCAGGCGCACATCAAGACGTCGTTCAACAACACGATCGTCGCCCTGACCGACAAGGAGGGCAACGTGATCGTGTGGGAGTCCGCCGGCTCGGCCGGGTTCAAGGGCTCGCGCAAGTCGACTCCGTTCGCCGCGCAGGTGACCGCCGACGCGGCCGCCCGCAAGGGCATGGAGCACGGCCTGCAGAAGGTCGAAGTGTTCGTCAAGGGCCCCGGCTCCGGACGCGAGACGGCAATCCGCTCGCTGCAGGCAGCCGGTCTCGAGATTCTCGGTGTGAAGGACGTCTCGCCGCAGGCACACAACGGCGTCCGCCAGAAGAAGCGGAGGCGCGTGTAGTGGCAAGAGATACGTCCCCCAAGTGCAAGCAGTGCCGCCGTGAGGGCATGAAGCTCTTCCTCAAGGGTGAGCGCTGCCTGACCGAGAAGTGCGCGATCGAGCGCCGCTCGTATCCGCCGGGCGAGCACGGCCGCGGCCGGATCAAGCAGAGCGAGTACCTGTTGCAGCTGCGCGAGAAGCAGAAGGCGCGCCGCTACTACGGGCTGCTCGAGACGCAGTTCCGCACGTACTACGAGAAGGCCAACAAGCAGGGTGGCATCACCGGCGACAACTTGCTGCGCATGCTCGAGACGCGGCTCGACAACGTCGTCTACCGGCTCGGCTTCGCCGCCTCGCGCGCGCAGTCGCGCCAGCTGGTGCGGCACGGCCATTTCTCGGTCAACGGCCGCCGCGTCAACATCCCGAGCTATCAGGTGAAGCCCGACGACGTCGTGACGATGAAGTCGGGGTCGAGCGCAGAGCAGGTCATCCGCGACGCGACCGACCTCACCGCCGCGGTCGCACCGTGGCTGCAGGCGGACCACGACGGCCTGACCGGCAAGGTCCTGAAGTGGCCGGAGCGTGCCGAGATCGACACGCCGGTTTCCGAACAGCTCATCGTCGAGCTGTACTCGAAGTAAGACTCGTTTCGTCGAAAGGACACAAGTGGCTGTACGCGCGACTGATTTCCAGGTCCCGAAGATCACGCACGAGGAGGTCAACGAAGACCGCGGCGTCTTCGTGATCGAGCCGCTCGACCGTGGCTTCGGCTACACGTTCGGCAACTCGCTGCGTCGTGTGCTGCTCTCCTCGCTGGAGGGCGCTGCGGTCACCTCGGTGAAGATCGAGGGCGTCGCGCACGAGTTCACGACCCTCCCGGGCGTCCGCGAGGACGTCACGGACATCATTCTCAACCTGAAGCAGCTGGTCTGCATCCTCCACGGCGAGTCGCCGGAGGTGGAGGTCCGCCTGACGAAGCGCGGCGACGGCACCGTCACCGCCGCCGACATCGAGGCGCCGGCAGACCTCGAGATCCTCAACCCGGACCTCGAGATCGCCAACCTCTCCTCGAAGGGCCGCCTCGAGATCACGCTGACGATCGGCCGTGGCCGCGGCTACCTGCCCGCCGAGGGCAACCGTGGCCAGGCCCACACGATCGGGGTCATCCCGGTCGACTCGATGTTCTCGCCGATCAACCGCGTCACCTACGACGTGGAGGCGGCACGCGTCGGGCAGCGCACCGACTACGACAAGCTCATTCTCGACGTGACCACCAACGGGTCGATCGACCCGAAGGACGCGATCGCCGAGGCCGCCGAGATCCTGATCCGCCAGCTGGCGATCTTCACCGACCTCGAGAAGATCGAGGGCTTCGGCGAGTCGTCGCCGTCGGGTGCGGACGGCAACGGCGACAGCGGCGTGCCGTCGCTCGCCGGCGGGATGGAGAACTTCCCGATCGAGGAGCTCGAGCTCGGTGTTCGCTCGTACAACTGCCTCAAGCGCGTCGGCATCGAGACCATCGGTGACCTCGTCACGAAGTCGGAGTCGGAGCTTGCTGCGATCCCGAACTTCGGCAAGAAGTCGATCGAAGAGGTCAAGGAGACCCTGCAGCAGCACGGCCTCAACCTCCGCGGTGGCTCCTCGTCCAACGGCCTGAACGGCCCGGAGGCGTAGGGACCGACGTGAGGCACGCACGCGCAGGCAAGAAGCTCGGCCGCGACTCGGCGCACCGCAAGGCGCTCTACTCGAACCTTGCCGGTGCGCTGATCGAGCACGGCCGCATCAAGACGACCGTCACGAAGGCGAAGGCCGTCAAGCCGATCGCCGAGCAGATGATCACGCTCGGCCGGCGCGGCGACCTGCATGCCCGCCGGCAGGCGACGGCGTTCCTGCGCTCGCGCGACATCGTGCACAAGCTGTTCGCCGAGGTCGGCCCGCGCTTCAAGGATCGTCCGGGCGGCTACTCGCGCATCATCCGCATCGGCCCGCGTCCGGGTGACGCAGCCGAGATGGTCTACCTCGAGCTCGTCGACGAGGAGTACGTCGCGACGCAGCGCGAGGAGCGGACGCCCGCCCCGGCGCCTGCACCGGCCGTGCCGGTCGAAGCAGCCGAAGAGGCTCCGGAGACCGAGGAAGAGGCCGTCGAGGATCCCGAGGCGGCCGCCGAGGTCGAGGCGGAACCCGAGGCTGCGAGCCTGAGGCCGCTGAGCCCGCCGCGGAAGCGGCACCGGCCGAGGGCGACGAGCCCGCGGCCGACGACGAGCCCAAGGCCTAAGCACCCGAGCCTGGTTCAGCTCGCTGAACCAGGCTCGAGCGTCTCCGGTCGAGGCCGCGCTAGTACGCCTGCGCCCACATGGCCGTCGTCGCCGCCGAGCGGCCGCAACAGACGCAGTCGCCTCTCTCTGGCTGTTGCTCGTCGAGCGGCAGGCAGCGGATCGTCGCGGAGCTGTCGTCCTTGACTTGCGCCTCGCACTCCTCGCGGCCACACCACGGCGCCGCGACGAACCCCGCCGCGGCGCGGAGATACTCGATCAGCTCGTTGTAGCCGCCGGGAGCCCGGAGTGTCCGCTGCTCCAGCTCCGCGCGGGCGGACTCGAGGAGCGACGCCTGAACGTCGCTGAGCAGCTCGGCGACCGCGCCGGTCACGCGAGCGAGCGGGATCTGCTGCTTCTCGCCGGTGTCTCTACGCGCGACGGTGACCGCTCCCGTCGTCAGGTCCCGACTGCCGAGCTCGATGCGGAGCGGCACTCCTTTCAGCTCCCACTCGTTGAACTTGAACCCGGGCCGGACCTCGGAACGATCGTCGAGGCGCACGCGAACATCCGCCGTGCGCAGCTCGTCGGCGACGGCCGCGGCGAGCCGTAGCACGTCGGCGCGATCGTCGTCGCGGACGATCGGCACGATCACGACCTGCTGCGGTGCGACGCGAGGGGGAAGCCGCAGGCCGCGGTCATCCCCGTGCGCCATCACGACACCGCCGACGAGTCGCGTGGTCGCGCCCCACGACGTGGCGTACGGATGATGCTCGCGGCCGTCGCGGCCGGTGTAGCGGACGCCGAACGCGCGCGGGAAGCCCTGGCCGAGGTAGTGCGACGTCGCCGTCTGCAGCGCCTTTCCGTCGCGCATCAGCGCCTCGAGCGTGTAGGTGTCGACCGCGCCGGGAAACCGCTCGCTCTCGCTCTTGCGACCGCGCACCACGGGGATCGCAAGGACGTTCTCGATCGTGTCCGCGTAGACGTCATGGAGGATCGTCAGCGCCTCCGCGACCGCCTCCTGCTCGGTCTCGTGCGCCGTGTGCCCTTCTTGCCAGAGGAACTCGGTCGTCCGCAGGAAGAGGCGCGGCCGCAGCTCCCAGCGGACGACGTTCGCCCACTGGTTGTAGAGCAGGGGCAGATCGCGGTACGACTGCACCCAGCGGGCATACGTCGACCAGATCAGCGCCTCGGAGGTGGGACGCACCGCGAGCGGCTCGTCCAGCTTCTTCCCGCCCGCCTCGGTGACGACGGCGACCTCGGGTGCAAACCCTTCGATCAGCTTTCCCTCCTGCGCCAGCACCGACGCGGGCACGAGCAGTGGGAAGTACACGTTCTCGTGGCCGGTTGCTTTGATCCGGTCGTCGAGCTCGCGCTGGATCGTCTCCCAGATCGCATAGCCGTACGGCTTGATCACCATCGCGCCGCGCACGGCCGAGTTCTCCGCGAGCCCGGCGCGGCGCACGACCTCGCCGTACCAGGCGGGGAAGTCCCTCGATTGGCTGGGTAAAGCGGTCGTGCTCATCGGGATGCTCCCGCGAGCAGGCGTAGTGCGAACATCGCTGTCCTCCTTCGTGGACGTTGCCGGCGGTAACGGAGTTGGTCGCGGCGCTCCGGGCCGAAGCGGGAGCGCCTACGCCGGGACGTGCACGAAAGGCGGCCGCGGGGCAACCGCCGAAACCGGCAGAAGCTCATCCATCAGCGACCGTCGCAAGCTCATGCTTGAAGTTTCGACGCGCTCTGCCGTCCGGCGGCTACACGCCGGCGCCGACGAGCGCGCCGACGACGGCGATCACTGCGCCGGCGGCGCTGACGAGACCCGAGCGACTTGACGAAGCTCGTGTCGAAGAACCGCCAGCGGATCCAGGCGAGACCGACGAGCTCGAAGCACACGACCACGATCGCCGTCACGATCGCGGCGTGGTAATTCGGCAGGAGGAACGGCAGCGTATGCAGGATCCCGCCGAGGAACGTGCCGGCGCCGGTGATCGCGCCGCGCGTCAGCGGTGTGCCGCGGCCGGTCAGCTCGCCGGTGTCGGAGAGCCCCTCCGAGAACGCCATCGAGATCGCTGCCCCGATCGACGTCGCGAGGCCGGCCGCGAAGGCGTAGAGCGGCTTGTGGCTGACGATGGCGACCGAGAAGATGGGCGCCAGGGTCGAGAGCGAGCCGTCGATCAGCCCCACCATCGCCGGCTGCACGCGCTGCAGGAGGAAATGGTTCTCGTCGGACACGGGTAGAGTGTAGCTAAGAGATGCCAAGTGACTAGAGCAGAAGGCAGACCTTACAAGTGGCGTCAGGGAACCCTGACGTGCGTCTGAAGCTAACGGTCGAGTACGACGGCACCGGGTTCCGCGGCTGGGCGCGTCAGCCCGGCGCGAGGACGGTCGAAGCCGAGCTCCGGCACGTGCTCGCCCAGCTCTACGGCCGCGTCGACGCGCTTGCGGTCGCGGGTCGCACCGACACCGGCGTGCACGCGCTCGGGAACGTCGCCTCCGTCGAGGTCGAGACCGGCCCGCCGCCGGAGCGCGCTGCAGAGGCGCTGAACGGGCTGCTGCCGCACGACCTCTGCGTGCTCGCGGCGGAGCACGCACCGGACGCGTTCGACGCGCGCTTCGACGCGCGGGCCCGCTCGTACCGCTACCGGGTCTGGCGGCGCAGCGTGCCGTCGGCGTTCGAGGCGCGCCGCGCGCTCTGGCATCCAAGGCCGCTCGACCTCCCGGCGCTCGCGGAGAACGCCGCCGCTCTCGTCGGCGCGCACGACTTCACGGCGTTCACGCCGAGCGAGACGCATCACAAGCGCTTCAGACGCACCGTCCACGAAGCGCGGTGGGTCGAGCTGGACGAGGACGTCGTCGCGTTCGAGATCACCGCCGACTCGTTCCTGCGCCACATGGTGCGGACGCTCGTCGGCTCGATGCTCGAAGGCATCGACCTGGCGCCGCTGCTCGTCGGCAGACCGCGCAGCGAGGGCGGCAAGACGGCACCGCCGCACGGGCTCTACCTGACCGAGGTCACGTACGGCGAGGCGCCCCTGCGGGACGTGTCCTGGGGACTGTCCCTGGAACATGGCTGAAGTGGCCGCGACGGGTTGATCGGCGGTCGTTCCGGGCAGAGAATCAGCAGGTGCACACGTGCCGCCACTGTGGGAACGGCGTCGAGGACAGGTTCCGCTACTGCCCCTGGTGTGCCGTGCCCCAGCGGCGCAAGCTCGTCGAGTTCTTCGCGCCGCATCCGGGGATGCCCGGCGACGTCCAGAAGGCGCTGCGCGTCACCCGCTACTTCGGCGACGAGTCCACGCAGCCGCAGGTGCGCTTCAGCATCTGGTCGGGTGACGCGGCGGAGGCGGCCGTCTCGCTGACCGAAGAGGAAGCGGCGCGCGTCGCCTCGTTCATCGAGCCGCCGCCGCTGCGGCGGCCCCTGCTCGACCAGCTGCGCGACTCGTTGCGGCGCTAGCCGCAGCGGCACCCGTCGCTACGATCGACGGCGTGCGCTTCCCGGTCGTCCTCTTCGATTTCGACGGCACGGTCGTCGACTCGGGCCCGATCATCCTCGCGTCGATGCGGCACGCCACGCAGACGGTGCTCGCGCGCGACTACTCCGAGCAGGAGCTGATGGCGAACGTCGGCGGGCCGGGCCTCGAGGCGCAGATGGAGGCGTTCGCGCCGGAGCACGTCGACGAGCTGGTGCGCGTCTACCGCGCCCACAACGAGCCGCTGCACGACTCGCTCGAGGCGTTTCTCGGCATCGAGCTGACGCTGACGACGCTCAAGGAGCAGGGCCGCGCGCTCGGGCTCGTGACGGCGAAGCGCCGTGCGACCGTCGATCTCGCCTTCGCGCGGCTGCCGATCGCCCACTACTTCGACACGGTCGTCGGTGGCGACGAGACCGAGCGCCACAAGCCCGAGCCGGAGCCACTGCTGCTCGGGCTCGAGCGGCTGGGTGCAAGCGCCGACCAGGCGGCGTACGTCGGCGACTCGCCGTACGACATGCAAGCCGCGAAGGCCGGCGGCCTGCACGCGGTCGGCGTCACCTGGGGCGGGATCCACGACCGCGCGGCGCTCGCCGATGCGGACGTGATCGTCGACACCGCGGAGGAGCTGCTTGCCGTCCTCTGACGCCGCGCGCGCGATGGAGCTGCGCACGCAGCTCGCCACCTGGCTGCACGAGTACCACGTGCTCGACGAGCCCTCGGTCGACGACGCGACGTACGACCGCGCGTACGACGAGCTGGTCGCGCTCGAGGAGAAGCATCCCGAGCTCGTGACGCCCGACTCGCCGACCCAGCGCGTCGGCGCGCCCGCCTCGTCGAAGTTCCAGAAGGTCGAGCACCTGACGCCGATGGGCTCGCTCGAGAAGGTGACGACGGACGAGGCGATCGTCAAATGGGCGGCCGACGTCGACAAGCGCCTCGACAACGGCGCGGCCGTCGCGTTCGTGCTCGAGCCGAAGATCGACGGGCTCGCAATCAATCTGACCTACGAGAACGGCCTCTTCGTCCGCGGCGCGACGCGCGGCGACGGCGAGGTCGGCGAGGACGTGACCGTCAACCTGCGCACGATCCCCTCGATCCCGCTCAGGCTGCTCGGTGACGACGTGCCTGCCCTGGTCGAGGTGCGCGGCGAGGTCTACATGCCCCTGTCCGGCTTTCGCGAGCTGAACGAGCGGCTCGTCGCCGAGGACAAGAAGCCGACGCCGAACCCGCGCAACGCCGCGGCAGGCTCGCTGCGCCAGAAGAACCCGGCGATCACAGCGAGCAGGCCGCTCTCGGTGTGGGCGTACGGCGTCGGCGCCCACGAGGGCGTCGAGCTCGCGTCGCACTCCGAGACGCTCACCTGGCTGAAGGCGCACGGATTCCCCATCAACCCCTTCGCCGAGCGGGTCGAGTCGGTCGACGAAGTCGCGCAGGCCTGTGTCGCGTGGGAACGCCGACGCACGGAGCTCGACTACGAGATCGACGGCATCGTGATCAAGGTCGACGATCTCGAGCAGCAGCGCACGCTCGGCTCGCTCCATTCACGCCCCCGCTGGGCGCGCGCGTTCAAGTGGGCGCCGATGACCGCGACGACGCGACTCGAGAAGATCATGATCCGCGTCGGACGCACCGGTGCGCTCAACCCATGGGCGGTCATGCAGCCCGTGGAGGTGGGCGGCGTCGTCGTCTCGCGCGCGACGCTGCACAACGAGGAGGACATCAACCGCAAGGAGATTCGCGAGGGCGACGACGTGATCGTCCAGCGCGCCGGCGATGTGATTCCCGCAGATCGTCGGCCCGGCGGGCGCGCACCGTCGCGGCACGAAGCAATTCCGCATGCCGGAGCGCTGCCCGCTCTGCGACACGAAGATCGTCAAGCCGGAGGGCGAGGCGATGCATCGCTGCCCGAACCGCGCCTGCCCGTCCCGCGGTCTCGAGTCGCTGATCAACTGGGTGCAGGCCGCGGCCGACATCGACGGCGTCGGCGAGCAGCTCGTGCGGCGCCTCTGGGAGCTCGGGCTCGTCCGCTCGCTGCCGGAGCTGTACCGCCTGACGAAGGAGCAGCTCCTCGAGCTCGACGGCTTTGCGGAGATCTCCGCGACCAACGCGGTCAACGCGATCGAGTCGTCGAAGCAGATCCCATTCCGGCGCGTGCTCTTCGGCCTCAACATCCCCGATGTCGGCTGGGTGACTGCGCAGAATCTCGCGCGCCACTTCGGCAGCGTCGACCGGCTGGCCGCCGCGTCGCAGGAGGAGATCATGGAGTGCGAGGGCATCGGCCCGGAGCGTGCCGAGGCGATTGCCGAGTGGTTCGCCGACGACGACAACGCACGCCTCGTCGCAGAGCTCCGTGCGATCGGGCTGCGCTTCGAGGCGGGCGCCGAGGAGCGCCCCGTCGAGGGGCCGCTGACCGGCAACCAGTACGTGATCACCGGGACGCTCGAGTCGATGTCGCGCGAGGAGGCGAAGGCCGCGCTCGAGGCGCTCGGCGCGAAGGTCTCGGACAACGTGTCGAAGAAGACCGCGGGCGTCTTCGTCGGCGAGTCGCCGGGGTCGAAGGTCGCGAAGGCGGAGAAGGCAGGGCGTGCCGCTCCTCGGCGAGGCCGACCTGGAGGCGCTGCTAAAGAGTTGACGCGAGTGTGGTCGCGAAGCGGTCCTGCGCCTTGCGCGCCGACCACGTCGACACCGGCCAGCCGTTCTGCATGACCGCAAACACGTAGCGGTCGCGCACATACCCGGAAAGCGCCGACGCACGGTTCGTCGTGCCCGTCTTCGCGCGCACCGCGCCGCGTGCGGGCGCGCGTTGCATGCGGTCCTCGAGCGTGCCGTTGACGCCCGCCACCGGCAGTGCCGCCCAGAACGGATTCCGCAGGTCGACGTCGTTCCAGGCGACGACGAGCAGCGTCGCGAGCGCTCGCGCTGTCAGCCGGTCGTCGAGCGACAGGCCCGAGCCGTCGAACATGCGCACGCCTGCGAGCGGCACGCCGGCGTCCGCGAGATCGCGCAACACGATGCGCACGCCCTCGCCCGTCGTCCCCGCTTCGCCGGCCTCTGCACCGAGCTCCTTCAGGATCAGCTCCGCCATGAAGTTGTCGCTGTCGCGGTCCATCTCCTTCAGCACGTCCGGCAACGGCTCCGACTCGATCTGTGCCAGCCCGTACGCGCCTGCAGGAGCGCGGCCGACTGCGACCGCTCCCGCGGTGATCCCGTGCCGCAGCAGCAGGCGACGCAGCTGGCCCGCCGCCGCCAGTGCGGGCTGTCGTGCCGTGTGGCCGTCGTACCGGCCGCGGTCGACGACGAGCGCGGAGAGCGGCGGCGACTCGTTGATGAAGAACGCTGCCTTCCAGCCCGGCGCCGTTCGCTGCGCGTCGAACCACGACTCGTCGGCAAGCACGCGCCCGTCGATGCGCGTGATGCCGAGCTCCGTCAACTGCTCCGCAAGCCCTTCGAGCTCCGGCGATGTGAGCGTCGGGTCGCCGTAGCCCTTGAGGAAGACGTCGCCGTGCCACACGTTCTCCTCCTGAGAGCCGACGCCGAGCAGCGCGGTGCGGAACCGATACGACGTGCCGAGCTCGACGAGCGCGGCATAGGTGACGGTGAGCTTCTCGTTCGACGCCGGTGCGAGTGAGCGGTCTGCATTGCGCCTGAAGAGGGTCTGGCCGGTTGCGAGGTCGATCGCGATCGCGCTCGACTGCGTCGTCGAGATGCCGGGCACCGCAAGCGCCTGTGCCAGTCTCGTCGCAAGCGGCGGCGCGGCAGTCGCTGCAGGGGCGAATGCCAGGCACGTGACGAGTGCGAGCACACCCCTGAGCACGGATCGGATTGTGACCTACGAGGCGGCGGCGTGGGCCTCGCCCGGGCGGAAGATGGGTCGCGCGGCCCTTGCCGCGCCGCCGCCCGAGCCGAAGAATCGAAAGCTGTGACCGAGCTCCTTCAGCAGATCTCCGACCTGATCTCCGGCTCGGACCGCGACCTCGACCGGATCGAGCGCACGCTCACGGACGGCTACGCATACGCCCTGGCGCTCGAGGCGGAGCGCTGGCGGCTCGAGAAGCGCCTCGCGGCCGCCGCGCAGGAGCTGCCCGCCGGCGACCTGGAGGGCAAGGGCGCAGAGATGACGAGCCTCTCGCAGCGGCTCGACGACAACGCAGACGAGCTGAGCAGCCTCCGTGGCCGGCTCGCCGAGCTGCGCCGCTACGCCGACTCCGTGCGCGTCCAGGCCGCTACGGCCGTCTAGGAGAACTAGACGAGCCCGGAGCGGACGGCGTAGACCGCCGCCTGGATCCGGTTCTCGATCTGCAGCTTCATCAGGATGTTCGAGATGTGGTTCTTGACCGTCTTCGGGCTGATGTGCAGCTCGCCGGCGATCATCGCGTTGTCCTTGCCGTTCGCGATCAGCTTCAGCACCTGGATCTCGCGGTCGGAGAGCTCGGACTGAATCAGCTCGGCCTCACGATGCGATGCGCTCGACGCGCGCACGCGCTGCAGCACCTTCGCCGCGATCGTCGGTGACACGAGCGACTCGCCGACGGCGGCGGCCTGGATGCCCTTCATCAGCTCGCTGATCGACGCGTCCTTCAAGCAGGTAGCCGCACGCACCGGCCATGATCGCGTCCATCACGTCGTTGTCCTGATCCGAGATCGTCAGGACGAGCACGCGCGTCAGCGGCGCGATCATCGAGATCTGGCGGGTCGCCTCGACCCCGCTGATCCCCGGCATGTTCAGATCCATGACGACGACCTCGGGCGCGAGCTCGCGCACCGCGCGCAGCGCGTCCGTGCCGTTCTCGCATTCGCCGATCACCTGAACGCCCTGCTCCTCGAGCAGATTGCGGAGACCGGTCCGAAACAGGTCGTGATCGTCCACGAGCAGCACGCTCGGGGTGACCGGAACTTGGTTGTTCGCTGCGTCGCTCAGCTGGGCTCCTGGGCGCCTGACGGGGGTCGAAGTGTACCGCCGCACTGGTGTCAGTGCAGGATGCGATGTCAGTGCAGGACGATCGTGACCGTGCGCCGGCCCCAGGCGTTCGCCTGCGCCGTCGACGGGAACCACAGATCGATCGTCGCGCCGACGACGGAGCCGCCGGTGTCCGCGGCAACCGCTTCGCCGTAGCCCGGGATCGTCATGTGCGTGCCGAGCGGGATGATCGACGGGTCGACGGCGACGACGCCCCAGCCGACGGGGAGCCCCGTTGCGGTCGTGCCGGACAGCGCGTAGCCCGTCGCGGTCACCGTCAGCTCGTGCGCTCCTGCCACGGGGGCGGGCGGCGCGACCGTGGCGCTCGCGAGCGACGCGGATCCCGATGCAGACGCCGGCGGGGACGCCGCGGCCGCGGTCGCGAGCCGCTCCGTGCGGGCCTGGGCGGCCTGCGCGGCGGCGACGAGTGACGAGATCTGGCTCTCGTTCAGGCGCCGCTGGGCGGCGAGCGAGGAGATGTAGGACGCCCGGGCGGCGCGCGTCTGGGCAAGGGCTGCCGCCTGCGCCTGAGCCTGCTGTGTGGCGCTCGTGAGCGCCCGCTGGCGTGCGGCCAGCTTGCTCGAGGTGGCGGCCAGCTGCACCCGGGCCGTCTTCAGCTGCCGGAGGACGTCCTCGCTCTGGCCCGTGACACGGCTCAGGTTGTCGAGGCTGGATAGGGCCTCGTCGAGGTTTTTCGCGCCGAAGACGATCTCGAGCGGCTCGACGTTCCCCTGCTCGTAGAGCATCCGCAGCCGGCGGGCGAGCTGTGTCTGGGCGATGCGCGACCCGGCTTTCGCGATCCCGAGCTGATGCACGAGGCTCGCGCGCTCGGCGCGCAGTGAGTCTGCTTTCTGGTTCAGCGACGCGATCCGCACCTGCGTCGCCGAGAGCTGCTCCTGGAGCGAATACAGCTGCAGGACGGCGGCGCGCTTCTTGGCTGCCAGCTGCAGGTTCTGCGCTCGCAGGGTTGAAGCAGACTGCGTCGAAGCAGACTGCGTCGACCCGGCTAAACCGAGTGCAGGGGCCGCAAGGACGACCAGGGCGAAGGCGGCGAACGGCAGCAAGCGCCGTCGCGGCGTGTGTGCCTGCCCGAGCACGGGCGGGACCGTACCACAGCTTCGACGGCGACCCGACCGTACTTCGTGCAGATTTGCACAGGTTCTGGGCGGGATTCGGGTGGTTCTTCTGTCGCAACCGTCCGCGAGGCCTGCTAACGTCCTGCCTTCGTGACGTACCGGCCCCTCCCGGTGCGCCCGTCCCGGCCCCTAACAGGGGTTACTCATTCGTAGCCTGGGACAGGCGCCATACGTACTTGCGGTGATCTGCATCGCCTTAGCGGCGGCAGTGCCTGCATTTGCCGACCCCTCGGTGTCGGCGAAGCGGGCCGAGGCCCAGCAGGTGATGGGTCAGCTGCGCGGCCTCTCGGATGATCTCGAGCGCGCGCGGTCGCAGTACGCGGCGTCCACCGCCCAGCTCGCGAAGATTCAGCGCGACCTGAAGCAGAACCGGCACGAGCTCGGGATCGCCAGGCAGAACCTGAAGGTCAGCCAGCGCCGGATCGCACAGCGGCTCGTGACGCTCTACACATCGGATCAGGCATCGACGCTCGAGGTGATCCTCGGCGCCCGCAGCCTCGACGACATGATCAACCGGATGGACGGGGCGCGCAGCGTCACCTCGCTCGACGCGAACGTCCTCGGTCAGGTCAAGGTCTTCCGGCGCGCCGTGAAGCGGAACGGCGAGCTGCTCGCCAAGGCGAAGGTCAGCCAGCAGCAGGTCGTTGCGACGCGCGCCGCAGCCAAGCAGTCGATCGAGTCGAAGATCTCGCAGCAGAACAACCTGCTCTCGTCGATCAAGGGCGAGATCGCCCGGATGGTCGCCGCCGAGCAGGCACGCCAGCTGCAGATGGCCGCGGCCGTGCAGGCCCGGATCGCCCAGCAGCACCGCGTCTCCCAGCAGCAGGCGATCGACACGGTCGTCGGCGTCTCCGCCGTCGCTCCGCAGGAGCAGACGATCGTGGCTCCGCCCTCGACGCACGGTGGTGTCGTCGGCGTTGCGATGTCGCAGCTCGGGACGCCGTACGTGTGGGGCGGTGGAGCCCCCGGCGGCTTCGACTGCTCGGGTCTCGTCGCGTGGGCGTACGCACAGGTCGGCGTCTCGCTGCCGCACTCGACGTACGGGCAGTACAGCATGGGCGTCGCGGTCTCGAAGGACCAGCTGCAGCCCGGCGACCTCGTCTTCTTCGACGGCCTCGGCCACGTCGGCCTCTACATCGGCGGCGGGCAGTTCGTGCACGCACCGCACACCGGCGACGTCGTGAAGATCTCGAGCCTCGGCGAGGGTTGGTACTCCTCGGCCTACGTCGGCGCCCGCCGCATCCTCTAGCGGCCCGAGCGCGTCAGTCGTAGAGGCCGGCGACGTCGGCCGCGAAGTGGTCGAGCACGACCTTGCGTCGCAGCTTCAACGTCGGCGTGATCTCGTCGTGCTCGAGCGTGAACTCGCGCGGCAGGATCGCGAAGCGCTTGATCTGCTCGAAGCGCGAGCGCTCGGCGTTCACTGCGTCCACCGCGCGCTGCACCTCTGCGTGTGCGTCGTCGGTGGCGATCTCCGGGTCGAGTGTGATCAGCGCCGCGATGTACGGCTTGCGATCGCCGACGACGACTGCCTGCGAGACGATCTTGTGCGCCTTCAGCTCGTTCTCGAGGTTCTGCGGCGCGACGTTCTTGCCGCCGGCCGTGACGATGATGTCCTTCTTGCGGTCGGTGATCACGAGATACCCGTCGTCGTCGAGGTGCCCCACGTCGCCCGTGTGCACGAAGCCTTCGTCGTCGAGCACCTCTCGCGTCGCCTCCGGCTCGTGGTAGTAGCCGGCGAAGACCGTGTTCGACCGGAGCAGGATCTCGCCGTCCTCGGCGATCCTGATCTCGACGCCCGGGAGAGGCTTGCCGACCGTGCCGAACCTGAACGCCGTCGGCCGGTTCACCGTGGCCGCGGTCGTCACCTCGGAGAGGCCGTAGCCCTCGAGGATCAGGATGTCGATCGCGTGGAAGAACTCCGCGATCTCACGCGAGAGCGGCGCACCGCCCGCATTCGCGACGCGCAGCTTGCCGCCGAGCCGCGCCTTCACCTTGGAGTAGACGAGCCGGTCGGCGAGCTTGTGGCGGAGAGCCAGCCCACGCGGTACCGGTTGTTGCGCCTGTCGTAGCTTCGACACGTCCCGACCGACTGCGAGTGCCCAGTCGATCAGCTTGCGTTGCACGCCGGTCGACTCGTCGAACTTCGTCACGACCGCCGTGTGGATCTTCTCGTAGACGCGCGGCACGCTCGGGAACAGCGTCGGCTGCACACGCACCAGCTCGGTCGCCGCGCGCAGCGGATCGGGCAGGAACGCGATCGTGAAGCCGATGTACGCCGCCGAGAGATGCAGCAGGCGCCCGTAGTTGTGGGCGAGCGGGAGGTAGAGGAGCATCACGTCGCCGGGCTCCGTCAGGCGATCTTCCATCTCGTCGCCCTTCTGCACCATCGCGTAGTAGTTGCGGTGGCGGATCATGCACGCCTTCGGCGGGCCGGTCGTTCCCGACGTGTAGATGAAGGTGAACAGGTCGTCCTCGTCGATCGAGTCCGCGCGTTCGTCGAGCGCCGTCGGCTGCTCCGCCGCGAAGGCACGTCCGCGGGCGCGCAATTCGTCGAGCTCCGAGAACGCGATCACGTTCTCGAGCGGCAGCCCTGCGACCTTCGCCCGCTGGTCGTCGTCCTCGACGAGCGCGCCGACAGCGTCCGAATGCTCGAGCACGTACTGCGTGTCGCGCGCAGAGCTGTTGGCGTAGATCGGCGCCCCGACGGCTCCGACCAGGCCGAGGGCGAAGTCGAAGAGCGCCCACTCGAGCGACGTCCGGCCGAGGAGCGCGAACGATGCACCCTTCTGCACGCCGAGGGCGAGCAGGCCGTTCGCCAGCTCGTCGACCGCCTCGGCCGCCTCGGCCCAGGTGACCTCGCGCCACTCGCCGTCGACCTCGTGCAGGTACGCAGCGCCCGGGCGGCCCTCGGCCGTCGCGTTGCGCCACAGATTCGCGATCGTCCTCGAGCTCGTCGGCACCTACGCAGAATGTAGTTGCAGGAGAGCACGCCGCAAGCACGAATCCACCTCGTCCCTCTACACTTAACCCCTGCTCATGCGTACAACCTGGAACGGATCAGTCAGCTTCGGCCTCGTGAACATCCCCGTCGGCCTCACCCCGGCGACGAAGGCCGCTGCCCGCCAGTCGGATGTCTCGTTCCGGCTGCTGCACCGCGAGTGCGGATCGCCGATCAAGCAGAAGCGCTGGTGCCCGGTCCACGAGCGTGACGTCGAGTCCGACGAGCTCGTCAAGGGCTGGGAGGTCTCGAAGGGGCAGTTCGTGATCGTCGAGGACGCCGACCTCGAGGCGATCGAGCAGCGCGACACGTCGCGCTCGATCGACATCAGCCGGTTCGTCCGGCTCGAGGAGGTCGACCCGATCTACTTCGACCGCACCTATTTCCTCGTCCCGGCCGGCGCCGAGGCGCAGCGGCGTCCGTACGTCCTGCTGCTCGAGGCGATGAAGCAGGCCGACGTGGCCGCGCTCGGGCGCTTCGTGCTCGCGGGCAAGGAGAAGCTCGCGCTGATCCGCCCGATGGGCGACGCGCTCGCCCTCGAGACGCTCTTCGTGCACGAGGACGTCAAGGATCACGCCGAGATCGACGAGGCCGTCTCGTCCGCCGAGGTGAAAGGCCCCGAGCTCGACCTCGCGAAGCAGATCATCGCCTCGCTCGCCGGAGAGTTCGACCCCACCGAGCTGCGCAGCGAGTACCGCGAGTCGCTGCGGGAGCTGCTCGAGGCGAAGCTCGCCGGGCAGGAGATCGAGACGCCCGAGCCGTCAGCCCCGACGCCCGTCGTCGACCTGATGGAGGCGCTGCGCGCGTCCGTCGCGGCCGCGTCGAAGAAGCCCGCCGCGCCGAAGCAAAAGGCCGCGGCGTCCTCTCGCAAGAAGACGGCCGCGGCCCGGAAGTAGCGCGCGTTCGAAGCTCAGTGCTGCGCGGGCAGTGCCCCTAGCGCCTGGAGCTGCGCGGAAAAGAGCGTCTTGTCGATCTTGCCGTGGTAGATCGGCACGTGCTCCTCGAGGCAGATGCGGATCACTTCGTCGCGCTCGATCCCGGTCTCCTCGGACAGCTCGTCCGGCGTCAGGTGATTTGCCATCTTGCTCCTTCCACTCGCCGTTTTCGGCCACGAAAAAGCCCGCCGCGCACGAGGCGCAAGCGGGCTTCAGGAACTTCGCTCCTTTCGGCGCAGGACGGGGGTGTCGATCACAATCCCCGCCTTGTCGCCACAGAGCTCATAGTCACCTCAGGATAATCGATCCACGTGACAGATGCGACCGATCTGCTGCCGGATTTCGACGAACGCTGGACAGAGCACCGTGGCACGCGGATTCGCACCTGGGAGCGGGGTGAGGGGCCGCCGCTGCTCCTGATCCACGGCTACGGCGGCGCGGCCTGGAACTTCAGCGAGCTCGCGCCGCTCCTGCCCGGGCGCCGGCTGCTGATCCCCGACCTGCCCGGCCACGGCGCCTCGACCCCGCTGCCGGCCTCGGCCTCCCTCGCGGGCTATGCGGACGCGCTCGCCGCGACGCTCGCAGGCCCCGTGGACGTGTTCGGGCACTCGCTCGGCGGCGTGGTCGCGCTGCGGCTCGCAGAACGCCACCCCGAGCTCGTCCGCAGCATCGTGCTCGCCGCGGCAGCCGGGATCTCGAGCTCGACCCGCAGGGCCGAGGTGATGATCACGCTTGCCGGGATCGTGCAGCCGGGCCGGATCGCCGCCCGCCGGGCCGAGCGGATCGCCGGGTCGCTGTGGTGGCGGAGGCTCGTCTTCGGCGGCTTCGAGGTCGCCAACCCCGATCTGCTGACGGAGCGCGCCGTGCACGGGCTGCTGCACGGGACGACCCTCCACACCGACGCGATCGGCGCCGGACGGGCGCTGATCGGCGACGACCCGCGGCAGGAGCTCGACCGGGTTCGCTGTCCGGTGCTCGTTCTCTGGGGCGCGCGCGACCAGCAGGTACCGGTCGAGGACGGCTTCGAGTACGCGCGGCGCCTGCGCGCGCCGATTCGCGTCATCGCCGACTGCGGCCACCTGCTGATCAGCGAGCGCCCCGACGTCTGCGCGCGGGCCACGCTCGAGCTCATCGGCTAACCTTCGTCCCGCCTCGGGGTGTGGCGCAGCCTGGTAGCGCGCTCCGTTCGGGTCGGAGAGGTCCGGAGTTCAAATCTCCGCACCCCGACTGAGGCGACACGCGGTGCCTGGCACTCCGGTGCCAGGCACCGGGTTCTCGTCAAGCCCGCAGATGCCGAGCGTGCAGGGCGGCGGTACAGGCGTCTTCGACGTAGTCGAGGCCCGCGGCTTCGGCGATGCTCCTCGCTTCCGGCGAGCGGATGCCGAGCTGGAGCCAGAGGCTGCCCGCGCCTGCCGCGACCGCCTCGCGCGCGTGCTGCGCGCAGAACTCGGGCCGGCGGAAGACGTCGACCATGTCGATCGGCTCGTCGATCTCTCCGACCGTCGGCACGCACGCGACGCCGAGCACCTCGTCGCAGTCGGGCCGCACCGGGATCACGTGGTAGCCCTGCGCCAGGAGGTAGTGCATGACGCCGTGGCTCTCGCGCGACGGGTTCGGCGAGGCGCCGATCATGGCGATCGTCTTCGACTCGCGGAGGATCGTCAGCGGGTCGCGCATGACCTCAGGCTACGCTCGGCGGATGGGGCTGCGCGCCGTTGTCTTCGACGTCGATTTCACGATCGCGCAGCCGGGGCCGGACCTCGGCCCGGAGGGGTATCAGCGGCTCGGCCGGCGGCACGGCCTCGAGCTCGATCCGGCCCGCTACGACGAAGCGCGTCGCGCCGCGTTCGCGACGCTCGAGCGTCACCCGGAGCTGGAGCACGACGAGGAGATCTGGATCCTCTTCACCGAGCGGATCATCGAGGGCATGGGTGGGGTCGGCGACACGTATGCCTGCGCCGCCGAGATGACCCACGCCTGGGAGCACGCCCATCACTTCGACCTCTTCGACGACGTGCCGCCGACGCTCGAGGCGCTGCGCGCCCGTGGGCTGAAGATCGGCCTCCTCTCGAACACCGCCCGGGATCTCGATCTGTTCGTCGAGCATCACGGCCTCGTCGTCGACGCCGTGCTCACCTCGCGCGCGCACGGAAAGACGAAGCCGCACGAAGCGATCTTCCTGCGCATGCTCGAGCTGCTCGACGTCGCCGCCGGCGACGCCGCGATGGTGGGCGACACGATCGAGGACGACATCGAGGGAGCACGTGCGGTCGGCATGACGGCCGTGCTCGTCGACCGGGAGGGGCGTCACTCCGACGTGCCCGGCCGGATCGACGACCTGCGCGCGCTGCCCGTGGCACTCGGCCTCGACTAAAGTCTCCAACGTGGGGTGGCTCGTCTGGGTGCTCGTTGCGGTGGCGCTCGGCGTCGGTGAGCTTGTGACGCCCGGGCTCTTCTTTCTCGGCCCCGTCGCGCTGGCTGCGCTCGCCGCCGCGTTCGCCTCGCTGCTCGGTGTCGGCCCGCTGGGCTCGACGATCGTCTTCATCGCCTGCTCCGTCGCGTCGCTCCTGATCCTGAGACCGGTCGCGCGACGGCACGTCCGCCTGCCCGCGATCTCGCGCACCGGCACCGACGCGCTCGTCGGCCGCAAGGCCATCGTGACCCGCCGCTGCGACGTCCACGGCGGCCGCATCAGGATCGGCGGCGACGAGTGGACTGCGCGGGCGTATCTTGATGGGCAGGTGTACGAGGAAGGCACGACTGTCGACGTCATCCAGATCGAGGGTGCGACCGCCTTGGTCGCCGAATAGGAGGTGGGTGTGGCTCTGTCAGCCCTGATCGTGCTCGCCGTGATCGTGGCGTTCGTGCTGCTGCTGCTCGCGAAGACGGTCCGCGTGATCCCGCAGGCGCGTGCAGGCGTGGTCGAGCGGCTCGGCCGCTACTCCCGCACGCTGACGCCCGGCCTGACGCTCGTGATCCCGTTCATCGATCGCGTCAAGCCGCTGCTCGACCTGAGGGAGCAGGCGGTCACCTTCGAGCCGCAGCCGGTGATCACCGAGGACAACCTCGTCGTCAACATCGACACCGTCATCTACTTCCAGGTCACCGATCCGAAGTCGGCGACGTACGAGATCGCGAACCCGGTCAACGCGATCGACCTGCTGACCGTGACCACGCTGCGCAACGTGATCGGCGGCATGACGCTCGAGCAGACCCTCACCTCGCGCGAGACGATCAACGACCAGCTGCGCGGCATCCTCGACGAGGCGACCGGCAAGTGGGGCATCCGCGTCCACCGGGTGGAGCTGAAGGCCGTCGATCCGCCGCCGTCGATCAAGGACACGATGGAGAAGCAGATGCGGGCCGACCGCGAGAAGCGGGCCGCGATCCTGCAGGCGGAGGGCATCAAGCAGTCGCAGATCCTGACCGCCGAGGGCGAGAAGCAGTCGGCGATCCTGAAGGCGGAGGGCCAGAAGCAGTCGGCCATCCTGGCCGCCGAGGGCCAGTCGAAGGCGATCGAGACCGTCTTCAAGGCGATTCACGAGGGAAATCCCGACCCGCAACTGCTGGCCTACCAGTACTTGCAAGTGCTGCCGCAGATCGCCCAGGGCGACGCAAACAAGGTTTGGGTGATACCAAGTGAGCTGACGCGGGCACTCGGCGGCCTGACGGAGCGGATCCTGCCGCCCGCGAAGGACGACGCATCCGAGCGGGCGCTGCCGCCGGCGAAGGACGACACCCCGGCCTAGCGGTCGCTCTGCCGCAGGACCTCGGCCCGCGCTGAGGCCCGCTACTGTGTCCTCAGTCGAGGGATGGCCGCAGCATCTCGACGACGACCGCCTACCGCTGGCCCCCTCTGAGGTATCCAGGTTTCCGGGCGGCCTGCCGAAGAGAGGTGCACGTCGTGTCCCGCAAGCGCATCCTGAACAGCGTGTTCGTGCTCGTGGCCGTCGGGACGACGGGGCTCGTCGCACGCCATTTCGCCCATACGGGCTGGCCGCTCCGGAACGCCAATCTCTGGCTCGTCGGGCTCGCGGGCCTGATCTTCCTCGTCGCCTACGCCGCGAAGGCGTGGGGCTGGCAGCGCCTCTTCACGCGTGAGCAGCGCCCCTCGGTGCTGGCGCTCGCCGCCGCCGGTGGCGCGGCCTCGGTCGGCGGCATCGCGCTGCCGGGTCGCTGCGACGAGGTGATCCGCGTCGCGGTCGTCCGGCGCTGTCGTCGTCGCACCGCGAGCTTCGGCGCGGTCGCGCTCTCGATCTTCCTGCTCGGCCTGCTCGACAGCGTCGCCATGACGCCGCTCGCATCCGTCGCCTTCGCGGTCGGGCATGTGGGCGGCTGGCTGCAGGTCGGGCTCGGCGTCGTCGCCGTCGCGGGCGTTGCCGCCGCTGCTGTCGTGCTTGCTCTGCCGCGGCTTGCCGCCGGCCGATTCGTCAGCCGCTTCCGGGTCTCCGGGTGGGTTCGCGACAACGCGACGCCTCCTCGTGAGGCGGCGTGGGCTGGTCTCGCCGTCGCGACCTCGTGGGTGCTGCGGACGCTGGCGATCTTCGTCCTGCTTGCAGCGCTCGGGCTCGGCACGAACTTCGCGCTCGCACTCGCATTCGTTTGCGCCTCCGCCGCGTCGGCCGTGCTGCCCGTCGCGCCCGCCGGTGCGGCGATGCAGGCCGGCGCCGGCGCCGCGATCCTCGTCGCGTCGGGCGTGCGCACCGAAGAGGCGGTGGCGTTCGGCATCGCCGCCCAGGCGCTCGTCATCTCCGCAGGCGCGGCGTTCGTCGTCGCACTCGCCGCCTGGCACGCCCAGGGCAGGCTCGCGGGCGCACGCCTCAGAATCAGCAGGTAGCGGTCGCCTGGCAGGTGCGCAGGACGCGCACCGACGGCGCGCCGGCGTGCCACGTCAGGCGGATGCGCACCGACGCCGCGTTGTTGTCGTAGCGGAGCTCGCGCAGGTTCATCGTCGCGTTCACCCGGTGCATCAGCACGTACGTCCCGGTCGGCACTCCGGTGATGTCGATGTTCTGGCCGTGGAAGAACGCCGGGTAGCGGTCGGTGTAGCCCGGCGAGGTGCCCATCAGCACGTGCGTCGCCTCGGGGTGGAACTGGTCGCAGTCGCCGAGGAAGACCGGGTGGCGGCCGGGGTAATTGCCCGGCGCGGCGCCCCAGTGGTCCGCGAGGCAGAAGCCGCTCTTGCGGTCGCGCACGAGCGTGCGTCCGTCGAGCGTGTGCAGCTCGAACGAGTCGAACCGCATCAGGTGCCAGTGGTGGTGCGGGGGCGAGTTGGTGTAGCGGAACTGCGCGACGTTGCGGTAGACGCGGGTCGCGCCGTTCGCGAGCTTGACGCGCTGTGTTCCCGTCATGCGCGGCTGCCCGGGCGTGCGCTCGCCCACGAGCACGGAGCTGCCGGGGCCGAGGTTGTCGACGAGCGAGGTGAAGCCGAGACGCCAGTGCCCGGCGCCGCCGGCGATCACGAGCCCGGACGGCGCGCGCTGGTCGAAGTCGGGCAAGAGCTCGCGCGAGCGGCGTGCAGGCGGCCAGGCCGGCTGCGAGCCGCGTTGGTACTGACGGCCGGCGATGTAGATCATCCCGTCGCGCACCCACGCGAGCCGCCCGTCGGCCGACCAGTCCGGTGAGGTGCCCTCCGCGACGACGTTGCCTGCGACGGTGATCTGGCCGTCGGCAACGAGGGCGAGCCGGCCGTCGGGCGCGTACGCCGGGTCCGTGCCGACCCCGGCGTCCTTCTGCGCGCCGCCGTACCACCAGAGCGCGGTGTAGGTCTCACCGTCACGGTCGAAGGCGATGCGCGTGCCGTCGGGCGACCAGTCGGGATGTGCGCCGCGTGCGAGCTTCCGCTCGTCCAGCCCGTCCGCACGGATCGTCCAGACCCAGCCGTCGCGCACGAACGCGAGCCGCCGCCCGTTCGGCCCCCAGGCGGGCTGGTCGGCCTGCGCGACGAGGCGCGCGCGATGGCTGCCGTCGGCGTCCGCGACCCACAGGTCGCCGCGCGTCACGTACGCGATGCGCTCGGCATTCGGGCTCCAGGCCGGCGCGTAGCCGACGGGGATCGTGCGGTGCGGCCCCACGTGGATCCCGAGGAGCGCGAAGGCGATCGCAACGAGCTTCACGCGAGCTCTGCCGCCGACTCGGCGAGAGAGAGGACCGGCCCGACGCACGTGTCCTCGTGCTCGAGCAGGTCGAGCCACTCGCGCATCGTGCGCGTCCGGAAGAGCGCCTCGAGCTCCGGCAGTTCGGGCTCGAACGCGCGCTCCGCGAGCTCCGGCCGGCCGATCAGCTCGCAGAGGCGCTGCCAGAACTTGGGCTCGAGCGCCGCGACCGTCAGGTGGCGGCCGTCGGCGGTCTCGTAGATCCGGTAGCACGCGACGCCGCCCGTGAGCAGGCGCTCGACGGGGTCGCCGGCGAGCCGGTGAGCGACGAACTGGTGCGAGCCGTGCGTCATGGAGATCGAGAGTCTGCTGCCTTGCCCGGACTGCGCGCGTGTGAGGAGCGCCGCAAGGATCTCGATCACGGCGCCCTGGGCTCCGGCGGCGAGGTCGGCGATCTGGACGGGCGGCAACGCAGGCGCGGTGTCGGCGAGCGCGCCGGCGTAACCGAGGTAGTTGAGGTCGTGGCCGGCCTGCGTCGCGTGCGGGCCGTCGGCGCCGAAGCCGGTGATCGAGCAGAGGATGGTGGTCGACGGCAGCTCGACGCCGAGCCGCTCCCAGACGCCCGGTCGGAATCCCTCGAGCACGATGTCCGCCTCCAGCAGCTCCGGCGGAGGCGGCTCGCTGCGCGCATCCCACGTCAGCACGCGCTTCCCCTCGTTCAGCGCCCGGTACCAGCCGGGGGAGGCGGTGCGCGAGGGGTCGCCCTCGGGCGGCTCGATCTTCACGACGCGTGCGCCGAGGCGCTGCAGCTCGCGGCTCGCGAACGGTCCGGGGAGGTAGCGGGTCAGATCGGCGACAGTCGTCCCGGCGAGCGGCGGCACAGGCGCTGATTATGCTGCGAGACGGTGACCGAGCGGACGACAGATCGCCGTGCCGAGTTGCTGGAGGCCGCAGTGCGCGTCTTCGCGCGCAAGGGCTTCCACCAGTCGCGCGTCGGCGACATCGCCGAGGAGGCAGGCGTTGCCCACGGCCTGCTCTATCACTACTTCCGCTCGAAGGACGAGGTGCTCGAGACGATCTTCCGCGAGACGTGGACGCAGCTCGTCGCGGACACGCAGCGGATCGAGCTCGCCGGCGTGCCGCTGCGTGAGCAGCTGCGCCGGTTCGCTCGGATCTACCTCGGCTCCTGGCTCGTGACGCCGGAGCTCGTGCGGGTCCTGGTTCGCGAAGTGGCGCGCAGCCCCGAGGTGGGCGACCGCGTCGACGAGATCCGCGGGCTCTTCCAGGCGCTGCAGCGGATCATCGAGGCCGGTCGCGACCGCGGCGAGGTGCGCAGCGACGTCGATGCACAGATCGCTGCGTGGGCCGTGTACGGCGCGCTGGAGGAGATCCTCACCGGCTGGGTGCTCGGCCAGCTGCCGGGCGAGGAGGACGACGTCGAGCGCGCGGTGGCGACGGTCGTCGACGTCGCGCACGCGGGGCTCGCCGCGTGATCTTCAACCTCGCGGATGGTGAGGTGACTCGCGGCGCAATGAGCGCGGGGCCCCAATTCGCTCGCTCGAGAGCGACCAGCGACGGCGCAGCACTGCTCGGTTTCGGCCTCTACGAGCTCGCAGCCTGGGCGGAAGTCCGGCGCCGACTACCACTTCGAGCTGACACGCGAGGAGTGGCTGATCGTCGTCTCCGGAGAGCTGTCGTGCGCACGCCTGCGGGCGAGCGGACGCTGCGTCGCCGGCGACATCGGTCGCGTTCCGTTTCCGGCGTCGAGAGCGCCCATCAGGTGCGCAACGACTCGACAGGCCCCGCTCGGTTCGCGATGCCGTCGACTCGTGAGCAGGCGACGGTCAGTGGCGGTGTATCCGGAGCTGGGCAACACGGCGTTGATCGTCGGGCCGGGGTTCTTCCGAGATCGCTGGCGCTGGACGACGCGCCTGGATCTGCCGCGACCGTGCACCCGTTGAAGAACGTCAACTTGCTGACGTCGCGCTGTCGAAGGATGACGATGATCCAGACGGATACAACGAGTCGTATGCGCGAGTCGGACCGCTCGTCGAAGCGACGCGGCTCGGCCTGTGCGTCTACGAGCTACCGCCCGGGCAGAGCATCTGCCCGTACCACTACGAGACCGGCGAGGACGAGTGGCTGATCGTGCTCACGGGTGCGCCGACGCTTCGTACGCCGGAGGGGGAGCAGGAGCTGCGCGCGTGGGACGTGGTCGTTCTTCCCGAACGGCGAGGAGGGCGCGCACAAGGTGACGAACCGAACCGACGAGGACGTTGCGTGTCGCGATGCTGGTCGAACAAGCGTCGATCCCGGCGCGTCGATCTATCCCGACTCGGACAAGGTCGGCAGCGTGGCCGCCGAGCAAGCTCTTTCGCCTCGGCGACGCCGTCGACTACTGGGACGGTGAGCTCTAGGGGACGCGTCCTTCTTTGACGGGTCCCAGGGACTGTCCCTGGAACATGTCGAGACGGTCGTGTCCCGGGGACAGTCCCTGGGACATCGGCCGTGTCCGGTCATGGCTGCGCCGGGCGAATTGTCGACCGCGGGTGCGCGTCGTACGCTCGTGCGATGCCTCGTCGCGCTCGTTGCGATTCGCTGCCGCCGGCCGGCGTCTACCACGTGACCTCCCGCGGAGTCGCTCGCCAGGCGATCTCCGTCGATGACCTCGACCGCCAGCGGTTCGTGACGTTGGTGAACGCTGCTCGCCGCCAGAACGACTGGCAGCTACTCGCGTACTGCCTGATGCCGAACCACTTTCATCTCGTCGTGCTCTGCGCCCTCGATCGGCTCACCCACGGGATGCACTTCCTCAACTTCCGCTACGCACAGTGGTTCAACGAACGGCATGACCGGGTTGGGCATCTCTTTCAGGGCCGCTTCGGCGCCCGTGCGGTCGAAGGCGACCAGCACTTCCGCAGCGCCGCCGAGTACGTGCTCGACAACGCCGTGCGTGCGGGACTCTGCGCGACGCGTGAGGAGTGGCGCTGGTGCGGAGGAGAGCTGCTACCGGACTTACGCTGACGCGTGTACCGGCGAGAGTGCCGGCGCCCACGAGCAGAGCGGGGAGGACTCGCCGTTGCGGCCGTTCAGGCGGCGGTAGCCGAGTGCATGCTCCGCCTGCATCATCTTGTGGATCTGCGTCGTGCCCTCGTAGATGATCGGGGCGCGCGCGTTGCGGAAGTAGCGCTCGATCCCGTACTCGCCGGAGTAGCCGTACGAGCCGAAGACCTGGATCGCGAGGTGGGCCGCCTCGAACGCCGACTCGGTGGCATGCCACTTCGCGAGCGACGTCTCGCGCGTGTTGCGCTTGCCCTCGTTCTTCATCCATGCGGCCTGCATGACGAGCAGCTTCGACGTCTCGTAGCCGAGCACCATCTTCGCGATCATGTCCTGCACGAACTGGTAGTGCCCGATCGCCTGGCCGAACGTCTCGCGCTCGCGTGCGTACTCGACCGACCGCTCCAGGCACGCGCGGACGACGCCGACGCCGCCGGCGGCGACCGTGAACCGGCCCTGGTCGAGCGAGTGCATCGCGACCTCGAAGCCCTGTCCTTCCTCGCCGATCAGGTTCTCGGCCGGCACCTCGACGTTCTCGAAGAACAGCTCACCGGTCGAGCCGGCCCAGATGCCGAGCTTGTGCTCGGTGTCCCGCGTCGTGAAGCCCTTCATGCCCTTCTCGAGCACGAACGCGCTGATGCCCTTGTGGCCGGCGGCGGGGTCGGTCTTCGCGAAGACGAGCGCATGGTCGGCGACCGACGCGTAGGAGATCCAGTTCTTCTGGCCGTTGAGCACGTACGTGTCGCCCTCGCGGCGCGCCGTGGAGCGCATCGACGCGACGTCGGAGCCGGCGTCCGGCTCGGTCAGGCCGAAGCACGCGAGCTTCTCGCCCTTCGCCTGCGGGGTCAGCCAGCGCTGCTTCTGCTCCTCGGTCCCGTACTTGAGCAGCGAGAGCGAGTTGAGGCCGACGTGGACGGAGATCAGCGTCCTGAAGGCCGCCTCGCCGCGCTCGATCTCCTCGCAGGCGAGCGCCTCGGCCACATAGTCGAGCCCGGCGCCGCCGTATTCCTCCGGGACGACGATGCCGAGAATCCCCAGCTCGGCCATGCCCTCGATCAGCTCCATGTCGAGCTTGTGGTCGATGTCGTTCTGCACGGCGACCGGCAGCACGCGTTCGTCCACGAACTGGCGCACGGTGTCCTGGATCAGGCGCTGCTCGTCGGTGAGCTCGAAATCCATCGGCGGCAGCCTATCTGGACTGCTGCGCCTCGAAGCCGCCTTGCCAAACTGCTCTTGCCCGAGCCGACGGCGCTCGCTACGCTTGTTGACTGACCAGTCAATCAACACCCGGGAGCTGACGATGGCCACGATCGAGGAGGCCGTCCAGGGCGGCGTCTCGTTTGCCCTGACCGACGAGCAGAAGGAGTTGCGCGCGCTGGCGCGCGAGTTCGCCGCGAAGGAGATCCGGCCCAAGGCGGCCGAGTACGACGTCGCGATGAAGCACCCGGCGGACGTGATCGCGAAAGCGCACGAGCTCGGGCTGATGAACCTCCACATCCCGGTCGAGCACGGCGGCCTCGGACTGGGCGCCTTCGACGGCATGCTCGTCGGCGAGGAACTGAACTGGGGCTGCACCGGCATCGGCACCTCGCTCGGCGCGAACGGCCTCGGTGCCGGCCCGGTGATCATCGCCGGCAGCGACGAGCAGAAGGCGACGTGGCTCCCGCCGCTGCTCGAGGAGCCGATCCTCTGCTCGTTCGGCCTCTCCGAGCCCGACGCCGGCTCCGACGTGGCGCGGCTCAAGACGACGGCCGAGCGCCGTGGCGACGAGTACGTCCTCAACGGCTCGAAGACCTTCATCACGAACGCCGGCTACGCGAACTGGACGGTCGTCTTCGCGAAGACCGACGTCGCGAAGGGGCACCGCGGGATGTCTGCGTTCATCGTCCCGATGGACACGCCGGGCGTCACCATCGAGCAGCACCTCGACAAGATGGGGCAGCGCGCCACCGACACCTCGGCGTTTGCGCTCCAGGACGTCGTCGTGCCCGCGGCGAATCGTCTCGGCGAGGAGGGCCAGGGCTTCAAGCTCGCGATGCAGACCCTCGACTTCACGCGCCCCGGCACTGCGATCGGTGCGGTCGGAGTCGCGCAGGCCGCCTACGAGCTCGCCGTCGAGTACGCGAAGGAGCGTGTGACCTTCGACATGCCGATCGCGATGCACCAGGGCGTGAACTTCATGATCGCCGACATGGCGACGGAGATCGAGGCCGCGCGCCTGCTCACCTGGCAGGCGGCGTGGATGCTCGACCGCGGTGACCGTGCGACGCTCTACTCGTCCTTCGCGAAGCGCTTCGCCGCGGACACGGCGATGAAGGTGACGACCGACGCCGTGCAGGTCTTCGGCGGCTACGGGTACATGAAGGAGTACCCCGTCGAGAAGCTGATGCGCGACGCGAAGCTGTTCCAGATCTACGAGGGCACGTCACAGATTCAGCGCCTCGTGATCGCCAAAGAGATCTTCATGCCGCGCTGATGAGTATCGAGATCGATCTCTCAGGGCGCGTGGCACTGGTGACGGGCGGCTCACGCGGTCTCGGCCGGGCGGATGCGTTGACACTCGCCCGCGCCGGGGCCGACGTCGTGATCGCCGACCTGCTCGTCGAGTCGGAGCTGTCGGAGGAAACGGACGCGTACGGGCCGCTCGCGATGGTCGCCCGCACGCAGGGCCTCGTGCAGACCGAGTCGGCCGCGGAGGAGATCCGCAGCGATGGGACGCAAGGCGCTCGCCGTCCGCTGCGACGTCACCGACCGGGAGCAGGTCGCGGCGGCCGTCTCGCGCGCCGTCGAGGAGCTCGGCTCGGTCGACATCCTCGTCAACAACGCCGGGACGCTCGATCACGTCGGCCAGTTCGGCGACCAGCAGCCCGAGCTGTGGGAGCGCGACCTCCGCGTCAACCTGACCGGCGCGTTCAACTGCGCGCAGGCGGTCTGGCCGCACATGAAGGAACGGAAGTGGGGCCGCATCGTGAACATGGCCTCCGTCGCGGGCACGCTCGGCGGTTTCGGGCAGGCCTCCTACTCCACCACCAAGGCGGGCCTGCTCGGCCTGACCAAGACCCTGGCGATGGAAGGCGGCAAGCACGGCATCACGGCGAACGCCGTCGTGCCCGGGATCATCGGCACCGAGGCGTTCCACATGGCGAACGCGTCGATGAACGAGCGGATCGCGAACCGGACGGTCTTCAAGCGCCCGGGCGAGCCGCAGGACATCGCCAACGCGATCGCCTGGCTCTGCTCCGACCTCGCGTCGTACGTGACCGGGATCGAGCTGAACGTCTCCGGCGGCGTCGAGCTCTTCGTTTTCTAGCGACCGACAGGACCGGCGCTACCATGACCCGGGCAGTGGCTGCCTCCTCGACGGCTCTTCAGGCCCGCCGCCGTGCCTCGGCGCGCGCTCGCCTCTGGACCCGCCTGCTCGCCCTCGGAGGCGTGGTCGTGCTGATCGGGATCGCGCTCGGCTTCGTCTTCGCCGGCTCGTCCGAGAAGCTCGCAAGCGGCACCCGGATCGCCGGCATCGACGTCGGCGGCCTCACACCCGCCGACGCGCAGCGGCTGCTCGAGAAGCGCTCGACGCGGCTCGAGCGCGTGCCCGTCACGTTCGTCGCGGGCGGCGAGCGCTTCACGGTGACGCCGAAGGCGCTCGGCGTCGAGGTCGACTGGGCCGCCGCCGTCGCCACGGCCGAGCGGCAGGGAGGCGGCTTCGGCTTCGTCCGTGGCTACCGCCGGCTGGAGCTCGAAGTGTTCCCGGAGGACCTCGAGCCGCCCGTGCGCGCCTACAACGCGGCGCTGACCTACGAGCTCGGGCTCTTCGCGAAGGCGATCGACGCTCCGCACCGCGAGGCCAAGCTGGTCCGCCGCGGGCTCCACATCTCGATCGCGGCAGGCGCGACCGGCCGCGTGCTCGACCGCAAGGCCGCCCGGCAGACGGTCGTCCGTGCCCTGGCGTCGTTCACGCGTGCGCCCGTGGCGCTGCCGGTGCGCGTCGATGCGCCGAACGTCACGGTCGCCTCGCTCGCCCCCGCTCAGCGGCGCGCCTCGCAGGTGATCGCCGCGCCCGTCGTCGTCACCGCCGGGCCGACGCGCCTGCGCATCCCTCGCTGGCGCCTCGCCAAGATCCTGCAGCTCCCGACGACCGCGAACACGCCGATCTCGCTCACCGGCCCTGCGGCGGACGCGTACTTCAGGCGGCTCGAGAACGCCGTCAACCGCGCGCCCAAGGACGCCGACTTCGCGGTCAACGCCAACGGGAGCGTTCGGGTCGTGCCCGCACGCACGGGCGTCGCGCTCGACGTGCCGCGCTCGGCGGCGCGGATCCTCGCCGCAGCCGAGCGTCCGACCGGACGCGTCGCCCCGCTCGCGATCGTCTCGGCGCAGCCGCAGCTGACGACCGCCAAGGCGCAGGCGCTCGGCATCACGGGAACCGTCGCCACCTACTCGACGGTCTACGGCGGCGACCCGAACCGGATCCACAACGTCCAGCTCGTCGCCCACCTCGTCGACGGCAAGTTGATCGCTCCCGGCTCGACGTTCTCGTTCAACGGCGCGACCGGCGAGCGCTCCGCGGCGAAGGGCTTCCTGGAGGCGCCCGTGATCATCAACGGCGAAGTCCAGACCGGCCTCGGCGGCGGCGTCTGCCAGGTGTCGACGACGGTCTTCAACGCCGCGTACGAGGCGGGGCTTCCGATCACCGCCCGCACGAACCACGCCCTCTACATCTCGCACTATCCGCTCGGACGCGACGCGACCGTCAACTACCCGGACACGGATCTCAAGTTCGTCAACGACACCGGACACTGGCTGCTGGTCCGCACGTACGTCGGCACCTACTCGCTGACCGTCGCCCTCTACGGCGTGCCACAGCACCGCCGGGTCGAGACGACGGCCGCGCCGTTGCGGGTCGTCTCACCGCCGGCGGTCGAGAAGACGATCGACGCGACGCTCGAGCCGGGCTCGACGGTGGTCGACGAGTCGGGCGTGCCCGCGCAGGCGACCTCCGTCGAGCGGAAGGTCTACGCACCGAGCGGCAAGCTGCTCTCGGATTCGACCTGGTACTCGAGCTACCGCTCGGAGCCGCGCGTGATCCGGGTCGGGCCGGCCAAGACGAAGGTGCCGCCGAAGGCGAAGAAGAAGCCGCCCACCACCACCGCCACCACGACCACGGCGACGACGACGACCGCTACGCCGCCGGAGCAGGCTCCGGCTGCTCCGCACTAGCGATCGCCTCGATCAGCCAGGCCGGCACCCGGGTCGGCCGCAACGACGCCGCGTCGACGGTCGCGTGCAGCGTCCAGCCGTCGGCAATCAGCACACCCGCCCGCTCGATCGCGTACTCGAAGCGGAACCGCGCTCCGCGCACGTCGACGCAGCGTGCGTGCACGACCAGCCGCTCGTCGAACCTCGTCGGCTGCAGGTAGCGGACGTGCGACTCGAGCACGAGCGCCTCGACGCCGTGATCGCGCAGGTGCTGGTACCCACCCGCGAACTGCTCGAGGTACTCGACCCGTGCCACCTCGAACCAGACGAGGTAGTTCGAGTTGTGCGCGATCCCCTGCGCGTCGGTCTCGGCGAAGCGCACACGGATCGCTGTTGAGAAACTGAAGCCGTGCATGAGGCGGAGATGGTCGCAGAACTGATCGCGGCGAACCAGCCGTGTGTCGCGCTGACGGGTGCCGGCATCTCGACCGAGAGCGGGGTGCCGGACTTCAGGAGCGCGTCGGGCGTCTGGGCCGAGTACGACCCGTACGAGGTCGCGTCGATCGACGGCTTCCGGCTCGACCCGGCGCGCGCCTGGGAGTTCTACGGCCGCCGTCTCGGCGTGCTCGCCGACATCCAGCCGAACGCCGGCCATCTGGCGCTCGCCGCCCTCGAGCGTGCGGGTCTCCTCGAGGCGGTGATCACCCAGAACGTCGACGGCCTGCACCAGCGGGCCGGCTCACGCGACGTGGTCGAGGTGCACGGATCGATCGCCAGCGCGAGCTGCATCTCGTGCGGCCGTGCCGAGCGCCGCGAGCAGGTCGTCGCGCTCCTGCCGCTCCCGACCTGCGTCGACTGCGGCTCCGTCCTGAAGCCCGACGTCGTCATGTTCGGCGAGCTCCTGCCCGCCGCGGCCGTCGAGCGTGCGACCGCGCTCGCCCGCGAGGCGGCCGCCATGCTCGTCATCGGCTCGTCGCTCGAGGTCTGGCCCGTCGCCGGCCTACCCGGCGAGACACTCGGCCACGGCGGCAGGCTCGCGATCGTCAACCGGGAGCCGACGCCCTACGACGCGCAGGCCGACGTCGTCGTGCACGCGGGCGCGGGCGAGGTGCTCGCAGCCGCCGCTGCGGCTCTGTCGTCCTAGAGGGATAACGCCGACGAGACCGGCGGTGCCGGTCGGGGCGCTGCGGCGCTCGGGCGTTAAGCCGCGGCGCGCTTGACGGGCTTCTCGTCGAGGACGCGCGAACAGGCCTGACAGACCTGCTGCTCGATCTCGTACGGGACGCCCGCCTTCTGCAGCAGCACGTGAACTCGCTTCGCCACGTGCTCGTGAATGTTGGTGGGGTGACGCATGTCCATCGTTCGCCTCAATCTACGAGTTGGATCGGCGGTCACCTGCCTCCAAAGGGTGAATCTTTGGCAACAGGTTCGTACTCAGTCAGACGGACGCGGGCAGGGAAAGTTGCACGTGATCCGCGAGTCCCGACAGACCGACGCCGACGAGGCGGAGCGGGCCGGGCCGGTCGCGCAGCGCGCGGTCGAGCAGCGAGCACGCGAGGTCGCCGATCCGCTCCCCGTCGTCGGTGCCGACGGCCAGTGAAGTCGACCGGGTCCGGATCGCGAAATCGGGGTAGCGGAGCTTCGTCGTGACGGTGCGTGCGACCTGGCCGCGGTCGCGCAGATAGGCCGCCAGCTTGTCGGACTGGCGGCGCAGCTCGTCGTGCAGCTTCTCCGGATCGGCGATGTCGCGCTCGAACGTCTCCTCGTTCGAGATCGAGATCCGCTCGGTCGAGACCTCGAGCGGGCGCGGGTCGATGCCGCGCGCCCGGTCACGCAGCTGACGGCCGACGACGCCGCGCAGGTGCACGCCGAGCTCCTCGTCGGACAGCGCGCCCAGCTGGCCGATCGTCTCGACGCCGGCCGCGACGAGCCGCTCCTCGGCCCGGGGCCCGACGCCCGGCAGGAGGCGGATCGGGAACGGCGCGAGGAACGACGCCTCCTGTCCGGGTCGCACCGCGGTCAGTCCGCCCGGCTTGCGGCGGTCCGACGCCACCTTCGCCACGACCTTCGACGTGGCGACGCCGAGGGAGCACGAGAGCCGCGTGCGCGTGCGGACGACGGCGCGCACCGCCTCGGCGAGTGCGCGTGCGTCGTCGAACGACGGCGCGACCTCGCCGAGATCGAGGTAGCCCTCGTCGATCCCCGCCTGCTCGACCGTCGGCACGATCTCGCGAATCGTCGCCCAGACCTCGCGCGAGTAGTCCTTGTAGAGCGAGTGGCGCGGTCGCATGAACCGGGCCTGCGGGCAGCGGCGCAGCGCCTCGGCGCACGACATGGCGGAGTGGATCCCGAAGCCGCGGGCGACGTAGTTCGCCGTCGCGACGACGCCGCGGCCGTGCGGGTCGCCGCCGACGACGAGCGGGATCGTGCGTAGCGCCGGGTCCTCGAGCTCTTCGACGGCCGCGAAGAACGCGTCGAGGTCGAGGTGCGCGACGATCATCCCATCAGGGTACGGTCGCGACCGGACCGGCGGCTCCCGCGATGCACGGTGATAATCAGAGCGTGAAGCGCCCGGTGACGGTGGTCGTGCTGCTCGCCCTCGCGCTCGGAGGGACGGCCTGGCGGCTCGCCGACACCAAGCCCGACCCGAACACGCAGGCGATCGCGGACGGCTGCCAGCGCGACACGACGAAGATCTACACCGGCGCGGCGCCGAACTGGGTCTATGTCAACGACCGCGACTTCCCGTCCGCCGGGCCGCCGCCGAGCCCGCGCTGGGTCAACGGCGTCGTCAAGGGGCCGCTCGGGCTGCTCGCGTCGCGGGTCGCGAGCTCGGACGATCCGATCACGCACCACTCCTACGACGTCAACCTCGACGTCACCGTCCAGCACGCCGACGACTTCCTGACGGGAACCTCGCGGGATACGACGCCCGAGCAGGGCACGCTGCACCTGGAGCGTGAATCGAGCTCGTACCCGGAGTGGGCGCGGCCGCAGGCCGGCGACCAGGTCGAGGCGCTCGGCTCGTGGATCTGGGACTGCGACCACTACCAGGGTCGCGGCGAGAAAACGGAGTTCCACCCCTTCCGTGCGGTCTGGGTCGCGCGCCGCGGCGCGTCACCGCGCTCGCCGCGCGGCGACGCCGAGGGCGACCTCTTCATCTCGAGCGACCCGACGCCCGCCGGCAAGCAGGCCGAGTGCTCGCACCGGGATGAAGGGCAGCGACCAGTTCAAGTCGTGCTCGCACTCCGCACGCGACTGGTGGAGCGTCAACGGGACGTATCGCTTCACGCTCTGCGCCCCGGGGTCGCGCCCGGGGGCAAGCCACCTCGCGATCACGCTCGTCGACAAGGGCAGCAGCCCGGCGCAGCGTCCGGTGGTGACGGCGGGCAAGGGCGGCTGCGCGGACGTCGTCCTGAACGTCGACCAGCCGGACGGCAAGCGTGTCGTCGCCGCGTGGCAGATCTTCGTCGGCTGGTCGAAGCCGGCGCTGAAGGTCGATCACCTGCGGCTGCACTTCGATCGGTTGCTCGTCCGGCGCGCGATGGATCCCAGCTGCGCGCCGGACAAGCCGGCCTGTCCCGCGAAGAACGAGTCGACGCTGCTCGGACAGATCGCGAGCGGTCCCGGCGAGTGGCAGCTGCACTGGAACGTCGACGGCATCTGGGGCCGCTGGCCCGGCACGCTCGCCGCGCGGGACGGCTCGGTCTTCAAGGGGAGGCAGTCGGTCGACTTCTTCGTCGAGCGTGGCAAGCCGTGGTCGCTCGTCACCCTCGCGCGCGAGTGTGACTTCGGGGCGCTGCCCGGCTGGGACGGCCCGGGTCATCCCACGGCGCCGTGCCCGCTGACGACCGAGATCGGCAACTCGAAGGGCGACGACTACCCGGGGGCGATCGCGGTCACCTACCGCGGAGCCGCGCTCGGTCGCCACGTCACGAATGCGTCGACGGCAGGCTCGTCCTGCCCGCCGTCGAACAGGCACGGGTGCTATCAGCTGACGTACACGGTTACGCGAGTGCGCTGACCGGGGAAAGGAATCCACATGGCCAAGAACCCGCTCTCCCAACTCGCCTCGCTCGGTGAAGACGTGCTCGGCAAGGCGTCACAGAACCCGACGGCGGCGCGCATCGTGCAGGGCGCGATGCAGCTGAAGGACCACGTCGACGATCTCTCGAAGCGCGTGCGTGGGCTCGAGCAGATGGAGAAGCGCGTGGCGCAGCTCGAGAAACGGATCGCGAAGCTCGAGGGCGGCAAGCCTCCTGCGGCGCGCAAGACGACTGCGGCCAAGAAGCCCGACAGCACCGCCGCCAAGCCGTCGGACTAGCCACGCCTCGAAGAGCCGTGTCCCGGGGACTGTCCCTGGGGCACGTCCGTTCAGGCCGTCGCACGGCCATGTCCCGGGGACAGTCCCTGGGGCACGTCCGTTCAGGCGGGGACGCGCACGCGCAGGGCGCCCGGGACGAGCTCGAAGACGGCGGGCGTCGTGCCCACCTGCTCGCCCTCGACCTCGATCGGCAGGTGCTCGGCCGCGTCGACCGCGACCCGGGCGCTCCGCACGACTTCCACCTTCGGGTGCGCGACGTGCTTGCCCTTGTAGATCTTCGGCGCCGTCGTCAGGAAGTCGACCTTGCCGACGTCGCCGATCAGGACGACGTCGAAGAGCCCGTCGTCCGGCTGCGCGTCCGGGGCGAGCTTCATGCCGCCGCCGTGCCAGACGCCGTTCGCGACGACGACGTCGTGCATGCGCCCGCGGCGCTCGCCGCCGTCGAACTGCACCGTCACCTCGGTGTTCTCCCACTCGAAGAAGACGCGCGTCAGCGCATAGAAGAACGTCGCCTTCCCGCCGAGCGCCTTCGACATCCCGTTCGCGCGCTGGGCGACGGCGCCGCTCATCCCGACCGAGCCGACGTTGACGAACCACCGCTCGGCGTCCTCGCCGCCCCAGGTGCGGTAGCGGACTCGCCCGGCGTCGATCGTGCGCGGCGTGCCGTCGAGCGCGAGCCGGACGGCGTCGTCGAACTTCGTCGGGATGCCGTACGTGCGCCCGAAGTCCATGCCGGTGCCGAGCGGGATCGTCGCCAGATCCACGTCGCGCCCGGCGATCCCGTTCACGACCTCGTTCAGCGTCCCGTCGCCGCCGACCGCGACGACGAGCGACGCGCCTGCGTCGACCGCCTGCTGCGCGAGCTCGATCAGGTGGTTCGGCCGCTCCGAGAAGAGGGTCTCGCCCGTCAGGCCGAGCCGTGCGGCGCGGTGTGCAAGCTCGGGCCAGCGCTTGCCCGTCGCTCCGTTGTCGGAGGCCGGGTTGACCAGGAAGTAGGTGCCGGCGCTAATCGGAGGTGGCGACTGCGAGCGCGATCTTGGTCATCCGGTCGACCGAGGCGCGCAGCTCGTCGTCGCTGATCCGCTTGAACTCGCCTTCGACCACGATGTCGCTGACCGTCAGGAGGCACCCCGACTCGATCCCGTGCAGCGCAGCGACGGTGAAGAGCGCCGACGCCTCCATCTCGACCGCGAGGACGCCGCGCTTCGACCAGCGCTCGTACTGGCCGCCGTCGGGGTTGTAGAAGAGGTCGCTGGAGACGATCGGTCCGACATGCAGCTCCTGACCCATCTCCTTCGCGGTGTGCACGGCGCCGTGGATCACCGACCAGGACGCGGTCGGGCAGTGCGGCTCGTTGGCGACGAGGTGCATCGCGGTCGAGTCCGCCGGCACGGCGGTGAGCGCGACGATCAGGTCGCCGAGCGCGTGGTGCGGCTGCAGGCCGCCGCACGTGCCGACGCGGATCAGCTTCTTGCAGCCGAGCTGCACGAGCTCCTCGAAGACGATCGTCGCGCCGGGGCAGCCCATGCCCGTTCCCTGAACCGAGACCGGCTTGCCCTGGTACGTGCCCGTGTAGCCGAGCAAGCCGCGCTCCGCGTTCCGCTGCTCGACGTCGTCGAGGTACGTCTCGGCGATGTACTTGGCGCGCAGGGGGTCTCCCGGCAGGAGGACCGCCTCTGCGTACTGGCCCGGCTCGGCGCGCACATGGATCGGCATGCGGGCCGACTCTATAGAAAGACACTGTCGTGACCCTCGTCGTTCCGTCGGAGCAGCAAGTGCTCGATTTCTGTGCGCTCGAGCCGCTCGAGCGCGTCTTCCTCGAGGACGTCGCGCGGCGCGGCCTCGGACGGTTCGTCGCCGTCGAGGGCGCGGACAGGCGGCTCACGGACCTCTGTCACATCGGGACGAACCTCGTGCCGTCGGGGCCGGGCTGCGGCGTCTTCTCGGAAGCGGCGGCCGAAGGGCGCTCGCGGATGGTGATCGGCGAGAGCCGCGCGGTGACGGCGCTCTGGGAGGCGGCGCGCGACCGGCTGCCTCGGCCGCGCGAGGACCGCCCCGGTCAGCCGGTGTACGCGCTCGAGGAGCCGCCGGCAGCGGGAGACACCGGGCTGCGCGCCGCGACGCCCGCGGACTTCGACCGCCTGCTGCCGGCATGCGCAGACGCGCACCAGCTCGAGCTCGGGATCGACCCGCTCGCCCACGATCCCGACGCGTTCCGCTGGCGCACGTCGGCGCAGATCGACGAGGGACGCTCGTGGCTCTGGCTCGAGGACGACGTCGTGCTCTTCAAGGCGGAGGCGTCCGCCTGGACGCCGTCGGCGGTGCAGATCCAGCAGGTGTGGGTCGACCCCGAGGCGCGCGGCAACGGCTACGCGTCGCGCGGGCTGCGCGACCTCTGCCGGCTGCTGCTCGCGAGCACCCCGGCCGTCGTCCTCTTCGTGCGCAGCGAGAACGCTCCCGCGATCGCGCTCTACGATTCGATCGGCATGCGTCGAGTGCTCGAGTACCGAAGCATCCTCTTTTGAGCCTCCGCCGAGTGCTCCGGATCGCGCTCGCCTACTGGCTCCTGCGCTGGGCCGCGGGCGAGCTGGCCGCCTACGCCGGCCGCCACTGGCGCGCCCCAGGCCCGCCGCCGATCGAGTCGGAGCACCCGCCCGGCTGGATGCCCGGCCCCGAATGAGGGATCGCGCCGCGCCGCAACCGACCCGATAGCCGCTGTGCGGTGTTTCGTATGGGGCTCATTGCGGCTGTGCTCCTGACCTGCTCCGGCGTCCTGCTGGTGGTCGGTCGGTCTGCGCACGCGGCGGACGCGAACAAGATCCACCACGTCTGCTCGGCGACCGACAAGCAGTTCATCGACGTGGCACGCGCGAACCTGGCCTCGGTCCGGCTCTGGGGCAACGACTTCTTCCACGGCGGCGGCTCGGCAGCCGATGTCGTCTCGGCGACCAAGGACGCCCGGATCGCGCTCGACGGCACATCGCCGTCGGACCCGTCGCTCGAGACCGCCAAGCGCTACTTCAGCTCGATGTTCGTCGAGTACGGCCGGGGCGTGAAGATCAAGGAAGCGGGGCGAGACGCCTCCGACCACATGTACCGCGCGTACAGCCTCGGCGAGTACGCGGGCCGTGTGCTCTGGAACGCGCGGCCTCAGCTGCGTGCGCTCGGGTGCGACGTGTCCGAGCTCCTGTAACACTGTCTTCCTGGAGCTCCTGGAGCGGATCGAGTCGCACGTCCGCCGGCACGAGCTGATCGCGCCGGGCGGAGCCGTGCGCTGCCTCGTCTCGGGCGGCGCCGACTCGACGTGCCTCTTCCACGCGCTCGGCGAGCTCGGCTACGAGGTCTCGGCGCTCCACGTCGATCACGGGCTGCGCGGTGCCGAGTCGGACGACGACGCGCGCTGGTGCGCCGAGCGCTTCGGCGCCCGCGTCGTGCGCGCGCCCGGCTCGACCGAGGCCGAGCTGCGCGACCTGCGCTACGCCCAGGAGCCCGAGCTGCTGCGCGCGACCGGCCACACGCTCTCCGACCAGGTCGAGACGATCCTCTTCCGGCTCGTCTCGAGCGGCGCCCCGACCGGGATCAAGCCGCGCCGCGAGGACGGCGTCGTGCGACCGCTCCTCTGCGTGTGGCGCGAGGAGACGGAGGCGTACTGCACGGCGCGCGGCCTCAGCTGGCGGACCGACTCGAGCAACGCGGACACGGTGCGCGGCCTGATCCGCGACGAGGTGCTGCCGCTGCTTCGGCGCATCCATCCCGCCGCGCGCGAGAACCTGCTGCGCGCGCTCGATCAGCGGCGGACGATGCCGCCGGCGCTCGCCGAGCTGCTCGACGCTCCCGCCGCTTCGCGCCGGGTCGACCTCGGCGGCGGCATCCAGGCCGTGCGCGAGCACGACCGCCTCTGGCTCGAGTCGGGGCCGGTGGAGCTGCGCGGCGCCGTCACCTGGGGCGACTGGCACATCGAGTCCACGCTCGCAGGGCTTAAGGTACGGGGGTGGCGTCCCGGCGACAGGCTTGCCGGCCGCACGAGGAAGATCCAGGACGTGTTCGTCGACGCAAAGATCCCGCGCTCCGACCGCGAAGGCTGGCCGCTCGTGGTGCGCGGTGACGAGGTCGTCGCGGTGCCGGGGATCGTCGAGGCGGAGGGAGTGAGCGCACAGCGTGTCGGCGACTGAGCTCGAGCAGGGAGTCGGCGAGATCCTGATCGACGAGGAGCGCCTGCAGACGCGCATCCGCGAGCTCGGCCGCGAGCTCTCCGAGGACTACGCAGGACGCGAGCTGCTGCTCGTCGGCGTGCTGAAGGGCGCGGTGTTCTTCATGGCCGACCTGATGCGCTCGCTGACCGTCCCGTGCGAGATCGACTTCATGGCGATCTCGTCCTACGGCGCGTCGACCGATTCCTCGGGCGTCGTGCGGATCCTCAAGGACCTCGACATCAACATCGAGAACCGCCACGTGCTCGTGGTCGAGGACATCATCGACTCGGGGCTGACCCTCTCCTATCTCCTGCGCAACCTGGAGTCCCGCGAGCCCGCCAGCCTCGAGATCTGCTCGCTCCTGACGAAGCCCGAACGGCGCGAGATCGAGGTGCCGGTGCGGTATGTCGGCTTCGAGATCCCGAACAAGTTCGTGATCGGCTACGGCCTCGATTTCGCCGAGCGGTACCGGAATCTCCCCTATGTGGGGGTTCTCCACCCCGATCTGATGCCCGAAGGTGCGTAACTCGGGAGCCAAAGAGAGGTTAAGCCGCTGACGCGGGGAACTTCCACTTGGCTACGCTGATCCCCTTGACCTCGAAAGCCGCAGGCCGCCACCCGTGAATCGCTTCTTCCGCAGCGCGTTCTTCCCGCTCATCGTGATCGTCCTGCTCGTCTGGCTGGCGAGCCAGACGCTGATCCCGAAGAGCCACCACACCCGCAAGGGCGTGACGTATTCGTCGCTGCGCGGCGACATCCAGCGCGACCCGTCGCTGATCAAGAAGATCGAGTTCGCGCCGTCGAAGCGGGCGATCACCGTCACCTACGCGGCCGACAAGTCGACCGCCACCGTCCATTACCCGACCGACCAGTCGGAGCTCGACTTCGAGAAGCTGCTGCAGAAGCAGCAGGTGGCCTACGACTCGAAGGGCACCGGCGGCTTCTCCTGGACGGCGCTGATCGGCTCGTTCCTGCCGTTCCTGCTCCTGATCGGCTTCTGGATCTTCCTGATGAACCAGGTGCAGGGCGGCGGCTCGAAGGTGATGAGCTTCGGCAAGTCCCGCGCGAAGCGCATGGCGCCCGACACGCCCAAGATGGGCTTCAAGGACGTCGCCGGCGTGGACGAGGCGGTCGAGGAGCTGCAGGAGATCAAGGAGTTCCTCGAGAACCCGAAGAAGTTCCAGGCGCTCGGCGCGTCGCATTCCGAAGGGCGTTCTGCTCTACGGCCCTCCCGGCACCGGTAAGACGCTGCTCGCGCGCGCCGTCGCAGGCGAGGCCGGCGTCCCGTTCTTCTCGATCTCCGGCTCCGACTTCGTCGAGATGTTCGTCGGCGTCGGCGCGTCGCGCGTGCGCGACCTCTTCGAGCAGGCGAAGCAGGCATCGCCCTGCATCATCTTCATGGACGAGATCGACGCCGTCGGTCGCCACCGCGGCGCCGGCCTCGGCGGCGGTCACGACGAGCGCGAGCAGACGCTGAACCAGCTGCTCGTCGAGATGGACGGCTTCGAGATGAAGGACAACATCATCCTGATCGCCGCCACGAACCGCCCCGACATCCTCGATCCGGCGCTGCTCCGCCCGGGCCGCTTCGACCGGCAGATCGCCGTCGACCGCCCCGACCGCAACGGCCGCCGCAAGATCCTCGAGGTGCACTCGAAGGGCAAGCCGCTCGCGTCGGTGATCGACCTCGACGCGCTCGCCGGCGGCACCCCCGGCTTCACCGGCGCCGACCTGCGGAACCTGATCAACGAGGCCGCGCTGCTCGCTGCGCGCCGAGGCAAGAAGGTGATCGAGCAGGACGAGCTGGAGGAAGGGATCATGCGTGTGATCGCCGGGCCGGAGAAGAAGGCCCGCCTGCTCTCCGAGAAGGAGCAGCGGATCACGGCGTACCACGAGATGGGCCACGCGCTCGTCGGCCACTTCCTCGAGAACACCGACCCGGTGCACAAGATCACGATCGTCTCGCGCGGCCAGGCGCTCGGCCTGACGATCTCGCTGCCGACCGAGGATCGCTACCTGACGACGCGCAAGGCGCTGCTCGAGCAGATCGCGATGACCATGGGCGGCCGCGCTGCGGAGGAGATCGTCTTCAACGAGATCACGACCGGCGCGTCGAACGACATCGAGAAGGTGACGTCGACCGCGAAGGCGATGGTCATGCGCTTCGGCATGTCGGAGAAGCTCGGCCCGCGCGTGCTCGGCCGCGGCCACGACATGCCGTTCCTCGGCCGCGAGATGAGCGCCGAGCCCGACTACTCGGACGAGGTGGCGCGCGAGATCGACGACGAGATCCGCCGCATCATCGAAGAGGGCCACGACCTCGCGACGCGCGTCCTGCGCGAGCACATCGACGAGCTGCACCGGATCTCGCAGATCCTGATCGAGCGCGAGACGATCGACAAGGATCAGTTCATCGCGCTGCTCGCCGGCGAGTCGGAGGACGCAGTCTTCCCGCCGGAGCCCGCGCAGCCGGAGCCGGTGGCGGAGCCCGAGCGGCGCCCGCAGCCGAAGCCGCGGCCGTTCCCGCTCCCGGGTGGCGCCGCGATGCAGCCGCCGCCCGAGCCGAACGCCAGCTAGCTCGAGACTCGCCGAACCTGGTTCGCGCGCGAACCAGGTTCGAGTGGTAGACAGACGGCGTGCGCGTGCCGATCGAGGAGCGCTTCCCGGCCCCGTCGGTGATGGGCGTCCTGAACGTGACGCCCGACTCGTTCTCGGACGGCGGCGTGCACCTCCGCGTCGAGCCCGCGGTCACGTCCGCGTGGGGGATGCTCGAGGCGGGAGCGGCGATCGTCGACGTCGGCGGCGAGTCGACCCGGCCCGGCTCGGGCGGTGTCGACGCCGACGAGGAGCTGCGACGCGTCGAGCCCGTGCTCGCCGACCTCGGCGGCGCGCCCGTCTCGATCGACACGTCGAAGGCAGCGGTCGCGCGTCGCGCGCTCGAGCTCGGTGTGGAGCTCGTCAACGACGTGACTGCCCTGCGCGGCGACCCGGAGCTCGCGCACGTCGTCGCCGAGAGCGGTTGCTATCTCTGCCTGATGCACATGCGGGGCGAGCCGCGCACGATGCAGGTCGACCCCGTCTACGACGACGTCGTCTCCGACGTGAAGCGCTTTCTCGAGGAGCGCCTCGCATTCGCCGTCTCGGCGGGGATCCGCGAGGAGCTCGTCTGCCTCGACCCCGGCATCGGGTTCGGGAAGACGGCCGCGCACAACTTCGAGCTCGTGCGCAGGCTCGACGAGCTGCGCGCGCTCGGCAGGCCGCTGCTCGTCGGCTTCTCGCGCAAGAGCTCGCTCGGCGCGCTGACCGGAGCGGCCACGGGCTCCGCTGCGGCGTCGGTGGGGGCCGCCGTCTCCGCCTACGAGCGGGGAGCGACGATCCTGCGAGCGCACGACGTGCGCGAGCACGTCGAGGCGCTTGCGGCCGCGAGGGCGGTGGCGGGCGCGTGAAGATCGAGCTGCGCGGGCTCGAGCTGCACGGCTTCCACGGCGCGTACCCGGAGGAGGAGCGCGACGGCCAGCGGTTCCTCTACGACATCGAGCTGGAGGTCGGCGAGCGCGGCGCCGACGACGAGCTCGCGCACGCGGTCGACTACACCGAGGTGGCGGCCACGGTTCGCGAGGTGAACGAGACGCGGTTCCGGCTGCTCGAAGCGCTCGCTTCGACCCTCGCCGACACGCTGCTCGAACGGTTCGCGCCCGAGCGCGTCCGTGTCCGTGTCCGCAAGCCCGAGGTCGTGCCGGCCGGCCTCCCGGTCGAGTTCAGCGCCGTCACCGTCGAACGGCCATGACCCTCGCGTACATCGGCCTCGGCTCGAACCTCGGCGACCGCGAGTCGCTGATCCGCCGAGCCGCCGAGCTGATCGGCGCCACGCGGCTGTCGGAGGTGCGCGAGACCGAGCCGTGGGGGCTACGAGCAGCAGCCCAGGTTCCTGAACGCCGTCGCCGAGATCGAGACCGAGTTGCCGCCGCGCCGCCTGCTCGACCACCTGCTCGACGTCGAGGCGCGGCTCGGCCGCGAGCGCATCGGGCCGAAGTGGGGGCCGCGCACGATCGACCTCGACCTGCTGCTCTACGGCGACGAGACGGTGAACGAGCCGGGCCTCGTCGTGCCCCATCCGCGCCTGCTCGAGCGCGAATTCGTGCTCGAGCCGCTCGCCGATCTCGTTCCGTGGCTGAAAATTCCGGGAAACGGCACGGTTCACGACGCCCTCGCAGGGCTACAATCCGATCCGTGAGCCACCTCGACGAGCTCGACGAATTCGAGGCCGAGGCCGAGCTGCGGCTCAAGAAGGAGTACAGCGCGGTCTTCAGCCTCTTCCGCTACTGCGTCCTGACCCAGGACGCGACCTACCTCTGCAACAAGCTGGACATGCAGTACGTCCCGCAGCCGAACTATCCGTTCTTCCACCTGCGCATGGAGGACGTGTGGGTGTGGGACAAGAACCGCCCGACGCGCATGATCCCGCGCGCCGAGGTCTACACCTCGAGCGACGTCACGATCGAGGAGCTGCGCGGCGAGGGCGACGAGCCCGTGCTGACGGCGGAGGCGCTCGCGAAGCGCATCGGCGAGGGCCGCAGCGAGATCGAAGACCTCTAGATCACGCTCGACTCGCCCATGCTCCTCGCCATCGACTGCGGCAACACGCAGACCGTCTTCGGGCTGTTCGACGGCGAGCGGCTGACGGAGCAGTTCCGGGTCGCCACCGACCGTGCGCACACGGGCGACGAGCTGGCGGTGCTGCTGCGTGCGTTCCTCGACCTGAGCACGCTCGACGGGATCGTGCTCTGCTCGTCGGTGCCGCAGCTCGTCCGCGAGTACCAGGCGTTCGCCGACCGGTGGACGGGCGCCGAGCTGCTCGTGCTCGGGCCCGGTGTGTCGACCGGGATGCCGATCCGCTACGACGACCCGCGCGAGGTCGGGCCCGACCGGATCGCGAACGCGGTCGCGGCGCGCGAGCGGCACGGCGCGCCCGCGATCGTCGTCGATTTCGGGACGTCGACGAACTTCGACGTCGTCTCGGCGGCCGGCGAGTTCGCCGGCGGTGTCCTCGCGCCCGGGATCGAGATCTCGATGGACGCGCTCTTCGCGCGCGCGGCCCGGCTGCCGAAGGTGCCCTTCGTCGCGCCCGAGCGGGTGATCAGCCAGACGACGACGGCGGCTCTGCAGTCCGGGCTCGTCTACGGCTTCGCCGGCCAGGTCGACGCGATCGTCGAGCGCATCCGCGACGAGCTCGGCGCGCCCGAGGCGCCTGTCGTCGCGACCGGCGGCCTCGCCGACCTGATCGCGCCGCACACCCGCACGATCACCGCGGTCGACCCGGAGCTGACGCTGCAAGGGCTGCGGCTCGTCTGGGAGCGCAATCAGCCGTAACCGCTCGTCCGTAACCGTTGGCCCGCTCTCGCGCGTTTACGAGTCTCAACTGGTACCAACGGCAAGGGGGAGCAAATGCTCGTAGCGAGCATCGGTGACTCCGTGAATCGCGGCTTCACCGTCTTCTTCGCCTGGGTGCCGGCACTGCTCGGCGCCATCGCAGTCCTGATCATCGGCTACTTCGTGGCCAAGCTGATCGCGAAGCTCGTCTATCGCGCTACGCATCGTGCAGGCCTGGACCGCGCTCTGCACTCCGGGCCCGGCGGCAACGTCGTCAGCAAGATGACCTCGCATCCGTCGAGACTGCTCGGGACGATTGCCTTCTGGGCGATCTTCCTCAGCGCGATCTCGCTGGCCGCATCGGTGCTGCACATCAAGGCGCTGACGGCGTTCGTCGGTTCGGTCTGGGCGTACCTGCCGAACGTGATCGCGGCGCTCTTGATCTTCGTCGTCGCCGGCCTGGTCGCGACCGCCGTCTCGACGCTCGCGTCGCGGGTGATGGGCGACACCGGCATCGGGCGGGTCGTTGCGACCGGCGTCCCGATCCTCGTGATGACGATCGCGACGTTCATGATCCTCGACCAGCTGAAGATCGCGCACAACATCGTCGTGATCACGTATGCGGCGCTGCTCGGGGCGATCGCCCTCGGCTCGGCGCTCGCGTTCGGCCTCGGCGGCCGCGCGGTTGCGGAGCGGATGCTCGAGGGGGCCTACCAGAGCACGCAGGAGAACAAGGCGCAGTGGAAGCGCGACCTCGACCAGGGCCTGGCCCGGGCCAAGGAAGAGGCGCAGCAGAAGCAGGACGAGTGGAGCGACGCGCCGACCGAGTCGGAGACGCGCGTCGCCAAGTCGATGCCGGGCCGCTACGCGGTCTCGGACACGCCTGCCGCGGACATCGAGCGGTAGCGGAGCCGACCGAGCCCCGGTGCCTGGCACCGGGGCTCGGTGCATCGAGGCCCGGGTGCTCAGCCGCCGCCGTAGATCGAGATCGGCAGCGAGTCGAGCAGCACCTCGTCCTGCGGGTCGGGCACCTCGTCCAGCAGCCGCTCGAGCACGAAGCGTGCGCCGGGCGCGGCGGCGAGCAGGCGCTGCTCGACCTCGCCGATCGTCGGCAGCATCACGAGCTCCTGCTTGAACGGCCGCGGGAAGCGGCCGCGGCCGAGGTACCAGCCGTAGAACTTCTTCAGGAAGCCGAACGCGCGCTGCTCGCCGAGCTCGCGCACCGTCTCGCGGATGAAGAGGAGCAACTCGGCGACGACCTCCTCGGGCGACGGCTCCGAGTCGTCGCCCATGATCTCGCGCAGCACCCAGGGATTGCCCTGCGCAGCGCGGCCGACCATCACCGCGGCGGCGCCGGTCGTCGCGAGCACCGACTGCGCCCGGGCGCGCGAGGTGACGTCGCCCGAGGCGATCACCGGCACGTCGACGAGCGCGACGAGCTCGGTCGTCAGCGAGTGGTCGGCGGTGCCGGTGTACATCTGCTTGGCCGAGCGGGGATGCAGCGTCAGCGAGGCGGCGCCCGCTGCGACGAGGCGCGGCCCGACGTCGAGGCACGTGCGCGAGCCGTTCTCGACACCGCGGCGCATCTTGACCGAGACCGGCAGCGGCGTCGCGCCGGCGACGGCATCGACGATCCGGCACGCGTGGTCGGGATCGTCGAGCAGCGAGGCGCCCGCGCCGGTCTTCGTCACCTTCTTGACGGGGCAGCCGAAGTTCATGTCGACGATGTCGGCGCCGGCCGCCTCGACCATCTTGGCGGCCTCGGCCATCACGACCGGGTCCGAGCCGAAGATCTGGATCGCCAGCGGGTGCTCGTCGGAGGCGACCCGCAGGTAGCCGAGCGTCCGCTCGTTGCGATGCTGGATCCCCGCCACCGAGACCATCTCCGAGCAGACGAGCCCGGCCCCGTAGCGCCGGCCCTGGCGGCGAAATGCCTGCACACTGACGCCTGCCATCGGGGCGAGGACGAGGCGGCCGGGGATCTCGACGCCGCCCAGCGTCCAGTGCTCGTGGAGGTCGATGTTCACGGTCTGTGAACTGTAGCCCGCCGCTCTTGCGGCTCCCTTGACGGCCCCGCTACCATTCCCGCCCAATTTCTGGGGTCAGGAGGACCTTGATTTGAAGGAAGTCATCCTCACAGCCGAGGGGTACAAGAAACTCCAGCAGGAGATCGACCTTCTGCGCGGCGACAAGCGCCGCGAGGTCGCCGAGCGGATCCGGATCGCCCGCGAGTTCGGCGACATCGCCGAGAACGCCGAGTACGACGACGCGAAGAACGAGCAGGCCATGCTCGAGCACAAGATCGCCCAGCTCGAGGACCGGCTCCTGACCGCGCGCGTGATCACGAAGAAGGAGATCCTCAAGGACGCCGTCTCGGTCGGATCCCACGTCCGTCTGCGCGACATGCAGGCGAACAAGACCTTCGAGTACCACATCGTCGGCTCGGCCGAGGCCAACCCGACCGAGAACAAGCTGTCGAACGAGTCCCCGGTCGGCAAGGCGATCATGGGCCGCAAGAAGGGCGAGGTGGTCGAGGTGACCGCTCCGCGCGGCGCGCTGAAGTTCAAGATCATGGAGATCAAGGCGGCCTAGGTTCCTTCGAACGTGGTTCATCTCGATGAGCCACGTTCTGCGTGAGCGTGCTCGGTTAACGTCGCGCGCGTGGAGGTCGTGCGAATTGGCCGTGATCGGCTCGGCGACGCGAGCGACGTGCTCGCGCGCGCGTTTCTGCACGACCCCGCGTGGGTCTGGCTGATCCCCGACGCGGACAAGCGCGAGCGGCTCCTGCCGTGGCTCTTCCGGGTCGGCTTCGACGTCACGGCCGCCGACGTCTACGCGACGCCGGGGCCGGTGCTCGGCGCCGCGCGCTGGCTGCCCCCGGGCAGGCCGCCGATGCGGATCGCCGCGACGCTGAAGGCGCTCGTCTCGACGCCGTTCAAGCTCGGCACCGCGACGGGGCAGTTCCTCGCGTACGGACGCGCCGTCGAGCAGATGCGCGCCGACACGGTCTCCGGGCCGCACTGGTACCTCGCCGGGATCGGCGTCGACCCGTCGGCTCAGCGCCAGGGCGTCGGCGCGGCCCTGCTCCAGCCGGGCCTTCGCGCCGCGACGAGCGCCGGGTTGCCCGCCGTGCTGCTGACGAACAACGAGGCGAACCTCCACTTCTACGAGTCGCACGGCTTCGCGGTCGAGCGGGTGGGGCACACGCCGGAAGAGGGCCCGAGGGCCTGGGCTATGGTCAAGCCCTCGTGACCACGCCCCCGAAAAGGTTCCCGGACCGCGACGAGATCGCCGGCGTTCGCGCCGAGGCGGACGCGCTCGAGAACGGCGTCGAAGGCGCCGAGGAGCGCCGCCTGGCCGGGCGCGTGCTCGCCCGCCGCGACATGGGGAAGCTCGTCTTCCTCGACCTCGTCGACCGCAGCGGCCGGATCCAGCTCCTCTGCCCGCAGGCACGCACGGGCGAGGTCGACGTCCACCTCGGCGACATCGTCGGCGCGATCGGCAAGCCGACGAAGAGCCGCCGCGGCGAGCCCTCGCTGATCGTCGACGAGCTCGTGCTGCTCTCGCGCATCCGCTCGCCGCTGCCCGACACGTTCCACGGCCTGACCGATGTCGAGCAGCGCTATCGCCGCCGCTACCTGGACCTGCTGATGAACGAGGAGACGCGCGAGACGTTCCTGCTGCGCTCGAAGATGGTGCGCGCGATTCGGCATCACCTCGATGCGGACGGCTTCGTCGAGGTCGAGGTGCCTGTGCTGCAGCCGCGCTACGGCGGCGCGTTCGGCCGGCCGTTCGTCACACACCACAACGAGCTCGAGATGGATCTCTATCTGCGCATCGCGACCGAGCTCTACCTCAAGCGCCTGATCGTCGGCGGTCTCGAGCGGGTCTACGAGATCGGCCGCGTCTTCCGCAACGAGGGCGTGTCGTACAAGCACAACCCGGAGTTCACGATGCTCGAGTGGTACGAGGCGTACGCCGACTACCGCGACACGATGGAGCGCTTCGAGACGCTCGTCGAGGCGGTCGCGCTCGAGACGATCGGGACGACGAAGGTGCACTACCGCGGGCATGACGTCGACCTGAAGCGGCCCTGGAAGCGCGTCAAGCTCGTCGACGCCCTGCAGGAGCACGGCGTCTGGTCGTCCGACGCGGCCGAGCTGCGCTCGATCCTCGAAGGGCACGGCATCGACACGACCCAGGACAAGACGTACGCGCAGCTGATCGACCACGCCCTGACGAACTACGTCGAGCCGCGGCTGATCGAGCCGACCTTTCTCTACGACTACCCCGTCGCGCTGTCGCCCTTCGCGCGGCTCGTCGACGGGAGCGACGACATCGTCGAGCGCTTCGAGGGGTTCATCGGCGGCACCGAGATCTGCAACGCGTTCAGCGAGCTGAACGACTCCGAGGAGCAGGCGCGCCGCTTCGAGCTGCAGGTGGAGGAGGGGGCGGGCGGCAACGTCGAGGCGGAGCCGGGCGACCCCGACTACGTCGAGGCCCTCTCCTACGGCATGCCTCCGACCGGTGGGCTCGGCTTCGGCATCGACCGGCTCGCGATGGTGCTGCTCGGCAAGGACTCGGTCCGCGACGTCGTGCTCTTCCCCGCGCAGCGCTCCAAGGGTTGATTCGAGCTTTGGGCCACGTCCCGGGGACTGTCCCCGGGACCTGGCCGAAACGACGCGGCTCGGGCCGTAACCGGCACCCGTTGTCGGGCGTTGTGGGAGACGTGACCGCGTTTCTCCGCCTGCCGCGCCGCCCGGCCGCTCTGGCCCTGATGGTGCTGGGCCAATCGGCCCTGGCCCTGCTGGCGCCGACCGTCGCCGCCGGCCCCGCGTCTCGCGTCGTTCGTCGCCGCGGGCGTCGTCCTGGCCCGTTAAGAGGTCTCTTAGGTGGCGCCCGACGCCACGCCCGGGGAGAGGAGTACCATGCGACTTCCCGGAAAGCCCATCTGCTTGCGCCGCCGCTCAGGCGGAAGAGAGGTCTCGAGTGTTCGAACGTTTCACTGAACGGGCTCGCCAAGTCGTCGTCCTCGCCCAGGACGAGGCGCGGGCGCTCAAGCACAACTACATCGGCACGGAGCACATCCTGCTCGGCCTGCTGCGCGAGGAAGAAGGCCTTGCTGCGCGTGTGCTCGAGTCGCTCGACATCACGGTCGAGGAGGTGCGCGCGCAGGTCGCCCGCATCGTCGGCCAGGGCGACGAGGTCACGACCGGACAGATTCCTTTCACTCCCCGCGCCAAGAAGGTGCTCGAGCTCGCGCTGCGCGAAGCGCTGTCGCTCGGTCACAACTACATCGGCACGGAGCACATCCTGCTCGGCCTGGTGCGCGAGAACGAGGGTGTCGCAGCGCGCATCCTGCTCGACTTCGACGCGGACGCGGAGAAGATCCGCAACGAGATCATCCGCATGCTCTCCGGCCCCGGCCGGCGGCAGGGCGGCACGCAGGGCGGCTCGGGCGAGAAGGGCAAGAGCTCGAAGCTGCTCGACCAGTTCGGCCGCAACCTGACGAAGCAGGCGCAGGAGGGCAAGCTCGACCCGGTCGTCGGACGTCAGACCGAGATCGAGCGCGTCATGCAGATCCTGTCGCCGTCGTACGAAGAACAATCCGGTTCTGATCGGCGAGCCGGGCGTCGGCAAGACCGCCGTCGTCGAGGGCCTCGCCTCGCGCATCTCCGCGAACCAGGTGCCGGACATCCTCAAGAACAAGCAGATCTACACGCTCGACCTCGCCGCGCTCGTGGCCGGGTCGAAGTACCGCGGTGAGTTCGAGGAGCGCCTGAAGAAGGTGATGAAGGAGATCACCCAGCGCGGCGACATCATCCTGTTCATCGACGAGCTGCACAATCTCGTCGGCGCGGGAGCCGCCGAAGGCGCGATCGACGCCGCCTCGATCCTGAAGCCGGCGCTCGCACGCGGCGAGCTGCAGACGATCGGCGCGACGACGCTCGACGAGTACCGCAAGTACCTGGAGCGCGACGCGGCACTCGAGCGCCGCTTCCAGCAGATCCGCGTCGAGGAGCCGTCGACCGACGACACCGTGCAGATCCTGCGTGGGCTGCGCGACCGCTACGAGGCGCATCACCGGTGCAAGATCACCGACGAGGCGCTCGAAGCGGCGGCCGTGCTCGCCGACCGCTACATCCAGGACCGCCACCTGCCCGACAAGGCGATCGACCTGATCGACGAGGCCGCGTCGCGCATGCGCATCAAGACGATGACCGCTCCGCCGCGCTACCGCGAGCTCGAGGAGGAGATCGAGAAGGTCCGCAAGGACAAGGAAGACTCGATCGAGGGCCAGGAGTTCGAGAAGGCCGCCTCGCTGCGCGACAAGGAGCGCAAGCTGACGCAGAAGAAGCGTGAGCTCGAGGAGCAGTGGCGCGACTCCGAGCAGACGGAGCAGCCCGAGATCGGCGAGGAAGAGATCGCCGACATCGTCTCGATGTGGACCGGCATCCCGGTCTTCAAGCTGACCGAGGCCGAGTCCCAGCGGCTCGTCCGCATGGAGGAGGAGCTGCACAAGCGCGTCATCGGCCAGGACGCGGCGATCATCGCCGTCTCGAAGTCGATCCGCCGCGCGCGGGCAGGGATCAAGGATCCGAAGCGGCCGACCGGCTCGTTCATCTTCCTCGGCCCGTCCGGCGTCGGGAAGACCGAGCTCGCCCGCACGCTCGCCGAGTTCCTGTTCGGCGACGAGGACGCGATGATCCAGATCGACATGTCGGAGTACATGGAGAAGCACGCCGTGTCCCGGCTCGTCGGCTCGCCTCCGGGCTACATCGGCTACGACGAAGGCGGCCAGCTGACCGAGGCCGTGCGCCGCAAGCCGTACTCGGTGATCCTCTTCGACGAGATCGAGAAGGCGCATCCGGATGTCTTCAACATCCTGCTGCAGATCCTCGAGGACGGGAAGCTGACGGACTCGCAGGGCCGCAAGGTCGACTTCCGGAACGTGATCGTGATCATGACCTCGAACATCGGGTCGACCTCGATCTCGAAGAACCAGGCGCTCGGCTTCAACCTGTCGGACGAGCAGGGGCTCACCTACGACGACATGAAGACGCGCGTGATGGGCGACCTGAAGAAGGTCTTCCGCCCCGAGCTCCTGAACCGGATCGACGAGATCATCGTCTTCCCGAAGCTCGCCAAGGAGGAGATCCTCCAGATCGTCGACCTGATGCTGAACCGCCTGCGCGTGCAGATGGCCGAGCACGAGGTGACGATCGAGCTGACCGACGAGGCGAAGGACCTGCTCGTCGAGAAGGGCTACGACCCGGCGATGGGCGCCCGGCCGCTGCGCCGCGCGATCCAGCGCTACATCGAGGACCCGCTCGCCGACTACGTGCTCGGGCGCCAGCTCCAGCCGGGCTCGACGATCCTCGTCGCTCGCAAGAACGACGAGGAGGTCGACATCACCGTCATGCCGCCGGCTCCGCCGGAAGCGCTCGCGGTGTCGGCCACGCCCGATGCGCCCCCGGGCGACATCGCAATCGAGAGCGAATAGTCGAGAGGGCCGCCGCGAGGCGGCCCTCTTTGCGTCCTTGTTACGGGGCGTAAATATTCAGTTAGGACTCTTCGCAAACCACAAACACGTGCTCGTCCCCTCGCGTCCTACTTGGACGGGAGCCGATCTGCGGCCTCCCGCCCAGTGAGAAATGCGAAAGGAGCACTCCTTGTCGAGAAAGCTGTGGCTTTCGACCGTTACGGTCGCTGTCGCTCTGCTTGCGGTGTTCGCCGGCAGCGCTGCCGCCGGTCACGCCCGCTCGGGCGCGACGGGCGGCACGCTGAACGTCGATCTGCCGAACGACGTCGACTACACGGATCCCGCCCTCGACTACCTGTCGACCGGCTGGGAGATCGAGTACGCGACCTGCCTCAAGCTGATGAACTACCCGGACGCCAACGGCGCGAAGGGCTCGCAGCTGATCCCCGAGGCGGCCGCCGGCTTCCCGAAGGTCTCGAACAACGGGAAGACCTACGACTTCAACGTCAAGGCCGGCTTCACGAAGTTCTCGAACGGTCAGCCCGTGACCGCCGCGAACTTCAAGGCCGCCATCGACCGCAATGCCGATCCGAAGATGCAGTCGCCGTCCGTCCCGTTCTTCTCGGACATCGTCGGCTCGTCGAAGTCGCCCGTCTCGGGCGCCAAGGTCAAGGGCTCGCACCTCGTCATCAACCTGACGAAGGCGTCCCCGGACTTCCTCGCCCGCATGGCCATGCCGTTCTTCTGCGCGATCCCGAAGAACCTGTCGCATGACCCGAACGGCGTCCTCGCCCCGGCCTCGGCTGGCCCGTACTACATCTCCAGCCGCGTGCCGAACAAGTCGATCGTCGTGAAGCGCAACCCCTTCTACAAGGGCAAGCGTCCTCACAACCTGAACCAGATCGTCTACAACGTCGGCAACTCGCTGCCGGCCACCTACCTCCGTGCCCAGCAGGGTGCGACGGACTACGCCGCCGGTGGTATCCCGCCCGCGTCGTATGCGGAGGCCGCCAACAAGTACGGCGTCAACAAGAGCCAGTTCTGGGTGAAGCCGCAGCTCGGCATCTCCTACCTGGCGTTCAACCATGACCGCTCGCTGTTCAAGGGCGCGAAGGGCACGGACCTCGCCAAGGCGATCAACTACGCGATCGACCGCAAGGCGATGCTCGCGCAGGGTGGTTACCTGGCGGGCAAGCGCACCGACCAGGTCCTGCCTCCCGGCATCGCCGGCTTCCGTGACGCGAACCTGTACCCGCTCAAGGGGCCGGACCTCTCGACCGCCAAGAAGTGGGCGGCCAAGGCCGGCGTCAAGAGTGGCCAGTCGGTCGAGTACTACACCTCGAACACCGGCTCGGCTCCGCTCGTGGCGCAGATCCTTCAGTTCAACCTGAAGCAGATCGGCCTCTCGGTGAACAGCCACCTGTTCGCCCGCGCGGTGCAGATCGAGAAGGAAGGCACCCGTGGTGAGCCGTTCGACATCACGTCCGAAGCGTGGATCGCCGACTACGCCGATCCGTACGACTTCATCAACGTGCTCCTGTCGGGCGACAACCTGCACGCATCGAACAACAACAACGTCGCGTACTTCAACAGCGCGACGTACAACAAGCAGATGCGCAATGCCGCACTGCTGTCGGGCGCCGGCCGCTACAAGGCGTACGGCAACCTCGACGTCTCGATGATGCACAACGACCCGCCGTGGGCGGCACGCTCGAACTTCAACGCGCGCGTGCTCGTCTCGAAGCGTGTCGGGTGCTTCACGTTCAACCCGATCTACAGCGTCGACCTTTCTGCGATCTGCCTCAAGTAGGTAGGCGCAGGACGCAGGCGGCGGGAGCGCATTGGGGCGCTCCCGCCGCCACCTCAACTGCTCGAACTGGGGTCCGACGCCGACAAGGCGTCGGACACGCTCTCTGTTCAGCGCTCGAGCTGCCAGACGTCGTCGCGCAGGAGCGGCACCACGGTGCCGTCGCGCAGCACGGCGTCGACGTCGATCTCGGGCCCGCCGACCATGAAGTCGGTGTGCACGGTCGAGTCGTTCACGCCCTCGCCCGGCTCGCCCTCGACCGCCTCGGTGTAGGCGCTGCCGTAGGCGACGTGGCACGTCGCGTTCTCGTCGTAGAGCGTCTCGAAGAAGGTCTCGTTCGTCTTGCCGATGCGTGAGGTGCCGTCGACGAGCGCGACCTCGCCGAGATAGGCGGCGCGCTCGTCCGTCGCGAGCTGCCCCTCGATCACGTCGGAGCCTTCGTCCGAGCGCACGTCGACGATGCGGCCGTTCTCGAACCGCACCTCGAGCCCGCGCACGATGCGCCCGTAGAGCGCGAGTGGGCGGGTAGAGCGCACGTACCCCTCGGTGCGGCGCGCGTCGGGCGTGGTGAAGACCTCTTCGGTCGGCATGTTCGCGACGTAGGGGACACCGTCCGCCGTCAACGACTCGACGCCCTGCCAGCGCGACTCGGGCAGCAGCCCGACCGTCAGGTCGGTGCCGGGCCCCGTGAAGTGCACGGCGTCGAGCTTCATGTCGTCGAGCAGCCGCGCGCGGCGGCCGATCCGGGCGACGTGCGCCTGCCAGGCGGCGACCGGGTCGTCCTCGTCGAGGCGGACGCAGAACTCGACCAGCTGCCACAGCCGCTCGACGTCGGGCTCGCCGAACATCTGCTGCGCCCAACCCGCGTTCGGGACGCCGATCACCGTCCAGTTGTTCAGCTGCTCGTTGACCTGGCGGTTGTTCTCCTCGGCCAGCTCCAGCATGCGCGCACGTCCGACGCGCTCGCCCGGCAGGTCGGCGAGCAGGTCCGGCTCGGCGTCGCCCGTCAGCGCGACGACGGCGGCGCGCTCGTCACCGATCTCCTTCGCCCGCTCGAGCAGCCACGGCGGAGTCCAGGAGAGGACGTCGTCGGGCGCACCCTCGATCAGCGCGCGCCGGAGATGCTGGTCGGAGTAGAGGACGTCGACGTAGCGCGCGCCCGCCCGGTAGGCGGAGCGGGTGACCGCACGGGCCACCTCGGCGTGCTCGACGCGCCCGAGCACCTCGACGAGCTGCCCCGGCTGGACGTTCGCGCCCACCCGCACGGCGAGCTCGGCGTAGCGCTCGATCCGGTTCAGAGCTGCCACTCGTCGTTGCGCAGGATGGGCACCGCCTCGCCGTCGGCGGTCAGGCCGTCGACCTCCAGCTCCGGGCCGCCGACCATGAAGTCGGTGTGCACCGTCGAGATGTTCATGCCCTCGCCGGGCTCGCCCTCGAAGGTTTCCGGGATTCCGAAGCCGTAGGCGATGTGGCAGGTCGCGTTCTCGTCGTAGAGCGTGTCGAAGAACGTGATGCCGGTCTGGCCGACACGCGAGGTGCCGTCGACGAGCGCGAGCTCGCCGAAGTACCCGGCCCGGTCGTCGCTCGCCAATTGCCCGCGGACGACATCGGCGCCCGTCGCCGCCTCGACCTGGACGATCTTGCCGTCCTTGACGGTCAGCTTCAGCTGCTCGACGACGTCCCCGAGCAGCGCCAGCGGGCGGGTCGAGGTGACCACGCCCTCCGCGCGGCGAGCATCCGGCGTCGTGAAGATCTCCTCCGTCGGCATGTTCGGGAGGTACTCGCGGCCGTCCGCGTCGCGGAAGAGAGCCGACATCCACCGCGCCTCCGCGAGCAGGCCGACGGTGAGGTCCGTGCCGGGGCCGCGGTAGCGGAGTGCGTCGAAGCGCCGCTCGTTCATCTGCGCCGCACGCTCCTCGAGGCGCGCCGTGTGGTCGCGCCAGGCCTGCACGGGATCGTCCTCGTCGAGCCGGGTGCAGTACGCGACCGCTTCCCACAGCCGTTCGACATCGGGCTCGCCGAACACCTGCTCGGGCCCAGCCCTCGTTCGGGAAGGCGACGCCCGTCCAGTTGATCGCCCGCTTGATCATCAGCTCGCGCGCGATCTCGTTCAGCTCGGCCATGCGTGCGCGACCGACGCGGTCGCCGTCGAGGTCCGCGAGCAGGTCGGGCTCGGCGTCACCGGTGATGCCGACCGAGGCGGCTCCGTCGTACCCGTGCATGCGGGTCTTCAGCCAGCCCGGCGTGTGCGTGAGCGCCTCGTCGGGCCCGAGCTCGATCAGCGCGCGCCGGATGTGTGGATCCACGTAGCGCACGTCCACGTAGCGGGCGCCGGCGGCGTATCCCGCGCGCGCCAGCGCACGCGCGAGCGGCGCATGCTCGATGTTCGCCCGTCACGAAGAGCGTCTGGCCTGCACGGAGATTCGCGCCCACTCTCACTGCGAGCTCGGCATACCGTTCGAGGCGGGCATCTACGACAGTTGCCATACGTCCTCCCGCAGGATCGGCACGGCCGTCCCGTCCTTGGTGATTCCGTCGACCGCCACCTCGGGACCGCCGATCATGAAGTCGGTGTGGACACCGGAGACGTTGATGCCGCGCTCGCGCAGCTCCGTCGGGCTCCAGGCCATCGATGCCGTCGATCCCGAAGGTGACACCGGAGCCGTAGGCGATGTGACACGTGGCGTTCTCGTCGAAGAGCGTGTCGAAGAACGTGATGCCGGTCTGGCCGACACGAGATTCGCCGTCGACGAGCGCGACCTCGCCGAGGCGCTTGCCGAACTCGTCGATCGCCATCTGGCCCTGCACGGCCTCGGCGCCGGCCGACGCCGTCACCTCGACTGCTTCGCCGTGCGCGAACCGCACCTCCAGGTCGCGCACGATCGTGCCGCCGAGCTGGAGCGGGCGCGTCGAGCGCACGGTGCCTTCGGTGCGACGCCAGTCCGGGCAGGCGAAGACCTCCTCGGTCGGGAGGTTCGGCACGTGCGTGACGCCGTCGACCGTCTCGATGCCGCCGCCGGTCCAGCGTGCGCCGGGGAGCAGCCCCACGGTCAGGTCGGTGCCCGGCCCGCTGAAGCGGATCGCGTCGAACGCGCGCGCGTCGAGCTGCTCGCACCGCGCGCGCAGCCGGGCGGAATGCTCCTGCCACGCCTGCACGGGGTCGCCGTCGTCGAGGCGGACGGAATGAGCGACGGCCTCCCAGAGCCGCTCGACATCCGGCTCGCCGAAGACCTGTTGCGCCTGGCCCTCCGTCGGGAACGCGGCGATCGACCAGTTCACCTTGCGCTCGTTCTGGGCGCGCAACTGCACCTGCATCGCGTCGACCGGCCGCGCCTTGCCGACCCGGGCCTGGTCGAGGTCGGCGAGCAGCTCCGGCTCGGGGTCGCCGCCGATCATGATCAGCGCGCCGCCGGCTGCGATCGCCTCGGCGCGGGCGAGCAGCCACGGGGGCGATTCCGTCAGTTCGTCCTCGGGCGCCGACTCGATGAATGCGCGGCGGAGATGGTTGTCGGCGTAGCGGACGTCGACGAGCCGGGCGCCGGCGCGGTAGCCGGCACGGGCGAGGGCGCGGGCGAGCGGTGCATGCTCGACGAGCGCCGTCACGAACAGGGTCTGGCCCTGTTGCACGTTGGCGCCGACCCGCACGATCAGGTCGGCGTAGCGATCGATGCGTTCCATGCCTGGAGACAATAGAGGCTCCAATATTCAGGTGTCGAGGGGGACGTCGTCCCACGAGTCGCCGAGGCCCGCCAGCCAGTTGAGCGCGTGCTGCCGCTCGAGCGCGATCGAGTGGGCCTCCGCCTGCTGCTCGGGCGCCAGGTGCCGGTAGACCTTGCCGTAGGCGCGGAAGTCGCCCCGCATCGGCGCCGGCAGCAGCCCCTGCTCGAACCCGCGCATCGCCGTCGCGGCGATCAGCTGGTCGAAGCTCGCGTACCGCTCGGGCAGCTCGACGTCCCCTGTGGCCTGCAGGTCGGTCGTGCGCGCCCGCCAGAGCCAGAGCCGCGCCGACTCGCGCTCGAGCTCGATCTCTTCGGCATCCCGCAGCCGTGCCTCCTCGAGCGACGCCTCGACCAGCGCGTCCGGGTCGAACGGCTGGTCGTAGGGCGGGAGCTCCGCGAGCTGGAGCCCCCAGAGCAGCGTCCCGAGGCCCTCGCCGCGCCAGACGGCGTCGACGACGGCGGGATCGTCGGAGGGCAGGCGCCCGAGCGCCGCCCGCAGCTCCTCGGAGAGGGTGCGGCAGCGCTCGACGACCTCGTTCTGGGGGCGGAGCTTGCGGCGGGCCACCGCCCCGAGCCTAGATGATCGCCCTGTCGATCTCCGCGAGTGTCTCCGCGTCGAGCTCGATGCCCGAGGCGGAGGCGTTGTCGTGCACCTGTTCCGGCCGCGAGGCACCGACGATCGCCGATGCGACGTTCTCGTCGCGCAGGACCCACGCGAGCGCGAGTTGCGCCATCGTGATGCCGAGCCGCTCGGCGATCGGCACGAGCCGCTGCACGCGCTCGAGCACGTCCGCCTTGAGCTTGTCGCTCATCATGCGTCCCATCCGCTCGCTGGTTGCCCGCGAGCCCTCCGGCAACTCGGCGCCCGGCCGGTACTTCCCGGTCAGCACGCCCTGGCCGAGCGGCGACCACACGATCTGCGAGATGCCGTTCGCCCGGGAGAGCGGAATCACGTCGTACTCGGGCTCGCGGTGCAGCAGCGAGTACTGCGGCTGCGAGGAGACGAACTGTCGCCCAGCCGTGCTCCCGGCTCAGGTCGAGCGAGGCCTGGATCTGGTCGGCCGTCCATTCGCTGAACCCGATGTAGCGCGCCTTGCCGGCCCGCACGACCTCGTCGAGCGCCTCCATCGTCTCCTCGAGCGGCGTCCTGGAGTCGTAGCGATGGCACTGGTAGAGGTCGACGTAGTCCGTGCGCAGGCGGTCGAGCGAGGCGTCGATCTGCTTCAGCACCTGCTCCCGCGAGAGGCCCTGGTTCTCGTCGTCCATCGGGAAGTAGAGCTTCGTCGCGAGCACGTAGGAGTCGCGCGGCCGCGACTCGAGCACGTCGCCGAGGAACGACTCCGCCGCGCCGAGCGCGTAGACGTTGGCGGTGTCGATGAAGTTGATGCCGGCGTCGAACGCGGCGTCGACGCAGGCCCGCGCCTGGTCGTCCGCGACCCCGCCGCCGTAGGTCAGCCACGAGCCGAGGCTGATCTCCGACACGTGTAGATCACTGTTTCCGAGCTGTCTCAGTCTCATTGCTCGATCGTCGCAAACGCGGCACGGGTGCCGTCGGGACCTACGGCTACCGTCATCTGATGGCGAAACCGGCGGCCGTACAGCACGTGTGCAACGAGTGCGGCACCTCGACCGGCCGTTGGCTCGGGCGCTGCCCCGGCTGCGGCGAATTCGGAACCCTGGTCGCAGAAGCCGTGCCCGCACGCGGACAACGCCGGCGTGCCCGCGCCGGCGAGCCTGCCGTGCGGCCGCCGCTTCGCCTGGTCGACGTCGTCGCCGAGGAGTCGGAGCGGCTCTCGACCGGCGTGCCCGAGCTCGACCGCGTGCTCGGCGGCGGCCTCGTGCCTGCGTCGCTCGTGCTCGTCGGCGGCGAGCCGGGCGTCGGCAAGTCGACGCTGCTCCTCTCGGCGCTCGGAGCGATCGCGCGCGAGCGGCGGGCGCTGCTGATCACCGGCGAGGAGTCGGTCGCGCAGGTGAAGCTGCGCGCATCGCGTCTCGGCGGCTGCGACGACGTCGAGATCCTCGCGGAGACCGAGCTCGACGTGGTCTGCGAGACGCTCGAGCGCGAGCGGCCCGCGGTCTGCGTGATCGACTCGGTGCAGACCCTCTGGTCGCAGGAGATCGGCTCCGCGCCCGGCTCGGTCTCGCAGGTGCGCGAGGCGGCTGCCCGCCTCTTGCGCGTGGCGAAGGAGGCGGGGGTGGCGACGTTCCTGGTCGGCCACGTGACGAAGGACGGCTCAGTCGCCGGCCCGCGGGTGCTCGAGCACCTCGTCGACTGCGTCCTCCAGTTCGAGGGCGACCGCTACCACGAGCACCGCATTCTCCGGGCCGTCAAGAACCGCTTCGGCTCGACGAACGAGCTCGGCGTCTTCGAGATGACCGGCGCCGGCCTGATCGGCGTCCCCGACCCGTCCGAGCTCTTCGGGCGCACGCACCCGGGCGAGGTGGGGGCGGCGGTCGCCTGCACCCTCGAGGGGACGCGGCCGCTCTTGCTCGAGATCCAGTCGCTCGTCGCCCCGACCGACCTCGCGATGCCGCGCCGCGTCGGCACCGGCGTCGACCCCAAGCGCCTCGCGATGATCGTCGCCGTCCTCTCCCGCCATGCGGGGCTGGCGCTCGGGAGCGCCGACGTCTTCGTCAACGTCGCCGGCGGCGTCCGGATCGACGAGCCGGGCGCCGACCTGGGCATCGCCCTCGCGATCGCCTCGGCGGCGAAGGGGCTCCCGGTGCGGGAGGGCGCCGTCGCCTTCGGCGAGATCGGCCTCACGGGCCGGCTGAGACCCGCCTCCCAGAGCGACCGGCGCACCGAGGAATGCCGCAAGTTCGGCTCCACGCTTGTCCTGGGACCGAAGCTGGACACGCTGCGCCGCGCGCTCGGTGCCGGGCTGGCCGAGAACCCCGCCTGAGCAGGGATTTTCTCAAAAACAGGGTATTTGCAGGGTTTCTGCTATTCTGGAGGCCTCGCCGGTGGAGCCTTCAGGGCCGCCGGCACTTTCGCGACTACGGACGGAAAGAGGCGCTCTTGTACAAGGTCGGAGACAAGGTGGTGTATCCCCACCACGGTGCAGGAACGGTCGTCAAGCGTGAAAAACGCGAGGTTCTAGGCGAAAAGCGCGAGTACCTGACGATCAAGATCCTGCACAACGACATGACCGTGAACGTGCCGGCGGACAACGCCGAGCGCGTCGGTCTCCGCAAGGTGATCGACGAAGAGGCGGTCAAGAAGGTCGTCAAGTACCTGACTTCCGGCGGCACGGAGATGCCCAAGAACTGGAATCGTCGCTTCAAGCACAACCGCGACAAGATGAAGACGGGCGACATCTACGAGCTTGCGGAGGTCGTTCGGAACCTGGCGCTGCGCGACGGCGAGAAGGGACTCTCGACCGGCGAGAAGCAGATGTACGTCAAGGCGAAGAAGATCCTCGCGTCTGAGCTGATGTACGCCAAGAACATGAGCGAGGACGACGCGCTCGAGTGGCTCGAGGAGACGCTGACCGAGGGTGCGAAGCCGAAGCTGACGCCGGCCGAGAAGGCCGCCGCGCGGAAGACGCCGGCCGCCAAGAAGGTCGCCGCGCCGGCCGCCAAGAAGGCAGCCGCGCCTGTCGCCAAGAAGGTCGCGCCGGCCAAGAAGGTCGCCGCAGCGAAGCCCGCAGCGAAGGCCAAGTCGGCCGCCGCGAAGACGACCGCCACCAGGGCGAAGTCGACGCCGGCGACGAAGCCGGCTGCCGCCACGAAGCGGACGGCCGCCAGCAGGTGAGCAGTTGGGCCGTTCTCGTCGCCGCCGGGCGAGGGGAGCGGCTCGGGGAAGACCGGCCGAAGGCGTTCGTTCGCCTCGGCGGTCTGCCCCTGCTCGCAGAGCCGCTGCGGCGCCTCGACGAGAGCCCGTGGATCGACTCGATCGTCGTCGTCGCGCCACCCGAGTGGGAGGAGCCGACGATCCTGCTCGCCGAGGAGGTGGGCGCGTCGAAGGTGAGCGCCTGCGTCACCGGCGGCGAGACGCGGGCCGACTCCGTGCGCGCGGGCGTCGCCGAGGTGCCCGACGACGCGGCCGTGATCCTCGTGCACGACGCCGCGCGCCCGCTCGTCACCGACGAGATCCTCGAGCGCCTGATCGGCGCCCTGGGGCAGGGCTTCGACGGCGCGGTCCCCGGCCTGCCCCTGGCGGACACGGTCAAGCGCGTGCGAGCAGGCACCGTCGAGGAGACCCTCAGCCGCGACGAGCTGGTCACCGTGCAGACGCCGCAGGCCTTCGTCGCGCCGGTCCTCCGAGCAGCGCTGACGGCAGCAAGTGTGGAGTCCACACAAAGTCCCACGGACTGCGCATCGCTCGTCGAGGCGGCGGGCGGCCGGGTGACCGTCGTCGAGGGCGACGAACGGCTGCTCAAGGTGACGACACGCGCCGACCTCGAGCGCGTCGCGGCATGGCTGTAGAAGCGGTCGTCTTCGACATCGGCGAGACGCTCATCGACGAGACCGGCATGTGGGAGCGCGCCGCCGCTGTCGCGGGCGTGACGCCGTTCACGCTGATGGGCGTGCTCGGCGGCCTCGCCGCGCGCGGTGAGCACCACGACGACGTGTGGCAGATCCTCGAGGTCGAGCATCCGGCCGCGACGTGGGAGCCGAGCGACTTCTATCCCGACGCGCTCGCCTGCCTCGACCGGTTGCGCGCCGCGGGTCTCGTCGTCGCGGCGGTCGGCAACACGCCGCTCGAGACCGAGGAGATGCTGCGCCCGCACGTCACCGTCCTGGGCTCGTCGGGCCGCTGGGGGATCGCGAAGCCCGCACCGGAGTTCTTCGCCCGGGTGATCGACCTGATCGGGGTCGCGCCTGGAAAGATCGCCTACGTGGGCGACCGCGTGGACAACGACGTCGGCCCGGCGCTCGCCGCCGGCATGGTCGGCGTGCACATCAAGCGCGGCCCATGGGGGTACCTGCACGAGCCGCCGCCCGAGGCGATCCGCATCCGTTCGCTCGACGAGCTGCCGGCGGCGCTGGCATGAGCTTCCGGGTCGGGATCGGCGTCGACGCGCACGCGCTCGCCGACGGCGTGCCGCTCGTGCTCGGCGGAGTCGCACTCGATCATCCGCGCGGGCTCGCCGGTCACTCGGACGGCGATGTGCTCGCGCACGCGCTCACGGATGCGCTGCTCGGCGCAGCGGGCCTGGGCGACATCGGCGCGCTCTTTCCGTCGGACGACGAGCGCTACCGCGGCGCCGACAGCATCGAGCTGCTTCGCGAGGCGTACGGGCACGTGCGCGAGGCGGGCTGGACGCTCGTCAACGCCGACTGCGTGCTCGTCGGCCAGGAGCCGAAGATCGCAGCGCACCGCGAGCAGATGCGCGCACGCCTCTCCGACGCCGTCGGCGGCGGCGAGGTGAACGTGCGCGCGACGACTACCGATCAGCTCGGCTTCACCGGCCGCGGCGAGGGACTGGCGGCGCACGCGGTCGCGCTGCTCGAGCGCTGATGGAGATCGTCCGCTACGCCGACCGCGACGACCTGCTCGAGATCCGCAGCGAGGTCTTGAACACGTTCCCGAAGTTCATGAACCACAACGCGATGGGGTGGAAGTACTGGGGGCGCCTCTACGAGCTGTTCCCCGACTTCCAGCTGGCGCTGCTCGACGACGGCGACCTGATCGCCGAGGTGCATTCGCTGCCCGTGCACGTCGACGCCGAGCTGCCGCAAGGCTGGGACGAGGCGTTCGAGCGCGGCATGGAGCTCGGCGACGGCAACGTGCTCTCGCTGCTTGCGATCAGTGTGCGCCCGGACCGGCGCGGCGGCGCGGTCTCGGTGCGGCTGATCGAGGCGGCGCGACAGGCGGCTGCCGCCGCAGGACTCGCGTCCGTGATCGCCGCGGTGCGGCCGACGCTCAAGGAGCGCTATCCGCTGATCCCGATCGAGCGGTACGTCGACTGGCGGCGGGAGGACGGCTCGCACTTCGACCCGTGGATCCGCGTGCACGAGCGCCTCGGCGGCGAGATCGTGCAGGTCGCGCCCAGGTCGATGCTGATCGAGGCGCCGGTCGCGGACTGGGAGGAGTGGACGGAGATGACGTTCCCCGAGGACGGCACCTACGTGGTGCCGGGCATGCTCGCGACGCTCGAGGTGCGAGACGGCGTCGGCACGCACGTCGAGCCGAACGTCTGGATGCGTCACTCCGTCTAGACCCTCGACCCGCCGTTCACCGACACGTCACCACCGTTCATCGGGCCGGTAACCCACGAGAACCGCGTACTGACGCCACATTTGTGGCGTGAGCTTCGAGATCCAGGCCCACCGCGGCAACGACGAGCTGACCTTGCGGCGCCTGCTCGCCACCGCGCCGACGTCGGTCGAGATCGATGTCGGCGTCGCTGCGGGTGAGCTGGTCGTCGCACACGACACGGACTTCGCCGACGCCTCGGGGTTGCGCCTGGAGGAGGCGCTGGCGACGGCGGGTCAGACGCCGGTCATCGTCGAGGCGAAGTGCTTCCCGGCCGAGACCCCGTCCCCGCGCGCGTTCGCGCGGGCGCTCGCACCGCACCTCGGCCGGATCCAGCTCTGCTCGTTCGAGCGGTGGGTGCTCGTCGAGTGCCCGGCGCCTCGAGCCGTTCCTCGCGACCACGTTTCTCTTCAAGGAGCCGACCCGGCTCTCAGCGGGCGCGCAGACGATCGGCCCGCGGCACGACCTCGTCACGCGCGAGCTCGTCGAGTCGGCGCACGCGGCAGGCCTGCGAGTCGTGCCGTGGACGGTCAACGACGTGCGCGAGATGGTCGCGCTCGTCGACCTCGGCGTCGACGGGCTCGTCACGGACGAGCCCGCGCTGGCGCGGGTCGTCGCCGAGACGCGTCGCTCGCTCGCCGCGTAACTCGCGAACCAAGTTCACGGTTTCACGCCGGCAGTGAGGCGCGCCCGTCCTCGAGCACGACGAGCCCGTCGCGCGCGAGCGCGACGAGCGCATCTCCGTCGGCCGGCTGATCGCCCGCCGCGACCGCGCGCAGCGCGATCGCGCGGCGCTGGCGGAACGAGCCCTCGAACGCGGACTGCTTGCGCAGCGGCTCGTAGCGCGAGCCGCGTGACGGGCACTCGGGTGCGAGCGGGCAGACGCCGCAGCGAGGGATCCGCGCGAGGCAGATCGTCGCGCCGAGGTCGAAGAGCGCCTGCGTGCACGAGCCGTCGAACGCGTGCCCGGTGCGTTCCTGGATGCGGCGCACGTTCGTGTCGACCGGCAACACGTCATGGCCGAACGCGAAGTTGCCGACGGCGCCGGCGGTGTACGGCCCGACGCCGGGCAACTCCGTCAGGTCGTCGGGCCAGCCGTGCGCGGCGACGTGCTGCGCGGCGCGATGCAGGTTGACGGCGCGCCGGTTGTAGCCGAGCCCCTGCCAGGCGACGATCACGTCGGCGACGGAGGCAGCGGCGAGCGCGGCCGCGGTCGGCCAGCGCTCGAGCCAGGCAGTCCAGCGCGGGATCACGCGCTCGACCTGCGTCTGCTGCAGCATCACCTCGCTGACGAGGATCGCGTAGGGGTCACGCGTCTCGCGCCACGGCAGCGGACGCTTGTTTTGGCTGTACCAAGCCAAAAGTGCGGCGTTCACGATTCCCAGCGTAGTCGCGAGTCGAGGGTCGGACCAGGGTGATGCCGGATGGCGCAGCGCCAGCCGTCCCGGCACGGTCGAGAGGTACGGCCAGCCACACCATCAGACGCCAGCCCGCCGCACGGGCGAGCACGGCGGCGGAGGTGAAGCTGGAGACGTCAATCGATCGAAAGGAAGGCGGAGTCCAATGACCCCCCTCGGAAAGTCAAGGCACCTGGCCGCCCGGATGGGTCGGTGGAGCGCCTCGCACTGGAAGACAGCCACATTCGGGTGGCTTGCGTTTGTGCGTCGCGGCGTTCGCGATCGGCAGCGTGATCGGCACGAAGAACCTCGATCCCAACAAGGCAGGCTCGGGTGAGTCCGGTCACGTGCAGAGCGTGCTCGCGGACGAGTTCAAGCAGCCGGCGAACGAGAACGTGATCATCAAGAGCTCCGACGCCACGGTCGACGCGCCGGAGTTCCGGCACGCCGTCGCCTCGGTGATCGTCGCGCTTGCAGGGCCAGCGTCACGTCCGTGACATCAGCTCGCCGTTCGTTGCGGGCAACGCCGGCCAGATCTCTGCCGATCGCCATGCGGTGCTCGTGCAGTTCAAGATGCAAGGCACCGACCTCGCCGTCTCCGACAAGCAGGTCATCCCTGTCGAGGCGGCCGTCGCGGCCGTCCAGAAGTCGTATCCCTCGCTCACGATCGGCCAGGTCGGCGACGCGAGCGTTGACGAGGCGCTGAACAAGCAGATCGGGAAGGACTTCGAGAAGGCGGGCCTCTACTCGCTGCCGATCACGCTCGCGGTGCTCCTCGTCGCCTTCGGCGCGCTCGTCGCGGCGGGGCTGCCGCTGCTCCTGGCCCTCACCGCTGTTGCCGGCACGATGGGCCTGCTCGCGATCCCGAGCCACCTGCTGCCTGTCGATCAGAACAGCAGCGTCATCGTGCTGCTGATCGGGCTCGCCGTCGGCGTCGACTACTCGATGTTCTATTTGAAGCGTGAACGCGAGGAGCGGCGCAAGGGAAGCAGCGAGCGCGCAGCGCTCGAGGCCGCCGCCGCGACCTCCGGACGTGCAGTGCTCGTCTCCGGCCTGACCGTGATGATCGCGATGGCCGGGATGCTGTTCACCGGCGACAAGACGTTCGAGAGCTTCGGTGTCGCGACGATGATCGTCGTCGGGGTCGCCGTTCTCGGCTCGCTGACCGTCCTGCCGGCGCTGCTCTCGAAGCTCGGCGACCGCGTCGAGAAGGTGCGCATCCCGTTCGTGTCGCGTATGCGCCGCGAGGACGGCGAGAGCCGCTTCTGGAACGCCGTACTGAACCCGGTGCTCAAGCACCCGCTGGTCGCGACTATCGTCGCGACGGGCGCGCTGCTCGCACTCGCCGCACCTGCACTGCAGATGCACACGGTGACGCCGGGCCCGGAGACGTTCCCGAAGTCGATCCCGGTGATGAAGGTGTACGACGAGATGCAGGACTCCTTCCCGGGCGGCAGCATTCCCGCGCTCGTGATGGTCAAGGTCGACAACACCTCGGCCGACCGGGTCCGCGCGGCGATCACCAAGCTGCGGCACGACGCAGTCGCAACGGGCCAGTTCCACGAGCCCACGTCGGTGAGCGTCAACCGGAACGGCACGATCGCGCTCGTGTCACTGCCGATCGCAGGCTCCGGTACCGATACCGCGTCGACACGTGCACTCGAGACGCTGCGTGATGACGTCATCCCGCAGAGTGTCGGCTCGCTCGGCAATGCCGACGTCGGCGTTGCAGGCCTGTCCGCCAACTCGGTCGACTTCAACAAGCAGATGAAGGATGCGGCGCCGTTCGTGTTCGCGTTCGTGCTCGCATTCGCGTTCGTCCTGCTGTTGATCACGTTCCGGTCGATCGTGATCGCGGTCAAGGCGGTCGTCCTCAACCTGCTGTCGGTCGCCGCTGCCTACGGCGTGCTGGTGATGATCTTCCAGCACGGGTGGGGCAAGGGACTGTTCGGGTTCGAGTACACCGGCGGTGTCGTCGCGTTCCTGCCGATGTTCCTGTTCGTGATCCTCTTCGGACTCTCGATGGACTACCACGTCTTCATCCTGAGCCGGATCCGCGAGGCCCACGACCGTGGGATGGCGACGGACGACGCGGTTGCCTACGGGATCAAGTCGACCGCGTCCGTCGTGACGAGTGCGGCGATCGTGATGGTCGGCGTGTTCTCCATCTTCGGGACGCTCTCGTTCCTGTTCCTGAAGGAGTTCGGCATCGGCCTCGCGGCCGCAGTGCTGATCGACGCGACGATCGTCCGCGCGGTGCTGCTGCCGGCAGCGATGAAGCTGCTCGGGGACGCGAACTGGTACCTGCCGAAGTGGCTCGGCTGGCTGCCGCGCATGCGGCACGACGTCGAGACGCAGCCCGAGCCGGCGTAGCCGCCTCGATCGATCGGTTCGCCCTGGGGGCCTGCAGCGCGCAGGCCCCCAGCCGCGGTCCGGCCGGAATAGGCGCAGGGCTCGCAGCGTTTACTTGAGTACGCAACAAGAGAGGAATTCCCCATGAATGCAACGATCCAGCCAGAGCTGACCCTCGCGACCTTCACCTGTTCGTCCTGCGGCAACGTGATCGAGACGCACTCGACCGGCGCCGGCCAGTCGCTCGAGGTCTGCTCGAACTGCCACCCGGCCTACACGGGCCGTGAGCGCTCGGTGGCGAGCGGTTCGCGCATCGAGCGGTTCGAGCGCCGCCTCGCGCAGGTGCGCGCGTAGTAGTGTTCGAGCCCCGGAAGCGAAGGAGGTGCGCCATGTCGAACCCAATCCATCGTCTCGCAGCGCCTGACGGCTTCCGCCTGACAACCTTGTAGTCGGCCTCAGCCGACCCGTGCGCCGCGAGATCCTCTTTCAGCGAAAGGATCGCTTGGTGCACGAGCAGAGGTTGCCGCGATGAGGCGGCATAGGAAGGGCGGCGCGCGGTTCCGTCAGGACACGCCGCCGGTGAAGCGCGCTCGCGTCAACGGCGAGATCAAGGCGCAGACGGTGCTGGTGATCGACGCGACGGGCGAGCAGCTCGGCGAGCGGTCGCTGCCGGATGCGCTGCGGCTCGCGGTCGAGGCCGAGCTCGACCTCGTCGAGGTGGCAGCGGCGGCACAGCCGCCGGTCTGCCGCATCGTCGACTACGGCAAGTTCCGCTACGACGCCGAGCGGAAGGAGAAGCTCGCACGCCGCAACCAGGTGCGAGTCGCCGTCAAGGAGGTGCGGCTGCGACCGAAGATCGGCGAGCACGACTTCGCCTGGAAGCTCGATCAGGTGCGGGGCTTCCTCGAGCAGAACGCCAAGGTGAAGATCGCCGTCATCTTCCGCGGACGGGAGCGCGAGCGGCCGGACCGCGGGAGGCAGCTGCTCGACCGCATCGCAACCGAGGTCGCCGCGGACGGCGCCGTCGAGCAGACGGCGACCTTCGAGGGCCGGTCGATGTTCATGGTCGTCGCCCCGACGAGAGTCGTCGGCCGTGCGCCCGCGCGTTCAGGTGGTGAGTCGTGACGGGCAAGCAGCACGCGCATGCGATTGCCCGCTGCGCGGCCTCGATGCTGTCTGCCGCACCGGCGCGCGGTCGCGGCCGCCGGCAACGGGAGCTCGCGGGGGTCGCGTCGCTGCTCGCGGACGGCCTGCGCGACGAGGCGGCGCTGGCCGCGCGTTCGGTCGGCATCCGCGACCTGATCGAAGAGGCGCGCAACGAGCACCTCGCGACCCTCGGCGCTGACGACGGGCTGCACGCCCTCTGCGTCGACTGGGCCGAGGTTGCTCTGCTCGTGGCTCAGATGTCACTGCCACGGCGCAACGCGGCGCCGCGCGGCAAACGCTAGGCCGGTCAGGGGTGCGCGGCCCGCCGCGCACCCCTCAGTCGGCGACGATAGTCACGTGGACGCTAGGCCGCGACGCTGCTCCAACGGTCGCGGATGAACGCGGCGCCGTCACGCGCCAGTTGCTCCTCGCTCTCGAACATCCGCCGCCAGATCTTCGTCGCCGCCGCGAGGTCGGGCAGTGCGTCGCCGAACGCCTCGATCACGATCCACCCGTCGTAGCCGATCTCCTTCAGCCCGGCGAAGGTCTCGTCCCACGCCACCTGGCCGGTCCCGGGCGTGCCCCGGTCGTTCTCGGAGGCATGGAAGTGGACGAGCACGTCTTTGCATTCCCGCAGCGCGGCACGCGGATCCTTCTCCTCGATGTGTGCGTGGAAGGTGTCGTACATCAACCGACAGTTGGGGTGGTCGACCTCGCGCACGAGCGCGGCTGCGTCGGCGGCGCAGTTGATCAGGTACATCTCGAAGCGGTTCAGGTACTCGACGACGATCGTCACGTCGCGCGTCGCGGCATGCTCGGCGGCTGCGCGCAAGCTCTCGACCGCGTGCTTCCGCTCCTCCTCCGTCGGGCCGGTGCCCGTGAAGTAGCCGAGCGGCGCCCCCAGCGGGCCGCAGATCATCTTCGCGCCGAGCGTGGCGCAGATGTCGACAGCGGCGTTGGTCGCCTGCAGCCCTCGTTCGCGCACTGCGCCGTCTGGGCTGATCGGGCTGTCGTCGCCGGAGCGCGCACCGACCCCGAGCGCCTCCAGGCCGAGGCCGGCGAGGTGCTCCCCAAGCTGCTCGTAGCCCGCGATGGCCGCGGGTGAGGTGTCGAAGATCGGCACTTCGATGCCCTGGTAGCCGATCTCGCGCAGCTGCTCGAACACCGGCACGTACTCCGGCCCCGTGACGTCGGTCGACCAGAGGAGCATGTTCATACCGAGCTTCATCGTGCCTCCAGGTTTCGCAACTCTGCTGTACGCGTCTTCGCCGGCGATCCTATGGGTAGCCTCGGGCGCGTGAGCTTTCAGCCGCTGCACGGGATTCGCGTGGTCGACCTGACGTCGTCGCTCGCAGGGCCAACTTGCACGGAGATCCTCGGTGGGCTCGGCGCCGAGGTCGTGAAGGTCGAGCATCCGGGGCGCGGCGACGAAGCACGCGATTGGGGGCCGAGGTTCTTCCCGGGCGGCAGCGTCATGTTCTTCGCCGCGAACCGCTCGAAGCGCTCGCCGGCGCTCGACTTCACGGACGAGCGGGGGAAGGACGCGCTGCTGCGGCTGATCGCAGGAGCCGACGTCGTCGTGCAGTCGATGCGCGCGGCTCAGCCGAGCGCCACGGCCTCGGCAGCGAGGGAGCTGCGCGCGCGGCACCCCAGGCCCGTCTACTGCTCGATCGAGGCGTTCGGCCCGACTGGGCCGCTCGCAGGCAGCCCGGCTACGACCCGCTGATGCAGGCGTTCGCAGGCCTCGTCAGCATCACCGGTGAGCACGACCGGCCGGGTGTGCGGGTCGGTGTCTCGGTGATCGACATCGGGACCGGCGTCTGGGCCGGGCTGGGGATCGTCGCGGCGCTGCTCGAGCGGTCCACGACGGGCCGCGGCCGCGACGTCAACGTCGCCCTCTTCGACACCGCGCTGTCGCTCGTCGGCTATCAGCTCGCGGCCGCCCTGCAGTCCGGAGTCACGCCGGGTCGGCACGGGACGGCGTTCCCCCTGATCGCGCCCTACGAGGTGTTCGCGACCGCCGACGGCGAGCTGATGATCGCCGCTGCGAACGACCGGCTCTTCCGCCTGCTCTGTGAGCGGATCGGGTTGCCGGAGCTCGCGGACGACCCGCGCTTCGCCTCGAACCCCGACCGGCTGGCGCATCGCGACGAGCTGCTGCCGCCGATCCGCGTGCGCCTCGCGACCGAGAGCTCGTCCCACTGGCTCGTTGTGCTCGACGGGATCCCCGTCGCACCGGTGCAAGACCTCGTGCAGGTCGGCGCCCACCCGCAGACGCCGGCGGGCGGGATGCTGCAGGATGTCGATGGGCGCGAGGCGGTCGCTTCGCCGGTGCGGATCGACCGGGAGCGGCTCGAGCACGATCGCCCGCCGCCGCGGCTCGGCGAGCACTCCGCCGAGGTGCTGCGCGAGCTCGGTCTGAGCGACGACGAGATCACGGCGCTGGTCGCAGGCGGCGTAGTAGGGTCGGCTTCTTGATCTCGACCCCTCAGAAGATCGTCTGCGTCGGCCTGAACTACCGCGACCACGCCGAAGAGCAGGGAACAGCGCTGCCGGACCGGCCGCTGCTGTTCGCCAAGTGGCCGAACACCCTGATCGGCGACGGTGCGCCGATTCGCATCCCCCAGATCTCGCAGCAGGTGGACTACGAGGCGGAGCTCGGCGTCGTGATCGGCAAGCGCGCCAGCGGCGTCTCGGCCTCGGACGCGCTCGACCACGTCGAGGGCTACGTCGTCGCCAACGACGTGTCGGGTCGCGACCTGCAGTTCGCGGACGGCCAGTGGGTGCGAGGCAAGTCGCTCGACACGTTCCTGCCGGTCGGCGACCTCGTCCCGGCCGCCGACGTCCCGGACCCGCAGGCGCTCCCGATCCGCGCCGTGCTCAACAGCAACGTCATGCAGGAGTCGAACACGTCGAACATGATCTTCGGCGTCGCCGACGTGATCGCGTTCATCTCGCAGGCGATCACGCTCGAGCCGGGAGACCTGATCATCACCGGCACGCCTGCCGGGGTGGGTGCGTTTCGCGACCCGCCCGTGTGGCTGCAGCCGGGCGACGAGATCACGATCGAGATCGACGGCGTCGGCTCGATCACGAACCCTGTCACTGCCGGCTGACGGCCCCAACCCCACGGAGGAGATGCGATGTCGTTCGTTCTTGTTGTGCGGATGAAGACCACGGAGGGCAACGAGCAGCGCGCGGCGGAGGTCGCCCGCGAGCTCGCCGAGGCCTCACGCGCCGAGCCCGGGTGCAGGGCGTACGTGCCGTGCGTCGACCCCGAGGATGCAAGCTCGATTCTCTTCTTCGAGGAGTACGACGACAAGGCCGCCTTCGAGGCGCACGGGGCCACGGAGCATTTCCAGCGGCTTGCGCTCGGTGAGCTCTTCCCGCTGATGGAGTCGCGCGAGCGCACCTTCTACGAGACGCTGTAGAAGCCCTTGAGGAGGGCGCCGTTCCTCGTCGCGCTGTTCCTCGCGGCGCTGGCGCTGCGCCCGCAGCTCGTCGGCATCGGCCCGCTGCTGCCGCTGATCCAGCACGACCTCGACGTCACGCACGCGGTCGCCGGCCTGCTCGGCACGATCCCGGTGCTCTGCATGGGCCTCTTTGCGCCGCCGGCGTCGTTTCTGTCCGGCCGAGTCGGCTCACGCCTCGCGATCGGCGCTGCGCTGGGGCTGATCGGCGTCTTCGGAGTCGTCCGCGCGCTCGCGCCGCAAGCGCTCGGCGTCATCTTGCTGACGTTCCCGATCGGCATCGGCATGGGGCTGGCGGGGGCGATGCTCCCCGTCGCCGTGAAGTTGCGGTTCGCAGACCGGCCCGGCTTTGCCACGGCGGTCTACACGTCGGGTATCACGATCGGCTCCGCGGTCGCCGCCAGCGTGGCGGTGCCACTCGCGCACAGCGCCGGCGGCTGGCGCACACCGCTGCTCGTCTTCGGCATCGTCTCGACGCTGCTCGCCGGTCTCTGGCTCTGGCTCACGCGCAGCGAGCTGCCACACGAGCGCGTCGAGGCGCGACCGCTGAAGCTCCCGTGGCGACGGCCGCTCGCGTGGCGCCTGGTGGCCGCGTTCTTTCTCATGTCGTCTGTCTTCTACGGGCTCAACGCGTGGCTGCCCGACGCCTACGTCGAGCGCGGGTGGAGCGAAGGCTCCGCCGGGAACCTGCTCGCAGTCCTGAACACCGTCACGATTCCGGTCGGGTTCACCGTCGCCTGGGCCGCCGACCACTGGGGTCAGCGGCGGATGTGGCTCGGCGGGGCGGCGACGCTGCAGCTCGGTGCGCTGCTCGGGGTGGTGCTCGTGCCGGATGCCGGCTGGGTGTGGGCGCTGCTGCTGGGCGTCGCGATCGGGCCGCTCTTCCCGTTGACGATGACACTGCCGCTCGACGCCGCCGAGCGGCCGGCCGAGGTGGCGGCGCTCGCGGGGATCATGCTCGGCGCCGGCTACACGCTCTCGGCGCTCTCGCCGCTGCTGCTCGGCGCGATTCGCGACCTGAGCGGCGGATTCGACCCCGTGCTCTGGACGATCGTCGGTCTCGGCGCGGCGCTCGTCGTCGTCGACTTCTCATTCAGCCCGGCGAGGCTCGCAGCCGGCAGGACCGAGGCGTCTCAGGGGTCGACGTAGACGGTGACCTGCTCGGTGTAGAACTCGATCGCGGCGCGGCCCTGCTCGTGCGGGCCGAAGCCACTCGACTTGATGCCGCCGAACGGCACGTGCACTTCCGCGCCTGCGGTCTGCGAGTTGACGTGGATCAGCCCCGCCTGCGCCTCGTTCTGGAACCGCGTCGCGGTCGCGAGACTCGACGTGAAGATCGCAGTCGAAAGCCCGAACTCGACCGCGTTCGCGCGCTCGAGCGCCTCGTCCAGCCCGGCGAAGCGGTAGAGCGACGTCACGGGACCGAACACCTCTTCGCACGAGAGAAACGCGTCGTCCGCGACGCCCTCGAACACCGTGGGCGGAATCAGGTAGCCGTCCGGGTCGGCGCGCT
>CAVZYK010000025.1:0-73032 GCA_963779505.1 uncultured Actinomycetes bacterium | reverse complement strand
ACTGAGGGTCGGTAGCGAGCTTGCCGAAGTTGTGGAAGCCGATTAGCGTCTTCCAGCCCGGCTCGAGCTCGTCGTTGCCGTTGACGAACGAGCCGCGGCCGTTGTCGGTGAAGACGGCGCCGTCGCTGATCCGCACGAACTGGTTCTTCGCGGCGTCGTAGCGCAGCGTCGGCTGCAGCTCGACGGCCTGCGCGACGCCCTGCGCCTGGATCGCCGCGTCGCCGTGCGTCGGGATGCGGAGCGCGGCGAGCTCCTTGTCGAGCGTGAAGAGCTCGGCGCCCTTGATCAGCGTGTAGCCCTTGGCGGCGGTCGGCTGCGACGTGTCGGGCGAGATCGTCACGTCGCTCTTCGCGAGTGGCGTCAGCCCCTCCTTCGTCCCGACGTAGACGGCGCCGGAGGTGTCGTCGCGCAGCAGCAGCACGAGCTTCGCCCGACGAGTCGCGCGCGGGAGCCGCCTCGTACTGCTTGCCGTTTTCGGGCGGCTGGAGCGAGTTGATCTTGATCGCCTCGATCGCCGACGCCTTGTCGATCACGTGGCCGGTCGAGTAGTTCGAGAAGGCGATCTCGATCGTGTAGATGACCGGGACGATCTGGAACGCGATCAGGAAGACCGTGCCCGGGATCAGGAACTTCAGCGGCAGCGTCCAGCGGCGCGGGAGCAGATAGACGGCGTCGATCGCCAGGGTCGACGCGACCAGAATCGGCAGCGCGACCCAGTGGTGCCGGCTCGCGAGCACGTACGCGGCCCAGATCCCGAGCGCGTTCGTCACCGACAGCAGGATGATCTTGATCACGAGCCCCGGCGGGCCCGAGAAGAGCGCGACCGCTCGCGAGATCTCCCCGGCCTGAACGGCGCGCTCGGCACTACGGGTGTCGGGGCGGTTGTCGCGCTCACGGAATGCTTGGGAGAAGAAGACAGCGGGCGCCCGTGTGGGCGCCCGCTGATCCTACGACGGAACTAGCCGATCTTGGCGGCGATGCTGCGCGCCGCTCCCTTGAAGGACTTCGCGGCGCTCATCGAGCCGCTGCCCTTCGTCGAGCGCACCCACGCCTGGCCGAGGTCCGACCAGACCGAGTTCATCTGGGGGATGTTCGGCATCGGGACGCCGCCCTTCGATGCGATCCTGAACTGCGCCAGCACCGAGTCCGGCGAGCTGACCCTTGCCTTGACGTTCGCCGGGGGCCGACCGTTCGCAGCAGCAAGCTGCGTCTGCGCGCTGGGCGTCGCCATGAAGTTCGTGACGAGGTCCTTGGCCGCCGAGTCGACGCCGTGCGCCGCGGCGAACTTCGTGACCATGAAGCCCTGGACGCCGAGGAACGGCACCGAGGACCGCGAGATCGCGGGAACCTGGACCACCTTGAAGGACAGGCCACTCTTCCGCAGCGTGTCGGCGTTCCACGGTCCGGTCACCCAGAAGGCGGTCTGGCCCTTGAGGAAGGCGTTCTGGGCTGCGCCGCCGTCCACCTTGGAGCTGATCAGGCCTTCCTTGTTCCACTTGTCGATCAGATGCGCGTTCTTCAGGAAGAGCGGGCTTGCGACCCCAATGTCCTTCGGATTGAGGTTGCCGGCCTTGTTGGTGCCGAAGACGTAGCCGCCGAGACCCGAGAAGAACGGGTACATGTGGTACGCGTCGCCGCCCGAGCCCTGCTGAACGGCAATGCCGAAGGTCTGGTGCTTCGCCTTCTTGACGGCGAGCGCCTCCTTCTCGAGCTGCGCGAAGGACGTCGGGACCTTCGCGAGCTTCGTGTTGACGACGAGGCCGATGTTCTCGACCGCGACCGGGACGCCGTACAGCTTCTTGACGGCGGTGCCGTACGAGAAGGCGTCCAGCGTGTAGGACGGGAAGTTCTTCGTCGTCGCCTTGTTGAGGAAGATCGGCGTCACGAGACCGTTGGCGGCCAGCTGGCCGGTCCAGTCGTGTGCAGCCGTGATCACGTCCGGCGCGTCCGCCGCAGCGACCGTGCCGAGGTTGTCGCGGATATCGCCGAAGTTCTTGGTGACGACCTTGATCGTCGCGCCATTGGATTTGGCCCAGTCATTGGCGACCTTGGTGACGGCGGCCGCGCGATCGGAATCCGTCCAGATCACGATCGTCGGTCCGGCCTTGTGCGCAGCGACGGCCTGCGTGGCGGCGACCGCAGCGATCGCGGCGACGACACCCAGGAGCGCCCACATGCGCTTGAGTGAATTCTGCATCAGAGCCCTTCTGTACTTGGGGACATGCGGGGCCGGCTGGGGGCAGGCACCTATCGGGGCGAGTGTAGCGCCGTTTTGGGGACCTTCAATAGGCCGAAATTGACCATTTTTGATCGGTAGGTCCTACTGAGGCTGCAAGCTCGGTATGCAGGTATGCAACGGCCCTCCCGTGCGCTAGGCTCGGTTGCGATGGCTACCACCCGCCGGATCGAGCTGAAGACCGCAATTCCAGGCCCGCGCTCGCGCGAGGTGCTCGACCGCCTGGCGGCGAGCGTCGCCGCGCCGCTTGCGATCACCTTCCCGATCGCGGCCGCCGAGGCCCGCGGAGCGGCGATCACCGACGTCGACGGGAACGTCTTCATCGACTTCGCCGGCGGCGTCGGCTGCCTGAACGTCGGCCACTCGCACCCGCGGTCGTCGCCGCCGCCCAGGAGCAGCTCGACAAGTTCTCGCACACCGACTTCACGGTCGTCCCGTACGAGATCTACGCGACGCTCTCCGAGCGCCTGCTCAAGCTGGCGCCCTTCAACGGGCCGGCGAAGGCAGCGTTCTTCAATGCCGGCACCGAGGCCGTCGAGAACGCCGTCAAGTTCGCGCGCGCCTACACCGGGCGCCACGCGGTGATCGGCTTCGAGGGCGCGTTCCATGGGCGCACCTATCTGTCGCTCGCCCTGACCTCGAAGACCCATCCGTACAAGGCCGGCCTCGGCCCGTTCGCCCCCGAGGTCTACCGCGTGCCGTACCCGAACGCATTCCGCGGCCCGACGGCCGCCGAGGCGCTCGCGGCTCTCCGTCGTGCCTTCTCGACGCTCGTCGCGGCCGAGGACGTCGCCGCGATCGTGTTCGAGCCGGTGCAGGGCGAGGGCGGGTTCATCCCGGCGACGCTCGAGTTCGTGCAGGGACTGCGTGAGATCTGCGACGAGCACGGCATCGTCTTCGTCTGCGACGAGGTTCAGAGCGGCTTTGCCCGCACCGGCCGCTTCTTCGCGATCGAGCATTTCGGGCGTCGAGCCCGACCTGATCACGGTCGCCAAGTCGATCGCGATGGGGATCCCGCTCTCAGGCGTGCTCGGCAAGGCCGAGATCATGGACGCGCCCGCCGAGGGCGGGGTCGGCGGCACGTATGTCGGCAACCCGGTCGCCCAGGCGGCCGCGGTCGCGGTCCTCGACGTGATCGAGGAGGAGGGGCTCGTCGAGCGCTCGGCCGCGCTCGGGGAGACCATGCGGAGCCGCATGGAGGCCTGGCAGTCCCGCTGGCCGCAGGTCGGCGACGTGCGCGGCCTCGGCTCGATGCTGGCGATCGAGCTCGTCGAGAGCGACGGCAAGACGCCGGCCACCGACCTCGCCTCACGGGTCGTCGACGGTGCCCTCGAGCGTGGGCTCCTGCTGCTCAAGGCGGGCGTCGCCGGGAACTGCATCCGCGTGCTCGTCCCCCTCGTCATCTCGGACGGAGAGCTCGATGAAGCGCTCGACGTCTGGGAAGACGCTCTCGTAGCCGCGCTTTAAGGGCCGCACGACCGGGGTAGGCTCACGCCGCATGGTCGGCGAGGTGTTGTCTGATCGCTACGAGCTCGAGGAGCTCGTCGGCACAGGAGGAATGTCGAGCGTCTATCGGGCGCACGACCGGTTGCTCGACCGCAAAGTCGCGCTCAAGGTCCTGCACGAGCAGTACACCGACGACGAGGAGTACGTCGAGCGGTTCCGCCGCGAGGCGCGGGCGGTCGCGGCCCTCTCCCATCCCAACATCGTCACCGTGATCGACCGCGGCGAGCACGGCGGGCGGCAGTTCATCGTCTTCGAGTACGTCGCCGGCGAGAACCTGAAGCAGCTGATCAACCGTCGCGGCCCCGCGCCGGTCACGACCGCGCTCGAGCTCGGGATCCAGATGGCGCGCGCTCTCTCGTTCGCGCACCAGCAAGGCCTCGTCCACCGCGACGTGAAGCCGCAGAACGTCCTTCTGAACGGCGAGGGTGAGGCGAAGGTCACCGACTTCGGGATCGCGCGCTCCCTCGACGTGCAGCACGGGATGACGCAGACGGGCACGGTGCTCGGCACATCCGACTACATCGCGCCCGAGCAGGCGCAGGGGCAGCGGGTGGACGAGCAGACGGACGTCTACTCGCTCGGCGTCGTCCTCTACGAGCTGCTCACGAACGAGGTGCCGTTCCCGGGCGAGAACTTCGTCGCCGTCGCGATGCGCCACATCAACGAGGAGCCGCCGTCGATCCGCGACAAGCGCCCCGATGTCTCGCCGCGGCTCGAGGCCGCGATTCACCGTGCGATGGCGAAGGACGCCGCCGACCGCTTCCCGACGATGATCGCCTTCTGCCAGGAGCTCGACGCGTGTCTCGCCGAAGCGCATGGCACGCAGGTCGCGCCGGCTGTGCGGCCGAAGCGCTCGCGGGCCGGCGGCGGCCGGCGACGCGGCATCTCGCCGTGGCCGCTGATCCTGCTGCTCGCGGCGCTGCTCGCGATCGGCGCAGTCGTCGCGGCGTTGCTCATTCACGGCACCGGCTCGGACTCGAGCACGACGACCACCGGCGGCGCGGCCGCCGGGACACCTCACCTACGCGCCGTCGCGGCCGATGACCGCTTCGGCACCGGCGGCGAGCACGACGCCGACGTCGGCAAGGCCACCGACAACAACCCGTCGACCTACTGGACGACCGAGGACTACCGCAGCGCACCCAGCCTCGGGAAACCGGGTGTCGGCCTCGTGCTCGACGCGAGCAGGCCGGTGGAGCTGCGCGAGCTCGGGATCGCGACCGGCACGCCGGGCTTCACCGCGGTCATCCGCGCCGGCAACTCGCCCACGACCGCGACCAAGGTGATCTCGTCCTCGCAGACCGTGAACGACGGCACGACGTTCGCTCTTCAGGGCGGTACCTACCGCTACTACGAGGTGTGGATCACCCGGCTCGGCGGCGGGTACCACAAGGCCCAGCTCAACGAAGTCCGGGCATCCTGAGTGTGTTCCGCCAGACGACCGAGCGCACCGATTCGCCGCGCCGGTGCCCACGCGTCTCCGTCCGGAACGGGAAGTCCGCAGGCGTCACCGGTAGCCGCGCGCGCGGCCGCACCGGCTGCTCGCTGACGAGCTCCCGGCTCTCGGGCGTGGCGCGAAACGTCGCGCTCGGCAGGAGATAGATCGTCCCATCGGTCCACGAGCGCTCGTCGTCCGGGTCTGACCCGATCGAGAACAGATAGCGCGAGTGCGCGCCGAGACGGCGCGACGTCACGTGCTCGCACCAGTTGATGTAGCTCTGCGCCACGGGACGGTTGACGACCGCGAAGTAGAGCGGCCAGATCGCGTCGTCGGAGGCGAACACCGCGTCGATCGGACGTTGGTGCGCGTCCAGGTTCTGCCGCGTCCGGAACTCGTCGATCGCAGGCTCGTTCGAGCCGTGCACGAGGAAGCCGCGCCGGATCTGGTGGTGCAGGAACCACCACTTCGGCTGCGCGAGGTCGTACGCGATCGTTCCCTCCTCCGGCGTGCGCGCGAGCAGCTCGTCGAACGCCGCCTCGTCGGCCGCCGAGAGCGCGGGGTGGCGCATCACGAGCAGACGCCGGTGGTTCATCAGTAGCGCAGGAGGCTGCGGCGTTCGAAGCGCTCGACGGCGAGGTCGGCGAGCCGCGTCAGGAGATCGGCGTACGGGATCCCCGACTCCTCGAAGAGGCGCGCGTAGACACTCGTCGCGGTGAAGCCGGGGATCGTGTTCAGCTCGTTCATCAGCACCTCGCCGTCTGCGCGGACGAAGAGGTCGGCGCGCGCCATCCCCTCGCAGTCGGTCGCCCTGAACGCACGCACCGCGAGCTCCTGTGCGCGCTCGATCTGCTCGGCTGTCAGGCGTGCCGGCACGACGAGGTCCATCTCGCCCTCGTCGTACTTCGCTTCGTAGTCGTACCACTCGTTCGTCGTGACGACGATCTCGCCGGGCAGCGATGCGATCGGGGTCAGGTTCCCGAGCACGCCGACCTCGACCTCGGTTCCCGCGACGAAGCGCTCGACGAGCACCTTCTCGTCGTGCTCGAATGCCAGCCGCACACCCTCTTGTAGTTCAGAGACACTGTGCGCCTTCGTGATGCCGACGCTACTGCCGAGTCGCGCAGGCTTGACGAAGCACGGGTAGCCGAACGGGTTGCGCGGCTCGTCGCCGAGGCGGAGCGTGATGTTCTCGGTCACCGGGATGTCGTGGTCGCGCATCACCGACTTGAAGACGTCCTTGTCCATGCAGAGCGCCGACGCGAGCACACCGGCGCCGACGTAGGGAACACCCGCGAGCTCGAGCAGTCCCTGCACGGTCCCGTCCTCCCCGAACGGCCCGTGCAGCACCGGGAAGACGACGTCGACGTCCGCGAGGGTGGTCGCGACCTCGCGCGGCGGCAGGCGCTGCGGTAGCCCCGCGCTCGGTTCGCTCTGCGAACCAAGCTCGCGAGGCTCGCGCGACGCGCCGAGCTGCCAGGCCCCCGACCGGTCGATCTGCACGGGCACGACCTCGTTGCCGCTCGCAGCCAGCGCGTCGATGACGCTCGCGGCCGACGCGAGCGAGATCGCGTTCTCGCTCGAGCGGCCGCCGAGGATCACGGCGATCCTGCGGGTCACGGGGGCGGCGTCGTGGTGGTGGTCGGCGTCGTGGTGCCGTCGCCGCCGGGCGAAGCGGTCAGCTGGCCGACGTGGATCGACACGACCTCGCCGGCCTTCGCGTCGGCCCCAGGCGCCGGATCCTGCGAGATGACGATGCCGTCCTGGCTCGGATCGGTGACCGGATCGGTGATCACGGCCACGGTCAAGCCCGCCTGCTGAAGGATCGTGGTCGCGTCGGCCTGGTTGTAGTTCGTCACGTCCGGGACCTGGGTGGTCGCCGGCCCCTTCGAGACCGACAGCGTGATGTGCGCACCCTTCGAGACGCTCGTGCCGGGCGGCGGGCTGGAGGCGACGACGACGCCTGCCGCGGCCTGGTCGGACGGGACGTCGGTCCGGCTGACGATGAAGCCCTGGCCCTCGAGCGCCGACTTGGCATTCGCGTACGGCTGTCCGGTCACATCCGGGACGGGGACCGGCTTCGCGCCGCGCGAGACGTTGATGTGCACGGTCGTGCCCTTGATCACGCGGTCGCCGGCGGCGGGCTGCTGGGCCGTGACGGTGTCCGGCTGGGCGCCGGAGTAGATACGTGTGATCTTCGGGTTGAGCCCGAGTCGCGCCAGCGCCGTCACGGCGGCCGTCACGTCCTGGTTGACGACGTTCGGCACCTGCACCTTGGGGAAGCCCGTCGAGACCGTCAACGTGACCGTCGATCCCTTGCCGACCTTCGAGCCGCCGCCGGGATTCTGATCGGAGACCTGTCCCTTGGGCACCTGCTCGCTCGGCTCGTTCTGGACCTTGGCGACGAGCCCGGCCTGCTCGATCTTCATCTTCGCGAGGTCGCGCTGGAGCAGCACCACGTCGGGGACGGCGACGGGCTTGTTCGCGTTCAGCTGGTCCTGGATCTTCGTGTAGAGCAGGTAGCCACCGATCGCGCCGGCGATGATCAACCCGATCGCCAGCAGCCACGGCCAGAACGAGCGGCCGCGCGGCGGCTCCTCGTAGTCGTAGTACGGGGTGCGGTAGGCGGGCGGTGCGGGCGGGGCCGCGACGGCGCGCGGGCGTGTGACCATCGTCTGGGCGGCGGTCAGCCCGGCGCCCGAGAGCACCTGGGTCATCGCGTCCTCGGTCTCGCGCGAGACCGCGACACCGCGCGCGACGCGCGCGAGGTCGGCGTCCATCTCCTCGGCCGAGCCGTACCGCTGCTCGGGATCCTTCGCGAGCGCGCGCATGACGACGGCGTCGAGGTCGTGCGGGACGTCGGGGCGGAGCGTCGACGGCGGCTCCGGGATCTGCGAGAGGTGCTTCATCGCGATCTCGACCGGTGTGTCGCCGGTGAACGGAACCTTCCCCGTCAGCATCTCGTAGAGCACGATGCCGAGCGAATAGAGATCCGAGCGCGGGTCGACGGGAGCGCCACGCGCCTGCTCGGGCGAGAGGTACTGCGCCGTGCCGACGATCGATCCGGCCTCCGTCATCTGCGAGGCGCCGGAGCGCGCGATGCCGAAGTCCGTCACCTTCAACCGGCCGTCGCCGCCGACGACGATGTTGTGCGGCTTGATGTCGCGGTGGATGATCCCGTTGCGATGCGCGAACGCGAGTGCGCCGAGGATCTGGCGCGCGTAGTCGATCGCGATCGGGATCGGCGTCGGGCCGTTGCGGACGAGGAGCTCCTTCAGCGTGCGGCCGTCGAGGAACTCCATCGCGATGTAGTAGGTGCCTTCCGCCCGTCCACGATCGAAGATCGAGACGATGTTCGGATGGTTGAGGCCGGCGGCGCTCTGCGCCTCGCGGCGGAAGCGCTCGACGAACTGCTCGTCCGAGGCGTGGCGGTCGTCCAGCAGCTTCAGCGCCACGCGCCGGCCGAGCTCCTGGTCCTCGGCGAGATAGACGTCCGCCATCCCACCTGAGCCAAGCTTCCGCTTGATCACGTAGCGCTTGTCGAAGGTGCGATCGATCAGGGAGTCGAACGTGGTCATACGCAGCCGGCTCAACCCTTCGACGCGGCAGGCAGGATCGCCTGCATCAGCTGCTTGGCGATCGGGGCGGAAACAGCGCCGCCGAAGCCGTTGAGCTGGTGCTCCACCACCACGGCGCCTGCAACCGTCGGGTCGTCGGCGGGCGCGAAGAAGATGAACCACGCAGTGTAGATGTGGTTTTGCCCGGTTTCTGCGGTGCCGGTCTTGCCTGCGACCTTGACGCCCGAGATCTGCGCGGCGGTGCCCGTGCCGCCCTCGACGACCTTTTGCATCATCTCGTTGAGCGCTGCGGCGGTCTCAGGCTTCATCGCGTGCCGCCACACATGCGGCTTCACCTTGAGGACGGTGCCGCCGCCGGGTGACGTCACCTTCTTGATCAGGTGCGGCTGCATGATCGTGCCGTTGTTCGCGACGCCGGCCGCGACGAGCGCCATCTGCAGCGGCGTCACGAGCATCTTGTCCTGCCCGAACGCGAGGCGGCCCGGGATCGGCCTTGCCGGCGTCGTCGAAGAGCTCGCCCTTCTTGAAGTCGTAGAGCCCGCTGCGCGCGACCTCGTTCGAGGGCAGCTCGATCGGCGGCTTCGAGTAGAAGCCGAAGTCCTTCGCCTTGTCGAGCACGGCGCGCGCGCCGATGGCCTTGCCGATGTCGCAGAAGACCGCGTTGATCGAATGCTGGAACGCCTGCAGCAGGTTGACGTTGCCGAACCGCTCGGGCGCTTCCGGATCACCGGCGTTCGACACCTTCTGTCCGTACTCGATGCAGTAGCCCGGATCGACGAACTTCGAGTCCGGTGTGTACTTCCCGGAATCGAGCGCGGCGGCCGCGGTCACGGTCTTGAAGGTCGAGCCCGGCGGGTAGACGCCCTGTGTCGCACGGTTGAGCAGCGCCGACGACGATCCGGGACACGCGCTCGGCGAATGGATGATCCCCGCGAAGCCGTTCGGCGACTCGATGCGGTTCGGGTTGTAGCCCGGCGACGACGCCATCACGTAGACGGCGCCCGTCTTCGGGTTCAGGACGACAGCCGCTCCGCACTTGCCGCGCAGTGCGGTCTCGGCGATCTTCTGTGCCCCGACGTGGATGTTGAGGACGAGGTTGTTGCCGCGGACGGTCGTCCCCTTCAGCTTGTCGGTCAGCTTGTCCCAGATCGTCCCGAGGTTCGCGTTCGCGGCGGTCAGGTACGCGTTCTCCTGGCGCTCGATGCCGGCCCGCGAGCGGCCCTGCGTCGAGTAGCCGACGACCTGCGACGCAAGCCCGTTCGTCGGATAGGTGCGGAAGTAGAGCGTCTGGCCGCCGGCCTTCTTGATCCGGTTCTTCGCGAGCACGGTCTTGCCGTCGGACGCGTAGATGAGGCCGCGCTTGATCTTGAACTGCGCGACGCGCTGGATCGCGTTGTCCTGGCGCGCCGCCAGTCCCGGCGCCGCCCACACCTGCCAGTACGTGGTCGCGACGATCAGCGAGGCGAGCAGCAACAGGGCGACGAGCGCGACGCGTGAGATTTGCTTGTTCATGTGTTGGTGTTCGCCCGGTCGGAGACGACGAGCAGGCACGCGAGCAGCGCGAAGTTCGCGACCACCGACGAGCCGCCGTAGGAGACGAACGGCAGCGTGATCCCCGTCAGCGGGATCAGCCGCAGCACACCGCCGACGATGATGAACGTCTGCAGCGCGAAGCCGAACGTCAGGCCGGCCGCGAGCAGCTTCGAGAAGCCGTCGTCGGCCTGCAGCGCGATCTTCATGCCGCGCGCGACGAACAGCATGAACACGAGCAGGAGCGCGGCGGCGCCGATCAGTCCGAGCTCTTGCGCGAGCGCGGAGTAGATGAAGTCCGTGTTCACGAACGGGATCAACGCGCCGCCGTCGGGCGTCGAGAACGTGCCTTTGCCGAGGCCGGTGCCGGGGAAGCTGCCGTTCGCGATCGAGTAGAGCGAGCGCACCAGCTGGTAGCTCTCGCAGTCCTGGCGGAGCGCGAGCCCGCCCGTCGACGGACAGAACACCTTGTCCGACGTCCACGGGTGCAGCCAGATGACGACCCGTTCGTGGACGTGGCCGATCTTCTCGTACGCGAAGTAGCCGCCTGCGAGAAAGAGGCCCAGCCCGACGAGCACGAACGAGATGCGCGCCGTCGCGATGTAGAGCATCGCCAGGAAGATCCCGAAGTAGAGAAGGCCCGAGCCGAGGTCGTTCGACGAGACGAGCACGAGCATGCACGCGCCCCAGATCACGAGCAGCGGCCCGACGTCCTTCGGCCGTCCCTGCGCGAGCACCTCCCGCTTCTCGCGCAGATAGGCGGCGAGGAAGACGATCAGGAAGATCTTCGCGAGCTCGCCGGGCTGGAACGCGAGCGGGCCGATGCGCACCCAGAGCCGCGCCCCGTTGACGGTCGTCCCGAGCACGGGCAGCTGCGGCGTGAAGAGCAGCAGGATCGCGCCGATGCCGAACAGGTACTTGTACGACTCGAGCACGCGGTAGTCGCGGCGCAGGCCGTAGAGCGTCAGCGCGAAGAGTGCGACGCCGATCACGATCCAGAGCCCCTGCTTGAACGCGTCGTCGGGCCCGAGGCGGTAGATCTCGGTCACGCCGACCGCCGTCAGCAGCCCCGCCATCGGCAGCAGGTACGGGTCGGCGTTCGGCACGGTCGCCCGCGCGACCACGTGGGCGGCGAGATAGAGCGCGAGGAAGAACAGCGCGTAGCTCAGCGAGCCCCAGCTGACGGCTGCCTGGCGAGCGATGTAGACGGACGCGAAGCCGAGCCCCGTCAGGATGCCGACGACGCCGAGGTAGAAGAGCTCGCGGTTGCGGAGCGAGAGGTGGGTCAGCGGGCGAGCCCCCACCAGACGAGCGCGACGATGACGGCGATCAGCGCGATGATCACGAGCAGCGCGAGCAACCGCCTGCCGAGGCCCGCCTGGGGAGCCTCCGACGTCTCATGCTCGGCGATCGCTGCATGGATGTCGTCGGCCGAGACGACCATCGTGTCGACCGCGGTCGGTGCCGGCTCGGCCGGCGGCGGTGGCGCGATGCCGTCTTCGGGATGGAGCGTGTCTTCCTCGTCCCCCGGAAGCGCCGCGAGCTCGCGTGTCTGCTCGTCCGGCTCCTGGGCGGCGGTCTCTGCGCCGTCCTCCTCGACGCGGAACAGGATCGCCGTGATGTTGTCGTCGCCGCCGCCGCGGTTCGCGGCCTGGATCAGCGCCTTCGCGCCGGCGTTCAGGTCGTCGCGGTGCTGCACCATGATCCGCTCGATCTCGTCGCCGTCGACGTACGACGACAGCCCGTCGCTGCAGATCAGGAAGACGTCACCCGGCTGCGGAGAGACGGCGAAGGTGTCGATGTCGACGTCGGGATCGGTGCCGAGCGCGCGCGTGATCACCGAGCGCTGCGGGTGCACCTCCGCCTCGGCGGGCGACAGCTCACCGCGCCGCACGAGCTCCGCGACCAGCGAGTGGTCGTCGGTCAGTTGGTCGAGCCGGTTGTCGCGCAGGACGTACGCGCGCGAGTCGCCGACGTGGCCGAAGACGACGCGACCGTCGGGCTCGACGAGCGCGACCGTCATCGTCGTGCCCATGCCCGAGGCGGAGGCGTCCGTGCTCGCGCGGTCGTGGACGCGCCGGTTCGCCTCCTGGATCAGGTCCGAGATGCGCTGCTCGCCGCTGCCGTTCGCGTCCGCCTCGCGCATCGCGGCCGCGGCGAGGCCCGAGGCCAGCTCGCCGGCCTGCGCGCCGCCCATGCCGTCGGCGACGCCGAAGAGCGGCGGCGCGACGACGTACGCGTCCTCGTTGCGGCGCCGCTTGCGCCCGGTGTCCGTCAGCCCTGCGTAGTCGCCGATCTTCACGGCTCGAACCTCAGGTCGGTCTCGCCGATGCGGACGACGTCGCCGGGCGTCAGCTTGCGGTCGCGCGTGAGCCGGATGCCGTTCACGAACGTGCCGTTCGTCGAGCCGATGTCCTCGATGTAGACGCCGTCCCGGCGCGGCTCGAAGCGTGCGTGGCGTGTCGAGGCGTACTCGTCGGAGGGCAGCGGCACGTCGTTGTTATTACCGCGGCCGACGGTCAGCGGCTGCGCCGCGAGGGAGTACGCGTCGCCCTCGTCGAGCGCGGGGCTCGCCAGCACGACGAGGCGGCCGAGCTCGCGCGCGGTCGGCTGTGGGATCAGCCCCGCGGATGCGGCTGCCTGCGGCGAGAGGATCATCGACTCCTGCGGCAGCCGCAGGTCGCGCGCGGCGGAGCGGACGATCCGCCAGATGAAGAGGTAGAGAAGGACAAGGAATGCGAGCTTGAGGAAGAGGAGCGTCGTCTCGACCTGGGTCGAGAAGATCACGAGGTGAGCTCCCGGGAGAAGGTGATCTCGGTCGACCCCATCGTGAAGCGCGTCCCGTCCTCGAGCTTCAGGCGCTTCACCCGCTTGCCCCGCACCTCGACGCCGTTGGTCGAGTCGAGGTCGATCAGCCAGTAGGTCGCGCCCTCCTGGCGCACCTCCGCGTGGCGCCGTGAGACGTTCGGGTCCTGCACCTGGAGGTCGGCGTCCTTCGAGCGGCCGAGCACGACCCTGCCCTTGCCGACCTCGTGGCGAGTGCCGTCCCAGGTGAGCACGCCGACCTCCCGCTCGATGCCGAGGTCGACGGGGGATGCTGCCTCCGTCGGCTGCGGGACGGGCGGGGCGTCGGGCTTGTAGATCATCGTGTGGCTCGGCTCGGCCTGCCCGACGGGCTCGCCGGCCTTCGCGCCGCCGACCTGCGCCATCCGCGTGGCGATGCCGAAGACGCCGACGTCGAGATCGTCGTCCGTCTCGAGCTCCACCTTCGGCGGAGTCAGCGTCACGTAGTTCTCGCGGCGCGCGTGCTCGGCCAGGTAGTCGGCGAGCTCGTCGCGGAGCTGTGCCTCGTAGCTCGAGAACTGCTCGCGATCGGCCGTCGAGAGAAAGATCGTGTACTCGTTCGGCACGTAGACGCGGGAGACGGAGACGTTCTTGTGATCGTCCATCTCCTTCACGAGCTTGCGTGCGAGCTCGACCGGCTGCACGTTCGTACGGAACGCGCGGCCGAAGACGCCCTCAAAGAGCGACTCGAGCTTCGATTCGATGTTGCGGAGGACTGACATAGGCGCGCGGGGTGTTCCCCCGGCCGCGAAGTCTAAAGCTGCGGTTCCAGGGCCAGGGCGGTGGCGGTCAGCCAGGCGGCGGCGACGAGGGGCAGGACGGCCGCGGCGGGGGCGATGAATGCGGTGCACGCAAGGAGCGCCGCACCGAAGAGCGCCGCCGGCCAGGGGCCGCGCCGGCGCACCGACGGCAGCAGCGCTGCGGCCGCCGCGAGTGCAACGGCCTCTCCGATCAGGACCGGGTGGGCTGCGAGCTGCGACCAGAGCGCCGCGGCAACTGCCGTCGGGCGGTCCGAGCCGGTGACGCCGAGCCCGAGTGGCGGCGTCGACCCGTCGAGTGGCAGCGGTGCGCGCCGGAGCCCGGCGACGAGCGCGGCGAGCAGGACGGCCCCGGCAGCCTGGGCGGCGCGGCGGGCGCGGCCGCGTGCGACCTGCGCGACGACCGGGATCAGCGTCAGGGCGGCGATCGGTGCGAGCAGCGGCCCGACGGTGAGCAGCAGGCCGGCGCGCGCGTCGCGCCAGCTGAGCGCTGCCCAGCCGACCGCCAGCACCGCGTAGACCGCGGCCAGGCCGAGCGAGATGTTGGCGAGCGGGAAGAACGCCACGGCGAGCGCGAACAGGAGCCCCGCACGCGGGGCGGCGAAGCCGAGCCCGGCGCCGGCGGCGGCGAGCCCGATCGGCCAGGGAGCGGGGTAGAACGGGATCCGGGTCGCGACCCAGCCGGCGGCCACGCCGGCGAGGGCGCCGGGCAGCACCCGCTCCGTGGCGACGGCGCTCAGCGAGCGCGGCGGCGTCGTCGGCTTCGAGCCGCCCTTCTTGCGGCGGCGCTTCGGGAGCGAGCGGAGCTCCTGGGCGAGGCGCTCGGCCGAGGGTCGGCGCTGCGGGTTGACGAGGAGCGCGCTCGCGACCGTGTCGAGCACGTGCCGGGGCAGATCCGGGCGCTCCGACTCGAGGGTCGGTGCTCCGAGCTGGATCCGCCGCGAGGTCTCGACCGTGTCGCCGCCCCAGAACGGGTGGACGCCGACGAGCATCTCCCAGAGCAGCACCCCGACGCCCCAGACGTCGGCCGCGGTCGTCGCGGTGCGGCCGTGCAGCCGTTCCGGGGCGATGTAGGCGAGCGTGCCGGGGATGTCGCCGAGCGCGGTCAGCGTGTCGAACTCCGCCATCTGCGCCAGGCCGAAGTCGAGCAGCCGGACGTCGATGCTCCCCGACTCGGCCAGCAGGACGTTCGACGGCTTCACGTCCCGGTGCACGATCCCCTTCGCGTGCGCGTGTGCCAGCGCCTCGGAGATCTGCGCCGCCACCTCGATTGCCGCCTGATCGTCGATCTCGCCGGCGCGGATCGCCTCGCGCAGGGTGCGGCCGGGGATGTACTCGTAGGCGATGTAGACGTGCGACGGGTCGCGTGCCAGCGACAGGATCCGCTGGCAGCGCGGGTGCCGGAGGGAGGCTGCGGCGCGTGCCTCGCGCTCTGCCCTGTGGCCGGCCTTGCCCTCCCGCGCGACGATCTTCAGCGAGACGTCGAGGCCGCTGCGCTCGTCGCGTGCCAGCCAGACGTGGCCCATGCCGCCGGAGCCCAGCGGCTTGAGGGGCCGGTACCGGCCGAGAAAGAGGTCGCTGGCGAGAGCCGCGGAGGACACCCTCGGGAGTTACTCCCCGGATAGGACAATCCCTGCTCCGGCCGAACATCCGGGTAGATTCGACTGAGTCATGGACCCCCGCGACGACGACATCCAGTTCGATTTCTTCGAAGACGAGCCGCCCACGACGGAGGCTCAGGGCTCCCGCGTGCGCCTGCCGCGGCGGGGTGGAGGCGGTTCGGGGATGCGCGGCTCGGGCGGTGGCCCGCGCAACCTGACGCCCGTCCTGCGCCTGCTGGCGCTGCTCGCGATCGTCGTCGCGGCCCTCGTCTTCTTCGGGCTCCTGATCCAGTCGTGCGCGTCGACGTCGAAGCACGATTCCTACAAGAGCTACATGGACAAGGTCTCGACGATCGCGCACAGCTCCGAGGAGGACGGCACCGCGGTCGCGAACGCGCTGATCACGCCCGGCGTCAAGGCGGAGAAACTCGCGAGCACGCTGAACGGGATCGCCCAGCAGGAGCGCCAGCTCGTGGCGGCGGCGCAGGACCTCGACGTTCCCGGCCCGCTGCGTGACGAGAACCAGCACATGATCGAAGCCCTGCAGCTGCGGGTCAGCGGCGTGCAGGGCCTGGCCGACACGTTCGCGGCGAATCCCACGTCGAAGGCAACGGGCGAGGCGGCAGTGCTCGCGGCACAGGCCGACCGGCTGCTCGCGAGCGACGTCGTCTGGGACGACCTGTTCGCCGAGCCGTCGCGGGCGGAGCTGAAGCGTCAGGGCGTCAGCGGCGTCTCGGTGCCCGACTCGAACTTCGTCGCCAACCGTGACCTGACGACGGAGCGCTCGATGGCGCTGCTCCTGACGCGGTTGAAGGGAGCGACGACGGGCGGCACGCCGACGGGCATCCACGGCACGAACATCGTCGACGTCAAGGTCCTGCCGGGCGGCCAGGTGCTGTCGGAGACGACCGAGAACACGATCACGGCGACCACGGACCTCGCGTTCGTCGTCACGATCGCCGACTCGGGCGACTCGCAGGAGGTCGGGATCAAGGTGACCCTGACGATCCAGAAGCCGCAGGGCGCGATCGTCAAGACCAAGACCGTCGACCTGATCAACCCGGGCCAGAACAAGTCGGTCACGTTCACCGATCTCGGTCAGGTGCCGTTCGCCCAGAAGACCACCGTCAACGTCGACGTGGCCGCTGTGCCGGGCGAGCACAACACGGACAACAACAAGGCGAGCTTCCCGGTCATCTTCTCGCTGGGTTAGGTCCGCCGTGAACGTCACCGCAACCGGCGCACTCATCGTGGCGATCGTCGGCGTCGTCGTCGGCGCGATCGGCCTCGGCCTCGCCTGGTGGTCGTGGGTCAAGGTCAAGCGTGTCCGTGACGCGCAGCGGCTGCTGCTCGGGGGCGGCCGCAAGGATCTCGTCGACTTCGCCGTCTCGCTCCAGGGTCGCGTCGACGACCTGCACCGGTCGGTCGACGAGGTGGCCGCCGGCCTCTCACGCGTCGACCGCCGTGTCGACGGCACCGTCACGAACACCGCGATCGTCCGCTACGACGCGTACGAGGACACGGGCGGCCACCAGTCGGCCTCCCTGGCGCTCCTCGACTCGGCGCGCACCGGGCTCGTCGTGACGGCGATCCAGGGCCGCGACTACGCGCGGATCTACATGAAGGAGCTGGAGCGCGGCCGCGCCTCCGTCGCCCTCTCACCGGAGGAGCAAGAGGCAGTCGAGCGCGCCATGGGCCGCTGAACCCACCTGAACCAGGTTCGGCGTTTTGGGCTTGACGGCGGCCCTGCGGGGTACAGTGCGGGCAAGGTGCAGCAGGTTCTCGTTCTCAATGCGAGTTACGAGCCGCTCAATGTGTGCTCGCTGCGCCGCGCCCACGTGCTCGTCTACAAGGGCAAGGCGGAGGTGATCGAGGAGCTCGACAAGCCGCTGCGGTCGGCCACCGACACCTATCGATGGCCCCACGTGATCCGGCTCGTGCACTACGTGCGCGTGCCCCGGATGGTGCAGCGGAAGATCTCCCGCCGCGCCTTGTTCGCCCGTGACAACTGGCGCTGCGTCTACTGCGGCACCTCCGGCGGACGGCTGACGCTCGACCATGTGATCCCGCGCTCGCGCGGCGGCGACTCGTCCTGGGAGAACGTCGTCACCTCCTGCGCGCCGTGCAACCTGCGCAAGGGAAACCGGCTGCCGCACGAGATCCACATGGAGCTGCCGGCCCGCCCGCGCCCACCGGCGCCCGTCCTCTTCATCCGCCTCGCGACGCCGAAGATCCCGGCCCGCTGGGAGCGGTACCTCGCGCCGTACACCGGCGCGACGGGCAGCAGCACCGCGTTCGCGGCCTAGTTCTCCGTCGCGGACGCCGGCTCGTTCGGACATGTTCCGGGGACTGTCCCTGGAACATGGCTCGGTTGGCCTCGTCCCGGGGACAGTCCCCGGGACCTGGCCGGTTCAGTCCACCGGCGCGGGCTCGTGCGCAGGCGCCGGCGCGGCCGGCTCGCGCGCCTTCAGCGCCAGCGCCCAGAGGACGAGCGCGGCCACCGGGCCGGCGAGCCACGACCACTCCGAACTGCCGTAGCCGAGGAAGAGTGCGGTGACGACGATCAGGAGGATGCCCGGTGCAAAGCGATTCACCTACGCAGAACGCTCTACCGGCAGTTCCGGATACTGCTCCCGCTCCGACCACGAGCCCGGGTAGAGGAGGCCCTCCCGCCCGGTGAGGTGGAGGCGGTGCAGCACGACGCAGGCGGTGACGCCCGAGCCGCAATACGTGACGAGCTCACCGGCCGGGAGCGTGCGGCGTCTCCTCGTTCCAGGGCGCGTTCAGCGCGCCCGGGATTCGCCCCGGCACGCGGTCGAGCGGGTTCGGCTCGCCCCGCCAGCGCGCGGGCACGCGAGCGTCGACGACGACGAGCTCCTCCCGGCGCGCCTCGAGCTCGTCCAGGCCGATCGCGTCGCCGTCCCGCTCGACCGGGACGAATGCCTGCGCCTCGATCTGCTCCTCGCCGCCGCGGAGCGGGCCGCGCCACGCCTCGAGGTCGATCACCGCGCACGCGTCGTGGCCGAAATGGCGGAGCAGCCACCAGAGGCGCTCGGCTCCTCCGAGCGTGCCGTAGGCGACGACCTGAACCTCTGGCCCGATCCCGGCCGCCGAGGCGGCCGCGGCGAACTGCCCGGCTGCGGGCAACGGGTGCCGTCCCGCCCTGCCGGGCGGAGCCGAGAGATCCTGCTCCACGTCGAGGAACGCGGCGCCGGGGATGTGGGCCTCGAGGTAGAGCCGGCGCCCCAGGCCGGGGTCGTCGAGCGACCAGCGGCAATCGACGAACTGGTAGCGCACGTGTGACAGGAAACCACGCGGCGGCGTATGCAGGTCATGAGACGACTCTGGTTCATTCTGCTCGCGGCGCTGGTGCTCCTGGCGGCCGCCTCCCTGATCGGCGTCGCGCGGCCCGAGTCCGCGCGCGGCGACTCCACTCAGACCGACCTGGTGACGACGATGGGCCACGGCGTCGTCACCGCCGTCCCGGACGAGGCGACGGTGTCCGCGGGCGTTCGCACCGACGGCGCGACGGCCGCTGCTGCGCTCGAGGCCAATTCGAAGACGATGAACGCCGTCGTCGCCGCGCTCAAGCAGGCGGGCGGCGACGATCTGCAGACCCAGCAGGTCTCGCTGTTCCCGCAGACCAACGAGCAGGGCAAGGTGACGGGCTACAGCGCCCAGAACACCGTGTCGGCGAAGTCGGATGTCGCGGGTGCAGGCGCGCTGGTCGACGCCGCCGTCGGCGCCGGCGCGAACACGGTCGACGGCCCGTCATTGACGCTGTCGGACGAGGACGCGCTCTACCGTCAGGCGCTCGAGCGCGCCGTCGAGAACGCACGTGCGAAGGCGCTCGCCCTCGCGCATGCCGGTGGGTTCGGCGTCGGTCCGATCACGACCGTCGTCGAGCAGGGCGCCACCGCGCAGCCGGTTTACGACAGCGCGGTGGCGCTCGCGAAGGGGACGTCGACCCCGGTCGAGCCCGGGAAGCGCGACGTCACTGCTGATGTGACGGTCTCGTTCACGATCCGCTAGGTCGCGACGCGGAGCGTCAGACGCAGGGGTCGTTCGCAGCGCGCACAGACGCTGCGGGCGGCCCCTTTGCGCTCGGCGATGTGCACGGGCAGCGGTTTCTCGCACGTGCACCACAACGGAGTCGGGTCGTTCAATGCGCCGGCCATGACGGCTGTCCTTTCCTTGCTCGAGTGTCCCGCGGGGTGAAAGGAGCTAGACGGCGGCAGCGGGGAGAACGAAAGCGCCGTCTAGCAGGCGTTGATGAGCGCGACGAAGTTCGCCTTGGGCAGACGGAGACTGCATGGCGATCGTCAGCGCGGAGGTCATCTCTTCAAGTATGCGTGCGCTGTCAAGCGTCGGGGCACGAGGCTCCCCGCCTGTGACAGAACAGGCGGGGAGCCTCGATCTCGATCGCCGCTAGAACGTGACCTTCAGGCCGAGGCCGCAGCGGCCGCAGACACGCATCGGCGCGCCCTTCCGCTCGGCGCGGATGACGACGATCGGCTCCGGGCAGGTGCACAAGCCCTTGGTCATGCCGATCCCGCCGCGGGCCGCGTCACCGGCACGGACGCGTGCCCGTTGGCTGCGTGCCCGTTCGCCGCTCCGAGGTGGCCGTGGGATTCGGTGCCGTAGCCGCCGGGGACGGGGATGTAGAACTCGGGGTAGCCCCACATGCCGTGTTCGTGGACGTCGAGGCCGCCGGTTTCGACGTCGGTTTCGACGCGGATGCCGAAGAGCTTGTGCATGACGTAGAGGGCGCCGAAGCTGGTCGCGAAGCCGAAGGCGCCGACCGCTGCGAGGCCGAGGGCTTGGATGTCGAGTTGGTGGAAGCTGCCGGTGTAGACGAGGCCGCCGTTGCCGGTGGCGAGTTTGTCTGCGAGGGCGGGGACGGCGAAGAGGCCGGTGGCGAGGGTGCCCCAGACGCCGGACATGCCGTGCACGGCGACGGCGCCGATCGGGTCGTCGATCTTGATCTTCTCGACCAGGATGACGCCGAAGACGGCGATGAAGCCGGAGCCGACGCCGATCACGATCGCCGCCCAGGGGGCGACGAAGCCGGAGGCGGCGGTGATCGCGACCAGGGCGCCGAGGGTGCCGTTGAGCATCATCGAGATGTCGGGTTTGCCGAGCCTCGCCCAGGCGACGCACATGCCGGTGACCGCGCCGGCGGCGGCGGCGATGTTGGTGGTCAGGGCGACGTAGGCGAAGTAGCCGAAGCCGCCGAAGTCGACCGACAGGGTGGAGCCGGGGTTGAAGCCGAACCAGCCGAACCAGAGGATGATCGTGCCCAAGACGGCGAAGGGGATGTTGTGGCCGGGGATCGGGTTGGCGCGGCCGTCGGTGCCGAACTTGCCGATCCGCGGCCCCAGGATCAGGGCGCCGGCGAGGGCGGCCAGGGCGCCTTGGTAGTGGACGACGGTCGAGCCGGCGAAGTCCTGCATGCCGTGCTTGAACAGCCAGCCGTGCGGCGACCAGATCCAATGCGAGACCACGCTGTAGGTGAGCGTGAACCAGATCCCGAAGGCGAAGTAGACCCAGAGCTTCGCCCGCTCGGCCATCGCCCCCCAGACGATCGCCAACGAGACACCGGCGAAGGCGACCTCGAACAGATAGCCGGCCGCCCCCGGGATCTCCGAGAACCAATCAAACGGCGCCTTCCCCACCGCCGTCAGCTCCTCCACCGAGGGGAAGAAGCCGGCCGTGCCGACGAAACCGTTGCCGTCCCCGAACGCCAACCCGAAGCCGACGAAGTAGTAGACCAGCGAGGCGATCGCGAAGATCAACACGTTCTTGCCCGCGATATGGCCGGCGTTCTTCATCCGCGTCAACCCCGCCTCCAAAAACGCGAAGCCGGCCTGCATGAAGATCACCAGGACCGCCGTGACAACCACCCAGATCGTCGAAGCCGCAACCAACAAATCCTGATTCTTAGGCACCGATCTCGACCTCCTCCAGGCTCGCGCCGGTTCGGTTGTGCATGACGTTCGTGACGGGCGTTGCCCAGCAGAGCCCGTCACCCGACTCGTTGCCGGACCGCGCGGCATCGACGATCGCGGCGATCACGTCGTCGACGTGCCGGTCGGCGACCACGAACACGAGCATCGCCTTCGGCAGAAACCGTGACTCGAAGACGCGACCGCGGTACTCATGCGTCACACCACGCTCACGACCATGACCGATCGCCTCGATCACCGTCACACCAACATGACCCGTCGCATGCTCGACCGCATCGATCACCGTCTCGACGCGCTCCCGGATGACTATCGCCTCGACCTTGTGCATGCGACTAGGCGGCGACGGCCGCGGCCTCGTCCACCGACACGTCCGCCGCGTCGGTCGGGACTGTCTCGATCGTCTGCAGGATCCGGCCGGCGATCTTGTACGGGTCGCCGAGCGAGTTCGGGCGGCGATCCTCGAGATAGCCGCGGTAGCCGTTCGTTCACGAACGCGTGCGGGATCCTGATCGACGCACCGCGGTTCGCGACGCCGTAGTTGAACTTGTCGATCGCCTGCGTCTCGTGCAGACCCGTCAGACGCATGTGGTTGTCGGGGCCGTAGACCGCGATGTGCGCGTCCTTGTGCTCGTCGAACGCGGCCATCAGCGCTTCGAAGTACGTCTCGCCGCCGACCTCGCGCATGTGCTCGGTCGAGAAGTTCGTGTGCATCCCCGAGCCGTTCCAGTCGTGCTCCATGCCGAGCGGCTTGGGGTGGAAGTTGATGTCGACGCCGTGCTTCTCGCAGAGGCGCAGCAGCAGGTAGCGCGCGATCCACAGCTCGTCCGCGGCCCGCTTCGAGCCCTTGCCGAAGATCTGGAACTCCCACTGGCCCTTCGCGACCTCGGCGTTGATGCCCTCGAGGTTGATTCCCGCCTCGAGACAGAGGTCGATGTGCGCCTCGACGATCTCGCGGGCGACGTCGCCGACGTTCTTGAAGCCGACGCCCGTGTAGTACTCGCCCTGCGGCGCCGGGAAGCCGTCCGCCGGGAAGCCGAGCGGCGCGCCGTCGCGGTAGAGGAAGTACTCCTGCTCGAAGCCGAACCACGTGCCGGGGTCGTCCGGGATCGTCGCGCGGCTGTTCGACGGATGCGGCGTCGCGTCGGGCAGGAGCACCTCGCACATCACGAGCATCCCGTTGGCGCGGGCCGGGTCGGCGAAGACGCGCGACCGGCTGCAGCAGGCAGTCCGAGTTGGAGCCTTCGGCCTGCTGTGTCGAGCTGCCGTCGAAGTTCCAGATCGGCAGTTCCTCGAGCGTCGGCGCGACCGTGAACGACTCGATCTTCGTCTTGCTGCGCAGGTTCGGAACCGGGTCGTAGCCGTCGAGCCAGATGTATTCGAGCTTGTACTTGGTCACGCCGTGCCTCCTTGTCGAACGTTTCGCCAACCAAAAAAAAGGCCCCGCAGATCCGAAGATCTGCGAGGCCTCGTTGCCTCCAAAGCGAAATTGCCTGTGCGCGCGCCGTCGTCGGCGCTGCACGTGGGCCAAAACTTAGCGGTCCGGGCGGCTGATGTCGAGCAGGCGGTCCGCCGTGTGCTCGACCTGGAGCGTCGTGTGGTCGATCCCGAAACGCTCGTGCAGGACGGCCTCGAGCTCGCGGCGGATGCCGTGACAGTCCTCGCCCCGGCCGACGAGCACGTGCGCCGAGAGAGCGGGAAAACCCGAGCTGATCTCCCAGACGTGCAGGTCGTGGACGTCGGTGACGCCGCTGTGCGAGCGCATGATCGCCGTGATCTCGTCGGGAGCAATGCCCTCGGGCGCCGCCTCGAGCAGCACCTGTCCGCTGCGGCGGACGAGCGGCCAGCCCGCCCAGAGCATCGAGCCGGCGACGGCGAGCGAGGCGATCGCATCGGCCTGCTCGAAGCCCGTCGCCCAGATGACGGCGCCGGCGACCGCGGTGCCGGCGAAGGCGTAGAGATCGGTCAAGAGGTGGCGGTAGGAGCCCTCGACGTTCAGATTCGCGCGGTTCGCCCGTGCGACCTGGCGCAGCGCCAGCACGTTGACGAAGGCACCGACGACGGCCGTCCCGACGACGATTGCCCCGTCGACGTCGGGCGGGGCATTCAGGCGCCGCAGCGCCTCGACCACGATCAGCGCGCCGAGCAGCAGGAGCGTGATCCCGTTCGCCTGTGCCGCGAGGATCTCGGCCCGCCTGAAGCCGAACGTCATCCGGCCGGCCGCCGGCCGCAGAGCGAGGCGTGCGGCCCAGACGCTCATCCCGAGCGCCGCCGCGTCGATCAGCATGTGGGCCGCGTCGGAGAGGAGCGCCAGAGAGTCGGCGACGAACGCCAGCGCGACCTCGGCGACCATGAACGCGACGATCAGCGCGAGGGCGACGGCGAGCGGCCGGATCTCGGTCTCCGCCGAGACGCCGTGGTCATGGTGCTGGTGGTCGTGCGCCACCCTCGAAGTGTTGCGGTTCTAGCGGTCTGAGGCGAGCGAGCGGCGGAGCTCGCGCACACGGCTGCGCTGGCGCGCCCAGCGCGTGACGCCGTAGCCGGCGCAGCCGAGCGCGATCGCCGCGAGCAGCCCCACCGGCAGGACGAGCACCCACGGCGGGAGGCGGCCGTTCGGGGTGCTCGCCGACGCGGAGCCGTTCGCCGGGCCGAGGTCGTTCGGGCCCAGCACCGTCTGCGTCTGCCCGGCCGGGGCGTAGGTCGCGACCGGGTACCAGGTCGTGATCTTCCAATGACCGTGGATCTTCTGCGCCTCGGCGCGGAACGACCACGGGCCGAGCGACTTCTTCGTCGGCTGGAGCAGGATGTCGAAGCCGACGTCGCCGGGATAGGAGTAGCCGGCGATCCAGCCCGGGAAGTGCGTTCCCTTCGCGGGGTAGGCCTGCACCGACGTGTTGCCCTTGATCCACTCCTTGTACGAGACGGTCTTCGCCACGCCGTCGACGAGCTGCCAGCCTCGCTTCAGGTCCTTCTGTGCGACGACGGCGGGGATGAACTCGTCGAGGAGGGCGGTGATCGCGGCCCGGTCGGGCTTCACATGCTTGGGCTCGTTGGCCGCCAGCGCCTGGGGCGCCACGGTGAGCGCGAGGAGAACGGCGAGCGTCGGCCTGATCACGACGAATTGGACGGTACAGGCTGCCGAATGTTGTTCTCCGCCTGCGAACGCACTGATCGCCGAACGGCGATTTGCGCCTGTCGCGGGTCTCTTCTAGAATGGCTCTCCCATGTCTGGGATCGCCAACGCACACGTGATGTCTCGCCCGCGCTTCTAGCGGTCGAACCACGTCGTCGTTCGGTCTTTCTCGCTTCACGATCCCAAGGAGCATGGTGTGGTGCAAGGTTCAGGAGTCAACGCAGTCGAAGTGCGCGATCTGGAGAAGGTCTTCACGCGGCGCAAGGGTCTCGGCCGCAAGCGCCGCACGGCGCTGAAAGGCGTCACGTTCACGATGGCGCGCGGCGAGTGCGTCGCGATCCTCGGCCAGAACGGCTCGGGTAAGTCGACCCTCGTTCGTCTGCTCTCGACGCTGCTCTTGCACGACGGCGGCGAGGCGCGGATCTTCGGCTACGACGTGTTCAAGGAGGAGCGGGCGGTACGCCGGCTCGTCAACCGCGTGTCGGTCGAGGCGAGCTTCTTCAAGAAGATGAGCGCGGCCGAGAACCTCGCCTACGCGGCGCGCTTCTACGGCATGGGGCCGCGCGAGACGCACGCGAAGATCCCCGAGATCCTCGAGCGGGTCGGCTTCCCCGCGGCGCGTCGCGGTGAGGCGATGGAGAACCTGTCCCGCGGCATGCAGCAGAAGGTGGCGCTTGCGCGCGCCCTGCTGACGTCACCTGTCCTGCTGCTGCTCGACGAGCCGACGACCGGCCTCGACCCGCGCTCCAAGCAGGAGGTGCAGGCGTTCATCCGCGAGATCAGGCTGCGGCACGACTCGACGATCCTGCTCTGCACGCACGACATGAAGGAGGCCGAGGATCTCGCCGACCGGATCGGGCTGCTCGATCGCGGCGAGCTGCTCTTCCTCGAGCCGGTCGACGAGGTGAAGGAGCGGTACGGCGTCGAGACGCTGGAAGAGGCGTTCTTCGCCGCGACGGGTCGCACCTACGAGGACGAGCACACCGAAGAGGACGAGGAGAGAGAGGTGTTCGCGTAATGGCAACCACTCCCGACCTGACCTTCACGCGCAGACGGGTGCTCCGCAACGAGCTGATCGGGCTCTACGGGGTGGTCGAGCGCAACCTGTACCTGACCAAGCGCTACTTCCTCTGGGACGTCGCGTTCCTGCTCTGGACGATCGCGAACACGCTCACGATCGTGTTCATCTCGCGCGGCGTCGACCTGTCGCCGGCCGAGCAGAACGAGCTCGCGACGAAGCTGCTCGTCGGCGCCGTCATCTGGGCCTACCTCGGGATCATCTTCGAGATCGTCACCGAGACGGTCGCCTGGGAGCGCTGGGAGGGAACGATCGAGTACACGTTCATGGCGCCGGTCTCGAGGCCGGTGCACCTGATCGGCATGGGGCGTCTACGCGGTGCTCTACGGCCTCGTGCGCGCGGCCGCGATCTTCGTCGTCGTCGTCGCGTTCATCGACATCCACGTGCCGCTCGCGAACTACAGCGCGGCGGTCGCGTTGCTGGCGATCGCGTCGGTGTCGTTCATCGGGGTCGGGATGATGACCGCGGTGTTGCCGCTGATCTCGCCGGAGAAGGGGACGCAACTCGGCTTCGTCGCGCAGGGCCTGATGCTCGTCGTCTCCGGCGTCTACTACCCGGTCGAGGTGCTGCCGGAATGGATGCAGTGGATCGCCAAGATCTCGCCGGCGACCTACGCGCTGCGCGGCTGCCGCGACTCGATCCTGCTCGGCACGGGGCTCCGCTGGGACGACGTCTGGCCGCTGCTCGTGATCGGCCTCTTCTCGATCCCGATGGGCCTGCTGGTCTTCCGAGCCGGCGAGCGCTACGCGAAGCAACATGGAAAGCTGAAGCGCTCTGGATGATCGACCTGCGCGTTGCAACCGAGCTCGGGGATCTCGAGGCCTGGGCGGCGATCAAGAGCCGGGTCGTCCCGGACGAGCCGGTCACCGCCGAGCAGCTGGTCGCGACCGACGAGCCCGGTCGTGTCCTTCTGCTCGCCGAGGTCGAGGGCGTCCTCGCGGGGTGCGGCATCGGCGGCCTGTCGTCGTTCGGCGACAAGGCGTACATCATGGCCCGCGTGCTGCCGGAGCACCGCCGCCGCGGCGTCGGTTCCGCGCTCGTGCGCGCGCTCGCGGAACACGGTCGCGCGCTCGGTCGCAACGGCGTCAACTCGTTCGTGGAGTCGCACGACGACGAGTCGATCCGCTTCGCCGAGAAGCTTGGCCTCGCGGAGGTCGACTACCAGCTCGAGCAGGTGCGTCGGGTCGGTGACGAAGCCGAGCCTGCGCTGCCGGCGGGCATCGAGGTGGTCGCGGTCGGCGACCGCCGCGACGAGCTGCTCGCCGAGGCGTGGCCGGTCGCGCAGCAGGGCTTCGAGGACATGCCGCTGCCCGGCTCCGTGACGCATCCGCGTGCGAGCTGGTTGCGCGACGAGGCGACGCGGCCCGAGGGCTCGTTCGTCGCCTTCGACGGCGGCGAGCTCGTCGGCTACGCCGGGATGACCGAGCACGCGAACGGCGACGCGACCGCCGAGCACGGGCTGACCGTCGTCCGGCGCGACCGCCGGCGGCGGGGGATCGCGCGGGCGCTGAAGCAGTCGCAGCTGCACTGGGCGGCGTCGAACGGGGTGGTTGAGCTCGTGACCTGGACGCAGAAGGGAAACGAGGCGATGCAGGCGCTCAACGCGAGCCTCGGCTACGTGACGCGCTCGCGCGCGCTGACGATGCAGGGGCCGATCCCGTGAGCATTCAGGTCGAGCTCGTCGATGACGACGAGCAGGGGCTTGAGGCCTGGGCCGCGATCAAGTCGCGCGTCGAGCCCGACGATCCCATCACGCCCGAGCAGCTGGCGCGACATCGCACTCCCGATCGCATGCTCATCCTCGCACGGATCGACGGCCGTCCCGTCGGGTGCGGCGGTGGTGGTCTTTCGACGCTCGGAGGGCTTGCATTCGTCAATCCGCGCGTGCTGCCGGAGGCGCGTGGTCAGGGTGTCGGCCAGGCGCTGCGCGAGCGTTTGATCGAGCACGCGCGGTCGCTGAGCGTCGAGGGAATCGTTTCGTACGTCAACGCTGCCGACGAGCGATCGATTGCATTTGCACGGCTGACCGGCCTCGAGGAGGTCGACTACCAGCTCGAGCAGACGCGGGCGATCGGCGCCGAGGCGCCGCCGGTCGCGCCGGCGGGCATCGAGATCGTCCCGGTGCAGGCCGATCTGCTGCGCGCGGCCTACGAGGCGGTCGGCGCGCAGGGCTACGAGGACATGCCGCTCTCCCGCCGCGCCTGGATGCCGCTCGAGGAATGGCTGCGCACCGAGGCAACGCGACCCGAAGGCTCGTACGTCGCATTGCGCGACGGCGAGATCGTCGGCTATGCCGGCATGTGGGAGCACGCGAACGGATCGGCGACGGGCGAGCACGGGTTGACCGCCGTTCGTCGCGAACATCGCCGGCAAGGGATCGCTACCGCGCTCAAGCGCACGCAGCTCGCGTGGGCGGCCCGCGACGGCGTGCGGGAGCTCGTCACGTGGACGCAGCGTGGCAACGAGCCGATGCAAGAGCTCAACCGCAAGCTCGGCTACGTCGACCGTTCCCGCGAACTGACATTCCAGGGGCCGCTGCCGTGATCACCGTCCGCACGGTCGAGAACGACGCCGACATCGACACGTATCTCGACGTGCGGAACCGCGTGCACCCGCAGACGCCGATGCCGCGGGAGGTCGTGCTCGACGACCGGCGCAAGCCCGACCATCTCGACTTGATCGCCGAGCGCGACGGCGTGCCCGTCGGTGCCGCGTCGACGGCGAAGTTCGGCGGCTCAACCGACGGTCAGTACGCGTACCTGACGATGCGCGTGTTGTCCGAGGCGCGGCGGCAGGGAGTCGGCACGGCGCTCCACCGGCGCGCATCCGAGCACGCAAGGCAGCTCGAGAAGTCGCGCTTCTATGTCGTCGTACGTCAGGACGACGAAGGATCGCTCGGGTACTACGGGGCACTCGGCTACACCGAGCTCGGGCGCATGCAGGACGTCTTCCTCGAGCTCGCGGACACCGACGTCCGGCCGAGCGCGCCCGACGGGATCGCCATCGTCGCGGCCGACGCCGCGTACGACCGGGGCGCCTACGAGGTCGCGCTCGAGGCCGACGCCGATATTCCCTCGGGTGAGCCGATCGTCAGCGGCCCGTACGAGCAGTGGCGCGACCGTCATTTCGGCGCCATGGCGATCCGTGAGCTCTCGTTCGTCGCGCTCGACGGCGAGCGTGTCGTCGGCTATGCGATTCTCGCCCAGCACACAGAAGGCACCGGCGAGCACGCGATGACCGGGGTCGCGCGGAGCTACCGCGGGCGCGGCATCGCGCTCGCGCTCAAGGAAACCCAGATCGCTGCGGCCAAGGAGGCCGGCCTCGAGCGGTTGCGCACGCAGAACGACCTCGGCAACGCTCCCATGCGGCGTGTCAACGAGAAACTCGGCTACGTGCGCAAATTCGAGTGGGTTCACCTGGGCGGGCCGCTGCTCGAGGGCTGATGCGCGCGGCGCGCTTCTGAGACGATGAGGTCTCAGCCTTTCCCGAGAGGAGCACCAGAACGTGTCGATGATCGAGAGCAAGGACCGGGCGACGTCGGATCCGGCGGCGCGCAAGGACGTCATGAAGCAGATGGAGAAGGAGGGCGTCGAGTACGTCCTCTTCTGGTTCACGGACATCGAGGGCCACCTGAAGAGCTTTGCGATCACACCGTCGGAGATCGAGGGCGCGCTCAACGACGGCATGGGCTTCGACGGCTCGTCGATCACCGGCTTCAACGCGATCGAGGAGTCCGACATGGTCGCGATCCCGGACCCGACCACGTACCGCCTGATGCCGACGCGCGACGGCGAGGCGAAGGTCGGCCGCATGATCTGCGACGTCGTCAAGCCGAACGGTGAGCCGTACGAGGGTGATCCGCGGTACGTGATGCGCCGCGCGCTCGAGCGGATGGAGTCGATGGGCTTCGACACCTTCAACATCGGGCCGGAGCTCGAGTACTTCCTGTTCCAGGACAACAAGGGCACCGAGACGCTCGACGAGGGCGGCTACTTCGCGATGACCGCGCTCGACGCGGCGACCGAGCTGCGCAACGAGACGATCAACGCGCTCGAGCACATGGGCATCGGCATCGAGTACCACCATCACGAGGTCGCGCCGTCACAGCACGAGATCGACATGCGTTACTCCTCGGCGCTCGACATGGCCGACCAGACGATCACCTATCGCCTGATCGTCAAGGAGGTCGCGGCGAAGAACGGTGTCTACGCGACGTTCATGCCGAAGCCGCTGTTCGGCGAGAACGGCTCGGGGATGCACACGCACATGTCGTTGTTCAAGGACGGCCGCAACCAGTTCTTCGAAGGATCAGACCAGTACAACCTCTCGCCGGTCGGTAAGCAGTTCATCGCCGGCCTGCTACGCCACGCACGCGAGCTGGCGCCGATCTTCGCCCAGTGGGTGAACTCGTACAAGCGACTCGTGCCCGGATTCGAGGCGCCCGTCTACGTCGCGTGGTCGCAGCGCAACCGCTCGGCGCTGATTCGGATCCCGCTCTACAAGCCGGGCTCCGAGCAGGCGACACGCGCGGAGATCCGCTGTCCCGATCCGGCGTGCAATCCGTACCTGACGTTCGCGACGCTCCTGCACGCGGGTCTCGAGGGGATCGAGAAGGGCTACGAGCTCGAGCCGCCGATGGAGACGAACCTCTACCACCTGACCGCGGAAGAACGTCGCGAGCAGGGGATCGTCTCGCTGCCGGAGACGCTCGGCGAGGCGGTCGACGAGCTGGCCGGCTCGGAGCTGATGCGGCGCGCGCTCGGCGATCACATCTTCGATGCGTACGTGAAGCTGAAGCGCAAGGAGTGGGACGAGTACCGCGTGCAGCTGACGCAGTGGGAGCTCGATCGGTATTTGGGCGTCCTCTAGGTCAGGACTGATCGAACCTGGTTCGGCGCAGCTGAACCAGGTTCGTGACGGTTCGCGCTTAGAGGAACGTGCGAATCGACTCGCGGTCGACGCGCAGGCCGATCACCTTCGAGCCGTCGTCGATCTGCTCGATCGAGTCGGCCGGAACGATGCGGCGGCGGCGGGCGAGCCAGCCCGAGCGGACGGACAGGGCGTCCGGCGTCTCGGGGGAGGTGCCGTACATCGGGCACTCGACCGTGCCGACCACGCGGCCCCGGGCGTCTGCCACGAGGAAGCCGGCGGTGCGGCGGAGATCGATAGCCAGGGCACTCATTGCGCTGAACCTATTCCTCGTTTGCGAGGAAACTCCCCCTATTGCCGTAAAGCTTTTGTTAGCCGTCGTGTCGGGCTACGAGCCCCATTTGCCGGACATCGCGAGCCACGCGACGCCGAGCAGCACGAGATAAACGAGGGAGAGCCCGGCGACGATACGTCCGGCGACCGGTTTCTTCGAACGGGACCACCAGAAGGCGAAGCCCGTGGTGAGCAGGAGCACGAGCAGGCCGATGTCGCCGACCATGTAGCCGATGCCGAGCCAGGTCGGGTCGTTGTCGCCGCTCCAGCCTTCCTCGGAGTACATCCACTGGCCGGCGGCCACGCATCACGACCCAGGCCGGGATGGCGACGATCAAGAGCGTCCTGAACGTCGACTTCGAGAGCAGCGCCAGCGGCTTGCGCCACGCGGCGACGGTCAGGAAGAACACGCTCAGCATCGCGCCGACGAGCACCATCGCGCCGAGCACGTGCAGGAAGAGCGGCAGGAATGGACGGCCGGCGGCGATCACTGGCCCGGCTTCCAGATCATGTCGATCAGCAGGAGCAGCGCCGCGAGCCCGGCCAGCCACGACATCGCGTTGCCGCGCCTGTCGTGCAGCAGGGAGACGCAACTCGTCGTCGGATGTGTCGCCTGCCGCAGCGAGTCGCTCGGCGACGGCCCGTGTCCTTTCCTGGTGCTTGCCGCCGGCGCTGCCGAGTGCGGCCATCACGACCCACAAGACGAGGGCGGCGATGATCCAGAAGCTGAACAGCTTGACGGTGCTCTGCTCGTGCACGAGCCAGAGACCGAAAACGAGGGCCGCGATCGAGCCGATGCCGATCAACGGCAGGGTCGGGCGAACCATGCGCAGCATGAAGGCCGCGTCGCTCGGCCGTTCCGCGCGCACGGCGAACGTGTTGAAGATCCCGGCCGCAACGGAACCTCCGACCAGCAGGAACGCCCCCGTGATGTGCAGCATCAGGAGCCAGTCGAACGTGCTCACGGGTGGAAACATACGCTGTCGGGCGGATGGAAACACGCGACAGGCATCTGAAGCTGTTGACCGAGACGATCGAGGCCGTCAACTCGACGCTCGACCTGCAGGAGGTGCTCGCTCAGGTCGCGTCCAACGTCGCGAGCGCGCTCGAGGCGGACGCCTGTTTCGTCTACCTGTACGACGAGCGCGCCGACGACCTCGTCCTCCGTGCGACGCACGGCACGCGCGTCGACGAGATGACGCGCCGGCCGCGGCTGCGGCCGGGCGAGGGCATCACCGGCTCGGCGGCGTCCGAGCGCGCGCCCGTGATGCTGGAGTCGCAGGCGCATCTCGATCCGCGCTTCAAGCATTTCCCGAACCTGCCCGAGGACGAGTACGAGTCGATCCTCGCGGTGCCGATCCTGACCCGCGACGGCACGCTCGAGGGAGCGCTGAACGTGAGGACGCGCGAGCCGCGCGCGTTCGGCGAGGACGAGGTCGAGCTGTTGCTCGCGATCGCGGCGCAGGTCGCCCAGTCGATCGAGCACGCGAAGCTGTACGCCGAGGCGCAGCGGCGCGTGCAGGAGCTCGAGGCGCTCGCGCGGATCTCGGAGGCCGTCTCGAACTCGCTCTACCTCGAGGAGTCGCTCGAGGCGATCGTCAAGACGACGATGGACGCGCTCTCGGCGACGGGCGCGGCGCTCGTGCTGGACGACGGCCGGATCGCGTGGCCCGAAGGCACCTCGGCAGAGCACGCGTTGCGCCAGCCGCTGCGCTGGCGGGGGAGGCAGATCGGCGAGCTCGTGGCCGATCGCGCGACGCCGTTCACCGAAGCCGAGAGCGAGCTGCTCGCGTCGATCGCGACCCACGCCGCCGTCGCGCTCGAGCACGGCCGCGCCGTCATGCGCGGCGTGCTCGCGCAAGAGGTTCATCACCGTGTGAAGAACAACCTGCAGACGGTTGCGTCGCTCCTCCGTCTGCAGGCTCGCTCCACCGACGTGATCGACCCGCGAGAAGCGCTCGAGCACTCCGTCAACCGCATCCTCGCGATCGCCGCGGTGCACGAAGTGCTGACCGAGCGGCGCGACGAGGACGTCGACCTGGCGGATCTGATCGACCGGCTGCGGGCGATGCTGGTGCAAGGGGTCGGCGGCGGCAAGGACGTGACCGCCGAGCTGCTGCCGGTGTCGATCTCCGGCTCGCGCGCGACCGCGCTGGCGCTCGTCTTCTCCGAGTTGCTGCAGAACGCGCTCGAGCACGGCGGGCAGACCGTGCGGGTCGAGCTGAGCAGGCGCGGCGGCGACGCGGTGCTCGCGATTGCAGACGACGGCGACGGCATCGGCGTGGAACCGAGCGCCGGCACCGGCCTCTCGATCGTGCGCGCGCTCGTGCGGGACGAGCTGCGCGGCACGCTCGACCTGCGCTCCGACGGCGGCACGCGCGCCGAGGTCGTCTTCCCGGTCTAGGACACCAACGCTTCCTGGATGCGCCGGCCACGGGCAGAGGGGCGGTACGACGTCGTCGGCGGGCGGGTGGGCAGTACGTCGCGGCGGACGAGACGCGCCTCTTCGAGCTCCTGCAGGCAGAGCGCCAGAGCGCGCGGCGTCACGCCGGGCAGCGCCGAGCGAAGCTCCGAGAAGCGCCGTTCGTCGCCGAGCTCGGCGAGCACGGGCACCGACCACTTGCGAAGCAGCGTGTCCGCCGGGCCGGCAGCGAGCACTCGCCGGGCGACGCTCGCCGCGGCGTGCCCGCGCGGGGTCGGCACGTACTCGGGGCGGAGCGCATGTCCATAGCCGGTGTTGCGGCGCGCATGGCCGAGCGACTCGAGCGTGTCGAGGGCGCGCCTCAGCGAGTCGCCGCCGACGCCGAGACGCCGCTGCAGCTCGACGAACCGCGCACCACCGCGCTCATCCAGGAGCGCGAGCGCCGGCGCGGCCCAGCGGTGATGAAAGAGATCGATCAGGTCACGTGTTGACATAGAACGCTACGCAGTATAAAAACATGTCCGGACAACCGACGGAAGGAGCGTCATGGCGATCAGCTACAACCCCGCGAACTGCGTCATCTCGGTCAGCGTCAGCGACTACGACCGGTCGCTCGCCTGGTACCGCGAGGTGCTCGGCTTCGACCTCGACTACGAGCTGAAGGAATACGGCTGGTGTGAGCTGAAGACGCCGTTCGGCTTCAGGATCGGGCTCGGACAGACCGAGACGGTCGTGACGCCGGGCAACGTCACCCCGACCTTCGGCGTGCACGACATCGACGCGGCGATCGCGCATCTGCGCGAGCACGACGTGAACGTCGAGGACTGGCACGAGATCCCCGACATGGTTCGGCTCTCGACGTTCTACGACCCGGACGGCACGCCGTGGATGCTCGCGCAGACGCTGGTCGCCTCGAAGGTCTGACGCGTGGAGCTCGAGCGCTACTCGTTCGTGCTCCTGCGGAGGCCGGTCGACGCGCCTGCGTTGCCGGAGGCCGAGCTCGACGCCTTGCAGGAGCAGCACCTCGCGTTCCTGAAGCGGATGACGGACGCGGGGAAGCTCGTCGCGGCCGGGCCGTTCTCGGAGCAGCCGGACGAGCTGCTCCGCGGCCTGTGCATCTACGACACGAGCCTCGACGAGGCGCGCACGCTCGCGGCGGACGACCCTTTGGTACGCGCCGGCCGGCTCGCCGTCGACCTGATGACGTGGTGGACCGAGCGAGGAGTGGTTACCTTCAATCGCCTGTGAGCGACCTCTGGCATGTGAGCGAGAACGGCGGCATCGACTCGTTCAGTCCGCGTGCCGACGAGTCGCACGACTCCCCCGAGCCGCTCGTGTGGGCGATCGACGACGAGCACGTGCCCGCGTACTGGTTCCCGCGCGAGTGCCCGCGCGGCACGTTCTGGGCGATCGAGTCGACGAGCGAGGACGACGTCGAGCGCTTTCTCAGCGGCGACCGCGCGCGTCGCGTGCACGCGATCGAGGGCGCGTGGCTGCCGGAGGTACGTGCGGCGCGCATCTTCGCCTACCGGTTGCCGCCCGAGTCGTTCACGCGCTACGAGCGAGCGGCCGGCTACTGGGTCTCGCGCTCCGCGGTCGAGCCGCTCGAGGTGATCGAGCTGGGCGACCTGCTCGCGAAGCACGCCGCCGCCGGCATCGAGCTGCGGATCGTGCCGGCGCTCGCACCGCTCTGGGAGCGCGTCGTCGCCTCGACGCTCGAGTTCAGCGGCATCCGCCTGCGCAACCTCGGCGCACGCCGCACCGCCTGAGCGGGCAAGGCCCGTGGCTCCCGCGGGACGCAGACCCGCGAATCGCGCCACCGCGGTCGCGACCTGTCCCCTGCCACGTCACCGCCGCGGCCCGGCTGCGTGGGGCGTCCAAACGGTACGTCACCGAGCCCCGCAGTTGGCCCGAATTCACACATCCGGCACAGACCGGTGCGCGACTCGTTTGGGTGGCTGCCACCAGACTGGTCTCGGTGCGCCCTGTCCGAAGACCCGTCCGCTCGGGACGCGTTGGGTTACGTGAACGTGACGGGTGCTGCACAGGCGCTGGTCGGCGCTGTAAGGAGTGCGTGAACATGCGCCCGGTCGCGCTTGGCGCGGCGCAAGGGTGGTGACGTTCCGGGATCAGGTGTCTCTAGACACCGTCTATTCGCACGCCAATCCCGACCACTGGGGGTCAGATGAAACGGCTACTGCTCTTCGCTGCGACCTGTGCGCTTGCACTGTTCGTCGCCGCACCGTCGTTCGCCGCAACCGGCGTCACGCTCTTCGGCACCGCGACGCAGGAAGCGAGCGACGTCAAGATCGTCTCCGACTTCTCGGACGCGGTGACGACCAACGACTCGGGCGGCGTCGACATCGCCGTGCGACCGGCACGACGTTCTCGTCGCTGACCGCGCTCTCCGCGCAGTTCCAGCTGCAGACCGGCGACTGCGGCGGCGGCTCACCCCGCTTCCAGGTCAACGTCGACGGGAAGAACGTCTTCGTCTACCTCGGCCCGTCCCCGTCGTTCACGGGCTGCGCCGCGGCGACGTGGATCGATTCCGGCAACCTCGTCGGCACGAGCGACGCCTGCCGCGTCGATACCTCGCAGCTCGCGGGCGGCAAGGTGTGCTCGACGTGGGCCGAGGCGGTCACCCTGCTCGGCTCGCACACGGTCACCGGCATCCAGTTCGCCGTCGACGGCGGGTGGAAGCAGACCGGCAAGGTGCAAACGGTGCTCGTCCGTTCGATCACCGTCAACGGCACGACGTACAACCTCGCGCAGGAGACCACGCCGCCGCCCACCGGCGGCAAGGTGAATCCGGCGAAGTTCTGCAAGGCGCTGAAGGCCACGATGGGCTCGGCCGCCTTCAACGAGCTCTGGGGGACGAACACGAACGCGAAGAACGGCTTCGGCAAGTGCGTGAGCACCGTCGCGCACGCGCGGAACGCCGGCAAGACCGAGCAGCAGATCACCGACGCGGTGACTGCGTGCGTCGCCAAGGGCCTGAAGGGCGGCCCGCTCGGCTCGTGCGTTGCAGCACGCGACGGTGTTGCCGCGACGAAGACCGAGGCGCAGGAGCACAAGGCCGCGCAGGCGGGCTCCAAGAAGAAGGAGCACGGCAACAGCGGCCACGGCAAGGGGCACGGCAAGAAGAAGTAACGACGACTCGTGTCACGGGGGCGGCGCGGCAACGCGCCGTCCCCGTAGCGCGTACTGCGCTACTCGGGCTGGTCGTCGAACGTGAAGTGGAAGTGATCGTCGTGCGCGTGCACACCGATCACCTGGTCGTCCAGCGCGCTCGCTGCGACCGGATCGAGGAAGATCTGCACGCCGTCGCGCTCGACCACCTGGTCGTCGACGACCGGCTCGGTCGCCTCCTCGATCTCGAGCTCGACCTCGCCGTCGGACTCGACGCCGCGGATGCGGAGCGAGCCCATCTGGCGGAACGCCTCGACGGCGTCTTCGGCGATCTGAAGCATCGTGCGATTGTATGCAGACGCATGCGCATCCTGATCGCAGAAGACGAGACGATCATCCGGCTCGACCTGCGCGACCTCCTCGAGCGCGCGGGGCACGAGGTCGTCGCCGAGGCGCGCGACGGCGAGGAGGCCGTGGCGCTTGCGCGCGAGCATCTGCCCGAGCTCGCGGTGATGGACGTCCGGATGCCCAAGCTCGACGGGATCGAGGCGGCGAAGACGATCCTCGCCGAGCGGCCGATCCCGATCGTGATGCTGACCGCGTACGGCCAGGAGGAGCTCGTGGCGCGCGCCGTCGAGGCCGGCGTCTTCGGCTACCTCGTCAAGCCGTTCCGCGAGCAGGACCTCGTGCCCGCGATCGCGACTGCGCGTGCGCGCCACGAGGAGCTCGCCGCGGTGCGTGAGGAGGCCGAGTCGCTCGCCGACGCACTCGCTGCGCGCAAGGCGATCGAGCGCGCGAAGGGGCTCCTGATGGAGAAAGAAGGCCTGTCCGAAACGGACGCGTTCGCCCGCCTGCGCAAGGCGAGCCAGCTCTCGGGCCGGCCGCTGAAGGTGATCGCCGAGGCCGTGATCGCTACGCTCGATCCCTCATGACCACCGCAACCCCTCCCCGCGAGCGCACCCGCCGCAGCACCGGCTCGGGCACCGGCGACGCGTGGCGTGTGATCGTCCTCAACGACGACCACAACACCTTCGAAGGCGTCGCCTTCGCGCTCGCCCAGACGATCCCCGGCGTCGACTACGACCGCGGCATGGCGTTCGCGAACAAGATCCACACGAGCGGCCAGGCGATGGTGTGGTCGGGGCACCAGGAGCTGGCCGAGCTCTACCACTCGCAGCTCGAGGGCTACGGCCTGACGATGGCGCCGCTAGAGCGTTGAGCCATCCCGAACGCCGCCATCCTCGAGCGCGCGTTCTCTGCGTTCGGCCGCGATCCGATCGTCGTCGCGCGCACGCTCGCGGACGACATCGTCTGGCGTGTCCCCGGCACCAATGCGATGAGCGGTGAGTACACGGGGCGCGACGCGGTGCTGCGGTTTCTCCGGCAGACCCTCGTGCTGAGCGACGGGACGTACAAGACCGAGCTGCGGTACGTCGTCGCGGACGACGAACGCGCGGTTGCCGTCTACGGCGCGCGCGGCGAGCGGGACGGGCGGACGCTCGACATCGACCAGGCGCTCTTCTGCGTGATCCGCGACGGCAAGCTCGCCGACGTGACCGCGGTGCCGTTCGACTTCGCCGCCTTCGACAGCTTCTGGGCATGAACGTCGGTGTGCAGCTGCCGGAGGTCGAGCGGGAGGTGCGCTGGCCGGAGCTCGCGGCGCTCGCGCGGGCGGCCGAGGAGACCGGCTTCGACTCGCTCTGGGTCGGCGACCACCTGCTCTACCGCGGCGACGGCCGCGGCGAGCGCGGGCCGTGGGACTGCTGGACGACGCTCGCGGCGCTCGCGGGAGTGACCGAGCGCGTCGAGCTCGGCCCGCTCGTCGCGTGCACCGCGTTCCGCCCGCCGGGCATCCTCGCCCGCACCGCCGCCGCGGTCGACGAGGTGAGCGGCGGCAGGTTGCGCGTCGCGCTCGGCGCCGGCTGGAACGAGGCCGAGTTCCGCGCGTTCGGCATCCCGTTCGACCGCCGCACCTCACGCTTCGAGGAGGCGTTCGAGGTCGTGCACCGGCTGCTCGCCGGCGAGCGCGTCACCTTCCACGGCGCGTTCAACGAGCTCGAGGACGCGGTGCTGCTGCCGCCGCCGGCGCGCCGCCCGCCGCTGATGGTCGGCGGCACGGGGCCGCGGCTGCTTGCGGCGAGCCTGCCGCACGTCGACTGGTGGAACACGTGGTTCGACGAGTTCGGCAACCGCGCCGAGGGGCTCCCGCCGCTGAACGCGCGCATCGACGAGGCGTGCGAACGCGCGGGACGCGACCCCGGCGAGGTGCGCCGGAGCGTCTGCCTGCTCGTGGAGCTCGAGGGCGGCGCCGGCGAGCGTCGTGCTCAGCCGGAGGCGCCGCCGCTGCCGGCGGACGCGCTCGCGGACGAGCTGACTGCGCTTGCCGCGGCGGGCGCGGACGAGGTGATCCTCGTGCTCGACCCGATCACGGAGCCGGCGATCCGCTCGCTTCGAACAGCGCTTCCCAGCGGCTGAGCAGCGCCGCAAGATCCTCGCGCGCGTCGCGATGCGCTGCGACGAGCGCGGTGTCGCCCCAGTCGTCGGCCAGCTGCCGCTCGAGCTGCGCGACTCGCTCCTCGGCACGCGCCACCTCTGCCTCGACGAGCTCGATCGGCGAGCGCGTCGGCTTCGCCGGCCGCTTCGGCTTCTCCACCTTCGGCTTCGGCTTCGGCGGCGGCGCAGCGGCGACCTCGTCGGCCTCCTGCGCACGGACGTAGTCGGCCCAGCCGCCCGGATACGACGTGATCGTGCGGTCCTCGACCGCGAGCAGCCGGTCGGCGACGGCGTCGAGCAGCGCACGGTCGTGCGAGACGAGCAGCACCGTGCCCGGAAACGCCTCGAGCGCCGCCTCGAGTGACTCGCGCGACTCCAGGTCGAGGTGGTTGGTCGGCTCGTCGAGCACCAGGAAGTTCGCGCCCGACGCGACGACGATCGCGAGCGCGAGTCGCCTGCGCTCGCCTCCCGACAGCGCGACGACCGGCTTCTCGTGCTCGTCCCAGCCGGAGAAGAGGAAGCGCCCGAGCAGCTTCTGCGCCTCCGGGCGCTTGAGGCCGGTGCCGAACATCGCCGCGTCGAGCACCGAGCCGCGTTCGTCGAGCTCGGCCTCGTGCTGTGAGAAGTACGCCGCCTCGACGCCGTGACCGAGCCGGATCGTCCCGGCCTTCGGCTCGCGGCGGCCGAGCAGCGTCTCGAGCAGCGTCGTCTTGCCGGAGCCGTTCGGGCCGACGAGCGCGACGTGCTCGCCGCGCTCGATCGCGATCGACGCGCCGTCGAGCAGGTGCTTGTCGCCCGCCTGCAGCGAGAGCCCCTCGACCACGAGCACGTCGCGACCCGAGCGCGCAGGCTTCAGGAACTCGAAGCCGAGGGTGCGGCGACGCCCGTCGGGCGCATGCACGCGGTTCGCCTCGAGCTTCTTGATCTGCTTGACCCGCGCCTGCGCCTGCTTCGCCTTCGAGGCCTTGTAGCGGAAGCGCTCGACGAAGCGCTCGAGGCGCTCGAGCTGCTCGGCCTGCCGGGCGGCCGTCTTGGTCTGGTGAATCGCGCGGGCCGCCTGCTCGCGACGCCAGACGTGCCACGCGCCGGGGAAGTAGATCGACTTCCCGCCCTCGACCTCGAGCACGGCGGTCGTCACCGCTTCGAGGAACCAGCGATCGTGGGCGACGAGGATCACGGCCGCGTCGAGCGTCTTCAACATCTGCTCGAGCCACTCGAGCGACTCGATGTCGAGGTGGTTCGTCGGCTCGTCGAGGAGCAGCAGGTCGGGCTGCGAGGCGAGCGCGCGAGCGAGCGACGCGCGGGTCAGCTCGCCGCCGGAGAACGTCTGCAGCGGACGGTCGAGGTCATCCTCCGTGAAGCCGAGCCCGCGGACGACCGACGCGGCGCGGTCGCGCCAGTCGTAGCCGCCCGCGTGCTCGAGGCGCGCCTGCGCCTCGCTGTAGCGGCGGAGCGTTGCAGCGCCGTGGTCGCCGGAGGACATCGCTGCCTCGAGCACGCGCAGCTCCTGCTCGACGGCGGCCAGGTCGGCTGTCCCCGAGAGGACGTACTCCCGCAGCGGGCGTGAGCTCGTGTCGGGCGGGCGCTGGTCGTGGAGGGCGACCCGCGCGCCCTTCTGCCAGGCGAGCTCGCCTCCCTCGAGCGAGCCCTGGCCTGCGAGAGCGCGCAGGAGCGTCGTCTTGCCCGCGCCGTTCGGGCCGGCGAGCGCGAGCCTGTCGGCGCGCTCGACCTTGAAGGAGACGCCGTCGAAGAGGACGTCTCCGGAGAACTCCTTGCGGAGACCCGATGCGATGACCACTGCCATGGTCTAGAAAGTATCCGCCAATGCGCCTCGGGCTCACCGGTCGGATCCTCCTTGCAGGCGGCATTGTCGTCGCCGTCCTGCTGGTCCGCTTCGTCCTCCTCGTGCACTCGTTCCATTCGGTGCGGGCTGCGACGGATGCCGATGAGCGTGCCGAGCGGTCGGTGTTCGCCGCTCAGCGCCTCGAGAAGCTCGTTCTCGACCTCGAGACCGGCACGCGCGGCTACGTGATCACGCGCGACCCGGCCTTCCTCGAGCCGTGGCGCGCGGCGCGCCGGGCGCTGCCGGCGCAGTCGCGCGAGCTGATGGAGGCCGCTCCGGGCGAGCAGTCGCGGCGGATCGACGCGGCCTGGCGCGCCTACCTCCGGGACTGGTCGATCCCGCTCGTCTCGCGACCGGTCGATGAGGCGCGGGCGAAGATCGCGACGGGCGAGGGGAAGAGGCGGGTCGACCGGATCAGAGCCCTGGTCGATCCGTTCATCGCGTCGCAGATGCGCGTCTCGGAGGCCCAGAGCGCGTCGTGTCGCGAGGGCCGAGCACCGGGGCGAGCGAGTCGAGCGTCGCCGGCATCGTGATCACCGTCGTGCTCTTCGCCCTGATGGTCGCCTACGTCCTCAGGCGGGCGGTCCTGCCGCTGCGGCGGGTCGTCGCCGGCGCACGCGCGCATCTCCGACGGGGAGCAGGACGTCGAGGTGCCGGAAGGAGGCGCGGGCGAGGTGGGCACGCTCGCGACGGCATTCAACGAGATGTCGCGCTCGCTCTCGGCGACGCAGAGCTCGCTGGCGGCGCAGAACGACGACCTCGAGCGGCTTGCCAACGTCCTGCGCGCGGTGCTCGACTCGACCGTCGACGGGATCCTCCTCTCCGACGCCGACGGAGAGGTGCAGCTCGCGAACCGGCCGGTGATCGTGCTGACCCGCGACCTCGGCATGAGCTACGAAGGCCCCGTCGTCGACCGGCTGCTCTCCGTCGCCGACCGCATGGCCGACCCGGCCGCCTACCGCGCCGCGATGGAGCGGCTGCGCGCGAATCCCGACGAGCCGACCTTCGACGAGTTCGAGGACGCCGCGTCCGGTCGCGTCTTCCAGGGCTTCACCGCACCGGTGCTCGACGACCGCGGCGGCTTCCTCGGCCGGATCTGGACGCTGCGCGAAGTCACCGAGCAGCGCGAGCTCGACCGGCTCAAGGACGATTTCGTCGCGACCGTCTCGCATGAGCTCCGGACGCCCCTGACGTCGATGATGGGCTTCCTCGAGATGATCCGCGAGGGCGAAGCGGGCGAGCTGAACGACGAGCAACAGCGGTTCCTCGCGATCGTCTACCGCAGCTCCGAACGGCTGCAGCGCCTGGTCGGCGATCTGCTCTTCGTCGCGCGGCTCGACGCGAACGGCCTGCAGCTGCAGTTCGCGGACGTCGACGTGACCGAGGTCGTGCGCGACGCGGTCGAATCGACGGCGGCGCTCGCCCGCAGCCGCGCGATCGACTTGCGCGCTGAGCTCGCCGACGTGCCGTCGATCTTCGGCGACCGCGAGCGCCTCTCGCAACTCGTCGGCAACCTGATCTCGAACGCGCTCAAGTTCACGCCCGAGGGCGGAATCGTGACGGCGCGGACGTTCGTCGACGGCGACAGCGCGGTGATCGAGGTGACGGACACCGGCATCGGCATTCCGGAGGCCGAGCAGTCGCGGCTCTTCCAGCGCTTCTTCCGGTCGTCGACCGCGACCGAGCAGGCGATTCCCGGCACGGGACTCGGTCTCGTCATCTCGCGCGCGATCGCCGAGGCACACGGCGGCACGATCTCGGTGCGCTCGGCGCCCGGCGCAGGGACGTCGTTTCGCGTCGAGCTTCCGTTCGGTGCGGAGGAGGTCGCGGCCTGACGCGCATCGTCGCCCTCGACGTCGGTTCTTCATCGGTGCGCGCCGTCGCCTACGACGCCGACGGCACCGCGGAGCCCGGCGCGGCGCACCTCACCTACGACGACCTGGACGCCGATCGCCTTGTCGACGCGTGCCGCGCCGTGCTCGCGCAGGTCGGCGACGGAGATGTCCTCGCGATCTCCTGCTTCTGGCACTCGCTCGTCGCGGTCGACGAGCGAGACCGGCCGCTGACCCCGGTGCTGACGTGGCGTGACCTCGCCGGCGGCGAGCCGCCTGCCCTCGATGCGGAGTCCTACCACCGGCGCACGGGCTGCTTCCTCCATCCGGCGTACTGGCCCGCGAAGATCAGGCGTCTGGAAGCCGAAGGGCTGCGGCCGGCCCGCTATCTGTCGTTCGGCGACCTGCTGCTCGGGCGGCTGACCGGCGAGGTGCGCACGAGCGTCTCCATCGCCAGCGGCACCGGGCTGTTCGATCCCTCGCGCTGCGACTGGGACGGTGAGACGCTCGACGCGCTCGGCCTGTCGCCGGAGCGCCTCGCCCCGCTCTCGGACGAGCCGGTTGCCGGCGTCTTTCCCGCGCTCGGCGACGGCGCGTGCTCGAACATCGGCGCCGGCTGCGCGACGCGCGACCGCGCGGCGCTGATGGTCGGCACCTCGGCCGCGCACGCGTGTGATCTACGACGCGGCTGCCGTCACGCCGCGCGCGGGCCTCTTCCTCTACCGGCTCGACCGCAGCCGCGTCTGCGAGGGAGGTGCGCTCTCGGACGGCGGGAACCTGCACGCCTGGCTGCTCGCGACGCTGCACGACGCCGACACCGCTGCGATCGCCGAGCGGCCGCCTGCCGCGCACGGGCTCGTCTTCCTGCCGTTCCTGGGCGGCGAGCGGTCGCTCGGCTGGGACGCGAGCCGCCGCGGGCTCGTCTCGGGGCTGTCGTTCGCGACGACGCCGCTCGATGTCGCCCAGGCCGCGCTCGAGGGCGTCTGCTACCGCCTGGCGGCCGTGCTCGACGCGATCGACGGCGTCGAGTCCGTCGTCGTCACCGGCGGCGCGCTGCTCGCAAACCCCGCCTGGGTGCAGGTGCTGGCCGACGTGCTCGGACGGCCGCTCGAAGTCTCGGCGGTCGCAGAGGCGTCCGCCCGCGGCGCCGCGCTGGTCGCGCTCGAGCGGCTCGGAGCGCCGGCACCGCCCGCGCCGATCGACCACGTCGTCGAGCCGCGGGCCGACCGGCACGAGATCCATCTGGTCGCGGCGGCAGAACAACGGATGATGATCGAGCGAATGGAGGCGACATGATCGGAATCGTGGGTGGCGGCCTGGCGGCTGCGAAGCTCGTCGAGGGCTATCGCGAGGCGGGCGGCGAGGAGGCGATCACGATCTGGTCGCAGGACCCGCGTGGCCCGTATCACCGGCCGGGGCTCTCGAAGCGCGTGCTGCGCGGCGAGGCCGAGCCCGAGTCCGTCCTGGCGCATCCAACGGAGTGGTACGCGGAGAACGGCGCCGATCTGCGCACCGGTGAGAGGGTTGAGTCGCTCGACGACGTGGACGCCGACACGATCGTGGTCGCGACCGGCGCGCGGCCGCGTCCGCTGCCGGGCGCGCTGCCGCTCCGGACGGTCGACGACTCCCTGACGCTGCGGGAGCGCGCGCAGGCCGCAGGGTCGGTCGTCGTCGTGGGCGGCGGCTTCATCGGCTGCGAGGTGACGGCCTCGTTGACCGTGCTCGGCGTCGAGGTGACCCAGATCGTGCGCGACCCGCACCTCTTCTCGGTTCTGCAGGCGCCGGCGCTCTCGGAGGTGATCGAGGCGCGCTACCGCGAGCACGGTGTCGACCTCCGGCTGGGCGAGACCGAGATCCCGGACGCACCCCTCACCGTGGCCGGGATCGGCGTCGAGCCGAACGTCGAGCTCCCCCGCGACGCAGGGCTCGAGGTGAGGAGCGGCGTCATCACCGACGAGCGCTTCGCCACGTCACGCCCGGGTGTCTACGCGATCGGCGACGTGGCCGAGTTCTACGACCCCGTCTTCGGGCGCCGCCGGCGGATCGAGCACTGGTCGAACGCCGCCTACCACGGCACGACGCTCGGCCACATCCTCGCCGGCTCGGACGAGCGGTACGACATCGTCTCGTCGTTCTTCTCCGAGCAATTCGGCCATACGTTCAAGCTCTTCGGCGACGTGACCGACCACGATTCGACCGTCCTGGAGGGCGATTTCGGCGCCGGCGCCGGGGTGTTGCGCTATCTCCGGGAAGGCCGCCCCGTCGCCGCCCTCGTCACGGAGCAGGAAGAGGAGGCCGAGACGGCGCTCAAGGAGGAGATCCGAGCCGGCGCGGCCACCTTCGTCATAGCCGTTACGCTCGGGGGAAGCGACTGCGTAGGAGGAACGCTTGCCCAATTCGGAGATCGAACAGCTCTCGATCGACACGATCCGCACGCTGTCGATGGACGCGGTGCAGAAGGCGGGGGTCGGCCATCCGGGCACCGCGATGTCCCTGGCCCCGCTCGCCTACCTGCTCTACCACGAGGTGATGCGGCACAACCCGGCCAGCCCGCACTGGCCGGACCGTGACAGGTTCATCCTCAGCGCCGGGCATGCGTGCGTCCTCCAGTACTCGACGCTCCACCTCGCCGGTTACAACCTGTCGCTCGAGGAGCTGAAGCGCTTCCGCCAGTGGCAGTCGGCGACCCCGGGGCACCCGGAGTTCCGCCACACCGAAGGCATCGAGGTGACGACGGGGCCGCTCGGGCAGGGCTTCGCGAACGGCGTCGGCATGGGGTTCGCCGAGCGCTTCCTCGCAGACACCTTCAATCGCCCGCACCACAAGATCGTCGACCACCACATGTACGTGATCTGCTCGGACGGCGACCTGATGGAAGGCGTGTCGTACGAGGCGGGGTCGCTCGCCGGCACCAACGGGCTCGGCAAGCTCATCTACTTCTACGACGACAACCACATCACGATCGACGGGACGACCTCGATCTCGTTCACCGAGGATCGCGCGCTGCGCTTCGAGGCGCTCGGCTGGCACGTGCAGTCGGTCGCCGACGTCAACGACCTCGACGCGCTGCGCGCGGCGATCGCGGCCGCGCAGGCCGAGACGACGAAGCCGTCGATCGTGATCGTGCGCTCGCACATCGCCTACGGCGCGCCGAAGGCCGTCGACACGGCGAAGTCGCACGGCTCGGCGCTCGGCGAGGAAGAGGTCGCCGCGACCAAGCGTGCGCTCGGCTGGGACCCCGACAAGCACTTCTACGTGCCCGACGAGGTGTACGAGCACATGAACGGCGTCGAGCGCGGCACCGAGCTCGAGACCGAGTGGAAGACGACCTTCTCGCGCTGGGCGGAGGCGTTCCCGGCCGACCGCGAGAAGTGGGACGCCGCGTGGGACGGGCGAATCGGCTCGTGGGAGCTGCCGGAGTTCAAGGCCGGCGAGGAGATCGCGACGCGCGACGCCGGCAAGAAGGTGATGCAGGCGTTCAAGCACGCGGTGCCGACGATGATCGGCGGCGCCGCCGACCTCGTCGAGTCGACGAAGACGGAGTTCGAAGGCGGCGGTCTCTTCTCCGACCGCTGGTCGGGCCGCAACATCCCCTTCGGCATCCGCGAGCACGCGATGGGCTCTGCCGTCAACGGCATCGGCGTGCACGGCGGCTGCGTCAAGCCGTACGGGTCGACGTTCCTGATCTTCAGCGACTACATGCGGCCCGCGGTGCGCCTCGCCGCGCTGATGAAGCTGCCCGTGGTCTACGTCTGGACGCACGACTCGGTCGGGCTCGGCGAGGACGGCCCGACGCACCAGCCCGTCGAGACGTACGCCGCGCTGCGCGCGATCCCCGGGCTCTGGTTCATGCGGCCCGCCGACGCGAACGAGACCGCAGCGGCATGGAAGGTCGCGCTCGAGCGCACCGACGGCCCGGTCGCGCTCTCGCTCTCGCGCCAGAAGGTCGCGACGCTCGACCGCTCCGATCTGGCGCCGGCGTCGCTCGTCGAGCGTGGCGCGTACACGCTCTGGGAGTCGAGCTCGTCGCCGGACCTGATCCTGATCGGCACCGGCGCGGAGGTCGGGCTGACGCTGGCGGCCGGCCGCAAGATCGCCGAGGACGGCACCGCTGTTCGTGTCGTCTCGATGCCGTGCTGGGAGCTCTTCGAGGACCAGCCCACCGACTACCGCGACGAGGTGTTGCCGCCCGAGGTGAAGGCGCGGCTCTCGATCGAGCCGGGCGTTGAGCTCGGCTGGAGCAAGTGGGTCGGTGACCACGGCAGCTCGATCTCGCTCGACCACTTCGGCGCCTCGGCGCCCGGCGAGGTCGTGCTCGAGCAGTTCGGCTACAACCTCGACAACGTGGTCGCGCGCGCGACAGCGCTGCTGCAGCGCGTATGAAGGTCGGGGTCGCGTTCGACCACCGCGGCGTGCATCTACGGGACGCGATTCTCGAGGCGCTCGTCGCGCACGACGTGATCGACCTCGGCACCGACACCGACGCCGTGCGGATCGACTACCCGGACAAGGCGCGTGAGCTCGGCGAGGTGATCCAGGACGGGCGAGCCGAGCGAGGCATCCTCGTCTGCGGCTCGGGCGTCGGCGCGTCGGTCGCCGCCTGCAAGCTCACCGGCATCCGCGCGGCGATCTGCCACGACGTCTACAGCGCGCACCAGGGCGTCGAGCACGACGACATGAACGTGCTCTGCCTCGGATCTGAGGTCGATCGGGCCCTCGCTCGCGCGTGAGCTCGTCGAGGCATTCCTGCAGGCGACCTTCGACGGAGGCGAGCGCTACGTCGCCCGGCTTCGCAAGGTCGAACAGATGGAAAAGGAGATGAAGCATGGCAAGCACGTCGAAACTTCATGAGCTCGCAGCGCGCGGGCAGTCGATCTGGTTCGACACGCTCTCGCGCGATCTCGTCCGAACGGGCGAGCTGAAGAGGATGATGAAGGACGACGCCGTCACCGGCGTCACCTCGAACCCGTCGATCTTCCAGAAGGCGCTCTCGGAAGGCGACGCGTACGACGAGGATCTGAAGAAGCTGCTCGAGGAGACCGACGACCCGAGCGAGATCTTCTTCTCGCTCGCGCTCCAGGACATCCGTGAGGCCTGCGATGTGCTGAAGCCGGCCTACGACTCGTCGAACGGAGTCGACGGCTACGTGTCGATGGAGGTGGAGCCCGGGATCGCCTACGACACCGAGCGGACCTTCGAGCAGGCGCGCTGGATCGCGACCGAGGTCGACCGGCCGAACCTGATGGTCAAGATCCCGGCGACCATGCCCGGCCTGCCGGCGATCGAGGATTCGACCGCGCACGGCACGTCGATCAACATCACGCTGATCTTCTCGCTCGAGCGCTACAAGGCCGTGGTCGAGGCATACCTGCGCGGTCTCGAGCGGCTCGTCGCGAGCGGTGGCGACCCGTCGAAGATCGCGTCCGTTGCGTCCTTCTTCGTCTCCCGCGTCGACACCGAGGCCGACAAGCGCCTCGAGGCCGCAGGCAACAAGGAGCTGCAGGGCAAGCTCGCGATCGCGAACGCGAAGCTCGCGTACGCGCACTACCTCGAGGCGTTCTCCGGCCCGCGCTGGGAGTTCCTCGAGGGCAAGGGCGCCACGAAGCAGCGGTGCCTCTGGGCGTCGACGTCGACGAAGAACCCCGACTACCGCGACGTGATGTACGTCGAGGAGCTGATCGGCCCGGACACGATCAACACGATGCCGCTCGAGACGATCGAGGCGTTCCAGGATCACGGCGAGGTGCGCGGCGACACCGTGCGCGACGGCGTGGCGGAAGCGCAGGAGCTGATCGAGCAGCTGCGCAAGGTCGGCGTCGACTACGACGACGTCGTCGAGACGCTCGAGGCAGAAGGCGTCCAGAAGTTCAGCGACGCGTTCGACCAGATCGTCGACCGCATCCGCGCGAAGCGCGCAGCCCTGGCGGCTGCGTGAAGGATGTCGTAGAGAGGATCTGGGCGCGCGATTCGGGCGTCTGGACGGGAGCGGAAGAAGGGCGTTGGCTCGGCTGGCTCGACGTGCCGTGGCGGATGCGCGAGGACGTCGACCTGCTGCTGCAGTTCGCGGACTCGGTCGTCGACCGCGTCGACGACGTCGTCCTGCTCGGCATGGGCGGCTCGTCGCTCGCGCCCGAGGTGATCAAGCGCACGTTCCGGCAGGAGACGTTCCACGTCCTCGACACGACGCACCCGCAGGCGATCAGGGCGCTCGAGGCGCAGATCGACGTCTCGCGCACGCTCTTCATCTCGGCGTCCAAGTCCGGCTCGACGCTGGAGACGCGCTCCCACACCGACTACTTCTGGGAGCGCGCAGGGCGCAACGGCGATCTCTTCGCAGCGATCACCGACCCCGGCTCGGAGCTCGAGCAGCTCGCGCGGAAGCGCGAGTTCGCAGCGATCTTCCCGGGCGAGCCGAAGATCGGCGGCCGCTACTCCGCGCTCTCCGCGTTCGGGATGCTGCCGGCGGCGCTGATGGGCATCGACGTCTCGCTCTTTCTCGACCGGGCGATCGAGATGGCGGAGGCGTGCCGTCTCGCCGAGGGCAACCCCGGGCTGGAGCTCGGGCGCTCACTCGGCGAGCAGTGGCGCGCGGGCCGCGACAAGATCTGCATCGAGGCGACGCCGGGCGGCTTCGGGCTCTGGGCCGAGCAGCTGCTCGCCGAGTCGACGGGCAAGCAGGGCAAGGGGTTGATCCCCGCGCCCGGCGAGCCGGCGGACGGGCCCGACCGGCAGGCGCAGGAGGTGCGTCTGAGCGGCGAGTACGAGCTCGCGCAGGAGTTCTTCCGCTGGGAGTTCGCAACGGCGGTGGCGGGGTCGATCCTGGGGATCAACCCGTTCGACCAGCCGGACGTGCAGTCGGCGAAGGACAAGACAAAGGAGATCCTGGCCTCCGGTCCAGGAGCCCGATGTGTCGAGCCGGCGGGGTCGGCGGAGGAGCTGTTTGCGCAGGCGCAAGCGGGTGACTACGTCGCCATCCTGGCGTTCGTCAATCCGACGGCCGCGAGCGAGGCCAACTCGACGAGCTCGCCGAGCGAGCGCGAGCGGGCCACCGGCTGTGTCGTCACGCACGGCTTCGGGCCGCGCTACCTGCATTCGACCGGGCAGCTGCACAAGGGCGGGCCGCCGACGGGACTCTTCCTGCAGGTCGTCGACGACACGGGCGAGGAGCTGGCGATCCCCGGGCAGCCGTTCGGTTTCGGGAAGCTGATCCGCGCGCAGGCCGCTGGGGATTTCGCGTCGTTGCAGGAGCGTGGCCGCCGGGTCGCGCGCATCCGTCTCGAGGAGGCTTAAGCAGCATGCAACTCGGAATGATCGGGCTCGGCCGGATGGGCAGCGGGATGACGAAGCGCATCGAGCAGCACGGCCACGAGGTGAAGACGTACGACCCGCAGGTCGCGTCGACGGCGAAGACGCTCGGCGCGCTGAAGAAGCAGCTCGACGCGCCGCGCCACGTCTGGATGATGATCCCGGCCGGCGAGATCACGGAGAAGACCTTCCAGCAGCTGCTGAAGATCCTCGAGCCCGGCGACACGATCGTCGACGGCGGCAACTCGAACTTCCGCGACTCGCAGCGGCGGTACAAGGAGGCGCGCAAGCAGAAGATCTCGTTCGTCGACGTGGGCGTCTCGGGCGGGATCTGGGGCCTGGAGGTCGGGTTCTGCCTGATGGCCGGCGGCGATCGCGCGGCGATCAAGCGCCTCGAGCCCGTTTTCCACGCGCTCGCGCCCGAGGACGGCTACGCGCACGTCGGCGCGTCCGGCGCGGGGCATTTCACGAAAATGGTGCACAACGGCATCGAGTACGGGCTGATGCAGGCCTACGCCGAGGGCTTCGAGGTGATGCAGAAGTCGGAGTTCGATCTCGACCTGCACGAGATCGCCGGCATCTGGCGCTACGGCTCGGTCGTCCGCTCGTGGCTGCTCGAGCTCCTGCACAGCGCCTTCGAGAAGGAAGGCGGCGAGCTCGAGGCGATCCGTGGCTACGTCGAGGACTCCGGCGAGGGCCGCTGGACGATCGCCGAGGCGATCGCCGAGGACGTGCCGGTGCCTGTGATCAGCGCGGCGCTCTTCGCGCGCTTCGCCTCACGGCAGGACGAATCGTTCGCGGCCAAGGTCAATGCCGCGCTGCGCAACCAGTTCGGCGGCCACGCAGTCCAGGCCGTCGAGCAGGCGAAGGCCGCAACCCAGGATCCCCGCGCCTGATGGCGGCGACGGACGAGCACAACCCGCTTGCGGAGGGGCTGCAGCTTCGCCGCCGCCCGGACTCATGCATCCTCGTCATCTTCGGTGCGTCGGGTGACCTGACCGCGAAGAAGCTGATGCCGGCGCTCTACGCCCTCGCCGTGCGCGGGCTGCTGCCGGAGCACTTCGGGATCGTGGGGGCCGCGCGCTCCGAGGAGTCCGACGATCAGTTCCGCGAGCGCATGAAGCAGGCGGTCAAGGATCACGCCCGCGATCCGTTCGAAGACGAGGCGTGGGAGAAGCTGGCGGGCGGCATGCGCTACACGACGCTCGACTTCGCCGACGACAAGGGCGAGGACGATCTACGTGAGGTGCTGACATCACTCGACGAGGAGCGCGGCACGCAGGGCAACCGCGTCTACTACTTCGCCGTTCCTCCCGCTGCGATCGGGACGCTGATCGAGGAGATCGCCGAGCGCCGCGGTGCGGAGGGCTGGATCCGGCTGATCATCGAGAAGCCGTTCGGGCACGACCTTGCGTCCGCCCGCGAGCTGAACGCGCAGATCCAGCAGCACTTCGCGGAGGAAGAGGTCTTCCGCATCGACCACTACCTGGGCAAGGAGACGGTCCAGAACATGCTGGCGCTGCGGTTTGCGAACGGCATCTTCGAGCCGATCTGGAACCGCCAGTTCATCGACCACGTGCAGATCACGGTCGCCGAGTCGATCGGCATCGAAGGGCGCGCCGGGTACTACGAGGCCGCAGGCGCGATCCGGGACATCTTTCAGAACCACCTGCTGCAGCTGCTCGCGATCACGGCGATGGAGCCGCCGATCGACTTCACCGCCGATTCGGTGCGGAACGAGAAGGTCAAGGTGCTCAAGTCGCTGCACACGCCGGGGCCGAAGCACCTCGTGCGCGGGCAGTACGGGCCGGGGTTCGTCGAGGGGCAAGAGGTGCGCGCGTATCGCGAGGAGGAGGGTGTCTCCCCGACCTCGATGACCGAGACGTTCGTCGCGGCGAAGCTGTTCGTCGACAACTGGCGCTGGGCCGATACGCCGTTCTACGTGCGCATGGGCAAGCGCCTCGCCCGCCGCGAGACGACGATCGCGATCCAGTTCAAGCGCGCACCGCATCCGCCCTTCGAGGACGGCGCCTCGGAAGGCCTGCGGCCGAACGTGCTCCTGATCCACGTGCAGCCGAACGAAGGCGTGTCGCTCGCGATCGGCGCGAAGGTGCCCGGGCAGGGGATGAGGATCCGGACCGTGCACATGGACTTTCTCTACGGCGGCGCGTTCCGCGAAGGGCTGCCCGACGCGTACGAGCGGCTGATCCTCGACGCGATGCTCGGCGACGCGACGCTGTTCACCCGCGCCGACGAGATCGAGGAGCAGTGGGCGCTGGTCGACGCGATCACCGGCCTGTGGCAGCGCGACCGCCCGCAGTTCCCGAACTACGCGGCCGGAACGTGGGGGCCGGGAGCCTCCGACGAGCTTCTTCACCGGGACGGGAGATCGTGGCGCCGTCACTAGCGCGCACCGAAGACGACTGGACGGGCGAGGACGTGACGATCGCCCAGATCGAGCGCGAGCTCGCGCGGCTGCGCGACGCGTCGTCGACGAGCGAGGCGCAGCCCAACCTGCGCACCTCGGTGATGACGCACATCGCCTGGGCGCCGACCGAGTGGCAGACGGCGGCAGAGGAGACCCTCGCAGGCATGGCCGAGCGGCATCCCTCGCGAACGCTCTTGCTCGTGCCGAAGCCCGACGAGCCCGACGGCCTGGATGCGCAGATCTCGCTCCGCTGCTTCTCGCTCGGCGACCGGTCGATCTGCGGCGAGGTGATCGAGCTCGATCTGCGCGGCCGGCGCACGAAGGCGCCCGCGTCGATCGTGTTGCCGCTCCTGATCTCGGACCTGCCGGTGTTTCTCCGCTGGCGCGGACAGCCGCCGTTCGGCGCGGACGAGTTCGAGCAGCTCGTCGGGATCACCGACCGGCTGATCGTCGACTCGACGGAGTGGACCGATCTGCCGGGGGCGTATCGCCGGCTCACCGAGCTCTTCGAGCGCACCGCCGTGTCCGACATCGCGTGGGCGCGCACCGAGCGGTGGCGCTCGCTGCTCGCATCGCTCTGGCCGGAGATCGCGGACGTGCACGCGCTGCGCGTGCGCGGCACGCGCGCGCAGGCGCATCTGCTCGCGGGCTGGCTGCGCTCGCGCCTCGGCCACGGCGTCGAGGTGGAGGTCGAGGAGCACCCGACGCTCGAGGGCATCGACCTCGACGGCAAGCCCGCGCCGTTCCCGCCGGGCCGCCCCCCGGGCGCGAGCGACGTGCTGTCGGCGGAGCTCGACCAGTTCACACGCGACCGCATCTACGAAGCTGCAGTCCAGGCCGCCGGCTAGCCGAGCCGCGCTGAACCCGAGTTTGTGTGGACTCCACACAAACTCGGGGTAAACGCTGCTCGGAGACGCGGCAGAACGCGTCACGAGCGGCGGTTTATCGCTTGTCAAGTCGCGTCGTTGCGAGCAGAGCGCATTCGCGTTTTGGCGTATTGCACGCGCGCGGCGAGCGGCGTAGCGTCGGCTTCCTGCGGCGTGCTGAAATGCACGAACCGGAGGTGAACGATTGTCCCCGGGCGCAGTGTCGTGATTGCTCGGACAGCAAGTGCTCGTTTTCCAGTTGGGTGGCGCCGGCTGATCGTCGCGTCGGTTGTCGCGCTCGTCGTGATGTTCGCGGCGGTCGCGCAAGCGCGCGCGGACACAGATCCGTCGGCAGCGCCGCAGAGCGGCGCACCACCCTCCTCGACGACCGGCACCGATACGACGGCAAGCACGAGCGATGCTCCCGCGCAGCGACAACGGGCTCACAGGCCGCGGACTCAAAGGCGAACGCTGCAGGTGACTACGCCGGCACCGACGACCGGCAACGCGAGTAGCACGGACGCGAAACGCGAACGCGCAGGCCGGGCAGGACAGCCCGTCGAACACGAACGTCTCGGCTCGCGTCGATCAACCCGGCGCGAACGGTGCCGTTGCGCAGACGAACGAGTCGTCTGCCGACGCGACCGCAGCGACGGATTCGCCGAGCGGCGACCAGGGAGCGAATGCGACCGGTGCAGCCAGTCAGGACACGCCGTCGAACGTGAACATCGCGGTTCGCGTCAACAGCCCGGGTGCGGACGGCGACGTCAGCCAGTCGAACCACGCGGCCGCGAACGCGGCAGCGGGCGTCGACGACGGAGCCGCCGGAGCAGGAACGGCGACCGCGACGGCCGACCAGCCGTCGCCGTCGAACGTCAACGTGTCGGTGCGGATCGCGAGCCCCGGCAGTAGCGGAGCGGTGACTCAGACGAACACCGCCTCGGCCGAGGCAGCAGACGCCCCGGCACCGCTGGCACCCGTCCCGGCGTCCGACGTGCAGGCCGACGTCTCGAACGCGTCGAACATCGATCAGTCGGTCAGCGAATGCTCGACCGCCTGTACGACGACGAGCACCGGGTCGACCGGACCTGCGCAGCCGTCCCCCTTCGCAAGCCCGTCTTCCTCTCTCCCTCCGGCGGGTTCTCAGACGGCGACGGCTGCGCAGACCAACCCGACGAACGTGAACATCTCCGTTCGCGTCGGCAGCCCCGGACACGACGACGTGCCGACGCAGGTGAACACCGTCGACGCGAACGCGGCCTCGGCGAGCGCGACCGTCAGCGGCGCGAGCAATGTCAACGTGTCCGTCGTCCTGCCGGGAGCGGGAGTCGTCGTGCCGACGGGCAATGATCCATGGGTCTGGAACTGGGTGTGGACGCTCGGCGCGGTCCCGACACCGGCCGACGCGCCGACCGGATCCGATACGTGGCTCTGGTCGTGGGTCGCGACCCAGGTCGCCGCGGCTGCGACGGGCGCGAGCTCGAGCTCCGGCCGTCTCCGTCGCGCCGGTCGCGGGCCACTGGATCTGGACGTGGACGTGGACCGGGTCGAACGGCGTCACGAGCTCGTTCAGCTTCGACCAGGCCTGCTCGTGCAGCTGGGTGTGGAGCTGGACGTGGAGCGGCGACCCGCTGCCGGCGCCGAGCTCGGTCGCCGACGCTTCAACGAGCGCGCCCGGCGACGCCGCGACGCCGACGGCCGACGCCGCGGCCGCGCAGGACACGCCCGACATCACCCAGACGAACGCCGCTGCTGCGACCGCGAGCGCGATCGCGAGCCTCGCCCTGGCGCAGGACGCCGGCTCGGCAGCCGGCGAAGACGTCACCCAGGTCGTCGCGAGCTCGCAGCGCGCCGAGGCCACCGCGCAGGCGAAGCAGACACGCCCGACGAACGTCAACGTCGTCACCGCAGGCGTCCTCGACGGGCTCAGCCAGGAGAACGCCGCCGAGGCCACCGCAGGCGCGACCGTCGACCTGACGATCAGCCAGACGGCGATCCGGTCGTCCGATGACGCCGCCGCGAGCGCGCCGGCGAGCTCCACACAGACGATCGCGAGCACCCAGATCGCGACCGCTGACGCGCAGGCTGTCCAGGTGGACGCAGCGAACGTGAACACGATCGCCTCCCTGGCGCCCTCGACCGCCGAGATCGCCCAGGTCGAGCAGCAGAACCTGGTCGCCGCCGACGCATTCGGCGGCTCGACCGGGAGCGTCGACCAGCACGTCTCGCAGTCCCAGGCAGGCGACGGGCCTCAGGACGCCGCCGCCTCGCAGATCTCCACGAGCGCCCAGGCGGCGACCGCCTCGGCACAGGCGTCCCAGACCGAACGTCGGCAACGTGAACGACGTCGATGATTCCTGAGCTCGCCCTCTCGAACCCGGCGCTCGCCCAGTCCAACTCCCTGACCGTCGCCGTGGCGGCGACCAACACGAGCGCCACCCGACAGACGACGACCCAGGCCTCGGCCAACAGCGACGCGACGGTCTTGCTGAGCCTCGAGGCCGACCAGCAGGCGGACGTGAAGCAATCCGGGGACGCGGGCGCCGGCCAGGCGCAGGCGAACCGGCTGAACGTCGCCCACTGGAACGGGCTCGTCGCAACGCCCGAGCCGCCGGCGGACGAGCTGCCCGCGGCCGTGCCGCCCACGGCCGTGCCGCCCACGGACGTTCGGGTCGCTGTGCCGCCGGCGGACTCGGACGTCGAGGTCCGCCGAACCTCCGTCGTGCTCGGGCTGGTCGGGCCGACGCTCGAGCGGGCAACGCCCAGGGTCCGTGTGACCACACGGCACGGCCGCCAGACGCCGGCACTGCAGGCGCCTGCAGGGGCTTCCTTCTCGCCCGCGTCACCGCCCTCGTTCGGAGGCCTGGCGGCGGCGACGTACCTGAGCTGGCTCCCGCCCGCGCGGGCCGAGCAGCGCTCGACGCGCACGCACACGGCGGCCGCAGGGACGTCGAACGACCGTTCGCTCGTCTGCCCGACCTGCGGCTCCTCCTCACTCTTCGGCGCGATCGAAGGCGCCCACACGACCGGCTCCGCCGGCGTCGTGGCGGCGCTCTCGCGCTTCCGGCTGTTCGCACCCTCCGGTGCTGGACGGGTGCGGCACGACGCACCGGCGCTTGGGTTGCCGGTGGAAATCGCTGCTCTCGAGCGGCCTGGTTAGCCGGCGCGAGCCGACTCAACCCGCCGGGCGGCTTGGGTGCCCGGCGTGCAAGGCCCATTTCAACGCTCGAAAGGAGCACGCAAGTGTCCTCAAGAACACGGTGGCTGCTTGGAGCACTCGCCGCGTTTGCAGCCAGTGTCGTCGTTGCACCGACGGCATTGGCGGGTCCTCCCGTCGTGCAGCCTGTGATCGTGACAGTTCATGTGTCCGCATCCCAGGCCGCAGCGGTGGACCAGAGCAACGCGTCAGCTCGAAGTGGCTCGGCAAACGCCAACGGCGGCTACGCCGACGGCGGCAACGCTGCGGGAGTCGGCGGAGACGCCAGCAACTCCAACAGCGCGAGCGGTGGAAACGCCAACGGCGGCTCCGCCGACACCTGCCAGCACGCCGGCTGCAAGGCCTCCGGCGGCGACGGCGGGAACACCGGTGGCAACTCGTCCAACGCGGTCGGTGACACGACGGCGAACGGCGGGTCGACCGGTGGCAATACGGCCGGCGACGCCGGCAACGTCGCAGCCGGCGGAAACGGGGGCAACACCGGGCACAACGAGTCCGGTGACGCCGCATCGGTCGCAGCCGGCGCCAACGCCCGCTCGGGCGGCGGCAACGACGGAGGCAACGCCTCCTCGAGGAGCGGCGATACCGGTAACGCGAACGCGTCAGGCGGCGATTCCGCCAACCTGACGGGCCAGCATGCCAGCGGCGGCGACGCCGCCGGCGGCCGAGGCTGTCGAACGGAGACAACTCGTCCGGCAACGCAGGGATCCGGCAGCCGGCAGCGGCGACGCTGGAGCTGGAGGAGCGTCCGGCAGCACGGGATACCGGCGGCGCAACCGGTGGCGGAGCCACCGGCGGCAACGGCGGCTCAGGCAACGGCAACGCCAGTGGCAACCTCGGCGGAACCAGCAACGCCAACTCGAATGGCGGCGGCGCTGGCGCCGGGAGCGCGACTGACACCGGTGCAGCATCCGGTGCCGGCGGCGCAGGTGGCTCCTCCGGCAGCGCGGGCTCCGGCTCGCTACCTCCGGGCGGAGCATCGAGCGGCCCGGCAACCGGCGGCTTGGGCTCGGCTGGCGGAAGCTCCGCCACGGCGACGCCCACGTCCACCGGCGGTGCCGGCGGCGACGCGACGAGCGGCAATTCGACCAGTGGCGCAGCCACCGGCGGAGCTGCCTCGTCCGGAGCAGCCACCGGCGGTAGCAACACAAGTGGCGCGGCCAGCACCGGCAGCGCGAGCAGCGGATCGTCCACGGGCGGCGCTGCTACCACAGGCGCTGCGACGTCGGCCGCATCGAGCGGCTCGGCGGACGCGGGTGCAGTCGGCGCGGAGAACACCAGCGGCAACGCAACTGGTGGCGCGTCGTTCGGCGGAAACGCCGGCATCGGCGGCGTGGCTGGCAACGGCGGCTACGCCGGCGCCACCGCGAGCCCGTCCCAGACCGGTACCGGCGGAGCCGGCACCGCGACGGGCGGCGCAGCCAACGCCAACGGAGGCGGCGCCACCAGTGGCGCCGCAACCGTCAACAACACGGCGACGATCAGCCAGGGCCTGACGCTCAGCCTGTCAGGGCTCGCGGTGACGATCTACGCCAACCTCCAGACGTTCTGAGCGAGCGCGCGGAGAAGGATGACTCACACCTGATGACCAACGACATCCAGAGTGCTCCGTCGATCGACCGGCCGCCCAAGCGCCGGGCCGGTCGGCGGCGCCTCTGCGGTGCCCGCGGTCACGGCTCGAGTCTCGATGTGGAAGGGCGGCGGAACCCGTGACCGAGACCACTGAGAGCGCACTGTCGACCGTCCGGCTTCCCAAGAGCCGGACCGGCCGGCAGTGCCTCTCGGCGCTGCCTCGGGACCGGTCGCCGTCGCCCTCGTGGAAGAGCCGGGCTGCGAGAGTCTGCGGCGCTCTCGTGGCCCGGTTTCCCGGTCAGTCGCCGAGCAGTGCGACGACCTCGGGGTGCAGGTGGCCGTTCGTGGTGACGAAGCTGCTGCCCGGTGCGGGCGTGGCGCCGTCGTACGCCGTGCAGCGGCCGCCTGCTTCCTCGACGAGGATCTGTACGGGCGCGTAGTCCCAGACGTTCATCACCGAGTCGCAGGCGATGTCGAGCGCTCCTTCGGCGACCAGACAGTGCTGCCAGAAGTCGCCAAGGCCGCGGTTCGTCCACGAGCGCTGCACGATCTCCGTCCAGCCTGCCGGCATCCGCCGCGACGATGTCGTCGAGACCGCCGCGTCATCGAGCGAGGAGACGGACGAGACGCGGCAGCGCTCGCCGTTCGAGAACGTGCCGCCGCCGCGCTCGGCCCACCAGCGCCGATGCAGCGCCGGCGCCGACACGAGGCCGACCGCCAGCTCGCCCTCGCGCTCGAGCGCGAGCAGCGTCGCCCACACCGGCGTTCCGCGCACGTAGTTCTTCGTGCCGTCGATCGGATCGACGATCCACTTGACGTCGCCGCCGTCGTCTCCGTACTCCTCGCCGAGGACTCCCTCGCCGCGACCGGACGCTGCGACGTGCGCCCTGATCGCCTCTTCCGCCGCCCGGTCGGCCTCCGACACGGGCGTCAGGTCGGGCTTCGTCTCGACGCGCAGGTCGGTCGCGCGGAAGCGCGCAGCGGTGATCGCGTCGGCGATGTCTGCCAGCGCGTGCGCGAACTCGAGGTCGCCGCTCACGCGGCGGACGCTACTTGACGACGGTGAACTCGTCGCCGGTGATGCGGACCTTGACCGACGGCGACCAGGTCATCTTCTGCGCGCCCGCAACGAGGTTCGGGTTGACGCCGCGCACGCGATAGAACCACGTGCCGACGTCGGAGCGCGTCAGGTTGAGCACCGCGGACGTGACGATCGACGTCTGCTTCCGCACTGCCTTCCACGGATACGCCTTGTGCGAGAGCTCGATCTCGTATGACTGCGCGCCGATCGCCGGCTGCCACGTGATCAGCGGCAGCTCGGAGAAGCGCGGCGAGGTGCGGGCGGCCGACGTCACCCGGCCGGCCAGCAGGCCCGAGATGTAGGGCGTCTGCGACGACGTCGTCAGCGGTGCGCTCTGGATGCCGAAGGGCCACACCTGCCCGGTGGCGCAGACGTCCTGCGGCAGCGACACGTCGTGGTACTCGACCTTGTCGCTGTCCTGGACGCCCTTGTTCGGATCGGCGGGGAAGACCGCCGCCTCCACCGGAACGACCGTCCACCAGTAGCGGCCCTCGGGCCAGCCGTTGTCCGGGAGCGTCGTGTACGCGGCATTCGTCGCTGCGGTCGTCGTGGCTGAGCCTGTGCCGGACGACCCCGAACCGGCAGAACCGCTGCCGGCCGCTGCCGCGGCTCCACCGAGCTCAGCCGGGCTGAGCAGTGAGCCGTCCGCGCTGTACGAGAGATCCTGCGCGCCCATGCCGAGGTACTTGCCGTTGACGGCGTCGACGAGGTCCTTGAACCGTGCCGGGCGTCTTGAGCGGCGCGGTGTCGCGCGGCGCCCACGCGGGGCTGCCCGTGACCGAGCCGACCATGACGGGGTTGACGCACTGTTTGTCGCTGAAGACGTAGACGCGCCAGAGCCCGGCGGGACTGCCGTTCGACTTGAAGCCGGTGCCCTTCCAGGCGAAGCCGGGCATCAGCTGATGCGGGTGCGCGGACGCGGCGGTCGAGTCGACGTCCGAGCTCGCTGAGATGCCCGCGATCGGCGCGTCCGTGTACGAGCCGGACGTCCGCGTCGTGTAGATCGGCGAGTACGGCCCGTACTTCGCGATCGGCACGCCGTTCGGCAGCGCGGCCGACTTGACGACGCGCACCGCGCGCACGCGCCACTTGACGTTCGCTGCCATGCCTTCGTGGAACGACCACCACTCGCGCTCGTCTGCGACGTTCGTGATCGTCGAGAAGTGGACGTTGAAACCGCCGGGCACGCCGAGGTAGAGCACCTCGTAGCCGGTTGCGCCGTCGACGGGCGACCAGCGGATGAGACCGTCCGCGGACGAGCGGCGCTCGGGAACGTTGCGCCAGCGTGTGTTGAAGCCGAACGGTGTGCTCCACTGCGAGGTGCGCGTGCCGGAGAGCGCGCGGACGCGCACCCACAGGGCATACGGGTTGCCGGTCATCCACGGCACCTGAACCTGGATGGAGGCGACCGGAGCGGTCGTCTGCGAGGTCTGGACGAGTGTCGCCTCGTTGAAGCGCCGGCTCGTCGCGAGCTGCAGCTCGTACTTGCTCGCGCCGCGTGCGGGAGCCCAGGCGAAGGCGGGCATCTCGGAATAGGTGTGGTCGGGGCGGACGCCCTCGTCGGCGACGTACTCGAATGCGTGCAGGCCCTGCGGCACCGTCACCGGCACGGACGAGCCGGCCGCTGAGGAGGCGGCGACCAGGGCGAGCGCGCAGGCAGAGAGGACGAGCTTCATGACCTCTTCCTCTTTCGGCAGGCGGCGCTCAGGCCTTGAGCGCGGCTTCCAGCGCGAGGCCGGCCGCCAGAACGAGCCCGTCGTCCCCGGGACGCCCCACAACCTGCACCGAAGCGGGCAATCCGTCCTCCGCCGGCCCCGCGGGCAGCGCCAGCGCGGGCCAGCCAAGGGCGTTGAACGGGAAGGTGAAGCGGACGAACTCCGCCCGCTGCTCGGTCTCGACGACGTCGGCCGGAGGCGGCACGAACGCCAGCGTCGGCGTCAGCAGGAGGTCGAATCCGGCAAGTGCCTCACCGGCGCGCTCGGTCAGCTCGCTCCGCGCCCGCAGCGCCGCGTCGTACTCGCCGTCGGTCACGTCGATACAGCGCTCGATCTTGCTGCGGATGTTCTCGCCGTAGAGCTCAGCGTTCTCGGGATAGAGCTCTCGGTGCACGTCCCCGACCTCCCGCATGAACGCAGGCCCGACCGCCTCGGCGATCGGGAAGTCGACCGGTGCCCACGTTTCGAAGGTCGCCGCGGCCGCGAGCAGGCGATCTCGCACGAGCGGCGCCGACCGGTCGGCCCAGGCGACGCCGACGCGGAGCCCGCCGGCCGCCGGCAGCGACAGTGCGGGCGCGAGCGTGCGCATCAGCTCGATGCAGCCCGTGACGTCTCGGGCCAGCGGGCCTGCGTGGTCGAACGAGGGCGCGAGCGGGAAGACGCCGTCGATCGGCACGACGCCGAACCCCGGCTTGAAGCCGACGACGCCGCAGCACGCGGCGGGAATCCGGATCGAGCCGCCCGTGTCGGTGCCGAGCGCGCCGTCGACGAGCCCGAGCGCGAGCGCCGCCGCCGAGCCGCCGCTCGACCCGCCCGCGGTACGGCCCGGGAACGACGGATTCGGAACCACGCCGTAGTGGAGGTTCTGGGAGGTGACGCCGTAGGCGAACTCGTGCAGGTTCGCTTTGCCCGCGATCGACCACCCGGCCGCCTCGAGCAAGGTGACCGCCTCAGCCGTCGTGCCGGGAACGTGGTCGGCGAAGACCGCCGACCCGTACGTCGTGCGGACGCCCGCGGTGTCGAAGAGGTCCTTGACCGCGAGCGGCCGTCCCGGCCCGGCGTCGAGCTCGGTGATCCAAACGCCGTCCGTCGGCGAATCGTCGGACGAGCGGCTCGGCGCTTGCTGGGGGCCGGCGCCGGGCCGCAGCTCCAAACCCTCCTAGTCCAGCCAGAGGTAGGCGAGCGCGATCAGCACCGTGCCCGCGAAGAGCACGGCGAAGAGCCCGACGAGCGCCCAGCCCCAGACGAGGTTCGTCCGCGCCAGCTCCCGCTCGCGCGCCGCGGGGTCGACGAAGATCTCGGGCGGCTCCGGCTCGGGAAGCGGCTCGGCCATCAGAGAATCGGGTCGGCTGCCATCGCGACGAAGAGCAGCGCCAGGTAGAGGAGCGAGTAGTGGAAGAGACGCACGGCGGCGACCCGCTCCAGCGTCCGCCGGAGCTCGAGCGCGTACCAGGCGAACACCGCGCCGAGGAGAACCGCCGCGACGCCGTACGCGAGCCCGAACACGCCGAACGCGACCGGCACCAGCGTGACGGCGATGAGCAGCACCGTGTAGAGGACGATCTGGCGCGCCGTCTCCTTGTCGCCGCGAGTCACCGGCAGCATCGGCACGCCGGCGCGGGCGTAGTGCTCCTTGATCATCAGTGCGAGTGCCCAGAAGTGGGGCGGCGTCCAGACGAAGACGACGGCGAACATGGCGAGCGCGGCCCAGCCGAGGTGGCCCGCGGCGCCCGCGTAGCCGACCAGCGGCGGCACGGCGCCGGCGGCGCCGCCGATGACGATGTTCTGCGCCGTCGAGCGCTTCAGCCAGCGCGTGTAGACGAGCACGTAGAAGAGGTTGCCCGCGAGCGCGAGCAGCGCGGTCGGCAGGTTGACGAGCGAGTCGAGCAGGACGAACGAGAACGCCGAGAGCGCGAGCCCGAATTCGAGTGCACGTTGCGGCGGCACGCGTCCGGATGCGACCGGCCGCTGCTCGGTGCGCGAGCCCATCAGCTTGTCGATGTCGCGGTCGAGGTAATGGTTGAGCGCCGACGCTCCGCCGCAGGCGAGAGCAAGCCCGATCATCGTCAGCGCGAAGACCTGCGCGGACGGCACGCCGCCGGCGCCGACGAAGACGCCCGCGCCGCCCGTCAGCAGCAGCAGCGACATGATGCGCGGCTTCGTCAGCGTCACGTAGTCGCGCAACGGCCCGTCGGCGCGCTCTCCGCGGCAAACGCCGAGGGCGAGGAAGACGGTGGCGGCGAAGGCGAGCGACGCGAACGCGAGGTGGACGCCGGGCATCGTCAGCAGCGCGGCGAACCCGAACAGGCCGAGCGCGACCAGCGCGGCCGGCAGCAGCCGGCGGGCGCTCATCCAGGTCATGACCGCGAGCGCGGCGAGCGGCGGCAGCGCGACGGCCGCGAGCACGCGGTGCGCCGTGCCCCAGCCGGCGGCGCCGGAGACGACCGCGAGCCCGGTGCCTGCAACCGCGAGGAGCGCCGTCAGGCGTGCCCAGGTCCCCATCAGAAGCCCCGCGTCTCCGTCAGCCGGCGGCGCAGGTCGCGCAGCGGCCGCGCGCTCGTCACGTACGGGACCTTGTCGAAGTTCCAGGGCGGCGGCGGCGACGTCGTGTACCACTCGAGCGTGTCTGCGATCCAGGGGTCGTTGCCGACGCGCGCGCCGACGCGCGACGAGCGAATCACGTTGTAGGCGAAGACGAGCATGCCGAGCGCCATCACGTACGAGCCGATCGACGACACCAGGTTGTACGCGAGCCAGAGCCCGTGCTCGTTGTAGGTGTAGACGCGCCGCGGCATCCCGAGCATCCCGAGCATGTGCTGCGGGAAGAACGTCAGGTTGAAGCCGATGAACATGAACCAGAAGTGCACCTTGCCGAGGCCCTCGTCGAGCGCCCGGCCGAACATCTTCGGCCACCAGTAGTAGAGCCCGCCGAAGATGCCGAACATGGAGCCGCCGAAGAGCACGTAGTGCAGGTGCGCGACGACGAAGTACGTGTCGTGCACCGCCCAGTCGATCGGGAACGCGGCGAGGAAGATGCCGGAGATGCCGCCGAACGTGAACGTCGCGATGAAGCCGAGCGCGAAGAGCAGCGGCGTGTCGAACGAGAGGTTGCCGCGCCAGAGCGTCGCGAGCCAGTTGAAGATCTTCACCCCCGTCGGGATGGCGATGATCATCGAGCTGATCATGAAGAAGACGTTCAGCCCCGTCGGCATGCCGACCGTGAACATGTGGTGCGCCCAGACGAGCAGTGAGTAGAACGCGATGCCCGCCGTCGAGAGCGCGACCGCCTTGTAGCCGAAGATCGGCTTGCGCGCGAAGACGGGGAGGATCTCGGAGACGATCCCCATCGCGGGCAGGATCATGATGTAGACCTCGGGGTGCCCGAAGAACCAGAACGCGTGCTGGTAGAGGATCGGGCTGCCGCCTTCGGCCGGGTTGAAGAAGTTCGTGCCCGCCTGCCGGTCGAGCAGCATCATCGTCAGCCCCGCGGAGAGTGTCGGCAGCACGATCACGAGCAGCCACGCGTACGTGACGATCGACCAGCAGAAGAGCGGGATGCGCATCCAGCTCATGCCGGGCGTGCGCATGTTGTGGATCGTCACGATGAAGTTGACGGCGCCGACGAACGACGAGATCGAGAGGATGTGCAGCCCGAGGATCCAGAGATCGGGGCCGTTGCCGGGCATGTGCAGCGTCGAGTTCGGCGGATACATCGTCCAGCCGCCGCGCGCGGGCCCGTCGGTCGCGAGGAAGCTGAGCATCAGCACCACGCCGCCGAGGAAGTACAGCCAGTACGAGAGCGCGTTCAGCCTCGGGAACGCCATGTCGCGCGCGCCGATCATCAGCGGCACGAGGTAGTTGCCGAAGCCGGCGAGGATCGGGACGATGACCAGGAAGATCATCGTCGTGCCGTGCATCGTGACGACGCCGTTGTAGGAGTTCTTCGTCAGGATGTGCTCGTCGGGTGTCGCGAGCTGCGTCCTGATCAGCAGCGCCATCACGCCGCCGATCAGGAAGAAGATGAGCGCGGTCCAGATGTAGAGGATCCCGATGCGCTTGTGGTCGACGGTCGTCAGCCACGACGTGAACTTCCCGCTGCGCCAGTCGGCGCGGTAGGGGCGAACGTCTTCGACGTTGACGGCCATCTACGACCCTCCTGTCGCGAACTGCTTCGTGTACGCGACGAGCGCGTCGATCTCCGCGTGCGACCAGCCGGCGCCGACCTTTGGCATCTGTCCTCGCCCGTTGCGCACCAGTTGCTCGAGGCCGGCCCGGTTGGCGAGCAGCGAGTTCCCCCGCAGAGCCGGCCCGATGTAGGCCGAGTTGAGGCGGTGGCACTTCATGCACGCGCCCTGCCAGATCTCGTGTCCCAGTGCGAGCTTGCCCGCCGGTGACGCGCGCCTCGTCACGAACGCGTCGTATTGCGCGCGCGGCACGACGTGCACGGTCGCGAGCATCGCGGTGTGCTGGATCCCGCAGAGCTCGTAGCAGCGCGCCTGGTAGTCGCCGGCCGGCGCCTTGAACCAGGTCGTGTTGACCCGCCCGGGATCGCGTCGTACTTGCCGCCGAAGTCGGGCACCCACCAGGAGTGGATGACGTCGTAGAGCGGTGCGGTGATGTCCTCGTTCACGACCTCGTCGGCGGGCGCGACCATGCGGTCGATCGAGATCGCGCCGTTCGGGTAGCGGAACTGCCAGAAGAACTGATGCCCCTCGATGAGGACGCGCGTCGAGTTCGCGGCCTGCGCGTTCGGCGGATCCTTGATCCCCGGGAGCTTGTAGAAGATGAACGCGCCGATCGCGGCGAGGAACACGACGGGGACGACCGTCCAGATCACCTCGAGCCGCGTCGAGCCGTGCACCTGTGGGCCTTCGGCCGTCCGCGCGCGCTTGCCGCGCCGGTACTTGACGATGAAGACGATCAGCGCGCCCTCGACCGCCACGAAGATGATGCCCGTGAAGATCGCGACGACGATGAACGCCTGGTGCACGTCCTGACCGTTCGGTGAGTCGGCCCCTCCGGGCAGGAAGCCGGCGTTGCCTGCGTACGCGACCGCCGCCGTCGTAAGCGCGACGAGGCTGGTTACGAGTGTGGCAAAGGCGGTCCGGCGCACCCGGCTGGCATCGTATAGAGCGTGGAACAACGGAGCCGCGTTGATCTTCCGGACGACGTTCAGGACCCGTTCGAGGTGTTTCTGAACGGCGTTCAGCAGCGTCCCGGCACCGACTTCGACCGGGTCGGGCGCTCGCTCGTCTTCCAGCGGTCACTGGCGGGGGAGGGGAAGCTCGGGTTCTGGCGGTGGCTCTCGCTGTTCCTCGGCGTGGCGGGCACCTATCGGCGAACGACAGCGTCGACCTGGTCTACACGCGGGGCGGCAGCCGCGCGGTGGTGACGCTGCAGCCGGTCGCAGACGACCCCTCGTAGCGTTCAGGTGGGGGATCGTTGGTACGTTCCGGCCGGTTTGGCGAGCGTCGACGTAGCGCGGAGGCCCAGGCTCGGCCTTCTGCAGGCCGGCGTCTCGCTGGCGGCTCTCGCCGGGATCGTCTGGTGGGGAACGCGGCAGCAGAAGCCCGACATCTCGCTGGACGCTCATGCGCTCCGCGACCTCGGCGCCGCGCTCGGCCTCTACGCGGTCGCGACCCTGCTCCGCGCCGAGCGGTGGCACCAGATCCTCCTCCGGGCCGGCCTCGACCGGGGCCGCGCCGAGACGCTCCGGCTGACGCTCGTCGGCTACATGGGGAACAACACGCTGCCGGCGCGCGCCGGCGACCTGATGCGCGTCGTGCTGCTCCGCGCACCGCGCAGGTTGGCGCTCGGCTCGGTCGTGGCGGAGCGCCTGCTCGACGTCGGTGCGCTCGTCCTGATCTTCGGCCTGGTGGTGGTCGTGCGCGGCGCCGAGCTGGGGCCCGTGCCGTACGTCGCCGGAGCGGTCGTGCTGGTCGCCGTCGCCGCCGCTCTCTTCGCAAAGCTGCGCGTGCTCGAGCGTGTCCGCGAATGGGCGCGCCCGATCGCGGGCTCGACGCGCGAGCTCGTCAGCGTGCATGGCGCGGTTCTGCTGCTGCTCTCCGTCGCGCTCTGGCTGGTCGAGGCCTCGGTCTACCTCGTCGTCGGGGACGTCGTCGGCATCCAGCTCGGTGCGACCGGCGCGCTCTACGTCATGGCGCTGACGAACCTCTCCGCGGTCGTGCCGGCCGCGCCGGGGTACGTCGGCACCTTCGACGCTGCGGTGCTGCTCGCGCTGCGCTCGCTGCACCAGCCGGCGCTCGGTTACCTGCTCGTCCTGCGCTTCGTCCTCTTCGTGCCCGTGACGGTCGCCGGCTTCGCGGTCTTCGTCGGGCGGTACGCGCGGAGACGCGTGTGAGCGCTGCGGCGGGGCGCCTCAGGGAGCTGCGCCTCGACTCGTTCCTCGAGCGTCGCTGGTCGGTGCCGGCGCTGCTCGTCGCGCTCGTCGGTCTGTCGCTCGTGCTGCGTTCGTCGCAGCTCGGCCAGGGCTTCTGGATCGACGAGGGCATCTCGGTCGGCGTCGCTCATCACCACTGGTGGTCGATCCCGCACGTGCTGCGGCAGGACGGATCGCCACCCGGCTACTACATGCTGCTCGGGCTGTGGATCCGCGCGTTCGGCGACAGCGAGCGCGAGACTCACGCGCTCTCGCTGCTCTTCGCGCTCGCCAGCATCCCGCTCGCGTACGCGGCTGCGCGCAGCATCTTCGACCGCCTGACGGGTGTCGTCGCCGCCGTGCTCGTCGCGTTCACGCCGTACTTCACGTACTACGGGCAGGAGACGCGGATGTACGCGCTCGAGGGATTCCTCTCGCTGCTCGCCGTGCTCGCGTACGTGAACGGTGTCCTGCGCGGGCGCCGCTGGTGGGCCGTGGCCCTCGTACCGACGCTCGCGTTGATGGTCTACTCGCACAACTGGGCGCTGTTCTTCTGTCTCGCGCTCGCCGTGGCGACGGTGTTGTACGGCCGCGACCACCTGCGCACCTTCGGTCTCGTCGTGCTCGGCGTCGCGATCCTCTACGCGCCGTGGCTGCCGACGCTGCTCACCCAGGCGCGCCACACCGGCGCGCCCTGGTCGACGAAGCCGAGCTTCCACGAGCTCTTCACCGCGCCCGGCACCGTGCTCGGCGGCGACGCGTCCTTCGTCGCGCTCGTGATCACGGCCGCGGCAGTGCTCGCCGTGACGGCGGGACGCAACGAGCGCGTTCTTGCCGTGCTCTTCGGGGTGACCGTGCTCGCCGCGTGGGTGACCTCGCAGATCTCGCCGGCGTGGACGCCCCGCTACTTCGCGGTCGTGCTCGGGCCGGCGGTGCTCCTCGCGGCCACGGCGATCGTGCGGGCGCGGCGGCTCGGCCTGGTCGCGCTCGTCGTCGTCCTCTTTCTCTGGTGGGGCTTCTCGGTCAAGGACGACAAGGAGAACGCGAAGGAGATCACGGCGCGCCTCGCCCCCTCGCTGCACCCGCGGCGAGCTCGTGATCTCGACGCATCCGGAGCAGGTGCCGGTGCTGCGCTACTACCTGGGCAGCGGCCTTCGTTTTGCGACGACGCTCGGCCCGGTCAAGGACGATCAGGTCTTCGACTGGCGCGATGCCGTCGACCGGCTCGAGGCTGCGCCGCCCAAACAGACGCTCGACGGCCTGCTCGCAACGGTGCCTCGCGGCGGCGAGTTCGCGGTCATCTCGCCGGTCTTCCGCGACTACCGCGCGTGGAAGGCGCCCTGGACGCGACTCGTCTGGCGGAAGGCGGAGCAATGGAACGCATTGCTCGCGCGCGACCCTCGCCTGAAGGTCGAGCACCACATCATCACGGACGAGATCGCGGTCAAGCGGAACTACTTCAAGCCGCTCCAGGCCGTCGTTTATCGCCGCATTGGCTAGGCTAAGCCACGGTTCAGGCCCTTGGCCGAACCACTCATGGCGACGGAGAATCCCCAGACCACACTCGTCCTCGGCGGCGGACCGGCAGGACTGACAGCCGGCTACCTGCTCGGCAAGGCCGGCCGAGAGGTCGTCGTGCTCGAAGCCGAGGACCAGGTCGGTGGCCTCGCGAAGACCGTCGAAGTCGACGGATACCGCTTCGATCTGGGCGGTCACCGCTTCTTCACGAAGTCGGTCGAGGTGGACACGTTGTGGCACGAGGTGCTGGGCGAGGAGTTCCTCCTGCGTCCGCGCATGTCGAGGATCTTCTGGAACAACCGCTACCTCGACTACCCGCTGCGCGGCCCCGACGTGATCAAGAAGCTCGGCCCGATCGAGCTCGCGCGCTGCATGGCGTCGTACCTGCGCGCCGCCGCGCGCCGCAACAAGGTCGACAACTCGCTCGAGGACTGGGTCTCGAACCGCTTCGGCCGCCGTCTCTTCGAGCTCTTCTTCAAGACGTACAACGAGAAGGTCTGGGGCGTGCCCGCGTCGGAGATCCGCGCGGAGTGGGCCGCACAGCGCATCAAGGGGCTGTCGTTCTTCTCCGCCGCGAAGGCCGCGTTCTTCGGCAACAAGGGAAACAAGGTCAAGAGCCTGATCTCGGAGTTCAACTATCCGCGCTTCGGGCCGGGGCAGATGTGGGACGCGATGACGGACGCGATCGAGGAGCAGGGTGGCGAGGTGCGGCTCAAGTCGCCCGTCGACCGGCTCGAGCTCGCCGGCAACCGCGTCGTCGAGGTCTCGGCGGCCGGCGTCACCTACACGCTCCCCGACTCGGTCATCTCGTCGCTGCCGCTGCGCAACATGGTCGAGATGATCAGCCCGCCTCCGCCGCAGGAGGTGCTCGACGCCGCCCGCGGCCTGCGCTACCGCGACTTCCTGACCGTCGCGCTCGTCGTCGACGGCGAGGATCTCTTCCCCGACAACTGGATCTACATCCACGAGCCGAGCGTGCAGGTCGGGCGCATCCAGAACTACCGCTCGTGGTCGCCCTGGATGGTCCCGGACCCCGACAAGGCGTGCGTCGGCCTCGAGTACTTCTGCTTCGCAGGCGACGAGCTCTGGACGATGGACGACGACGCGCTCGTCGAGCTCGCGTCCCGCGAGCTCGAGCAGCTCGGCCTCGCGCCGCGCTCGAAGGTCGAGCGCGGCTTCGCGACGCGCGTCCCGAAGGCCTACCCGATCTACGACGCCGACTACGCGGAGCGCGTCGCCGTCGTGCGCGCGTGGCTCGACGGGATCGAGAACCTGCAGCAGGTCGGCCGCAACGGTCTCCACCGCTACAACAACTCGGACCACTCGATGCTGACCGCGATGCGCGCCGTCGACAACCTGCTCGCCGGTGCGCACCACGACATCTGGGAGGTCAACGCGGAGAGCGTCTACCACGAGACCGACGTGGTCGAGGAGCATCCGTACCGCACCGCTCCCGAGACGCCCGAGATGCAGGCGCTCGCCGCCTCCTCCGATTAGCCACCGCCGCCTGCTCCCGGCGGCGACGATCGCCGCCGTTCTCCTGCTCGTCGCCGTCTCGGTGCAGTCCGTCTGGTGGACGCCGCTGAACGTCGACGAGGAGCTCACCCTCCGGCTCGCGCAGTTCTCGTTCCGGAACGTGTTCCACATCGTCTCGACGCAGCGCGGCGGCGGCCCGGTGCATTTCTGGCTCGAGCACTTCCTGCAGGGCTGGTGGCCTGGTCTCGAGGCGCTGCGGCTGCCCTCGCTGCTCTTCGCCTGCCTCGCGCTGCCTGCCGTGGCGCTGATCGCGCGCGAGCTGGTCGGCGACGAGGGCGGCGCCGCCGTCGTGCTGCTCCTCGCCGTCTCGCCGATCCCTGTGATGTATGCGACGTTCGGCCGGCCGCACACGCTGCTCTTCGCGTGGCTGATGTGGGGGACGGTGCTGGCGCTGCGCGCGGGCCGCGACGGCTCGCGTCCGCTGTGGATCCTGGCGGGGGTGGTGCTCGGCCTGACCGTGTTCGTGCATCCGACCGCGCCGCTCTACGCGCTGACGGCCTTCGCGTCGGCCGTCGTCTTCGTGCCGCGCTCGCCGCGCTCGGTGATTCGCGAGACGTGGCCGGGCGCGCTCGCGCTGCTCCTCGCGTTCGTGCCGTACTACCTGCGCACGCTGCACGTGCTGGGCGACCGTTACGGCGTCGGCACGGCGAAGGCGGGCGGGCGCACGTTCACCGGCAGGCCGGTGTGGGACGACGCGATCCACTTCCTGGCGCCGGGGCGAGCGGTGATCAACTTCTTCACCGCGCTCGCGATTGTCGGTGTCGTCGCGTTGATCGTGCGCAAGGACAGCCGCGTCGTCGCCTTCTGCGCGATCACGATCGCCGCACCGATCCTCTTCTTCTCGCTCGTGCCCGCGAACGGCGACTCGGCGCTCTTCTTCGACCGCTACATGATCCCGGCAACGCCCGCGTTCCTCGTGCTGGTCGTCGCCGGCGCCCGCGCGATCGGGAGCTGGGCCGGCGGCGCGAGACTGCTCGTGATCGCGATCCTCGTCGCCGGGCTCGTCGGCATCGAGCTGCGCTACGTCGACCACCGGCGCGAGCAGCAGCAGGGGATCGGCCTCGACGCGGTGACCCACGCCGTTGCGTCCTCGCCGCACGGATCGGTGCTGTTCGGCTCGACGGGCACGAGCGGCGCGTTCTTCTCGTCCTTCGACTACGGCCATCCGGCGAACCTGCTCGACCACTACCTGTCGCTGCGCCTCGACTCGGTGCACCTCGTCGACGACGACTCGTGCGCGCGTGCGCTGCCGTACGTCACCGGCCCGCCGACCGCGCGTCCAGGCGTCTGGGTCTTCTATGCGGCCTCCCCGGAGGAGGCCGCCGCGGCACGCACGGCCTTGCGCCTGCCCGGCGTCACCGTGCACGAGGTGCGGGGCCACTACTTCGTCGTCAACTCACGGACGCCACTCGCACCGCGGGCGGCGATCAGGCTCGGGCAGTCGCTACGCATCGCGTGGCGCCGCGCCGCGCCGTTGAACAGGCGCGTCAACGAGTTGCTGCAGGCCGACCGCCAGCTCCTGCGCGTGCCGCCTGCGTGCCGGCCGTACGGCGAGCTCGGCGACCCGGGCATCTCGCCGCACTGGCCGCCGGTCAAGACGACCCACCAGTAGGAAAACGGTAGGAAAGGACAAGGGTGACGGTCCCGCAACCCGTTCCGGGGATGCCTGCCGGCCGCGTGCGGGGCGATCATCCAAGCGTGGGCGGAACAGTGCTCGTTGTCGATGACCAGGACGTCGTGCGCGACGTCATCAAGCTCTCGCTCGAGAGCGCGGGCTACCGCGTGCTCGAGGCGGCGACGCCGAGCGAGGCGCTCGCGCTCGCACGGGATGCCGGCGCGGAGGTCGACCTGCTCGTCACCGACGTCGTCCTGCCCGAGATGGACGCGTTCGAGCTCGCCAGCCGCATCACGTGCGAGTTGCCTGCCGTGCGTGTTCTCTACACGTCGGGCTACACGAATGCCGCTGCCGAAGGGCCGTTCATCCAGAAGCCGTTCACGCCGGCTCAGCTGATCGAGAAGGTCGGCGCCGTGCTCGCTACGCCGTAACGGCGAGCTCTTCGTCGAGCAGCGCACGAATCGCCTGCGACAGGTCGTCGCGTCCGAACGGCTTCTGCAGGAACGCGGCGTCCGACGAGACGAGCGCGCGCTGGTCGTAGCCGGAGATGAAGAGCACGTGCGCGGCGTCGATCTCCCGCGCCAGCGAGACGCCGTCCGTCTCCGGCATCACGACGTCGGTGACGAGGACGTCCCACCTCTCGTCGAGCGCCCGCGCCTCGGTGGCCGATGCTGCTGCAACCACGTCGTATCCCTGCTCGCGCAGGATCTGAGCGAGCAGGTCGCGCACGATCTTCTCGTCGTCGACGACGAGGATCCGCTCGCCGCCCTGCGACACATGCGGGGTGACCGCGGGTGGCTCGGCGGGAGTGCGACTCGTCATCGGCAGGCGGATCGCGAAGGTGGCGCCCCGTCCCGGCGCGGTGCGCACGGAGATCGTGCCGCCGCTCTGCGAGACGATGCCGTAGACGGTCGAGAGGCCGAGACCCGTCCCCTGGCCGATCTCCTTCGTCGTGAAGAACGGCTCGAAGATGCGCGCTTTCGTCTCCTCGTCCATGCCGCCGCCGCTGTCGGAGACCTCGAGCAGGACCGCGTCCCCGTCGTTTCGCGTCACGATCCGGAGCCGGCCGCGACCGTCCATCGCATCGCGCGCGTTGACCGCGAGATTGAGCAGCACCTGGTCGATCTGGCTCGGGTCGGCCTCGACCGGGCGCAGCGACGGCTCGAGATCCAGGACGACGCGGACGTCCTCGCCGATCAGGCGGCGCAGGATC
>CAVZYK010000024.1:0-138722 GCA_963779505.1 uncultured Actinomycetes bacterium | reverse complement strand
CGCGCCGACACCGTCGTGCTCGGGCTCGGGTTCGCGACGCTCGTGCCGCAGGACGGCGTCGTGCCGATGACCGTCGCCGACGTCCCGGGCGTCGACATCTCAGGGCTGATCTTCGATGCCGGCCCCGTGAGCTCGCCCGTCCTGCTCCAGGTCGGGACTCCGCACGCCCACAAGAGCGATCCCAACGACATGACCGCGCTGCAGGACGTCTTCTTCCGCATCGGTGGCGCCGCCGTCGGGAAGGCGACGGTCAGCCTCGAGGTGAACAGCGACAACGTGATCCTCGACGACATCTGGGCATGGCGCGCCGACCACGGCAACGGCGTCGGCTGGACCGTGAACACGGCCGACACGGGCGTCGTCGTCAACGGCGACGACGTCACCGCCTACGGCCTCTTCGTCGAGCACTTCCAGAAGTACGAGGTGATCTGGAACGGGAATCGCGGGACGGTCGTCTTCTTCCAGAACGAGATGCCGTACGACCCGCCGAGCCAGGCAGCGTGGATGGAGGCTCCGGGCGTCGACGGCTGGGCGGCGTTCAAGATCGCCGATTCCGTGACGAGCTTCAGCGGCTACGGCATGGGCAGCTACAGCTTCTTCAACCAGGGCATCGACATCTTCGCGGCGCACGCGTTCGAGGTACCCGACACGTTGCCGCCGGGCAGCCTGCACGACCTCTTGACGATCTTCCTCGATCCGAGCGTCGGCAAGGGCGGGATCCTCAACGTCGTCAACGACACGGGCGGGTCCTCGACCGCTGCCAACCCGGATGTCCCGGTCACGGTCGTGAGCTACCCGTAACGCAGTCGCGGCCTGTCGCGAGTCGTCGACGGCCTACGCGGTCTACGGCTCGGCCGTCAGCTCGCGCTGGGCGGCCTCGATGAAGTCGTCGCGCGCCCGCGTGTAGCGCGCGAGGTCGCTCGTGTTCGCCGCCGCGACGGCACGTGTCGCCGCCGCGCGCACGGCGGGCGCCGAGACGAGCAGCACGGCCGCCTGCGACAGCTCGACTATCGAGAACGGATGCAGCAACGCAACCTCGTCGGAGGCAAGAGGCACGTCGGAGGCAGGCGCCCGGGGGTCAGACCCGACGACACGGCCCGATCAGGCATGGCGTTGGGGTCAGACCCAGCGACACGGCCCGAACTGACACGGCGCGGGGTCAGACCCAGCGCCGTGGCCGAAGGGGCAGGGCCTTGGGACGGAGACGGCCGGTTGTTCTCCCGACAGAGAAAAGCTGGGCCCAGCGCCGCAACGCCGGGCCCAGCTCATCGGGGGAGGAGCACACGTCCTCGGTCGTTCTGGCTGGTAGACCCGGCGGCCCGGGCGAACCTTGCGGTCTACTCGCTACAATCGCCGACCGTGGCTGGAGAGCGCCATAAGCTGACGGTCCAGAGCCGTTCGAAGCTCGGTTCCGCCGAGTCGCGCCGCCTGCGCAAGCAGGGGCTCGTGCCGGGCGTGCTCTACGGCCGCGAAGAGCCGGTGGCGATCACGATCACCGAGCGCGACCTGCGCGCCGCGCTGACCACCAAGGGCGGCCTGAACGCCGTGCTCGACGTGGTGGTCGAGAACGGCAAGACGCACTCGTCGGTGCTGAAGGAGTTCCAGCAGGACGCCGTCCGTGGCCTGATCACGCACATCGACCTGCAGGAAGTCCGCCTCGACCAGCCGATCCACGCCACGGTGCCGCTGACGCTGCACGGCGACCCGATCGGTGTGCAGGAAGGCGGCGTCCTCTCGCAGGGCGTCAACGAGCTCAACGTCGAGGCGCTGCCGATGGAGGTGCCCGAGCACCTCGAGGCCGACGTCTCCGGCATGCACATCGGCGACACGCTCCGCCTGTCGTCGCTGACGCCGCCTGCCGGCGTGACGCTGCTCGACGACCTCGAGGAAACCGTCCTCGCGACCGTCACGCAGCCGACCCGCGTCGAGGAGCCCGAGCCCGTCGAGGGCGAAGAGGGCGCCGAGGCAGCCGAGGGCGAGGAGCCCAGCGGCGAGGCCGAGGGATCCGACGACGCTGCTGCCGCTGGCGGCGACGGCGAGTCCGGCACCACCGAGGGCTAAGCCCCCCTCGAGATGCGGCTCTGGCCGCGCAGACACGGCACCTCCCTCGACCTCCTGGTCGTCGGCCTCGGAAACCCTGGCCGCGAGCACGCACGCAACCGACACAACGTCGGCTGGCTGGTGGTCGACGAGCTCGCACGCCGGCACGGCGGCTCGTGGCGCGGCAAGTTCGACGGCCAGCTTGCAGAGATCCGGATCGACGGGCACAAGGTCGCGCTCCTGAAGCCCGAGACGTACATGAACGAGTCGGGAAAGTCGGTGCGCGCCGCGTCGGCGTTCTTCAAGACCGACCCGGATTCCGTGCTCGTCGTGCACGACGAGGGCGACCTCGACACGGGCCGCCTGCAGGCTCGGCTCGGCGGCGGGCTCGCCGGTCACAACGGCCTGCGCTCGATCGCGCAGCACCTCGGCTCGCCCGACTTCCTGCGGCTGCGCGTCGGCGTCGGCCGGCCGGGCCGCGGCGACCAGCGGCGGCTCGCGGACTACGTGCTCGCAGACTTCGAGCCACACGACGACGCAGAACGGCTCGTCGCCTCCGCGGCCGACGCCGTCGAGACGCTCGACGCCGAGGGACTCGAAGCCGCGCAGCGCGCCGTCAACGGCAAACGCTCGTGACAACGAGCACGCGCGCTTCGCATCGCCCCGCGTGCAGCGCAAACGCGCACCGGACGGCGTGCCGGACCGCTCGACCCGGCTGACCGCTCCCTGACCGGCCTACCCCTTTCGAGGGATGAACGGCCACCGCAATGAGGGGTGGCAGTCGGCAGCAAGCGTTGCTGACATGTGGCCTGCCAACGGTCGTCGCGGCGCCGCTCCCTGTGCGCGCCGCTCCCGAAGGGAGCCTCTTGTGTCGGATCGCATTCGCCTTGCGCTGCTCGTACTCGTGCTCGTCGCCTTCATCTCCGCCCGCGCCGGCGGAGCACTCGGCGCCACCGCACGCACCCAGCACGCGTCCGCGCGCCAGGCTCGCGTCGTCACCTACGCCCGCCATCTGCTCGGCGTCCGTTACAGCTACGGCGGCACCTCGCCGCGCAGCGGCTTCGACTGCTCGGGCTTCACCCGCTTCGTCTTCGCACACTTCGGGGTCGCGCTGCCGCACTACTCGGTCGCGCAGTTCAACCTTGGTCGTCGGGTCTCGCGCCGGTCGCTGAGACCGGGCGACCTGCTCTTCTTCGACGGGCTCGGCCACGTCGGCATCTACGTCGGCCGCGGGCGTTTCATCCACGCGCCGCACACCGGGACGCGCGTCTCCGTCCAGCCGCTCAGCGGCTGGTACTCGGCGCGCTTCGTCGGCGCCCGCAGAGTCATCTAGCGGACTACCATGGCACCCCGGCCGAACGCCTCGTTCGGCCAAACGCCATGGACCGTCCCGTACTCCACACACTCGTCGAGCGCCTGCGCGCGCAGGAGCGGCTGCAGGAATTCGCGGCCGCGCTGCCGACGCGCGCCCGCGTCTCGGAGCCCGTGCTTCCCCTCGTGCTGGCGTCGGTCCACGAGGAGGTCGAGCGCGGTCTCGTCGCGCTCTTCCCCGACGACGCCGACGCGCGCGATGCCGCGGAGGCCGCGGGCTGGTTCGTCGGCGACGACCAGGTGGCGCTCCTCCCGTCGCGCGGTGTGCGCTGGGGCTCCGGGCTCGAGCCGGCGCCGCATCTGGTCGGAGAGCGCGCGCGGGCGCTCGAGGTGCTCGCGGCCGGCGGGCTCGTCTGCGCGTCGGCGGCCGCCGTCGCCGAGGGTCTGCCACCGGCCGCGGAGCGGCCGGCGCCGCTGCGTCTGCGCACCGGCGACGAGCCGGGCATCGAGTCGCTCGCCGAGCACCTCGCCTCGGCGGGGTACGAACGCGTCGAGCGTGTGGAGGAGCGGGGGCAGTTCGCCGTCCGCGGCGGCCTGATCGACGTCTTCCCGACGACCGGCCGTGAGCCGTTGCGCGTCGAGCTCTTCGGCGATGAGATCGAGCAGATCCGCGCCTTCTCGCCGTTCACGCAACGCGCGCTCCGCCAGGTGGAGACGGCGACCGTCTATCCGGCCGCCGAGCGGCGGCACGAGCTCGTCGAAGTGACGCTGCCGGACGACGAGCTCGAGGACGCACCGCAGGTCGACGTGCCGACCGACCTCGTGCCGCCGCTCGAGCGTGCGCCCGACTTCGTCTGGTCGCCCGACGAGGTGCGCTCGGTGTGGGCCGACGAAGGCTTTGCGCCGATCGAGCTCGCGGGCGCGACGGAGCTCGCTCCGCTGCCGCAGGGCCAGCCGTTCTCGTTCGACGCACAGCGCCCGGCGATCGCGGCACGCGGGCTCTCCGAGGCCGAGAACGAGCTGAACGGGCTGCTGAAGCAGGAGCTCGACATCGTCGTCGCGTTCCCGCACCGCGGCGAGGCGCTCCGGCAGCAGGCGCTCCTGCGCCGCAGCACCGCGCACATGCTCGAACCGGGTGACGCCGCAAAGGGCCTCGGGTTCGCCGTCTCGCCTGCGCGGCGCGGCTTCGTCTGGCGCGACCTCGGCGTCGCGCTCCTGCCGGACACGCAGGTCTTCCGTAAGCGGCCGCCGCGCGCCACGGCTGCGCCCGGCCGCGCGTTGCAGAGCTTCTCCGACCTGCGCACGGGCGACTACGTCGTCCACGAGGATCACGGCGTCGCGCAGCTGAAGGGCTTCGAGACGAAGGAGGTTGCGGGCGTCACCCGCGACTATCTGCTGCTCGCCTACCGCGGCGACGACCGCGTCTACGTCCCCCACGAGCAGATCGGCAAGGTCAGCCGCTACATCGGCTCCGACTCGAAGGCGCCTGCGCTCTCGAAGCTCGGCGGCAAGGCGTGGGACAACCTGAAGACTCGTGCACGGGCACACCTGCGCGAGATGGCCGGCGAGCTGCTGCAGCTGTACGCGCAGCGGCAGACGCAACCGGGCGTCGCGTACGACGTCGAGCACGAGTGGGTCGAGCGCCTCGAGTCCGAGTTCCCGTATCGCGAGACGGAGGATCAGCGGACGGCGATCGAGGCGGTGATGGAGGATCTCGAGTCCGCGCATCCGATGGACAGGCTCGTCTGCGGCGACGTCGGCTTCGGCAAGACCGAGGTGGCGGTGCGCGCCGCGTTCGCGGTCGCCGTCAACGGCAAGCAGGTGCTGATGCTCGTGCCGACGACGGTGCTCGCGCAGCAGCACTGGAACACATTCCGCGACCGGTACCGCGACTTCCCCGTCCGCGTCGAGATGGTGTCGCGCTTCCGCAAGCCGTCCGACGTCAAGAAGGTGCTCGCGGAGTTCAACGAAGGCAAGGTCGAGGTCCTGATCGGCACGCACCGCGTTCTCTCGCGCGACGTGATCCCGAAGGAGCTCGGCATGGTGGTCGTCGACGAGGAGCAGCGCTTCGGCGTTGCGCAGAAGGAGCTGCTGCGCCAGCTGCGGCTCGAGGTCGACGTGCTGGCGCTGAGCGCGACGCCGATCCCGCGCACGCTCCACATGTCGCTCGCGGGGCTACGCGACATCTCCGTGATCGAGACACCGCCGGAAGGCCGCCGCCCGATCCGCACCTATGTCGGCGAGTACGACGAAGACCTGATCAAGCAGGCGCTCGAACGCGAGATCGAGCGCAACGGCCAGGCGTTCTATCTGCACAACCGGGTCGAGAGCATCGAGGAGGCTGCGGAGAAGCTGCAGACGCTCTGCCCGAACGTGCGCTTCCTCGTCGCACACGGGCAGATGCCGGAGCGCGAGCTCGAGAACCAGATGCTGAAGTTCCTCGCCGGCGACGCCGACGTGCTCGTCTCGACGACGATCATCGAGTCGGGGCTCGACATCCCGCAGGCGAACACGCTGATCGTCGAGCGTGCCGACCAGCTCGGCCTCTCGCAGCTCTACCAGATCCGCGGGCGCGTCGGCCGCAGCGATCAGCTCGCGCACGCGTACCTCTTCTATCCGGAGGCGCGTGAGCTGACGCCCGAGGCGCGCGCACGCCTCGCGACGCTCGCCGACCACACCGAGCTCGGCGCCGGGTTCGCGATCGCGATGCGCGATCTCGAGATCCGCGGCGCCGGCGACCTCCTCGGGGCGGAGCAGTCGGGTCACGTCGCCGCCCTCGGCTTCGAGCTCTACGTCGAGATGCTGCACGAGGCGGTCGCGGAGCTCTCCGGCCAGCGGCGGCTCGCCGCCCGCCCGGTGCGCATCGACGCGCGCATCGACGCGTTCGTCCCCGCGGGCTACATCTCCGCCGAGGCGCTGAAGATCGACCTGCACCGCCGGATCGCGCTGACCGAGACCGAGGACGAGCTGCACGAGCTGAAGGTGGCGACGGAGGACCGTTACGGCCCGCTCCCGGAGCCGGTCGCGAACCTCTTCGCGATCCAGGAGGCGAAGCTGAAGCTCGCGCGTCTCGGCGCCGACTACCTCGTCTTCCGTGGCGGCAAGGCGTCGGTCGGGCCGGTCGTACTCGGCTCCGGCGAGCTGCGCGAACTGCGCTCCGCAGTCGAGACCGCGGTCTACTCGACAGGCAACCGCGAGGTGACGTTAAGACATACCGAATTCATAGGAGCACTCGATTTGGTCGATGCTATGCTGGCCGCGCGCCAGGCGGCTTGAGCCGGCGCGTTCCTATGAAAACGGCCAAATTCCTCATTCTGATTGCGCTCGTCGCCGCCCTCGTGGCCGGTTGCGGAGGCAGCAGCGACAGCGCCAGCCTGCAGAGCGACGACGTCGCCGTGGTGGGCGACACCCACATCAGCAAGGCCGACTACGACGCGCTGATCGCGCAGGCCAAGCGCAGCTTCGCGCAGCAGACGCCGCCGCGGAAGTTCCCTGCGCAGGGCACCCCCGAGTTCCAGACCATCCGCGGCCAGGCCGTGACGCTGCTCGTCCAGCAGGCCGAGCGCGAGGAGAAGGCGACGTCCGAGGGCATCACGATCACCGAGAAGCAGATCGACGCCCGCCTCGCCCAGATCAAGAAGCAGTACTTCCAGAACAGCGAGGCGAAGTACAAGGCGCAGCTCGCGAAGCAGCACCTGACCGAAGACCAGGTGCGCAAGGACATTCGCGCCCAGCTGATCTCGGAGGCGGTCTTCAAGAAGGTCACGAACGACGTCAAGATCGACGACGGCGAGGTGCACGACTACTACATCGCCCACCCGCAGCTCTACTCGAAGGCCCAGACGCGCGACGTGCGCCACATCCTCGTCAAGTCGAAGGCCAGCGCCGACCAGATCTACGCGCAGCTGAAGGCCGGCAACACCAAGACCTGGTGCACCCTGGCGAAGAAGTTCTCGCAGGACCCGAGCTCGAAGGACAACTGCGGCAAGCTGACCGTCTCGAAGGGTCAGACCGTCGCGGAGTTCGACAAGGTCGCGTTCTCCGAGAAGACGAACGCGATCCACGCGCCGATCCACAACGCGCAGTACGGCTGGTTCGTGATCGAGCCCGTCTCGGGCGTGCACCCGCGCTCGACGACGCCGGAGAAGCAGGTGTCGTCGACGATCAAGCAGCAGCTGAAGCAGCAGAAGCAGAATCAGGCGATGACCGACTGGGTCAGCAGCCTCTCGAAGAGCTTCTGCGGCGGCAAGAAGATCAAGTACCAGGTCGGGTTCACGCCGTCGCCCGATCCGTGCACGTCGACCACGTCGACGAACACCTCCACCTAGGCCCGCTCTCCTATGTCGCTCGCGGACGCGCTCGTCGAGCTCCAGGAGCTGACCGAGCGACTCCGGCGCGAGTGCCCCTGGGACCGTGAGCAGACCGCGCGCACGATCGTGCCGCACACGGTCGAGGAGGCGTACGAGGTCGCGGACGCCGCGCTCGCAGGCGACGACGCGAAACTGCTCGACGAGATCGGCGACCTGCTCTTCCAGTCGTACTTCCTCGCGCTGCTCCTCTCCGAGCGCGGCGCCGGCGACCTCGAGTCGGCAGCACGCGGCATCCACGCCAAGCTCGTTTCGCGCCACCCGCACGTCTTCGGTGACGCCGAGGCCCGCACGGCCTCGCGCGTGCGCGACCGCTGGGAGGCGATCAAGCGCGAGGACGAGGGCCGCGAGGGGATCTTCCACGACGTGCCCGAAGGGCTGCCCGCGCTGCTCTACGCGCGCAAGGTGCAGCTGCGGGCGAAGTCCGTCGGCTTCGAGTACCCCGACCTTGCCGGAGCGCTCGCCGACTTCGACGACGAGCTGCGCGAGCTGCGCGAGGAGCTGCCTGCCGCCGATCCCGAGCCGGAGACCGAGCCCGCCGAGCGCGTCGCGGCCGAGCTCGGCGACGTGCTGTTCGCCGCCGTCAACGTCGCGCGGCGGCTCAACGTGGATCCCGAGCTGGAGCTGCGCGGCGCGGCCAAGCGGTTTCGTGCCCGCGTCGAGCGGGCCGAGGCGCTCGCGACGGCAGACGGGAAGAATTGGACGGAGCTCCCGCTCGACGAGCAGGACGCCTACTACGACAGGCCAAAGGAGAGGGTGCAACGTGAAGATCGCTGAGGTGCGCGGACGCCAGGTCGTCGACTCGCGGGGCAATCCGACGGTCGAGGTCGATGTCCGGCTCGACTCCGGCGCGCTCGGCCGCGCGATCGTCCCTTCCGGCGCCTCGACCGGCGTCCACGAGGCGGTCGAGCTCCGCGACGGCGGGGCCGGGTGGGGCGGCAAGGCCGTCCTGCAGGCGGTCGGCAACGTCAACGGCGAGATCGCCGAGGCGCTGCGCGGGCGCGACGCATCCGATCAGGAAGGCCTCGACCGCGCGCTGATCGACCTCGACGGAACGCCCAACAAGGGACGCCTCGGGGCGAACGCGATCCTCGGCGCCTCGCTCGCAGCCGCGAAGGCAGCCGCCGCCGAAGCGGGCAAGCCGCTGTATCTCTGGCTCGGCGGTGACGCGGCGGTGACGCTGCCCGTTCCCATGCTGAACGTGATCAACGGCGGCGCGCACGCGACGAACTCGATCGACCTGCAGGAGTTCATGGTCGTCCCCGCAGGCGCGGAGACGTTCGCGGACGCACTCAGGATCGGCGCCGAGGTCTACCACTCGCTGAAGCAGGTTCTCGCCGAGCGCGGGCTGGCGGTCGGCGTCGGCGACGAGGGCGGCTTCGCGCCCGACCTCGAGTCGAGCGAGCAGGCGATCGAGGCGGTGCTCGATGCCGCCGATCGCGCCGGGCACCTCGACCGGATCGCGATCGCGCTCGACCCGGCGACGAGCGAGGTCTACTCGGACGGCGCCTATCGCTTCGAAGGCCGCGAGAAGTCGAGCGCCGAGATGCCGGCGTTCTGGGCGGAGATCGTCGACCGCTATCCGGTCGTCTCGATCGAGGACGGCGCCGCGGAGGACGACTGGGAGTCGTGGCGGGCGTTGACCGAACAGCTCGGCGACAGCGTGCAGCTGGTCGGCGACGACCTGTTCGTGACGAACCCGGTCCGGCTGCAGGAGGGGATCGACCGCGGCGTCGGCAACTCGATCCTCGTCAAGGTGAACCAGATCGGGACGCTCACCGAGACGATCGAGGCCGTCCGGCTGGCACAGCGGGCCGGCTACAGCGCCGTCATGTCGCACCGTTCAGGAGAGACCGAGGACGCGACGATCGCCGACCTGGCCGTCGCGCTCGGCACCGGCCAGATCAAGACCGGCGCGCCGGCACGGAGCGACCGCGTCGCGAAGTACAACCAGCTGCTGCGGATCGAGGAAGAGCTCGGCTCGCGGGCGACCTATCCCGGCTGGAGTGCGTTTCCGCGCAGCCGGCGCTGAGCGCCGAACCTGGCTCAGCTGCGACTGAGCCAGGTTCGTTGCGCGTTCAGGCTGCGACTCGTAGCTGCGGGCCTACGAGGAGCCCTTCAAGCGCCGCCAGCGTCTCCCGGGCGCTGCGACGCAGACCGACGTGCCGGACGACGCCGCCCGGGTCGACGATGATCGTGATCCGGCGCTGCTCTGCCACTTCGGTGAAGAGCGGGAAGCGAACCGGCTCGTCGCCGTAGCGATCGGCGGTCTCGTGCCAGTCGTGGGGCGTGGTCGCGAGGACGATGGCGCCGTCGGCGCCGAAGGCCTCCTCGAGCTGGGCGAGCTCGAGCACGTCGGCGTGCCGGGGCGCGTAGGCGACGACCGCCCAGGTGCCGCGGTACTCCGAGAGCGCGAGCGAGAAGCGCTTCTGCCCGCGGACGAAGGCATCTGCTGCCAGCGTGGGGGCTGCTGTTCCGGTGACGTAATGCATGTCGATCACGATACGGCCGCCGATTCTCGGCGTCGTCGTCGCGGCGGACGATCTTGGGGTCGTTCTTACGGACGACGGCTCGCTAGTGTGGAGCCATGGCTGCCGAGCGCCGCAGGACGAAGATCGTCGCCACCATCGGGCCGGTCTCGTCGACCCACGATCAGGTTCGTGCGCTGGTCGACGCCGGCGTCGACGCGATCCGGCTCAATCTCTCGCACGGGAATCATCAGAATCACGCCGAGCGCGTGCAGGTCGTCCGCGAGGTGCAGGACGAGATCGGCAAGCCGCTCGCGCTGATCGCCGACCTCCAGGGCCCGAAGCTCCGGATCGGCGATCTGCCGTCCCCGAGGATCCTGCTCAAGGACGAGGAGGTGATCGTCGTCGGCGAGCAGTCGGCCGCCAACGGCGAGCTGCCCGTTGCGCCGGCCGTGATCGGCGAGGTGCTCCGTCCCGGTCACGACGTCCTGATCGACGACGGCCTGGTGCGGCTCTCCGTGCAGGAAGTCCAGCACGGGCGCGCACGCTGCCGCGTCGTCGTCGGCGGCGAGGTGAAGTCGCACAAGGGCGTCAACCTGCCGGGCGTCCCGGTGCCGATCCCGTCGCTGACGCGCAAGGATCTCGAGGATCTCAACTTTGCGCTCGCCCAGGGCGTCGACTTCGTGGCGCTCTCGTTCGTTCGGGCAGCCGCCGACGTCCGCGACCTGCAGGCGATCATCCGCCAGCACGGCTCGCCGGCCCGCGTGATCGCCAAGATCGAGAAGGCGGAGGCGATCGAGGCGCTCGAAGAGGTGCTGATCGAGAGCGACGCGATCATGGTCGCGCGTGGCGACCTCGGTGTCGAGATCGGCGCCGCGACGGTGCCGCTCCTGCAGAAGCGCATCATCCTGCGCTGCCTGCAGGTCGGGAAGCCTGTGATCACCGCCACCCAGATGCTCGAGTCGATGATCGAGCACGCCGAGCCGACACGCGCCGAGGCGAGCGACGTCGCGAACGCGATCCTCGACGGCACCTCCGCCGTCATGCTCTCCGCCGAGACGGCGACCGGGAACTACCCGGTCGAGGCGGTGGCGACGATGGATCGGATCGCGCGCGCGGTCGAGCCGTCGATGATCTACCGCCACCAGAACCCCGAGCCGGGGGAGGAGACGACGGTCGGCCGTGCGATGTCGAGTGCCGCCTGCGACCTCGCCGAGACGCTCGGCGCGAGCGCGATCATCGTCCCGACGTTCACCGGGCGCACGGCCTCCGCCGTCGCGCGCCTGCGCCCGCGCCGCCCGATCGTCGGGCTGTCGCATCACCAGACCGCCGTGCAGCAGATGGCGCTCGAGTGGGGGGTGACGCCGTACCTGATGCCGCAGACCGACGACGTCGAGGATCTCTGGACGCGCGCGCTCGAGTCCGCCGTCACGTCGGGCGTCGTCGAGTCCGGCGACCGCGTCGTCACGACCGCCGGCACCGCCGTCAACCTGCCCGGCTCCACCAACGTGATCAAGGTTGATATCGCCTAGGACACTGAACCGGGTTCGTGAGTTTCGAACCAGCGCGCGGTAGGTTGGGCAGATGACCGGCGGTGCCTATTCGATCCCAGAGGTGCAGCGGCTCGTCGCGACGCTCGTCGCGTCGAAGCCCGGCGGCCGGATCGCGGAGCTCGGCACCTCGTACGGCGACGGCGCCAAGGCGATCCTCGCCGCGCTGCCGCCGATGACGAGCTTCGTCACGGTCGAGATCGATCCCGACCGTGCCGCGCAGGCGCGGCAGGCGCTCGCCGGCAGCGAGGCCGAGGTGCTCGAAGGCGACTGGCGCGAGGTGCTCGCGGATCGCGGGCCGTTCGACGTCGTCTTCGCCGACGGCGGCGTCGGCTACGACCGCGTGATCGACCTCCTCGCTCCGGGCGGAATCCTGATCAAGGACGATCTGACACCGGGCCGCCCCGTCGAGGGCGACGCGACGCGTGAGGTGCTCCTGCTCGACGAGCGGGTCGAGGCTGTGCGAGGTTCTCGTGACGCCCGAGATGGCGTGCATCGTGGCCGTGCGCCGCGCGTAGGGATCCAACGGCGCAGCGCGAAACGAGGCCGTGTGATCCGTTTGCGGCCAACCCGGCTGCTCGCAATCTGCGGGCTGGCTCTTGTCGCCTTCCTCTACTGGAAGCCGACACACACGTACCTCCACGCGAAGCAGCAGCTGCAGACGCGCAACGCCGAGGTGCAGGCGCTGCGCGCGGAGAAGATGCGGCTGCAGAGACGCATCGCGCAGGCCGGCACGGACGCGCAGCTCGTCCGCGAGGCGCGTCAGCTCGGCCTCGTCAAGCCGGGCGAGAAGCTGTTCATCGTGCGCGGCATCCCCGCGTGGCGCAAGCGCCTGGGGATGGCTCAGACGGGTCGTTCGGGTCGGGCGTAGGGCATCGGGTCTACGTTCAAGCCCGACCCGGGCGAGCTGCGCGTGTCTGAGCCGCTAGCGCGTCCTCTAGCCTGCAGCTCATGACGGACGAAGAGCTCGTCGCCCGCCAGATCGGGCGAACGCCGCGCGCGTTCAAGCGGGTCGCCGTGCGCTGCCCCTACGGACGCCCCGCCGTGACGGAGCAGGTGCCGTTCGACGCGGACGGGAAGCCGTTCCCGACGCAGTACTACGTCACGTGCCCGCATCTCGTCGCAGCCATCTCACGGCTCGAGGCCGCGGGCGGCGTCGATCGCTGGTCGCGCGCGGCAGTCGAGGACGACGAGCTCGGCGCACAGCCTCGCCGACGCGCAGGCGGAGCAACGCCGGCTGCGGCCCGAGATCGACGCCGGGATCGGCGGCTCGACGCGCACCGGCTCGCTGAAGTGCCTGCACGCGCACGCCGCGTTCGCACTCGCACGCCCGGGCTACGAGCTCGGCGACCGCATCCTCGCGGAGGTGCCCGCCATCTGGCCCGACTCCTGCTGTACTGCCTGACGTGGACCTCGACCTCGCACGGCAGCAGTGGGAGGACGGGAACCGGCGGATCGAGGCCGCGCGCCCCGATCCCGGCCGCTATCGCAGACTGAGCGCGCAGGTCGACGTCGTCATCTCCGGTCTTCGCAAGCGCGTCGGACAGATCTTCACGCTCGACGAGCTCGCGGGGGCCTACGACGGTGCCGACGAATGGGCGCGCACCCTGCTCGACGATGCCGACCCGGAGGGAGCGCCGAGCCACGAGCCCGGCACCGTCTCGGATGCGGCGTTCCACGCGTACGCCCGTGGGGCGACGGACTACCAGCCGTGACGATCCGCCCCGAGATCCGCCGCCGGGCGGCCATCTGCGCCGGCCTCCTGCTGGCATTCGTCGTCGGCACGGCCTTCGGGCAGGCGCTCGGCGACGACAGCACCCCCTCCGGGACGCAGACGCTCGTCCGCACCCTGCAGCCGCTGCCACTGGCTCCGGCGGCCCGGGAAACGGTCACGATCACGGTTCAGAACCCGTAATCGTTTAGCCTTCTTCAGCTTTGGATAGATTTGGGGCCGTGACGTACCCCGGCAGACGCGCCCCCACGACCGAGCCCGACTGGCTGACGCTCGGCCAGGCGGCCAAGTTCCTCGGCGTCGCCCAGTCGACGATTCGCAAGTGGTCCGACCAGGGCCGCGTGCCGGCGTTCTATACGCCGGGCGGTCACCGCCGCTATCGCCGCCGCGACCTCGAGCTGTTCCTCGATCGCTCCGGTCCCGGTGGGAAGTCGGGCGGGCCGCTCGTGCTCGTCGTCGACGACGACGCGCGCCTGCGCGAGTTCATGCGCGTCAACCTCGAGATGGAGGGCTACTCGGTCCGCGAGGCGTCGAGCGCCGAGGAGGCGCTCGCCGTGATCGAGGACCAGGCGCCCGAGCTCGTGCTGCTCGACGTCGTCATGCCGGGCGTCGACGGCTGGCAGATGCTGCAGCGGATGCAGGAGCGCCACGGCTCGATCCCGGTGATCATGTTCTCGGGCCAGGTCGATCCCGAGGCAGCGGCCGATGCCGAGAGCCGCGGTGCCCGTGGGTTCGTCGGCAAGCCGTTCGACCCGCAGCAGCTGATCGAGCGCGCGAAGCAACTCGTTCCTGCCTGACCGCGGCAGGTCGGGGAGCTACAGCTCTTCTGCTGCGCGCAGGAGCCCGCCGAAGATCACGCCGAGGCTCGCGATCAGGCTGATGTAGATGCCGATCCCGCGCCCGTCGGCCGGCAGGACCGAGTCGGGGATCGAGATCAACCTGATCAGCACGAAGATCAGCGCGAGCGCGCCGAGCGCGAGCACGAGCAGGCTGTCCGGCACGGTCGGCGGCAGCTCGAAGCCCGACTCACGGAGGGCGACCAGCGCGAGCACGGCGAGCCCGATGAAGAAGACGAGCTTGCCGAGAACACCGCTGTGCCAGCCGATCACGGCGAGCTTGACGCCGACGCCGGAGCCCGCATACCAGCCCATGAACGAGGAGAGCGCCAGCACGAGGCCGGACACCCAGATGACCCGCTCACCCGCCGCCCAGATCCCACCGGGCGCCGGACGCGGCGCTCCCGTCGGCGTGGGAGGGCCGGGCTCGGGCGCATCGACGTCGAAGAACTCGGGAGTCTCCACGCGCTGTAGTATGGGGACATCCCCGGTCGGAGTGCGGCACGACCGTTTGCCCACAGCGCGCCATGCAGGGGGTCACATGCTCGACGAAGCCAGAAAGAACGAAGCGCGGGACGGAGATTTCGTCGAATTCGCACGAGCGGGCATGCCTGCCGCCGGCGAGTATCACTGCTCGGGGTGCGGCTACGGGGTGACGATCCACTCGTTGCTGCCGCAGTGCCCGATGTGCGCCGGCACGACGTGGGAGCAGACCTCCTGGAGCCCGTTCACGCGGGCGACGAAGCTGCAGTAAGCGGGCGGCGTCAGACGCCGAAGAGCGTCTGCACCTCGTGCCACGCGGCGAGGATCACGAACGCGGCGAAGAACGCCAGCACGAGCAGCGTGACCCAGAACCGGACGTCCGAGCGGCGCACGGCGCTGCGGCGCTCGACCTTGGCGCGGCGGCGGGCGCGCTCGCGGCGGTACGCCCGCTCGATCGCGAGCGGATCGAGCGACGGCGCGTCCTCTGAGAGGACCGGCTTGCGGGCAGGCTCGGCCATGGGCGGATTGTAGTCCAGGCAGTATTGAAGGTGATGGTTGTCGACGCCGGGCGCCTGCCTGTCGAAACGCTCGCCCGCGCCGCCGCCGAGATCGGCGCCGCGACGGACCTGCGCGGCGCCCTGGCGCCGCTCGCGCGTGCAGCCGCCGAGGCGTGCGGCGCAGACCTGGCGGTCGTGCGCGTCCTCGACGGCGCCGGCGACCTCGCCGCGCGGGCGGTCGCCCCGCAGAGCTCCTCGCTCGGGGCGGAGGTCGCCGGTACGCGGGTGGCCTGCGACGTGCTCGCGGCCGGCACCGTCTCGGAGCCGCTCCAGCGCGCAGCGGCGCGCGTTCACGCTGCGGGCACCATCGCGCTCGTCGCCCGCGGCGCCGGTGACCGCGTGCTCGGGTCGCTCGAGCTGATCCGCGTCTCCGAGCCCTTCGACGACGGCGAGCTCGCGCTCGCCGAGCTCGCAACCTCGCAGCTCGCGCTCGCAATCCGCATGTTCGGCCCCGAGACGCGCTCGGATCTCGCAGGTCGCGGCGGCACGTGGCTCGAGCTCGCCGGCGACGCCCTCGCCGCCGGCGGCGACACCGGCCGGATCGCCCAGCAGACCGTGCGGGCCGCGGTCGAGGCGACCGGCGCGCAGGGCGGGACGCTCTGGCGCACTGGGACGCCGGGGCAGGTCGAGCTGCTCGCCTCCTCGGGTGCGGAAAGCGGTCTCGAAGCCGCTGCCGGGCTCGTTCGCGAGTTCCTCGGCACCTGGCGGCCGGTCGCGATCGAGGAGCACCCGGACCTTCCCGGCGACGCGACGCGTGCCGCGACGGTCTCGCTCGGCCAGCCCGCGTTCGGCGTCCTTCAGCTCTATTTCCTCGAAGAGACGATGCCGCCCGACCACGAGCTGCCGGCGCTCGCCGCCTTTGCGACCCGGGCCGCGCACGCCCTGCGTGCGGGGGAACAGGCGAGTCAGGTCGAGGAGGAGCTCGGGCGGACGCGCGCGCTGCTCGAGGTGGTCGGCGAGGCGATCGCGCGCCTCTCGCTCGCACACACGCTCGAGACCGCGGTGGAGCGCATCTCCGAGCTGCTCGGTGTAGAGCGCGTGGGCGTCTATCTGCGCGAAGACGGGCAGCTGTTCGCCGCCGCGGGGCGCGGGTTGTCGGCCGGGCACGAGGAGGTCGCCGCGCGGCTGCTCGAGGTCGCGCTCGGGCCGTTGCGCGCTCGCGCCGCCGTCTACGCGGACGTCGCAGACGACGAGCCCGCGCTCGCCGGGCCGCGGGCGGCGCTCGCCGCTGCCGGGCAGCGCTCGGTGCTCGCCGTGCCGCTGCACGTGCGCGACGACTCGATCGGGCTCCTGGTCGCCTATCCCGGCGCGCGCACGCTCGGCGAGAGCGACATCTCGCTGCTCACGTCGCTGGCCGCCCAGCTCGCGGTCGCCGTCCAGAACGCGCGACTGCACGAGCGGTCGAAGGAGCTCGGTGAGGCGCTCGGCGAGGTGCTCGCGACAGAGCGCCAGACCTCGCGGCAGGTGAACGCCCTCTACGAGATCTCCCGCTCGTTCGCGCAGAGCCTGTCGCTCGACACGACGCTCGACGCCGTCACGGCGACGATCGTGACGGTGCTCGACGTCGACGCCGCGGTGATCCGCGTTCCCGACGAGCGTGGCGACCAGTTCACGCCGCGTGCCGTGCACGTCGCCGACACGCGACTTGCAGGAGCAGTGCGCACGATCCTCGAGCGGCCGCAGCGGCGTCCGTTGCGCTCCCAGGAGCCGCTGCTGCTCGACGTCGCGTCGGCGACGCGTCTCGGAGGCGCGCATGCGCTTCTGACGCCGTTCCTCGAGAAGGGGTCGACGGCGGCGCTGCTCCCGATCACGGCCGCCGGCGAGTTGCTCGCCGAGCTGACGATCCTCTCGCTCGACCCGGCCGAGCCGATCGACGCGGACACGCTCGCGACCGCGCGGACGATCGCGCAGCAGGCCGCACTCGCGATCGACAACGCACGGCTCTACCAGCAGCAGAAGCAGTTCGCCGAGACGATGCAGCAGTCGCTGCTCCCGAGCGAGCGGCCCGACGTGCCGGGCCTCGAGGTGGGGACGGTCTACGAGTCGGCGGCGCAGGTCGACGTCGGGGGCGACGTCTTCGACTTCATGGAGCTCCCCGACGGCCGGCTGGCGGTCGTGCTCGGCGACGTCACCGGGCACGGGATCGACGCGACGGCCGACATGGCGATGGCGAAGTTCGTCTTCCGGTCGCTCGCACGCGAGCATCCCGAGCCGTCGGACTTCCTGGCGCATGCGAACGACGTCGTCGTGGGCGAGATCGCCGTCGGCAAGTTCATCACGATGGCGTACCTCCTGATCGACCCGCGAGGCACCGTCGACTGCGCGAGCGCCGGGCATCCCGAACCGCGGCTCGTCCTTCCCGACGGTCGCGTCGAATCTCTGCGCTGCGGCGGCCTCGCGCTCGGCATCGACGCGCCGCAGACGTACGACCCGGTGCGGGCGGAGCTGCCACCGGGGTCGGCCGTCGTCCTCTACACCGACGGCGTGATCGAGGCCCGGCGCGGCGCCGACCTCTTCGGCAGCGAACGTCTCGACGCGTTGCTCGCCGAGCGAGCCGGGCAGCCCGCGCAGGAGATCGCAGACGCCGTCGTCGGTGCCTGTCGCGCCTATGCGGGCGGGGACCTCGGCGACGACTGCGCGATCGTCGTGATCAAGAAGACGTGAACCTCCGGCGGCGGGACGGGCCGCCGATCGTCGTCGGCCATCGTGGGGCGGCGGCGGTCGCACCCGAGAACACGCTCGCGGCGCTGCAGGTCGCGGTGGACGTTGGCGCGCACCTCGTGGAGTTCGACATCGGGCCCGACCTGCAGCTCGCACACTCGCGGCGCGAGGTGCCGGAGGACAGCCTCTCGCTCGACGAGGCGCTGGCGTTCCTCGCCGAGCACGAGATCGGCGTCCACCTCGACGTGAAGCTCCCCGGCTACGAGCAGGACGTCGTCGACGCGATCGAGCGGCATGCGCTGGACGAGCGGGCGATCGTGTCGACGGCCTTCTCGCGCTCGTCGAGGCGGCTCGCGGCGATCGCGCCGTCGCTGCCGCGCGCGATCGGCTATCCCCGCGACAGCCTGGGGGTCGCTCGGATCCCGTGGCCCGCCGGCCTGACCCAGGCCGGCGCCACCGCGTTGCGGCAGGCGATGCCGGTTCGCGTGCCGGTCCTGCTGCGGGTCGCTCGCGCCACGGTGCTGTCCCTCCATCACACGCTCTGCTCGAGTCCCGCCGTGCGGGTCGCGCACGCAATGGGCGTGCCCGGTGCTCGGCTGGACGGCCAACGACCCGGCCGCCGTCCGCCGGCTCGCCCTGCTCGGCGTCGACGGAATCGTCTCGGACGACCCTGGAATGGCCCTGAAAGCGCTGGCTACACTGCCCGAGCCGTGAAGCGTCTCGCTGCAATCGGTCTCTTTCTGCTCGGGCTGGGCTGCGCCGGGATGTTCTCCGGAACGGTGATCGCAGACATCACGACCTCGACGTCTGCGACGACCACGACCGGCACCACGACCGCCCCGACCACCACGGCCGCGACGACGACCGCGGTCACCACGACCGCGCCGCCGCCGGGGCCGCCGCCGACGATTCCCGCCGGTGTCCGGGTCGCGGGCGTCAAGGTCGGCGGGCTCACCCCGGCTGCCGCCGTGAAGGCCGTCCAGACCGCGTACAGCCGGCCGCTCGCGATCGTCGTCGACCGCAGCAGGCTCGTGCTCGAGCCGCGCCTCTTCTCGTCGGCCTACGTGAGCACGGCCGTGGCAAAGGCGCGCATCGCCGAGCCCCGGTCGAACGTGAAGCTCGTGGTCGCGGTCCGCGGCGCCAACGTCCGCAGCTGGGTCGCGCGGGTCACGAAGCGCTTCTCGCGCCAAAGCGTCGACGCGACTCTCGCCTTCAAGGGCGAGCGCCCGGTGATCCACGGCGACCGGGCCGGCCGCTCGCTGAATGCGAAGAAGCTGACGCAGCGGATCGTCGCCGAGCTCGCCTCGAACTCACGGCTCGCGGTACGCGTGCACACGGTCAAGGTCGCCCCGACCGTCTCGGCCGACGCGTTTGCGCACGTGATCACGATCAACCGCTCGACGAACCGCCTGACGCTCTACGACGACGGGAAGCTCCACCGCACGTTCCCCGTCGCGACGGGCCAGGCGATCTACCCGACGCCGCGCGGCACCTTCCACATCGTCGTCAAGTACCGCAATCCGTGGTGGTACCCGCCGACCTCGAGCTCGTGGGCGCAGGGGCTGAAGCCTGTGCCGCCCGGGCCGTCGAACCCGCTCGGCACGCGCTGGATGGGCATCTCGGCCCCCGGCGTCGGGATCCACGGCACCGACGCGCCGGCCTCGATCGGCTACAGCGCCTCGCACGGCTGCGTGCGGATGCAGGTGCCTGACGCCGAGTGGCTCTTCGACCACGTCGACATCGGCACCACCGTCCACATCGTCTGATGCGCATCGTCCGCGTCGCCGTCGTCGCGGCCGTCCTCGGCCTGTTGGGCCTGCTCGTCTGGGACGTCGCGCACGGCAGCGGCCCCGGAGTCGCGCAGAAGGTCGACCAGGGCCGCAAGGTGCCGGCGCCGAAGCTCGACCTGCCGCGCCTCGACGCCGACGGCCGGCTGAGCCTCGCCTCGCTGCGCGGCAAGGTCGTCGTCGTCAACTTCTGGGAGTCGTACTGCGTCCCGTGCAAGCAGGAGGCACGCCGGGTGGCCGACACCGCGCGTGCCTGGAAGGACAAGGGAGTCGTCTTCGTCGGCGTCAATGCGTTCGACACGAAGCGGGCTGCGCGGGCGTATCTCGGCCGTTACGGCGTCGACTACGCGAACATCCGCGACGGCGTCGGCACGACGTTCGGCAACTGGGGTGTGACCGGGGTCCCCGAGACCTTCTTCATCGACAGGCGCGGCCGTGTGGTGCCGCCGCACATCACGGGCCCGGCTTCGACGAAGGAGCTCGAAGCGGGCATCCGGCTCGCGCTCAGGTCGTGAGGCTCGTCGCAGTGGCCGCGCTTGCGCTTGCGCTCGCGGCTCCCGCAGCCGCCTGCACGAAGCATGCGAGCCAGGGGCGGCTGGAAACGCTGCTCGTCTGCCCGTCGTGTCACACGACGCTCGACGAGTCCGATTCCGAGGTCGCACGCGAGATGAAGTCCGAGGTGAAGCAGCGCATCGCCGCGTGCCAGTCGGAACGGCAGATCCTCGACGCGATGGTCGACGAGTTCGGCCCGACGATCCTCTCGACGCCGAGAACGAGCGGCTTCGACCTGCTCGCATGGGTGATCCCGCTGGGAGGCGCGCTCGCGGCCGCGATCGCGCTGGCGCTCGGGGCGCGTGTGTGGTCGAGAACGCGCGCCGAGCCTCGTGCGCCGGCGCCGGTCGCGCTCGGCCCCGAGGACGAGCGTCGGGTCGACGAGGCGCTCGAGCACTTCGATGACTGAGAAGCTGCCGATCGCGTTCCTCGCGGGTCTCGTGTCGGTGATCACGCCGTGCGTGCTGCCGCTGCTGCCGGGTTATCTCTCGGCGATCTCGGCCGTCGAGGTCGACCGGCTCGGTGAGCGCGGCGTCAGCCGGCGGATCGTGATCGCGAGCATCCCGTTCATCCTCGGCTTCACGACCGTCTTCGTGCTGCTCGGTGCCGGCGCCGCGGCGATCGGCGGCACGGTCGACAAGCAGACGCAGGTCAAGATCGCCGGTTTCGTGCTGATCGTGATCGGGCTCGCGTTCATCGGGTTGCTGCCGTGGCCGGAGCGCACGGTGGCGCCGGGCCTGCTGCAGCACGCCCGGCGCCGCGGGTCGAACGCGCTGCTCGGCGGCGCATTCGCGGTCTGCGCTGCACCCTGCATCGGCACGGTGCTCGCGTCGATCCTCGTCCTCGCGTCGGGCAGCGGCACCGTCGCGCGCGGCATCGTGCTGCTGATCGCCTACTCCTTCGGGCTCGGGGCCGCGTTCGTGCTCGCAGGCGTCGCGTTCGCTCATGCGATGCGCGCCTTCCGCTGGGTGCGAGACCACTACGTCTACGTGCGCATCGCGTCAGGCGCCATGCTCGTCGCGCTCGGCCTGCTGCTCTTCTTCGGGCGCGACTGGTGGCTGCAGGTCGCGCTCGACCAGGTATTCACGCGGATCGGGCTCGGAACGCTCTAGCGCCGCGAGCAGTGCGTCGACAGCGAGCCCGCGGTGGGCCGGGGCGAACGCCGCGAGCCGATGTAGCGCCTTGAGTCGCTGCCGTTCCGTTGCGACGGGACGACCACGGTCGCGCTGGTAGGCGGAGACGACGACGTGCACCAAACCCTGGAAGAAGTCACGCTCGTCGACGGCGCATCTGCGCCACGCGAGCTCGAACTGCTCGTGCGCGGCGAAGAACTCACCCGCCTGCGCGAGTGCCAGGCCCTCTTGGTAGGCCCGGCTGCACGATGCTAACGTCGGACTCGGATATGGCAACGATCCTGTTGTGCGGGGTCGACCTCTTCATCCGGGGAAAGCTCGAGGCCGTGCTGCCGGAGCACCGTTTCGAGACCGCGGACGGAGTCGAACCACCAGATCTCGTGATCGCCGACATCGCGCGCATCGACGCGAACGATGTCGCGGAGAGCTATCCGGACGTGCCGATTCTCGGCTACACGAACCACACCGACACCTCCGGTCTGCGCCGTGCGCACTCCGCCGGCTTCGACCAAGTAGTGGCGAAATCAGCGCTCTTCGAGCGCACCAGGGAACTGATTGACGGCCTGCTGGCGTCGGTAGAGTAGGCCGCCGTGACGTACGTGATCGCCGAGCCGTGCATCGACATCAAGGACCGTTCCTGCGTGGACGTCTGCCCCGTCGACTGCATCCACGAGGCCGGCCGCGTGCTCGTGATCGACCCCGAGGAGTGCATCGACTGCGGCGCCTGCGAGCCGGAGTGCCCCGTCGAGGCGATCTTCCCCGAGGACGCTCTGCCCGAGAAATGGGAGCCGTTCGTGCGCATCAACGCAGCCTATGGCGAGGGGATGGACGTCGTGAATACTCTGACGGACGAGTACGCGACCGCGAACAACGTCCAGAACGAGCCGCTCGAGTAGATTCGAGCCGTCCGCGGCCGAGGGCCGCGACGCCGAACCGCCGGGGGTCTGCGGGCGAATCGAAGCTGGATCCCCATGACCGACGACCTTCACGAGCTTTCCGCCCTCTACGCGCTGGACGTGCTGGACGCTCCTGAGCGCGCGCGGTTCGAGGCCCATCTCGCGGACTGCGATCGCTGCTCCAGCGAGCTCGATTCCCTGCGTGAGGCTGCGATGTCGCTGGCCTTCGTCGACGAGGGCGTGCCGCCCCCGCCCGGCCTGCGCGACCGCGTCCTGGCGGCGGCGCGGGAGGAAGGTCAGAACGTCGTCCCGCTCCGCTCTCGCCGCTCGCTCGCCGTCTCCGTGGCAGCCGTGGTCGCGGTCGCTGCGTCCGCCGCTGCGGTCGGGTTCGGCATCTGGGCGGCCACCTTGCACCACTCGCTCGCGAGTGAGCGCGCCGCGACGAAGGTCCTCCGCGATCCACTCGCCCGGCACATCCCGTTGCAGGGAACACCGGGTCAGCTGGTCGTCGCACCGTCGGGCGAGGCGGTGCTGACCGTCGCCCTGCCGAAGCCGCCGAAGGGAAATACGTACGAGGCGTGGGTGGCATCACCGTCGATCCGCCCTGCCGGCACCTTCAACGGTGGCACGACCAGATTGAAGGTGCGTGTGCCGCGCGGTGCGCAGGTGATGGTGACGCTCGAGCCTTCCGGCGGCACGTCGTCGCCGTCGCGGCAGCCGTTGCTCAGCGCACGCACCTGACCTGTCGTTCAATCGCGCGCGCATGATTCACACGCGATCGGGCACGTGTTTGCCAACCGGCTAACTCGTCGAACGTAGGGAGTGTGAAGCAGAACGCCACGTCATGAACGACGATGCGTTGACACATGAGGCAGGTAACGACCTATAGATCGCGTAGTCTCACGCGGTCCGCACGTTGTGTTTTCCTTTCCAGCAACGTGCGGATGATGTATGTCGTCCGCGTTGCACGTTACAAAGCAACGTGGTAGGGAATCGTGCACGCGCAATCCAACTCAGGAGGTCATTGATGACCCAAGAGGATTGGAGCGGGACCGGCGAGGCTAAGACGTCCAACGCCGACTCGCCAAGCGAGACGTCGATCGGCACCGAAGTGGCCGACGACACGTGGGGCGACTCCGCCATCGGCGAAGCGTCGATCGATGAGGGTGCTGAGGCAGCACGTGCGGTCGCCGTTCCGGCGACGACGCGTTCCTCCGCTCGCTCGTCGAGGAGCACCTCCCGTTCCGGGTCTTCTCGGAGCAAGTCGGGTGGCTCGAGCCGCAAGACGGCCGCGCGCAAGACGAGCAGTCGCAAGACCAGCTCGGCTCGCAAGAAGACGGCCAGCAAGACCAGCTCGACCCGCAAGACGACCGCGCGCAAGACAACCGCTCGCAAGACCGGTGGGGCGCGGAAGAAGACGACGGCTCGCAGGAGCCCCTCGGTGAAGAAGGCAGGCGCCAAGGGCGGTCGCGCTACGGCGCGGAAGACCTCGGCCCGCAAGACAACCGGGGCGCGGAAGAAGACCACGGCCCGCAAGACGACGGCTCGCAAGACGACAGCTCGCAAGACGTCGGCTCGCAAGACCGGCGGGGCCCGCAAGAAGACGACGGCTCGCAAGACGTCGGCTCGCAAGACCGGCGGCGCGCGGAAGAAGACCACCGCTCGCAAGACGTCGGCTCGCAAGACCGGCGGCGCGCGGAAGAAGACCACGGCTCGCAAGACGTCGGCTCGCAAGACCGGCGGGGCCCGCAAGAAGACCACGGCTCGCAAGACGTCGGCTCGCAAGACCGGCGGCGCGCGGAAGAAGACCACCGCTCGCAGGAGCCCTTCGGTCAAGAAGGCCGGAGCGAAGGGTGGTCGCACCACGGCGCGGCGCAAGAGCTCGGCGACTCGGTCGCGGAGCGCTTCGCGGAAGCGCAGCTCCAGATAGAACGCGCGGAGTAGGCCCCCGGCGCGTCCGGGGGCCTACTCCAACCGTTTCGGCACCTGGCCTCGTGTCGATAACGTCCATGAGGTGCAGCCGAAGACTCTCGATCACGTCGCCTTCTGGGTCGACGACCGCGCGACCATCGTGGCGTTCCTCGAGCGCCACCTGAGCATGCACGTGATCACGAAGGACGAGAAGTTCACGCTCATGGGGACGAACGCTCGCCGCGGCAAGCTGACGCTCTTCGACGCGGAAGGGCCGAGGGAGACAGGCGCGTTCAAGCACGTCGGCCTGCGGGTCTCGGATCTCGCGGCCGCGCGCGCGTCCCTGCCGGAGGGCGCCGGTGACGTGTTCGACGCCGGCGGCGGCATCGCGCTCACCCTCGTCGAGGCGGAGACCGACGTCGAGTACGACCTCGACCACGTCGCGCTGTGGTCCGCCGACCCCGAGGCGACGGCGCGCGACTACGAGCGCTACGGATTCGCGCCTGCAGGCCCGAGCCGGGTCGAGGTCGGCGGCGCCTTCGTCGAGCTGCACCAGGGCAACCCGGGTGACAGCGAGCGTCCCTTGCTCAACCACCTCGCGGTGCTCGTCGATTCCGCGGACGAGGTGATCGCCGACGCGAAGGACCAGCAGATCGAGGTCGAGTCCGTCGTCGACGCCGAGAACACCTACGCGGCCTTCCTCTGGGGCCCCGAGCGCGTGCGCGTCGAGTACGTCGAGCACAAGCCGACGTTCTCTCTGACGTGACCCTGGTCGCAGGGGCCGGCATGTCCGGCCTCGTCGCCGCCGCCCGCCTGCGCGAGCTGGGGCGGACGCCGCAGGTGCGCGAGAAGGGGACGCGCATCGGCGGCTCGATGCTGCTCTCGTCGTGCGTCATCTGGCGTCACCGCGACTGGAGCGACTTTCGCGCCGAGTGCCCGACGGGCGACGAGCGCCTGCAACGGCTCGTCTACGACCGCCTCGACGACGCCGTCGACTGGCTGATCTCACTCGGCGCCGAGCCCGTGTGGCAAGAGACCGGCAATCCACGCACTGTCGGCAAGCGGTTCGACCCGCGTGCGCTCGCCGAGACGCTCGGTAGGCACGCCGGTCGGATCGAGCTCGGCGCCGACGGCAGCGCCGCCGACGAGCCGACGATCCTCTGCACGGGCGGCTTCGGCGCCTCTCCTGAGCTCGTGACGCGCTATGTGCGGCCGGAGGCGCCGCTCCGGCTGCGCGCGAACCCGTGGTCGGAGGGCGACGGTCTGCGCCGCGCGCTCGCCGGCGGTGCTGCGCTGACGAGCGGGATGGACGAGTTCTACGGCCGCAACATGCCGGATGCCCCCTGGGACGAGACCCAGTTCGTCGGTCTCTCGCAGCTGTACGCGAAGGCGGCGCGGATCTTCGACGAGGACGGCGTCGAGTTCTTCGAGCGAGGCAGCGTCTCGTGGTCGGAGACGAACGTCGTGCAGGCGACCGCTCGCAGGCGCGGAGCGCGTGCGTACTACCTGCTGGACGAGCGTGCGCTCGCGGAACGCGTGCGTGAGCGCACGGTCGCCGAGCTCGTCGCGGCCGCGCCGGCCGAGGCGGTCGTCCCGCTCGAGGAGCTTCCGTTCCCAGCGCCGCAGGGAGCCGTGGCGGCCGTCCGCGTGATCGCCTCGATCACGCACACGATCGGCGGCGTCCGGGTGGACGACCGTGCGCGCGTGCTGGGTGAGGACGGGTCACCGCTCGGCGGGCTCTGGGCCGCGGGTGTCGACGCCGGTGGCGTCTCGACGGGCGGCTACGCGAGCGGTCTCGCGCAGGCGCTCGTGCTCGGGCTCGCGGCCGCCGAAGACGCCGCGAGCTGAGCTATCAAGCCTCTAGTTCCCGACCGAGAACGCGCAGGGACGCGTGTCGCCGGGGAGGGGGGAGACGCCGATCTTGTTGATCTGCAGCGCCAGCCCGTCCTCGTCCCACCGGTGGCCGACCTCGGGCAGGTCGCCGTCCATCTCCCGCAGCGTGTAGCCGGCGGGCGACCAGACGAAGAGCACGTAGCCGTTGCCGTCGCTCATCGGCGCGGATCCTAGAGGATCGCCTCAGCGCCGCGTCGCGTACGAGGGCAGCGTCACCGTCACCGTCGTGTGCTCGCTCGCGAGGTCGAGGTCGATCGTGCCGTGCAGCTGCTTGACGCGCTCCTCGACGCCTTCGAACGAGCGGCGGCGCCGTTCGGGCTCGGCGTCGTCGGAGACGCAGGTCTGGACGCCTCCGTCGGAGGTGGTCGACATCTTCACCTCGATGCGGTTCGGCGGCCCGCGGCGAACCGCCTGCTCGAGCAGCTCCCGGATGATCGTGTAGAGCGCCACCTGCGCCGTCTCGCCGAGCTGCTCCGCCTCGTCGATCTCGAGGTCGATCCGCAACCGGTACGCCGTGCCCACCTGGTCGGCGAGCGCCTTCAGGGCGGGCGCGAAGCCCTGGTCGCGGAGGACGACGGGCTCGAGCGCGAACGACAGGTCGCGCAGCTCTCGGATCGTCGCTCGCTGCCGGTCGAGGGCGGTGCGGAGGACGCTCTCCGCGTCCTCGAGCTTGCCCGTCTGGATCGCGTGCATCGTCGCGTCGAGCATCAGCGCGATGCCGGAGAGGTTCTGCACGGGCCCGTCGTGCAGGAAGAGCGCGATCCGGCGCCGCTCGTCCTGCTCGGCGGCGATCAGGCGATCGAGCCCGTCGTCCACCGGACGGCTCACCGTCTAATCGATGATTGCTTCGCGGAGCGCGATCGCGACCGCGTGCGTGCGCGTGTCGGCCTCGAGCTTCGTGAGGATGTGCCTGACGTGGCTCTTCACGGTCTCCTGGGAGATGAAGAGCCTGCCGGCGACGTCGGCGTTCGACATGCCGTCTGCGAGCAGCTGGAGGATCTCCCGCTCGCGCGTGGTCAGCATGTCGGTCTGGTCCTTGCCGGCGAGGAAGGCGGGCATCAGCGCCGGGTCGACGTAGCCGTCGCCCTGGGCCACCTTCTCGATCGCGCGCACGAGCGTCTGGTGCGGCGCCTCTTTCAGGATGTAGCCCTTGGCGCCCGATTCCAGCCCGCGGCTGAGCAGCGAGCGCTCGGAGTAGGCCGTGAAGATGAGCACCTTCGAGTCGGGCACCTTCTCGGTCAGCAGCTTTGTCGCTTCGAGCCCGTCCATGCCCGGCATGCGGACGTCCATGATCACGACGTCGGGCTTGCGGCGCTCCGCCATCTCGACTGCCGACGCCCCGTCGGCTGCCTCACCGACGACGCGGATGTGCGGCGCGCGCGAGAGCGAGAGGCGCAGGCCTTCGCGTACGACCTCGTGGTCATCGACGATCAGGGTCGTGATCTCGTCAGCCATTTGGCAATCCTAGTCCGCGGGGAGGAGAGACAGCTGTTCGGCTTTCGGCGGCGGTCGCAACGGTTCCTGCCGGCGGTCGCGGATCCCGTGCGAGCGAGCGAGCCTCCGCACGACCTCGCGGGCAGGCGCAGCGTCCGCCGCGGCGAGGTACGCGCGCCGTGCATAGAGGCGCTCGTAGTCCGGCAGCAGCTCCGGCCAGTCACGGGCCAGGCACGTCAGAAAGTGCTCGCGCGTGCCCGGCTTGAGGTAGAGGAGGTTCGCCCAGATGCCGCACGCGCCGGCCTCGCGGGCTGCCTCGACCACGCGCTCGATCTGGCGCGGATGGTCGGAGAGGCCGGGGAGGAGGGGCGCCATCCCGACCGACGCGCGCACGCCGGCGTCGACGAGCACGCGCGAGCGCCCGCAGCCGCTGCCGCGGATGGGCGGTGCCCGGCTCGGTCCTGCGCCAGATCTCGTCGTCGATCGTCGGCACCGAGAACGTCACCGACACCTCCGCCCGGCGCGAGGCCTCCGCGAGCAGCTCTGCGTCACGCACGATCAGCGGCCCGCGCGTGATGATCGAGAACGGTTGCGCGGCGTCGCGGAGCACCTCGATGCACGCTCGCGTCAGGCGGTAGCGGCCCTCCGCGGGCTGGTACGGGTCGGTCGCTGCTCCGATCGCGATCGGGCCGCCGTCCCACGACCGCCGCGCGAGCTGCGCGCGCAGCTGCTCGGCGATGTTCACCTTGACGCGGATCGAGGTGCCGTAGCGCTCGTCCGCCGGCCGGTCTGCCCGCAGCTCGAAGGCCCGCACGTAACAGAACGTGCAGCGGTGGACGCAGCCCATGTACGGGTTCAGGGACCAGTCGAAGGGCATGCCCTTGACGTGGTTGAGCGCGACCTTGCACGGCTCCTCGCGGTACTCCGTCCGCATGCCCTCATCATAGAACATACGTTCGTGTCGTCCAAGCCGTGGCTATACTCGGCCGACTGATTCGCTTGGACGACGATCTGCCGCCCAGTACCCGTGCGCCGGAGAGCGGCGCCGAGGTCGTATGACCTTCCTGCTCGAAATGCTGGCCCTGCTCGGGCTGGTGCTGCTGAACGGCTTCTTCGTCGCGGCCGAGTACGGCCTCGTCACGTCGCGCCGCACGCGGATCATGGAGCTCGAGCACGAGGGCAACAAGCGCGCCCGCGCCGTCCTGCGCATCACGAAGGACCCGCCGCGGTTCATCGCGGCGATGCAGCTCGCGGTGACGATCTGCTCACTGGCGATCGGCGCCCTGGGCGAGCAGGTGCTCGCCCACCACTTCGACGCCTTCATGGCGTCGTTCCTCGCCGTGATCCTCGCGCTGCTCGTCGTCACCTATCTGCACGTCGTGATCGGCGAGCTCGTCCCGAAGGGGATCGCGCTCAGCCATGCGGAACGAGTGGCGCTCTTCGTCTCGACGCCCGTGCGCTGGTTCTTCGTCGTCGCGCGGCCGTTGATCTGGCTGCTCGAGGAGTCGACGAACGTGCTGCTGCGCGGCCTCGGGCTCGAGCCGCCGGGCGCCCACGCCGAAGCGCACTCCGAGGCCGAGTTGCGGATGCTGCTGACGAGCTCGGCCGAGCAAGGCGAGATCGAGCACGAGGAGCAGGAGATGCTCTCGAAGGTCTTCGACTTCGCCGACAAGGAGGTCTCGGACGTGATGGTGCCGCGGCCCGAGGTGGTCGCGATCTCCATCGAGCTCCCGCCGCCGGAGGCCCTGAAGTCCGTGCTCGAGTCGCCGTATACGCGCTACCCGGTCTATCGGGAGTCGCTCGACGACATCGTCGGCGTCCTCCACATCCGCGACCTGATCGAGGCGATGATGCAGGACACCGGCATCGCCGGCGTCGATCTGGCGCAGCTCGTGCGCCCCGCCTACATGGTTCCCGAGACGAAAGACCTCGCCTCGCTCCTGACGGAGTTCCGGCGCACGAACCAGCACATGGCCGTCGTGATCGACGAGTACGGCTCGATGGAAGGGATCGTCACCCTCGAGGACCTGCTCGAGGAGATCGTCGGTGAGATCGAGGACGAGTTCGACCGTCCGGACGACACGATCGAGCAGGTGGACGACGACACGATCCGGGTCGGCGGCACGTTCCCGATCGAGGAGTTCAACTCGAAATACAACTGCGACCTGCCGCACGAGGACTACCACACGGTCGCGGGATACGTCTTCGGCCAGCTGGGCCGCGGCGCCGAGACGGGCGACGAGGTCTCGCACGACGGCGTGAGGTTCCACGTCGACTCCGTCGACGGGCAACGCATCGACCGGCTGACGATAACGTTCCAGCCCTGGCACAGCCGCGAGCGGCCGCACGGTACCCGAGGAGGACGACGAATGACGAAGCAACTCGACCAGCTGCGTGCGGTCGTCGCCGGGACGCCGCCCGCGCCGGAGGCGATGAGTGCCTACCTCGAGCAGGTGCGAACGCGCGCCTACACCGTCACGGACGCCGACGTCGAGGGCCTGCTCGCGGCCGGCTGCACCGAGGACGAGGTCTTCGAGCAGACCGTTGCCACCGCGATCTCCGAGGGGCTGCGCCGCCTCGACGCCGCGAAGCGGGTGCTCGGGTGAGGCTCGCGGTCGTCGACCACGGCCATGCGCCCGACGAGGCCGCGGTGCTCGCGATGATCCGCGAGCGCAGCGGCGCGGAGCCGCTCGGAGTCGTCAAGACGCTGCTCTACCGGCCGGAGCTCTTCGGCCGTCCCTTCTCGGAGGAGCTCGACCGCGTCATGCGTGGGCCGTCCGAGTGGAGCGCGGGGGAGCGCGAGCTCTTCGCGGGCTTCACGTCGCTGCTCCACCAATGCCCGTTCTGAACGGGTTCCCACGGCGCAGTTGCGTCGTACGCGCTCGGTGAGGAGGTCTGGCAGGCGGTGGTCGCCGACTGGCGTACCGCGCCGGTCCGTCCCGAGCTCGCCGCGGCGCTCGTCTTCATCGAGCAGCTCGCCCTTCGGCCCGACGAGCTGACGGAGGCGCACGCCGAGGCGGCCCGGGCAGCCGGCGTCTCGCAGCAGGCGCTGCGCGACGCGGCGGCCGTCTGCTCGCTCTTCAGCATGATCGTCCGCCTCGCCGACTCCTTCGGCTGGGACGTCCCGGACTGGGAGCGGCTTCAGCAACGCGCCCCGGCGATGCTCGAGGGCGGCTACGTGCTGACCGCGATCCGCGAGCGCTAGCCGGCGGGCGAAACGACCGCGGCAACGAGGTTCGCCGAGATCCGACTTGACTCGGAGGCCGCTTTCGGAGAACGTTTGAGGGAAGAAGTGTGTAACGGTGGCTCGGTCTGCTCGCGTCCGTAACCCCCTGGTCAGTCCTCCCGCCGGTCCCCCGAAGGTAAAAGGAGTCACACGTGAAGAAGGTTTTCCGTAGGCCGACGGCGCTCGCGCTCGTCGGCGTCGCAACCGTCAGCTTCGCCGTGTTCATCGTGGCGAGTGCCACAGCGGCCACGAAGCACAAGACGGCGAGCGTGGACGTCTGCGTCCTGCTCCCGGACACGAAGTCGTCGGTGCGCTGGGTGCAGTTCGACAAGCCCGCCATGGCCGCCGCGTTCAAGACGGCCGGCGTCAAGGCGTCGATCACGAACGCCCTGAACGACCCGCTCAAGCAGAAGGCGCAGGCGCAGGCCTGCATCGCAGCGGGTGCAAAGGTCGTCGTCGAGACGGCTCTCGACAACGGCTCCGCCGCGTCGATCGAGAAGCTCTTCACCTCGAAGGGCGGCAAGGCGATCGACTACGACCGCCAGGTGACCGGCGGGACGGCATCGGTCTACGTGACCTTCGACGGCAAGGCGGTGGGCGTCGCCCAGGCCGCCGGCGTCATCCAGCAGATGAAGGCAAACGGGACCTACAAGGGCGGCACGGTCGCCCAGCTGTGGGGCGGCCAGACCGACCAGAACGCGTACTGGTTCCAGTCGGGCAACCTCGCCGTCTTCAACCCGCTCTTCAAGACCCACGCGATCAAGAGAGGCCCGCAGCAGTTCGTGCCCGACTGGGATGCGAACAACGCGGCGACCATCTTCAACCAGATGCTCGTCAAGACGAGCAACCACATCCAGGGCGTGCTGGCGGCGAACGACAACATCGCCGGCGCCGTCGTCGCCGACCTGAAGGCGAAGGGCCTCAAGCCGCTGCCGCTCTCCGGGCAGGACGCGAGCGTCCAGGGTGTCCAGAACATCATCTCGCGGCTGGCAGACGGGCACGGTGTACAAGTACGTGCCCGCCGAGGCGAAGGCTGCCGCAGATGCTGCGGTCGCGCTCCTCAAGGGCAAGAAGCCCAAGACGAACGGGACCCGGCCGAACGGCAAGCATCCGGAGCCGACCTATGCGCTGCCGGTGATCTGGATCACGAAGCACAACTACAAGCGCCTCTTCACGGACGGGTTCCTGAAGCGGAGCGATGTGTGCGTCGGTGCGTACCGGCAGTACTGCAAGTAATCGTTCGTAGCAGCACCGGTGGAGGCGCCCCGAGGGGCGCCTCCACCGCACATTCGACCGCCGCGCCTTCGACTTCATGAGCGACACGCCACTTCTTCAGATCCGCGACCTGAGCAAGTCGTTCGGCTCCGTCCAGGCGCTGACCGACGTCGACTTCGAGGTCGAGCCCGGCGAGGTGATGGCGCTCGTCGGCGACAACGGCGCCGGCAAGTCGACTCTCGTCAAGTGCATCGCCGGCACGCATTCCGCCGACAGTGGCCAGGTTCTGTTCCAGGGCAGCGAGGTGCACATCCACTCGCCGAAGGACGCCGCCCGGCTCGGGATCGAGGTCGTCTACCAGGATCTCGCGCTGTGCGACAACCTCGACGTCGTCCAGAACATGTACCTCGGCCGCGAGGCGCAGCGGTTCCAGATCCTCAACGAGGCGACGATGGAGCAGCACACGTACACGACGCTCAAGTCGCTCGCCGTGACGACGATCAAGTCGATCCGTCAGCCGGTCGCGACACTTTCCGGCGGCCAGCGCCAGTCGGTCGCGGTCGCGCGCGCGGTGATGTGGAACTCGAAGCTCGTGATCCTCGACGAGCCGACAGCCGCCCTCGGCGTCGCCCAGACGGAGCAGGTGCTCGCACTCGTGCGCCGCCTCGGCGAGCAGGGCCTCGGCGTGATCCTGATCTCGCACAACCTGCACGACGTCTTCGAGACCGCAGACCGGATCACCGTGCTGCGGCTCGGCCGTAACGTCGGCATCTTCGAGCGCCGGACGACGACCCAGCAGGCCGTCGTCGAGGCGATCACCGCCGGTCAGCCGACGAAGGTGTCGGGCATCCCGTCCACCGCCGGAGGGGCCACGTGAGCACGGCGGAGGTCGTCGGGCCCGATCGCGCGCCGGACCTCGAGGAGGAGCAACTCCCGACCGGGCTCGCAGGGCTCTGGCAGCGGGCGTGGCTGAACCTGCGCACCGGCAACCTCGGCCCGGCGCCGATCATCATCGGCGAGCTCCTCGTCATCATCATCTTCGGGTTCGCGGCCACGAACTTCTTCACGGCCGTCAACTTCGTCGACCTGATCAACCAGACGGCCGGCACCGCGATGCTCGCGTTCGGCGTCGTCTTCGTGCTCCTGCTCGGCGAGATCGACCTCTCCATCGGCTACCTCGCCGGGATCGGGGCGCTCGTCGTCGCCGAGCTGCAGCTGCCGGGGAGCGGCCACCAGTACCCGGGCCTGGTCGCGATGGTGCTCGCCGTCGTCGTGTGCGCGTCAATTGGCCTCCTGCAGGGGTCGATCATCGCCTTCGTGGGCGTGCCCGTCGTTCGTCGTCACGCTCGCCGGCTTCCTGATCTGGCAGGGCGTGATCCTGAACACACTGGAGCAGCGCGGCACGATCATCATCCAGGACCGCTGGATCAACTACACGGACAGCTACCTCTTCTCGCACACGGGCGGCTGGCTGATCGCGTTAATCGTCTCGACGCTCTATCCGTTGAGCGTCGTCTACAAGCGCTGGGCGGCGCGCGGAACCCAGATCGCGCGGGTGAGCTGGGTCGGGTTCACAGTTCGGACGCTCGGGATCGCCGTCGTCGCGTTCGGCGCGGTCGCGATCGCGAACCACGGACGCGTGATCCTGCAGCAGGAGGGCCTCCCGCTCTCGGGCGTGATCATCATCGTGTTCTTCATCCTGCTGACGTTCCTGGCCAAGTGGACGACCTTCGGCCGCCACGTCTACGCGGTCGGCGGTAACACGGAGGCGGCGCGCCGCGCCGGCATCAACGTCCCCCGGATCAAGATCCTCGTGTTCATGATCTCCGGCGCGACCGCCGGCATCGGCGGGATCATCTTCTCCGCCCAGGTCAACTCGGTCGCGCTGACGTTCCCGCCCGGGAACCTGCTGCTGAACGCAATCGCGTCAGCCGTCATCGGTGGCGTCTCGCTCTTCGGCGGGCGCGGCGAGGTGCGCGGCGCGCTTCTCGGCGCGGTGCTGATCGGAACGCTGCAGAACGGCCTCAACACGCTGTAGGTCTCGAACGGCTGGATCTACATCATCACGGGCTGCTCCTGCTCCTCGCCGTGACGCTCGACACGTTCGCGCGCCGCCGCCAGGCGAAGACCGGCCGCTAGCCCTTCGCGATCAGCTCGGGCGTAAGGACGCTCGCCCAGGGCCGGAACTCGATTCTCGGCTCGCGTTCCTTCCATCAGGCGTGAAGGACGCTGGCCCATCCCAACGCCTGCGAGCCCGCGGCCGGCGCGCCGCGGGCGACACACGGCGGGGGCTATATAAGAGCTCTCCCGGTTTCCGTTGTTCGGACCGGAGGGAGTGGTCGGCGGATGGAGTACTCAGTGCTGGGGCCGACAGGTGTGAGGGTGTCCAGGATCTGCCTGGGTACGGCCACGTTCGGTGTGGCCCCGAGTCAGCTGGACGCCGAACGGGTGGTCCACGCCGCGCTCGATCTTGGTATCAACTTCTTCGACACCGCCGACACGTACGGGGCCTCGTCGGTCTTCGACCGGCCCGGCGCGCCGCCTGCTGGCGACCGCGAGCCGGCTGAGGAAATCCTCGGCCGTGCCCTTGCAGGCCGACGGCACGAAGTACTGATCGCTAGCAAGTCGGGTGCACCGGTCGGCCCTGGCGTGAACGACCGGGGGCTGTCGCGCCGGCACGTAATCCGTCAGGTCGAGAACAGCCTGCGCCGACTGGGCACGGACTACATCGACCTGTACTACGCGCACTACCCTGACCCCGACACACCTCTGGAACAAACGCTGGCGACCTACGACGACCTGGTAAAGCAGGGCAAGGTCCGGTACGTGGGCTTGTCCAACCATCCGGCCTGGCAGGTCACGCAGGCGCTGTGGGTCGCGGATGACCGGCGGGCGCCCGCCCCCGTCTGCGTCCAGGTGAAGTACAGCCTCCTCGAGCGGTGGCCCGAGCAGGAACTGGCGCCAGCGTGCTTGCGCTTCGGGCTGTCGATCGTGCCCTACGCTCCCCTGCACGGCGGGCTACTAGCCAGCACACAGGTACTGGAGCGACCGATCCACGGCGACAAGCGCTTTGCCGGGCCAGGGTTCGCCGACTCTGAGGTGGAGGTCGCCCATAGGGTCGAGCGGCTTGGGCAGGACTGGGGGTTACATCCCTACCAGGTGTCGCTCGCCTGGTTGCTGTCGCGCCCGGCCGTCGCCTCGGCAATCGTCGGCGCCGAGACGATCGAGGAGCTCACCGGAAATGCCTCCGCGGCGGATGTAGCGCTTGAGCAGACGCAACTTGATGCTCTCACGGCGCTTACAGCTGACGAGCAGCGCCCGCGCCTGAGAACGGTTCGACCTGTCCACGTCCAGCTCCCGGTGACGGCGGGCGTCGAACCGCCGGGAGCGGCCCGCGCTTCTCGATTCTCGGCCCGCTCTCGACCCTCACGGGTGAGTTCGGATGATCGTCTTCCCATTGCTCCCGCCCGGTGGGGTTGAGGGCCGCGACGGCGTCTTCGAGGGTCGCAACGGTGCCGATGTTCGTCCGGTCGCCGAGTCCCGCACTCGCTGGACAATCTCACTCAGTTGCGCGCGATCGGTCTCGACGTCGAAGTCGATCGCCAGCCCATCGGCCGGCCGCGCCTCGGTGAGGCCCACGACGGTCCGAGGATTCCTCGCGCCCGGATCAGGCCTGCGGACCGCGTCTGGATGTCTCCGCCGATGACGTCGAACACCAGGTCGACGGTGCCGACGTCTTCAAGCGCGTCGTGTCGAGACGACGAACTCGTCGCCCCGAAGACGCGCCACCGGCGGTCGGTGGCGCGCCCGGTGCCGATGTCGTAGGCCCGGCGTCGCGTGCGAGTTGCGTCACCATCGAGCCGACAGCGACGGCTGCCCCGTGGGCGAGAGACGGCCTGTCCCGGCCCGGGTGGCCGGGTCGAACAGCCCTCACGCGGTCGCCCGGATCGGCAGCTCGCGGCCGCGGTGGAGTACGACATCTCCCGGCAGCGGCGCGAGGTTGCGGGCCTCGATCGCGACGTACTCCGCCAGGGTCCCGTCGCGATGCCAGTCCGCGAGCCCGAGCCCCCGCTGTCCTTCCGACGCACCCGTCGTGCCGTACCCGAGGGCCGTAACTACTCCCGCCAGCTCGTGCCCGGATCGACGGCGTCCTGTCACGGTCGCGGCGATCGGTCCAAGTCGAGGGCCACGCCATCTCGGTCGGGACAAACCCAGATGCATGAATCCGAACGATCGCGTCGTTTATCGCGGCCGATGGCTGGGGGCGCTCCACCAGCGTCATCCCGGCTGTCCCCGCGGCCTCGTCCGTCACGACAATCGCCTTCATCGGTGACCTCCCTGTGTCAACGTGGCGAACTCCGTCAACTGGCAGATCCTCGCATTCCCGCGGTTTGCGGTGCAACGGCGAGGGCCGACGTCGAACCGCCGCTCTCGCTCGTCCGTCAGGCGTCATTCCGGGACGCTGGCGCACGCGTTCGCGCTTTCGCCCGGCATTCGACTCGTGTCGTCGCTAGACGATGCTGCGCTCATCGAGCTGATCATGGGCACGATGGTTGCGGTCACGCGGAAATCATGTCGCACCAGGGCTTTGCCGTTCGGCAACGGATACTCGTGCGGTTCAGGGCTACGAACCCTGCGTCCGACATCGCTGAGGTCGCATCTCGGAATCGATGTCCGATGACACCGAGCCAGAGCGTCGAACGACGATGCGTAGTCCGTCGAGCTGACGAAGGCTTCCGCGTCGTTTCGCTGGATCACGCACGACAGCACGCCAATCGAGCGGGCATTCGCGGCCGCGAAGGCGACGAACTCATCTATGCCGACGTACTCGACGATCAGGTTGGCGATGAGGGATCGACGCGCTCGATCGTCACAGAGCGATCGATGCTCGTCTCGATCAGGTGGAGGCGATCCCCGAAGTCGTCGCGATACCGGGTCTCGCAGGCGGCGAGGTAGTCGGGATTGATGTCGTACCCGTACACGGCATCGATGGCCTCCGGGTCGATGAGGTCGAGTCCGTTGCCTCCCGCGATCCCCAGCACCCCGATCGCACGGGACGGGTGCGCCGCCAACTGCTCCCCGGTGATGTCATGGAGCCGCTGAAGCTGCCCAACCCGAGGGTCGCCCATGTGCTGCTCGTACACGGCGAGGTCAATCCCACGCCAAGGATGCTCAGGCACACACCGAATCTCCACCGGCGAAGTATCGCCCGCCTTCGCCCTGTGCTCAGGGGACATTTCCGAACACTGGCGCAGGGCACGGAATCTCGACTTGAGTTCCGCCGTCAGCCCGCGAGCACGCTTGGTTGGCGTCGCGGCAGAGGTACTCGCTGGCCTTGGTTAGGCTGGCTGTCCCTTGCAGGACTACGACTTCACGTTGGACAGCTACCTATCGATGATGCGCGAGGCCGTACCTGGCTACGACAACTTCGAGGAAGCAACCGTGGCAGCGACCGGAAGCGACACGACCGTCATCCTCGAATTGGGAACTGGAACGGGCGAGACCGCGCGCGCCGTTCTCGACAAGCACCCTCAGGCGCACCTCACCACCATCGATGGAAGTCCTCGAATGGTCAGGGTGGCCCGCGAGAACCTCCCCGCCCACCGTGTCGACGTCGTCCTCGGACGGCTGGAAGACCTCTCCCGCCGGACCGTTCGACTTGGTCGTGTCCGCCCTCGCAGTCCACCATCTGGAAGGCGAGGGCAAAGCGGATCTTTACCGGCGCGTCGCGGCTGTCCTTGCTCCGGCAGGGCGTTTCGTTCTTGCCGATGTCGTCAAGCCGGTCAACCCTCCTACGTCGTTACGCACATCGACCCGGAGGTGGATCACCCGAGTACTCTTGACGAGAATCTCGCTTGGCTCGAAGCCGCGGGCCTGTTTCCCGAGGTCACCTACACGGACCGGATCTGGTGGTCATCGACGCGCCAACGCCGTCGGTCTCCTAATTCCCGCTAGCCGCGCGGCGCGGAACTCGGACCGCCGTTTGCGTTCCGCGCTCAGGCGTCATTCCGGAACACTCGCCCAGGCGAGACAGCCGTCGCTTGGACTGCGAGGATCTGCTGCGTGAACGAAGCGAGGCTTGAGACGCCGGCTCCGGGCTTGCCCCCGTCACGGAGGGTTGGTTTGTCGTCAACGTGCGCGATGCCGAGTGGTTCTCGTCGCAGACGAGAGCGCGGCGTGTTGGTTCGCCAACGAGTACGGCGAGTCTCCGATCGAGTTCGCGCAACTCGGGATCAATGTGACCGTCCTCGAGCCCGGCCAGAGCAGCGTTTACCACGCCGAGGCGAATCAGGAGGCCTTCCTCGTTCTGGCCGGTGAGTGCAGGCTGCTCGTCGAGGGCGAGGAGCGACTCCTCCGGGGCTGGGACTTCTTCCATTCACCTCCCTGGACGGAGCACGCCTTCGTGGGAGCTGGCGACGCGTCGTGTGTGGTCTTGATGGTCGGCGCGCACGTAAGCCCGGAAGTGCGGTATCCCGTGTCGGACCTCGCAGCGCGCTACGGCGCGAGCGTGGAGAAAGAGACAACCGATCCCGAGCAGGTCTATGCGACGGCCGAGCTCCGACGAGAGCGGCCGTCGTACTGGCCACGGCTGCCCTGGGGATAGAGCCGCTCGCGGTAGCGTCAGGCGTCATTCCCGAACACTCGCGCAGGCGGTGGAGGGGCTGGGCGAACCTGGTCAAGCGCTTCGACCTGCGGCGGCTCTGGACGGACGACGCACCCGAGTACGCCGACCTCGACCTCACGGCCGGAACACTGGCCCATGCGAATGTTCGTGTTGCGCACCATTTCCGACGGCTGGATCAAATCGACTGGAGGCTGCTGTGACTTATCAAGTGGCGAGTGTCGACGAGTTGCAGGACATCGACTACCGGCAGGACACGCATATGCGTCCGGTGCGTCACCACTTCGGGATCACCGCTTTCGGGACGAACGCTTGGACAGCTGCAAACGTGGGTGATCGGCTGATGCCCGAACACGAGGAGGACGAGGGCAGTGAAGAGCTCTACATCGTGCTTCGCGGCCACGCTCGATTCGAGATCGACCGAAACACCGTTGACGCACCGCAGGGAACGCTGGTGTTCGTCCAGCCGTTGGTGAACCGCACCGCCTACGCGGAGGAGCCGCAAACAGTCGTGCTCGCGGTCGGCAGCATCGTCGGGAAGCCGTATGAGGCCGGTGGCTGGGAGGTCTGGGCCGAGTTCGATCCCGCCTACGAAGCCGGCGACTACGTCGGCGTGGTTGAACGGGGGCGGAGCTCCCTCGAAGCGAGCGGCTACGCGACCCCGCTCTACAATCTTGCTTGTTGCGAGGCATTCACCGGTCAGACCGAGGTAGCGATCGAACACCTACGCGTTGCGTTCGAGCGGCGGCCCAGCCTTCGCGAGATCGCTATGGAAGACAGTGATCTCGATCCCCTCCGGCGCGTTCATCCAACTCTTCGGCTAACGAGCGCGGCTGATGGAAGTCTCTTAGACCGCACGCGGCTGACGACGTATAAACCAGTCGGCTCGCGCTGGGGTGACATTCCCGAACACCGGCGCAGTCCACGTTCTGCGTCGAGTTGCCTGTCACGATCTGCGCGTGGACGACCCACCCGATCTGCTGACCAACGCGGCGTGATCTCCCTCCGCGAGCGCGCGGGCGCGCTCTCCGAGCGGCCCTTCCGCCTGCTCTGGCTCGGCCAAACGACTTCAGCGATCGGCGACGTCATGATCGGCGTCGCGCTCGCGTTCGCCGTCTTCCAGATTGGCGGCGGCGCCGCGCAGCTCGGCCTCGTGCTCGCGTCGTTGACGATCGGGCGTACAGCGTTCGTTCTCGTCGGCGGAGTGTGGGCCGACCGGCTGCCGCGGCGGCTCGTGATGCTCACGTGCGATGCGATCCGGGCGGTGGTTCAGGCGTTCGTGGCGGTTGCGCTGCTCACCGGGCGCGGCAGAGATCTGGATGCTCGCCGTCACCTCGTTCGTGTTCGGCGCGGCGAGCGCGTTCTTTCTCCCGGCCGCGACCGGTCTTGTTCCGCAGACGATCTCGGCCGGCCGGCTCCAGCAGGCGAACGCGCTGCTCGCGCTCTCCCGGAGCTCGGTGCAGGTCGTCGGCCCGGCGGTCTCGGGCGTGATCGTCGCGGCGACCGAGCCAGGTTGGGTCTTTGCCATCGACGCCCTGACCTTCGTCGGTAGCGCCGCGTTCCTCGCGCTGCTTCCGGTCGCTGCCCGCGAGCCGGTGGCGCGACGGCCGTTTCTGGTCGAGTTCGCGGAGGGCGCCCGCGCCGCCTGGTCGGTCGGCTGGCTCCGCGCCGGGCTCGCCCTCACCGCCGTCGCCATCCTCGGCATGGGAGCGTTTCTGGTGCTCGGCCCCGTGATCAGCAAGCGCGACTTGGACGGCGCCACCTCGTGGGGGATCATCCTGACCGCGGGCGCGATCGGCGGCCTCACCGGCGGCGTGATCGCACTGCGTCTGCGGCCGCGGCGTCCCCTAGTCGGTACGTTCGCGGCCTGGTCGCTCTCGGCACTTCCCGCGATTGCGCTCGTGCCGCCGCTGCCGACCGTGCTGATCGCGGTCGCCTACGGGATCTACCAGGCCGGCATCGCCTTCGGGAACAACATGTTCGAGACGACGCTCCAGCGCGAGGTCCCGCGCGACCTGCTGTCACGCGTCGACTCCTTCACCTGGCTGGTCGCGCTCAGCCTGCTGCCGGTCGGCCAGGCCCTCGCCGGGCCGCTTTCGAACGCGGTGGGAACCGACACCGTCCTCGTGGGCGCCGCCGCACTCGTCGTGGTCTCGTGCGCGGCCGGCATCGCCACACCATCCGTGCGCGCGATCACACGCGCAACACATGTGTCGCCATGCGCTTCGGGTTCCACAGATGAATCGTCCTCTCCAGCGCCACCTGCCTTGCTTCCTTGATCGTGCATCCGTCGGGCGACATTCCCGAACGCTGGCCCACCGGAGGGTGCACTCGCTAGGCGGCGTACGCGAGCGCCGAAGGCGTCTGGCGGCCCACAATCGCGGGGGCCTTGTGAACCAGTTCGTCGTTGTCTAGAGCCTCGACCATGAAAAGGGCGAAGTCGACGCGGCGCGTGATGTTGCTCTCGAGAATGGGATCACCCACGTGCCTGCTCCACACGGGCAGGCCCTGACTCTCGCCCTCCTCAAGGTCGCTGCCGCGTACGACGGTCCACCGCGTGTCGCTGGCAAAGATCCGCCGGGCCGCCTCCACCTGGTCGTCGAGATCGGCGAAGCGAGCGAGACGCGCAAGCGGGCCGAAGACCTTCACGAGGGTCTTGAGCTTCAGCGAGTACACGTCCTGGCCGTCGAGGGTGATGTGCCATCCGCACGAGAAGATGAGGCGCGCGCCTGGAGGCGCATAGTCGAGCACCGCCTGGGTCGTTCCCGTCGAGTACCCGTGGACGCCTCGCGGGGTCATCACGACGAGAACCCCGTCGCATCCCGCGACAGCGCGCTTGATGACCTCGCGGTCGTCGGTCGCTCCCGGGATGACAGTGATGCGCCCCTTGAACGCGTCGAGCTTGCCCACGCTTTGCTCGCGGCACACCCCAACCACCTCGTCACCGCGATCCAGCGACTGCTGGACCATGTACTGCCCAAGCTTCCCAGAAGCCCCGACGATGCACACTCTCATCTCTTCCTCCCATCAGTGGACAGGCACCCAAATTGGCCTGCATTCCGGGCACGACACGAGAAAGAGAACGCTGGCGTCACCGAGGCTCAGCAGGGCCGACCTCAGAGCAGCGGCGTGAGCGAAGGCTTACCCGCGTTTGTATCTAGCTTCACAATACTGCGCGCCGACATGCAGGTGTAGCGCCCGGCTCCGAAGCGATGACTCGTCGGGCGTCATTCCCGAACACTGGCCCACGTCAGGGTTGCACCGCATACTTTGGGTAGTGGCCGGTCCGCGTCTGGCGTTTCTCTCACGGTCCGCCCGCTGTGGGGAAGCTGACCGTTGCAAGGGCGATCGTGGACCGCCTTCCGTTCAGAGTCCTGCACAACCACCTCACGATTGACGCCGTGACGGAGGTGCTGCCGTTCGGGAGCGACCCCTTCTGGCGTGTCGTCGGGCGGTTTCGACGCGACCTTGTCGCGGCGGCTGCCGCGAACAGATTGACCTGATCTACACATACGTTTTCGCACCTGGGGATGAACAGCACGTCGCCGACATCGTCTTGGCCTATGAGGACGCGGGGGCGTCGTCTCGTTCGTTCAGCTGCTCGCGCCCCGTGAGGTGCTGCTCCGGCGCGTTCTTGAAGAAAGCCGGAAGCAGTACGGAAAGCCCACCGACGTGGAAACGCTCGTGCGCATGCTCGACGAGTACGACGACTTCGCAGCGCTCGCAACGCCCGATGGTCTGAGGCTGGACATGGCCGCAACGTCTGCTCATGACGCCGCAGATCAGATCATCAACCACATCACGAACGGCTAGAACCCACTCCCAAACACTGGCGCATGCGAAGGCCGTTCAGGGTGTACTCGCGAACACTGGCGCATGCGAGAGGACGTTCGTCTAGATGGTGAGTTAGCCGGCTGCTGTGGAGGGGCCTCCGGTTACGGTGAGGTCCCAGCCGCCCTGGGTGGCGCCTGCCTTTCGACGCGGGGGAGCGGTTAGCCTGCGCCGGTGGCGTTGGCTTGGGATCAGGCTTTAGCGTGGCGGCTGCGTCGGCATCTGCTTCACCCCGTCGGCAACAGCGCGGTCGGGGATGTGGTCGGCCGACTCGGCGCGGTTCCGGCTTATCCCGACACCACGCCTGAGCTCGCGGTGGGTCTCCGCCACAGCGACTCCCGGTTCGGTGACGTCGCCCGCGCGCTGGACGCCGGCGAGGTCCTCAAGACCTACGCCTTCCGCGGCGCGACTCACCTGCTCACGCCAGAGGAGGGCGGCGCCTACCTGGCCCTCCGCGCGTCGGGCCGCCAGTGGGAGCTACCGAGCTGGCAGGAGACCTACGGGCTGGTGCCGGGCGACTGGCCGGCGTTCCGCGAGACCGTCCGGGAGGCGGTGGCCGAGGGGCCGCTGACGCGCCAGGAGCTGGGTTTGGCGGTCGCTCGGCGGCGAGGCTTCCGTGCGGCCGCGGCGGGCCTGGGCAGCGGCTCTGACGCCCTCTTGAAGGCGCTGATGTGGCAGGGCGACCTGTGCTTCGGGCCTGCGCGCGAGGGTCAGGGAACGGTGCAGGGCCTGCACCGGGTCGCCCGCTGGGCCGGGCTGCCGGACATCGACGACGCCGGCCGTTGGGCCGTCGAGGCGTATGTCCGCACCTACGGCCCGACGAGCGCCGATGGGGTGCAGTACTACCTGGGTGCTGGATTGGAGCGCCAGTCGCAAGGTGGTCCGCGGCTGGCTCGACGATTTGTCGGACCGCCTGGAGCCGTCGACATTGACGGCGACGAGTTCCTCGTCTGCGCCGACGACGTCGACGACCTCACCGCGACGGTGGTTTCCCCCATCGTTCGCCTGCTGCCGGCCGCCGACCCGTGGGTGATGGGGCCGGGCACCGCAGACCCCCACGTGGTACCTCCTGCCCATCGCCAGCCGGTGACCCGCGGCGCCAACCTCGTGCTCACAGGCGGTGTCGTCGGCAGGAACCTGGACGCGCAAGGCGGGCAACCTGGCCGTCGCCTGGCTCGAGGAGGCCGGCCCACCCAGCTCGACCTGCTCCGAGAGGAGGTCGCCCGCCTAGCCGCGATCCTCGGCACCGAACTCGACCTGAACGTCACCCACTAGCCAGCAAGCCGTGCAAGAACACGGTGGCTCGGGTGACATTCACCGACGCTGGCTCATGCCGCCGTTCTGGCCCTACGATCTACTCAGAGCGACGGGACCGTCGGCTGCGCCGGCATTCGCAATTGACGACTGACGAGCGGCCTGAGCTGGGGCGTGGTCAGCGAACCTGGAGCCGTCGCAATCGGCAGCGCTCGCGCACCAGGCACGGCTGCGCACGGGCGCGCAGCGCGGGCAAAACGCTCGTCGGGAGTTGTCGCTTCTTGCAGGCGAACGTCGTAATGAGATCAGCGCCGCTGGCGTAGTGCCCGCGCACGTCGTGGTCGTCGATTGCCTGCTCGACCAGCTTTCCGGCCCGGATGAGCGCGTCCACGGCTGCGGTCGCGGCGTCCGCCATCCGGAAGAGCGGTTCGCCGTCGATCTCGCAGACGACCTTGCCGTCGACTTCGACCGTCGGGTTCGGCCGGATCACCTGAAGGTCGAGCACGACTCCCCCGCGGTTTGACCGCATCGACCATGTTGCCCAGGACGTGCACGACGTCCTCCGGGTCGACGCATCAGAGCGACCAGGAGAAGACGACGAGATCGAACGAGTTGCGTTCGAGTTCGATCTCCTTCCCGGAGGCGACGCGGTAGGTGACGCGCTGGGCGAGCTCGGCCGGGAGTGACTGCCACGCCCGCGCGACCTCCTCGGCATCCGGATCGAACGCGAGCACGCTCGCTGCCGTTTCAGCGATACCGAGCGTGAGCCGGCCGTCGCCGCAGCCGAGCTCAAGCACCCGGCAACTCTCGAAATCGGCCAACCTGCGCAACGCAGCGAGGTGGGTCCCCTTCCGGGTCGATGGCCGCGAGTTCGTTCGCCATTTCGGGTGGAACGTATCTGGACTGAGCGTCGTCCGAACGCTGGCCCAGACGAGTGTCTACTGGCTAGAGCTCGACAACAGGATCGCCGACCCGGATGAGACCACCGATCAGGATGTCGGCGTTGATGCCGGCGCGATGGGTCAGCTCCTTGATGATCCCCGGCCGGGTCATCTCCTCGAGATGACGACACGGCTCACAGAGCTCCACGCCGAAGCACTCAACCTCGCCGACGCGAAAGCGCTTCCCTACAAGGGCGTTGACATCCACATCACGCACGGTCAACTGCCGTCGAGTATCACCGGCCCTTAGTCCGATCTCCTCGACAACCTCGGCTGCGACGAGCGTGAGCGCCTGACCCGGAGGAGCTCCGCCGGCGTGGAAATGCCGGTCGCCTTCGAGCCCTTTTCCGGCGACAGCCTGCACCGACTCGACAGTCCAAAGTTCGGGCGTCCGCGGAGCCCCGAGATGGATCGTCTCTACCGGCACGGCTCCATCATCTACCAAGCGCCGGTTGAAGCATTCTCAAGCGTCATTCCGGAACACTGGCCCAGGCGGGCGTCACCCTGTCGGCGCCACCGAAGCCGCCACGGCGTCCGTTGTCTGAGCAAGAGAAAGTGCATCAGTGTCGAGCCGAAGCACCTCACGATCCTGCCATTGGGCCGAGAATGCCTCGTAGTGGCGCGACAAGAACACCGGATCTTTCGAGAGTCCGCGAGAGGGATCTGCCTCCGTTCGCCGCAGCGCGGTGTCGAAGTCGACATCGAGCACAACGAGGCGTAGCCGAACCTGTGGCGGCAACTCTCGCTCAAACTCAGAAAGCGACTGATCCCCGGCAAAGTTCCCTTCAGCCACGACACTTCGGCCCTCGGCCAGCAACGTGCCCGCCAGTCGACCGGCCACCCTCCGCGACTGAGACCAAGGCGCTCGTCACTCTTCGCGACGCCTGACCGACCTCGCGGGTCGAGCATCTCGTACACGAGATCGAGATCCACCACCGCCGAGTCCGTTCCACGGTCCGCAAGCTCGACAGCAACGGCACGACCAAGCGTCGATTTCCCGCTCGCGATCTGGACCGGTGATGACCACAACGATCATGCCCGTAGCTTGACTATTCGTCGGGCGTCATTCCGGAACACTGGTGCAGCCGAGGGTCGCTGCGCACACATACCGTTCGTTGGACCGTGAGCGACGTCATGCGTGACGCACTCCCATCGGCCGTGCGCGCAGCCGTATCGAAGGTCGTCGCTGAGCTGCCGCCTGCTCAGTGGGAACCTGCAGGCCGCTTCGCGGTCGTCGTTGAGGGCGAGAAGCTTGAGATCCCCGAGCGGATCTACAACCCAGAGATTTCGAACGACGTCACGGAGCGGTGGTCAAGGGTGGAGAGGAATGTGTACGCGTGCTTGTACACGCGACACCACGACGGGCACACGCGGCAACGGCACCTGAGGAGCATTCTCAGCCTCTCAGAGACCTGGGTACCACCCTTTGTCATTCGGCTCATCGGGGAGTACGTCATCGAGATTCTGGCTGACATCCGGGCGGGCCTTTCCGACCTCGAAGCACACGGGACGCCTCGTCGGGCTCAGTACGCCACGTTTGTGGCAGCCAATCCCAACTTCATGGCCCTGATGTCCGCGCGAGTAATCAGCTACTGGAACTGCTACTACCGCTTCGACTATCCAAGCCTCGCTGACTACCCCGGCTCGCAACTGATCTCAATGCTGAGACGCGCGCCGGCCCAAGAGAACTGATTTCTCGATGTCAGGCGTTAGACCGGAACACTGACGCAGCCTACAGTCCCGGAACCTGGTTCGGGGTGTGAACCAGGTTCCAGAGTTCCGAGCGTCTCGCGCCGCCGAGCAGACTCTCGAACCTGGTTCAAAGAGCGAACCAGGTTCGGAACGTCAGGCGTCATTGCGAACCACTGGCCCAGGCGACCGGGCTGGTCTGGACGGGAGGAGGTGGGTTGAGGAGCTCGCTTCGTAGCTGGGGTTAGGCTCGCTTTAGCGGTGCCAGCGATTCAGGATCAGGTTGAGGCGGTCGTCGCGACCGGTGTTCCGGGGGTGGCGGTGGTGGCCCTCGGGCCGGAGGGTCGTGTGGAGGCGGCGGCCGGCTTTGCGGACCTGGCGACCGGCGAGTTGCTCACCGTCGAGCATCGCTTCCGCGTCGGAAGCGTGACGAAGATCTTCGTGGCGTCCCTCGTCCTCCAACTCGTCGCGGAGGGTCTAGTCGACCTTGACGGGGAGGCGGCGCCGTTTGTCGAGGGCGTCACGCTCCGCCAGCTCCTGAATCACACGAGCGGCCTGGACGATTTCAACGTCGACATGGTTTTGTTCTTTGAGCCGTATCGGCGGGATCCGGCCCATCGCTGGGAGCTCGGGCCGCGCGACGAGCTTCAGCTGGTTCTGGAGAAGCCGCGTCTGTTTCCACCCGGCAAGGGGTGGGCGTATCACGGCAGCAACTACATCGTGCTCAGGCTCGTCGTCGAGGCCGCAACGGGCATGGGGCTGCGCGACGCGCTCCACGAACGCGTCTTCGCGCCGCTGGGTCTGCAGCAGACCGATCTGGTGGAAGGTCCTCTGCGTGGCGCGTGCGCGCATGGCTACCTGGCGCCGGACAACTCGATCCTGCCCGGCGGGCCGGGGCCTGTCGATGTCACCGAGCTCGACCTTCCGTTCTACCGCGCCGGAGGCGGCATCGTCTCGACCGCCGGCGACGTCGTCACGATGCTCCGCGCCCAACTCCGAGGCGAGCTGCTTCCGGCCGACCTCCGCCGGGAGATGCTCAACGCGGTCGAGTCCGACTGGGAGGAGACCGACCGCTACGGACTGGGCATCGGCGAGATCACGGCGTTGATGGACAGGCGGCGTTCGCCGTGCGGAGCCGCTTGGGGGCTCTCGGCTTCTCCGTCGGTTACATCGCCGTCGCGCTGTCGAGCGAGGACGGCGAACGGCAAGTGGTCGTCTGCGCCAACGGCCACCCGACCACGGTCGCCGCGGAGGAGGCGTTCTGGGACGCCACCGGCAAGCTCGCCTGGAGTCTCTACTGCAACTGACGCCCTCGCGCTGCCGAGCAGACTCTCGAACCTGGTTCAAAGAGCGAAGCATGTACTGAGCAAAAGCTCGGCATAGCGTTCAACACGAGCATCTCTCACGAACGCGCTTTCTCCCTCCGACCTGGAGGCCACGATCATAAGTGGGCGCAACGGAAAGTCGAGCGTCATTCCGGCACGCTCGCGCAGCGGGCCGTCTTCTAGCCCGGCACAGTCCTGACGTCCGCGAAGATATGGGCGTGGGATGGGAGGCACTCGACGAGTGGGGTGACGACGTCACCCGCCTCGAACCGCTGACCGGCGGAGTCGGCGTCAACGAGGTGTGGAGCGTGCGCGTCAACGGGCAGCTCGCCGTCGGTCGGCTCGGCAGCCGCAGCGACGCCGACCTGGCATGGGAGACCGAGCTGTTGCGACACCTCGACCGTGAAGGGATGACGGTGCCGGTGCCGATCCCGACCATGGACGGCCGGTACTTCGCCGACGGTCTGGTCGTGATGACCTACGTGGAAGGCGGACCGCCCGAAACGGAGGCCGACTGGCGTCGCGTCGCCGACACCTTCCGCCAGCTGCACCGACTGACGCACGGTTGGCCCCAACGTCCGGGCTGGCGATCGTCGACCGACCTCCTGCACGCGGAAACCGGGACGAAGATCGACCTCGGCGCGATGCCGCCTGAGGGTGTCATTCGATGCCGAGCAGCGTGGGCGCGGCTCACCGGACGAGAGCAGCGCGTCGTTCACGGCGACCCCAACCCCGGCAACATCCGCATGACCGCGGATCGCGTCGCGCTGATCGACTGGGACGAGACGCGCGTCGACGTCCCCGACCTCGACCTGGTCTTGCCATACAACGCTGCCGGACTCGACGACGACACGCACGACGCTGCCGCGCAAGCACGGGCGGCATGGGAAGCCGCTGTCTGCTGGGACCCCAGCGGGACGGACACGTTCGCAGTCACGCGGCTCGCCGACGTTCGAGCGGTCTGAGCAGCAGCGGCAACGAGTCGCCACTGCTGGCTCCGCTCTGATGTCGTTCTCGCTCTCGCGCTGCCGAGTAGACGCTCGAACCGGGTTCGGTGGCGCCGAGCCCAAAGGTGACCCAGATGCGCCACCCGCGGGCAGTCAGACGCTCGATAGGCTGATGCCTCGACCTCCTTCCGTTTGGTTGGTTGTGCATTGACCGATGAGAGGCCCGCGAGGGCCTCTTGTCGTTCGCCTCGCCACTACCATTCCCGGCGATCGCGATGGGACGCTTCATTGACGTGAGCCACGAGGTGGTCGAGGGAATGGAGACCTACCGGCCCCTGCCGACGCCGGTGGTCGAGGTCATCAACAACTACGACGCGGCCGTGTACGAGGGCAAGTCGGAGTTCCTGATCGCGTCTTTGCACCTCTGCGGCAACACTGGTACGTACGTCGATTCGCCTCGGCACCGGTTTCGGGCCGGCGTGGACCTTGCCGGCTTGCCGCTCGAACGCCTGGCCGACCTTCCAATTGTGGTCGCTGACGCGACGGGTGCCGGGCGCGCCATCGGCCCCGGCGACCTACCCGTCGACGACGTGCGCGGCAAGGCGGTACTCGTCCGCACTGACTTCTCACGCCACTGGGGTACGGAGAGCTATTTCAGCGAGAATCCGTACCTGACCGCCGACGCGTGCGAGGAGCTCGTCGAAGCCGGGGCGGCTTTCGTCGGCATCGACTCGTTGAACATCGACGACATCGCCGACAAGTCTCGGCCGGCGCATACGACCCTGCTCGGCGCCGGCGTCCCGATCTGCGAGCACATGACCAACCTGGCCGCGGTCGAGTCCGATCGCGGGCGCCTCCACGCGGTGCCGATCGCGTGGGTCGGTGGCGCGACGTTCCCTGTACGCGCGTACATCGTCAACGAGCACTAGCCGTACCGATCAGAAGCCGCGTCAAGGCAGCGTCAGGGACTCGACGGCGCCGCTCGTCGTCAAGCCCGGCTGCGGGCCGCCCGCGATCGCGTACACCGTGCGTCCGAGCGACACGACGCCGAGCCCGTGCCGTGGCGTCGGCAGGTCCGGCAGGCGGCGCCAGCGCCGCGTTCGCGTGTCGTACGCGTAGACGAGCTTGATCGTGCCGCCCGGCTGCTCACCGCCGATCGAGACGATCGTTCGCCCGACGACGGTCGCGCCGGTCCCGCCACGCGACGTCGGCACCGGCGAGAGCCGAATCCAGCGGCGCGTGCCCGGCTTCCAGCTCTCGAACGTGCGCAGGTTGGTGTCGAGGCCGGCCGTGCGCCCTGCGAGCGCGTAGACGCGGCCGGCCGCCGCGGTGACCGCAAGGTGCTCGCGCGGCGTCGGGCCGGGGATCTGCCGCCACGCACCGCGCCGCAGGTCGAGCGCGAGCGCCGCGCGCGCCAGCCCGGTTGGCCCGATCCCACCGACGACGTAGAGCGTGTCGCCGACGACCGCCGCGCCGCCCGCAGCGCGGCCTTCGGGGAGTCGGTGAAGCTCGCGCCACTGTTCGCCGTCGAGGATGAACGCGCGGTCGCTGGGCGCGTCGCGTCCGACGTAGCCACCGACGACGATCGCGCGGCCACGCCACGTCGCGGCCATCGCATGGTTGACGGCGACGGGAACGTCGGGCAGCCGCCGCCAGCGCTGCCGGGTCGGTGAGTACGCGTCCGCCCGCGCGGACGAGTCGCCCACCGGGAGATAGCCGCCCGCGACGACGAACTCGGCTCCGTGTCGCGCCGCAGCCACCTCCGTTCGCGGGACGGGCAATGGCTCCGCTTGCTGCCAGCGCGGCGCGGCGGCCGCGCCGACCGCCGGAACGATCAACGTGACGACGAACCCAGTCCGTCCCGGACGACTATCGAACAGTCGGCGCACTCTGGTCCACACGACCAGACCTAGTTTGGTCGCGGGATGTCGCTGAAGTGGCTCGGGTTCCAGGTGGAGACGAAGGGTGACGCTGCCGCTCCGACCACCAGTAGCCTCGTCCCTGGCCTCACTGCTTTCGCGCTTCGTCGAACCGACGGTTCGATCACCGCGACGACCATGCCGCGATGAAGAGGAAGCTGCTCGCCATCCAACTCGAATACCGCTTCACCCTCGAGCACGAGATACACCTCCTGCTGACCGCTCTCGCCTTCCTCGTGCTCTTCAACGAGGGTCTGCTCCGCCCGAGTCGCGACGAAAAGGTTGAGGCCGAACGTGTCGATCCCGAGCGCATGTTGCAGCGGATACCACGCTGGATCGTCCGGTCCGCTGTCGGAGACTCTGGGGACGGTCGTGATTTCGCTGACGGTCCAGCGTGCCATCTCGTGGAGCCTATGCAACTAGGCCTGCACCGCGGTCGGTTCCAGAAATCAACTCGGTCAGAGGAGGGTGCGGCGCGTGGTGGTCAAAGTCATCTTGGTGCTTGTGCTGCTGGCGTTGGTCGGCTTGGGTGGGTGGTTTGTTGTCGGAGCGGCCCGCGGCCGCCGCCACTAGTAGCAACCTCGCGTGAGCGATCAGGACAAGGCGCTCGACTTCTATACGAACGTCATCGGCCTCGAGAAGCGGATTGACTCTCCGACACCCGCCGGACCGCGCTTCCTGACCGTCGGCGTGAAGGGGCAGGACTTCGAGTTCGTTCTGTGGCCAGGCACACCCGCCGAGGCCGACCTGGGTGCCGCGGTCTACACGATCGAGGTGGAAGATCTCCGGACTGGAGTTCGAGACGCTCAAGTCGCACGGAGCGACGTTCGAGCCACCCGAGATCCTCGAGTTCCCATGGGGCTCCGTCGCGAGATTCCAGGATCCGGACGGGAATCGGCTTCAGCTTCGAGAGGGTATCGGGGAGTTTCGGCTCTGAAGGAACGCGGGCCGTCCCGGCCGAGAGCGGCGGACGCCGCCGCACGATCTCGGCCGGGGCACCCGCGGTGATGCCGAGGCCAGAGCCAGTCCGCGCCGCAGTCACGGTAGCGCCTGAGGGCAGGCCCGCCGTTGCCGTAGCTGGCGCCCAGCGCCGACCCGGCCTCTGAGCGCCGATGAGTCCTAGGCTCTCGACGGGTCTGAATTCGGATCCCGTTCCCGCGAGGTGGAGGTCTCCATGCAATCGGTCAACATCTTCGGCGTCGACAGGCCCGACGGCCGGCTCGACGTGGCCCAGACGTTGGGCTCGACCGGCTTGATGATGTTCGTCTACGACCTGGATCCCGGCAGCAGCTCGAGCCCGTACCACTACGAGTACGAGGAGGAGTGGCTCCTGGTCGTCGACGGGACGCTCGTCCTGCGCGCGCCCGACGGTGAGCACACGCTGCAGCGGGCGACCTCGTTCGCTTCCCGGCCGGGCCGGAAGGCGCGCACAAAGTGATGAATCGAAGCGACGCGCCCGCGAGGACATTGATGTTCTCGAGCTCGCGCGTGCCGGCGGTCTCGGTCTATCCCGACAGCGACAAGATCGGGGTCTGGTCGGGCAACGAGGCGGACGAGCTGATCTTCAAGCGCGCCACTGCCGTCCCGTGGTCGGAAGGCGAGGAGGGCTGGCACATCGCCTCGTGACGAGTTGCGAAGATCGATACGGCAGGCGCCGTGGAGTAGATTCGAGTCATGCGCGCGGCCATCGCGCTCGTTGCCACCGTTGCCTGTCTCGGCTGCGGCACGACGCGGCCGGCGCCGGGCGAGCAGCAGTGGGTCGCGAACACGCGCGGCATCATCAGGCAGCTCCAGGCCGATATGAGCCAGGTGGCCGATGCAGGCACGGCGGCAGAGGCAGGCAGGACGCTGACCGACGAATCCCGCCTCTATGCGGCGCTTGTCGTCTACACCGACTTCGGCGGCTGCCGGCATATGGTCGCTGCGCTTGGTACGACGCCTGCGCGGTTCCGGCGCGTCGGGTTGGAGCTCGACCGTGCGTGCGCGAATCTGCAGCGGTCGTCGGCGCTCTTCACCGAGGCCGTCGCCGGCGAGAACGCGCGCACGCTGGCAGCCGCGTCACGCGTCGCGCGCCGGGCGGCGGGGCCGCTTCTCCTCGGTGAGCTCGCGCTTGGTCCGTAGGCGAGGGCTGAGCTCTGGGCTCGCCGGAGGCGGTGCCAGCCTGGGCGATCCCTACGCTGTGGGTCATGCATGCGGAGTACTGCCGCATCGAGCGCTGGCGCGGGTATTTCTCGTCGTCGTTCTACGTGCACCTCCCTGATCAGACGCTCGAGTCGCAGTCGTTTCGCTGGCGGCGCCAGGCTCCGCCTCCCGAGAGCGGGTCGGCCCGAGCCGCCTACGACGAATTGGTCAGCCGCATCGAACGGGCCGGCTGGAAGCGCCACGCCGACGGCGTGGACTGGTTCGCGACCACGTTCACGCGCTTCGTCGAAACGCCCGCAGAGGTGCGTTTCGAACGCGTCGCCGACGTCATGCCACAGGAGCCACCGCCGATGCGGGTCGTGGTGCCCGTCCAGCAACCGCCGCCGCCCTCCGCCGGATCCCGCACCGCCGCGGGTGCACGAGTTGCGGCCGCGCGAGCCGCAGCCGGCGCCGCAGCCGGCCGAGCCTCCACCCGCGCCCGCGCCGGTTCCCGCCCGCGGTCGCCGCTGGCTGGCGCCCACCGCTGTGGGCACGTTCGTCGTTGCAGCGGTTGCCGCCGGCTTCCTGATCCTCGAGCAGCGCGGGAACGGCAAGCCCGCTGCCGCAGAGGGCGTGACGCGGACCGTCGCCGCGCACCTGAGCACGGGCTCATCCGGGGCGGCGCCCATCACGAAGGGCGTCGAGGGGTCCGCTCACTCGGTCGTCGCGAAGCCGGCGCAGGCCGACCTCCGAGTCGCGGCGCACGGCAACGGCTCGTGGCTCGAGATCCGTCGCGGCTCCGCCACCGGCCCGATCCTCTACAGCGCCACGCTCACCGACGGGCAGACCCTGCACTTCCGCGGGCCGAAGCTGTGGGGGCGGTTCGGTGCGGCGTCGAACCTGACGATCACCGCGAACGCCCACCCGGTGCGCATCCAGGGCACGTACGAGAAGCTGTTCGTCGCGCCGCGCTGAGCGACGCGCCTGCGGTCAGCGACCGTGCGGGAAGGGGCCGGCAGCCGAGGCGCCGCCGTCGACGACGATGCTCTGACCGGAGATGTACGACGAGAGCGGGGAGGCGAGGAAGACGACTGCGTTCGCGACCTCGTCAGACGAGCCCGAGCGTCCCATCGGGATCCACTCGGGTGCGGCACTCGCGCCGGCCGCCAGCGCGACCGGCGTCGCGATCGGTCCGCAGGCGACCACGTTCATCCGGATGCCGTCGCGGCTGTACTCCGCGGCGACGGATCGCGCCAGGCTCGTGAGGCCGGCCTTCGCTGCGCCGTACGCCGCCTGCAGCGGGCTGCCGGCGCTGCCGGTGATCGAGCCGACGCTGACGATCGTCCCGCCGGTGCCCTGCTCGAGGAAGAGGCGCAATGCCGACCTGACGGCGCGGGCCACGTAACGAAGGTTGAGGTCGAACATCAGATCCCAGTCCTCGTCGGCGATCTCGTGCAGCGGCACGGCCGGCACGAAGGCGAGTTGGCCGCCGACGACGGTCACGAGGATGTCGAGCGACCCGAGCTCTGCGGCGGCGCGACGCACGAATCCGTCCACGTCCTCGCCCGAGCGGACGTCGCCGGCGAGCCCGACGGCCCTGACGCCGGCAGCGGTCGCTTCCGACGCTGCCTCATCCGCACGCTGCCGATCGACGTCGGCGACCGCGACCGCGCTTCCGGCCGCTGCGAGCGCACGCGTGATCTCGCGTCCGATGCCATCGCCGCCGCCGCCGATGACGAGCGCGTTCTTGCCTCTCAGCACCTGCGCGGAGGCAGGAGACGTCGCGGATTCACCCACGCGGCGATCCTACAAACGCGCGTCCGACTCGCCGCCCCGAGGGACGACCCGAGCCTCAGCGACGCGAATCGGCAGGAACGCGGTGACCGCCGCCGCCGCCCGAGCCGCCGAACGCGGCCGCCAGGATGCGCATCAGCCAACCGGTCGCCAGGAAGGCGACGAAGAAGCTGGGGAGGACCGAGCCGAAGAGGAGCACGTACGCGCCATGAGGCAGCTCGACCAGGGAGGACTGCCCGAGTGTCGAGAGCCGCAGCACCGTGAAGGCGGCGATCACGAGGACGATCGCCGACCGCAGGGACTTCGGGCCGAGACCCGGGTACCGCGCGACCACCCAGAGCGCGAGCACCGCCGCAGCGACGAGCTCCGCGCACATGAACATGTTGACGGAGATCACGAGGCTGCGCCGTTCAGGTAGACGCGGCCGCCGAGGTGGGTGTGTGAGGTCGTCGCAGTCATAACGTCGTCCGGAGAGGCTTTTCCGCAGGTCGAGCCTCGTCCGACACGCGGATCATGGTCGCCCGGCACCGCTTGACACAATCACCTGTCTTGCGGTTGACCGGCCCACTTCACCACGGGCCGACGGTGGTGCCGCCCCAGTCCTCGGGCGCCGTATCGCGAATCGTCTGGGTCAGCTCCCAGCGGTGGCCGGCGAGGTCCTCGACGACGCCCGAGCGCTCGCCGTACTCCCACGTCTGCAGCTCGCTGACCACCGTGGCGCCCGCGTTGACGGCGCGGGCGAACGCCTCGTCGACGTCCGGGACACGCAGCTTCGTCAGCTCCGGGGCAGTGGTCGGGGCGCTCGAGCCCTCGGCGACGACGACCGCGCCGTCCGAGCCGACGCGCAGCTGGGCGCGGTGGGACTCCCCGATCCGGACGCGCTCCTCGAAGCCGAACGCGGCTGCGAGCCAGTCGACGGCCGCGCGCACATCCGGGTAGGCGAGCACGGGCGTGACGGTCGCAGGAGGCGCGGAGCGATTCGTCAGCACGGCCACCATTCTATGCGGGCGGGCGCGCTCCGCCTGCTGAGGTCGTTTTGCGATCATCACCTGATGCCGCTCGACGCGAAACAGCGCGCCAGCTTGCCCGACAGCGCGTTTGCCTACATCGATTCGCAGGGACGGCGCCGCCTGCCGATCAACGACGCCCCACATGTGCGGAACGCGCTCGCGCGGTTCAATCAGGTCGTCTTCGAGGACGAGGCCGCACGGGACAAGGCGCGGACGCGGCTCTTGCGCGCCGCCTCCAAGTACGGCGTCGTCCCGATCGGGTTCGTCAGCGCCCAGTTGCAGCCGCAGCGGAAGCTGCCGAAGGGGCACGTCACGTTCCTGCTCACGGACGTCGAGCGCTCGACCGAGCTTCTCTCGCGCCTCGAAGACCGGTACCCGCCGCTGCTTGCGGCAGTGCGTCGCGCGATGCGGGACGCCGTGCGGAAGTCCGGTGGACGCGAGGTCGACGCGCGCGCCGACGATCTCTTCGCCGTCTTCGAGCAGCCGCCGGCGGCGCTCGAGGCCGCGCTCGCGATCCAGCGCGCGATGCACGCCGGGCCGTGGACGGACGGCGTCGACGTGCGCGTGCGGATCGGGGTGCACAGCGGCCGTCCGACGCTGACCGAGACCGGCTACGTCGGTCTGTCGGTGCACAAGGCCGCGCGCATCTGTTACGCGGCCCACGGCGGGCAGATCGTGCTCTCGTCGGCCGTGCAGTCGGCGGTGCTCGATTCCCTCGCCGAGGACGTCAAACTGAGGAGCCTCGGCTCGTGGCGGTTCCAGGGGCTGCGAGACACCGAGGAGATCTTCCAGGTCGAGACGAAGGATCTGCCGGCCAAGTTCCCGCCGCTGCGCTCGGCGGAACCGGTTACCGCTCGACCGTGAGCACGCGATCGGCGGTCGGGTTCTCGGTCCGCCGACGAGAGCTGACTCGACCCGACCTGGGTGGTCGATTGGTAGCCCGGTGCCGAGCCAATTACGATCAGCCGATGAAGCTCGCACGTGCCCGCGCGATCATCGATCTCGTCGTCTCGGAGGCGCCCTCGCCTGTCTCGGTCTTCGTCGCGGACGCCCACGGGGAGCTGGTCGCGGCGGCGACGATGGACGGCGCAGCCCCGGATACGCGCCTGAACGCCCAGCGCAAGGCGTACACAGCCGCCCGCAGCGATGCGCGCTCGACGCGCGAATTGGCGGAGAAGGTCCGTGACGACCCCGTCGAGCGGGCGAGCTTCGACCCCTTCTTCACGTTCTTTCTCGGCGGAGTCGCGGTCTTCGACGGCGAGACGCGGTTGGGCGCGGTCGGCGTCAGCGGGCTGCCCGGCGAGGTCGACGAGCAGCTGGCGCTGCGCGCGATCGAAGCGTCGGGCTAGAGCTTCACCGGTCCGCCGTCCGTCGCCGACGCATGGAGCGCCTCGAGCGCGCGCGCCTGGCCGACCGCATCCTCGCGGCCGAGCAGGAGCTCCGCCTCACCGCGGGCCGCGGCGCTGACGTTCTCGAGCTCGAGCCGGTAGGAGTCCTCGTGCTCGATCTCGATCCGCTCGACGCCGTCGGCGCGGCGAACCTCGATCACCGGCTTGTTGCAGTGCCAGGGGTCGTCCAGGAAGAGCGAGCCCTCGCTGCCGATCGCCTCGAGCTCGTCACGCTCGGGCATCGCCGTGCCGCAGTCGAAGACCGCGATCACGTTGTCCGGGAAGCGCATCGTCCCCGCGAAGACCCAGTCCGTGCCCGACGGCCCGAACCACGCTTCGCCGTTGACGTGCTCCGGCTCGCCGCCGAAGAGGCGTGAGCCGCTGACGTTGTAACAGCCGACGTCCATCAGCGCGCCGCCCTCGACGTCGGTGCGCAGCCGGATGTTGTCCTCGTCGTAGAGCGAGTAGCTGAACGTCGAGCGCACGAGCCGCAGCTCACCGATCGCGCCGTCGGCGACGAGCTGCTTCGCACGCTTTGTCTGTGGATTGTGGCGGTACATGAACGCTTCGCTGAGGAGCTTGCCGGTGCGCTCCGCCGCGTCGAACGCAGCCTCGACCTCGTCGGTGTGGCGCGACATCGGCTTCTCGCAGAGCACGTGCTTGCCCGCCTCGAGCGCCTTGATCGACCACTCGCAGTGCATCGTGTTCGGCAGCGAGATGTAGACCGCCTCGATCTCGTCGTCCGCGAGCAGCGCCTCGTAGGAGCCGTAGGCGCGGGTGATCTCCCACTCCTTCGCGTACGCATCCGCGCGTGCCTGGTCGCGGCTCGCGACGGCGACGAGGTCGACGGCGGGCGACGCGTGAGCGCCGGGAATCACCTTCCGGTTGATGTCGGCCGTCGAGATGATCCCCCACTTGACTGCGTGCGCCACGTTGACTCCTCTACGCGCTTGGTCTGATCGGACGAAGCGTAGTATCGCCTCGTGAGCGAGATCGGTGTTGGCATGTTGGGCTACGCGTTCATGGGCAAAGCCCACTCGAACGCGTTCAAGAAGATCGCGTACATCACGTGGCCGCCGCCGCTCGTGCCGCACCTCGTCGGCATCGCCGGGCGGAACACCGAGGCGGTCGAGGAGGCCGCCGCGCGCTACGGCTACGACTACGCGACCGGTGACTGGCGCGACCTCGTCGCCGACGAGCGGATCGGGCTCTTCGACAACGGCGGGCCGAACTCGCTGCACGCCGAGCCGACGATCGCCGCTGCTCGAGCCGGCAAGCACGTGATCTGCGAGAAGCCGCTCGGCCGTGACGCGGACGAGAGCTACGCGATCTGGCAGGCGGTCGCGGCGACCGGCGTCAAGCACCTCTGTGCGTTCAACTACCGCTTCGTGCCTGCGATCCGCCTCGCCCGCGAGATGATCGACGCGGGGGAGCTCGGCGAGATCCGTCACTTCCGCGGCCGCTATCTACAGGACTGGGCCGACGACCCGTCGCTCGACACGTGGCGGTTCCAGGTCGACGACGCAGGCTCGGGCGCCCTGGGGGACATCGGCACGCACGTGATCGATCTCGGCCGGTTCCTGAACGGTGAGATCGCCTCGGTCTTCGGGTTCGTGAAGACGTTCGTCGAGGGACGGACGGTCGACGACGCGCTCGAGGCTGCTGTCGAGTTCGAGAACGGCTCGGTCGGCACGATCGAGGGCACGCGCCTCGCGCTCGGGCGCCGCAACGCGTTCCAGTGGGAGATCAACGGCTCGAAGGGCTCGCTGGCGTTCGACATGGAGCGTCTGAACGAGCTGCAGGTCTTCCGCGCCGACGGCGATCGTGCGCGGGGCTTCAAGACGGTGCTCGTCTCCGAGACGAACCATCCGTTCTGGGAGCACTGGTGGCCGCCGGGACACATCATCGGCTGGGGCGACACCTTCGTGCACGAGCTGCACCACATGCTCAAGGCGATCGCCGACGACACCGACGTCGCGCCGTACGGCGCCACGTTCGAGGACGGCTACCGCGCCGCCGTCGTCGCGGACGCGATCGTCCGCTCGGGCGAGACCGGGCAGCGCGAGCAGCTCTCCTACCGCTCGGGGTGAGCGTATGCCCCACAGACACGCAGTTCCACATCAAGCCTCTAGTCGTCGAGGACGAGCGTCGCCTTGACGCCGCGGTGGGCGAACGCCTCCCCGAAGCGGTCGAGCGGCACGCGCAGGCCGACGAACGCCTCGACCTGATCCGGCCAGCGAGCCCGCGCACGGTCGAGTGAGTCCACGGCCGAGAGCCAATCCTCGCGGTGCGCATTGACGCTGCCGAAGAGGACGCGGTTCTCGAGGATCGCGTCGAGCCCGAGCACCGGCCCGTCGACGGCGACCGACTGCGGGCGTCCGTCGATCCCGAGCAGGCACGCGACGCCGCTGCGGCGGAGGAGCCCGAGACTGTCGGCCATCACCTGTGCATCGGGGACGGCGGAGATGACGAGGTCGAAGCCGCCCGTCTCGCGTGCGCAGGTCGGCGAGCGAGGCGTCGACCGTCGAGACGTAGCGCGCGCCCGAGGCGGTCACGAGCTCGCTCGAGGGCTCGAGCGACGTCGTCCAGACGTCGATCCCCGCGAGACGGAGCAGGTAGGTCGAGATGACGCCGATCGCGCCGGCGCCGACGACGAGCGCGCGCTCGAGCTGCCAGGGCTGCCGGCCGCCGATCGTCCGCGCGTGACGGAGGGCGCGCTCGCAGATCGATGTCGGCTCGGCGAGGACGCCGAGCCTGCCGAGCGTCGCCGGGATCGGGATCACCTGCGCCGGGTCCTCGGCCACGAGCTCGCGTGCGAAGCCGTCGAGCCGTGTGATGCCGCGCTCCACGTAGTCGCCCGTCAGGCACGAGTCCGGTGCGCCCTCGGCGCAGGCGAGGCAGTGCCGGCACGAGCGGCGCACGGTTGCCGTGACGAGGTCGCCGCGGCTGAAGCCGTGGCCGTCGCGCTCAACGACCGCGAGCGACTCGTGCCCGAGCACGAGCGAGCTGCCGTCGGCCGGGACGCCGAAGAGCCCTTCCGAGATCTCGCGGTCGGTTCCGCAGACGCCGACCTCGAGCACGCGCATCAGCAGCGTGTCGTCGTCGGCCTCGCACGGCGGGAACGTCCGCGACCCGCGTGGAGTGGGGGACGCCGGGGTCGGTGACGAGCGCCAGCATCAGGCCGCGGTGAGGCCGCCGTCGATCACCAGCACCGTGCCGGTCACGAACTCGGCCGCAGCGAGGTAGAGGATCGCGTCGGCGATCTCCTCGGGCGTGCCGAGGCGGCCGAGCGGCTGCCGCGCGCGCAGCGCGTCGAGGGACTCGCCGACGTCCTCGACGAGGCGGCGCACCCAGGGCGAGTCGACCGTCCCGGGCGCGACGGCGTTGACGCGGATCCCGTCTGCGACGTGGTCGACCGCAAGGGCACGCGTGAGCGCGATGACAGCGCCCTTCGAGGCCGAGTAGGCGGCGCGGTTGCGCAGTCCCACGAGCGCGGCGATCGACGCGACGTTGACGATCGAACCGCCGCCGCGTGCGGCCATGCCGGGGATCGCGTGCTTGCAGCAGAGGAACGTGCCGCGTGCGTTGACGGCGAAGACGTTCTCCCAGACGTCGAGCGGTGTCTCCGGAGCGTTGGTCGTCGAGCCGATGCCCGCGACGTTGACGAGCAGGTCGAGGTCGTTCATCGCCGTGGCGACCTGAGCCTCGTCGCGCACGTCGAGCTCGAGCGCGCGCGCGCCGAGCTCGTCGGCGACGGCGTGAGGAGAGAGGTCGGCGACGGTCAGCTCCGCACCCGCCGCCGCGAGACTGCGCGCGACCGCCGCGCCGATACCCGAGCCTGCGCCTGTCACGAGAGCGCGTTTCCCGTCGAAGCTCATGCAGCGGATCGTCTCACGGCTGGAGCACCGCGCCTTCGGACGCAGAGCCGACCAGCGCGCGATAGCGGCCGAAGACGCCGCCGGCATAGGGAAGGGTGGGTGCCGTCCAGGCGGCGAGTCGCGCCGCGATCTCCGCGTCGTCCAGCTCGAGCGTCAGCGTCCCGGCGTCGACGTCGATCGCGATCAGGTCGCCGTCGCGGACGATCGCGAGCGGGCCGCCGCGAGCCGCTTCGGGTGCGACGTGGCCGACCATCAGCCCGCGTGTGGCGCCGGAGAAGCGCCCGTCGGTGACGAGTGCGACCGATTCGCCGAGCCCCGCGCCCACGACGGACGCCGTGACGCTCAGCATCTCGCGCATGCCGGGGCCGCCGGCGGGGCCTTCGTAGCGCACGACGAGCACCGAGCCGGCGGCCACGACGCCCGCGCGCACGGCGTCCGTGCACGCCTCCTCGCTGTCGAAGACGAGTGCGGGGCCGCGGTGCGTCCGGTGGCCGCCGGAGAGCTTGACCAGGCTCCCGTCGGGCGCGAGGTTCCCGCGCAGGGCGTGCAGCGCGCCGGTCGGCTTGAACGGCTCGTCGAGCGTGAACAGCACCTCGCCGTCGGGGACGGGCGCGTCGCTGGTCGAGGCGGCGAGCGTCGAACCGTCGACCGTCGGCGCGTCGCCCTCGAGCAAGCCGCCGCGGACGAGCTCGCGGATCAGCGACGCCGTGCCGCCGACGCGGTGCAAGTCCTCCGCCATGAACCGGCCCGAGGGCGCGAGGCTCGCGATCACCGGTGTGCTGCTGCCGATCGCGGCGAGCTCGTCGAGCGTCAGAGCGACGCCGGCCTCCTTGGCGATCGCGAGCAGGTGGAGGATGCCGTTCGTCGAGCCGCCGGTCGCCGCGATTCCGACCATTGCGTTCAGGAGCGCGCGCCGGTCGAGGAACGTCCGCGCGCGTCGGGCCCGAGCCGGCGAGTTGCGTGGCGAGCGTGCCCGCTCGCGTCGCCGCGTCGTCCTTCGCTGCTCGCTCGTCGGCGGGGATGAGGCCGTCGCCGAGCCGAGAGATGCCGAGGCAGTCGAGCGCAACGGCCATCGTGTTGGCCGTGAAATGCCCGGCGCACGTGCCCGCGCCGGGGCAGGCGACGCGCTCGAGCTCGTCGAGCTCGGCGCGCGGGATCAGCCCACGCTCCTCGGCGCCGACCGCCTCCCAGACGTCCTGGATCGTCACCTCTCGCCCTCGCAGCCGGCCGGCTCGCATCGGGCCGCTGTAGAGCACGACCGCAGGCTTGTCGACGCGGGCGAGCGCCATCAGCGCGGCGGGCACGGTCTTGTCGCAGCCGACGACGCAGACCAGCGCGTCGAAGTCGTGCGCGTGCACCATCAGCTCGATCGAGTCGGCGATCACCTCGCGCGAGATCAACGACGCCCGCATCCCCGGCGTCCCCTGAGATTGGTTGTCGGAGACGGCGATCGTGTTGAACCCGAGCGGCACGCCGCCTGCGGCGCTCACGCCCTCGCCGACGCGTGCCGCCAGCTCGAGCTGGTTGAGGTTGCACGGCATCGTCTGCGTCCAGGTCGAGACGACGCCGACGATCGGACCGTCCAGTCGGGACGGGTCGATCCCCATCGCGCGAAAGTGTGCGCGCGCCGGCGCGCGTTCAGCGCCTGAGACGAGCCCCTCGCGGGCGCGGCGGCGAAGGGCGTCGTGCACGGGTCGAGCATACGCCGGGAGGGTCGAGCTCACGTGTCGTGCGCGGTGACACATGAGTACCTATGTGTAAGCGCATGAGTACCTATGGGGCACCTGCCCAACGCGTCTGCGGGTCGGTGAGCCTCGGTGGGCTGTCCTAGCGCTTCTTGCCGGGGTTGAGCAGGTTCTTCGGGTCGAAGGTCTGCTTCAGCCGCGTGTGCAGGTCGTAGCCGGCGGGGCCGAGCTGTCCTGCGAGCTGGCCGCGCTTCAGCCAACCGATGCCGTGCTCGCCGGTCACCGTCCCGCCGAGTCGCAGCGCGAGCTCGAACAGGTCGTGGCAGGCTGCGTCGGCGCGCCGCTCCTCATCCGGATCGTCGGGGGAGAAGAGGAACGTCGAGTGGATGTTGCCGTCGCCTGCGTGCCCGAAGGAGAGCGCCGGAACGCCGTGGCGCTCGCCGATCTCGAGCGTCTCGCTCGCCACCTCGCGCAGCCGGTCGAGCGGCACGGCGATGTCCTCGCTGAACGCGCCGCCGCGCTGCGCGAGGATCGCGAAGGCTGCGCCGCCGCGCCAGCGCCACAGCTCCGCGACCTCCGAAGGCTCCTCGGGTGCGTGCACCGCGACGGCGTCCTCCGCCAGCGCCTCGCGCAACTCGCCGGCGACGCGTCGCGCCTCCGCGTGCGACCCGTCCGCCTCGGTGATGACCATGAAGGCGCCGCCCTCCGGGATCCCGAACGGATAGGCGTCGCCCGAATACGACAGCGTGACGGCGTCGAGGTACTCGATCGCCGCGGGAACGACCCCGGATGCGAGCACGCGCTCGATCGCCGAGATGCCTGCGTCGGCGTCGCGGTAGAGCCCGATCACCGGCAGCTCGAGCTCCGGCGCGGGGACGAGCCGCAGCCACGCGGCGGTGACGAGCCCGAGCGTTCCCTCCGACCCGACGAGCAGGCTCTTGACGTCGTAACCCGAGACGTCCTTCCGGATCGGCCCGCCGATCTGCACGATCTCGCCCGGCGGGATCACTGCCTCGATCCCGGTCACCCAGTGCCCGGTGACGCCGTACTTGAACGCGTGCGGCCCGCCGGCGTTGCACGCGATGTTGCCGCCGATCTGCGAGATCTCGGCCGCGCCGGGGTCGGGCGGGAAGCGCAGGCCGCTCTCGCGTGCCAGCCGCTGCACGTCGGCGGTGGTGACGCCCGCCTCGACATGCATGCGCCAGAGCAGCGGGTCGTACGCGCGCACCTTGTTCAGGCGCTCGAAGCCGATCACGACCCCGCCTTCGACCGGGATCGCTCCGCCGGCGAGCCCTGTGCCGCCGCCGCGCGCGGTCAGCGGCACGTCGTGCTCGTAGCACCAGCGCATGACCGCGGCGACCTCGTCGACGCTCGAAGGGAGGACGACCGCGTCTGCCGTTCCCTGCAGGCCGCGGCCCATCAGGTCGGCGAGGTAGCGCCCCTTGACCTCGACCAGCGATTCCGGCGAGACGACGTCCGCGATGCCCATCGCCGGTGAGCGTACTCCCGGCGAGCCCGGCCGGTTACTCGAGCGGCAACTCGATCGCCTCGTCGCGCGCGACGCGCCACGCGCGAAGCTCCTCGAGCTTCAACCCGTAGATCAGGAAGGGCCGGCCCGACCAGAGGCCGGCGAGCTCACGGTCGGTGCGCGACGGGATCGGCTTCGTCTCCGGATGCGAGTGGAAGACGGCGAGCTCGTAGCCCTCGTCTTCGAGGAACCACACGGTCGGGTCGATCTCCAACTCGTAGCGGTACGGGGAGGCGAGCGCGTTCCGCCCACGGACATACCGCTCGGCGACGCCGTCGCGAAGCACGACGACGCCGCAGCACTCGTTCGGCGCCTCCTCGGCGGCGTGCGCGTGCAGCTCGGCACGGATCTCCGCTGAGATCACCACCAGAGCACCGCCTCGTCGATCGCGTCGCCCGACCAGAAGGGAGCGGAGAGGTACTTCCAGCCGCCGTCGGCGAGCACCGCGACGACGACGCGCTCCCTCGGGCAGCTCCTCGGCGATGCGCCGCGCAACGTGCACGACGGCGCCGGCAGAGACGCCGGCGAACAGACCCTCACGGTCGAGCAGCGCGCGTGACGCTGCTGCTGCCTCGTCGTTCGAGACGAGCAGCTTCCGGTCGAGCTTGGACACGTCGAGGATCGGCGGCACGTACCCGTCCTCGAGCGAGCGCAGGCCCATCACGGGATCGCCGGGGAGAGGCTCTGCGGCGACGACCTGCACGTCGGGGAACGCCTCGCGGAGTCGTGCACCGGTGCCCATCAGCGTCCCGCCGGTGCCGAGACCTGCGACGAGCGCGTCGACGCGGGGCAGGTCGCGCACGATCTCCGCGCCCGTCCCCTCGTAGTGCGCACGCGGATTGGCCTCGTTGCCGTACTGGAACAGCATCACGTAGCGGTCGTCGCGCGCCGCGAGCTCCTGCGCCAGCCGCACCGCGCCGTTCGACCCTTCCGCGCCCGGCGAGTCGACGATCGTCGCGCCGTAGAGCTCGAGCAGCGCGCGCCGCTCGGGCGTCGCGTTGTCCGGCATGACGCAGGTCAGCTTCAGTCCCTTCAGCTTCGCGACGAGCGCGAGCGAGATGCCGGTGTTGCCGCTCGTCGGCTCGAGCAGCTCCTGGCCGGGCTGCAGGTCGGCCGCCTCGACCATCGCGACCGCGACGCGGTCCTTGATCGACCCGGTCGGGTTCTGTCCTTCGAGCTTGGCGACGATCGTGCGGCCCGGGGGCGAGAGCCGCCTCAGCTCGACGAGCGGGGTGTTGCCGATCAGGTCGAGTAACGAGCTAGCCGGCACAGCCGCCGGCCATTGCCGGCAAAAGAATCACTGTCGACGAGTCGCGGACGGGCGTCTCGACGCCGTCGCGCGTGCGGATGTCCTCGCCGTCGACGTAGACGTTCACGAACGAGTGGATCTCGCCTTCGCCGTAGACGCGGCTGCCGAGCGCGGGCAGCTTCGTCGTCAGATCCTCGAGCAGCTCGCGCACGGTCGCACCGGATGCCTCGACCTCGCGTGCGCCGCCCGCCTCCTGACGGAGGACGGGGGGAACCCTGACCAAACTCATCTCGCGCAGAACTCCACGTAGTCGATGTACTCGGTGATCGTCGGGTGGTCGCCGCAGACGGGGCAGTCGTCGCGGCGCTCGATCTTGACCTCGTTGAACTCGGTCGCGAGTGCGTCGAGCAGGAGCAGGCGACCGACGAGCGGCTCGCCGATGTCGGCCGCGAGCTTGATCGCCTCGTTCGTCTGCAGCGTGCCGACGATGCCCGGCAGGACGCCGAGCACGCCGCCCTCGGAGCACGACGGCGCCAGCTCGACAGGCGGCGGCTCCGGGAAGAGGCAGCGGTAGCACGGCCCGTCGTGCGGCTTGAAGACGGTCACCTGACCCTCGAAGCGATAGATCGACCCGTGCACGACGGGGATCCCGCGCCAGACCGACGCGTCGTTGACGAGATACCGGGTGGGGAAGTTGTCTGCGCCGTCGACGATGATGTCCCAGCCGTCGTCGAGGATGCGGTCGATGTTCTCGGAGGTGAGGCGCTCGCGGTAGGTGACGACGTTGACGTCCGGGTTGAGCGCCTCGATCGCACGCTTCGCGGAGTCGACCTTCGGCGTGCCGAGGGTGTCGAGTGAGTGCGCGATCTGCCGCTGCAGGTTCGTCTCGTCGACGATGTCGGCGTCGACGATCCCGAGCGTGCCGATGCCGGCCGCAGCGAGGTAGAGCGACGCGGGGGAGCCGAGGCCGCCGGCGCCGATCAGGAGGATCTTCGAGTCGAGCAGCTTCAGCTGGCCCTCCTCGCCGATCTCGGGGATCAGGATGTGGCGCGAGTAGCGGGTGCGCTTCTCGGGCGAGAGCGTGCGAGGCAGCACGACCTCGCCGCCGTTTCGCTTCCAGTCGGTGATGCCGCCGATCAGCGAGTGCACGTGCTCGTAGCCGAGCTCCTCGAGTGACTTGGCGGCGAAGGCCGAGCGGTTGCCGGAGGCGCAGTAGATGACGACCGGTGCGCTGCGGTCGGGGGCGACCGCCCTCGACGCGCGACTCGAGATGCCCGCGCGGGACGTGGACGGCATTCGGGATGTGCCCCTCCTGCCATTCGTCCACCTCGCGGACGTCGACCCAGACGGCGCCGTCCAGAGCGCGGGCAGCTTCCGCGTCGACCTCGGAGATCGACGCCTTCGTGGACTGCAGCAGCTCGCGGTAGGTGGTCATAGCTTCATAAACGGTAGCGGTAGGAGCGTTCATTCCCGCCTCGGCTCGAAACCGATCATCTACCTTGGCGCCGTGTCTGCCGCTGCCCGCGTCCGGCTGATCGTGGGCCTGGCCGCCGTCGTCGCGGCCGGGGTCGTGGCGGGCGTCGTGCTCGCGACGCGGCAGACGCCGCCGCAGCCGAGCCGCCAGTGCACCGAGCGCGCGCAGCCGCTGGTCGTGCCGGGCGTCCGGTCGGCCGAGGTCGACGCCGTCCGTTCGGCGCTCCGGCTGCCCGCGCAGCAGGCGGCCCTGGCGCTCGCCCCCGTCGCCCAGCGTGCCCCCAAGGACGCCGTCGTGCAGTTCAACCGCGGGATCGTCCTCTACTGCGCCGGCTACCTCGCCGAGGCGGCGCAGGCCTTCCGGGCCGCGAAGACCGCCGGGCGCGACACGTACTACGAGATGCGGGCCGACGAGATCCTCCACCCGCAGTACTTCACGCCGCAGGACGGCCTCTATCCCGTCTTCGAGCAGGAAGGCCACGACCGGCTGCTCCTGCAGGGCGCGCTCCTGCAGCGCCAGGGTCACCAGCACTCCGCCGAGCGCGTCTACGCCCGGGCGGCCCGCCTCCGGCCGAACGACGACGAGCCGCAGGTCGCGGCCGCGGTCGCTCGCTTCGACGAGGACAACCTGTCGGCCTCGTTCTCCCGCCTCGGCCCGCTCGTGCGCCGGTTCCCGCGCAGCCAGTCCGTTCGCTACCACCTCGGGCTGTTGCTCGCCTGGACGGGCCAGCGCACCGAGGCGGAGCGTCAGTTTCGCCAGGCCCGGGCCCTCGGGCCGCAGACGAAGCTCGGCCGGCAGGCGAATGTCTTCCTGGCGGGGCTTGTGCCAAGTGGGACTAAGCGGCCATAAAGATGAGCCGCTCGGCCTATGGCGTACGTCCGCCCGCGATGCGACAGTTCCGCATCCGGTAAGGCGACTGTTAAGGCGACCGCTTCGGCGGTGGGGGGAACATGACGAAGAAGGCGCAGGCAACGGTGGGGATCGAGGAGGAGGAGCCGGTTTCGGCTCCCGGCCTCGAGGAGGACGAGATCGAGGAGGAGACGGCGCCGCTCGCGGAGCTCGAGGCCGAGGCGGCCGCGGACTTCTACGCCGCCGTCGAGACGGTTGAGGAAGCAGAGGAGCCGGCAGCGCTCGAGTTCTCCGCCGACTCGCTCCAGCTCTTCCTGAAGGACGTGGGCAAGGTCAGCCTGCTGACCGCCGCGCAGGAGGTCGAGCTCGCCAAGCGCATCGAGCGCGGCGACCATCGTGCGAAGCAGGAGATGGTCGAGGCGAACCTGCGCCTCGTCGTCTCGATCGCGAAGCGCTACCGCAACCAGGGACTGCCGTTCCTCGACCTGATCCAGGAAGGGACGATCGGCCTGGTGCGCGCCGCCGAGAAGTTCGACTGGCGCAAGGGCTACAAGTTCTCGACGTATGCGACCTGGTGGATCCGCCAGGCGGTCGCGCGGGCGCTCGCCGACAAGGCGCGCACGATCCGCATGCCCGTGCACGTCGTCGAGAAGCTGAACAAGATCATGCGCACCGAGCGGAAGCTCCGCTCCGAGAAGGGCCGCGAGCCGTCGATCGAGGAGATCGCATTCGACCTCGACATGAGCATCGAGGAAGTCGAGTCGATCCGTCGCACCTCGCAGACGCCGGTGTCTCTCGAGAAGCCGGTCGGCGACGAGGAGGAGTCCGAGTTCGGGCAGTTCCTCGAGGACGAGCACACACCGCTTCCCGACGAGGCCGCCGACACGGCGTTCCGCGCAGAGGCGCTCAGTCGCTGCCTGTCGTCGCTCAGCTACCGCGAGCGCCGCGTGCTGGAGCTGCGCTACGGGCTGAACGGCGAGCAGCCGTGCACGCTCGACGAGGTCGGTCGCGCGTTCGAGGTCACCCGCGAGCGCATCCGCCAGATCGAGAACCAGGGCCTGAAGAAGCTGCGGGCCCTCGCCGACTCGCAGAAGCTCCGCGACGTCGCCTGAGCTCATGGACTCGTGAACCTGGTTCAGCGCAGCTGAACCAGGTTCATCGTCCTCAGACCTGCTACAAGCCGCCCGGTGAGTATCCGCCGGCACTTCCTGCGAGGGCTCGGCGAGTCCGCGCGCACGAACGGTCTCGCCTACGGCTACTCCGTCGCGCTGACCGGCGCCTACATCGTCCTGCAGGCGGGTGCCGGCGTGCCGCGGGTGCGCGATGCGTTCCTGTTCGGGATCGGCGCCAGCATCACGTTCGCGCTCGCCGGGGCGTTCGTCACGCGCGGCTTCCGCCGGCGGGTCGAACGCGAGCCGCCCGTCGTGCTCGCGCTCGGCTCGGCGTTCAGCATCCTCTCGATCTCTGCGGCGACCGGCTCCTGCGCGCTCCTGACGGTCGTCGCCGACGGCAGCCTCGCGTGGTTCCTCGGGCCGCTGCTCGCGTCGACGGTCTATCTGCTCGTCAGCGCGCTCGAGCTCGTGCTCGCGCGCGGCGCGCACGAGGTGGCCGGCACCGAGAACATCGACGAACGGTAGGCTCGCCGCGATGAATCCCGACTGGTTCGACGAGCTCGCCGAGCTGATCCGCATTCCGTCGATCAGCGCCGACAGCGCGCACAAGGACGACGTCGTGCGCGCGGGCGAATGGGTCTGCTCGTTCATCCGCGACGCCGGCGGCGAGTGCGAGCTCGTCGACTGGCACGGACAGCCGCTCGCGATCGGTGAGATCCGTGCATCGAACGGCGCCGACCAGGCGCCGACGGTCCTCTGCTACGGGCACTTCGACGTGCAGCCGCCCGACCCGCTCGAGCTCTGGGAGTCGGATCCGTTCGAGCCCGAGATCCGCGGCGACTACCTCTACGGACGCGGCACGGTCGACGACAAGGGCCAGCTCTACATGCTGCTCGCCGCCGCGCGCGAGCTGGCGCAGGCGGGCGAGCTCCCGGTCAACGTCCGCTTCTGCTGCGACGGCGAGGAGGAGACCGGCGGCCACTCGATCGTCGAGTTCCTCGAGACCGACGAGCGCGGCGCCGACGCGGCGATCATCTTCGACAGCGGCATGATCCGCCGCGACGTTCCGGCGTTCAACGTTGCGACGCGCGGCATGGCGTACTTCCACGTGACGCTGCGCACCGGCGAGCGCGACCTGCACTCCGGCGATGTACGGCGGCGCCGCGCTGAACGCCGCGCACGCGCTGATCAAGACGCTCGACGCGCTGATCGCGCACGACGGCACGCTCGTCGAGCCGCTGCGCAAGGGCATCGCGGCGCCGACCGACGGAGGAGCTGCGCGGGCTGGGCGCAGCTCCCCGCCGGCGCCGACGAGCTCGCCGAGCAGGGCGCGCGCGCGAAGGACACGAGCGCGGCGGACGACTTCTACCTGCGCACGTTCGCCGAGCCGGCGCTCGACGTGAACGGCATCGCGACCGGCTCGCCGCAGCTGCAGAAGACGGTGCTGCCCGTCGAGGCGGTCGCCAACGTGTCGATCAGGCTCGCGCCCGGCCAGAAGGTGGAGGAGATCGCGCCCGAGGTCGAGCGCCTCCTGCGGGAAGCAGCGCCCGAGGGCGCGGACCTCGAGGTCGAGCTCTGGTCGTCGGCGCGCGCCCGGGCTCGTGCCGCCGGACGCGCAGGCGGTGCAGCTCGGTCTCGACGCGTTCGAGAAGGCGCTCGGGACGCGGCCCGCCCTGATCCGGTCGGGCGGGACGCTGCCGATCGTGCCCGCGCTCGCGAACAACGGCATCCCGACCGTGATCACGGGCTTCGGCCTGCCTGACTCGCAGATCCACTCGCCGAACGAGCGGCTCGTGGCCGAGTACGTCCCGCTGGGCATCGCGGCCGCGCGCGAGCTCTACCTCGCGTTCGCGGCGCTCGATCGTTCCTGAACGCCGCAACGGCCGATCGAAGACCGGCCGTTGCGGGTCGGAGCGGGGGAGAGGCCCGCCAGTTCTGAGCTAGTTCTGGGTCGCCGGGTTGCCCGGCTCGTGGTCGCCGACGTGGTTCGCAGCGGTCGCCTCGACCTGCGCGAGCGTCGAGCCCTTCGGCGCGCGGATCCGCACGGTGATGCGGTCGCCGGCCTTCAGCTGGGATGCGTCGATCACGGTCGGGACCTTGCCCTGCCAGAGCAGGAAGATCGTGTCGTCGCTGTAGGTGAAGGTCTGATCCTGTGCCTGACCGATCAGCGAGCGCAGCGCGCGGCGGTTGCCGGCCTTGACGTGCAGCGCGATGTGGCCACCGGACTGCGGGCCGGCCACGGTGCCGACGTAGAGCCACAACGGCTTCGACGGCGGGTTCGGCTTCGCGACGCGGTCGGCGACGATCCCGACCGGATGCGACTCGACCTCGGCCAGCGACGAGCCGGCATGGGCGCGCACGTTGACGGTGATCCAATCGCCCTGCTTCAGGTCAGCAGTGGTGCCGACAGTCGGGATGCCGTGGCGCCAGATCAGCACCTCGGACTTCGCGCCGAGCGTGAACGTCTGGTTCTGGCTCTGGCCGAGCATGGAGCGCAGCGCGGGCCGGTTGCCGGCCTCGACCTGCACGGAGACGCTCGTCGCGCTCGCGTTGAGCAGCTCGCCGCGGTACTGGAACAGCTTGCCCCGACCGCCGGCCGACGCGCCTGCCGCGACCACGGTCAGGGCGAGAGCTGCCAGTGCGAGGGTGCTGAGAAGACGTAGCTTCATCGGTTGATTCCTCCTGGGTGAAACTCGTTGACGAACCTGAGCATCCCCCGCGACCGACAGCGTTCGGTCTCCTGGGCGTAAAGCTCACGCAAAACCTCACCAGGGAGGCGGGTTGTGCACCCAGCGGCCTCCGACCATGGTCGCGACCACCTCGGCGTCCAGGTCGTCCCACGGATCGCGGTCGAGCACGACCAGATCGGCCACGTGGCCCGGGATCAGCGTGCCGCGGCGCCGTTCGTCGCGTGCGAGCCAGGCCGGCGCGACGCACGTGGCGTGGAACGCCTGGTCGACCGTCACGCACTGCTCCGGATGCCAGGCCGCCCGCTCGTCGATCGTGCGGCGCACGCCGGCCCGGATGCCCGCGAGCGGATCGAGCTCCTCGATCGGAGCGTCGCTGCCGTTGACGAGGACCGCGCCCGAGTCGAGCAACGACCGGAATGCGTAGGCGCCGTCGGTCTTGCCCGCCCAGAACTGATCCGCCATGTCGCGATCCGACGGAGCGTGCGAGAACTGCACCGAGCAGGTGATGCCGAGCTCGGCGAAGCGGGGGAGATCCTCGGCGGAAAGCAGCTGCGCGTGCTCGATCCGCTGCCGCAGCCCCTGCGGCTGCCAGAGGTCCCTCGTCTCCTCGAATGCGTCCAGTGCTTCGCGGTTGGCGCGGTCGCCGATCGCGTGCACCGCGACCGGGAACCCCGCAGCGGCGCCGCGCCGCACGATCTCGGCCAGCTGCTCGCCGCTCGTGATCTGCACGCCGCTGCCGTCGAGCATCCACGCCGTCTGCGAGCCGAGCGTGCCGTCCATGAACACCTTCAGGTATCCGAGCTTTACGTGAGAGCTGCCGAAGCCCGAGCGCAGTCCCGTCGCGACGGCGTGCTCCAGCTTGTCGTGCGGGATCGACTGCCAGACGCGCAGCGAGAGCTGGCCGCGCTCCTCGAGCTGCTGCCACAGGCGCAGTGCGCCGAGCCAGCCGTCCTTGTCGTGCACCGCGGTGACGCCGCGCGAGTTTGCGAGCTTGACGCCGACGCGCATCGCCTCGACGTACTGGTCGTCCGGCACGATCATGTGCCGTTCCTTGAAGCGCCACGCCGCCTCTTCGCGAAGCACGCCCGTCGGCTCGCCGCGGTCGTCGCGCTCGACGACGCCGCCTGCGACCTCGAGGTCGCCGTGCGCGAGCGCGAGTGCGGCCGAGTTGAGCCAGATCGAGTGGTAGTCCTTGGCGATCATCGCCGCCGGCGCGTCCGGCGCGATCGCGTCGAGATCCTGCCGCGTCGGCTCGCGCTGCGGTGACCAGTCGCCGCTGCGCCACCCGTAGCCGCGCAGCCAACGCCCTGCGGCCGGGCTCGGCGCCGAGCGGATGCGCTCGAGTGCCTCGTCGAGCGTGGCGCAGCCGTCGAGCTTCACCTCGGTCTGCGCCATCGCCCAGGTCGGGAAGTGCACATGCGAGTCATTGAGGCCCGGCAGCACGACCCGGCCGCCCAGGTCGACGACCTCGGGCGAGGCGAGTGCCGTCTCGTGCACGCCCACACCGCCTGCGACCAGTTCGCCGGCGATCGCGAGCGCCCGCTGAGTCGGGATCTGAGGATCGAGGGTCCGGATCAATCCGCCTTGAAGGATCACGGGCGCAAGTCTAGGGTCGCGGGACCAGAGGTCTACAGGGGAGGACTTTCGACATGAAGAAACTGACGGCTCTCGCGGTCGCGATCGTCGCCGCGCTGTCCGTGGTCGGCGCTGCGCTCGCGATCACGAACGGTGAGCTGGACGGCAACGCGCATCCGAACGTCGGTGCGTTCCTCGTCCAGCGTCCTGCCGGGTGGCGGGTGCTCTGCACCGGCTCGCTCGTGGCACCGCGTGTCTTCCTGACCGCGAGCCACTGCACTTCGTTCGCGGATGAGCAGGGCTGGACGGTCGGGGTCACGTTCCAGTCGACCGACTCCGAGCACCCGGCGACGGTGCTGAGCGGGCACACGGTGACGAACCCGCTCTACCACGCGCCGTACGCCCACGACGTCTCGATCATCGTGCTCGACCAGGCGCAGCCGGGGCCGTACGTGCCGCTGCCTCGGGTCGGGCTGCTGGACGACCTGAAGAAGGCCGGCGCGCTCGACGCCGCCGACTTCCTCAACGTCGGCTACGGCACGCACGAGGCTGTCAACCAACCGGGAGGCAAGGACTTCCCCTTCGACGGCGACCGGTGGCGGTCGGTGTCGTCGTACAGCGCGCTCAACAAGGACACGATCCACCTGCACCAGAAGAACAACGCAGATGAAGGCGGGACGGGCTACGGAGACTCGGGCGGCCCGACGCTGCTGAACGGCGTCCAGATCTCGGTCGTCAGCTCGGGTGACGTGCCCTGCTGGTCGACGAGCACGAACACGCGCGTCGACACGCAGGAAGCAGCCGACTTCCTGCGTCCGTACCTCGCACTGAGGTAGCTCTCTCGAACGGCCGTGTCCCGGGGACTGTCCCTGGGGCACGGCCGTTTAAGCTCTGGCCCGTGTTCGACCACGTGACGATCCGCGTCGCCGACGTCGCGGCGAGCCGGCGCTTCTACGAGCTCGCGCTCGGGGAGCCGACGTACTCGGGTGAGTACATCGAGTGGGACGAGTTCGGGTTGATCGACGACACGGCGGTCACGCGCAACCTGCATGTCGGCTTCCGTGCGGCGAGCCCCGCGGACGTGGATGCATGGTGGCAACGGTTGACCGGCGCCGGCTACGAGAGCGACGGCGAGCCTGGGCCGCGGCCGCACTACAGCGAGGACTACTACGGCGCCTTCGTGCGGGACCCGGGCGGTAACAGCGCCGAGGCCGTGCACAAGCCCTCGTCGAGCGGCACCGGCCGGATCGACCATCTCTGGCTTCGTACGCGCGACGTTGCGGCCCAGCGCCGCTTCTGGGAGACCGTGGCGCCGCTCGTCGGGATCCGCCTGAAGCACGACTCGCCAGACTGGATCCAGTACGTCGGCGCGGACGCGACATTCTCGTACGTCGAGGGCGAGCCGACCGAGAACGTGCACCTCGCGTTCCCCGCCTCGGACGATGCGACCGTCGCGGCCTTCCACCAGGCCGCGGTCGGCGCGGGGTTCACCGACAACGGCCCGCCGGGTGAGCGGCCGCACTACCACCCGGGCTACGTCGGCGCCTTCGTGCTCGACCCCAACGGCAACAACATCGAAGTGGTCTGCCATCACCGCTGAGATGGGCAGGATGCGGGTGATGGCGACGCCCGTCGAAGAGCGCAAGCAGCCCGCCGACCGCGCCGTCGCGCGTCGGCCCGCACACGAGTTCGATGCGATCGTGCTCGTCTCGTTCGGCGGCCCCGAAGGGCCGGATGACGTCCTGCCGTTCCTCGAGAACGTCACGCGCGGACGCAACGTCCCGCGCGAGCGGCTGCTCGACGTCGCCCACCACTACGACCTGTTCGGCGGCGTCAGTCCGATCAACGCCCAGAACCGTGAGCTGATCGAGGCACTCGAGCCTGAGCTGCGCCGACGCGGCATCGAGCTGCCGATCTATTTCGGCAACCGCAACTGGCATCCGTACCTCAGGGACACGATGCGGCAGATGACCGAGGACGGCGTCGGCCGCGCGCTCGCGATCTTCACGTCTGCGTTCAGCTCCTACTCGGGCTGTCGCCAGTACCGCGAGGATCTCTTCAACGCGCAACAGGCGGTCGGGCCGGACGCGCCCGAGGTGCCGCGAACGCGCATGTTCTTCAACCATCCTGGCTTCGTCGAGGCGAACGTCGACCGCGTGCGCGCCGCCATGTCGGAGCTCGGCACAGACGACGTGCACATCGCGTTCACCGCACACTCGATTCCCTCCGCGATGGCGGCGAACTGCGCCTACGAGGCGCAGCTACGAGAGGCGGCGCGACTCGTCGCAGAGGCGGTCGGCGTCGCGGACTGGGCGGTCGTCTACCAGAGCCGCAGCGGCTCGCCCCAGGTGCCGTGGCTCGAGCCGGACATCGGCGACCACCTGCGAGCGGTGCACGAGCGGGGAGTACGGGCGGTCGTGATCTCGCCGATCGGCTTCGTCTCCGACCACCTCGAGGTGCTCTTCGACCTCGACACCGAGGCGCGGGAGATCGCCGACGAGCTCGGCCTGACGATGGCGCGCGCCGGCACGGCAGGCACGCATCCCGCGTTCGTCGCGGGTCTCGCCGACCTGATCGTCGAGCGGATGACGCCGGGTGCGGAGCGGCCGGCGCTCGGCCGGTTCGGGCCGAGCCACGACGTCTGCGCGCCCGACTGCTGCCTGCCCGGCACGGGACGGCCGAGCCCCTGGGACGCGGGTTAGGCGCAGACGCTAGGCGCGCGCGGCCAGCAGGACGAGCGTCATCGCGGCGCAGGCGAGCGCCGAAGCCGTCAGCACGAGTGCGAGGATCCGAATCGGGATGACCATGAGCGTGGTATCGGCAGGCGCGCAGCCGATCTGAACCTGGTTCGCGAGTTGCGTCTCTAGAATCCCTGCCGATGAGCGCCCTCGACCCACTGAACGACGAGCAGCGCGAGATCCGCGAGCTCGTCCGGACGCTCGCGCGCGAGCGCGTCGCGCCGCGCGCGGCCGAGATCGACAAGACCGGCGAGTTCCCGTGGGACATCGTCGAGGTCTTCCGCGAGAACGACCTCTTCGGCGTCCTCTTCGACGAGGAGTACGGCGGCATCGGCGAGAGCTCGCTGATGGCCTTCGTGGTCGTCGAGGAGCTCTCGAAGGTCTGCGCGACGAGCGGGCTGATCATCGCCGTGCAGGAGCTCGGGTCGCTCGGCATCAAGCTCGCCGGCACCGACGAGCAGAAGCAGCGCTTCCTGCCGAAGCTCGCGAGCGGCGAATGGCTCGCGGCGTACGCGCTCACCGAGCCGGGCTCCGGCTCCGACAGCGCGGCGATGCGGACGACCGCGACCCTCGACGGCGACGAGTACGTCCTGAACGGCGGCAAGCGCTTCATCACGAGCGCCGGCGTCGCCTCTCTCTATGTCGTCTTCGCGAAGACCGATCCCGACAAGGGACACAGCGGCATCTCGGCGTTCGTCGTCGAGGCCGACACGCCGGGCTTCGAGGTCGGGCGCATCGAGCCGAAGATGGGGATCAAGGGCTCGACGACCGGCGAGATCTTCTTCAACGACTGCCGCATCCCGGCGGCGAACCTGCTCGGCGTCGAGGGTGAGGGCTTCAAGATCGCGATGCGCATCCTCGACCGCTCGCGTCCGGGGATCGGCGCGCAGGGCCTCGGCCTCGCCCAGGGCGCGACCGACTATGCCGTCGAGTACGCGAAGTCGCGCGAGACGATGGGCAAGCCGATCGGCCAGCACCAGCTGATCGCGGGCATGCTCGCCGACATGGAGACGAAGTGCGTCGCGGCGCGCGGCCTCCTCTACAAGGTCGGCCAGATGATCGACGAGGGCGACACCGGGCCGGAGCTGACGAAGCTCTCGGCGATGGCGAAGCTCTACTGCACCGACGTCGCGATGGAGGTGACGACCGACGCCGTGCAGGTGCTCGGCGGCTACGGCTACATCCAGGAGTATCCGGTCGAGCGGATGATGCGCGACGCGAAGATCACGCAGATCTACGAGGGCACGAACCAGATCCAGCGGATCGTGATCGCGCGCGAGATGCTCAAGGAGAATCGCGCCTTCCTGCTCGCCGGCGTTGGTTGATCGCGCCGAGCAGGCGAGGAGCTTCGACCGCGCCGCGGAGGAATACGAGCGGACGCGGCCGGACTACCCCGACGCGGTGCTCGATGTCCTGCCGCTCGGCCCCGAGGCCACCGTCGTCGACGTGGGGGCCGGCACCGGGAAGCTGACGCGCGTGCTCGCGCGGCACTACGCTCGCGTGCTCGCGGTCGAGCCGCTCGACAGGATGCGTGCCATCCTCGATCGGGTCGTGCCCGAGGCCGAGAGCCACCCGGGCTCGGCGGAGAAGCTGCCGCTCCCTGACGCGTCCGTCGACGGGGTGTTCGCAGCACAGGCGTTCCACTGGTTCGCGAACGACGAGGCCGTGGCGGAGTTCGCGCGCGTGCTGCGGCCGGGCGGGGTGCTCGCACTCGTCTGGAACGAGGGCGACGACGCGCGAACCGATCCGCGGCCCGAGGCGTATCGCGCGCAACTCGAGGAGCTCCATGCTCCGTCGCTCGCCGCCGTGCGCGCCGGTCCGCCCTTCAAGGAGCTCATCGAGCGCGGCCCGTTCGGCGCTGTCGCCGAGGACGGCATTCCCGCACGACCACGTGCTCGACCGGAGCGGCATGCTCGACAACGTGCGATCGATGAGCTGGATCGCGAGCAAGCCCCCCGCCGAGCAGGACGTCGTGATCGCCAGGCTCGGGGAGCTGGTCCCGGAGGGGACGTACGCGATTCCCAACCTCGCCAACGTCATGTGGGCGGTACGGCGGTGACGCACGAGGTCAAGCTCTCGTCCGCCGACCGCGTCCTCTTCCCCGACGACGGCATCACGAAGGGCGACCTCTTCAGTTACTACGGCGACGTCGCAGACACGATCGTGCCGCACCTGCGCGATCGCCCGTTCACGATGAAGCGCTGGCGCGAGGGCCTCGCAGGGCGGATCGTTCTTCCAGAAGCAGGCGCCGAAGGGGATCCCCGACTGGATCCCGACGCGCCAGTTCCGCACCTGGCCCCGAGGCCAGCGAAAGGACGAGCGCGAGTCGCGCCTCGTCGACTTCCCGCTCGTCAACAGCCGCGAGGCGCTGCTCTGGATGGTGCAGATGCACTGCATCGACATGAACGCGTGGTACTCGCGCGTCGACAAGCCGGACCGTCCCGACTTCGTCCTCTTCGACCTCGACCCACCCGAGGAGGACGACGCGTTCGCACTCTGCATCCGCGTCGCGCACTACCTGCACGAGGCGCTCGACGAGCTCGGGCTCGCGTCGTGGGTGAAGACGAGCGGCTCGGACGGGATCCACATCGTCGTCCCGATCGTGCGCCGCTCGACGTTCGAGGACACCTACGAGTTCGCGGAGCGGCTCTCGCGCCGGCTCGAGGAACAGCATCCCGGCGAGGTGACGACCGAGTGGCTGAAGAAGAAGCGCGCCGGCGTGCTCGTCGACCACCGCCAGAACGGGCACGGCAAGACGATCGCGTCGGCGTACTCCGTCCGGCCCGAAGCCGGGCGCGCCGGTGTCGACGCCGCTGCGCTGGGAGGAGCTGACCGAGGACGTCCGCCCGCGCGACTTCCCGATGCAGGTCGCACTGGAGCGTGTCGCGGAGCACGGTGACCTCTTCGAGCCCGTCCTGCACGCCGACCAGGCGCTCGGGCCGGCGTTGAAGAGCGCTGCGGTGATCGCCGAGACCGACTGGGTCGCCGTCTCGGGGATCGCGACGGCATTCGCGACGCTCGTGCTCGCGCTGGCGACGTTCGCCTCTGTGCGCTCTGCGAACCGCGCCGCGCGTGCCGCCGAGCGGTCGCTGCTCGCGGGGCTGCGGCCGCTGCTCGCCCCGTCGCGGCTGGAGGACCCGCCGCAGAAGGTCGGCTTCATGGACGACCGGTGGTTCCAGATCCCGGGCGGCGGCGCCGTCGCCGAGGTCGGGGACTCGGCGGTCTATCTGGCGATCGCGGTCCGCAACGTCGGCACCGGGATCGCGGTGCTACACGGCTGGCACTTCGTCAACGAGGTGTACACCGGCGAGACCGCGCATCCGCCGCTCGAAGACTTCCGCCGCCTGACGCGCGACCTCTATATCTCGCCCGGCGAGATCGGCTTCTGGCAAGGCGCCTTCCGCGATCCGGAGGAAGCGGCGTTCGCGGAGGCGCGCTCGGCCGTGGAGGAGCCGCGCCGCTTCGGTCTCGATGTGCTCTACGGCGACCACGAGCTCGGGCAGCGATCGATCACGCGCTTCTCGATGGTGCCGCGCGACGACGGCCGCTGGATCGCGACCGTCTCACGGCACTGGAACGTCGACCGCCCCGACCCGCGCTGACCCTCGAACCCACGAACCAGGTTCACGAGTTTCGCAGCTCAGGAACCTTTCGACGCCTTCTTGTACTCGCGCTTCCACTGCTGGTAGCGCTCGAGCTCCTCGGGTGAGGTGACGTCGCCGAGCGTGGGGTGGGCGGGCGCGAGGCCTTCGGCCGCCGCGACGCCGAACTGCTTGGCAAGGACGGCGCTCAACGACTTCACCTTCATGTCGCCGAAGCCGGGCAGGGCAGCGATGCGGCGCTTCAGGTCGGCCGTGTCCGCGGCGTCGGACCAGATGCGCGACGCGTCGCCGTCGTACTCCTCGCTGACGACCGACGCGAGCTCGCGCACGCGCGTCGCCATCGCGCCGGGGAAGCGGTGGATCGCCGGCTTCGTCGCGAACGCCTCCGTCAGGTCGCGCTCTGCGAGCTGACGCGGATCGAGCGTGCCGACCCGCTCCTGCAGGACGAGCGGACCGGCGAACGCCTTCTGCACCGTCACCTGCTGGTCGATCGCGAAGCCGACGAGCAGCGCGAACGGATCATGCGCCAGGAGCTTGCAGGCCTCGGGATCGTCGGTGAACCAGAGCGCGTCGGGCATATGTGCAGCCTACTTGTGGACTCCCATCGAGATCGAGCCGATGTACCCCGCGCCGCTCTTCTTCAGCGCCAGGATGCTGCGCTTGCCGCCGTTGACGAAGATCGAGTCGTTCGCGTTGCGAACCTGCCGCGTGCCGCGGGCGGCGTACGGCGACGCCTGGTAGACGGTGTCCGTCAGCGAGTCCGGGAAGAACAGCTGCCCCGTGTGCACGACCGAGCCGCCGACGTGCACCTTGACGTGGATGTGGACGGTGCGACCCTGGTACCAGCCCGGGTAGACCGTGGTGAAGACGGCGAGGCCGGTGGCGTCGGTCTTCTGGATCCCGCGCAGGAAGGTGCGGCTCGCCGCGGCGTTGCCGAAGCCCGAGTAGTTCCCGGCGGCGTCGGCGTGCCAGATGTCGACGGCGGCGCCCTTGATCGGCTTGCACGTCGACGCGTTCAGCACGCGCAGCCGCAAGCTGAGCAGCGTTCCCGGATGACCTTCGCGGATGTCGCGCCGGAGTTTCTCGCCGGCGATGTAGTACGGCCCCTCGGTCAGCTCGGGGGTGAGAACGCACGCGACGGCGCCCGACTCGACGGCGAGGTTGCCGCCCGCGGCGTCGTCCGTGAGCAGCGCGCGACCGCCTGCCGCGGCGGCGACGATGCCGCCGAACTTGGCGAGGGTGCTGCGACGGGTGAAGGTGTGATCGCTCATGCAGGCACGGTAGGCAACCGTCCTGTGAGAGGACTAGGAATCCGGCACCGGGGTACCCAAAACGCATGTCCGAGAGCCCGCACGAGCACGGCCACGGCGTCGTCGAGGAGATCAAGAGCCTCGAGCACGAGGCCGAGGTGGGCGAGAGCGCGCGCACGCCCGCGATCGTCCTCAGCGGCATCACGATCGTCGTCGTCGTGATCCTCGTCGTGATCATGGCGATCGCCTTCACGGCGTATTACCTGAGCAAGTAAGCCGGGGGTAACCTGGCGGGATGGACCCGCTCTCAGTCTTCTCCGAGGCGACGCGGGACTGGTTCGAGCGCACCTTCGACGGGCCGACGCCGCCGCAGGTCGAGGGCTGGCCGGCGATTGCGAGCGGCGCCCACGTGCTCATCCAGGCGCCGACCGGGTCGGGCAAGACCCTGACCGCGTTCCTCTACGCGCTCGACCGGCTGAGCTCGACGCCGGGCGAGGGCCTGCGCGTGCTCTACGTCTCTCCGCTGAAGGCGCTCAACTACGACATCGAGCGGAACCTGCGCGGCCCGCTGGCCGGCCTGCAGTCGAAGGTGCGCGTCGCGGTGCGCACCGGCGACACGCCGCAGAAGGAACGGCGCGAGATCCTCAAGGATCCGCCCGACATCCTGATCACGACGCCCGAGTCGCTCTACCTGATGCTGACCTCGCAGGCCCGCGACATGCTGCGCTCGGTCGAGACGCTGATCATCGACGAGGTGCACGCCGTTGCAGGCACGAAGCGCGGCGCGCACATGGCGATCAGCATCGAGCGCCTGCAGGAGCTGGTGGAGCGGCCGATGCAGCGGATCGCGCTCTCGGCGACGCAGCGCCCGCTCGAGGAGATCGGCCGGTTCGTTGCGGGTGGGCGCGAGATCACACTCGTCGATGCGGGCACGCGCAAGGAGCTCGACCTGGAGGTCGTGATGCCGGTCGAGGACATGCGCGAGCTCGGGCAGACGGTCTCGTACGAGAACCCGCCCGAGGCCGACGGCAGCGCGCTCCTCACGTCGACCGAGGGCGGCACCAACTCGATCTGGCCGTCGATCTACCCGGAGATCCTGCGGCTCGTCGAGGAGCATCGCTCGACGATCGTCTTCGTCAACAACCGCCGGCTCGCCGAGCGGCTCGCGCTGCGCCTGAACGAGCTCGCGAACGCCGACACCGGCGACGACCAGCCGCTGCGCGAGATCGCGCGCGCCCATCACGGCTCCCTCGCGCGCGAGCAGCGCCAGCTCGTCGAGGAGGATCTGAAGGCCGGGCGGATCCCGTGCCTCGTCGCGACGTCGAGCCTCGAGCTCGGCATCGACATGGGAGCGGTCGACCTCGTGATCCAGGTCGAGTCGCCGAAGTCAGTCGCGCGCGGCCTGCAGCGCATCGGTCGCGCGGGGCACGAGCTGGGCGCGGTCTCGAAGGGGCGGATCTTCCCGAAGTTCCGCGCCGACCTGCTCGAGTCCGCGGTCGTCGCGCGCGCGATGCGCGGCGGCGAGATCGAAGAGACGAAGATCCCACGCAACCCGCTCGACGTGCTGGCACAGCAGATCGTCGCGATCACCGTCGACGAAGAGATGCGCGTCGACGATCTGCACGCGCTCGTCACGCGCGCCTATCCGTTCAAGGAGCTCTCGCGGGCGCAGCTCGAGAACGTGCTCGACATGCTCGCCGGCCGCTACCCGTCGGACGAGTTCGCGGAGCTGCGGCCGCGCATCGTCTGGGACCGCACCGGCGGGACGGTGCGCGCACGCGAAGGCGCCCGCCGTCTCGCCGTCACGAACGCGGGGACGATCCCCGACCGCGGCCTCTTCGGCGTCTTCCTCGTCGACGGGGGCGGGCGGGTCGGCGAGCTCGACGAGGAGATGGTCTACGAGGCTCGCGCCGGTCAGACGTTCCTGCTCGGCGCCTCGTCGTGGCGGATCGAGGAGATCACGCGCGACCGCGTGCTCGTCTCGCCGGCGCCCGGGATTCCCGGCGCCGTGCCGTTCTGGAAGGGCGAGGGCGTCGGGCGGCCGTTCGAGCTCGGTCAGAAGATCGGCGCCGCCTCGCGCGAGCTGAGTGCGCTGAAGGACGACAAGGCGCTCGCGCGGCTCGCCGACGAGTACCACCTCGACCGGCGCGCCGCCGTCAACCTGCTGACGTTCCTGCGCGAGCAGCACGACGCCACAGGCGCCGTTCCATCGGACCGCACGATCGTCGTCGAGCGCTTCCGCGACGAGATCGGCGACTGGCGCGTCTGCATCCTCTCGCCGTTCGGCGGACGCGTGCACGCGCCGTGGGCGATGGCGATCGCCGCGCGCCTGCGCGAAGCGCTTGGTGTCGAGGCGCAGTCGATCTGGTCCGACGACGGGATCGCGCTGCACTTCCCCGAGTCGGACGTTCCGCCGCCGATCGACGAGCTGATGATCGACCCGGGCGAGGTCGAGGATCTCGTCGTCGCCGAGGTGGGGGAGACGGCGCTCTTCGGCGCGCGCTTCCGCGAGAACGCGGGACGCTCGCTGCTGATCCCTCGCCGCCGGCCGGGTGAGCGCACGCCGCTCTGGCAGCAGCGGCTGAAGGCGCAGTCGCTCCTGCAGGTGGCGCGAAAGTACGGCAGCTTCCCGGTCATCCTCGAGACCTACCGCGAGTGCCTGCAGGACGTGTTCGACCTGCCCGCGCTGCGCGGCCTGCTGCAGTCGTTGAAGACGCGCGAGATCGATCTCGTCGAGGTCGAGACGCAGAGCGCGTCGCCCTACTCGACGTCGCTGCTCTTCGACTACATCGCGACCTACATGTACGAGGACGACACGCCGCCGGCCGAGCGCCGGGCGCAGGCGCTGTCGCTCGACCGCGACCTGCTGCGTGAGCTGCTCGGCCAGGAGGAGCTGCGCGATCTGCTGGACGCCGACGCGGTCGACGAGGTCGAGCGCCAGCTGCAGGGCGATCCGAAGACGCCCGACCATCTGCACGACAAGCTGCGGCTGCGCGGAGACCTGCGGCAAGACGAGTACGACCCGGCGCTCGCCGAGCCGCTGCTCGCTGAGCGGCGCGCGGTGATCGTCCGCATCGCGGGCGAAGAGCGCTTGATCGCAGTCGAGGACGCGGGCCGCTACCGCGACGCGCTCGGTGCGATGCCGCCGTCGGGTCTGCCCGATGCGTTCCTCGAAGGCGGGCCGGAGTCGCTGCGTCAGCTCGTGCTCCGGTTTGCGAAGGGTCGCGGGCCGTTCACGACGCGTGACGCCGACGAGCGCTTCGGCCGCGAGGTCGGCGGCATCCTCGCCGAGCTCGAGGCGGACGAGCAACTCGTTCGCGGCGAGCTGCGACCCGGCGGCAGCGAGCGCGAGTGGTGCGACCCCGACGTGCTGCGCCGCCTGCGCCGCGCCTCGCTGGCGGCGCTCCGCCGCGAGGTCGAAGCCGTCGACCAGGAGGCGCTCGCGCGCTTCCTCCCGTCGTGGCACGGCGTCGATCGCCGCGCGTCGCTGCGCGAGGCGCTCGTGCCGTTGCAGGCGCTGCCGTTGCCGGTGGCGCTCTGGGAGTCAGAGGTGCTGCCGCGGCGCGTGCCCGGCTACCGGCCCGAGCACCTCGACGCGCTCACCGCGAGCGGCGAGGTCGTCTGGGTCGGCGCCGGCCAGGACCGCGTCGCGCTCTACTTCCGCGAGGACGCGGGCGTGCTCGGTCAGGTCGCCGGCACGCCGCCCCCGGAGGGGCCGGAGCACGATGCGATCCGCGCCGCGCTGACGCATGCCTCGTTCTGGGACGAGCTGCTCGCCGAGACGCAGCTCGAGGAGGCGATCGCGCTGCCCGCGCTCTGGGATCTCGTCTGGTCGGGCGAGGTGACGAACGACGCGTGGACGCCGTTGCGCGCAGCGCGCCGCTTCGGTGCGCCGAAGGCCGAGCGCCGTCCGCGGCGTTTCTCGCGCCGGCGCATGCAGGCGACGACGGCGACCGCAGGACGCTGGTCGCGCACCGAGCGCCTCTTCGCCGGCTCACCCGACCGGCGCGCGCTCGCCGAGCTGCTGCTCGAGCGGCAGGGAATCGTGACGCGTGACGGCGTGCGCGCCGAGGGCATCCCCGGCGGCTACGGCGCGGTGTACGCGGATCTGCGTGCGCTCGAGACGCTCGGGCTCTGCAGGCGCGGCTACTTCGTCGAAGGTCTCGGCGGCGCGCAGTTCGCGCTGGGCGGCGCCGTCGAGCGGCTGCGCGAGCTCCGCGACCGGCAGGAGGACGGCGACGCGCTCGTGCTCGCTGCGGCCGACCCCGCGCAACCCTACGGCGGCGCGCTGCCGTGGCCGAAGCGCGCAGGCGCGCGCGCCGCGCGGCACGCCGGCGCCTTCGTCGTCTCGCTCGGAGGCGAGCCGGTGCTCTACGTCGAGCGCGGCGGGCGTTCGCTCGTGCCGCTGCGCGATCCGCAGGAGGAGTGGCTCCGTCCTGCGCTCAGCGCCCTCGTCGCGCACGTCCGCGCCGGCGGCGCCAAGCGGCTCGCGGTCGAGCGGTTCGACGGCGAGCCTGTCGTCGAGAGCGACGCGCTGCCGCTGCTCGTCGAAGCGGGCTTCCTCGCCGGACCGCGCCGCGCAGTGCTACGGGCGTAGCGACGCGACGACGTCGGCGGCGGGCACCGCGCGCGCCGTCGCGAAGCGAACACCCGCCCAGAGGTTGATCCGCTCGGCGTCGCCCGCGGCGCGTGCGGCCGCGCGCAGCGGCGCCGTCAGGTGGTGGACGTGCGGGTACGCCGACGGAGCGTGCGGATGCTCGCGCATGAACTCGTTGACGATCCCGCGCGCCCGGCGACCTGTGAAGGCGCGGGTGATCGCCGTGACGCCGGGACGCGCGAGCATCGCTCGATGCGGCTCGCTCGTGCCTGCCTCTGGGCAGAGGAGAAACGCGGTGCCGGCCTGGACGGCGGCCGCGCCTGCATCGAGCGCCGCGAGCACCCCCGCTGTGTCGCCGATGCCGCCGGTCGCGACGAGCGGCGTGTCGCATGCGTCGCGCACGTCGGCCAGCAGCTCGAGCAGCGGCAGGTCGGTCCCGTCGTCGCGCCAGGCGCCGCGATGGCCGCCGGCCTCGGCGCCCTGCGCGACGAGCACGTCCGCGCCGCACGCGGCTGCGTCGATCGCCTCCGCGGCCGACGTCACGGTCACCCAGACCTCGGCCCCGGCGGTCTGCAGACGTGCGATGTCGTCCGTCGACGGGCAGCCGAAGGTGAACGAGACCACCTCGAGGCTCGCCTCGAGGACGACCGCCAGCTTCGCGGCGTAATCGTCGTCGTCGAATCGCGGTTGCCCGAGCTCGACACCGAGCCGGGCAGCCTCGGGCGCGAGCTCGGCTGCATACGCGGCGATCGCCTCCTCGTGCACGACCTCCTCGTGCACGCAGAAGAGGTTCGCTCCGAGCACCCCTGGAGTCAGCGCTCGCGCCTGGCGGATCTGATCCGCGAAGACCTCCGGCGTCAGGTAGCCCGCAGCGAGAAAGCCGAGTCCGCCCGCATCGGTGACGGCGGCGGCGAGCTCGGGCGTCGTCGGGCCACCGGCGAGCGGCGCGAGCACGATCCCCGACTCCGGCAGGCGCGTCGACATCGAGCGCGCTACCGCGCGAGCCGGCCGAGCACCGCGCCGAAGAGCGCGTGCCGGAAGGTCGCCTGCGCGAGCCCACGCGCCGTGAAGAGGGGCGCCAGCCCGCGTTCACCGCGCGCAGGATGCAGCCGGTCGACCGCGGCCGCGAGCGGGAAGAGCGCGAAGTTCTCGGCGAGCGCGAGCCCGAGCGCAACGCGGCGGGGCTCAGAGCCGGTGCGCTCGCGTGCGCGCTCGAACGCGAGCCCGAACAACGCGCCGTTCGCGGCGTGCAGCGCAAGCCCGGCGACCGGCCACGCCCGCGAGCGCGTCACCAGCTTGCCGAGCATCGCGACGTCGGAGTAGTCGTTTCGCAGAACGCGGCGATCGAGGGGCTCGACGGCAGCCCACGCGCCCGCGGCGGCGGCGCCCGCGAGCGCCGAGCGGGCGAGGCTCACGCTGCCAGCCGGCGGAGCGAGCGGACGACTGAGGCCGCGTCGTCGCTCTTGGTGCCGCGACCGCCGAGCACGACCGTCGTGCTCGTGGGCACGTGCGTCAACTCGGCCTCGAGTGCCTCGGCGCCCTCGGAGGTGCCGGCGCTGAAGCAGAGCGCCGACGCACCGATCACTCGCGCCAGCTCGACCGCGTCGAGCACGGGTGTGTCGGCGCCGAGGTAGGCGACCTGCCAGCCGTCGGCGCGCAGCAGCACCGCGAGCATCAGCAGGCCGATCTCGTGCTGCTCGCCCGGCGCACACGCGAGGACGGCGACGCCCCGCACGTCCGCGCGCGCATCGGCGAGCAGTCGCTGCATCGCGGCGCGCACGGTCGATGTCGCGAGGTGCTCCTGCGCGACGGTGACGTCGCCGGCTTCCCAGCGGACACCGACCTCGATCAGCGCGGGCGCGAGCACCTCGAAGAACGACTCGTGCAGCGAGGAGAGTGAGAACGCCTGCTCGACGAGGTTGGCGAGACCCGCGACGTCCGTCCGCAGCGTCGCGTCGACGATCTCGTCGCGCAGCTCCGCGGCGGAGAGCGGGACGTGATCTCCCTTCCCGAGCAGCGACGCGGCTTCGCCGATCCGATAGCCCTCGCCGAGCCGTGCCTTCAACCATTCGACCCGCGCGACGTCGAGCTCGGTGTAGCGACGCTGCCCGCCGGCGGTCCGCTCGGGGTGCAGGACGCCGTACCGCTGCTCCCACTTGCGGATCGTGTCCTGGGGCACGCCGGTGCGCTTGGTCAGCGCGGCGATATTCAGGGTCGGAGTCAAGACAACACCTGGACGGACAGTCTTCCACACTCGTTACCGTGGCAGCGTGCCCGAGGGTGACAGCCTTCACCGGGCGGCCCTGCGCCTGCAGGCGATCGTCGGCCAGCGGGTCGACGCCGAGTCCCCGCATCCCCGCGCCCAGGTCGGGCGGATCGCCGAGCGGATCGACGGCAAGGTGCTCGAATCGGTGACCGCCCACGGCAAGAACCTGCTGCTGCGCTTCGAGGGCGGCGTCGTCGTGCGGTCGCACCTGCGCCTGACCGGGCGCTGGACGCTGCGCCCGCGCGGCGAGCCGCGCAGCGGCAAGCCGTGGCTCGTCCTGCGCGGCGAGTCGGCCGAGGCCGTCCTCTGGAACGGCCCCGTGCTCGAGCTGCACACGCGCGCGCTCGGCCGGCTCGGCCCAGACATCCTCGAGCGGCCGCCGCGGATCGACGAGATGCTCGCACGGCTGCGTGCGTCGGACGGCTCGCGCTGGTTCGGCGAGGCGCTGCTCGACCAGTCGCTCGTCGCCGGGATCGGGAACATGTGGCTGGCCGAGGCGCTCTGGGAGGCGCGGCTCTCGCCGTGGCGGCGGCTGGCGGCGGTCGGCGAGGACGAGCGGCGGCGCGCGCTCGAAACGGCCGCCGAGCTGATGCGCGCCTCCGTCGACCGCGGCCGCGGAGGGCCGCACCAGGTCTACCGCCGGGTCGGGCGGCCGTGCCCGCGCTGCCGGACGCGGATCCGGTCGTGGGGGCAAGGCGACGACAACCGCATGGCGTACTGGTGCCCGACGTGCCAGGTAGGAGAGAGCCCGCGCGGCGCGTACTGACGTACGTGGGCTCGCATCGCACGCCTCTTCGCGCACCTCATCTCTACGAGTCGCTGCGCGGCTTCTGCCTCGGCGCGTTCGCGGCCGAGCGCGGCGCGCAGGTCCCGTTCGCGTTCGAGGAGCACGCGACGAGAGCAGGCCCGTCGCTCTACGAGTACCGCCCGCTCGTCCGCGGCTTCGTCGAGGAGCAGGCACCGACCCTGCGACGGCTGCCCGACGCGCGCAACGCGATCGACGATCTGAAGCGCGAGCCGGCCGCCGCGATCTTCGCGCGCGCCCACGCCGGGATCGGCGACACGGGCGACGACGCGCTCTTCCGGTCGATCCTGTTGCCGATGCTGACGTGGACCGCCGAGCGTTGCGGCGGCTTCGACTGGAACGACGAGGCGTTCGACGCCGCGTACGCCGACCTCGAGCAGACGCTCTTCGGCACGAACCGGACCTATGTCGCGCTTGCACCGGTCGTCGGGCTCTCCGCAGGCACCGACGTCGACCTCGGCGGCGGCATCACGCTGCGTCCCGTCGCCTCGGGTGAGATCTCGCAGCTCTGGCCGGAGGCGCAGGGCTTGATGCCGCCGGAGTTCGGACGCGACGTCGACCGGCTGCTCGTGCTCGAGCTGCGCCGCGAGCTCGATCCGGACGAAGCCGACGCACCGGACGCGGCCGCCGAGCTCGCCGATGCCGTGACCGCGCTCCGGCTCGCGACCGCCGGCGCGATCGCGGCCGGCCCCGTCGTCTTCGAGCGGCTCGACTACCGGCCGCTGCGGATCGCGCCGATCCTGCCGATCGCGGCGACGCAGCCGCGCGGCGAGGCGACGCGGCTCGACAAGATCCGGGCGCGACTCGCGGCAGACCTCCGCTCGAAGCTCCTGCTCGCCGACGACGACCGCGGGCTCGGCGAGGCGCTCGACCGCTGGGAGCTCTCGCTCTTCTCCGAGGAGCCGTTCCGCTCGGCACAGGTCTCCGAGGCGCTCACCTGCCTGTTCGGGGGCGAAGAGGGGGCGTGGGCCGCATCGATGCGCGTGTCCGTGCTGCTCGGCGACAAGCCGGCCGACCGCGTCGACGTGCTCGAGTCGCTGCGCACCGACCGGCTGCGGCGGGACGCGCGTGACGCAGTGCGGCGGGCGCTCGTCGAGACGCTCCTGCACGGCGACCGCGCGACCCTCGTCGCCGCGCTCGACGAGACGATGCTCGGTGTGCGGCCCCGGCCGTCCTCCGTCTTGCGCGTGGCCTGAGTTTCGGCTCGACAGCGTTGCGCCCGTCACGCATTCGGCGCTGAGACGGCACAGACACGTGACGCCGCGCTCGCTAGCGTCGGTGTGATGGATGAGACGAACCGGGTGCTGGCACGGCTGCGGCGGATCGAGGAGCTCCGAGCGGGCGCAGAGCTTCAGAGAGGGCCACAGGCGAGCGTGCTCCTCGACGAGTTGCGGGCACTCGTCCCCGAGGCCGAGGCGTGGGCGCGCGCCGAGGGCGACGCGCGCGCCCGCGTCGCTGCGACGAAACTTCGGGAGGAGGCAGAAGGAATGCGGTAGGCGGAACAGAAATGGCGCTCGTAGATGGGTCTTGCCCGCCTCCTTCCGCGTCCCAATGTACGGCCTGCCGGCGTGCCGGCCCCTGCCGACACGCAGGTGATCGTGCTTGCGAACCAGAAGGGTGGCGTCGCGAAGACGACGACGACGCTGAACCTGGGCGTGGCGTTCGCCGAGCAGGGCTTCAAGGTGCTCCTGATCGACCTCGACCCGCAGGGCAACCTGACGATGTCGCAGGGGCTGAACCCCGACACGATCCAGCAGTCGATGTTCGACGTGCTCGTGCACCGCCTGCCGATCGAGCAGGTGATCGAGACCCGGGAGACCGACATCGCCGTCTCGTCGATCGACCTCGCAGGCGCCGACATGGCGCTGTCGAGCCAGATCGGCCGGGAGCGCGCGCTCGAAAAGGCGCTTGCGCCGATCCTCGACCGCTACGACTACATCTTCGTCGACACGCCGCCGTCGCTCGGGCTGCTGACCATCAACGCATTCGTCGCCGCCACCGGCGTCATCGTCCCGGTGCAGACCGAGTACCTCTCGCTGCGCGGACTCGTGCAGCTCGAGAACACGCTCGCGCATGGTGCGCGAGAACCTGAACCCGCGCGTCGAGATCATCGGCATCGTCCCGACGATGTACGACCGTCGCATCACGCACTCGCGCGAAGCAGACGAGATCCTGCGCGAGAACTTCGGCGACCTCGTCTACAGCACACGTATCCGGAAAACCGTCCGTTTCGCGGAAGCGCCCGTCAAGGGCACATCCGTGCTTGCCTACGAGCCCAAGGGTGAGGCAGCCGGCATGTACCGCGATCTCGCAAAGGAGGTGCTCGATGGCCAGAAATCGCGCCAGCATGCGTGAAGGGCCGCTCGCCGAGCTCTTCCGCGCGACCGAGGCGGCACAGAAGCAGAGCAAGGGTGGCGAGGCGCAGCAGCAGCTGCCGACCGAGCCCGAGCAGCCCCAGCCGGTCGCGGTCGAAGAGCCGCCGGTCTCGCCGACGCCGATCCGCGCCGTCGCGCCTGCACCCGATCCCGAGCCCGAGCCCGAGCGCCGCGAACGGCCGCTCGCGCGCTGGCTCGACCCGCTGCCCGAGCAGCCTGCGCGGCTCGAGCGCGCGCGTGACACCGCGTCGTACCTCGCATCGCTGCGCGTCGTCGGTGTCGGCGGCGCGGGCCTGAACGCGGTCGACCGGATGATCGACGCCGGCATCGTCCAGGTCGACTTCATCGCGGTCAACACCGACATCCAGCAGCTGCAGATGAGCGACGCCGCGACCAAGATCCACATCGGCAGCGAGCTGACCGAGGGGCTCGGCTCCGGCGCGGATCCCGAGATCGGCCGCCGCTCGGCCGAGGACGGCTACGACGCGATCAAGCGCGCGCTGCGCGGCTCGGACATGGTCTTCGTCACCGCCGGCGAGGGTGGAGGCACCGGTTCCGGCGCCGCTCCCGTCGTCGCGCGCATCGCGCGCGAGCTCGGCGCGCTCACGGTCGGCATCGTCACGACCCCGTTCAAGTTCGAAGGCTCCCGCCGCGCCAAGCAGGCGGAGGACGGCGTCGCCGCGATGCGCGAGGCCTGCGACACGCTGATCGTGATCCCGAACGACCGCCTGCTCGAGGTGCTCGACAAGTCGACCTCGATGCTGGATGCGTTCCGGATCGCCGACGACGTGCTCCGGCACGGTGTCCAGGGCATCTGCGACCTGATCACGAACCCGGGCCTGATCAACCTCGACTTCGCCGACGTGCGCACCGTGATGAAGGACTCCGGCTCCGCGCTGATGGGCATCGGCTACGCGACCGGCGAGAACCGCGCCAAGGAAGCAGCCGAGCGTGCGCTGCGCAGCCCGCTGATCGAGACCGAGATCACCGGCGCCCGCGGCATCCTGCTCTCGATCGCCGGCGGCGACGACCTGACGCTCTACGAGGTCAACGAGGCGGCCGAGGCCGTGCGCGAAGCCGCGACGGACGACACGAACATCATCTTCGGCGCCACGATCGACGAGCGGCTCGCGGGCCAGATGTGGATCACGGTCGTCGCGACGGGAATCGGCACCGGGCGCGCGTCGGGCCGGCGCGGCACGTTCGTCACCGCCGCCTCAGGCGGTAGCGGCGAGGTGCTCGAGCCGCCGTCGTTCCTGCGCGACGCGTAGCGCCGCCAGAACCGGCCGCTAGAAGAGGTTGAGCACGGCGACGCCGAGACCGGCGGCGACCGCGGTCGCGACGCCCGACGGTGGCGACGCGGAACGTCCAGCGGCGAACGGCCTGCGCCCGGCCAGGCGAGGTAGAGCCCGCCGATCGAGCCGACCGTGACGCTGACGAGCGTCTCGAGCGCCTGGATCGCGATCCCGACCCCGAGCGCCTGCGACATGCCGATGCCGCGGCTCGCAAGCGCGACGGCGACGGCGCCGCTCCCGACGCCGATGCCGCCGGGGGTGATCGGGAACGAGGCTGCAACGTCGAGGGCGGGGAGGATGAGCAACGCCGCGAGCAGCGGATGCGGCAGCCCGAGCGCCGCGGCCACGGCGGCAGTGCCGCCGAGGCGCGTCAGCTGCATGACGGCAGTCCACCCGAGCACCGTCGCGATCGCGCGCGGTGAGCGCTCGAGTGCGGCCAGCCCGCCGAGGACGTGTGCGATGCGCGGGTGCGACCGAAGCCGTCCCGAGAACGCACCGGCCACGGCGAGCAGGCCGACAGCGCCAAAGATGACGAAGACCGGCCAGATCGGCATCGCGCCGGTCGCCGAAGCGACGACGAGGAGCAGCGCGAGCGTCAGCGACCGTGCCGCGGCGAGCGCGACGTAGACGCCGCCGGTCGTCCAGATCCGGCCGGGGCCGTCGATCGCCTTCGAGCAGAGCGCGATCTTGACGGCGTCGCCGAGCTTGGCCGGGGCGAACGAGTTGACCATGCAGCCGACGCCGATGCGTGCCGCCGCCTGCCGCGGGCAGATCCGGCCGCCCGCCGCAGCGAGCGCGGCGCGCCAGGCGCCGACGGTGGCCAGGAACCCACCGAGAAAGCCGAGTGCCCCAACCGCGAGCCAGAACCGGTTCGCACCGGCGAGCGCGTCGAGCGCGTCCGAGACGCGGCTACCGAGCAGCTGAGGCGTGGCGAGCAGTGCGACGAGCGCGAGAACCGCGGCGATCGAGGCAACGAGCTTGGGGCGTGAGATGTGCATGTGGTGGAGTGTGCCCTCTTCCTGACGCGATTCCCGTCGTCCGGTTAGTGCAGAAATCGTGAAGATTCCCGCAACGATGCTTTCCGTCAGTCCTCCATCGGCTGTGAGGCCCTCCAGGTGAAGGGTGCAATTGCGGCCGGGCACCCCCGGACGGCCGAGGCCGGCGCGCGGATGCTGGCCGAGGGCGGGAACGCCGTCGATGCCTGCGTGGCAGCCGCGTTCGCCGGCTGGGTCGCCGAAAGCCCGCTCACAGGCCCCGGCGCGGGCGGCTTCGCCCTCGTCCGCCCCGGAGACGGGCGGCCGGCTCGGATCGCGGACTTCTTCGTCGCGACGCCGGGGCTCGGCCTGCCGGAGGACCCCGGAGCCGAGATGCACGCGATCGACGTCGGCTTCGGCGGCGACAGCGAGACGACCCAGGTCTTCCGGATCGGGGAGGCCTCCTGCGCCGTGCCGGGAGCGGCGGCCGGCCTCGCGGCTGTCCACGAGGCGTACGGGAGCCTGCCGTGGGCGGAGCTGCTCCAGCCCGCGATCGAGCTGGCGCGGGAGGGCGTCGTGCTCTCGCGGCCGCAGGCGCACCTGCACGCGATCCTCGACCTGATCCTCCGCCACGCGCCGGAAGGGAAGCGCCTCTACAGCCGTGCCGACGGCTCACGCATGCAGCCGGGCGACGTGCTGCGTCTGCCCGACCTCGGCGAGACGCTGTCGCGCATCGCCGCGGAGGGAGCTGACGTCCTCTACCGCGGCGACCTGGCGCGCGAGACCGCCACGACCGTCGCCGCCGGCGGTGGGAAGCTGACGGCGGACGATCTCGCTGCCTACCGGGTCGTCTGGCGCCGGCCGGTTCGCGTCTCGTATCTCGAGCACGAGGTGATCTCGAACCCGCCGCCGTCGTCGGGCGGCATCCTGATCGCGTACGGGCTTGCGCTGCTCGAGCGCGTCCGCGGCGGCGAGCCGGGATCCGCCGAGGCGCTCGCCTCGCTCGCCGAGGTGATGCGCGAGCAGACGCGCGCACGCGCCGAGCCGTTCGCGACGCGGCTGCATCGCGGCGGGCTCGTGCAGCAGCTACTCACCGACGAGCCGCTCGCGGCAGCGGTCCGGCGGATCGAGGCGTCGCTGCCGGGACGTGCGGAGCACACGCCTGCAGGCGGCACGACGCACGTCTCCGCGGTCGACGAGCAGGGAAACGCGGCGTCGATCTCCTCGTCGACCGGCTCGGGCTCCGGCGTGATCGTGCCCGGCACGGGCATCCAGCTCAACAACATGCTCGGCGAGTACGACCTGGTGGCCGGCGCGCCCGCGAGCTCGGGCCGCCGTCTGACGAGCATGATGGCGCCGACGATCGTCGTCGGCGCCGACGGACCGCGGCTCGTCGTCGGCAGCGCAGGCTCGGTCCGGCTGCGCGGCGCGATCATGCAGGTGATCGCGCACGTCGTCGGCGACGGCCTCGGCGTTGCCGAGGCGATCGACTATCCACGCCTGCACGTCGACGAGCCGCACGTCCACTGCGAGGGAGGCTTCGACGCGGCGGAGGTCGACCGGCTGGAAGCGATGGGCTACGACGTCGTCCGCTGGCGGCGCCGCAACCTCTTCTTCGGCGGCACGAACGCGGTCGAGGTGCTTCCCGGCGGCGAGCTGGCCGCAGCGGGCGACGCCCGCCGCGGCGGCGACGGCGTGGTCGTCTGACACGGACCCTGGCCTTACAGGTCGGTCTCGAGCGGTGAGACCTTGCCGTTCTGGCCGGCCCGTTCGCGCAGGGTGTGCTCGAGGCGGACGGCCTCGATCGCGATCTCGAGCAGCTCGTTCAGCCGCTTGACGCGCGCGCGAGGCGAGGTCGACGCGAGCAGCTCCTGCTTCGGGTCGACGCCGAAGTCGACGCGCGCCGCGAGCTCGAACTCGAACTGCGGCGAGTCGATGTCCGGCAGGTCGACATCGCTCTCGGCGACGTCGGCGAGTTGTGCGAAGAGCTCGGCGGCTCGGATCAGGTCCAGGTCGTCCGCCGGCTCGTCGAGATCGACCACCGGCTCGACGATGCCGGTCGTGAACGGCCGGCCTTTCGTCAGCTCGAGCAGACGGAAGCGCTCGCCGCCCTCGACGACGACGTTCATCGTCCCGTCGTCGAGCGCCTCGAGCACTCGCTGCACCGATGCGCGCGTGCCGACCTCGTGCACGGCGCCGTCGCCGGTGGCGAGCACGAACCCGAAGTCGCCGCCGGTCGCGACGCACTCCTCGATCAGCTCGAGGTAGCGCGGCTCGAAGATGTGCAGCGGAATCCGCTCGGTCGGGACGAGCACGAGCGGCAAGGGAAAGAGACCGAGCTCCGCCATGCCTGCAGCCTACGGAGTCCGGCCGGGACGGGGCTCGCCCGGCCAGGTCCCGGGGACTGTCCCTGGGACCCGGCCGGTGCCGACGTGTCTTGCGCCCGCAACCGCGGGCGCTCGCTAGGGTCTGCCCGATGGCAACACGCTCCGACGGCAGCGGCCCGGGCGGTACCGGCGACGCCTTCTTCCGCCCCAGTGTTCGCGCCCTGACGCCGTATCAGCCCGGGAAGCCGGTCGAGGACGTCCAGCGCGAGCTCGGGCTCGAGCGCGTGGTCAAGCTCGCGTCGAACGAAGGCCCGTTTGGCCCGTTCCCGGCCGCCGAGGAGGCGCTCGCGCGCAACGTCCGCGAGCTGAACCGCTACCCGGACGGCGGCTCCTACCGGCTGCACGCGGCCCTGGCCGAGCGCCACGGCGTCTCCTTCGACCAGGTCTCGGTCGGCGCCGGCGCCGACGGCTGCATCGACATGCTCAGCCAGTCGACGCTCGACCCCGGTGACGAGATCGTCTGCGGCTGGCCGTCGTTCCCGAGCTACGTGATCTACGCCGCGAAGCAGGGCGCCGTCCCGCGGACGGTCGAGCTCGCCGAGCACCGGTACGACCTCGACGCATTGCTGGCTGCCGTCACGCCGCGGACGAAGCTCGTCTACATCTGCCACCCGAACAACCCGACCGGGACGATGAACACGACCGACGAGCTCGACCGCTATTTCGAGCGCGTGCCGGAGCACGTCCTGACCGTCGTCGACCAGGCGTACTTCGAGTACATCGACGATCCCGACTATCCGGACGCCGTCGAGCGCTATCTGAAGGCGGGCCGCCAGGTCGCCGTCCTGCGCACCTTCTCGAAGATCTACGGGCTCGCCGGCCTGCGCGTCGGGTACGCCGTCGCCCCGGAGAGCGTCTGCGCCGCAATGGCGAAGGTGCGCCGCCCGTTCGACATCACCTCGCCCGCACAGGTCGCTGCGCTCGCGAGCATCGGTGAGGATGCCGAGCTTGCGCGGCGGCGCACGGTCAACGCCGAGGGGCTCGCCCGCCTCGCATCCCTGCTGCGCGAGCACGGTCTGGCGCCCGTCCCGTCCGTCGGGAACTTCCTGTACGTCGACACCGGCGGTGACGCGAACGCGCTCTACGAGCAGCTGCTGCACGAAGGAGTGATCGTTCGTCCGCTGACCGGCTTCGGGTCGACCACGGCGATCCGCGTCTCCGTCGGCGCGCCCGACGAGCTCGACCACCTCGCGGTCGCGCTCGCACGGGTGCTGCAGCCGGCCTGATCGCCCTTGCACTCCTCGCTCAGCCGCCAGATGAGGATGCTGCGCACCGCGCGCAGCTTCCGCCTGCTCTTCCTCGCGACTCTCGGCTCCGGGGTTGGGACGTGGATGGCGACGATCGCGCTCACCGCCGACGTGACCGACCGAACGCACTCGCCGTGGTGGGTGAGCGCGCTCTTCATCGTCACGTTCGTGCCGGCGGTGATCGTCGGGCTCGTAGCGGGACCGCTCGTCGATCGCCTGTCGCGCAAGAAGCTGATCGTCGCCGCCGACATCGCCCGCATCGGTGTCTTTGTCGCACTGCCGTTCGTCGGTAGCGCGCTCGCGATCGTCGCGCTCGCGGCCGTCGCCGGCGTCGCGAACTCCTTCTTCCGCCCCGCCGTGCTCGCGGGCGTCCCGAACCTGATCCCCGAGGAAGACCTCGCGCACGGCACCTCGCTCCTGCAGGCGACCGACTGGGCGGCCGCGACGCTCGGGCCGATCCTCGGCGGTGTGATCGTCAGTGCGTCCGGGCCCGATCTCGTCTACTGGATCAACGCAGTGACGTTCCTGATCTCCGTGCTTCTGCTGGTGCGCATCCCGGCCCGGCTGCTGCAGAGCGAGCAGGCGATCACTCGTGGCCACTGGCGCGACCTCGCCGACGGGTTCGGAGCATTCCGGCGTTCGGCGGCGATGCTGACCGTGATCGTCGCTTTCGGCTTCGCGATGCTCGCGACCGGGTTGATCAACGTCTCGGAGATCTTCCTCGCCGAGCGCGCATTGCACCGCGGTGCCTTTGGCTACGGCTTGTTGTGGACCGCGACCGGCATAGGCCTCGTGGTCGGCAGCCTGGTCAGCGGGGCACTGCTCGAGTCGCGCGAGCTGACCGACATCTATCCGCTCGCATTCCTGCCCTGGGCGGCGGGAATCTTCGCCGCGGCGATCTCGCAGAACATCTGGGTCGCCGCACTCGCGATGGTGGTCGCCGGTTTCGGGAACGGGCTGACCTTCCCGATGACCGTCCTGATCGTGCAGCGCTACACGGAGGACCGCCTCCGCGGTCGCGCGTTCACGCTGATCATCAGCGCCCACAACCTGCTGCTCGGGATCGCGATGGTCGCGTCCGGCGCCCTCACCGAGGTTGCCGGCCCGCGTTGGACGTACGTCGTCGCCGCGGCACTCCTCGGGGCAGGCGGCTTCGCCGCGCTCGTGCTCTCACGCGGCATCACTGCAGAGGCCGAAGTGGCCCGCCAGCAGGCCGCGTAGCATCTGCCGTCGTGGCCGGACGCCGTGACTGGACGCGCGAGACGCTGCGAGCAGGCGTCCGCGACGGCGACCGCCGCGCGCTTGCCCGCGCGATCACCCTCGTCGAGAACGGCGACCCACTCGCGTACGAGGTCGTCGCCGATCTCTATCCCGAGACGGGCCATGCGCACGCAGTCGGGCTGACCGGCCCGCCGGGCGTCGGTAAGTCGACGCTCGTCTCGTCGCTCGTCCGGCTTGCGCGTCAGCGCGACGAGAAGGTCGGTGTCATCTCCGTCGACCCGTCCAGCCCGTTCACGCACGGCGCGCTGCTCGGCGATCGCATCCGCCTGACCGACCACTTTCTCGATCCCGAGGTGTTCATCCGCTCGATGGGCACGCGCGGTCATCTCGGCGGGCTGTCGGAGACGACCCTGCAGGCGCTGCTGGTGCTCGACGCCTCGGGCAAGGACGTCGTCTTCCTCGAGACGGTCGGCACCGGGCAGAGCGAGGTCGGCGTCCTCTCGATCGCCGACACCGTCGTGCTCGCCCTGATGCCCGGCTCCGGCGACTCGATTCAGGCGCTGAAGGCCGGGATCATGGAGATCCCCGACGTGATCGCGATCAACAAGATGGACCACCCGCTGGCGAAGACGATGCTGAACGAGGTGCGCCAGGTGCTCTCGCTCGGCCCGAGCGAGGGGTGGAAGCCGCCGATCGTCCTGACCGAGGCGGTGCGCGGCGAGGGCATCGAGACGCTCTGGGAGAAGATCTCCGAGCACCGGGCGTGGCTCGAGGCCGAGGGTGAGCTCGAGCGCCGGCGCCGCGCGAACCTCGCACAGGAAGTGTTCCAGGTCGCCTCGGCGCGGGCACGACGTCACCTGGAGCACGCCGTCGAGGACAATGCCGAGTTGCGGCGTCTCCTGGACGACGTGCAGGCACGCAGGCTCGATCCGCTGACGGCGGTTCGTGAGATCCTCGAGAAGGTGTTTCGCATTGGCGACCACGACGAGACCGACGCTCACTGACATCCAGGCCGCCCGCGGGCGGATCGCCGGCTACGCGCGCGTGACGCCCGTCTACGGCTCCGACTCGCTGTCGCGACGCGCCGGTCGGCGCGTCGTGCTGAAGGCCGAGAACCTGCAGCGCACCGGCGCCTTCAAGGTGCGCGGCGCGGTCAACAAGCTCTCGACCCTCGGCGACGAGCAGCGCGCGGCCGGCGTGATCGCCGCGAGCGCGGGCAACCACGGCCAGGCTGTCGCCTGGGCCGCGCGCGAGCTCGGGATCAGCGCCACCGTGTTCATGCCGCAGGACGCGCCGATGGCCAAGGTCGACGCGACGCGCAACTACGGCGCGAAGACGGTGCTCGCCGGCGCCGGCTTCGACGAGGCGCTCGTCGAAGCGCTCGGGCGCGCGGAGGAGACGGGCGCGACCTTCGTGCACGCGTTCGAGGACGAGACCGTGATCGCGGGGCAGGGAACGATCGGTCTCGAGCTCGCCGACGAGCTGCCCGACGTGAGCACGTTCCTCCTGCCGGTGGGCGGCGGCGGCCTGGCAGCCGGGATCGCGATCGCGCTGCGCGGCCTGCGGCCCGGCGTGCGCATCGTCGGCGTGCAGGCCGGGAAGAGCGGGCGCGGCACGATCGCCGACGGCATCGCCGTCAAGCACCCGGGCACGCTGACGATGTCGATCCTCGACGACCTGCTCGACGACCTCGTGCACGTCGAGGACGAGGAGATCTGCGAAGCGCTCACGCTGCTGCTCGAACGGGCGAAGCTCGTCGTCGAGGGCGCGGGTGCCGCGTCCGTTGCCGCGCTGCTCACGGGCAAGGCGGGCGGCGACGGGGAGGTGTGCGCGCTGCTTTCCGGCGGGAACATCGACCCGACGCTCCTGATCTCCGTCATGCGCCACGGGCTGACCCTCGCCGGGCGTTACCTCGTCGTGCGCACGCGCATCCCCGACAGCCCCGGCGCGCTCGTCGAGCTGCTCGAGCTCGTCGCGGCCGAACGCGGCAACGTCGTCTCGGTCGAGCACCACCGCGAAGGCATGGCCGTGCATGTCGGCGAGACGGAGGTCGAGCTGACCGTCGTCACGCGCAACGAGGATCACTGCTCGGAGCTCTGCACCGCGCTCGAGCGGCGCGGCTACCGCCTCGAACGGCTGGGCTAGCCGCCGCAGCGGCGGAAGGCGACGACCTCGTCGGAGAAGTCCTGGATGCCGCCGTCGGCGACCGGGCGCACGTCGAATCCCTCTCGCTGCAGCAGCGACGCGGCGATCGTGGCGCGCGCGCCGCTCTCGCAGATCGTCACGACCGGGCGGTCGCGCTCGAGCGCGCCGCAGCCGAGCTTGCGAATCAGGCGGTACGGGATGCTGCGCGAGCCGGGCAGGTAGCCGGAGTCCCGCTCGGTCGTCTCCCGCACGTCGACGACCTGCACCTCGGCCTGCTCGAGCAGCAGCTTCAGCTCGTCCGGCCGCACCGTCGCGAGCGTCTCGGTCGCGGCAGGCTGGACGACGAAGCCCTCGAGCTCGAGGATGCCGACTGCCCAGAGCATGCGCGCCGCCTCGGCCGCCTGCTCGACGGAGGAGGCGTGCAGGACGACCGCCTCGAGCGGCTCGAGCACGAAGCCGGCCTTCGTGCCGAAGGAGCCGCCGTAGACCGGCACGTTGATCGCGCCCGGGAGGTGACCCGCCGCGTGCTCTTCGAAGTTGCGCACGTCGAGCACCGTTGCCCCGCCGGGCGCGGCCAGCTCCGGCGGCTCCGGCGGCTGCGCGACCCACGGCCCTCGGTTGAGCGCGACGACGCGAGCGGTCGTGGGCGGTTTCGGCGCCGAGACGGACGACGAGACGAGCACGAAGTCCTGGACGTCGCGGAACCCGAGCGACGGGTTCGTCTCGCACTCGCGGCCGATCGTCGACGACCGGTCGCTGCTCATGTTGCCGCCGCAGAGCGAGCCCGCCACGTGGCCGGGGTAGACCTCGATTCCGGGCGGCAGCTCCGCGAGCCGCGACAGCGAGGCATAGAGGTCTTCGGCCCCCTCGCGTGCGGCCACCGCGAGATCGGGACGAGCGGCATCACCGACGAACAGCGAGTCGCCCGTCAGCACGATGCGCTCGTCGACCACGAAGGAGCAGTGCTCGGGCCGGTGCCCGGGCGTGTGCAGCACGCGGATCGACACTGCGCCGACGGAGAGGACGTCGCCGTCCGCGAGCGGCTCCGACTCGAACTCCGGCTCGGCGAGCGGATGCACCGCGACGGGGAGGCCGTGCTCGAGCGCGAGCCTGCCGTGCCCCGACACATGATCGGCGTGCGTGTGAGTCTCGAGCACGCGCTCGATGCGGACGCCCTCCTGCGCGGCGGCTGCGAGCAGCTCGTCGATCGCGAACGGGGGGTCGACCACGACCGCCACGCCCGCCTCAGGGTCGCCGACGAGGTACGACGCGCAGCCGAGGTCTTCGTTCACGAACTGCCGGAAGAGCAGCACGGACCGAGACGTTAACACCGGCCGCGGCGGCCGGTCAGCCCGGTGTCGGCCGGATCCAGCGGTAGACCCAGGCGAACAGGGCGACCAGCGCGAGCAGCGCCGCGACGATTGCGATCACAAGCGCTGCGTTCGCCAGCGAGCGAGCGCTCGTGTCCTTCGTGCTCGTCGCGGCGACGTTGAGGCCGACCCGGTAGGTGATCGACTTGCCGGTGCGGTCGCCGACGAGCACGTTGAAGAGCACCGTCTCGGACTTCGCGGGGGCCGTGCCCCGGATCGCGAAGCGCGCGAACTGGCCTTTCGGGATCAGGCCTCCGGACCACGTGACCGCCTGGCCGGTGCGCGACTGCGTCCAGCCCGATTTCGCCTCGGCGTCGTCGAGCTCGAAGTCGGCCGGGATGCCCAGCGTGACGTGGTCGACGCCGACGGCGTCGTCCTCGTTCGGCACCGAGAAGACGAGGTCGACCTCCGCGCCGGGCTGCACACGCTGCGGATCGATCGAGAGGTGCGCGGAGGCCGCGCCTGCGAAGACGAGTGCGCTACAGACCGAGATGACGAGCGATGACCATGCGCTGCACTTCATTCGTGCCCTCTCCAATCTCCAAGATCTTCTGGTCACGGTACAGGCGCGAGATTGCGTACTCGTCCATGAACCCGTAACCGCCGTGGATCTGCAACGCCCAGTTGGCTGCGCGGTGCGAGAGCTCGCCGGAGAAGAGCTTCGCCATCGCGGCCGTCTTCGCGAACGGCCGTCCCTGGTCTTTCTCCCACGCCGCTTTCCAGACGAGATCGCGCGCCGCTTCGATCTCGGTCGCTATGTCGACGAGCTTCTCCTGCACGGCCTGGAACTTCGAGATCGGCTTGCCGAACTGCTCGCGCTCCTTCGCGTACGCGTACGCGAGGTCGTACGCGCCCTGGGCGAGCCCGACGCCCATCGCCGCGACGGAGATGCGACCGCCGTCGAGAATCTGCAGGAACTGCGTGAACCCCTCGCCGCGTTCGCCGAGCAGGTTCTCCTCCGGTACGCGCACGCCCTGGAAGCTGAGCTCCCGCGTGTCGGAGGCGCGCCAGCCGAGCTTCTGCATCGGCTCGGAGATGACATAGCCCGGCGTCCCGTTCGGGATGACGATGTTCGAGATCTCACCGTCGCCGGTGACCGCGGTGATGGTCACGCAGGCAGTGATGTCGGTACCGGCGTTCGTGATGAAGATCTTCGAGCCGTCGACGAGCCATTCACCGTCCTCGAGGCGCGCGGTCGTGCGCGTCGCGCCGGCGTCGGAGCCGGCGTTCGCCTCGGTCAGCCCGAAGGCGGCGAGCTTCGCGCCGGACGCGAGCTCGGGGACCCACCGGCGCTTCTGCTCCTCGGTGCCGAAATACCAGATCGGCAGCGTGCCGAGGGAGTGGTGGGCAGCCACGGTGATCGCGACCGAGGAGTCGATGCGCGTCAGCTCCTCGACGGCGATCGCGTAGGACAGCGTGTCGGCGCCTGCGCCGCCGTACTCCTCCGGGATCGTCATCCCCATCAGCCCGAGCTCGGCCAGCTCGGACACGATCTCGTACGGGAAACGCTTCTCGCGGTCGAGCTCCTCGGCAACCGGTGCGACGCGCTCGAGCGCGAACTGCCGCACCGTGTCGCGAATCAGCTCGTGCTCGGGCTCGAGATCGAAGTTCACGCGAGCCTCTGGGCGAGCTCGACGATCAGCCGTACGCCGTAGCCGGACCCGCCCTCGTCGAGGGCGTAGTCGGGACGCCTCCGCGAGAGGTAGCCGGGCCCTGCCATGTCGACGTGCGCCCACGGCCCGTCGCCGGCGAACTCCTGCAGGAACGCTGCGGCGAGCACGCAGGCGCCGTTGCGCAGCTCCGAGCCGTTCTTCATGTCGGCGAACGTCGAGTCGATGAACCTGCGGTAGCGCGGATGCAGCGGGAAGCGACAACCGAGATCGCCGCTCGCCTCGGTCGCAGCCTCGATGTGCGCAGCCCAATCGTCATCGTTCGCGAACCAGCCGGCAAACAGGTCACCGAGAGCCACCGACATCGCGCCGGTCAACGTCGCGAAGTCGACGACGTGCGTCGCTCCCTGCTCGCGGGCGTAGTGGAGTGCGTCGGCGAGAATCAGCCTGCCTTCGGCGTCGGTGTTCATGATCTCGATCGTCTTGCCGTTCGAGGCGCGCAGGATGTCGCCCGCCCGGAATGCCGCTCCGCCGAGCACGTTCTCCGTCGAGCCGACAACCGCGAGCACGCGCACGGGCAGGCCGAGCTCGGCTACTGCCGCAAGCCCTTCGATCACGGCCGCGCCGCCGGCCATGTCGCCCTTCATGTCCTGCATCCGCAGCGACGGCTTCAGCGCGAGGCCGCCCGAGTCGAATGTCACTGCCTTCCCGACGAGACCGAGCACGAAGTCGTCGCGCGCGGCAGGCGGGTCGTAGCGGAGGACGATCAGCTGCGGCTCGTGCGGGCTCGACGCACCCACGGCGGCGAACGCACCCATGCCCTGCTCCTCGATCCACGCGCGCCCGTGCGTCTCGATCGAGAGGTGGGGATGCGAGAGCCCCCGTGCATAGTCGGCGAGCGCGGCCGGGAAGAGGTCGTTGGGCGGCCGGTTGACAAGGTCGCGCGCCGCGTCGAGATGGCGCGCGACAACCGCCTGTCGTTCGATCAGCTCGCGCAGCTCGTCGCCCGCGGCGATCGCGACCGTCAGTTCGTCCGCTTCGCCGCGACCACGCTTGTAGAGGCCGGCGTCGTACGCGCCGAACGCCGCGCCCTCGACGATCGCTCGCGCCTGTTCCGCCGGCGCGAGGCCGAGGCCCGCGTCGATGCTCCACGAGACGGGACGGCTGTCGTCGCGAAGCGCGCGTACGGCAGAGGCGACCGCTGTGCGGAGCGCGTCGGCGTCGAGCGCCTCGGGCGCACCCACGCGGACGGCGTCGTCACCGTGGCGCACCTCGCCCGGCGGGAGAGACGCGTCGACGCTCGCACGGACGTCGGAGCCGGCCGGCTCCCTGATCTCGACCCGCATATCGGGGGGCGATGCTACCGAGGAACCTGTCCTTATGCAGAGAAAGGACCAGACGTCCGTCGTATCGCTTTCGGCCCGGAGGCCGTTTACGCTGAACGAAATGGAACCGCGCGCGACCAGCACGGTCGAGACGCTCGCCGACGAGATCGCGGGACTCGTGGTCGAGCGGCAGCGGTTGCGTGCGGGCGAAGCAGGCAGGGAGACGCTCGAAGCGAACCGCCGACGCCTCGCAGCGGCCCAGAATCAGCTCTCGCAGCTCCTGATCGCACGGCACCTGCCGCGCCAGTCCGGCGCGGCCTAGATCGACCCCGGTACGGTTGCGGTCCCCAACCGACGACCGAAGGAGCGATGCAGCGGTGGCAGCCAAGGAATTCTTCGACGGCCTCCAGACGAAGGCCGACCCGGCGAAGTTCGCAGGGATGACGAACTCGTACCTGTTCGACATCGAGGGCGAGGGCCAGTGGTTCGTCAACGTGCAGGATGGAGCGCTTTCGGTCGCCGAGGGCGCCGGCGACGGAGACGCGGACGCCACCATCTCGACGTCGGCAGAGACGTTCGAGAAGATCGTCGCGGGCGAGCAGAACCCGACGACGGCGTACATGACGGGCAAGCTGAAGATCAAGGGCGACATGGGCGCAGCCATGAAGCTCCAGAAGCTCTTCAGCTAGCGCGCACCACTTTTTCGATCAGGCTGTCGACGCGATCCCAGATCGCGCGCTTGCCTGCGTCCGAGAGCGTGTAGACGGAGCCGTGGTCGGCGACGAACCCCTTCGTCGAATGGATGACGCCGCCGTGGATGCGCGCAGCGGGCACACCGAACGCGAGCAACCGGCGGTCGAGCTCGAGTGCCCCGGTGTTACCGACGCTCTTGTCGCGGTCGCCGACGAAGAGATAGATGTCGGTCGTCTTCGGAATCAGCTTGAAGTTCGTGGCAGGCTCGAACGCCGGGTTGATCTGCCCCGGGAACATCGCGATCACGAGACGCGGATTCAGGAACGCGGCCGCCTCGACCGCGAGCCGCCCGCCGCGGGAGTGACCGAGCAGGACGAGCGGAACGTCGGGGCGCCCGAGGTCTCCGAGCCCACGGCCGACGGCGCCGACGATGTTGTTGCGCGCCTGCGGGTCTGGTGGCGGGCTCTCGTAGCGCGGGTAGATGACCGTGTAGCCCTCCTCGGCGAGGTGCGCCTGCCACGGCTCGAGTTGCTCGCCGGAGTCCTGGCCGAGCCCGTGCAGGAAGACGACGACCGCCCTGGGCTTGCCGTGGGCGCGGACGATCCAGTACTGGTCCTTGCCGACGCCGGTCGACTTGAACTGCGGCTTCCAGTCGCTGCCGCCGCAGCCGGCCGCCGCGAGGAGGAGCGCGGCGCTACTCGCCCAGATCGACCAGTACCGCGCCACCCGCGACACGATCGCCCTCCTGGACGTGGACTGCCAGCACGCTCGCGTCGTACGGCGAGCTGAGCGGTGTCTCCATCTTCATCGCTTCGAGTACGACGAGCGGTTCGCCGGCTTTGACTGTTGAGCCTTCGTGAACATGCACCTTGATCACGGTGCCGGGCATCGGGGCGACGACCGTGGTCGGTCCTTCGCCTGGGCCGGCATGGTCGCCGGCGGCGGCATCGACTTCCGGCGCGGCGCCGGGCCGGGGCGACGGCAGGTTGAGGCGGAACGCCTCGCGCCAGACGGGATCCGCCGCCGCCGCCGGCGGGGCGGAGAGTGGGGGATGCTCGGTGAGGAACGCGGTGGTCGTCTCGCCGGCACGCAGCACGGGATGCGCAACGAGCCAACGGAGGAACGGCAGGTTGGTCGTCACGCCGCCGACCTCGGTCGCGTCGAGTGCGGCCGCCAGGCGATCGAGTGCCTCCTCCCGCGTTGCACCGGCGGCGATCAGCTTGGCGATCATCGGGTCGTACCCGGTCCCGATCTCGTCCCCTTCGGCGACGCCGGACTCGACGCGGATCGTCTCCGGGCAGCCGCAGGCGCTCGAGGCGCCCAGCCTGCGGCAAGAACGTCCGCGGGTCCTCGGCGTAGAGCCGCACTTCGACGGCCGCACCGCCGGGCCGCGGCTGCACATCGAGCCGCTCCCCCTGCGCGATCCGCAGTTGCCACTGCACGAGGTCGATGTCCCACACGGCCTCCGTGACTGGGTGCTCCACCTGGATGCGTCCGTTCAGCTCGAGGAAGAAGAACTCTCGTCCCTCGAGCACGAACTCCGCCGTGCCTGCGCCGACGTAGCCGACCGCGCGCGCGAAGCGCACCGCGGCGTCCGACATCTGCGCGCGCAACTCGGCGTCGAGCGCCGTCGAAGGCGACTCCTCGAGCACCTTCTGGTGGCGGCGCTGCACCGAGCACTCGCGCTCGCCGAGCGCGAGCACCGTGCCGTGCGTGTCGGCAAGCAGTTGGATCTCGACGTGCCTCGGGCGCTCCAGGTAGCGCTCGAGGTAGACGCGGTCGTCGCCGAACCCGGCCTGCGCCTCGCGCCGGGCCGCGGCCAGTGCGTCGTCGAGCTCGTCGGGCGAACGCACGATTCGCATGCCGCGGCCGCCGCCGCCCGCGGCCGCCTTGACGATCAGCGGCGGCTCGGTCGCCTCGGGCACGGTCGGCACGCCGGCCCCGGCCGCGATGCGCTTCGCCTCGAGCTTGTCGCCGCCGCGACGTAGCGCGCCGACCGGCGGCCCGACCCAGACGAGGCCGGCCGCTTCGACGGCTTCGGCGAAGTCACCGTTCTCCGAGAGGAACCCGTAGCCCGGATGGATCGCGTCAGCGCCCGTCTCGCGGGCCGCGCGGATGTGCTCGGCCGGCTCGAGGTAGGAGGCGATCTCGACGGTCTCGTCCGCCGAGCGCGCGTGCAGCGACCCGGTGTCGTCGGGCGCGACCACGGCGACCGTGCCGAGGCCGAGCTCCCGCGCGGCGCGGAAGACGCGCAGGGCGATCTCCCCGCGGTTTGCGACGAGCACCTTCTTCACGGCGCGGAGCTTACGGGCACAGTCCAGCCCGGGGTCCGGCGCGCTCGCCTCAGCACGACGAGCGTCGCGACGCACACGCCGGAGAGCACGAGGTACGGCACGGCGTCGCTCGTCGCCTGCGCGAGCGCGCCGCCCCCGGCGGCGCCGATCGTCTGCCCGGGCGCCCACGCGAGGTTGATCAGCGCGGCGGCGTAGCCGTAGTGGAGCCCGCGCGACTCGGCCAGGTTCGAGAGCAGCGTCATCCCCGGGGTGAAGAACGTGCCGAACGCGAGGCCTGCGCAGACGACGAGCAGCGCGAGCACGTACGCCCGGTTCGGCCAGGGCAGCAGTGCAGCGACGACGATCGACGCGACGAGGCCCGCGGAGAGCAGCACGACCGGCCCGAGGCGGTCCGAGGCGTGACCGAGGAGCACGTTGTTGCCCGCCTCGAGCGCAGCGGAGCAGAGGAAGACGGCGCCGATCGCGACCGCGCCGAATCCCAGCGCCGACAGCCGCAGGGGCGCGAGCACCGAGAGCGTCCCGAAGAGCAGCGCGGGGAGGAGGACGAACCAGCCCGCGCCCAGGATCGAGCGGTCGCGGAGGGCGCGCACGAGAGCGGATGGATCCTGCGGCTCGTCGGAGACCGCGGAGGGCGTCAGCGCCGCCCAGGCGACGAGTGCGAACGACGCAACCGCGAGCGCCCCGAAGGTCCAGCCGATCCCGGCCACCGAGGCGACGCCGCCGACGACCGGCCCGAACAGCGCGCCCCCGACGGCTGCGGCGAACGCGCGCCCGATCAGCGCGCCGCGCCTCGCGGACGGTGCCGCGGCGACGAGCCAGCCGAGCGCGCCGGTCCACGTGAACGCACTCGCCACTCCCTGCAGGAAGCGGGCGAGGTCGAGCTGCCACGCTTCCTGGCTGAGCCCGAAGAGCACAGTGCAGACGGCGACCGTCGTCATCCCGACGAGCACCGAGAGCTTCAGCCCGAAGCGGGCGGCGAGGATGCCGCTGGGGATCGCGCCGAGGAACGCTCCGGCGGGGTACGCGGCCGCGAGGACACCCGCGCCCGTCTTGCCGAGCGAGAGCTCGTCCGCGAAGTGAGGCAGAAGCGGCGTCAACGCCGAGAAGAAGAGCGTGTCGAAGAAGACGACGGCGCTCGTCAGCAGAAGCAGGTTGCGCACCCGGCGAGTCTACGGACCGAGCTGGAGCAGGCACCGCCGACCGCGGTTACGCTGCTCATCCGCGATGAGGGTCGGATTCGCAGTCATCCTGGCCGCGCTCGCGGTTCCGGCAGTGGCGCCGGCAGGGACGGTGTTCCTGCTCGACGGCCGCGGTTGGGGCCACGGGGTCGGCATGAGCCAATGGGGCGCAGAGGGCTATGCGCGCCACGGTTTCGGCTACCGCCAGATCCTCGCGCACTACTACCCGCAGACGACGATCGAGGCAGGGAACCCGCGGCCGGTGCGTGTGCTCCTCTCGCAGGGGCGCGACGCAGTCCGGATCGGGTCGGCCGCGCCGTTCGTCGTCCTCGACGCGCGCGGCCGCAAACTGCATCTGCCGGCGCGGTCGGTCGTCATCAACCGGACGTTCACGCTCCGGCACAAGAGGCTGCGGCCGCCGCTTCGCTTCCAGCCGGGGGCACAGCCGCTGCAGGTCGACTTCGCGGGGTACCGCGGCGACGTGGTCGTCAAGCGCAAGCCCGGCGGGCTGATGGTGGTGAATCTGCTGCCGCTCGATCGGTACCTGCGCGGTGTCGTCCCGTGGGAGGTGCCGAAGGGCTGGCACGAGGCGACATACGAGGCGCAGGCTGTCGCCGCCCGCTCCTACACGCTCGCGACGCTGAAGCCGGGCAAGGACTTCGACCTCTTCTCCGACACGCGGTCGCAGATGTACGGCGGCATCAGCGCCGAGCGGCCGCAGACGAACCTCGCCGTCGGAGCGACCGCGGGCGAGGTGCTGCGGTGGGATGGCCGGACGATCGCCGCCTTCTACTTCTCGACCTCGGGCGGGCGGACGTCGTCCATCCACGACGCCTGGCCGAAGGCGCGTCAGGTGCCGTACCTCGTGTCGGTGGCGGATCCGTACGACTACATCTCGCCGCATCACGTCTGGCCGACCACGGTGCTCAGCGCGAGCCGCATCGGGGCGCGGCTGAAGGTTCGCGGGGTACGTGACGCGATCGTCGTCCGCAACTCGTCAGGGCGAGCGCAGGCGGTCCGGCTCCTGACGGCGCACGGGTGGAAGCGTGTCGCCGCCCAGCGCGTGCGCACGACGTTCAAGCTCGGCTCGACCGACTTCGAGCTACGCGCGCTGACGCTCGAGCCGCCGGCTGTGCGGGTGCTCTTCGGCACGCACACGCGCGTGCAGGGCTGGGTGCGCGGGCTCGGCAAGGCGCGGCTGCAGCGGCTCGGCGAGCACGGCTGGCAGACCATCGCTCCGATCCATGCCGGGCCGAACGGTCACTTCACCGTGTCGGTGCGTGCGCTTCGCTCGACGCAGCTTCGGCTCGCCTACAACGGGCTCGCCGGCGATGCGGTACCGCTGACGGTCACGCCGCGCGTGACGCTTGCGCGCCGACGGGCGGACGCTGCGCGTACTCGTCTCGCCGCGCCTGCCGCTGCAGGTCCAGCGTCTGACCCAGAACGCGTGGCGCCCTGTTGCGCGTACGACCGGCTCGTTCAAGCGCTCACTCAAGCCCGGCAGCTATCGGGTGAAGGTGCTCGGCGGGGTGGGCTACAGCCCGGCCGTGTCTCGTTCGGTCGGCGTCCACTAGCGCGGGAACGCACACCTGGGCGACCGACTCCGCGCGGACTTCGTGTGGAGTCAACACAAGCTGCGGTTTGCAGCGCGTACCCCAGTTTGTGTGGAGTCCACACAAGCTGCGGTTCGCAGTGCGTACCCCAGTTTGTGTGGAGTCCACACAAACGAAGGGAGGACGCCGCTCACCGACGGATTCGCTCCGCCCGTCGGTTCATCTGTTGCCTTCGCTCGCGGCAGGCGCGATAAGGGACTCGATGTCAAACGCGCAGTTGTACGACACGATCGGAGCCACCTACACCGTGACGCGGCGCACCGAGCCGCGGATCGCCGCGCAGGTCTTGGCCGCGCTCGGCGATGCGGAGACCGTGCTCAACGTCGGCGCGGGCACCGGCTCCTATGAGCCCTCCGACCGTGACGTCACCGCGGTAGAGCCCTCGGCGGTCATGCGGGCGCAGCGTCCCGCAGGCGCGGCGCGGTGCGTGGCCGCCAGCGCGGAGAGCCTGCCGTTCGAGGACCAGTCCTTCGACGCGGCGATGGCGTTTGCCACCGTTCATCACTGGCAGGACCCGATCGCCGGTCTGCACGAGCTGCGGCGCGTGGCTCGCCGCGTCGTGGTGTTCACGTGCGACACCAGTGACCGCAGCTGGCGTCGCCGGTTCTGGCTCACTCGTGACTACCTCCCCGAGGTCGCTGCTTCCCGTGTCGGCCTCGCGACCGAGCTGGCCCGCGCGATCGGAGCCCGGATGGAGCCGGTGCTCGTCCCGTGGGACTGCGTCGACGGCTTCTTCGAGGCCTACTGGCGCCGGCCCGAGGCGTACCTGGACGAGGACGTCCGCCGCGGGATGTCGGTGTGGGCAGCCGTCGGGCCGGACGCCGAGCAGCGGGCGGTGCGCACCCTCCGCGACGACCTCGCATCTGGTCGCTGGGCCGAACGCAACCGCGACCTCCTCGACCTCGAGGCGGCAGAGCTCGGCCTCCGCCTGCTGATCGCCTGAACCCCGCCACAGCTCGGTCCTACCGGTCCGAGCGTCCGCTCTCGGGAGGCCCGGTCAGAACCGTCGGCTTGTACTCGACGAGCTGCAGTCGGCCGTCGAATGTGCGGCTGTCGAGCATCTCGAGGGAGACATCGGGGTAGTCGTCGTAGATTCGATCCCGACCGGTGCTACCGGTTATGACCGGGAAGACGACCACGCGGAAACGATCTACGAGGCCCGCGGCCAAGAGCGAGCGACACAACGTCAGGCTGCCGATCGTGCGCATCGGCCGCGTGCCCGTCTCTTTCAGCTCGCGGACCGCCTCGACAGGGTCGCGGTCGACGAGCTGGGTGTTCGGCCAGGAAAGCGGCTCCTTCAATGTGGTCGAGAAGACGACCTTCGAGAGGCCGGCGAGCACATCGGTACCCGGCTCGCCTTCAGTCGCGAGTGTGGACATGAGCCGATAGGTGTTGGCGCCCATGAGGACCGTGTAGCTCGCCTCCGGCTGATCTCCCAGCCACGCGAGATACTCCGGCCCTTCCAGCCCCCACCAGCCGGGCCAGCCCTCAGCGGCTCCGTACCCATCGAGCGACGTGATGAAGTCGATCATCAGCTCTGGCATCTGCAGCTCCTTTCACTGGCTGTCCGTGCAGATCGGAGGGATCTAACTGTCGTATGCTCGCGTGGCCGTGGCTGAGTTGCTCCGTACAGTTGAAACCGCGGGTGGTCGGACGGTTGCGTTCGCCACGTGGGGTGATCCAGGCGGCTTCCCGATTCTCGTTCTGCACGGCACGCCGGGCTGTCGGTTGGAGTGTTGGCCGCGTGAGGAGTTGTTCCACGAGCTTGGTGTCTACATCGTCACCCACGACCGGGCCGGCTATGCGCGCTCTGATCGGCGGCGTGGCCGTTGTATCGCCGACGAGGTCGACGATGTGCTTCTGCTTGCCGACGAGCTTGGCTTCGACCGCTTCGGCGTCACGGGTGGCTCCGGGGGCGGGCCGCACGCGCTTGCGTGTGCTGCCCTGATTCCGCCGGAGCGGTTGATCCGGGTCAGCTGCGTGGTCGGGATCGTTCCCTTCGGGCCGCAAGGGCTCGAGCGGGACGCGTGGCTGGCGGGAATGGACCCCGAGAACGTGAAGGAGTTCGATTGGGCGCTTGCGGGTGAAGAGGTGCTCGCACCTCGAGCTCGAGAGATTGATGGCAAAGACCGCCTCCGAGGTGGAAGACTGATCCGGCTGCGATCCTCGGCGACTTCGAGCTGAGTGAGTCCGACCGCGTCGCCCTCGCCCGGCCCGAGCGGATGCAGGTCATTCGCGAATCGGTCCGGGAACAGGCGCTGGGCAGCGTCGCGGGCTGGGTCGACGACGACCTCGCCCACGTCTCTCCCTGGGGCTTCGAGCTCGAGCAGATCGCTGTCCCCGTACTCGTCCGCTACGGCGCCTCCGACGTGCTCGTTCCAGCAGCCCACGGCGCCTGGCTCGGAGCCCACGTGCCCGGCTGCGTGGTCAAGATCGACAAGACCGCCGGGCACCTTGGAGAAGACCCCGAGCAGGAGATCGCCGAAAACGTCGCCTGGCTTCGCGACGGCACACCTCCGCCGGACTCCTTGCGCACCGACTCGCACACCGCCTGAGCGGTCGCCTGCGCCGGCGTTGCTACATGGCGCTCGAGCGTCAGTCGGCTGGGTAGGCAGGTCGCGGGCGGTGGCAAGATGGGCGAGTGCCGCCGCCCACGATCACGCCGCTGCTGGTGGCCGAGTTGCTCGTCGAAGGCGAGCGCTGGCCGGTCAGCGTCCACGTCATCGACCATCCGGACGCCCGCGTGCTGGTCGACACCGGCATGACGGAGCTGCGCCCTGAGGTGCTCGACATGGACCCCAGGCTGGTCCCGCTGAGCGAGCAGGCCTTCGACCTCGCCGGCGTCGACGTCGTCGTCAACACGCACCTGCACTTCGACCACTGCGGCGGCAACCACCTGTTCGCCGGACGCCCGATTTACGTTCAGCGGCAGGAGCTCGAGGACGCGCGCACGGAGGACGACTACACGATCCGCGAGTGGGTCGACGCGCCCGGCGTGAGCTACGAGCCGGTCGACGGCGAGCTCGAGCTGCTGCCCGGGCTGCGCCTCGTACCGGCGCCGGGCCACACGCGCGGTCTGCAGGTGGTCGTCGTCGAGACGGGCGGGCGACCGGTCGTCGTCGGCGGTGACGTGGCCGTCAGCTTCGGCGAGCTCGATGAGCCGAGCACGGAGGGCCAGCTGCGGGTGCGCGCGCTCGAGCCAGAGCTCGTCTGGCTCGCCCACGAGCGCGAGCCCTGGCGGCCGCGCACCGAGTAGGGCTCGCCGCAGTGGAAGCGGACGCCGGCCTAGCGTCCTCAGCGCGTTCTACCGCCAGGTCGGCGTGCGCTTCTCGAGGAACGCGCGCAGGCCCTCCTGGCCCTCGTCGCTCGTGCGCTGCGCTGCAATCCGGCGCGCCGTCTCGTCCGCGCTGAGCGGCGCGCGAGCGAGCTCCTTCGCGCCGCGTGCGGCGGTCCGGCCCCGCCGAGAGCAGCTCGCCGACGACACGCTCGACCGCGACGTCCAGCTCGTCGGTCACCTCGTGGACGAGACCGATCCGCAGCGCGACGTCGGCGCCGAAGCGCTCCCCGGTCACAAACAGCCGCCGTGCCGCACTCGGCCCGATCTTCGCGAGCGCGAAGGGTGAGATGACGGCGGGGACGATCCCGAGCTTCACCTCGCTGAACGCGAACTCCGCGCCGGGCTCGGCGATCGCGATGTCGCAGCACGCGACGAGCCCGACGCCGCCTCCGAGCGCGTGACCCTGCACGCGTGCGACGACGGGAGCGGGACAGCCGTCGATCGCATCGAGCATCGCGCGCAGGCGCAACGCGTCCTGCACGTTCTCCTCCTCGGACAGCTCGACCGACGAGCGCATCCATTCCACGTCGGCACCCGCCGAGAACGACGCGCCCTCGCCGGCGAGGACGACGACTCGCGCATCGCCGACGTCGGTGAACGCCTCGGTCAGCTCCGCGATCAACGAGGCGTCGAACGCGTTGCGCCGCTCCGGTCGCGTCATCGTGACGCGGAGGACGGGCCCGTGGTGCTCGGTACGAAGTGCGCTCACGACTGGCGATCCTAAAGCCCTTACAGGTCAAGGCCCTTTCCTTACGCAACGCGCATGCCGCACACACGGATGAGGCGCAAGCTCGGCAGGTCAATCTCACTGGAGGGGTCCGCATGAGAACTGCATTCCTGGTCGCGCTCGTCGTGCTCGCTGCAGCGGCCGCGGGTGCCGACGCCGCGGCTCCGGCGAGTCAGGGCCGCATCGCCTTCGCGCGCACCTACGCGTACGACGATCCGTACGGGACGCTGATGCTCGTCAACCCGAACGGCACCGGGCTCGTGACCGTCGCGAACGCGGCGACCAACCCCGACTGGTCGCCCGACGGACGCCGCCTCGTCTATCAGTCGGTGCGCAACGGCGACTCCGATCTCTGGACCGTGAACGCCGATGGCAGCGGCTCGAAGGAGATCACGTACTCCGTCGGGCAGGACGGCGATCCTGCGTGGTCGCCGGACGGCTCGAAGATCGCGTTCGAGTCGAACCGGAACGACCAGAGCGGCGATGTCTTCGTCGTCGCGAAGGACGGCACGGGGACGACCCGGCTGACGACGTCCGCCGGCTTCGACGGCGATCCCGCCTGGTCGCCCGACGGGCGGCAGCTCGCCTTCACGAGCGCGCGCTCCGGCTCGCGCCAGGTGTGGGTGATGAACGCCGACGGGTCGAACCAGCACGCGCTCACCGCCGCCGTGCGCACGAGCGAGAACCCGGCCTGGTCGCCGGACGGCCGGACGATCGCGTTCGACACCGACCGCACCGAGTCGGGCAATCTCGACGTGTGGGCGATGAACGCCGACGGGTCCGACCAGCACGCGCTGATCGCGTCGATCGCCCTCGACGCGCTGCCTGCGTATTCACCCGACGGGAGGTCGCTCGCATTCGTGAGTGAGCGCACCGCCAAGAACGACCGCCGCACCTACATCGCCGACGCCAACGGTCGCAACGCGCACCGCCTTGCGGTGCCGACCGGTGGACGCTGGCAGATGAACCCGGCGTGGGGGGTCAGGCCGAGCGGCGATCGCTGCACGATCGAGGGGACGATCAAGGCCGATGTCCTGCGGGGCACGGCCGGCAGCGACACGATCTGCGGCGGCGGCGGTGCACGACGTGATCACCGGCGGTGGCGGTGGCGACACGCTGCTCGGTGGCGCCGGCAACGACCGGATCATGGCCAAGGACAAGCGGCGCGACGTCGTCGACGGCGGGCCGGGACGCGACGCGGGTGCGTTCGACCGCAAGCTCGACCGCGTCCGCGAGCGTGGAGGTCAGGACCTACTGAGAGAAGGCGAGGCCGAGGTGCGCGAGCTGGTCGGACACGGAGACCGTGGCTTCGAGGTCGAAGATCTCGATCACGTCGGGATCCTTGCCGATCAGCTCGCGCGCACGCGACGGCAGCTCCTGCTCCGACGCCTCGACCGACTCCCAGACGTACATCGCGCCCCAGCGCTCCGTCGCCTCGTCGGACACCCAGGCCTTGAACAGCAGTCCGGGCACCTCGGAGAACTGGTCGACCGACTCCTCGCGCAGGTACGTGCGCAGGTCGGCGATCGTGGTGTCGGAGTCGGCGAGGCTCCAGAGGACGAAGCGGAGGAGCATCAGAAGGGGCTGCCCATCGCGCGAGACGATAACGACGAACGGCGTACCCGGGGGCACGCCGTTCGTCTGTCAGAGGAGGAGTGCGTTCTTACGCACGAGTCACGCTACGCCGACCGGTCGCCGGCGGCATCGTCGCCGTGGATGATCTGCGAGTCCTCCTGAGGGAGGAGGCATCCGCTTCGGCCACAGATCACTCGATCGAGGGATCTTGATGCTGAACTCGCAATCCCCCGAAGTGACGATGCGGGGATGCCCGATCACCGCCAGGATTCGAGTTCACTCAAAGGGGATCGGGAAAGGGCGGGAACACTCATGCAGCTCAAGCGGATTCTGATTCTGGCGGTGCTCGTCGCTGCGGCGGCGATCCTCGGCAAGGCCGGCCTGCACGGCGCCGGCTGGTTCAACTTCACATGGTGACGCCGGTCGTCGACTGGCGCGGCTGGGTTCCGGCCCGCTAGCACTCAGCGGACTCGACGCGGCTCGGGGACGCGGCGGCTCGCCGCGCGTCCACCGAGTTCGTGTTGAGTCATCACAAAGTGCAGTACGCGCGCTGAGGCTAGGGGATCGACCGGTAGAGCCGCAGGAACGAGCGGCGGAACCCGCGCGCCGGCCAGAAGCGCGACGCGAGGAGGTTCGTCTCTCGCCAGTCCGTGACCATCGTCGCGTACCCCTGCTCGTGCGCCCAGGCGAGCGCGGCTTCCATCAGCGCGAGTCCCGCTCCCGAGCCGCGGACATCCGGCCGGCTCGCTGCCCAGGTGATGCACGCGGCGCCGTCGGGCTGTGCAAGGCCGTGGTGCATCGAGACCTGCTCGACGGGAGCGACCTCGAACGCCGCGACAATCTGCCCGTCCTGCTCGTACACGAGCTCGCCAACCTGATCGTTTGCGATCTCAGCAGCGAGTACTGCGTGCAGCTCGTCTGGGTCCTCGTCCCATGCGATGCCGCTGAAGACGGGGGCGACTTCATGGTGGTCCGAGACGAGCGGCGCGAGCGGGATCAGCGCTGCGAGGTCATCGCGATCGGCGTGCCGCGTATCCGGCGGCCACCCGTGAGCCTCCACCGCGGCGATCCCGTGCGCCTGTTGGGCGCCGAAGCTGAGCCGGAACCACGCGCCGGTCTGATCGTCGAGTGCCGGCACCACGGCGTAGTGGCGCGTTCGGCCTTCGTCGACCCACCGCTGCGACGAGACCGCATAGAGATCGCGAACGACCTCTGGCTCCGCAGCCGCGTAGCCGGCTGCTTCGATCCAGACGTTCGTTCCCCAGGTCTGATCGTCCTTGCGCGTCCCGATCAGAAACCCGGCGAGCTTTCCGTCGCGGAGCGCGACGGCGCCCGATGCGTGTTCCTTCGCCCACAGCGCAGCGATCTCTGCGCGGGACGCGCCGGGATCCTCGAACCGCTCCGAGAGCAACGGCTCGGCCGCCCGGTGCGCACGATGCCGGGCCGCCAGCAGCACTCCCGCGGCGTCGAGCTGTTCCTCTGCAAACGCGCGCAGCTCGAGGCGGCTCACCCGCCGACCGTAACGAGCCTGCGCTGCGATTGCGAGGAGCGAGATGTAACGCCTGGCGGCGCCCGCGCCATATTCAGGTAGAAGCGACGATGGAGGCGGAATGAGATCCGATGCAGAACTGGTCCGGGCCGCGCGCTCCGACCCAGCAGCGTTCCGCGAGCTGTATGGACGCTACGCCCACCAGATCTACGGCTTTCACGTCCGCCGCGTCCGCGACATCGACGCCGCGCATGAGCTCACCGCCGAGACGTTCGCGCAGGCGTGGCAGTCCAGGCGGCGCTTTCGCGACCGCGCGTCCGGCTCCGCCGGGCCGTGGTTGATCGGGATCGCGCGTCACGTGATCGCCCAGTCGGTGCGGCGGAGGCGAGTCGAGTTGGCCGCGTGCACGAAGCTGGGCATGCTCGAGCGGCTCGACGGCCCGCGTTCGACGGTCGAGCCGGAAGAGAGCTGGCTGGAGGGACTCGACGAGGCACTCGCCGAGCTTCCGGCCGGCGAACGCCGTGCGCTCGAGTTGCGCGTGGTCGACGGGCTTTCGTACGACCACGTCGCGGTCGAGCTCGCCACGACGCCGGGGGCCGCGCGCGTCCGCGTCGCGCGCGGGCTTGGCCGCCTCAGGACTCGGCTGAACAACGACGAACAGGAGGCACTCTGATGGACGCGACCTCAGCTCGGCTCGAGCGCATCGGTGACGAACTGGAGGCGGCGGCCCGGCGCGACCTGCCGAAGCGACCGCTGCCACGGCGTCTCGCGCTGGCCGCGGTGCTCCTCGTCATCCTCGCGCCGGCAGCGGCCTTCGCCGGTGAGCGGCTGATGTCGAACGACGACGTCGCGCAGAGCATGCCGGCGGGCACGCTCTCCCTGGCCGGGACGCAGCCAACCTGCACGACCGTGACGCCGGACGTCGAGTACCACTGCGCGCTGGCGAACGCTCCTGCCCCGGAAGTCAGCGACTGGAAGGGAACCGTCGAGCCCACAGTGGACAAGACGAAGCACGTGAACGGCGGCTGCCGGTCGCTGAACAGTGCGGGGACCGAGTGGGAGTGCTACCTCGGACAGACCGCCGTCGCGCAAAAGATCATCGGCGCAGGATTCCTGGGCGAATACGCGCCGTCACCCGGCGTCGGCTAGGCCAACACACGGGAAAACGTCAGTCGGGGTGCTGAGCCAGAACCCGACGCCCTTCGCTGAGCCACGCCCGGGCGCGGTCGACGTTCGGCCCGTCGGGCGCGAGCGCGAGGGTCTCGGCCTGCAGCTGAGTCATGGCGAGTAGAGCTCGTTGTGGGTCCGGTTCTGTCAGCGCCTCGGCGATCCGTTCGGCGAGACGGTCAGGCTTGTGCGTCAACACGGCAGTTCGGTCGGCAATCCGCTTCAGGGTCGGTTGCCAGACTCGGTTCAGCGCAAAGACGATGCGGACGATGCGCGCCGCGTCGTCGACCAGCCACTCGAGCAGCGCCAGCCGCTCGCCCGGGCGCAGGAGCGTCAAGAGACCTGACGCATGGAAGCCGCCCCATTTGAGGGCTGCAGCCTCGATCTGTGCTGTGGCGAGCTCGTCCGGGTAGTGGCGTAGTCGTTCCTGCCACTGCGCCAGGAGCCCGGATGTTCGTAGGGGGAGACCGTTGGCGATCGCGTCCGCGCTCGCCGTGAGTGCACCCGTGAAGATCGAGTCGAGCGCCGAGTCGGCGTACGCGCGGGACCACCAGATCAGCTCGACGGGAACGCCGTCGCGATAGCCCGAGACGCGCCTCGTCGGCCCACCCTGCTCGCCCCAGGTCCCGAGGTCGGTGACCCCGCATCTCGCCGCGAGCAGGAAGCAGTCGCCGAGGTCGACCTCGCCCTCGGTCACGACCAGCATCTCGATGTCGGAGATGTCGTCCGCGACGCCGCGCGAGACGCTCCCCGTCAGCACGACCTCCTCGACGGTCGCGGGAAGCGCGTCCGCAATCCCCTGCGCGACCGAGCGCAGCTCGAGGCTCCGCGCCGTCGGCGTCACGCGCGCATCCTACGCTCCAGTCGGTTCACGGCACCGTGCGAGAGTGCAAGGATGTCAAGCACCCGACTGAAGGGACGAAGCGCTGATGTGGACGCTGCTCTGGATAGCACTCGTGGTGGGGACGATTCTCGTGGTCGTCGCGTTCTTCCGCCTCGCGCGCGGGACCTCGCCGCTAGAACGGCTGCTCGCTGCCTGCGAACCAGTCCACCCATCGCTCTTGGTCGGGTGTCTCAACGGCGTTCGAGCGGTAGTTCTCGCGCACCCAGCCGACTGCGTCGCTCGAATCGACACCGGCTAACACGGCCATGCAGGCGAGCACCGTTCCCGTTCGGCCGAGGCCGCCGACGCACCCGATCTCGACGCTCTGCCCGCTTTTGGCGCGTGAGAACGCCGCCCGGATCTGAGCGGCGGCCCGCATCCTGTCGCGCGGTAGTTCGAAGTCGGGCCAGTCGATCAGGTCGGCGGGCCAGGTTGGGCTCCAGCGCGGATCCATGTAGAGCCCGAAGTCGCGTCCGCTCACGTGCTCGTCACGGTCGAGAAGCGGCGAGGCAACTACCCGCGTTCCGTCCGGGAAGATGACCTCCATCTAGGGCCTGACGACCTTGCATCCGCAGCGCCCTCTCCGCACGCCAACACTCTAGGAGCTGTCGAGACACGCGGCCGGCGCGGTCAAAGGTGCGCCAAGACACGATCGAGCGGCCGCGGGATGTGCTCGAGGTCGAGTGCCTCCACCAGAAGCACGGCGTACCTCTGCTTGCGGTTCCACATGAAGCCGTACAGCTGTTCCTCGAGCGGCCGGTCGCGGTGCGCGAGTTGCTTCTGGTACGTCCGGAACGCACGCAACTCACCTTGATCCTCGAGGACGCGCTCCATTCCAGCCGGCCCAACGGCCCGCGTCAACTCGTCCTCGAGGTCGCGCGTGCAGGCATAGAACCCGCTGCGCTCGAGCTCGCCACGGTCGACGCATCCCAACGCCCGCAAGAAATACCGCTCCTCGCCGACGTCGTAGAGCCCTGCGAGTGGGACGTCGCGGTACTGCTCGAGCACGCGAGGCAGGTTCCCGTAGCCGCCCATCGGCACGATGGCGATGCCCTCGGCCTGCAGGTCGCGGCCACGGCGACGCGCAAGCGTCTCGACGGCGCGACCGTCGCTCGTGCCCTCGACGAGCAGGACTCCGCGCTGCTGCATGACCGACACTCGCGGGCTACATGCGGAAGATGCCGAACTGCGATTCCGGCACCGGTGCGTTCAACGCAGCCGCGATTCCGAGCGCGAGCACGCGGCGCGTGTCGAGTGGGTCGATGATGCCGTCGTCCCAGAGGCGCGCGGTCGAGTAGTACGGATTGCCCTCCGCCTCGTACTTCGCGCGGATCTCGTCGGGGTCGGCATCGCCGACCATCGTCAGCACCGTCGCCGCCTGGTCGCCGCCCATCACCGAGATGCGCGCGTTCGGCCACATCCAGAGCTGGCGCGGCGAGTAGGCGCGGCCGCACATGCCGTAGTTGCCCGCGCCGAACGATCCGCCGGTGACGACGGTGAACTTCGGCACATCGGCGCAGGCGACCGCCATCACGAGCTTGGCTCCGTCGCGCGCAATGCCACCTGCCTCGTACTCCTTGCCGACCATGAAGCCGGTGATGTTCTGCAGGAACACGAGCGGCACGCGGCGCTTGCACGCGAGCTCGATGAAGTGCGCGCCCTTCTGCGAGCTCTCCGCGAAGAGCACGCCGTTGTTCGCGAGGATCCCGACCGGGTAGCCCTCGATGTGCGCCCAGCCGCAGACGAGTGTCTCGCCGTAGAGCGTCTTGAACTCGTCGAACCGGCTGCCGTCGACGACGCGCGCGATCACCTCGCGCGCGTCCATGTGCGTGCGGTGGTCGTCGGGGATCAATCCGTAGAGCTCGGCCGGGTCGGCGACCGGTTGCTCGGGACGCGCCCGCGTCCACGGCAGATCCGGCTTGCGGCGGTGTGCGTTCGCGACGATGCGCCGGGCGATCGCGAGCGCATGCTCGTCGCTCGTGGCGTAGTGGTCGGCGACGCCAGACTGCCGCGCGTGCACGTCGGCGCCGCCGAGCTCCTCTGCACTCACGTCCTGCCCGGTCGCCGCCTTCACGAGCGGCGGCCCGCCGATGAAGATCGTGCCGGTGCCGCGGACGATCACCGTCTCGTCGCTCATCGCCGGCACGTACGCGCCGCCCGCGGTGCACGAGCCCATCACGATCGCGATCTGCGGGATGCCCTTCGCCGACATCCGAGCCTGGTTGAAGAAGATGCGGCCGAAGTGGTCGCGGTCCGGGAAGACCTCGGCCTGCAGCGGCAGGAACGCCCCGCCGGAGTCGACGAGGTAGAGGCACGGGAGCTGGTTCTGCTCCGCGACCTCCTGGGCGCGTAGGTGCTTCTTGACGGTGAGCGGGAAGTACGAGCCGCCCTTGACGGTCGCGTCGTTCGCGACGATCACGCACTCGCGCCCTTCGACGACGCCGATGCCCGTCACGACGCCGGCGCTCGGCGCCTGGCCGTCGTAGACCTCCCACGCCGCGAGCGCGTTCAGCTCGAGGAACGCGCTGCCCGGGTCGACGAGCCGGTCGATGCGCTCACGCGCGAGCAGCTTGCCGCGTGTGTGGTGCCGCTCGACGGCGCGCTCGCCGCCGCCGGCCGCGATCAGCGCCGAGCGCTCGCGCAGCTCCTCGACGAGCTGCTCCATCTGCGACTGGCGGCGCGCGAAGTCGTCCGTCCGCTCGACGCGACTCTCGAGGAGTGCCATGGCGGGAGCCTACGCTGCGTTCAGGCGGAGCACGAAGATGACGCGACGCGTGACGCCGGCTCGGACCGTGACCCGGACGGGGCTGATCGCTGCTCCGTCCAGCCCGGTCGAGACGCGGTAGGCGCCCGCGGGCAGCCAGGCGCGGAAGGTGCCGCCGGGGCCTGTCTTGACCGTCCGGACGTGTCCGTTGCGCGTGAAGCGCAGTGTCGTGGGTGCGAGCGGTGAGCCGCAGCCCTTGGGTGAGCACTGCGGCTCGCCGGAGGCGACGGTGACGCGGCCCGCGAGCGTCGGCGCGGTCGCCGCAGGGGCAACAGCGCACACGACGGTGGCAAGCAGGAGGACGATGAAAAGCCGCACGTCGCCACCGTAGTACCCCGTAGGCCGTTGTTCCACGCCTCGGGCATGCTGTCCGGCGTGAGTCGGAACCGACTGCTCTTGCTCGCGGGCGCCGTCGGCGCGGCCGCACTCGTGGTGGTCGTGCTGATCCTGATCGGTGCGGGCAGCGACTCGAAGAGCGACAACACCGTCTCGTCGGCGTCGGCCGCCGCGCCGCAGAAGAAGCCGTTCCTCGCCGGTGTGCCGCAGCACGGCAACACGCTTGGTGCTGCCGACGCACCGGCCACGCTGACGGTCTACGAAGACCCGCAGTGCCCCTTCTGCCGCGACTGGGCGCTGGGGACCCTGCCGTCCGTCGTCGAGAATTACGTCCGGCCCGGCCGATTGAAGCTCGTCTACAACGGCGTGCAGATCATCGGGCCGAACTCACAGGCGGGGTTGCGCGCCATCTACGCAGCGGGACGACAGAACAAGCTCTGGAACCTCGCGGACGCGCTCTACCGGCGCCAGGGCGCAGAGAACAGCGGCTGGATCACGGATGCGGTGATCAGCGAAGCCGCCGCCGGCGTCGGCGCGAATGGCGCTGCGATCCGGGAAGCGGCACCGACCGCGGCCGTCACCGCGCAGCTGATCTCGGCGGCGCGTCAAGCAAGCGTCGACCGCGTCCAGGGTACGCCGACCTTCGTCCTGCAGCGCCCGCCCTCGCTGCCCCAGCAGCTGAACGTGACCGCACTCGACCCGGCCACGTTCGAATCGGCGCTCGCGGCCGCCCTGCAGTGAGCCTGCGGCGCGCGATCGCCGTCGCGGCGCTCGCCGGGATCGCGGTCGCCGCGTACCTGACCGTCGTCCACTACACCCATACCTCGCCGATCTGCACGTCCGGCGGCTGCGAGAAGGTGCAGCACTCGAGCTACGCGAAGCTCGCAGGCGTGCCCGTGGCGGTGCTCGGGCTCGTCGCGTACATCGCCATCCTCGCCACAGCACTCGTGCGCGGGGTGACCGCCGCGCTCGCCGGCGTCGTGCTTGCGCTGAGCGGCGCTGCATTCAGCGGCTACCTGCTGTGGGCACAGCTCGCGCGGATCGATGCGATCTGCCAGTGGTGCCTTGCGAACGACGCGATCATCGCCGTCGTCGCCGCGCTCTGCGTTGCGCGGCTGCTCCGCGAGCCCTGAGAGCGAGGCAGGGGAGGGGCCGAACAGCGGCGCGCCGTTTCAGGTTTGTAAATCAGAGGTTCCCGGGCGACGAGTTCGTCCTCGGGGACGAGCCAGAATCGTCACGCCGACCGATGTGCTCCGGGGCCGCCACGGCGAAGCTGCAGGCATGACCGTTGCAGTCCTCCATCGCGCCAGAATCCGCCCGCTGCGCAGCCCGCGCCGCGTCGGCGCGTCGGCGCTCGCCGCCCACTCGGGCAAGGTCGAGCTCGCCGCGATCGCCGCGCTGTACGGCCTGTACGAAGGCGTTCGCGGCTTCGGCTCCGCGACCCTTGCAACAGCCCGCGCGCACACGGCCGACATCGTCGCGCTCGAGCAGCACGTCGGCGTCTTCGTCGAGCGCCCGCTGCAGAGCGCGGTCGCGCATCTGCCCGTCCTGCCCGCCGTGCTCGGCTTCGCCTACATGAGCCTGCACCTGACGGCGACCGCGGGCATGCTCGCCTGGGTGCATCGCGCGCACCGTGAGCGCTTCGCCGTCGTTCGCACGACGCTGGTGATCGCGACCGCGGTCTCGCTCATGATCTACGTCCTCTATCCGGCGGCGCCGCCACGTCTCTCGGGTCTCGGCTTCGCGGACACCGTCACGCGGAGCGCGCACGTCAACCTCAGCTCGGACGCGCTCGGCAGCCTCTACAACCCGTTCGCGGCGGTGCCGAGCCTGCACTTCGGTTACGCACTCCTCGTCGGTGCGACCGTGTACGCGCTCGCGCGCCGCCGTTGGGTGCGCCTGCTCGGCGCCGCCTACCCCGCGTTCATGCTCTTCACGATCGTTGCGACCGGGAACCACTTCTTCTTCGACGCCGCTGCCGGCGGGCTCGTGGTCGTCGCGTCCTTCCTCGGCGCGCGGCACGTCCTCTCTGCGTCCTAGGGCGAATCGCGGGGGTCGTCCGAAAGGGGTGACCTTCGTCCTTTGCGGGAGCAACCCGCGTGGCGGAGAATCGTCGCGGTGGAGGACTGGAACCTGGCGATCGTCGCTGCGCTCGTCCTCGTCTATGCGGGCTGCTCGCGGCGCCTCGAACGAACCGTCCTGACCGGCCCGATCCTGTTCGTCGGTGCGGGTCTCCTGGTCGGCAGCGACGGCCTGGGCTGGCTCGACCTTCGTCTCGGGAGCAGCGCGGTGCGCGTGCTGGCCGAGGCGACGTTGACGCTCGTGCTCTTCACGGATGCTTCGCGGATCGACGTCCGCGCGCTGCGCCGAGAGATCGCGATGCCCGCACGGTTGCTCGGGCTCGGGCTGCCGCTGACGATCGTCGCCGGCATGGCGATCGCGGTCGGGCTGCTGACGCAGCTGGCCTGGCCCGAGGCCCTCGTGCTTGCGATCGTCCTCGCGCCGACCGATGCGGCACTTGGGCAGCAGGTCGTGACGGATCCGCCGCCTGCCAGTGCGCATCCGGCAAGGCTTGAACGTCGAGAGCGGCCTCAACGACGGGATCTGCGTGCCGTTGCTCTTCATCGTGCTCGCGATCGCGGAGGCCGAGGACGACGCGATCTCCGTGCGCTCGGCGGTCCGTGTGGTGCTCGACGAGATCGGTTGGGGCCTTGTGGGCGGTGTCGTCGCCGGGGTCGCGGCGGCACTGATCCTCCGCGGCGCCCGCCGCCGGAACCTGGTCGCCGACCACTGGGTGCAGGTGATCCCGCTCGCGGGTGCCGCTCTGTCGTATGGAATCGCCGTCGCGCTCGGCGGCAGTGGCTTCATCGCCGCGTTCGTCGCGGGGCTCGCCTTCGGCGTGCTCAACCGCCCGGCTGAGGGCGAGGTCACCTATCTCGTCGACTCCGGCGGCCAGGTGCTGAACGCGGTGACGTTGATCGTCTTCGGAGCGGTGGCGCTCGGTCCGGCGCTGCACCGGCTCGACTGGCGTGTCGCGCTCTACGCGGTGCTCAGCCTGACGGTCGTCCGGATGGTGCCGGTGGCGCTCGCCCTCGCGGGGTTGCATCCGCGCAAGCCGACGGTCGCGTTCGTCGGCTGGTTCGGTCCCCGTGGCCTCGCGTCGATCGTCTTCGCGCTGATCGTGCTCGAGGGGGCGTCGCTTCCCCATGTCGAGCTCCTGATCACCGTCGTCATGATCACCGTCGGGCTCTCGGTGCTGGCGCACGGTCTCTCGGCAGGGCCGCTCACCGACGCCTACGCCCGCTGGTTCGCCGGCCGGTCGAAGCCGCCGTCGATGGAGAGCGCCGCTGCGCACGAGCATCGCTTACGTCGGCCCGTAGCCGCCGCGCTGAGCGCGAAACCTGGCCCTGAACTGGACCTCTGAGCTCTCAGAAGTCTGCGATCATCCGGGTGCGCCAAGACCCCGCGCAGAGATCCGCGTTGCACCATTCGCCGACCTCGGCTCCCGGGCCTGACGCGGTACGTCGGCGGGAGCGGGCGTGGCGGAGACTGACGGTTGCAGGACCGTCCCGCCGCTTCCGCCTGCCGTCTCTCGGCGCCCGCTCGTCGAGGTTGGGGGAGCGTGACGGCGGCCCCTCCAGCTCGCCGCCACGCTCGTAGATCTCCGCAACCCCGCGGGTCTCTTTCCCGGTTGCAAGCAAGGGAAAACGTGCGTGGAGCATGTTCCGGGCTAGTGCTCGAGCGGGATCGCGGCCTTGACCCGTGTCCCGCGGCCCGAGCGGCTGACGACCTCGAACGTGCCTCCCGCGTCTTCGACGCGGTCGCGCAGGCCGGACAGGCCTCCGGACGGCCGAATCTGCGCGCCCCCGCTGCCGTCGTCCGAGACCTCGACGCGGAGCGAGCCACGTACGACGCGCGCCCGCACGTCGATCTGACGCGCCCCGGCGTACTTGATCGCGTTCGTCAGCGCCTCGGCGATCACGAAGTACGCCGTCAGCTCGACGTTCTCGTCCAGGCGCGTCGTCGGCAGCTCGTGGAGGGTGATCGGCGCGTCGAAGCCGGCTGCCATGCGACGGACCGCGCGCTCGAGCCCGAGATTCGCCAGCGTCGGCGGGTTCATGCCGTGTGCGATCTCACGTAGCTCGTCGAGCGCAAGCTCGAGGTCTTGCTCTGCGGCCTCGAGCATGGCCCTCGTCTCGCGTCCGAGACCGGGTTGTTCAGCAGCGCGGCTCAGCTGCATCCCCAGTGCGATCAGCCGCTGTTGTGCGCCGTCGTGCAGGTCTCGCTCGATTCGCTCACGCGCCGAGTCGGACGCGTGCAGGAGCTCCGCCCTCGATGCTCCGAGACGCTCGGCGAACTCCTCGCGCTCTCTGACGAGAGCGACGAGGTACAGCGCCGAGACAGCGCAGACCGCAATGAAGAGCTGCGTGTTGAGCAGCGTTCGCGTGCTGGAGGTGAACTCGATCTCGGGTCGGTGATGCGTCGTGTTCCAGACGATCAACGCGGTCGCTTCCGCGACTGCCAGCGTCGCTCCCCATTGGCCGAAGCGCAGCGCGCACCAGATGAGGCCGGGCAGGACGAGGAACGTCAACGGGTCGCGATGGCGGAGAGCAAGCTCGGCCAGGACCGCGACGAGGACCAGGACGAGCGCAAGCTCCCCCGTGCGTCCTCGCAGCCAGTTCTCCGGTGGCGGGCGCGACCAGGCGAGCGCCAGCGGAACGACCACGAGCGTGCCGACGAAGTCCCCGAGCCACCAGGTTCGGATCGAGCTCGGGCAGCGCATCGGTGCCCACGAGCCCGCCGAGCCGGAGCGAGATCGATCCGATCAGGGCGCTCGTCAACGTCGCGACTGCGAGCGCCAACCAGAGGCGAGCGAGCGTCGACACGCTCTTCAGCGCGTCTCCGCCGCGGATCAGCCGCTGAATCAGCACGACGCCGATCAGAACCTCGAGCAGATTCGCAAGCGTCAGGCCGGCGGCCGTGCCGAGCGCGATGTTCGCGTAGTGGTGGTGCGCCCACAGGTCGCCGATCAGGACGCCCGGCCAGTACCGCAGGCCGCGGAGATAGACGAACGAGATCGCGACCCCGGCGGGAAGCCACACGATCGTCGCCGCCCAGCCCGAGAACCGCAGCGCGTAGCCGAGCCTGGCAGAGCCGTAGTAGAGACCCGCCAGCGCGGTCACCTCGAGGAGGTACCTGGCGACACTCGCCACACCGACCCGCGCGAATCGGCGGCGGAGGGCCTCCGCTTCGAAGGTCGTCGTCACGGTGACGTGCGCATTCGTGCAGACGTGACCGTGAGACCCCGTACGACGAGCCTGCGAGCCAGTAGCACGGCGAAAAGCCTACTTCAACGCCCCGACCGGCGGCGGAAAGTGCCGGGTGTTTCGCTGTCAGGCCTTGTCCGGCTGCCTCGCCTCCGTGAACAGATCGCCCTGCGCCGCGGCGGAGCCGGCGCGGCCCCCGCCTTGCCCGCGCAAGACGAATGCGCAGCCCACCGCGATCACCGCGCCGAGAAGCGGGCCGGCGACGTACACCCAGTACGAGCCGAAGTCGCGGCCGACAAGATCGGGCCCGAACGTCCTGGCCGGATTCATCGAGGTCCCGGAGATGGGGCTTCCCCACAGGCCGGCGAGCGCGATGTACCCGCCGACGCCAAGGGCGCCGAAGACGCCGAGGTTCTGGGCGCCCGAAGCCGTACCGAGGATGACGCTGACGAGCCCCAGGGTGAGAACGGTCTCCATCAGGAACGCATCGGTCGCGGAGTACCCGGCTGCGGGGTAATTCGAGCCGTAGGTCGCGGAGACGTTGACCACCCAGTGCAGGAAGAGGCAGGCAAGCGTGGCGCCGACCAGTTGCACGACGACATAGCCGGGAACGCGCCGCCACGGGAAGTCGCCGCGCAGCGAGAAGGCGACGCTGACGGCTGGGTTGAGATGTGCGCCGGAGACCTTGCCCATGAACAGGATGATCGCCATCACCATCAGGCCCGGGGCGACCACGGCCGCGGTGCGGCTGATCGTGTCGGGGAACGCCTGCCCGATCATCCCGCCGCCCGCGGCGACGAGCACGAGGAAGAACGTCCCGAGCAACTCCGAGAACAAGCGGCGCCACTCCTGCGACGGGTCGTGGAAGTCCTCGAGTTGCGGAGACGAACCGCTGCTCGGCCGCCTCGACAGGCGTCACCATCTCGACGAGCTTCCCGCTCATCGCGAATGCCTCGGCACGGCGCTGACGCTCCACAATCGACCTCCTACGCTCGACCAGGACCCTCTCACCTCGACAGTACGCAGACTCCGCTATGCGCCTGCATCGTCCGATCAGGATGAGCCAACTCGTCAGCCGCGCTCCCGTTGAAACCCGAACCGCGGCGAGCTACGCGTCCAGCTCGAAGAGCCGGGTGGAGAAGATGGTTCGGAATCCGAGCCGCTCGTAGATGCGCTGTCCCATCGGCGAGGAGCCGAGGACGGCGAACGTGGCTCCGGTGCGCGCCGCGTGGCGCATCGCTTCGTAGGTGATCGCAGTACCAAAGCCGCGTCGCCGGGCGTCGGGCCGCGTGCAGACGAAGTAGAGGCCTGCGGTCGAGTCGGTCAGCAGGGTGGAGGCGGTGGCGACCGGATCGTCCGCCACCGTGCCGACGAAGTGGCGCCATCGACTGATCGGTTCGAGTCCAATGACGGCGAAAACGCCGGCGACCCAGTCGGCCTCCTTGGCCCCTCGCCGAACCCCGCGGCGAGAACCTGGCGGTACTCGTCGAGGGCAGAGGAGTCCTCGACAGGCGTGACCTGCAGCTCGGTGGCCATCGGCACGTCAGCCAGGGCGGCGAGCTGTGCGGCCATCGCAGGTTCATCGCCCCCGTCTTCGAAGCCCGCGTCCAGAAGGAGCTGCGGGAGATCCTGAGGATGCATCCCTGGGGTCCAGTGCCACGAGCCGGGCAGGGAGCGCTGCGTCAGTGCGTCCCGCCACTCCTCCACCAAAAGACCGCTCCGCCCTTCGGACGCGGTGCATCGGACAACCGCGTTGTGGTACCCGATCGGCGAACCCCCGATCGTCCACGCGATCTCGTCGTCCAGCCGTTCGACAGCGCCGCCGGCTCTCCCCATCGACAGGAGGAACTCGACGAAGTTCGCCTCGATGAGGTCAGCGCCCCGGGCGCTCATCGGCTCGGTCTTGACCGCATCGCGGTCCCACTCTACGACGTGTGGTCGCGCCGCCCCGGGCTCCCCGATGCCCCGTGTTGTCGGTCTTGAACGCGAAAGCCCCGCGATTTGCGGGGCCTTCACCGACAGGGGCGACAGGACTTGAACCTGCAACCCCCGGTTTTGGAGACCGGTGCTCTACCAATTGAGCTACGCCCCTCGGTTGCGGGGAGGATTGTATCCGCGCTCCAGGGGCATCACCCGCGGCGTGAGCGAACCCGGGAACGACAACCCCGAGACGAGTCGCCAGGCCGAGGAAGACCTCCTGCAGCAGCAGGAGGGAACGGGCTACGGCGACGGACGAGGGTGAGCGCGACGACGCCTTCGCGGACGAGGACGAGCAGTAGCATCGGCCCCGTGCCGATGGTCGTCCTCTTCTCGCTGATCACCCTCGCTTTCGGGCTGATCGCCGTCTGGTGCGCGAAGCGCCGGACAGTGGGTCCTGGCCGCCGCGTCGGCGGCTCTCGCGGCCTGGATGTCGACCATCGCGTGGGCGGCACTGAGGAAAACGCGCGCCTAGCGCGTATTCTCCACTCGTGGCAGGGGAGGACACGCAAGCACTCTGGCTGGAATTCGCGCGCACGAAGGACAAGGCGCTGCGAGACCGGCTCATCCTGACGTACGCGCCGTTGGTCAAGTACGTGGCCGGCCGGCTCGGCTCCGGCCTGCCCGCGCACGTCGACGAGGGAGACCTCGTCTCCTACGGCCTGCTGGGTCTGATCGGCGCGATCGAGCGCTACGACCCGACGCGCGACATCAAGTTCGAGACCTACGCCATCTCCCGCATCAAGGGCGCGATCATCGACGAGTTGCGCGCCCTCGACTGGGTGCCGCGCTCCGTCCGTTCCCGCGCCCGCGAGATCGAGCGCGCGATCGCGGAGCTCGAGGCGAAGACCGGTCTTGCGCCGACGGACGAGCAGATCGCCGCCAAGATCGGGATCTCGGTCGACGAGCTGGAGGAGTCCCTCTCCGACATCGGCCGCTCGTCGATCGCCGCGCTCGACGAGCTCTGGTCGGTCTCGGGCGAGGGTGACCAGATCTCGCTGATGGACACGATCGAGGACGAGACCGGCCCGCGGCCCGAGTCCGCCCTCGACGAGACCGAGACCCGTGAGGCGCTCGCCGACGCGATCGCCCGGCTCCCCGAGCGGGAGAAGCTCGTCGTCACGCTCTACTACTACGAGGAGCTGACCCTGCGCGAGATCGGCGAGGTACTCGGCGTCACCGAGTCGCGGGTCTCCCAGCTCCACACGAAGGCCATCCTGAGGCTGAAGGCCCGGCTCGCGGGCGCCGCCGCCCGCGTCTGACCCCGGCTCGCGCTACGACGCGCCGCCCGAGTAAACGGCGACCATCTCGGCTGCGGCGGCCGCGATTCGCTCACGCAGCTCGCGCGGAGCGAGCACCTCCGCCTCCGGACCGTAGGCGATCAGCGCGCGGAAGGCGTGTTCGTGCCCCTCGAACTGCGCGATCACCGTCGGCCGCTCGCCGTCCTCGACGACGCGGGCCGCACGGAGGAATCGGACCTGCGCCCGGGGGATGCGCACCTTGACCTCGATCCGCGTTCGGCTCCGCTCGAACGCATCGGAACGACGGGCCCACGCGGCGGCGAGGTCGAAGCCTTGCGGCCGAGTGCCCTGCTCATCGCGCTCCCGTGCCGAGACGATCCGCGATACGCGGTAGACACGCTCCTCGCCCCGGCGCTGCGCGAGCAGGTACCAGACACCGGCCTTGAGGATGAGGCCGAGGGGGTCGAGGCGCCGCGAGACGACGGCAGCGCCCTCCCGGTAGCGGACCTCGAGCCGACGACCGCGCCACAACGCCCCTGCAATCTCCGGCAGGTGCGGGACGCGGTCCTCCTCGCGGAACCAGCCGCGCGGGTCGACGTGGAACAGTCGTGCGGCCTGCCCGGCCCGCTCCTGCAGGTCGGCAGGCAGGGAGGCGATGAGCTTCAGTCGGGCTGCGGCCAGTTCGCGGCCGAGCCCGAGCTCGGCCGCAGGCCCGACGAAGAGCGCCTCCGCTTCCGCGGCATCGAGGCCGGTCAGCTTTGTTCGATACCCCCGCTCGAGCCGGTAACCGCCTGCAGGGCCGCGGACGGAGACGAGCGGGACGCCGGCTTCCGCGAGGGCCTGGGCGTCGCGCTGCACCGTCCGCTCCGACACCCCGAGCAGCTCGGCGAGCTCGACTGCGTTCAGCTGCCCACGGGTCTGCAGGACGAGCAGAAACGAGACGAGACGGCTTGCTCGCACTCGGCCAGACTATTTCACAAACACGACAGAAGGTGTCGGGAATGCCCGCTAGCGTCCGCTCCGCCAATCGCGACAGAGGGAGGACCCAATGTCAGTGCAGCCGGTACCCGAGGGCTACCACACCCTCATCCCGTACCTCGCCGTGGACGATGCGGCCAAGGCGATCGAGTACTACACGAAGGCGTTCGGCGCCAAAGAGCGTGCGCGCATGGACGGCCCGGATGGCAAGATCGGCCACGCCGAGCTCGAGATCGGCGACTCGGTCGTGATGCTCGCCGATCCCTTCCCGGACGCGTCGACGACGCCGCCGAGTGCCGCCGGCTCGACGACCGCCGCCATCGTCATGTACGTCGAGGACGTCGACGGCGTCGTGAAGAAGGCGGTCGACAAGGGCGCCACGATCACCGAGGACGTCGAAGACAAGTTCTGGGGCGACCGCTTCGGGACGATCAGGGACCCGTTCGGGCACGTCTGGTCGATCGGGACTCACGTCGAGGACGTTCCGCCGCAGGAGATGGCCGAACGTGCCAAGTCGGCCATGGCCGCGACGGCCGCCTGAGCCGCAGATGCCCGCCTTCCTCGTCACGGTCCGACGCGCCGGCCCGAAGTGGGACCCGTCGCGGCCGCTCGAGCAACAGGCGGACTGGCCGGCCCACGCAGCGTTCATGGACGGGCTCGTCGAGGACGGCTTCATCGTCCTCGGCGGGCCGCTCGAGGACGAGCACCGCGTCGTGCACGCCGTCGAGGCCGAGTCCGAGGACGCCGTTCGCGCAACCTTCGCGCGCGATCCCTGGAGCGAGACGCACCTTCACGTCGAGACGATCGAGCCGTGGACGTTCCGGCTCGATGGTCGATCCAGATGACACAGAGAGCCCAACCGATAGGACTCGAAGCGCGCGCCGAGTTGCGGACCTGGTATCTCGGCCGGCTGCGGCCGAAGGTGGCCGAGGCGGTGGCGGCGCGCATGGTCGGCCCAGGCGCGGTCGAGGAGCTCGACCTTCAGGTCGCCGACCTCTTCGAGCTCTCTCCGGGAGCGTTTCGCTAGCAGGGGTCAGACCCCGGGACACGGCTCTTCGGTCTAAGCGAATCCCAAGGGATCTCTCAGGGCGCTCTTAGGCGCACTTGATCCACTTGGGTCATGAGCCAGCCCACCCGCATCGAGCTCGCGCGACGGCGGCTGAAGGTCGTCCGCATCTCCGTCGGCGTCGCTGCAGCGGCCTGCTTCGCCGTCTTCGCGTTCGCGGCTCGCGCCGCGCACCCGGGCACGAGCGGCGCCGGCAGCACCGGCTCGACGGCCGCCGTCAGCAGCTCCGACGATCCCTACGGCAACGTCGAGAGCAGCAGCTCCTTCGACGGCTTCGGCTCGAGCTCCGTCTCGCCGTCCAACAGCTCGTCACCCTCCGTCCAGAGCGGTGGGTCATGACCGGATTTCGCTCCATGGGCTGTGACGTCCTCGTTTCCTCGGCGCACCGCCTGCACGAGGTGCAGCGGCTGTTCGAGGAGCGCGACCGCCGCTTCAGCCGCTTTCACGACCACTCCGAGTTGAACCACGTCAACGCCCACCCCTTCGGCGTGACGTTGGTCTCGGAGGAGCTCGCGTCGATGCTTTCACTGGCGCTCGACGCAGCTCACGCCACCGGTGGCCTGGTGACTCCAGCCGCCGGTGGCGCACTGGTTGGCGCCGGCTACGACCGCGACTTCACCTCGCTTCCCCTCGAGGGCGATGCGGTCGAGCCGGCGCCAGTCCCTTCGCTGCTCTCCCTGCGGTTGCGCGGACGGATGCTCCTGCGTACCGAGCCCGTGGTGCTCGACCTGAACGGCGTCGTCAAGGGCAAGACGGTCGACGACGCACTGGCGCTCGTCGGCGACGGCTGGGTCTCTGCGGGCGGCGACATCGCGACGACGATCCCGCTCGAGGTCGGCCTGCCCGGCGGCGGCATGATCCGCCTCGACCGCGGTGGCCTCGCGACGAGCAGCGTCGCGAAGCGCAGCTGGCGCCGCGGCGGCGAGCTGCAACACCATTTGATCGATCCGGCCACCGGTCGACCGGCGCGCACGCCGTGGCGCGACGTCACCGTGGCCGCCCAAGACTGCGTCGCGGCCGACATCGCCGCGAAGGCTGCGCTCCTCCTGGGGCAGGCCGGGCCGTCATGGCTCGACCGGCGCGGCCTCGCGGGGCGCTTCGTCGACCATCACGGCGCAGTCCAACTGACGCAGACCTGGCAGCAGTGCGCGCCGGACCGGCTCGCGGCCTGATGTCGCCCGCCGTCTGGTACTTCGCGCGCTCCGCCGGCCTCGTCGCCTACCTGCTCCTCTCGGCCTCCGTGATCCTCGGTGTGCTGATGTCCGCGCGCGCGAGCTTCACCTGGCCCCGCTTCGCGGTCGAGGAGGTGCACCGCTTCCTCGCGATCCTCACCGGGATCTTCGTGACGCTGCACGGCGCGTCGCTCCTCCTCGACCGCGTCGTCCCGATCGGGCTCGGCCAGCTGCTGGTGCCGTTCACGTCCTCGTACCGGCCCCTCGCGGTCGGGCTCGGCGTGACCGCCGCCGAGCTGATGGCCGCCGTCGGGCTGACGAACCTCTTCCGCAAACAGCTGCCGCACACCGTCTGGCGCAAGGCGCACTACCTGACGCTCGCCGTCTGGGCGCTTGCCTCGCTGCACGGCGTGCTGGCAGGCACCGACCGGGGCGCGCCGTGGTTCGCCGGCGTCGTCGCCGCGTCGTTCACCGCCGTGTGCCTCGCCGGCTTCGTGCGCGTGCGTGCCTCTGCCGTGACGGCGTAGGATTCGGCGCACCCACACCTCAGGAGGACTCGATGCCTATCGAAGCCGGGAAGATCCGCAACGTCGCCGTCGTCGGCCATCGCGGTACGGGGAAGACCTCACTCGTCGAGGCCTTGCTCTTCCAGGCGGGAAAGACGAACAGGCTGGGCACGATCGAGGCGGGCAGCACCGTCGCCGATTGGGAAGAGGACGAGCAGCGCCGCGCCATGTCCCTCTCCGCGTCGCTCTGCAACTGCGAGTGGCAGGAGCGCAAGCTGAATCTGATCGACACGCCGGGCGACTCGGGCTTCCAGGCCGACACCGTCGCCTCGCTGCGCGTCGTCGAGGGAGCGCTCGTCGTCATCTCCGGCGTGATGGGCGTCGAGGTCAACACCTCACGGGTCTGGGACCGCGCGGAGGAGCTCGAGCTGTCGCGCGTCGTCTTCGTGAACATGCTCGACCGCGAGCGCGCCGACTTCTTCCGCGTCCTTGCGTCGGTGCAGGAGCAGCTTTCGAGCCGCTGCATCGCCATCCACCTTCCGATCGGCAGCGAGCACGAGCTGACCGGCGTCGTCGACCTGCTGCACAACTGTGCCTACATGGATCCGTCGGGCGAGCGCGAGGGAGATCCCGTCGCGATCCCCGCGGAGATGGCCGCGACCGTCGACGAGTACCGCACGAAGCTGCTCGACGCGGTCGTCGAGACCGACGAGGCGCTGATGGAGCGCTACCTCGCGGGCGAGGAGATCCCGGATGCTGACATCGCAGCCGCCCTGAAGAACGCCGTCACGCGGGACGAGATCTATCCGGTCGCGTGCGGTGTCGCGACGAAGAACCTCGGCACGCACGCGCTGCTCGACCTGATCGTCGAGGGCGTCCCGAGCCCCGCGAAGAAGGGCTCGCCGATCGACACCGACGCGACGATCGCCGCATTCGTGTTCAAGACCGTCGCCGATCCGTTCGCCGGCCGGATCAACGTCTTCCGCGTCTATGCGGGTGAGGTGAAGGCCGACACGACGCTCGTCAACCACCGCGACCACTCGAAGGAGCGCCTCGGCTCGCTGATGCTGATGCAGGGCAAGGACCACGAGAAAGCAGAGGGCTTCGGCCCGGGCGACATCGGCGCCGTCGCGAAGCTGAAGGACGTGCAGACCGGCGACGTGCTGGTCGACGCGGAGCACGACCTGGAGCCGCCGGCCCTCGGCTTCCCCGAACCGGTGATGAGCTTCGCCGTGACGCCGAAGACGAAGGGCGACGAGGACAAGGTCGCCCAGGCGATGCGCCGGCTCGGCGAGGAGGACCCGACACTGCGCCTCCGGCGCGACCCGCAGACCGGCGAGGAGCTGCTCTCGGGCATGAGCCAGATCCACGTCGAGGTCGCCGTCGAACGGGCGAAGCGCCGCTTCGGCGTCGAGATGGAGCTGCACCAGCCACGCGTGCCGTACGTCGAGACGATCAAGGGCCAGGCGCGCGCACAGGGCCGCTACAAGAAGCAGACGGGCGGCCGCGGCCAGTTCGGCGACTGTCACATCGTGCTCGAGCCGCTCGACGACCACGTCGGCTACGAGTTCGTCGACAAGATCGTCGGCGGCGTCATCCCGCAGAGCTTTCGGCCGGCCGTCGACAAGGGGATCCAGGAGGCGCTGCAACACGGCGAGCTCGCAGGCGCCCCGGTGCAGGGCGTACGCGTGACGCTCGTCGACGGCAGTTACCACAACGTCGACTCCTCGGAGATGGCATTCAAGATCGCCGGCTCGATGGCGTTCCGCACGGCGTACGAGAAGGCGGAGCCGACGCTGCTCGAGCCGATCATGGAGCTCGAGGTGACGGTGCCCGACGAGTCCGTCGGTGCGATCAACGGCGACCTCAACTCGCGCCGCGGCCGCTTGCACGGCATGGAGCCGAAGGGCGGCATGACGACGATCAAGGCAGAAGTGCCGATGGCGGAGGTGCTCACGTACAACCAGGCGCTCGTGTCGCTCACCGGCGGACGCGGCGACTACCACATGCAGTTCGTCCGCTACGAGGAGGTTCCGGCGCACATCGCGCAGAAGCTGATCGACGCGGCGAAGCGGGACCGGGAGGCCGTGGGCTCGGCTGTTTGAGTCAGCAACCTTCGGGTAACGACGCGGGTGGTGGCGAAGCGCTCCGCACTGGACTGGTTCCTCAGCATCGGCATCTGGCTGCTCTTCGTCATCCTCCTCGTGCCCGCGATCGCGCTCGGCTTCGTCGTCGGGCGGAGCGAGAAGCAGGACACGACGACGGTCGTCCAGACACCGGCGATGGCGGCGAAGTCGCTGATCAAGAGCGCACCCGCGTTCTCGACGGACGACCTCTGGCAGACGGCCGGCGACGACTGGATCACGAACGGCGGCTCGACGTCGAACCAGCGCTACTCGTCGCTCGACGAGATCAACGACTCGAACGTCCAGAACCTCAAGGGCGTCTGGCTGACGCACCTACGCAAGTCCGGGATCGCCGCAAAGTACTCCGCCGAGAGCCAGCCGCTCGAGTACCAGGGCGTGATCTACGTGCCGACGGGCCAGGACGACGTCTTCGCCGTCAGCGCCGACACCGGCGAGATTCTCTGGGAGTACAAGGCGCACCTCGACCAGACGATCTCGGTCGTCTGCTGCGGCTGGGAGAGCCGCGGGGTCGCGCTCGGCGAGGGAAAGGTCTACATCGGGCAGCTCGACGGGTCGCTCGTCGCGCTCGACCAGAAGACGGGTCAGGTCGCGTGGAAGACTCAGGTCGCACGCTGGCAGGACGGCTACTCGGTCACCGCAGCGCCGCTCTACGTCAACGGGCTGGTCGTCACCGGCGTCTCCGGCGGTGAGTTCGGCACGCGCGGCAGCGTCACCGCCTACGACGCGACGACGGGGAAGCAGAAGTGGCGCTTCTACACGATTCCCGGCCCGGGTCAGACCGGCCACGACACGTGGCCGCAGAACAACGACGCCTGGAAGGCGGGCGGCGCCCCCGTCTGGCAGACGCCGTCGGTGGATCCGGAGCTCGGGACGCTGTACTTCACGACAGGCAACGCAGGTCCCGACAACAACGGCAGCACGCGCGCCGGCAAGAACCTGTTCACCGCGTCGATGGTCGCACTCGATGTGCGGACCGGGAAGCTCAAGTGGTGGTACCAGATGGTGCACCACGACATCTGGGACTACGACGCGCCGAGCCCGACGATCCTCTTCGACGCGACCGTCAACGGCAAGGACGTGAAAGGGATCGGCGAGGCCGAGAAGACCGGCTGGGTCTATCTGCTGAACCGCGAGACCGGGAAGCCGCTGTTCCCGACGCCGGAGAAGAAGGTGCCGCAGGAGGTCAACCAGAAGACGTGGCCGACGCAGCCGTTCCCGCCGTACGAGCCCGTTGTCCCGCACGAGGTCTCCGACAAGCAGTACCAGGCGGTGCTGAAGGCGTCCACGACGCTCTCGAAGGGCGCGCCGGTGAAGGCGATCCGCGCCACGGAGATGTACACGCCCTACTGGAAGACGATGACGGTCTTCACGCCGGGGCCGCAGGGCGGCACGAACTGGCAGCCGTCGAGCTACAACCCGAACACGCACCTCTTCTACGTCTGCGCGCAGAGCGGTGTCACCGGCAACACCGCATCGCCGAGCAGCGCAACGAAGCAGGGTGACGTCGCGCAGGTCGCGCTCGGCGGCACGCTGACGATCGCGGGCGGCTTCGGCGAGAACATGGGCACCTTCTCGGCCGTCGACGTGACGACGGGCAAGATCGTCTGGCAGAAGAAGTGGCCCGAGTCGTGCTACGCCGGGTCGACGACGACGAAGGGCAACATCGTCTTCATCGGGCGCAGCGACGGACGGCTGCTCGCTTTCAACGCGACGAACGGGAACCCGTTGTGGAGCTTCCAGACCGGCGCGGGCGCCAACGACGCGCCGACCATCTTCGAGCACAACGGCACGGAGTACGTCGCGTTCTACGCGGGCGGCAACGCCCTCGCGGCTTCGCCGCACGGCGACAACCTCTGGCTCTTCTCGCTCGACGGCCAGCTGAACGAGGTCGCGGCGCCCGGCACGGGCACCGGCGTCGAGCACGCGGGTGATACCGGGAAGACGCCGCCGAAGACGGGCGGCGGCGGCGCGGGCGCGACCGCGACCGCGGCGGCAGGCAAGGTCGTCTTCGCGAACAACTGCGCGACGTGCCACGGCGCGACGGGCAAGGGCGGTAACGGCGGCCCCGACCTGACGACCCGGCCGGCGTCGAAGCGGGCCGCGTCGGTGATCAAGCAGGTGGTGAACGGCGGCGGCGGCATGCCGGCCTTCAAGGGCCAGCTGACGAATGCC
>CAVZYK010000023.1:0-67195 GCA_963779505.1 uncultured Actinomycetes bacterium | reverse complement strand
CGCGGGTATAGGTTCAGCGCAGAGACTGGGGAGGCGGGCTGGGTTGAAGCTGCTTGGACGGCGTGCCGAGTGCGAGTTTCTTGACGGAGCGCTGGCCGACGCGCTCGCTGGTCGGAGCCGAGTCGTCGTGCTTCGCGGCGACGCAGGTGCCGGCAAGAGCGCACTCCTGAACTTCGTCGCCGAGCGCGCTACAGGCTGGCGGGTGGCGTCCGCGGTCGGGGTGGAATCGGAGATGGAACTCGCGTACGGCGGACTGCACCAACTCTGCGCGCCAATGCTGGATCACGCCGATCAACTGCCGACCCCGCAGCGCGATGCACTCGGGACAGTCTTTGGCTTGCTGGCGGGCGAGCCTCCCGACCGTTTCCTGGTTGGGCTGGCAACGTTGACCTTGCTTGCCGAGGTCGCGGACGACCGGCAGCCGCTCCTGTGTGTCATCGACGATGTGCAGTGGCTCGATGCGGCCTCAGCGCAGATCGTCCTCTTCATCGCCCGTAGATTCCTCGCCGAGCGGATCGTCCTCGTGTGCGCAGCGAGGTCGGGCGTCGGTGACGGCATCCTCGCCGGGCTCCCAGCCTTGCCGGTGCACGGCCTCAGCGACCACGAGGCACGGAAGCTGCTGCTCGAGAACTTGCCAGGCCCGATCGACGCGACCGTCTGCGAACAGATCATCACCGAGAGTCACGGCAACCCGCTTGCGCTTCTCGAACTGCCACGCACCTGGAACACCGCGGAACTCGCGGGCGGGTTCGGCATTCCGGCACGCCAGCCGGTGGGGAGCAAGATCGAACAGAGCTTCGCGAAGCGGCTCCAGCTGCTCCCGCCCGAAACGCAGCTGCTCGTCCTCGCCGCCGCCGCGGAGCCATTGGGCGATCCCCTTCTCCTGCACCGCGCCGCCGAGAAGCTTGGCCTTGGTCCAGCTGCATCCGGTCCTGCGGTGGACGGAGGGCTCCTCGACGTCAGCGGACGCATCGAGTTCACACACCCTCTCGTGCGCTCAGCTGCCTACAGCTCCGCTACAGCCGACGACCGTCAGCGTGTACACCGAGCCCTCGCGGATGCCACCGACCCGGAACGGGACCCTGACCGGCGCGCCTGGCATCGCGCCCGCGCCGCCGCGGCGCCCGACGAGAATGTCGCCGCCGAGCTCGAACGCTCGGCCGGCCGCGCTCAAGCTCGTGGTGGCGTCGCAGCGGCAGCAGCCTTCCTCGAGCGGGCAAGCGCGCTTTCCCCGGATCCAGCGAAGCGAGCACGACGCGCGCTCAGGGCTGCGGAGGCCAAGCAGCTCGCGGGGGCGCCTGGAGCCGCTTCGACACTCCTGGCGGTGGCGATCGATGGGCCGCTCGACGAGTTCGAAAGCGCATCGGCGCAGCGTCTCAAGGGCCAGATCGCACTCGACCTCCGCCGCGGCGGAGAGGCCACGCCGCTCCTGCTCGAGGCCGCGTCTCGGCTCGAAGCATTCGATCCGAAAGGCGCGCGCACGACGTACCTGGCGGCGCTGTTTGCGGCGTGCTTCGTCAGCGAAGAAACGCTCCGGCGCGCCGCTGAAGCTGCGCGGAACGCGCCGAGGGCGGGGATCGCACCCAGTCCCGACGACCTCATGCTCGATGGGCTCGCGATTCGATTCACCGACGGGTACGCCGCCGGCGCGAGCCTCATCAAGCAGGCGCTCCAGGCCTATCGCGACCAGGACCCGACCACCGTCGAAGACGTTCGCTGGCCAGGGTTCGCCCGTCGGATTGCGCCCGACATGCTGGACGACGACACCTGGCACGACCTCGTCACACGCAGCGTGGAGCTAGCCCGCGAGCGAGGAGCTCTCGGCGTACTGCCGCTCGCGCTCAGCAATCTCGCGTTCGTGCGTATCTTCGAGGGCGAACTCGATGCGGCTACGCCCCTGCTCGAAGAGGCCGACGCGATCGCCGATGCGACCGATGCGGATCGAATCACATTCGGCTGGTTGATCCTCGCCGCCTTTCGCGGCGACGAGTCAGCCCTCGCAGAACACGTCGAAGCCGACAAGGCAAAGGCGATCGCCCGAGGTGAAGGGCTGCTACCCACGGTCGGTCAGCACGCAAGCGCGCTGCTGCACAACGGACTCGGCCGCTATGACGCCGCACTCACCGCGGCGGAAGCTGCAAGCGGGCCGGACGCCCCGATGACAACACTGTGGTCGTTGCCGGAGCTCGTCGAGGCGGCGACGCGATGCATGAAGACCGGAGTCGCGGCAGCCGCTCTGGAACGCCTGACGGAGCGAACCCAGGCAGCTGGAACCGAATGGGCTCTCGGCGTCGAAGCTCGCTCGCGCGCCTTGCTGAGCGAGGGTGCGTCTGCTGAGGAGCTCTATCGCGAGGCGATCGACCGGCTTGCCCGTTGCCGCATCGCGCCGGAACGCGCCCGCGCGCACCTGCTCTACGGGGAATGGCTTCGCCGCGCAAGCAGACGTGTCGATGCCCGCGAGCAGTTGCGTACGGCGCACGACCTGCTCACGGGATTTGGCATGGACGGATTCGCCGAACGCGCTCGGCGAGAACTCATCGCCACCGGAGAGAAGGTACGCAAACGCCGGCCAGAGAACCGGGGCGAGTTGACGGCTCAGGAGAGTCAGATCGCCCAGCTCGCGCGCGAAGGACGCTCGAATCCAGAGATCGCCGCGCAGCTGTTCCTCAGCCCACGAACGGTGGAATGGCACATGCGAAAGGTGCTCGCAAAGCTCGGGATCAGTTCTCGCCGCGAGCTCGACGGTGTCCTTGAGCTCCTCGCCAATCGCGGAGTCCGCCTGACCGGTTTCGGACTCGGGCGGCAGGTGTTCTCCTCGTTGACGGTTTCGTCTACCCGAACGTGAAGACGTACGCCTCGGCGCCGCCCTCGAAGAACGTGATCTCCAGAGTGCGGTCGCGGACGGCATCCTCCTGCCGCACGAGCTGGTACAGGCGGCCGTCGTCGAGGACGCCATAGCCCTGCTCGTCGACGTCGATGCCGTGCGAACTGCCGGGAGCGTCGCCGTCGAGCTGGACACGGAATGGAATCGGCTCAGTCGCGTTGCGAGAGAGAACCAGATGCGCGTCGCGTGCGTGGAAGCGGAAGGCGATGCTGCCGTTCGCCCGTTCGAGCGTGACGTTCTCTGCGCCGGACGTCCACTCGCCGGCGAGTCCCCACTGATTCAGCTGCAAATGCTCGAGGGGTGCCTGGCGCCCACCGCGTGCGTAGCCGAGATACGTCTCCGGCGAGCGCAGGTTGTCCCAGTCCGCTTCCGCCTCCACGCCCGCCGCTTCGACGGTGGCGAGGTCGCGCGCGATCCCGAGCAGCTGCTGAATGACTTGCTCCGACCGTTCGTAGCGCCCTTCGCCGAAGTGATGGTCGCGAATCACGCCTTCCCGATCGACGAAGTAGAGCGCCGGCCAGTAGTGGTTGTCGAAGGCGCGCCAGACGGCGTAGTCGTTGTCGAGTGCAACTGGATAGTCGATTGCGCGCCGCTGCGTCGCCTGCCGCACGCGTTCGATCTCGTGCTCGAACGAAAACTCCGGGGTATGCACGCCGACCACGACGAGGCCGTCGTCGCGGTAGGCCTGTGACCAGGCACGGATGTACGGCTCGGTGCGCAGCCAGTTGATGCACGTGAGCGTCCAGAAGTCGACGAGGACGACCTGGCCGCGAAGGTCTGCCGGTGAGAGCGGCGCGGAGTTGAGCCATTCGGTTGCACCGTCGAAGGTCGGCAGATGACCCTCTGCGCGCAGGGTCGGGTGGCGGTGAACGCCGAAGATGCTCATTGCGCTGCTCCGACTTCGAGGACGGCGTCGGCGAACGCCTCCGGCGCCTCCTGGGGCAGGTTGTGTCCGATGCCCCCCTCGATCGTCCGGTGCGAATAGGGGCCGGAGAACTTCTCCGCGTATGCGCTTGGTTCCGGATGAGGCGCGCCGTTCGCATCGCCCTCGAGCGTGATCGCAGGAACCGTGATCACCGGCCCGCCTGCGAGCTGTTCCTCCAGCTCGGCGTACTCGGCTGCCCCGTCTGCCAACCCGAGTCGCCAGCGATAGTTGTGGATCACGATCGCGACGTGGTCAGGGTTGTCGAAGGAAGCTGCGCTGCGCTCGAACGTCGCGTCGTCGAAATTCCACTTCGGCGATGCGGTTTGCCAGATCAGCTTCGCGAACTCGCGTCGGTACTTCTCGTACCCTGCCCGTCCGCGCTCGGTCGCGAAGTAGTACTGGTACCACCACTGCAGCTCGGCCGCGGGCGGCAACGGCAGCCGGCCGGTTGCCTGGCTACCGATGAGGTAGCCGCTCACCGAGACCAAGCCGCTGCAACGCTCGGGCCACAGCGCAGCGACGATGTCTGCGGTTCGCGCTCCCCAGTCGAACCCGGCGACGACCGCCCTCTCGAGCGCAAGCGCGTCCAGCAAAGCGATCGTGTCGGCCGCCAGTGCCGCCTGTTCGCCGTTTCGCAGCGCTTGGTCCGAGAGGAAGCGAGTCGTTCCGTACCCCCGCAGATACGGGACGATCACCCTGTAGCCCGCGGCTGTCAGCAGCGGGGCGACCTCCACGTAGCTGTGGATGTCATACGGCCAGCCGTGCAGAAGCACGACAGCGGGCCCATCGGCAGGGCCCGCGTCGACGTAGCCGACGTTCAGCGGTCCGGCGTCGATCTGGCTGAGCGTGCCGAACGACGACGCTGCGGGGATCGTGGCGGCCATCTCTCACGCAACGACGGGGACCGACGCGACCGCCGCCACTGCTTCGAGGATCACGTCCGTCACCGCCTGCGGCTGGGAGACCATGATCACGTGCGATCCCTCGACCTCGGTGATCGTCGCGCCGGCCCGCTCCGCCATCGAGCGGACGACGTCCGTGCCCGCCGCCTTGTCGCCGGTGGCGACGACGGTCCAGGAGGGCAGGTGCTTCCACGCCGGCGGCCCGTTCGGCTCGGAGAAGGCCGCTTCGGCGACGGGGCGCTGCGTGGCGGCGATCAGCGCCGCCTGCTCGTCGGAGAGATCGCCCGCGAATGCGTCGCGTGCTTTCGCCGGGTCGATGTAGAACTCCGTCGCGGACCCGCCGTCCGCGGTCGGATACCGCCGAGGCACGAGCGCGCTGTTCAGGACGCTGTCCTTCGAATTCGCCTCGGCCGCGCCGAGAGTCTCACCTTGGTCGGGGGCGAAGGCAGCCACGAAGACGAGGCCGACGACGTTCTTCGCATCTGTCGCGGCGTTGGTGATCACGGCGCCGCCGTACGAGTGGCCGACCGCAAGCACGGGCCCTTCGATCTGCTCGAAGACGGCTGCGGTGTAGGCGGAGTCGTGCGCGATCCCGCGCAGTGGATTCGCGGGGGCGGTGACCGGGACGCCCTTGGCCTGCAGGCGTTCGATCACGCCGTTCCAGCTCGAGGCGTCGGCGAACGCGCCGTGTACGAGCACGACCGTGGGAGTTACGTCTGACATGTCTGCTCCTTTCTTCAACGCAGCGACCGGAACGCGTTGCGGATCTCGGATGTGAAGAGCTCGGGCTCCTCCCAGGCGGCGAAGTGGCCGCCCTTGTCGACTTCGTTGAAGTAGATGACGTTCGGATAGCTCGCCTCGACCCAGCTGCGCGGCGTCCGCCAGATCTCGCCTGGGAACGTCGTGAAGCCGAACGGAATCGTCGGCGCGGGCAAAGGCTGCTGGCGTGCGGCGGGGGCGTCCGGGCCGTAGGCCTCCCAGTACGACCGGGCGGCCGAGGCGCCCGTGCCGGTCAGCCAGTACGCCGTGATGTTGTCCAGCACGTTGTCCCGGGTGAGATTGCCCGAGGGCCGCCCGTCGACGAAGGCGCCGACGATCTTGTAGTAGGCGTCCGTGTCGTGGTCGATCATCCAGGCCGCGAGGGCGACGGGCGAGTCGAGCAGGGCGTAGCCGATCGTCTGTGGTCGGGTGGCCATCTCGACGAAGTAGCCGTTGCCGGACTGCTGGAAGGTGGCGATCTGCGCGGCCGCGGCGCGCTCCTCGTCGGTCGCCGTCGGCATGGTGCCGCCAAGCGCCGGCACGAGCAGGTTCGTGTGGATGCCGATCAGCCCGTCGGGTGCCTGGCGTCCCATCGCGTCGGTGACGCCGGCGCCGACGTCGCCTCCCTGGGCGACGTAGCGGTCGTAGCCGAGACGGCGCATCAGCTCGGCCCAGGCCCGTGCGGTCCGGCCAAGATCCCATCCGATCTCGACCGGCTCGCCCGAGAAGCCGTACCCGGGCAGGGAGGGCAGTACGAGGTGGAAGGCATCCTCGGCGCTGCCGCCGTGCGCGGTCGGGTCGGTCAGCGGGCCGACCGCGTCGATCAGCTCGATCACCGAGCCCGGCCAGCCGTGCGTCATGAGCAGCGGCAGCGCGTTGTCGTGCGACGACTTGACGTGGATGAAGTGGACGTCCACGCCATCGATCTCTGTCATGAACTGGGGAAGCGCGTTCAGGCGCGCCTCGACCCGCCCGAAGTCGTACTCGGTCCCCCAGTAGCGGGCGAGCGCCTGCAGCGGTTCGAGCTGGACCCCCTCTGACCGGTCGGCAACGAGCTCCTTGCTCGGCCACCGCGTTCCAGCGATGCGCCGGCGCAGATCGACGACCTTCTCTTCGAGATTCTCGACGTGGAACGGCCGAATCTCGGTGCCAGAGGCCGGGCCTGGGGTCGTAACGGCCATGTGCTTTCCCTCCTCGGTTGAGATCTACTCGACTATGCCGCTCCTGGCACTCCGCCCGAGTGACGGTTTGGTGGACGACCTCCCCGTCTCAGGACTCGCGGGCAGGAGTGAAGAAGTCGATCAGCAGTTCATTGACGCGTTCGGCCCCGTCGTGATGGACCCAGTGAGACGCATCCGGTAGACGCTCGACGCCCTCGAGGTTGGGCACGTCGTCATGCTCGGGCTCCGCGAGATCCGAGCCGAGGTAGCCGTCGCGCTGGCCCCAGATGACCAGAGTGGGGGCCGAAATCGGGCGGATGGCGGCCTTCGCCTGCTTTTGCGACGCCCGGACCGAGGCGCGGTAGTAGTTGATCATCCCGGTCGCTGCTCCCGGCTGCGACCACGCCTCGACGTACTTTTCCAGCTCCTGCGGCGTATAGGGAGGGTTGGCGTCCTGCAGGAAGTGGCGGAAGAAGTGCCAGTCCCTGGCGTGTACGACGTCCTCAGGTAGTCCCGGTAGCGCGAAGAAGAAGAAGTACCAGGACTTCCGCAGCTGGTTCGGGTTCATCAGTCCCTGCTGGAGCCGCCGCGGATGCGCTGCGTTCAAGATGGCAATCCGATCGACAACGTCGGGGTGGTTCATCGCCGTCGTCCAGGCGATCGTTCCGCCCCAGTCGTGGCCGACGAGCTGAGCCGATTCGCAGCCGAGCTTCCCGATCAGGCCGCGAATGTCGCCCGCGAGCCGATCGACGGCATACTCCTCGACTTCTGTCGGTCGCGACGACAGGTTGTAGCCGCGCGTGTCCGGTGCGACGACTCGAAAGCCCGCAGCCGCGAGCGGGGCGATCTGCTTTCGCCAGCCGAACCAGAACTCCGGGAAGCCGTGCAGCAGGAGGACCAGAGGCCCTTCGCCGGCCTCGACGTAGTGCAAGGTGGTGTCGTCGCCGACTTCGGCGTAGCCCTCGTGAAGCTCGATTCCGTCGTTCGTCATCAGGCTCGCGAAGGAATCGGGGATTTCCGACTGTCCAGCCAACGTCCGTGTCGTCGGCGAGGTGCTCATTCCGATCTCCTTTCATCGCAGCGGATCGGGGTCGCGATCCGTCGATCGACCGTTTCGTGTGCGTAGACAGCGTCGCGCGGATCCCCGGCGGTCGCGCCAGTGTTGACACGGGCCTACCTCACGGGCGCCGTCGCGCTGCTCCCGTGTTGGCTCATGATCGTGCTTAGTTGATCGTTCGTCGGCGGCTTTGGGCCTCAGGCGGTTGAGAACTCGTCGACGACCCCCACGAAGCAAGCGCCAGAATCGCTCCACGGTGGGGATGCTGATCCGCTCGTCGGGGGAGTGCGGCGCCTCGATCTGAGGGCCGAACGAGATCATGTCGAGTCCGCCGGGAACGCGATCGCCGATCACGGCCGTTTCCAGCCAGGCGTGCACCGCCGTGACGATTGGAGCCTCGCCGAAGAGCCGCTCGTAGACGCGACGGGAGACGCCCAGGGCGGGTGAGTCGAGGTTGGGTCGCCAGCCGGGGTCGGCCTGCCCGATCTCGAGCGAGCCGCCGGCCAGGCGGAGCGGCGGCTTCGAGTGCGGCGAGGACCTCCGGCAGCGCCGAGTCGTTCGACGAGCGCGAGAGGCTGTGCAGCGTCAGTGTCGACCCGTCGGTGGCCACCTCCCCGATCGAGGTGCTCGTCTCGACGAGCCCTCCGAAGTCCGGGCTCATCGCAAGCGGGCCGCTCGGGACGACTGCGAGGACATCGAGCAGGTCGCGTGTCCCCTCAGGCGTCCACGCGTCCGCTGCATCGGCCGCGCGCGCGACCGTCACGGTGACACCCGAATCGGTGTTGGCGTAGGCGTCCGCGATCGCCGCCGCTGAAGCCTCGACCGCAGCACGGAAGGCGGTCTCTTGCTCGGCAGGCACCGAACAGATCGCGGTCGCGTCTCGCGGAATTGCGTTCCAGCTCTTGCCGCCCTCGAGGGAGACCAGCCGGAACGGCGCGACGGCGAGTGCCTCGCAGAGCGCTCGTCCGACCACTTTGATCGCGTTCGCGTGGCCACGGGCGATGTCGGTGCCGGAGTGCCCGCCGAGACCTCCGCTCACAGCCACCGACAGCGTCACCGCGCTCGCGTCGCGCGGCTGCCGCGGCTTCTGAACGCGGATCAACGTGTCCGTGCTACTCGCAGAGCCCACGGTCAGCTTCCCGTCTTCTTCGCTGTCCAGGTTCATCAGCGTCGCCCCGCTGACAAGGCTCGAGTCGAGCCCGCTCGCGCCTTCATTCGGGCCGCCGACCTCCTCGTTGACCGTCATCAGCAGCTCCAGCGGACCGTGTGGCAGCGATTCGTCCTCGGCCAGCGCCATCATCGCGGCGATGCCGATGCCGTTATCCGCGCCGAGCGTCGTTCCGTCAGCCGTCAGCCAGTCGCCGTCGCGAACAAGGCCGATCCTGCCTTCGGCCGGATCGTACGGGCTGTCCGGGAGACGCTCGCAGACCATGTCCAGATGCCCCTGCAGGACCAGAACCGGGGCCGCCTCACGACCCGCCGTCGCCGGCACGCGCACGACCAGGTTGCGGGCGGCGTCTTCGCGAAGGTCGAAGCCGCGCTCGGTAGCCCAGCGGCGAACGTGCTCGACGACGCGCTCCTCGTGTTGTGACGGGCGCGCGATCTTGGTCAGCGCCTCGAAGTGCCGCCAGCACGCACCGGGTTCGACGCCGCTCAGTACCGCGCTCTCGGCCGCCAACGAGGTCCCTGCGCCGTCAGGGGACGATGTGCACGACGACGATCTTCGTGCCGTGGGTGCCGACCTCGTCGCCGCGGTGGTGCTTCGGCCCGCGTGCGTAAGCGATCAGACCGATGACGAGGAGCGCAGCCGCGAGGATCAGCAGCCATTCAACGGCTCGACGCATTTGATCCTCTCTTCCATGCTCGCCGCAGGAAGGTCACAGGGCGGCTCCGATAGCCAGCACGATCACGGACAGGGCGCTCAGCAGCGCGAGCAGTGGCCAGACCCAGCGAAGGTAGGTGCCGTAGGGGACGCGGGCGATCGCGAGGCCGCCCATCACGACCGCAGACGTCGGAACGACGAGGTTCATGACACCCGATGCGCTCTGGTACGCGGTCACGACGAGCGCGGTCGAGACGCCGATGAAACCCGCCAGCGGAGCCATGATCGGCATCGACAGCGTCGCCAGGCCCGACGTCGAGGGGATCACGAACGACAGAGGCAGGAAGAGCAGGAACATCAAGATCAGGAACGTGACGTCGCCCGTGTCGCCGAGCGCCTTCTCGATCCAGTGCAGGATGGTGTCGGTGATCTGGCCGTTGTTCATGATCACGGTGATGCCACGAGCGATGCCGATGATCAGCGCAACTCCGAGGAGGTCACGGGCGCCGTCGACGAAGCTGGTGGTCAACGCGGCTTCGCCCATCCGGCCGATCAGCCCGATGATGATGGCGAAGAGCAGGAACGAGGCGGTCATCTCGGGGAACCACCACCACCACGTCGGGAACGGGATCCCGAGGTCCTCCCACGGAATGACGCCGTAGATCATCACGACGAACGCGAGCCCGAAGACCGCCAGGATCGTCTTTTGCTTGCCGGTGAGCGTGACCGCGCCGTCCTCTGCCACCGCCCGGAAGCGCGCCTCGTTCTCCGCCTTCAAGTGGTAGACGACCGACTTCGACGGGTCCTTCTTCACACGGTCGGCGTAGCGGAGGACGAAGAGGATGCCGATGGCCAGGCCGACGATCAGGATCACGAGTCGTCCGATGATGCCGTCGCTGATCGAGATGCCCGCAATCCCGGACGCGATACCCGTCGCGAATGGGTTGACCGTCGAGCCGAGCACGCCGATGCCGCAGCCCAGCAGCACGATCGCCGCACCCGTGAGCGCGTCGTACCCGGCGGCGATCATCACGGTGATCACAAGCGCGTAGAAGGCCAGACTCTCCTCCGCCATGCCGAACGTCGTGCCTCCCAGGGCGAAGACCGTCATCAGCACCGGGATCATCAACCGCTCCTTGCCCTGCATCCGCTGCACGAGACTGCCGATGCCCACCTCGATCGCGCCCGTCTTCATCGTCACGCCGAGAAAGCCGCCGATCACGAGGATGAACAGCGCGATGTCGATCGCACCGAAGAGCGTGCCCGAGTTGTAGTAGTTGATGTTCCCCTTCGCGTCCTCGATCCCGTAGAGCCCGTTGATCGGCGCCGTCAGCGAGTCGCGCAGGATGTGCGCCGGCTGCGACGTCACCTCGTGGTACGTCCCCGGAACCGGCTCGCCCAGTGCGTTCAGGTTGTAGACACCGGCCGGGATCACCCACGTCGCGATCGCCGCCAGCACGATCAACGCGAACAGGATCGTGTACGCGGAAGGAAGCCTGAACCGGCTCTTCTCCTCCGGCTCCGCAGCGGCGGCGCCCGCGGGTTCGCTCATCTCGAGCCCGTCTGCCAGGTCATGGCGCAAGCTTTTACCAGTTCTTGCCTCGTCAGAGCGCCGCTACCGACGTGAAGGTCGCGGCAGCGGCGGGCCACGTTCGAGAATCCCCGCGACGGCCGATCTCCTCCCGAGAGCGTGATCGAGCGAACGCTGCCGGTTTGAATCAGGTGGGGCGGGTATCAGTAAGGGTGACCGGCCAACCGCAAATGGTCGGTCCGAGGTGAGCCCTCCGAGGACGGTTCCGGCTCACCTGCGAACCCAATGTGCGTCGCTCACGCGACGCCAGGAGGAGGCCTTGCACATGACAAGCCAGATCTGGACGTACCGCGACACCACGATCACCCAGCGCAACCTCTCCGGCCTGTCGGTCGAAGCAATCGACGGCAAGATCGGCAAGGTCGACGATGCGACGAACGACGTCGGCGCGAGCTTCATCGTCGTCGACACCGGCCCCTGGATCTTCGGGAAGAAGGTCATGCTGCCGGCCGGCGTGGTCCGTGACGTCGACATGGACACCGAGACGGTGTTCGTGAACCGCACGAAGGACCAGATCAAGGACGCGCCCGAGTACGACGAGGACACGTACCGCGATCAGACCAACCGCGATGCCTATCGCGATCAGCTCGGTAGCTACTACGGCTCCGGCGGAGCCGGCTACCGCGACGACGACCTCGTCTAGACCGCCGCGACGATTCAGCTGCGTGAACAGCGGCACGGCGCGGAGTTCCGCGCCGTGCCGCTCGATCGTCGGCCTACGGTGAGCCCGGTTCCCTCGTCGGCGCCGCTGTCTCGCCGATCAGGTCGCGCTGAGCGAGCGTGAACAGCAACCCGAGCGACGGGAGGACGACGACGACCGCGATCGCGAAGACGATCAGCAGACCGGTCAGGACGACTCCGGGTGAGGCCGCATCGGAGATCGTCAGCGTCTGCGGCAGGAGGTAGGGATGCTGTGCGACGCCCCAGGCCCAGATCACCGAGGCGACAGCGCCCGCCGCGAGCACTCGCGTCCCGCGCCGGGCGCCGCGGTGCAGCAGCACGAGCACCGCGACGCCGCAGACGAGGGAGAGAATGACGAGCGGTAGCGCGTCGCCGGTCAGCCCGTCGAACACATACCGGGCGTCGCGATGCAGCATGACGAGCCCGAGAGCCGCGAGCGCACCGGTAACGAGCGCGGAGACGAGCGCGCGGCGCGCGAAGTACCGCTCCAGATCGGGAGCACCGGCACGCCGGGCGTCGCTGACGAGGAAGACGGCCGCCAGATAGGCGCTCGTGGCCATGAAGAGCACGCCGATCACGAACGAGAGCGGATTCAGCCAGCTCGTCACCTGGTCGCCGGTGGCGTTCCCGGTCGGCACGCGTCCGGCCGCGATCGCGCCGACGACCGTGCCCATGAAGAACGGCGTCAGCACCGACGCCAACCCGAAGATCACCTCCGCCCACGTCCGGCCCTTGGCGCGGCGCGCGGTGTGCTGGAACGCGAAGCCGGACCCACGCAACACGATGCCGAGCGCGGCCAGGCTGAGCGGGATGAACAACGTCGAGAAGATCGCCTCGAACGCGGTCGCGAAGCCCGTCCAGAGCACGACGAGGATGAAGATCAGCCAGACGTGGTTGGCCTCCCAGACGGGGCCGATCGCCCAGTCGATCAGCTCGCGCGGTCGCCGTCCCCCTTCTCCTCGGCCGGCGAGCAGGCTCCAGAAGCCGGCGCCGAAGTCGGCGCCGCCGAAGATGGCGTACATCGTCGCGCCGATCCAGAGGACGATCGCGACCGCGTCGGCGCTACTCATTGCGGGGCACCTGCGAAACCGGCCGCCGGAGGCTCGGGGCCGTACGGCACGTCGACGGCTTCCTCGTCACCCTCACGCCAGCGCCGAGACATCGCGCGCAGCGTGATGACGAGCGTCGCGCCGAGCACGACGTAGAGCCCGATGATGGCGGCGAAGGTGACGCCGATGCCGCTCGCCTGCGTGACCGCGTCGGAGGTCCGCATGACGTTGTAGACGATCCACGGCTGGCGACCGACCTCCGTCACGATCCAGCCGCACTCGAGCGCGACGATCGAGGCGATGCCGGAGACGGCCGTCGCTCGGAGGAACCACCGTGTCTGCGGGATGTCTCGCTTGCGCCACCAGCTGGCACCGAGCCAGATACCGAGCAGAATCAACACCGAGCAGATCCCGACCATCGTGTCGAACGCCCAGTGCAGCATCGTGTTCGCCGGCGGCCGGTCGTCGGGCGCAACCGAGTCGAGACCGATCACCTGGGTGCTCGTGCTCCAGCCGACGAGGAACGAGTCGAAGCCGGGGATCCCGATCCCGCCCTTGACGCCGCTCGAGGTGCATCTGCCGTAGATGTACTCCGTCACGTCCGTCGACGTCTTCTCGACGCACTCCATGCCGGCGAACTTGATCGGCTGGTCCTTCGCGATTGCGCGCGCCGCGGTGTCGCCGACCGCAAACTGGATCGGGGTCGCGATGCAGGCGACCGTCAGCGGGATCAGGAGGCCGAGACGATGGATGCGGTCGCGGCGGCCACGGAGCATCCCGACCGCGTAGATCGAGGCGACGAGAAAGCCGGTGACGAGATACGCGGCCAGGATCATGTGCGGCACCTCGTACGGAACGGCCGGGTTGAAGATCACCTTCCACGGCTCGACCGACGTCACCTTCCCGGTCGTGGGTGAAAACCCCTGAGGCTGGTTCATCCACGAGTTGACCGCGACGACCGAGAACGCTCCGCCGAGCCCCGTGATCACGACCGGCACACCGGACCAGAAATGCGTCCACGGCGAGAGGCGCTTCCAGCCGAAGATGTAGATCGCGATGAAGATCGCCTCCAGGAAGAAGAAGATGCCTTCGATTCCGAACAGCAGGCCGAAGACCGGCCCGAAGCGCCCTGTGAACGCCGGCCAGAGCAGCCCGAACTCGAACGACAGCACCGTGCCGGTCACCGCGCCGACGGCGAACGTCACAGCCACTGCCTTCGACCACCGCTGTGCCAGCTTCAGCGCGTCCGCATCATCGCGCCGCAGGCCGAGGTAATTCGCGATCAACATCATTGCCGGCAGCGCGACGCCGAGCGACGCGAGGATGATGTGAAACCCCAGCGTGAACGCCATCTGGCTCCGTGCCGTCTGCAGGGTCGTCGCGATCATCGGCCCAGCCCACACCACCAAGATGGTGAGTTCGACATCTCATGGAAGCTCACGAGAATCCTCCGTCGCGGCATCGTCCAGATCGGATGATGCGTCGTCGGACCAGGCTCGTGCCGGGCGACGGCTAGGAGCTGGGAGCCGCGTCGGCGGCCGGCGTGAGGCCGACCTTGGCCGCAGCCACCTTCTCGCGCCTCGCCTTCGTCAGCTCCTGCACGAAGATCTGGATCGTCGCCGCCAGCGGAACGGCGGTCAGCGCGCCGAGCACACCGAGCAGGGCGCCGAACAGCGAGACCGCGACGATGATGAAGAACGGCGAGAGGCTGACGGCCTTGCCCTGGATCTTCGGCGTCAGGATGCTGTTCTCGACCTGCTGGTAGACGAGCACGACGGCAAGCATGATCAGCGCGGCCGTCAACCCCTGCTCGGCCCAGAGCGTCGGTACCAGGATGAAGCCCGCGATCGTCGCGCCGATGTTCGGGATCATGTCGAGGAGACCTGCGATCACGCCCAGCGCGACGGCGTAGCTCGAGCCGAGTAGCCACGCCGTCACACCCTGAGTCGTGCCGGCGATCACCGCGATGATGACGACGCCGATCGCCCAGCGGGAGATCGACGCGGTCACCCGCTCCCACACGCCGAGCCAGCGCTCGTCGTCGCCCGGCATCAGCACGCTCGCGAGCGAGCGCTTGAGATTGCCGATGTCACTGAGCAGGAACAAGCACACGAAGAGAACCGTGAACGAGGCCAGGAAGACCGAGAAGAAGCTGCCGGCGACGCCGAGGACGGCTGAGATCGCATCCGGCACCGTCTTTGCGACCTGCTGCGCGCCGTCCTGCACGTTCGCGGCCGACCCGGAGTCGCCGAGCCACGAGAGCTCGCTCGAGTCCTGCAGCTGTCTGCACCGTCGCCGGCAGGTCGTGCAGATAGTCGCGCACCGAGCCGACGAGCGGGACGAGCAGCAACAGCGCGAGCACGAACACGGCGACGGCGGCGCCGATCACCGTGACGGTCGCCGCGAGACCGCGCGACATCCTGGTCTTCGCCATCACGAACCGTGTCGGGTACTCGAACACGAGTGCGAGGAAGATGCCGACGAAGACGATCAGAAACGAGTCGCCGATTGCTGCGAAGGCCGCCATCAAGCCGATCGCACCCATGATCACGAGAATCGTCCTGATCGGGAGTATCAGCTCAATGCGACGTGTGCCCGAGGGCTGCACAGGGCGAATGTACGCTGCCCGTCGGCTGGACGAGGTCGCGTCACCGGAAGGCGTACGACTGCCGGAGGCGCGCGAGCACGTCGCCCGCGACGAGATCGCCCGCGGCGTCCGTGTAATGCACGCCGTCGGGCAGCCGCATCAGCGTCAGCTTGCCGCCCACACGCAGGTACGCCGTGTACCTGCCGTGGGCGCTGTCGAGCAGGTGCCACGTGTCCACGAATTGCGAGCGCGGCGCATGCTTGCGCGCAACGGACTCGAGGATCCTGTTGACGACCGGGAAGCTGCGTCGGAAGCCCGGTCCGTCGGGGATCGGGAGCCCGAGCCACAGCGTTGTGATCCCGGCGGCGTTGAGCTCGCGGGTGACGCCCTCGACGCGGCGCCGGTACTCGGCGATCCACGCAGGCGATCCGAACGTGCCGACCGAGCGGCCGCCGGGAACCCCGGCCATGAAGTCGTGCGCGTCGTCGGCGCCGAACGAGAGCACGGCAACGCGCGGCTGCACCGCAGCGATCACCTGGTTGAAGCGCGTGTACCAGTTGTAGAGATCGGGTCGCGCGAGCCCGGTCGAGAGTCGGCTCTCGACGGGCAGCACGTCGACGCTCCCCGGCGCGGCGCGAGCCAGAGCGTCGCCCGGCACCTGCGCGAGCGAGTCGCCGGCGACCCACACGCGTAGCGGCCGTGCACGCGTGAAGACCGGCTTCGGCACGGCGGCCGGCTTGTGCGGGCGATGCGGCGTCGGCTGCGGGAGCGGTCCCGCCGGCGGCGGCAGCGTCAGGTGCACCTGCGAGTCGATGTCGTCCTCGTGCTCGCGGCCGATCGCGACCTGCAGCGAGTGACGCGGTGTCGTCAGGTGCAAGGCGCGGCTGACCGAGACGAGCGGTCGTGTCACCGCGAGCGCTGCACGTCGCCCGGCGCCCTGCGGCTGGATCTGCGCCTGCTTGCGCAACCCCTCGGCATCGAGCAGCGCTGCGAGCCCGAGCGCGAACAGGAGGATCAGGAAGCCGCGCAGCGCCGATGTCCGTCCGAGCGTCATCAGAAGCGGAAGTAGATGAACGGCGCGACACCTTCCGGGCCGAGCGTGTTGATCAGCATCAGGCAGATCCCGACAGCGGCTGCCTGCGCGGGCAGCGGCAACCGTCCGAAGCCCTTGAGCACCGCGATGATCGCGTCCGAGCGAACGTACTGGCCGCCGATCCCGACGAGGATCGCGAGCACGACCGAGGTCGTGACGAGCGGGGAGGGCTCGCCCCACGCGGTGAACAGGCGCTCGATCACGTCACCCGCGCGCGCGAACGAGCCGGAGCGGAAGAAGATCCACGCGAAGCAGACGACGTTGAACGTCAGGATGCGCCCGAACCACTGCGCGGCCGTCGAGGTGGGCCGCCAGCCGAGCGCGCGCTCGAGCGCGAGCCCGGTGCCGTGAATCGCGCCCCACGCGACGAAGGTCCACGCGGCGCCGTGCCAGAGGCCGCCGAGGAGCATCGTCAGCATCAGGTTGCGGTAGGTCATCCACGTTCCCTTGCGGCTGCCGCCGAGCGGGATGTAGAGGTAGTCGCGGAGCCAGCGCGAGAGCGTCATGTGCCAGCGCCGCCAGAAGTCCTGCAGCGAGACCGCGGTGTACGGCGAGTCGAAGTTCTGCGGGAACTGGAACCCGAGCAGCAGCGCGACGCCGATCGCGATGTTCGTGTAGCCGCAGAAGTCGGCGAAGATCTGGACGGCATAGCCGTAGACGCCCACGAGCACCTCGAGCGACGAGTGCCGGTTCGGCGCCGCGAATACGTCGTCGACGATGTGCGTCGCAAGGTGGTTGGCGATCACGACCTTCAGGAACAGGCCGACGACGATCAGCATGAACGCGCGGGAGATGTCGACCCGCCGCGGGTCGCGGGGCCGCTCGAGCTGGGGCAGCAGCTCGCTCGCGCGGACGATCGGGCCGGCCACGAGGTGCGGGAAGAACGCCTGGAAGACCGCGAAGCGGGCGAGGGACGCCGGCACGAGGATGCCGCGGTAGGTGTCGACGACGTACGAGATCGCCATGAACGTGAAGAAGGAGATCCCGACGGGCAGGACGACGTGCGCGATCCACGACAGCCCGAACAGGTTGTCCGCGGAGCTGAGGAAGAAGTTCGCGTACTTGAAGTAGCCGAGCAGCCCGAGGTCGAACGCGAGCGCGAGGGTCAGCAACGTCTTGCGCGCGGCGACCGTCGACGCGCGATGGATCGCGACGGCCAGCACGTGGTTGACGATCGTCGAGCCGGCGAGCAGGAAGACGAAGCGCCAGTCCCACCAGCCGTAGAAGACGTAGCTCGCGAGCAGGATCCAGACCTGCCAGGCGCGCTGGTACGGCATCAGCGCCCACGACACCGGCAGGACGATCAGGAAGAAGAGCGCGAAGGTGACGGTGGGGAAGAGCACGCGCCGGTCAGCGCAACCGCAGCAGGAGCTTTCGCGTATCCGTCTGGCCGATGGCGTCCTTCACGCGGACGACGACCGTGTAGACGCCGCGCTTCGTCGCCCGCGGCGCGCCGGAGATGACGCCGCTGCTGCGCAGGTGCAGCCCGGCCGGCAGGCGGCCGGTCAGCGACCACGTGTACGGGCCGACGCCGCCCGCGGCGGCAAGGCTCGAGCGGTATGCGTGCAGCCGCCTCGACGTCGGCAGAGCCGTCGTCTTCACGTGTACCGGCTGGGCCGCGACGCCGGCGGCGACGAGCTTGTCGTGGATCAGGCCCGCCATCGCCCGCGACCCCGGAGAGAGCAGATGGATGCCGTCGGCCTGGAACCATTCGGGATGGCTGCGCGAGTAGACGTTCCAGTCGATGACGCTCATGTTCGAGCGGTTCGCGGCAGCAGCGTTGATCTCGTCGTTCATGTTGATGTACGGATGGTGAGCTGCGCGCATCGTCAACCAGAAGATGCGCTTCACGGACGCGGCGTCGAGCGCGGCGAGCGTGTCGTCGATCTCGCTCGCATAGTGGTCCTCGAAATCGTTGTAACCCACCGCGATCACGACGGTCGGGCCGACGGCCGCTCCGAGCCGCTTGATCACCTCGACCACGGTCGGCGGATTGGGCGGGCAGCTCTGGTCGACGAGACGCCGGCACGGCGCCACGTCGAGGTCGAGGTCGCTCCCCATGCGCAGGACGCGCATCGCGTCGGTGTCGCCGGGGATCGCCGTCGCGACCGAGTCGCCGATCAGGGTGACGTGGGCCAACCCGGCCGCGCCGCCGTGGGCTCCGGCGGGTAGCGGGGCGCCGAGGGGCACGACGAGCAGCGCCGCCGCAGCAAGCGGGAGCAGGACGCGCCGTGGACCCCGGGTCGCGCTCATGCCCGCAGTTTGACTGCTGGCGCCGAGCGGCTGTTGACCTTGCCTCGGACGGTGAGGCGCATGGGCTTGCCGGTACCGTGGCCGCTCGTGGGCGAGCTCTCCTCGACGCAGTTCCTGATCGCCTTCCTCGGCGCAGCGGGGGCAGGCACAGGTGTCTTCTTCCACGCCGAGCGGAACCGCATCGCGCACCCATCGGCCTGGGCGAGCTTCGTCTTCCTCTTCCTCATCATCGGGCTCCCCGCCTATCTGTTCAAGGTGCGGCGGGTGCGGCGGGCACGACGCGGCAGCACCGGGTCAGGAGACGGATAGCGCGGTAGGCCCGGCCCGTCGGTGGGCGGCGAGCCGCACGGTCAGCGATCAGCTCGTGGTCGTGAGAGGCGCAGCCTCCACTGCGTCGGTTGTCTCGGGTGTCGCCGGCGCGTGCTCGCGGCGGCGCAGGATCGCCTTGCGGATCTCCGAGGCCACGACGGCCGTGAGGGCGGCGACGATGCAGATCAGCCACTGGTGGAGCGTCAGCGGAACCGTTTCGAGGATCCGGTTCAGCAAGTCGAGTTGCGGCGCGAGGATGATTGCGATCAACGAGGCGCCTGAGAAGTACAAGAACTTTCGGTCGCGGAGAACATCGAGGCTGAAGGCCGACTGCAACTCGTCTCGTTCGCAGAACGAGTAGAACAGATTGGCCAGGGCGAACGACGTCATGCCCAGCGTGCGGGCGGTGGTCGTGTCGTAGTGGTCGTCGCCCCACGCGATCACGCCGATCGTGGTCGCGCCCATGACGAGTCCGATGAAGCCGAGCCACAGCATCAGGTCGGTTGGCAGGATCCGCTGCTCCGGATTGCGCGGCTTGCGCTTCATCAGCCCGCCGGCGGGCTCTCCGTAGCCAAGCCCGATCGCCTGGAAGACCTGGGTCGTGAAGTTGATCCACAGCGTCTGCAGCGGAACGAACGCGACACCGCCGACGACGTTGAAGATCGCTGCGCCGAGGAAGGTGACGACCAGGCCGAACAGCACGCCCATCTGGAAGCGGACGTACTTCGTCAGGTTGTCGTAGAGGCCGCGACCGAGCTCGACGGCCTTGACGATCGTCGCGAAGTTGTCGTCGGTGAGGATCATCGCAGCGGCCTCCTTCGAGACCTCGGTGCCGGTGATCCCCATCGCGATGCCGATGTCCGCGCGCTTCAGCGCGGGAGCGTCGTTGACCCCGTCTCCGGTCATCGCGACGATGTGACCCTTGCTCTTCAGCATGTCGACGAGCCGCACCTTGTGCTCCGGCGTCACCCTCGCGATCACCCCGATCTCGTCGATGTGCGCCCTCAGCTCCTCGTCGCTCATCGCTCCGAACTCCGCGCCGGTGATCGCCCGGCCCTTGATGCCGAGCTTGTTCGCGATCGCCGCGGCGGTGACGGCGTGGTCGCCGGTGATCATCCGGACCTGGATGCCCGCCGAATGCGCCTGTGCAATCGCGTCCTTGGCGGTCGGCCGCGGCGGATCGACGATGCCGACGAGCGCGAGCAGGGTGAGGCCGTCGAGGAGGGGGAGCAGGTCGGCGTTCGCATCGAACGTCGCAGGGTCGAAGTCCTTGCGCGCGGTCGCGAGCACCCGCAGGCCCTGCTCTCCGAGGCGTTCGTTCTCCGCCTCGTAGCGTCCGCGCATCGCGTCGTCGACTGCGATCGACTGCAAGTCGTCGGGGCTGAGCGTCGTCGAGCCGCGAACGAGCACCTGGTCCGGTGCGCCCTTGACGAAGCAGCGAACGACGTCGCCGCCGGACTCGTCCTGCATCCGGTGGAACGTCGCCATCAGCTTGTACGCCGTATCGAACGGCAACTCGGCGACGCGCGGGTACTTCTCTCGTGTCGCCGACGAGTCGAAGCCGCCCTTCTCTCCCAGCACGACCAGTGCGCCCTCGGTCGGGTCCCCGATCATGTCGCCGTCGTGCACGACGGCGTCGGACGCCAGGATCAGCGGCAGCATGAACTGCTCGAGATCGACGTCGCTCTGCCCCGCGACGCGCTTGATCCGGCCCTCCGTGGAGTAGCCGTTGCCGTCGATCGTGTAGCGGCGGCCCGGAATCGTCAGCTCGACCGCCGTCATCTGGTTGAGCGTCAGCGTCCCCGTCTTGTCGGAGTTGATCGCCGAGGTCGAGCCGAGCGTCTCCGTGGAGCGGAGGCGCTTCATGATCGCGTTCGCCTCAGCGAGCCTCTGCGTCCCCATCGAGAGGATCGCCGTCACGACGGCCGGCAAGCCCGTCGGGATCGCCGCGATCGCGAACGCGATCGCCGCCAGGAAGACCGTCTTGAACGACTCCCCGCGCGACATGTTCAGGACGATCGAGATCACGAGGGCACTGCCCGAGATGACGAGGATCTGGCTCGTCAGCTTGCTGAGTTGCCGCGTCAGGGGCGAGTCCTGATCGCTCTCCTGCGCCAGCATCCCCGAGATATGACCGACCTCGGTCGCCATGCCCGTGGTCGTGACGACGAACTCGCCGGCGCCGCGCGTGACGTTCGTGTTCATGTAGACCATGTCGGTCCGGTCGCCCAGCGGTGCGTCCAGCTGCTTGACGGCATCGATGCCCTTCGGAACCGGCATGCTCTCGCCCGTCAGCGCCGACTCGGCGACCTCGAGCGTCGCTGCCTTCAGCAGCCGACCGTCCGCCGGCACGACATCTCCGGCCTCGATCGAGACGACGTCACCCGGGACGAGTTGCTCCGCCGGGATCTGGACCAGTTCGCCACCGCGGAGGACCCTTGCCTTGATGATCATCATCTTCTGAAGCGCTGCGACCGCCGCCGCCGCCTTGCCCTCCTGATTGAGGCCGAGCACGGCGTTGAACAACGTCAGGAAGAGCAGGACGAGACCGGTGCCGAGCTCGTGCAGCGGCCAGATGCTCCCGAGGCCTGCGACCAGCAGGACGATCTGCATCGGGTCGCGGTACTGGCGCACGAACGCGTGCCAGCGCGGCTCGCCCTCGGTCGCGACGAATGCGTTCGGGCCGTACTGGGCGAGCCGCCGTTCTGCCTCGTCGGGCGCAAGTCCGGCATGGGTGTCGACGCCCAGCTGACTGGCGACGTCCTCGCCCGGCAATGCGAACCACTTCGTGTCGTCCTTCGCTGCCTGGGGTGCTGGTGCAACAGTCGCCATCGTCGCCTCCTTACCTGGTCTCGGCCGTGTCGAGAGTGATTGTCGTTCCGGCATCGCCTCGCAGCAGGGCTGCAGTGTCGTTGATCGAGCCGATCGCCGCAATGCCGCCGGTACGTTCGGCGAACATGCAGGCGGCGCGCACCTTCGGTCCCATCGATCCCTCGGCGAAGTCGAGCTCGGCGAGCTCGCTCGGCGAGGCGCGGCGGATCGCATGCTGGTCGGGCGTGCCCCAGCCGGAATAGACGGCGTCGACGTCCGTCGCGATGATCACCGCGTCGGCCTTCAGGTCGACGGCAAGCAGCGCGGTCGCGAAATCCTTGTCGATCACCGCCTCGACGCCGACGAGCCGCCGACCGGCCGGTGCGGGCTCATCCGTGTACATGACGGGTATGCCTCCGCCGCCTGCGCAGATGACGACGCAGCCCTTCTCGAGCAGCCACTCGAGTGGCTCGAGCCCGAAGATGCGCTGCGGCATCGGCGAAGGAACGACGCGTCGGAAGCTGTCGCCGTCGGGTTTGAACGTCCAGCTCTTCTCTGCGGCGAGCTGGTCGGCCTCGTCCTGCTTGTAGATCGGGCCGATCGGCTTCGTCGGGTTCGAGAACGCCGGATCCGCCCCGTCGACCTCGACGAGCGTCAGCAACGACGCGAGTCGTACCTCGATCGGCAACTCGTTGCCGAGCTCCTGCTGCAGGATGTAGCCGATCATGCCCTCGGTCTGCGCGCCGAGGACGTCCATCGGGTACGGCTCGACGGCCGTGTAGGCCGACCCTTGCAACGCGAGCAGCCCGACCTGCGGGCCGTTGCCGTGCGAGACGACGAGCTCGTGCTCGAGCGCGAGTGGGGCGAGCGCGCGACACGCGGTGCGTGCGTTCGTCCGCTGGTTCTCGGCCGTGAGCGGCTGCCCGCGCTGGAGGAGCGCGTTTCCTCCGAGGGCGACGACGACGCGCATCCGGTCAGCTCCCGAGCGTGGCGACCATGACCGCCTTGATCGTGTGCAGCCGGTTCTCCGCCTCGTCGAAGACGAGCGATGCAGGCGACTCGAACACATCCTCGGTCACCTCGAGCGCCTCCATCCCGAACTTCTCGAAGATCTCCTTGCCAACCTGCGTCTCCGTGTTGTGGAAGGCCGGCAGGCAGTGCATGAACTTCACATCGGGGTTGCCCGTCAGCTCGATCGTCTTCGCGTTGATCTGGAATGGCAGCAGCAACTTGATCCGCTCCGCCCAGACGTCGTCGGGCTCGCCCATCGAGACCCAGACGTCGGTGAGCAGGGCGTCGGCGCCGCGAACGGCCTCTGCGACGTCATCCGTGATCGTGATCGTCGCACCGGTCTCGGCCGCGACCGAGCGTGCGAGCTCGACGATCTCGTCGCGGGGCCAGAGAGACTTCGGGCTCGCGATCCGGACGTCCATCCCGAGCTTCGCGCCGCCGATCAGGTAGGAGTCGGCCATGTTGAAGCGGGCGTCGCCCAGGTAGCAGAAGACCACTTCGCCGAGCGGCTTCGGGATGTGCTCCTTGAAGGTCAGGAAGTCGGCGAGGATCTGCGTCGGGTGCCATTCGTCGGTCAACCCGTTGTAGACGGGCACGCCGGACCACTGCGCGAGCTCCTCCGCAGCTGTCTGGTCGAAGCCACGGAACTCGATCGCGTCGTACATCCGTCCGAGCACGCGCGCCGTGTCCTTGACGGTCTCCTTGTGCCCCATGTGCGAGCCGGACGGCCCGAGGAACGTGACGTGGGCGCCCTGGTCGAACGCGGCGACCTCGAACGCGCAGCGCGTCCGCGTCGAGTCCTTTTCGAAGATCAGGACGATCTCCTTGCCGACGAGTTTCTGCTCTTCGCGTCCTTCTCGCTTCGCGGCCTTCAGCTCGGCCGCGAGGTCGACGAGGTAGGTGATCTCCTCCGGGCTGAAGTCGGCCAGCCTGAGCAGGTGCTTGCCGTGCAGGTCGATAACGGTGCTCATCTCGTGACTCCTTTCATGCGTCCCGAGCGACGGGACAGGTCATGCAGTGGCCGCCGCCGCGACCGCGGCCGAGCTCCTGGCCGGCGATCGCCAGCACCTCGACGCCTGCCTTGGCGAGCTTCGCGTTGGTTGCTTCGTTCCGCTCGTATGCAACGACGACCCCTGGTGAGAGCGCGACGACGTTGTTGCCGTCGTCCCACTGGGTCCGTTCGGCTTCGAACTCGTCTCCGGCCGTCGTGACGACCTTCAGATCCTCGATGCCCAGCGTGTCCTTGATCTCGTCGAGGAACGATCTCTTCGAGATCTCGGCCTTGACGCCACCGTTCCCGTCGGGCCGATACAGGACCGGCAGGATCTCCGACACGACCGGCTCGTAGATCGTCACGACATTCCGGTCGCAGAACGTGAAGACCGTGTCGAGGTGCATGGCGGCCCGGCCCTTCGGCATCAGCGCGCCGATCACGAGCCGCGCCGCATCCGCTGCGAAGAGGTTCTGGGCCAGGATGCCGACGGCGCGTGCCGTCGTCCGCTCTCCCTGACCGATGAGGACGACGCGGTCTCCGACCGGCATGACGTCCCCGCCCTCGATCGACGCGCTTCCCCAGTCGTGGTCGAAGCCGCCGTACCAGATCTGAAAGCCCGCGTCGCGAAAGCGCGGATGGAAGCGATAGACCGCCTCGAGATTCAGCGTCTCGTGCTGCCGTGCGGGCCAGTACATCTGGTTGATCGAGACGCCGCCGTAGATCCAGGCACTCGTGTCACGCATGAAGAGCTGGTTCGGCAGAGGCGCGATCACGAAGTCGGTCGGCCGCATTGCGTCCTTGATCACCGACGCGACGGAGTCGGGCAGCTCCTGCACGGTGACACCCCCGGTGAGTCGCGTTGCCAGCTCGTCTGCAGGCATCTCGGTCATCCACGCGGTCAGATCGTTTGCGAACATCACGGTTGCTTCCTCCGGGCGCAGCCGCCGGGTGAGCACCCACTCACGCGCGTCCGCCTGCTCGAGCGTCTCGGTGAGCAGGTCGTGGAAGAGCAGCACCTCGACGCCTCGCTCCCGCATCAGGTCGACGAAGGCGTCGTGCTCCTGACGCGCCCTGCGCACCCAGATCACGTCGTCGAAGAGCAGGTCGTGGCAGTTCGTCGGCGAGAGCCGCTCGTGGGCGAGATCGGGCCGATGCACGATCACCGTCCGGAGCGTTCCGACCTCCGAATTGGCTCCGAGGTCGGTTGCGGTGTCGGTGGACATTGAGGCAGCTCCTTTCACTTGCGATCGGGCGATGCGACGAGGTCTATCAGCCGATCGCCGCCGCGCCGCCGAGGAACACGCAGTTGCTGACGAAGACGGCTGCGAGGAACGGCGACACGAACCTCAAGTAGCGGTCGTAGCCGACCTTCGAGAGCGTCCGGGCCGCTCATGGTCACGGCCTCTTGGTCAACTCCGGCGCCGGCATCGGCCATCGGATCGAGTATTCGCGCAAGCTGAGGGAGGATGCCGCTCGCGCAGCGGAATCACCTTGGTGATTCCGCTTGCAGCCGGATCAGCCCATGGATACTCACAATCGTCACATGTCGACGCCAGACGATTCGGATCCCGCCGAGCTCGCCCCGACGAACGAGTCGACGGTCGAGTTCCTGCTCGAGTTCGCCCGAATCGCCCACCGCGCCGGGTATCCGACGGCTGATCTCGAGGAGCGCCTCGGCTCGCTGGCGGGCGTCCTCGGGCTCGAAGCAGCCCAGATCTCTGCGACGCCGACGCTGCTCGAGCTGTCGTTCGGCTCGCTGCCACGTCAGCGCAACTACTCCTTGCGCGTGCGGCCGACGACGGTCGACCTCGACGCGATCACGCGGCTCGAGGAGCTCGCGCAGGACGTCGCCGAGGATCGCGTCGCGGTTGGTGCCGCGCTCGAGCGGCTCACGGAGATCGACGCTGCCCCGTTGCGACGACGGTGGTACATCGAGCTCGGCGCGTATGCCCTCGCGGGTGCCGCGGTCACGCCTGTCCTTGGCGGCGGCTGGCGCGAGGTCGTGGCCGGCGCGGTCGTCGGGCTGTTCGTCGGTGTCGTCGCGTTGCTCGCCAGGCGGACAGCTCGCGCGGAGCCGATGGTGTCGCCGCTCGCCGGCGTCGTCGCGAGCTTCAGCGCCGCCACGATCGCCCAGCTCGGTCTGGACGCGTCGCCCAACACGGTCACCCTGGCGGCTCTGATCACGTTCTTGCCCGGGATGTCATTGACGATCGGCGTGCGCGAGCTCGCGACGGAGCATCTCCAGTCGGGCGTGGCGAATACCGCGAACGCCCTGATCCAGCTGCTGGGGCTCGTGTTCGGCGTCGCCGTCGGGCGTTCGCTCGCGACGCAGTGGTTCGGAATCGTTCAGCACACCGTCTCGCGGCCGGCCTTCTCGGGCACACACCTCGTCGCGGCGCTCGCGGCGGGGCTTGCGTTCACGGTCACCCTGCGTGCGTCGTTCAAGGCGGCGCCCACGATGTGCGCGGCCACGCTCGCTCGCCGTCGCCGTCAGTGCGATCGGTAGATCGCTGTTCGGGCCTGCGGCAGGGACGTTCGCCGCGGCGCTCGCGATCGGACTCGTCGGCGGTCTGCTCGCCGGGCGGCTGCACCGGCCGGCGCTCGTCTTCATCGTTCCGGGGGTGCTGATGCTCGTGCCCGGAAGCACCGGGTTCAACAGCCTGATCCAGCTCCTGACCGGCAACACGGTGAGCGGTATCGACGCGGGCTTCAACGCCTTCGTGACGGCGATGGCGATCTCGTACGGGTTGATGGTCTCCACCGTGATCCTGCCGTCGCGCCTCGCCCGCTGACCGACAAACGGAATCACCTGGGTGACCGTCGTGACTTCCCTTTCACGGTCGGCAGGAGAGGGGCAACCTTCTGCCGATGGCGGCTCGTGACTACCAGGTCATCGTCGGGGGAGAGTTGAGCGACGATACGGCCAGGGTCTTCAAGGGGATGACCCTGGAACGAAGCGACGGCAACACCATCCTGCTGGGCCGCATGCGCGACCAGGCCGAGCTGCAGGGGCTCCTGACACGCATTTCTGACCTCGGGCTCACGCTTCTGAGCGCGAAGAGCCTCGACGACTGACCGGCGACGGCCGCAGCCACGCCGAGGTGAACGACGGCGATTCCGCCGCGTTCTACTCGCGCGAGGCGTTCGGCCAGCGTCTCGGCGGATTCATCTACGGCACGATCGTCGTCCTCTCTGCGGTGATCGCCGGCGCCAGGATCTATCCCCACGCGCCGGCGCACGTCGCCACGTTCGTGGTCGTCGCGACGCTCGTCCTCTGGCTCGCGCACGTCTACGCGCACACGGTGACGTTCAGCGTCACCCACGACCAGCACTTGAGTCGGGCCGAGGTCGGTCACGTTGCGCGCCAAGAAGCTTCGATTCTCGAGGCCGGGGTCCCGTCGGTCGTCGCGCTCCTCCTCGGGGTGGTCGGACTTCTGTCGGAGGACGTCTCGATCTGGCTCGCGTTCGGGCTCGGAGTGGGCGTGCTCGCCGTGCAGGGCTTCGTCTTCGCCCGCGTGGAACGCCTCGGCCCTGCCGCGACGGCTGCAGTGGTGGCCTTGAACCTCGGCCTCGCAGTGCTCCTCATCTGGCTGAAGCTGCTCGTCGGCCACCACTGAGTGGTCAACGGGTCAGCTCACGTGCGCGTCCAGAAGGCCGAGCGCCGTCGCTCGCGCGACTGCCTCGGCGCGTGAGTTGACGCCGAGCTTCCGGTAGATCGCGCGCGTGTGCGTGTGGACGGTGTTGGCGGAGAGGAACAACTGACCGCCGATGTCCCGCGCCGACAGCTCGGAGGTCAGCAGCCGGAGCACCGCGAGCTCGGCCTCGCTCGGGCTCGCGAGCACTTCGCCCTGGTCGGCGCGGGCTCTGTGCCTGCTCGAGCTCTCGCTCGATCTCCGCTGCGAGCGTCGGCAACGTCCCGGAGTCCTCGACCTCGCCGAGCTCCAGGCGCGCGAGGCGCAGCGTGTCGCTCGCCTCGTTCAGGCGACCGCGGCGACAGCGCACGCGAGCCAGGCGCAGCAGCAGCCACGGATGGTGAATCGTCGGCAGCTCGTCATGAAAGAACCGCTCGGCGGAGACCAGGTCGCGCTCGGCGTCCACGAGCCTGCCCTCGGCGGTCTCGACGACGCCGCAGGTGGCGTAGGCCACCGCGCCGACCCAGCTGCGATTGCTGTGAATCGCTCCGATCAGCGCTTTCGCCTTCTCGGCATGTGCTCGAGCAGCAGCGAAGAGCCCGCGGTCGACGTCGACCAGCGCGAGCGTCGCCCTGGCAATCGCGTGCGCCGTCGGGCGGCGCTCGGCGTCCGGGTGCGCGAGCGCCCGTTGCGCTGCAGCCGAGGCCGCTACGAGGTCGCCGGCGAAATAGAGGGCGTGTGCCAGGCCCGCCAGGGAGGCGACAAGCACGTCGTCGGCTTCCCGTTCGGCGATCTCGACGGCACGGCGGCCATCCTCGACGCCGGCCTCGACTCCTTCGTCGAAGGTGAACGCCCGAACCATCTTGATCCCGGCGTCGACATACGGCGTGAACCGTGCCCGGCTTTCCATTCGCCCGCGCTCCGCGAGCTGGAGAAAGCGACGCCGTTCGATCGTTCGCGGTCCGGCGAGGCTGACGGCAGTTGCCGCCGCCATTGCCAGCTCGGGATGTTCCACCAGCTTTTCGTCCGGCAGCATCTTGACCCAACGGATGAGCGTATGGGCGCTGCCGCTGCGGATCGCCGCGAGATGGTGGTCGGAGACCATCGTGGCGAGCAGCTCGTAGTCACGCGCAGCGGCAGCATGCTCGACGGCCTCGGCCACCAGCCCCTGGTCGAGAAACCACAGGGCCGCCCGTCGATGGATCTCCAGCGGTGCGCCGGCGTCGCGTGCTTCGAGCTGGGCCTCCGCGAACTCGGCGAAGAGGGGATGGACACGGAACCAGCCCCCATGCTCCAACCGCGCGACCAGGAGGTTCGAATGCTCGAGCGCTGCGAGCCTCGAGCTCGCATCGGACTGTTCGAGCACGCTGTCGCAGAGGTCGGCAGTGAACTGGCCGAGGACCGACGTACCCAGCAGGAATCGCCGCGACGTCTCGTCGAGGGAGCCGAGAATCTCGTGGTTCAGGTAGTCGGCGACGAAGCGATGATCGCCGCCGAACTCACGTACCGCGTCATGCGGGTTCTCGACGCCGCGTAGCCAGAGCAACGCGAGGTAGAGGGCGCCCGGCCAGCCCTCCGTTCGCTCGCGGAGCACCTCGACCTCGTCGGGCTCGAGAGCAAGCCCTCCCCGTTCGACGAGTAGCTCGTTCGCCTCGTCGCTCGTGAATGCGAGGTCGCTCGCCCGGACCTCGGCAAGGGCACCGCTCGCCCGCAGCCTCGAGAGATTGAGTGACGGGTCGGTCCGCGTCAGCACCAGCAAGCGGGTCGTCGGCGGCAGGTGCTCGAGTGCGTAGTCGATCGACTCGAGGCACTGGAGATCCGTGATGGACTGGAAGTCGTCCAGCACGACCGTGAGGGGAGCTCCGAGTCTCGCGACGCCGTTCACGAGCTCGATCACCGCGCTTTCGAGGACGCCGCCGGGGGTCTTCAGGCGCTGCAGGGCGCCGCGGCCGAGGCCGCCACGTACTCGGTCGATGGCCGAGGCGACACAGGTCCAGAACCGCAGAGGATCGTTGTCGCTGACGTCGAGCGTCACCCAGGCGACGTCGCCCGAGCTGTGGGCGTGCCACGTACGGGCCGCAACCGTCTTTCCGTAGCCCGGTGGGGCCGCCACGAGCGTGAGCGACACGTCGTCTCGCTCGAGAGCTTGCTGGATGCGTGGGCGCGCGAGCATGTCGGCCCGCAGCCTGGGCGGGAGCAGCTTCGTCTCGGCGAGTGGAAGCGCCTCGTATTCGGTGCGGGGAGCCATGGCTGCGACTACGGGTCATCAGGATGATCCGGGCGCGATGCGTGGGGCGACATCACCCCTTCCGCATGAATCTCGGCGGTTCTCAAGCTAGGATGCCCGGTAGTGCGAGCGATCCCGGAGGGCACGTGAGCGTTCGCGGCGCCGCGTTCATCGGCATCGGCTCGATGGTCGGGGCCGGCATCTTCGCGCTCCTCGGTCAGGCAGCGGTCATCGCCGGGGCAGGCGTCTGGCTCTCGTTCCTCCTCGCCGGGCTCGTGACGATGCTGCTCGCGTACAACGTGGTCAAGCTCGGGATCCGGTATCCGTCCCAGGGCGGCCTGATCGAGTATCTGCAGCAGGGCTTCGGGAACGGCCGGCTGCTCGGGATCGCTGCGTGGCTCGGCTACGCGGCCGCCTTCGTGGTCGTGGCCGGGATGCTCGCCGTCTCGTTCGGGGCCTACGCGGTGACGCTGTTCATCGGCGACGACGCCTGGAGCGGCTGGGACAATGTGTTCGCGTCGCTGGTGATCGTGGTCATGACCCTGGTGAACATGATCGGGGCGACCTTCGTCGCGCGCGCCGCGTCCGTGATGGTGATCGTCCTGCTGTGCGTCTTTGCGGTCTTCATCGTCGTGACGATCTCGGACGTCAACTGGCATCTCCTTGCGTTCAGCGGCTACCCGTCGTTCTCGAAGATCATCGCCAGCATCGCGTTGACGTTCTTCGCGTTCCTCGGCTTCGGTGTGATGACGTTCACGGTCGCGAGCCTCCGCGACCCCGAGCGCGAGCTGCCGAAAGCGGTGGCGCTCGCGCTGGGCTTGACGACGGCCACCTACGTCTTGATCTCGATCGGCGTCTTCGGGACCCTCACGGTCAACCAGGCGATCGGCTACGGCGAGACGGCGATCGCCGAGGCCGCGCGGCCGACGCTCGGAGACGCCGGGTTCACGCTGATGGCCGTCGCCGCGCTGATCGCCACGGCCGGCGCGACGAACGGAACGCTCTTCGGCTCGGCGAGCCTGACCAGGTTCCTGGCTGAGCTCGGGCAGTTTCCGCCGCTGCTCGGCACTCGCTCGCGACTCGGCAAGCACGGGGGCCTGCTCGTCACCTCGATCCTCGCGCTCGTGCTTGCGAACTTCGTCGACCTCTCCGCGATTGCCTCGGTCGGAAGTGCATGCTCGCTCGTCGTCTTCTTGCTCGTCGGGCTCGCCGGCTACCGGCTGCGAGCCAACACGGGGGCGTCTCGCCGCAATCGTTCTGCTCGGGATCGCGGTGACCGCAATCGTGCTCGGATTCTTTGCCGTCGACCTGCTCCGCAACGCTCCCGAGACCTTTGTGGCCATCGTCGCGATGACGGTGCTGGCGGTCGTGCTCGACACCGTCTGGAAACGGATCCGAGACCGGGACGCCGACCCGGCTCCGACGAGCGTGCCGAGCGGCTCCGCCTGATCGGCCAAACGCAATCACCCATGTGAACAGCAGAGCCTTGCGCCCTCAGAGACCCGGCACCCGCGAAGCTCGCAGGTCATGGCAGTCCGGACCTACCGACTCACGGTGGACGGTGAGCTGAATGACCGTCAGCTCCAGGCGTTCGACGGGATGACGCTCACGCATGAGCGTGGGCGAACGGTCCTGACCGGACCAGTGCGTGACCAGGCAGAGCTGCAGGGGTACCTTCAGCGCGTCTCGGATCTCGGTCTGACGCTGCTCGGTGCGACGCCGGTCGCCGAGGAAGCGCAAACGGGAGCTCCATGACCTCCGATTCGACCGGCGTCACGGGCGAGGGGCTGCCGCTCACGATCGTCCCACGGTGGGAATGGCGAACCTTCGGCGCGGACGACTCTGCTTTCGCCGAGCGCTCCGCGGACAACCTGCAGGAGAGCGACGAGCTCTACCTGCTCTCGGTGCACAGCGACGCCTCGGTCAAGGTGCGCAGCGAGCTCATGGACGTCAAGCGCCTCGAGCATGTGAGCGACGAAGGCCTCGAACAATGGATGCCGGTGCTGAAGCAGCGGTTCCCCATCCCGGCAGCCGACGTCGGCTTCGTGCTCACGACGCTCGGCGTCGCCGTTCCGTCGTTCGCGCGCAGCGAGTACACGCTCGACGAGCTCGTCGTCGAGATCGTCGATCCGAGCGCGGAGCTGCTGGCAGTCGCTGTTCACAAGCGACGCGAGCACTACCGGATCGACGGCTGTATGGCGGAGCTGAGCGATGTGCGGACGGAGGCGGGGACGATCCGCACGATCGCCGTCGAGTCGGAGGACCCGGCGCTGGTGACCCAGACCGTGCGTCTGCTCGGCCTCGGCTCACGTCGCAACGTCAATCTGCCGCGCGGGCTCAAGGCGCTGCACTCGTTCGGCGCTCGTCGGTACGCCGTCATCGACATCGGCACGAACTCGGTCAAGTTCCATCTCGGCGAGCGACGCGCCGACGGCGAGTGGCGGACGATCGTCGACCGGGCCGAGCTCTCGCGGCTTGGCGAGGGCCTCGAGCAGACCGGTCGCCTCGATCCCGAGGCGATCGAGCGCACCGTCGATGCGGTCGACGGCATGAGCGCCGAGGCGAAGCAGAGCGGGGCGGAGGTGATCGCGGCAGTGGGAACGGCGGGGCTGCGGATCGCCTCGAACAGCGCAGCATTCGTCGACGCCGTCCGGGCGCGCTCGGGGATCGACGTCGAGGTGATCTCCGGCGAGGAAGAAGCGCGACTCGCGTACGTGGCGGCGATCTCCGGGCTCGGTCTCGGGCCCGGGTCGCTGGTCGTGTTCGACACCGGCGGCGGCAGCTCCCAATTCACCTTTGGCGACGGAACGAATGGTCGACGAGCGCTTCAGCGTGAACGTCGGCGCCGTACGGTTCACCGAGCAGTTCGGGCTCGACGGGGTCGTTTCCGACGAGCTCCTGGCGGCGGCGCTCGAGGCGATCTCGGCCGACCTCGCACAACTCGACGGACGGCCGACGCCGGAGGCGCTCGTCGCGATGGGCGGTGCCGTCACGAACCTCGCTGCGGTGAAGCACGAGCTCGCGACCTACGATCCCGATGATCGTGCAGGGAGCCGTCCTCGACCGTGCGGAGATCGACCGCCAGATCGAGCTCTTCCGCACGCGCACCAGCGAGCAGCGCCGCAGCATCGTCGGCCTGCAGCCCAAACGGGCGGACGTGATTCTCGCCGGCGCGTGCATCGTGCGCACGGTGCTTGCGAAGCTCGGCTGCGACGCACTGACGGTGAGCGACCGCGGCCTGCGGCACGGGCTGCTCGAGGAGCGATTCGGCGCCTAGCCTGGCGCAGACGTCCCTTCGCGTTCACATGGTTGAACAATGACGCTGCGTCGGTTGCTTCCGATCGTCGAGTGGCTGCCACGCTACGACCGTTCGTGGTTGCGCGGCGACGTAGCCGCAGGCGTCGCCGTGACGGCGCTGATCGTCCCGAAGAACCTCGGTTACGCAGGCATCGCCGGCGTGCCGTTGCAGAACGGCCTCTACGCCGCGGCTGCGGGAGCGCTCATCTACGCGCTGTTCTGCACCTCGCGGCAGATCTCCACCGGCCCGAGCTCATCGCTCGCCGCGGTCGCAGGCGGCGCGGTGCTGGTGACCGGGCTCGGTGGTGCGCAGGCGGCACAACTCGTCGCGGCGATCACGCTGGTGACAGGTGTGCTGTTCCTGTTGCTCGCGGTCTTCAAGCTGGGCTGGATCGCGCAATTCCTCTCCAAGGCGGTCGTCACCGGCTTCCTTGCCGGTGCGGCGGTCGACGTCGTGATCGGCGAGCTGCCCAAGCTGACCGGGACGTCGTCCGACGGTGACAACGCCTGGCGGGAGCTCGGATCGTGGTTCCGCACGCTCGACGACATTCACTGGACGACGCTCGTCGTCGGCGTCGGGTCTCTGGCGGTGATCCTCGCGCTGCGATTCCTCAAACCGGAGATCCCGGGTGCGCTCGTGCTCGTCGTCGGTGGTCTGCTCGCATCTGCGGTATTCGATCTCGGGGCGCACGGCGTGGCGCTCGTGGGAGATGTCCCGCGTGGCCTTCCGGCGCCCGAGCTTCCGAGCTTCGACCTGATCAGCGACAACCTGTCGGTGATCGGGATCGCCGCGTTCGCGTTGCTGCTGATCGGCTTCTCGCAGACGGCGGGCGATGCCCGCGCGTTCGCGACCCGCCACCACTACCGCATCGACGTCGACCAGGAGCTGGTGGCGCAGGGCATGGCGAATGTCGGGGCGGGTGTGTTCCAGGGGATGCCGGTGTCGACGAGTCTCTCGGCCAGCTCGCTCAACGAGTCGGCCGGGGCCAGGACACCAGTGGCTTCGCTCGTCACCGGGGCCCTCGTCCTCGCGACGCTGATCGTGCTCGCCCCGCTGTTCTCGCACCTGCCGAAGGCGGTGCTCGGCGCGATCATCATCGATGCGGTGGTGTTCGGGATGATCGACGTCCGCGAGCTGCGTCGTCTGTACCGCGTGACGCGGGTCGACTTCTGGATCGCCGTCGCCGCGATCGTCGGTGTGCTCTCGGCCGGTGTCCTGGCCGGCGTCGTCGTCGGTGTCGTGCTCTCGCTCGTCTGGTTGATCTACGTCGCAACGCGCCCCGCCATGCCGATCCTGGGCCGGGAGCTCGACACGCAGGTCTTCCGCGATCTGAGCGAGAACCCCGACGACGAGACGTACGACGGTGTCGCCGTCCTACGGCTCGACGGAGGGCTGTTCTTCGCGACCGCGGACGCGCTCGAGAACCGCATCCGCGGCCTGGTCGACGACGGCGAACTGCGCGCGCTCGTGCTCGACCTGGAGGGCGTGAACTTCGTGGACTCACAGGGCGCGGCGAAGCTGACCGAGATTCACGAGTTTCTCGTCGCCGGCGGCGTCACGTTCCGCGTCGCTCGGCTCAAGCCGCAGGTGCTCGAGGTGCTCAGCGCAGACGGGGTTGTCGACCTGATCGGTCGCGATCACATCCACGGCAACGTCCACCGCGCCGTGGAGGCTGAGATCGCGTGAGCTGAGCCTCCCGCGAGCGCGTCCGGGACGTTGACTTTGACCGCCCGGGGTGAGAGCCTGAGCGGGCACCACCACAACCTCTGCGGCGCAACCGAACGGCGGGATGGACGCAGCAGAGTGTGAGCGGATTTCGAGCAACGAGAGCGGCCGGTCGCTGTCGGAATCTGCGTGCGCATCTGCTCGTCCCCGGGGGACAGCGATCGATCGAAGGAGGAACGCGATGAGCCTTCCAGGCGCGTGGGTGCTCCACTACAGCTGGGGAGCTACCTCGAGCTACGTGCAGACGACGTTGACGTTGAAGAACGATGGAACCTTCAACGGCGCGGGCAACGGGAAGTGGCGGATCCGTGACGGGACGCTGCTGCTCAGCTTCGACGCCGGGCCTGCGAAGTACGGCGGCACGATCGACGGCAGCGTCGGATCGGGCGCGATGTCGACGTTCGCGGGGCTGAACGGCACCTGGTACCTGACGCGGCAGGGGACGACCGGCGTCGTCGCGGAGGCGGCAGCCTCTCGCACCCACGATGCGGCAGGGAACGTGCTCTAGCCCGAGCGTCATCCGAAGGAGGTTTTCGATGGATTGCCAGCACGACCACAGGCACTCGCTCTTCTGCATCCTGCCGCCGCACATGCTCGAGTCGATCGCGGAGGCCGGTGACGCGAAGGCCAGGAAGTGGGCGCTCAACACACTGTCGGCCGACACGTCGCTGCGCACCGAGCGGATCGCGACTCAGGTCGTCCGTGCAGGGCTTGCGGCGCCCCTGCCGTCGCTGCTCCCGCACAAGCAGCGGCTGATCTACACCGCCAACCACGGCAGTGCGCTGCCCGGCACACAGGTTCGCGCCGAGGGCCACGCGCCGGTCGGCGACGCCGAGGTCGACGAGGCCTACGCCGGGTTCGGCGCCACGTTCGATCTCTACTGGGACATCTACAAGCGCAACTCGATCGACAACGCCGGCATGAACATGATCGGCACCGTGCACTACCTTTCGGGTTACGACAACGCGTTCTGGAACGGCTCGCAGATGGTCTTCGGCGACGGCGACGGGACGTACTTCAACCGGTTCACGATCTCGATCGACGTGATGGGCCACGAGCTGACGCACGGCGTCACCGCCCATCAGGCGAACCTCGCCTACCACGACCAGCCCGGGGCGCTGAACGAGTCGATGTCCGATGTGATGGGCTCGCTGGTCAAGCAGTACGCGCATTCGCCCAAGCAGACCGCCGCTCAGGCGGACTGGCTGATCGGCGCGGGCATCTTCACGGCGCGGGTCAGCGGCGTGGCGCTGCGCTCGATGAAGGCGCCGGGCACGGCGTACAACGACAAGGTGCTCGGCAAGGATCCACAGCCCGCGCACATGAGCAAGTACGTCGTCACGGCGTCGGACAACGGCGGCGTGCACATCAACTCGGGCATCCCCAACCACGCGTTCTACCTCGCCGCGATCGCGCTCGGCGGTCACGCGTGGGAGAAGGCCGGCCTGATCTGGTACACGACGCTCTGCGACTCGAGGCTGTCGGCCAACGCGCAGTTCCAGGACTTCGCGAACCTGACAGCGGACAACGCCGGGCGCCTGTTCGGCGACGTCGAGCAGCAGGCAGTGATCAACGCCTGGCAGCAGGTGGGGATCATCGTCACCGCAACCGCGGTCAAGATCTCCGGCAACTGGACGCTGCACTACAGCTGGGGCCCGACGGCCAGCTACGCCCAGGTGGGGCTGCAGTTCAAGAACGACGGCACGTTCAGTGGCGGCGCGGTGGGGAGGTGGTGGCAACAGGACGGAACGGTGCTGCTCAGCTTCAACACCGGCCCGGCGAAGTACGCGGGCACGGTCGACGCGAACATCGGCTCGGGCGCGATGTCGACGTTCAGCGGCCTCGACGGGGTGTGGTATCTCTCGAAAGTCGGGACGGTCGGCCTGACGTTGCCGCTCGCTCCCGCCGCACCCGGCATGATCGACGCTGCCGGCACCAAGATCGGCAAGCCGCAGGCGGCGAGCCCCGCGAAGCCGAAGCAGAAGAAGCTCGCAGGGACGAAGGCCTGAGCGACCCACACGGCCGGGGGCACCGCCCTGTCCCCGGCCGCCTGCAGCACGAGGAGGCCAGATGCGCATCCAGGTCGAACGGGACGGAGGGTTCGCGTACTTCCCCGGCTTGAGCGGGCCGACCACGGTCGACACCGACGCCCTGCCGGCCGACGAGGCAGCCGCGTTCGAGAAGGCCGTCGAGCAGACCGATTTCAGCGCCGAAGCGGCGCGTGCGGCGGCGCCTGCACCCGGCTCCGCAGACCACCGAACGGTGACGATCACGGTCGAGGAGAAGGGCGCCTCGCGGAGTGTCACCGTCTCGGAGCCGATCGCGGACGACGGCGTACGTGCGCTCGTCGACCGGGTGCTCGCGACGGCGCAGCACGGGTGACCGCTTGACCCGCGTCCAGTGGCGTGAGATACCACTTCCCAAGACCTGAACCAGGTCTCAGTTAAGAACGTGGTTCAGCGCAGTTGATCCGCGATCCCGGGTCTGAGCGGCTGAACCACGTTCCCCACGAAGCGGGAGGCAGAGGATGAAGAACGGTTGGCGGAGGACAGTGGTCGGCGCGCTGGCGGTGGTGCTCGCGGCGGCGGCGGCGGCGACCGCGACGGCGGCGACGGTCGGGACGACGTTTCCCGCCGGGTTCCCGGTGATCCAGGACGCGTCGCTCGGCGTGCCGGTGCTCGGCTTCGGCGCAGCAGGCCCGGTGCACAGGACGCCGGTGATCCTGCTCCACGGCAACAACGACACCGCCTATCCAGGCGCGTGCAACCCCTACGGGCAGGTGCATTCCGTGGCGCAGTACCTGGCCGACCACGGCTATGCGCCGTCCGAGCTCTGGGGCCTCGGCTACCAGGGCGACCAGTGCGACGCGCTCGTCGACCCGACCGTGAAGTCGTCGTACGCCCACTCGACGGTCGCGAACATCCCGGACCTCGACCGGTTCGTCCGCGCGGTCCTCGCCTACACCGGCGCGAAGCGCGTCGACGTGGTCGGCCACAGCCTGGGCGTGACGCTCACGCGGGCATGGATGAAGTCGGAGCACACCGGTCATCTCGTGCGGCGGCTCGTCGCGATCGACGGTCCGAACCACGGGATCGTCGACTGCTCGCCGTCACCGGCGAACTACTTCCAGCTACCCGCCTTCGGCGGCTTCACGCCCTCGAGCGCGATCTGCCAGGAGTACGGCTCGCCCGATTCGCCGTTCCTTCGCTGGCTGAACAAGGGCCAGGAGACGCCGGGGCCGACGCGCTACCTCGTGATCCGGAACCTCGGGCCCGACTTCGTCTACGCCTCGGCGCAGGACGGGTTCTTCCCGGCGGTGCCGGCCGAGGACAGCGCCGGTCTGCCGCATGACTTCTCCGACAGCGCGACGCTCGTCGGCGCGGACGAGCTGACCTTGACCGGCCAGGGCGCCTACGACCCGTTCCTCGGCACGAGCCATCTGGGGATCCTCGCGTCGCCGACGACCTGGGCCGCCACGCTCGCGTTCCTGAGCGCCGACAAGTAGGGGCGAGGGGGAGGGCCGACCGCCTGCAGAGGAGGCGGCCCTCCACCGCGACCCAGGCTGTAGCGGAGAGCTAGTCCGCGTCGGCGCGCGTGACGTAGTTCGTGTGCAGCACGTGCAGCGCGTCCGCGAGGTCGGGCGAGGTCAGCGCGTGCTTGTGCAGGAAGCCCGCGGCGCCCGCCTCGTCGGCACGCGCGACGTCCCCGTACTGGTCCGAGCCGGTGTAGATGACGACGTGCTGGCCCGAATCGCGCTGGTGGATCTCGCGAGTCGCGTCGATGCCGTCGCGAACGGGCATGCCGATGTCCATCAGGACGACGTCGGGGGAGAGCTCCGCGACCAGGCGTACGGCTTCGTCGCCGTTCCCGGCGCGCCCGACGACGATGAAGCGGCCGTCGGCGTCGAGGATCTCCTCCACGAGCGTCGCGAGCTTCTCGTCGTCCTCGCAGATGATGATGCGCAGTGGTGTCTCGGTCATCGCCGCGGAGCCTGCCACAGTCGTCCGTAGGATGCGGCAGTGATCGTTGACGGGCACAACGACCTCGTGCTGCACCGGTGGCGCGACGAGCCGACGATGCACATGGATCTCGACGCGGCTCGCGACGCCGGCTTCGCGGGCGGGTTCTTCGCGCTCTACGTGCCGTCGCCGCGGTTCCCCGACCCGACCGAGATCCCGTACGCGGTGCCGCTGCCCGATCCGATCCCGCACGAGGAGGCCGCGCGCATCGCCGAGGAGCTGTTCGCCGCGCTCTGCGAGCTGCCGGTGCAGCGGGTGACCGCTGCAGCCGAGTTCCGCGCGGGGGTGGTCTCGGCGATCGTCCACATGGAAGGCGCGGAGCCGATCGCGCGCGACCTCTCGAACCTCGAGTCGTGGTACGAGCGGGGCCTCCGGTCGATCGGGCCGACCTGGTCTCGGCCGAACGAGTTCGCAGAGGGCGTGCCGTTCCGGTTCCCGTCCTCGTCGGACACGGGCGGCGGGCTGACCGCGGCCGGGCGGGAGCTCGTTGCGGCGTGCAACAGACTCGGGATTCTCGTCGACCTGTCGCACCTCAACTGGGCCGGCTTCTGGGACGTCGCGCGGCTCTCCGACGCGCCGCTCGTCGCGACGCATTCGAACGCGCACGCGCTCTGCGCCGCGTCGCGCAACCTGACGGACGAACAGCTCGACGCGATCCGCGACTCGGGTGGCGTCGTCGGCGTCAACTTCGCGGTCTCGTTCCTCCGTGAGGACGGCCACGAGGTGCCGGAGACGCCGCTGACCGAGATCGTTCGCCACGTCGACTACTACGCCGAGCGGATGGGGATCGACCACGTCGCGTTCGGCTCGGACTTCGACGGCGCGGTCGTCCCGGACGCGCTCGGCGGCGCGGCGGGCCTGCCGAAGCTCGTCGACGCGCTGCGCGACGCCGGGCTACGACGAGGACGCGGTCGCGAAGATCACCCACGGCAACTGGCTGCGCGTGCTCGACGCCACCTGGCAGTCCTGACGCGTCCAAAGAGGCCAGGTCCCGGGGACTGTCCCCGGGACCTGGCTCGCGCAGACACGTCGTTGGGTCTGACCCCGGCGCGCGCCCGGGTCTGACCCCGTCGGCGGGTGGAGGTCGCCGTTCACTCCTGCATTGGTGCGGTGACGGTCTCGCGGGCATGGCTCGCGCGGACGCGTCGTTGGGTCTGACCCCGGCGCGCCGTCGGCTTCGCGGACGCCGTCGTCGGTTCGCCGGCCGTCTGTGGCCGCGCGTCAGTAGCGTGGAGGGATGAGGACGCGCACACTCGGCCCGCTCGAGGTCTCCGTCGTCGGGCTCGGCTGCAACAACTTCGGGCGCCGGATCGATGCCGACGCGACGCGGGCGGTCGTGGACGCGGCGCTCGAGGTGGGGGTGACCTTCTTCGACACGGCCGACGTCTACGGCAACCGCGGCGGCAGCGAGTCGATCCTCGGCGAGGTGCTGCAGGGCCGGCGTGACCAGGTCGTGCTCGCCACGAAGTGGGGCGCGATGCTCGACTTCGACGAGCAGCCGCACGGCACGCGAGAGTTCGTCCGTAGCGCGCTCGACGCATCCCTGCGAGCGGCTGCAGACCGACCACGTCGACCTCTACCAGCACCACCAGGAGGACAAGCGGACGCCGTTGGAAGAGACGTTCGCGCGCGCTGAAGGAGCTCGTCGACGAGGGCAAGATCCTCGCCGTCGGGACGTCGAACTACGAGCCCGACGTGCTCGAAGAGGCGGCGCTGCTCGCGAAGGACTTCGGTTTGCCCTACGTCTCGGAGCAGAGCGAGTACTCGTGGCTCGCCCGCGACGCGGAGGGCGAGCTGCTGCCCACGTGCGAGCGGCTCGGCCTCGGCTTCATTCCCTACTTCCCGCTCGCGAGCGGCCTCCTGACCGGCAAGGTCTCGCGCGACCGGCCGCCCGCCGAGGGGACGCGGCTGCACGGGAGCGAGCTCGACGACGAGAAGCTCGACCGCGTCGAGCGCTACCGCGCGTGGGCCGAGGCGCACGGCGTCTCGCTGCTCGACGTTGCGATCGGCGGTCTGGCGGCGGTGACCGCCGGTCGCCTCGGTGATCGCCGGTGCGACGAAGCCGGAGCAGGTGCGCGCGAACGCTGCCGCCGGCGCCTGGGAACCGACGCCGGACGAGCTCGCAGAGCTGCAGGCGCTCTAGCGGGCGCCCGACCGGCTCGCCGTCTGCGGCGATCCCGACCCGCCAGGCGGCGTCGAACGTTCCTCCGGCGCGAGTGCCACTCGACGTCGGCGCGACACGCGTCGCTCGACCGCTGCTGCCCGGTGCCAGGCACCTGTCAGTCGAGCTTCGCGACGACGTGCTTGATCTGCGTGTACTCCTCCATCGAGTACGCCGACATGTCCTTGCCGTAGCCGGAGCTCTTGTAGCCGCCGTGCGGCATCTCCGACGTGATCGGCACGAGGTGGTCGTTGATCCACACCGTCCCGAACTGCAGCCTGCGCGCCGCATTCAGCGCCCGGCCGATGTCGCGCGTCCAGACCGAGGCCGCGAGCCCGTAGCGCACGCCGTTCGCCCACTCGATCGCCTGGGCGTCGTCGGCGAACTTCTGCACGGTGACGACCGGGCCGAAGACCTCGTCCTGCACGATCTCGTCGTCCTGCGCGACGTCGGTGACGATCGTCGGTCGCACGAACCAGCCGCGCTCGCTGTCCGACGCACCGCCGGTCAGCACCGTCGCGCGCTCGGCACGGTCGAGGAAGCCGAGCACGCGCTCCTGCTGGTCGCGTGAGATGACCGGCCCCATCTCGACATCGTCGCCGTCTGCCGGGTCGCCGACCTTCAGCGACTCGATCGCCGGCACGAGCGCCTCGAGCAGTGAGTCGTAGATCCTCGGGCCGGCAATGATCCGCGACCCCGCCGTGCAGTCCTGGCCCGAGTTCCAGTAGCCGGCGATCTTGACGCCCTCGGCGACCGCCTCGGGATCAGCGTCGTCGAAGACGACCATCGGCGCCTTGCCGCCGAGCTCGAGGTGCACGCGCTTGAGCGAGTCGGCCGCGTTCTTCGCGATCAGCTTCCCGGTCGCAACGTCACCGGTGAGCGACACGAGTCCGATATCCGGATGCTCGACGAGGCGCTGACCCGTCGGGACGCCGTCGCCCGTCACCACCTGCAACACGTCTTCGGGAATCACGTCCTTCGCGAGCTCCATGAAGCGCAGCAGTGAGAGCGGTGTCTGCTCGGCGGGCTTCAGGATCTGCGCGTTGCCCGCGGCCAGCGCCGGCCCGAGCTTCCAGATCGCCATCATCAGCGGGTAGTTCCACGGGCAGATGCCCGCGACGATCCCGATCGGCTCGCGTCTGATCATCGACGTATAGCCCTTGATGTACTCGCCGGCGCTCTTGCCCTCGAGATTGCGCGCAGCCCCGGCGAAGAAGCGCAGGTTGTCGGCAGAGAACGGCATCTCGTCACGTGAGACCATGAGCGGCTTGCCGACGTTGCGGGACTCGATCTGCGCGAGCTCCTCCGCGTTGTCGGAGATCACGTCGGCCAGCTTCAGGAGCAGCTCCGCCCGCTCGCCCGGAGTTGCGTCGAGCCACTCGGGCAGCGCGGCCTTCGCGCGCGCGACCGCCTCGTCGACCTCCTCCGCCGACATGTTCGGCACGTTCGCGATCGATTCGCCCGTCGCGGGATTCAGCACGTCCAGTGTTGCCGTTGCCATCGTGAAGCCTCCTATTCCGTGCGCAGGATCCCGCTCTCGCGGGTGAGTCGCTGCGCGAGCGCGACGGGGATGATCGTTGCGAGCACGACCAGGAATACCACGACGTTCACCTGCGGGAGCTCCTGCCCGCGCTGGATCTCGCTGAAGATCCACGTCGGCAGCGTGTTGTTCGCGCCGACCGTGAATGTGGTCACGATCACCTCGTCGAACGAGAGCGCGAACGCGAGCAGGCCGCCGGAGATGAGCGCGGTCGAGATCGACGGGAACGTGACGTAGCGGAAGGTCTGGAAGCCGTCAGCGCCGAGATCCATCGACGCCTCGGTCAGCGAGCCCGGCACGCGTCGCAGACGTGCGATCACGTTGTTGTAGACGACGACGACGCAGAACGTCGCGTGGGCGATCACGACCGTCCAGAGACCGAAGTTGAAGTGCCAGTAAGTGAAGTACGAGTTGAGCGCCATGCCCGTGATGATCCCGGGCAGCGCGATCGGCAGTACGAGCAGGAACGAGACGGCCTCGCGCCCGAAGAAGCGGAAACGGTGCACGCCGAACGACGCGGCGGTACCGAGCACGAGCGCGACCGTCGTCGCGAGCGCAGCGGCCTTCAGCGAGAGCCAGAGCGCCTGCTGCATGTCGGCGTTGTGGATCGCGGGACCGAACCACTTCGTCGAGAAGCCCTGGATCGGCCAGCTCTGCACGTTCGACGAGTTGAACGCGTAGAGGCAGATGATCACGATCGGCAGGTAGAGGAACGCGAGCACGAGCACGACCCACACGCCGAGCGCGATGCGTGTGCCACGCGCTTCCAATTAGAGCGCCTCGAACGCGCCGAGCTTGCGCGCAATCAGGAGGTAGACGGCCATCACGGCAACGGGCACGGTTGCGTAGGCGGCCGCGAAGGGCAGGTTGCCGCCGCGCAGTGCCGAGTCGGCGACGACGTTGCCGATGAACTGGCCGCCCGCGCCACCGATCAGGAGCGGGGTGATGTAGTCGCCGAGCGTCAGCGAGAACGTGAAGATCGAGCCGGCGACGATGCCCGGCAGCGCGAGCGGCAGGATCACCGATCGGAGCGTGCGCGAGCCCTTGGCGCCGAGGTCGCGAGAGGCCTCGATGTAGGAGTGGGGGATGCGCTCGAGCGCGGCGTAGACCGGCAGGATCATGAACGGGAGCCAGACGTACGAGAAGACGATCCAGGTTCCGGTGTTCGTGTACGCGAGCTCAGGCGCCGGCAGGCCGAGCTTGTGCAGGGACCAGGCGAGCACGCCGTTCGAGTTGAGGATCAGCTTCCACGAATAGATGCGTGCGATGTACGACGCCCAGAGCGGGAGCAGCACGAGCACGAACAGGACGGCGCGCACATGCGGCGATGCGACGCGCGCCATGAAGTAGGCGAACGGGAACGCGATGATCGCGTCGGTCAGCGTCACGGCGGCCGCGATGCCGATCGTGCGCAGCGCGACGTTCCGATAGGTCGGCTCCTCCCAGAGCGTGCGGAAGTTGTCGAGCGTCCAGTGGTGGACGAGCTGCGACGTGAAGACGTCGACGGTCCAGAACGACGTCACGAACAGCGCGATCAGCGCCGCGATATAGACCAGCAAGAACGCCAGGACCGGGGGCGAGAGGAGCGTCAGCCCCTTCAGCCACGGCCTGCGCCAGAGCGCGCCGCCGACAGATCGGCGACGCGCTCCGGCCGGCGTTCCTAACCCTTGAGCTGGGTCCAGGCCTGCTGCCACTTCGTGTAGTCCATGCAGTCCTTATGGCCGTTGCCGCAGTCGGCGATCGGCGTCTTCCAGAAATGGATCTGCTTGAAGTACTTGAGCGGAGCGTTGGCGTGGTACTGCGCGCACGATCCCTTCGAGAGGGTGTTCATGATCGCGCAGGACTTCGAGTTGACCGGGGTCTCCCCGAAGTAGATCGCCTGCTGAGCCTGCACCTTCGGCGTGGAGATCCACGCCAGCCACTTCATGGCGCAGTCCATGTTCTTCGTCTTCGACGAGACCATCCAGGTGTCGAGCCAGCCCGTCGCGCCTTCCTTCGGCACGATGTCCTTCACCGGCGCCTTCGCACCGATGAGCGTGTTGGTCTGGTACGGCCACGACGCGCCGATGACGGCGTCGCCGTTCTTGAACAGGTCGATCTCGTCCGACGCGAGCGCCCAGTACTTCTTGATCAACGGCTTCTGCTTCTTCAGCAGGTTGATTGTCGCGTTGAACTGGGTCTTGTTCAGCTCGTACGGATCCGTGATGCCGAGCGAGGGCTGCGTCTTCATCAGGTACAGCGCCGCGTCGGCGATCTGGATCGGGTTGTCGGGAACCGTCACCTTGCCCTTGTACTTCGGGCTGTAGATCGCGGCCCACGAGGTCGGTGCCGGCTTCACCTTCTTCGTGTTGTAGAGGAGCGTGTTCGGGCCCCACTGCAGCGAGACGCCGTAGTGCTTCCCGTCGATCGTGTTGTTCGGCGGCGACTTGAAGGCCCCACCGAAGTTCTTGTAGTCGGGGATCTTCGAGACGTCGACCGGCTGGACGTCCTTGCCGTAGATCAGGCGCAGCGATGCGTCGCCGGACGCGGAGACCATGTCGTACTGGCCGCCGCCACCGGTGCGCATCAGCGTCACCATCTCGTCGGAGGATCCCGCGTACTTCGCCTTGATCGTGCAGCCGCTCTGCTTCTCGAATGGCTTCACCCACTGGGGCTGGGTGTATCCCTCCCAGGCGATCATCTTGAGGGTGCCGCCGCTCTGCTTCGACACGCCGGCCGCGGGGAGCGCGAGTCCGATCGTAAGCATCACGACGAGCGCCCACATGCGCTTCGTCATCTGGCCTCCTGCTCGAGTGGTTGTTCGGGGGGTTGGACTTGAATCTCGTACGCGTCCTCGTCGCGCCAGGCGAGCCGCACCTCGGTGCCGGGCTCGATCCGCGTGCCGTCGCTCTGGCGCACGACGGTCAGGCGCTCGCCGAGCTTCGTGTCGACGAGATACCTCGTGAACGAGCCGACGAAGACGGCGTCGACGACGGTTCCTGCTTCGCCTTGGCCGTTGAGCGCGATCCGCTCCGGCCGGACGCTGAAGCGGCGGCCGTCGCGCTCGAGGATGTTCGAGGTGCCGACGAAGCCGGCGACGAACTCGGTCGTGGGCCGCTGGTAGATCTCTTCCGGGGCGCCGACCTGCTCGATGCGGCCCTCGTTGAAGACGGCGACGTGGTCGCTCATCGTCAGCGCCTCCTCCTGGTCGTGCGTGACGTAGAGGAAGGTCATGCCGAGGTCCTGCTGCAGCGCCTTCAGGAACACCTGCATCTCCTGGCGGAGCTTCAGGTCGAGCGCACCGAGCGGCTCGTCGAGGAGCAGCACCTTCGGCTGGTTGACGATCGAGCGCGCGAGCGCGACTCGCTGGCGCTGGCCGCCCGAGAGCTGCACGGGCTTGCGCCCGCCGTAGCCGTCGAGGCGCACCATGCGCAGCACGTGCTCGACCTGTGAGCGACGCGTGGCGCGCGGGACGCCCTTCACCTTCAGGCCGTAGCCGACGTTGTCGGCGACGGTCATGTGCGGGAAGAGGGCGTAGTCCTGGAAGACCGTGTTCACGTCGCGCGAGTACGGCGGGCGGCGCGTGATGTCCTCGCCGCCGAGGGTGATGCGGCCGCGTCCGGCTGCTCGAAGCCGGCGATCATCCGCAGCGTCGTCGTCTTCCCCGAGCCCGACGGTCCGAGGAGCGTGAAGAACTCACCGTCCGCGACGTGCAGGTCGACGCCGTCGACCGCAACGACGTCGCCGTAGGTCTTGCGAGCGCCTTCGACCGCGACCTCAGCCAATGCAGCTCGCGAGGATGTCGAGGCCGCGTTCGAGCTCGTCGTCCGTGACGCTGAACGGAACGAGGATGCGGATCACGTTTCCGTAGATCCCGCACGAGAGGAGCAGCAGGCCCTTGTCGCGCGCCTCGCGTGTGACGCGCGTCGTCTCGTCGCCGCTCTGCTCGGGCAGTTCGAGTGCGACCATCGGGCCGAGGCCGCGCACCTCCGAGCCCTGCGGTGCGATCGTCTCGAGGCGCGCGCGCAGCCGTTCGCCGATCGCCTCGGCGCGTGGGCGGGCTTCCGCCAGCGCGTCGAGCGTCGCGATCGCGGCGGCGCACGAGACGGGGTTGCCGCCGAACGTGCCGCCGAGGCCGCCAGCGGGGACGGCGTCCATCACCTCGGCGCGCCCGGTGACCGCCGCGAGCGGCAGGCCGCCGCCGAGCGTCTTGCCGGAGACGAGCAGGTCGGGCTCGACGCCCCAGTGCTCGATCGCCCAGACCGGGCCGGTGCGGCCACAGCCCGACTGCACCTCGTCGTCGACGTAGAGGATCCCGTGGGCGTCGAGCAGCTCCTGCAGCCGCTTCGGGAAGTCCGGCGTCATCGGGATGAAGCCGCCTTCGCCCTGGACGGGCTCGAGCACGGCGCACGCGACCGACTGCGGGTCGACGTCGCCCTTGAACAGGTGCTTCAGCGCGGCGATCGCGTCGTCCTCGGTGATGCCGCGGAACGGATAGGGAGCGGGCGTGCGATAGACCTCGGGCGCGAACGGGCCGAAGCCTTGCTTGTACGGGACGACCTTCGAGGTCATCGTCATCGAGAGGAGCGTGCGGCCGTGGAACGCGTTGTCGAAGACGACGACCGCGGGGCGTCCGGTCGCGACCCGCGCGATCTTGACCGCGTTCTCGACCGCTTCCGCGCCGGTGTTGAGCAGGATCGACTTCTGGTCGGCCCCACGGCAGGGCGAGAGCTCGGCTAGGCGGCGGCAGACCTCGATGTACGGCTCGTACATCCCGACCATGAAGCACTGGTGCAGGTACTCGTCCACCTGGGCGTGGATCGCCTCGCGCACGGCCGGCAGCGAGTGGCCGAGGTTGGCGCAGCCGAGGCCGCCTGCGAAGTCGACGTACTCACGCCCTTCCGCGTCCCAGACGCGGGCGCCCTCGGCGCGGGAGACGACGAGCGGGGGCGTGGAGACACCACGGGCGACGTAGCGCTCGCGGCCTTCCTGCACCTGCTCGGTCGAGTTTCGTTCCCGCAGCGACACCGTGCACCGACTGTTCCTGAGCACGTTGGTTCATTCGGGCCGCCTTGGAGGCTGAGCGCTGTCGAAGGCAGCTCGAGCTTCCAAGGAGGCGACCCGGATGGATTTGCACGGTGACGCGGCTCTCAGCTGGAGCGGCAGGCGCGTGCTCGCCCGCCGCGTTGTTGAGCAGGGCTGGACGCTGACGGCGGCGGCCGAAGCGGCCGGCGTCAGTGTGCCGCTGTGCCCGTAAATGGGTCGGCCGCTACCGCAGCGGCGATCGGCAACTGCTCGACCGTTCCTCGGCGCCGAGGCGGGTCGCAAACCGGACAGCGGCTGAGCGGGTCGAAGTGATCGCCAAGCTACGGCGGCTACGGATGACGGCCGCGGAGATCGCTGAGACCCTGCAGATGCCGCTCTCGACAGTGTCCGGGATCTTGACCCGGATCGGGATGGGCAGGCTCGGCCTACTCGGGCTCGAGCAGCCGCGGCGCTACGAGCGCTCGCGGCCCGGCGAGCTGCTGCACGTCGACATCAAGAAGCTCGGCCGGATCGTCGGCGGCGCCGGCTGGCGCGTCCGCGGCGGCGCCCAGCACTACAACCGCACCTTCACCGATCCCCGCGGGCTGCGCCGACGCACCGTCGGCTACGAGTTCGTCCATATCGCCGTCGACGACTACAGCCGCCTCGCCTACGCCGAGGTGCTCCCCGACGAGAACAGCCGCAACCGCAGCCGGCTTCCTCCGCCGCGCGCTCGCCTTTTACCGACGCCACGGCATCCAGGTCGAGCGCGTCCTCACCGACAACGGCTCCGCCTATCGCTCCGCCGTCCACGCAATCTGCCTGCCGCAGCCTCGGCATCCGCCACCTCCGCACCCGCCCCTACCGGCCACAGACAAACGGAAAAGCAGAACGCTTCATCCGCACCCTGCTCAACGGCTGGGCCTACGGCGCCATCTACGGCTCAAGCCACGAACGCACCGCACGCCCTTGACGGCTGGCTCTGGCACTACAACCATCGACGCCGACACTCAGCCCTCGGCCACCAACCCCCGGTCAGCAGAACCAACGTGCTCGGGTCCTACATCTAGAGAGCGCCGACCGGCTCGCGGTCTGCGGCGATCCCGACCCGCCAGGCGGCGTCGAACGTTTCCTCCGGCACGAGCGCGCGCAACCACTCGACGTCGGCGGCGAAGAGCGCGCTCTCAGGCTCGAGCGACTGCTGCGCCGGTAGCGGGCATTTGTCAGTCGAGCTTCGCGACGACGTGCTTGATCTGCGTGTACTCCTCCATGGAGTACGCCGACATGTCCTTGCCGTAGCCGGAGCTCTTGTAGCCGCCGTGCGGCATCTCCGAGGCGATCGGCACGAGGTGGTCGTTGATCCACACCGTCCCGAACTGCAGCTTGCGCGCGGCGCTCAGCGCGCGGCCGATGTCGCGCGTCCAGACCGACGCGGCCAGGCCGTAGCGCACGCCGTTCGCCCACTCGACCGCCTGGGCGTCGTCGGCGAACTTCTGCACCGTGACGACCGGGCCGAACACCTCGTTCTGCACGATCTCGTCGTCCTGCGCAACGTCGGTGACGATCGTCGGTCGCACGAACCAGCCGCGCTCGCTGTCGGACGCACCGCCGGTCAGCACCGTCGCACCCTTGGCGCGGTCGAGGAAACCGAGCACGCGCTCCTGCTGGTCGCGTGAGATGACCGGCCCCATCTCGACGTCGTCGCCGTCCGCCGGGTCACCGACCTTCAGCGACTCGATCGCCGGCACGAGCGCCTCGAGCAGTGCGTCGTAGATCTTCGGGCCGGCAATGATCCGCGATCCCGCCGTGCAGTCCTGGCCCGAGTTCCAGTAGCCGGCGATCTTGACGCCCTCGGCGACCGCCTCGGGGTCGGCGTCGTCGAAGACGACCATCGGCGCCTTGCCGCCGAGCTCGAGGTGCACGCGCTTGAGCGAGTCGGCCGCGTTCTTCGCGATCAGCTTCCCGGTTGCAACGTCGCCGGTCAGCGACACGAGCCCGATATCCGGATGCTCGACGAGGCGCTGACCCGTCGGGACGCCGTCGCCCGTCACCACCTGCAGCACGCCTTCGGGGATCACGTCCTTCGCGAGCTCCATGAAGCGCAGCAATGAGAGCGGTGTCTGCTCGGCGGGCTTCAGGATCTGCGCGTTGCCCGCGGCCAGCGCCGGCCCGAGCTTCCAGATCGCCATCATCAGCGGGTAGTTCCACGGGCAGATGCCCGCGACGATCCCGATCGGCTCGCGCCTGATCATCGACGTGTAGCCCTTGATGTACTCGCCGGCGCTCTTGCCCTCGAGGTTGCGCGCCGCGCCGGCGAAGAAGCGCAGGTTGTCGGCCGAGAACGGCATCTCGTCGCGCGAGACCATAAGCGGCTTGCCGACGTTGCGGGACTCGATCTGCGCGAGCTCCTCCGCGTTGTCGGAGATCACGTCGGCGAGCTTCAGCAGCAGCTCTGCCCGCTCGCCCGGTGTCGCGTCGAGCCACTCGGGCAGTGCAGCCTTCGCGCGCGCGACTGCCTCGTCGACCTCCTCGGCCGACATGTTCGGCACGTTTGCGATCGATTCGCCCGTCGCGGGATTGAGCACGTCCAGTGTTGCCGTTGCCATCGTGAGGGCCTCCTATTCCGTGCGCAGGATCCCGCTCTCGCGGGTGAGTCGCTGCGCGAGCGCGACGGGGATGATCGTTGCGAGCACGACCAGGAATACCACGACGTTCACCTGCGGGAGCTCCTGCCCGCGCTGGATCTCGCTGAAGATCCACGTCGGCAGCGTGTTGTTCGCGCCGACCGTGAACGTGGTCACGATCACCTCGTCGAACGAGAGCGCGAACGCGAGCAGGCCGCCGGAGATCAGCGCGGTCGAGATCGACGGGAACGTGACGTAGCGGAAGGTCTGGAAGCCGTCTGCGCCTAGATCCATCGACGCCTCGGTCAGCGAGCCCGGCACGCGCCGCAGCCGTGCGATCACGTTGTTGTAGACGACGACGACGCAGAACGTCGCGTGCGCGATCACGACCGTCCAGAGACCGAAGTTGAAGTGCCAGTAAGTGAAGTACGAGTTCAGCGCCATGCCCGTGATGATCCCGGGCAGCGCGATCGGCAGCACGAGCAGGAACGAGACGGCCTCGCGTCCGAAGAAGCGGAAGCGGTGCACGCCGAACGACGCGGCCGTACCGAGCACGAGCGCGACCGTCGTCGCGAGCGCCGCGGCCTTCAGCGAGAGCCAGAGTGCCTGCTGCATGTCGGCGTTGTGGATCGCCGGGCCGAACCACTTCGTCGAGAAGCCCTGGATCGGCCAGCTCTGCACATTCGACGAGTTGAACGCATAGAGGCAGATGATCACGATCGGCAGGTAGAGGAACGCGAGCACGAGCACGACCCACACGCCGAGCGCAAACCTCGTTTTCCGACCTTCCATCACAGCGCCTCGAACGCACCGAGGCGGCGCGCGATCAGGAGGTAGACGGCCATCACGGCAACGGGCACGGTTGCGTAGGCGGCCGCGAAGGGCAGGTTGCCGCCGCGCAGTGCCGAGTCGGCGACGACGTTGCCGATGAACTGGCCGCCGGCGCCACCGATCAGGAGCGGGGTGATGTAGTCGCCGAGCGTCAGCGAGAACGTGAAGATCGAGCCGGCGACGATGCCCGGCAGCGCCAGCGGCAGGATCACCGACCGGAGCGTGCGCGAGCCCTTGGCACCGAGATCGCGTGAGGCCTCGATGTAGGAGTGGGGGATGCGCTCGAGCGCGGCGTAGACCGGCAGGATCATGAACGGGAGCCAGACGTACGAGAAGACGATCCAGGTTCCGGTGTTCGTGTACGCGAGCTCGGGCGCCGGCAGGCCGAGCTTGTGCAGCGACCAGGCGAGCACGCCGTTCGAGTTGAGGATCAGCTTCCACGAATAGATGCGTGCGATGTACGACGCCCAGAGCGGGAGCAGCACGAGCACGAACAGGACGGCGCGCACATGCGGCGATGCGACGCGCGCCATGAAGTAGGCGAACGGGAACGCGATGATCGCGTCGGTCAGCGTCACGGCGGCCGCGATGCCGATCGTGCGCAGCGCGACGTTCCGATAGGTCGGCTCCTCCCAGAGCGTGCGGAAGTTGTCGAGCGTCCAGTGGTGGACGAGCTGCGACGTGAAGACGTCGACCGTCCAGAACGACGTCACGAACAGCGCGATCAGCGCCGCGATATAGACGAGCAGGAACGCCAGGACTGGAGGGCGAGAGGAGCGTCAGCCCCTTCAGCCACGGCCTGCGCCAGAGCGCGCCGCCGACAGATCGGCGACGCGCTCCGGCCGGCGTTCCTAACCCTTGAGCTGGGTCCAGGCCTGCTGCCACTTCGTGTAGTCCATGCAGTCCTTGTGGCCGTTGCCGCAGTCGGCGATCGGCGTCTTCCAGAAATGGATCTGCTTGAAGTACTTGAGCGGAGCGTTGGCGTGGTACTGCGCGCACGATCCCTTCGAGAGGGTGTTCATGATCGCGCAGGACTTCGAGTTGACCGGGGTCTCCCCGAAGTAGATCGCCTGCTGAGCCTGCACCTTCGGCGTGGAGATCCACGCCAGCCACTTCATGGCGCAGTCCATGTTCTTCGTCTTCGACGAGACCATCCAGGTGTCGAGCCAGCCCGTCGCGCCTTCCTTCGGCACGATGTCCTTCACCGGCGCCTTCGCACCGATGAGCGTGTTGGTCTGGTACGGCCACGACGCGCCGATGACGGCGTCGCCGTTCTTGAACAGGTCGATCTCGTCCGACGCGAGCGCCCAGTACTTCTTGATCAACGGCTTCTGCTTCTTCAGCAGATTGATCGTCGCGTTGAACTGGGTCTTGTTCAGCTCGTACGGATCCGTGATGCCGAGCGAGGGCTGCGTCTTCATCAGGTACAGCGCCGCGTCAGCGATCTGGATCGGGTTGTCGGGAACCGTCACCTTGCCCTTGTACTTCGGGCTGTAGATCGCGGCCCACGAGGTCGGTGCCGGCTTCACCTTCTTCGTGTTGTAGAGGAGCGTGTTCGGGCCCCACTGCAGCGAGACGCCGTAGTGCTTCCCGTCGATCGTGTTGTTCGGCGGCGACTTGAATGCCCCACCGAAGTTCTTGTAGTCGGGGATCTTCGAGACGTCGATCGGCTGGACGTCCTTGCCGTAGATCAGGCGCAGCGATGCGTCGCCGGACGCGGAGACCATGTCGTACTGGCCGCCGCCACCGGTGCGCATCAGCGTCACCATCTCGTCGGAGGATCCCGCGTACTTCGCCTTGATCGTGCAGCCGCTCTGCTTCTCGAATGGCTTCACCCACTGGGGTTGGGTGTATCCCTCCCAGGCGATCATCTTGAGGGTGCCGCCGCTCTGCTTCGACACGCCGGCCGCGGGGAGCGCGAGTCCGATCGTAAGCATCACGACGAGCGCCCACATTCGCTTCGTCATCTGGCCTCCTGCTCGAGTGGTTGTTCGGGGGGTTGGACTTGAATCTCGTAGGCGTCCTCGTCGCGCCAGGCGAGCCGCACCGCGGTGCCGGGCTCGATCCGCGTGCCGTCGCTCTGGCGAACGACGGTCAGGCGCTCGCCGAGCTTCGTGTCGACGAGATACCTCGTGAACGAGCCGACGAAGACGGCGTCGACGACGGTTCCTTCTTCTCCTTGGCCGTTGAGCGCGATCCGCTCCGGCCGGACGCTGAAGCGGCGGCCGTCGCGCTCGAGGATGTTCGAGGTGCCGACGAAGCCGGCGACGAACTCGGTCGCGGGCCGCTGGTAGATCTCTTCCGGGCGCGCCGACCTGCTCGATGCGGCCCTCGTTGAAGACGGCGACGTGGTCGCTCATCGTCAGCGCCTCCTCCTGGTCGTGCGTGACGTAGAGGAAGGTCATGCCGAGGTCCTGCTGGAGCGCCTTCAGGAACACCTGCATCTCCTGGCGCAGCTTCAGGTCGAGCGCACCGAGCGGCTCGTCGAGGAGCAGCACCTTCGGCTGGTTGACGATCGAGCGCGCGAGCGCGACTCGTTGCCGCTGGCCGCCGGAGAGCTGCACGGGCTTGCGGCCGCCGTAGCCGTCGAGGCGCACCATCCGCAGCACGTGCTCGACCTGGGAGCGACGCGTGGCGCGCGGGACGCCCTTCACCTTCAGGCCGTAGCCGACGTTGTCGGCGACGGTCATGTGCGGGAAGAGGGCGTAGTCCTGGAAGACCGTGTTCACGTCGCGCGAGTACGGCGGGCGGCGCGTGATGTCCTCGCCGCCGAGGGTGATGCGGCCGGCGTCCGGCTGCTCGAAGCCGGCGATCATCCGCAGCGTCGTCGTCTTCCCCGAGCCCGACGGCCCGAGGAGCGTGAAGAACTCGCCGTCCGCGACGTGCAGGTCGACGCCGTCGACCGCAACGACGTCGCCGTAGGTCTTGCGAGCGCCTTCGACTGCGACCTCAGCCAATGCAGCTCGCGAGGATGTCGAGGCCGCGTTCGAGCTCGTCGTCCGTGACGCTGAACGGAACGAGGATGCGGATCACGTTTCCGTAGATCCCGCACGAGAGGAGCAGCAGGCCCTTGTCGCGCGCCTCGCGGGTGATGCGCGCCGTCTCGTCGCCGCTCTGCTCGGGCAGTTCGAGTGCGACCATCGGGCCGAGGCCGCGCACCTCCGAGCCCCGCGGTGCGATCGTCTCGAGGCGCGCGCGCAGCCGTTCGCCGATCGCCTCGGCGCGTGGGCGGGCTTCCGCCAGCGCGTCGAGCGTCGCGATCGCAGCAGCGCACGAGACGGGGTTGCCGCCGAACGTGCCGCCGAGGCCGCCGGCGGGGACGGCGTCCATCACCTCGGCGCGGCCGGTGACCGCCGCGAGCGGCAGGCCGCCGCCGAGCGTCTTGCCGGAGACGAGCAGGTCGGGCTCGACGCCCCAGTGCTCGATCGCCCAGACCGGGCCGGTGCGGCCACAGCCCGACTGCACCTCGTCGTCGACGTAGAGGATCCCGTGCGCGTCGAGCAGCTCCTGCAGCCGCTTCGGGAAGTCCGGCGTCATCGGGATGAAGCCGCCTTCGCCCTGGACGGGCTCGAGCACGGCGCACGCGACCGACTGCGGGTCGACGTCGCCCTTGAAGAGGTGCTTCAGCGCCGCGATCGCGTCGTCCTCGGTGATGCCGCGGAACGGATACGGAGCGGGCGTGCGGTAGACCTCGGGCGCGAACGGGCCGAAGCCTTGCTTGTACGGGCACGACCTTCGAGGTCATCGTCATCGAGAGGAGCGTGCGGCCGTGGAACGCGTTGTCGAAGACGACGACCGCGGGGCGACCCGTCGCGACCCGTGCGATCTTGACCGCGTTCTCGACCGCTTCCGCGCCCGTGTTCAGGAGGATCGACTTCTGGTCGGCCCCACGGCAGGGCGAGAGCTCCGCTAGACGGCGGCAGACCTCGATGTACGGCTCGTACATCCCGACCATGAAGCACTGGTGCAGGTACTCGTCCACCTGGGCGTGGATCGCCTCCCGCACGGCCGGCAGCGAGTGGCCGAGGTTGGCGCAGCCGAGGCCGCCTGCGAAGTCGACGTACTCACGCCCTTCCGCGTCCCAGACGCGGGCGCCCTCGGCGCGGGAGACGACGAGCGGGGGCGTGGAGACACCGCGGGCGACGTAGCGCTCGCGGCCTTCCTGCACCTGCTCGGTCGAGTTTCGTTCCCGCAGCGACACTGTGCACCGACTGTATAGGGCGTATTCAGGAGAGCAAAGTTGGTCTGCCGGCCGTCCCAGGCCCGGAGGTGCGGGCGGGTACGATGCGGCCCGCGCGGCGCCTTGGCCGAGTGGTTAGGCAGAGGCCTGCAAAGCCTCGTACAGCGGTTCGAATCCGCTAGGCGCCTCTACTGGAATGGATCCGACTGACCGACCTAGGTGTCTAGGACGTGGATGTTCCACGACCCAGGGACGCCTTTCAGCTCGTGGCGTCCTCGGTCGCTGAAGGTCAGGTCTGAGCCGGCGACCAGGTCCTTGACCGTCTGTGACACGAGGATCTCTCCGGTCTCGGCGAGCGCCCCGACGCGTGCGCCGATCACGACGGCGAGACCGACCGGCTTGGACGCGGAGATCTCACACTCTCCCGTGTGGATCCCCGCTCGAACACCGAGCCCGAGCGCGGGCGCCGAGGCGACGATCTCGCGTGCGCACGCAATCGCGCGCGCCGGCCCGTCGAAGCGGCAGAAGAACCCGTCGCCCGCGTTGTCGATCACCACGCCTCGGTGGCGGTCGACTTCTCGTTGGACGGCTGCATGATGCGCTTCGAGCACCTCGCGCCAGCGCCGGTCGCCGAGCTCGGCGGCAAGCTCGGTCGAGCCGACAAGGTCGGTGAACAGGAGGGTCGCCAGCACCGTGTCCGGCACCATGGCCGCTGCCTCGCCGTGCACGAACGCCAAGACGGCGTCGACGACAGAATCGTTCGCCGGGCTGGCATTCTCGCCGGGCGTCTCGATGCGGGAAGCCCCCGCGATCCGCTCGCTGACGTACTCCGCTTCGGCCCGATCTGCGGCTCGATGCGTCACGAGTGTCGGCACCCTGATCGAGCCGAGCACGTCGGTGATGTCCGTGCCGATCTGCATGCGCCAGTACTCCGCCGCCGAAGCCGGGCTCGAGGACTGCCGGTGATTCCAGACGAACCAGTCGAGATACTCCTCCGCGTCTGCCCACTCCGGGTTGATCTGCGTCGCCAGATCGAGCAGGAAGTCGCGATCGCCCCAGCGGCCGCGCACGGCCCGAAGGAACGCGAGCAACTCGTCCTCCGGCGTTCCAGCCGGGTAATCCTCAGAGCGAACGCGACGCGCGAAGGGCGAATGGAGAACGAGGCGTTCGACTCGCTCCGGGTACGTGGCGGCCGTCAAGACACATGCGTTCGCGCTGTCACTCGCACCGAAGAGCGTTGCGCGCTCGATTCCCTGCGCGTCGAGCACGGCGAGCACGTCCTCCGCCCAGTCCTCGAGCGTGACGTTGCGGGGGCGGTCCGACTGTCCCATTCCCCGCGGGTTCAGCACCGTCAGCCGGGTTTCGGCGCTCAACCGGTCGAAGAAGGCCCGCATCGCCGGGAGCTCCCAGATCGAGATCAGGCTCGACAGGAACGGCACGAACACCAGCTCCTGCGGACCGTCGCCGACAGCCTGGTACGCCACAGCGATTCCACCGTGCCGGGCGTATTGGATCTCGGGGATCAGATCCTTGTGCATCGTCCGATGATGTCATCGGCTTGCTCGGTGGCTGGCACGAGCGGCCGCCTAGTCGCGGCCGAAGAGCGAGCTCTCGAAGACGTAGAAGAGCGCGATCGCGGCGTAGAGCACGACCGCGAGGTCGGCCGAGATCAGCGAGCTCAGCGTCGCGAGCGCGTAGACGAGCGAGCCGGGCGCGAACGAGCGTGAGATGCCGGAGATCATTCGCTGGTCGGCGTCCTTCGGCGATCAGGCGCCGGTTCGTGCGCCGCGTAGAACCAGAGCGCGCCGTAACAGACGCGCCATCAGCGTGTACGTCAGGCCGTAGGCGAACGCCGCCGCCTTCGAACCCTCGCGCAGGTGCTCGGCCAGCACCCGCGTCGGGAACGGGCTGAATGCGATGATCATCAGGAAGACGACGTTGATGAAGAGGAACGTCCGGTCGACGCGCGCGATCTGCGTGAACACCGTGTGGTGGTTGACCCAGACGATGCCGAGCGTCAGGAACGAGATCGCGTACGCGGCGTACGACGGCCACTCGGCGATCAGCTGATGGGCGACCGAGCCCTCGCCACTGAACGTGATCTCGAGGATCAGCAGCGTCGCCGCGATCGCGAAGACGCCGTCGCTGAAGGTCTCGAGGCGTGCGGTCTCGTTCACGCCGTCAGTCTAGGATCGCGTCCAGATGAGCTTCTCCGGGTCGATGATCCAGAACGCGATCTACATCGCGCAGCAGCCGCCCGAGTGGCCGGTCGCCTTCGCGGACTGGGAGCGCGCGGCCGAGGAGAAGCTCGACGAGGGCGCCTTCGGCTACATCGCGGGCGGCGCGGGGGCCGAGGAGACGATGCGCGCGAACCTCGACGCGTTCCGGCGCTGGCGCCTGCGGCCGAGGATGCTGGCCGGGAACGCGCAGCGAGACATCTCGGTCGAGGTGCTCGGCCTGCGCTCGCCGGCACCGTTCTTCCTCGCTCCGGTCGGCGTGCTCTCGATCGCCCACGAGGAGGCCGAGGTCGGCGTCGCCAAGGCGGCGGCCTCCTCCGGCGTGCCGATGATCCTGTCGAGCGCGGCGACGCATTCGATCGAAGAGGTGGCGGCGACGAACGCGCCGCGCTGGTTCCAGCTCTATTGGGTGAACGACCGCGAGATCTGCGAGAGCTTCGTCCGCCGGGCCGAGGAGAACGGCTACGGCGCGATCGTCGTCACGCTCGACACGCTGACGCTCGGCTGGCGGCCGCGCGACCTGCGCCAGGCATACCTGCCGTTCATTCGCGGCGAAGGGTGCGGCCAGTACTTCAGCGATCCCGTCTTCCTCTCGAAGCTCGACAAGACGCCCGAGGAGGATCCGCTGACTGCGGCGGCGACGATGCTCGCGACGTTCCCGAACCTCGGGCTGACCTGGGACGACCTCGACTGGCTGCGCGGGCAGACCACGCTGCCGATCCTCGTCAAGGGCGTGCTGACCGCCGACGACGCGCAGCTTGCGCTGCAGCACGGCGTCGACGGCGTCGTCGTCTCGAACCACGGCGGGCGCCAGGTCGACGGCGCCGTCGCCGCGCTCGACGCGCTCGTCGAGGTGCGCGACGCGCTGCCCGACGCTGTCGTGTTGATGGACGGTGGCATCCGGTCGGCCGCCGACGTGCTGAAGGCGATGGCGCTCGGCGCCGACGCCGTGCTCCTCGGTCGTCCGTACGCCTACGCGCTCGCGGTCGGCGGGCAGCGCGGGGTGGAGGAGCTGATCCAGAACCTGATGGCCGAGATCGACCTCAATCTCGCCCTGGCCGGTGGCCATTCCATTCGTGATCTCGACCGGTCTTGGCTGAGCGCGGTGTAGTCCTCGGCGCGCGCGACAGCGCCGCGCTCGAGGAGATCCAGGTCGCGGCGCCCGAGGCCGGCGAGGTGCTCGTGCGCATCGAGGCGACCGGCGTCTGCCACAGCGACCTGCACGTGATCGAGGAGGACGGCTGGGGCCACCCGTACCCGATCCTGCTCGGTCACGAGGGTGCGGGCACGATCGAAGCGGTCGGCGACGGCGTCGCCGGGCTTGCGCCCGGTGACCGCGTGGTGCTCGGCTGGAAGACGGCCTGCGGCGCGTGCTCCACGTGCCTGCGCGGGGCGCCGCGGCAGTGCAGAAAACCGCCCGCTGCGGCCGGCCGGCTGCTGCGCGAGGACGGCAGCGTGCTGACGCCTGTGCTGCGCGCCGGGACGTTCGCGACACACACGGTCGTGCCGGCGGTCGCCGCGGTGAAGGTGCCGCGCGAGTTGCCCGTCGAGCAGGCGTGCCTGATCGGCTGCGCTGTCGCAACCGGCGTCATGTCGGTGCTCGAGACGGCGAAGGTGTGGGCAGGGAGCGCGCGTCGCGGTGATCGGCTGCGGCGCCGTCGGGCTGTCGGTGATCCAGGGCGCGACGCATCGCCGGCGCGTCCGAGATCAGGGCGATCGACCTCGACGAGCGGAAGCTCGAGCAAGCGACGCGGTTCGGAGCCACGCACACGGAGCCGGGGCCGGTCGACTTCGTCTTCGACGCCGTCGCGCGACGCTCGACCGTCGAGCAGGGACTCGGTCTGCTTGAGCTCGGGTGGGACGTTCGTCCTGATCGGGCTCTCGCCCGGCGGCGAGACGGTGGAGCTCGACCTGCCGCGGCTGTTCGCAAAGCGGACGGCGATCCTCGTCTCCCACGGTGGCGACCACCTGCCGCAGGAGGACTTCCCGCGGCTCGCGCAGTGGGCGCTCGAAGGCAAGCTCGACCTTGCGGGCATGGTCACCCGCACGGCGCCGCTCGAGGGCTGGAGCGATGCGCTCGAGGCGATGAAGAGCGGCGACGTGATTCGCACGGTGCTGCTGCCGTGACGCTGGAGCTCCTGCGGCAGATCGTCGCGGGCGAGGTTCCCGGCGCGGCGGTCGGCGACCTGATCGGCATGCGCATGGTCGCCGCGGAGGAGGGGCGCGTCACCTTCGAGCTCGACGCCGGGCCGCAGCACACGAGCCCGCCCGGGACGCTGCACGGCGGGATCCTCTGCGACCTCGCCGACGGCGCGATGGGCTGCGCCTGCGTCTCCCTGCTCGCCGAAGGAGACACGTTCGCAACCGTCGAGCTGAAGATCAACTTCCTGAAGCCGGTCTGGTCGGGCCGGCTGACCGCGGTGGGCGAGGTGATCAAGGCGGGGCGGACGATCACCCTCTGCGACTGCCGCGTCACCGACGAGGGCGGCTCCCTCGTCGCCTACGCCACCTCGACGTGCATGACCCAGCGCGGCGAAGCCGCGCCGGGTCGCTGACCGCCGGGTCGCTGATCACCGTGTCCGTTCGGGACGTGTTCCTGGGTCTGACCCCGGAACACGTCCGCATGTCGCCAGGTCCCGGGGACAGTCCCCGGGACCTGGCCGAAGGCGACGGGGCGCTCGCCGGACGTTAGGATCGCGACGTGGATCTGCGCGACACCCCTGACGAGGCTGCCTTCCGCCAGGAGGTGCGCGACTTCATCGCGCAGAACCTGCCGGACAGCTCGAAGGCGCGCGGTGCCCGCCGCTTCGAGGACGCCGACCGCGAGTGGAGCGAGAAGCTCGGCGAGGCCGGGTACGCGGGCCTCACCTGGCCGAAGGAGTACGGCGGCGCGGGCGCGCCGTACAGCCACCAGGCGATCTTCCTCGAGGAGCTCGCTCGCGCTGAGGCGCCGTCGCACCTCGGTGTGATCGGCCTCGGCATGGCCGGCCCGACGATCATCGCCTGGGGCACCGAGGAGCAGAAGCAGCGCTACCTCTCGAAGATCCTCAGCGCCGAGGAGATCTGGTGCCAGGGCTTCTCGGAGCCGGACGCCGGCAGCGACCTCGCCGCGGCTCGCACGCGGATCGAGGACCAGGGCGACCACTTCCTCGTCAACGGCCAGAAGGTCTGGTCGTCGTTCGCACACATCGCCGACTTCTGCATCCTCGTCGGCCAGGGCGACCCCGACGCGCCGAAGTACAAGAACCTGACCTACGTGATCGTCGACATGCACGCGCCCGGCGTCGAGGTGCGGCCGCTCGTGCAGATCACCGGCCACCCCGAGTTCAACGAGATCTTCTTCACCGACGTCAAGGTGCCGAAGGAGAACATCCTCGGCGGCATCGGCGACGGCTGGCAGGTCGCGATGACGACGCTGCTGCACGAGCGCGGCACGCTCGGCTTCGCGCTCTCGGCGACGCTCGACGTGGCGGTGCGCAAGCTGATCGCGCTCGCGAAGGAGCGCAAGGTCGCCGACCCGATCCTCCGCGACCGCATCGCGCGCGAGTGGATCGAGCTGCAGGCGCTCAAGTACACGAACTACCGCTCGCTGACGACGCTGCAGAAGACCGGCATCCCCGGCCCGGAAGGGTCGGCGTCGAAGCTCGTGTGGTCGGAGAACAACCAGCGGCTGACGAAGCTCGCGCTCGAGATCCTCGGGTCGCACGCGCAGCTGACGAACGGCGGCGGGTACGCCGACGGCTACTGGCAGTACCAGCAGCTCCGCTCGCGCGGCAACACGATCGAGGCCGGCACGAGCGAGATCCTCCGCAACATCGTCGCCGAGCGCGTGCTCGGCATGCCAAGGAGTCGGTGACCGTGGACTTCAGCTTCAGCTCCGAGCAGGACGACCTTCGCCGCGAGGCGCGCGCGTTTCTCGAGGCCAACCCGTCGCCGACCATGGACCAGCTGCGCGAGCTCGGCTGGGTCGGGATCCTGCAGGGCGAGGACTTCACCTTCCTCGACGCGGCGGTGCTCTTCGAGGAGCTCGGCCGCGTGCTCTACGACGGGCCGTACGTCCTGAACGAGGTCGCCGGCCAGCCGGGCGACGAAGTCTGGTCGATCGAGGTCGACGGGTTCGTGCCGCATCTCGACCAGGTCGAGCGCGTGCTCACGCCCGACATGCAGGGCGAGCCCGCGCAGGGCGAGACGCTCGCGACCGTCGACGAGTCGCTCGGGCTCGGCAGGCTCTCGCGGAACGGTGCGAGTCGCGCGCAGGGCGAGTGGGCCGACGTGCGGCGCCGCCTGCTCGCTGCGCTCGCGCTGGAAGCGGTCGGCATCGGCAGCAAGGCGAACGAGCTCGCGATCGCGTACGTCTCCGAGCGCGAGCAGTTCGGCAAGAAGATCGGCACCTACCAGGCGATCTCGCATTCGCTCGTCGACGGGTACGTCGCGGTCGAGCTCTCCCGCTCGCTCGCGTACTGGGCGGCCTGGGCCGTCGCCGAGGGAGACGAGCAGGCCGATCTGGCGGTCGCCGCCGCGAAGTCGCAGGCGGCCGAGGCGGCCGTGCTCGCCTGCGAGAAGTCGATCCAGGCCCACGGCGGCATCGGCTTCACGTGGGAGCACCCGCTGCACCGCTACTACAAGCGCGCGCTCTGGCTCGAGGGCGCGCTCGGGTACGGCCGCGAGCACCGCGCGGAGATCGCCGCATCCCTTCTGTCCTCGTAACCGGAGCGTCGACCGGGATCGGCGAAGCGACCGCGCGCCGGCTCGCCGCGCGCGGCTGGCAGGTCTACGCGTCCGTGCGCAACGCCGGCGAGGCGCCGGACGGGACGACCGAGCTGGTCTTCGACGTCACCGACGCGGAGGCGATCGCGCGCGCTGCGACGGGGATCGAGCGCCTCGACGCGCTCGTCGACAACGCCGGCATCGCGATCGCCGCGCCGCTCGAGTTCCTGCCGCCCGATGCGCTTTCGCACCAGCTCGACGTCAACGTCGTCGGCCAGCTGCGCGTGCTGCAGGCGTTCCTGCCGGCGCTGCGCGAGGCGCGTGGCCGTGTCGTGCTGATGGGTTCGATCGCCGGCCGCTCCGCGCTGCCGTTCCTCGGCGCTTACGCGATGTCCAAGTTCGCGCTCGAGGCGATGGCGGATGCCCTGCGGGTGGAGCTCGCGCCGTGGGGGATGCACGTCGTGATCGTCGAGCCTGGGACGATCGCGACGCCGATCTGGACGAAGCCGCAACGATCGGCCGACGCGCTTCCCCCGCGGGCGACGGAGCTCTACGGCGCTCGACTGCAGGCGTTCAGGCGCGCTGCGGCCGAGCGCTCGTCGAAGCGCGCCGTGCCGGTCGACATCGTGGCCGACGCCGTCGAGCATGCTCTGACGGCTGACAGGCCGAAGACGCGCTACGTGGTTGGCCCTGACGCGAAGCGGCGCGCCCGCGTCCAGCGGCTCCCTGACCGCGCCCGCGACCGCGTGCTGTCGCGGTTCCTCTTCGGCAAATGAAGCGCGCCGTGCGTCGTGCGCGGTCGTCACCGCTGCGCTAGTCCGCCGCTCGCCAGAGCCGTAGGATCAGCACATGGCCTACACGATCGCGTCACTCGATGAGCTTGGCGAGGGCTACGGCTTTCGCAAGATCCGCAAGGCGCTCGGCGTCACCGCATTCGGCGTCAATGCGCTCGTCTTCCCGCCCAACTACGACGGCCCCGCTCACTACCACGACGAACAGGACGAGCTGTACTTCGTGCATCGCGGCACGGCGACCTTCGAGTTCGACGGCGACGAGCACGAAGTCGGCGAAGGAGGGCTCGTGCATGTCGAGTCGACCACGCACCGCAGGGTCTCGAACCACACCGACGAGGACCTGATCGTCTTCATCGTCGGCGGCAAGGGCGGCTACGTCGACCGCGACGGGCAGCTCGTCAGCGCCGAGGACCTCGCGAAGCGGCAGGGGCTCTCGCAATGAACGGGCTGATGATGGACACGCAGCTGACGCTGCCGATCGTGCTGCGCCGGTCGGAGGCGTACTTCGGCGACAAGGAGATCGTCACCCGGCTGCCCGACAAGAGCTTCCACCGCTACACCTACCGCGACTCGGCGCGCAGGGCGCGCGCGCTTGCGGTCGGCCTCAAGAACCTCGGTCTCGAGCGCGGCGACCGCGTCGCGACCCTCTGCTGGAACCACTACCAGCACCACGAGGCGTATCTCGGTATCCCGTGCGGCGGCTTCGTCCTGCACACGCTGAACCTGCGCCTGCACCCGGGCGATCTCGCGTACATCGCGAACCACGCCGAGGACAAGGCCGTGATCGTCGACCGCAGCCTGCTGCCGCTGCTCGAGCACTTCCTCGACAAGACGAAGATCGAGCACGTGCTCGTGGTCGAGGACTCCTACGAGGAGCTCGTCACCGGCTCCGACCCCGACGCATGGGTCGACCCCGAGCTGGAGGAGAACGAGGCGGCAGCCATGTGTTACACGAGCGGCACGACCGGGATGCCGAAGGGCGTTCTCTACTCGCACCGCTCGACGTTCCTGCACACGCTCGGCGTCGCCGCCGGCAACCCGATGGGGCTCGGCATCTCGGAGCAGGACACGATCCTGCCGGTCGTGCCGATGTTCCACGCCAACGCGTGGGGCTACCCGTATCTCGCATCGATGATCGGCGCGAAGCTCGTCTACCCGGGGCCGTACCTCGACCCGGAGAGCCTGCTCGAGGACTTCGTCACGGAGGGCGTCACCTGGACGGCAGGCGTGCCGACGATCTGGCTCGGCATCCTCGCCATGCTCGACGCGGACCCCGAGCGGTATGACCTGTCGCGGATGAAGGGGATGCTCGTCGGCGGCTCGGCCGCGCCGCGGGCCATGATCGCCGGGTTCAAGCAACGGCACGGCATGAACGTCGTGCACGGCTGGGGCATGACAGAGACCTCCCCCGTCGCGTCGACAGCGCAGCTGCCGGGCGACCTCTCGACCGCCGACGAGGACACTCAGTTCGACTACATCGCGATGCAGGGGATGCCGCTGCCGCTCGTCGAGCTGCGTCACCGCGATGACGACGGACAGATCCTGCCGTGGGACGGCGAGTCGATGGGTGAGCTCGAGATCCGCGGCCCGTGGGTCGCGGGCGGCTACTACGACACGCCCGACCAGGCCGACCGCTGGACCGACGACGGCTGGTTCAAGACCGGCGACATCGTCTCGATGCACCCGCGCGGTTTCATCCAGATCAAGGACCGCTCGAAGGACGTGATCAAGTCGGGCGGCGAGTGGATCTCGTCGGTCGAGCTCGAGAACGCACTGATGGCGCATCCAGCGATCGCGGAGGCGGCGGTGATCGCCGTGCCCGACGAGAAGTGGGACGAGCGCCCGCTGGCCGCCGTCGTGCTGCGCGAAGGGCAGACCGCGACCGCGGATGAGCTGCGCGACTTCCTCGCGCCGAACTTCGCGAAGTGGTGGCTACCCGATCGGATCGAGTTCATCCAGGAGATCCCGAAGACGAGCGTCGGCAAGTTCCGCAAGACGGAGCTGCGCGAGATGTTCGCCTCCGAGACGGTGCCGTCGTGATCAAGACCGTCTGGCTCGACAACCCGCCGGTGAACGCCGTCAACGCAGGGATCATCGAAACGCTCTGGTCGGAGCTCGAGTCGCTCGACGACGACGTCCGCGTCGTCGTGCTGCGCGGCAAGGGCGAGCGGGCATTCTCGGCCGGTGCCGACATCGGGGGCTTCGTCGGGCAGGGCGACGACAGTGGGCGGCCGGCAGGCATCCAGCCGGCTGCCGACCTGATCGAACGGACGCCGGTGCCGGTCGTGGCTGCGATCCACGGCTACTGCCTCGGCGGCGGTCTCGAGATCGCGCTCGCGTGCGACTTCCGCATCGCTCATGCCGACGCGCAGCTCGGGTTCCCCGAGGTCAACCTCGGCCTGCTGCCCGGCGGAGGTGGCACACAGCGTGCGCCGCGTCTGATCGCGCCGGGTCGTGCGCGCTGGCTGACCATGTCGGGCGAACGGATCGACGCGCAGACCGCGGGCCATGGGGTCTCGTCGAGTTCGTCGTCGACGACCTCGAAGCCGGGATCGAGCGCTACGCGGCGCCGCTCGCGAAGCAGTCGCCGCACGCGATCCGGCAGATCAAGCAGCTCTTCCACGACACGCGCGACGCGCGCTCGGACGAGCGAGAGGTCGAGGCGTTCGCCGCCTGCCTGCAGTCCGAAGACGGGCAAGAGGGCGTGGCCGCGTTCCTCGAGAAGCGTGAGGCGCGCTGGACGGGGCGGTGACGTGAGAGCCGTCGTCCTGCACGAGGTCGGCGGTCCGCTCGCGGTCGAGGACGTTCCCGAGCCCGCAACCGGGACGGTCGTCGACGTTCGCGCGGCGGGGATCAACTTCGCGGACGTGCTGATCCGGCGCGGCCTCTACCCGCAGATGCCGGAGCTGCCGCATGTGCTCGGCTCCGAGGTGGCGGGCGAGCTCGCCGGTCAGCGCGTGCTGGCACTGCCGCGCGCCGCGGGGGGTTATGCAGAACGCGTCGAGGTAGACCCTCAGTGGACGTTCCCGCTGCCGGACAACGCGACGTTTGCCGCCGGGGCCTCGTTTCTGACGACGTATCTGACCGCGTACATCCCGTTGCAGCGGCAGGTTCGTGTCACGCCGGCGTCGACGGTGCTCGTGCACGCCGGCTCCGGCGGCGTCGGCTGCGCGGCGATCCAGCTCGCGAAGCTCCACGGTGCGAAGGTGATCGCCACGGCGTCGAGCGACGAGAAGCGTGCGTTCGCGCGTGACGCCGGGGCCGACGAGGCGGTCGGCTACGACGAGGTCGACGACCTGCGTGTCGACGTCGTGATCGATCCCGTCGGCGGCGACGTGTTCACGCGTTCGTTGTCGCTCCTCAACCCGCTCGGCGCGATCGTCGCCATCGGCTTCGCGGGCGGGATGTGGACCGATCCGAGCGTTCAGTGGCTCGTCGGACGCAACGCGTCCGTCGTCGGCGTCTACCTGGGCCGGCTGATGAAGCTGCAGCCGGAGCTGGTGCACGAGGCCGCGACAGAGCTGCTCGCGCTGTGGGCACGTGGCGAGATCGATCCTGTCGTCGGCTCGACGTTCTCGCTCGAGGAGGCAGACGCCGCCCACGCGCTGATCGAGTCGCGGCAGCACGTCGGCAAGGTCGTGCTCGAGCCGTGAAGGCGCTCGTCACGGGCGGCGAAGGCGGTCTCGGGCGCGCGATGCGCGGACGGCTCGAGCAGGAGGGATACGAGGTGCAGTCGCTCGATCTCGTCGACGGCTTCGACGTCACCGATCCGGCTGCGTGGGAGCAGGTCGGCCCGGTCGATCTCGCCTGTCTGAACGCGGGCATCCTGACGCCCGAGATCGAGATCGCCGAGCTGAGCGACGAGGGCTACCGCCGCGCCGTCTCCGTCAACGTCGACGGCGTCGTCTTCGGTGTCCGGCGGCTCGCGCAGGTGATGGACGGCGGCTCGATCGTCGCCACCGCTTCGCTCGCGGGGCTCGTCGGCATGCCGCTCGACGCGATCTACTCGCTGACGAAGCACGCCGTCGTCGGCTTCGTGCGCTCGGTGGCGCCGCAACTCGCGCCGATTCGGATCAACGCGATCTGCCCGGGCATCGCCGACACGCCGATGCTCGACCAGCACGATCAGCGGCAGCGCTTCGCTGAGGCGGGGTTCCCGCTCCTGCAGCCGGACGACGTCGCGAATGCCATGTGGCTCGCGGCGACGAGCGAGGGGACAGGGGAGTGCTGGTTCGTGCAGCCGGGCCGTCCACCGGCGCCGTTCCGCTTCGCCAACGTCCCCGGCCCGAGGCGCGCCGGCGAGACGGTCGGCCTGCCGCCGATCTGAG
>CAVZYK010000022.1:0-164076 GCA_963779505.1 uncultured Actinomycetes bacterium | reverse complement strand
CGTCTCGACCCCGCGCACCGATTCGTTCAGGTTCAGCACGCGCGGCTGCAGGACCTGCTTGCGGCTGAATGCGAGCAGTTGGTGTGTCAGCGCCGCGGCACGGTCGCCGGCCGACCGAATCTCACGCGCGAAGCGCTGCTGGCGCTCGTCGACAAGCGAGTCGACGAGGAAGTCGGAGTAGCCGTTGATCGCCAGCAAGAGGTTGTTGAAGTCATGCGCGACGCCCCCGGCGAGCCGACCGATCGCCTCCATCTTCTGCGCCTGGCGCAGCTGTTCGGCGGTCTGTTCGAGTGCGGCCTCGGCATCGTGCCGGGCGACCCGGTCGCGCTCGACGGCGCGAGCCATGCGCTGGATGAGCGGGAAGAGCGCCGCCCAGAGGAGGACGAGCGCAGCGAGCAGCAGGCCGGCGAACGGGACGATGAAGGAACGCACGTCGGCGGCCACCGGTGCGTACGACTGGTAGAGCTCGAACACGCCCACTGGTCGCGTGCTGTCCCGCGTCCGCAACGGCACGTAGACCTCGAGCGCCTTGACGTTCTTCCCAGGGCCGCCCTCCGCGCCGAGGTAGCTGACGTCGCGGACCACCTTGCCCGCGAGCACCGACCTGAACTCGACGGGGTCGTCCGTCTCGGAACCGATCAGCGAGTGCTCGTTCGAGTAGACGATCTGACCGTCGGGGCCGTAGATCTTTACGCGCAGCGCGTCGTCGATCAGCACGCGCGAGCGGATCAGCGCATCGACCCGCCGTAGCTCCACCCCCGAGAGCTGATGCGAGAGATCGGCCTTCGTCAGCTCGTGCCGGAGCAGCGTCTCCTCGATGAACAGGGCGTGGCCTGCCGTGTCGCGCTGCGCGTGAGCCGTGGCGTGGTGCGCCACGAACCAGAGCAGGCCGACACCCGCGGTCGCGATGACCACGGCAGTCGCGGCCGCAAACCGCAGATGGAGACGGGTCGAAGGAGCCACAGGCCGTCGCTCACCTATCGGCAGCGCCCGGCATTTTGTGACCCCCAAAGCAGCCGCTTAACGGGCGGCTAACCGAGCCCGGCTTCGCGCAGCGGCCGTCTGGCCCAGGCGAAGCTGCGGGTGTACCAGCCGTCGAACGGCAGGAGGGTCACGCCCTCGCCGCTCGACTGCACGAACCAGCCGTTGCCGAGATAGAGCGCCGTGTGGTCGACCTCGCTCGGCTTCGAGTTGCGGCCGTGCGAGCCGAAGAACATCACGTCGGCCGGCTGGAGCGCCGTCGCCGGCAGCAGCTTGGCGTGCGAGACCTCCCCGCTCATCTGGTACGTCGTCCGGCCGCGCAGCACGTTCGCGAGGCCGCCCTCGCCGGCGTACGGCGTCAGCTTCACGACCCGCCAGACGTACCCCGAGCAGTCGAAGCCCGATGCCGGGCTCGTGCCGCCCCAGACATACGGGTAGCCGACGTAGTGGATCGCGGTCGTCAGCAACGTTCGCTGCCAGCTCGTCAGGGTCGGCAGCGTGAACGACTCGGCGGCGCTGCGCACGTGGTCGGTCGCCCAGCTGTCGAGCCTGAGGACCTGCGCGAACGACCACGCAGCCTCGGCGCGCGTCGCCGCCTGGTAGGGCCGCAGCTCGAGCTCGTCCTGGCCCGCCGGATGGTTGAGCCGCAGCTCGAGCATGCGAGCGACGGCCTCGCTGCCCGTGTTCGCGGGTGGGTTGAGCCCGGCTTGCTTGAGCGTCGCCTGGATCGCACGCGCCGCGTCGCCGAGCCCGAGATAGCCGACGAGTGCCGCGTCGAGCTGCTTGATCGAGACGGCCTGCGCCGGTGCGACTGCCCGGTAGAGCGCACGCTTGGGCGCCGCGCTGACCGCGGTGGGCGACGGGGGCGGCACCGACGACTTCGACACGGTCACCGTCACGAGACCGGTGGACGGCGTCAGGATCGCACCGGCCGCATTCGCGACGGTCACCGTCCACGCCGCAATGGCCGAGCCGCTGTCGGCGAACGTCACGTTGACCGCGAGCTGGTGCAAGCCGTCCGGCAGCGTCCGCGTGTCGAGGACGTCGTCATAGGGAGGGGACCGATCCGTCTTGTGTGTCTTGCCGTCGAGCGCGAAGTCGACGTGGTCGACGACCCGTCCCGGCGCGTCGACCTGCCACGGCACGAGTCCGCCGATCGTCGCGTTCGGTGCGATCGAGGAAACGAGAGTCGGGTTCGGCGCCGGCTGGGTCGGCGCCGCCGGCTCCGCGCTGTGCTGGAGATCGTCGGTGGCGCGGATCGCATCGGCGAGCGCGGCCTGGGTCAGAGGCGCCTGCGGCGCGAAGTTGGCGGGCGACGAGCCGAGCACGCCCTCCTTCGTGACGGCGCGGATCTGCGGCGCGGCCCAGTCGCCGGCGCCGGCGAGCGCGGCCGTGGCGCAGGCGAGCGTCAGCCCTGCGAGGGCGCAGGCAGCGGCGAGGCGGCGGAAGCGGCGTGCGATCGGGACCATCGATCGGCGAACCTAGCCACGCTGCGCGGCCTCCGCCTCCCCCGAATGGTGATCGTGCCGCGAGGCGCGCGGCCCCCGTCGCGCGCCCGCGGCAGGCGTCGCGCCCTACGGCCAGTAGCTCCAGTCCCCGAGGACGAGCGCAGAGCTGACCAGGGCCGCGAGGGCCGCGAACGATGGCAAGTACCGCATGTGGGCTGTCTCCTTGATTCAGATTGGAAGGACAGCCCCCGGGGGCGAGGCAGCATTCTGTTGACGCGTGCCCGCGGAAGCAAGCGGTTCAGACAGCACTCGTGCCGCCAGTTAGCATCAGGTGACTGCAGGCAACTAGACTGGTGCGATGCCCCGCTCATTGACGACTCACATCGACTCTCCCGGCGCGCTCGGGGTTCGGCTTCGCAGTGCGCGCGAAACGGCCGGCCTCTCACAGCGGCAGCTTGCGTTCGACGGCTGCACGGCCGCGTACATCTCGCGTCTCGAAGCGGGCGCGCGCGTGCCTTCGCTGCAGATGGTCAACGAGCTCGCCGTCCGGCTCGGTATCTCGTCGCAGTGGCTCGCCACCGGCGTCGACGCGTCGTTCGCCGAGCCCACCGATCTGCTCGAAGCCGAGGTCGCGCTGCGCATCGGTGACATCGACGAGGCCGACCGCCTCTATCGCGCGCGCTTGCAGCCGGGAGACCCGTGCCGCGCGGCCGCGGTTGCCGGGCTCGGGCAGATCGCCTTCCGTGCCGAGCGCTTCGACGAAGCGATCGAGCTGCTCGGCGAGGCGCTGGCGCTCAACGGCGGCAAGACACTCTCCGATCCGAGCGCTGTCGACTCTCTCGGCCGTGCTCATGCACGCACGGGCGATCGGGAGTCGGCGATCGCGGTGTTCCAGTCCGCCGTCTCCGAGGCGCAGGCAGCCGAGGCCGTGGTCGAGGAGCTCCGCTTCACGATCCTGCTCGCGAATGCATTGATCGACAACGGCACCCACGCCGATGCGGAGCGGTTGCTCGCAGGCGTTATCTCACTCGCCGGCGAGCTGCAGGATCCAATCGCCTCCGCGCGCGTGTACTGGTCGCAGTCTCGGCTCCACGGCACGCGCGGCGAGGCCGCCCTGGCTGCGCGGTACGCACGTCGTGCGCTCGACATCCTCGAGCGCACGGAGAACACGGCCTATGTCGCAATGGCGCATCACCTGCTTGCGTTCGCCGAGATCGAGGCGGGCAACGGGGAAGCCGCACTCGAACTGCTGGAGCGCGGACGTACGCTGCTCGGCTCAGAGCTGACGGACACAGACGAAGTGATGTTCTCGATCGAACAAGCACGCGCGCTCGTGCTCACGGGTGACGTGCACGAGGCTGCGCGCGCCGGTGCGGTCGCGTTCGAGCTTCTCGACGTGATGCCGCCTGGGGATCGTGGGCACGCGTACGTCACGCTCGCCGACGTCTTCGTCGCCGTCGGTGACACCGAGCGTGCGCGTGCGCTGTACGGGGCTGGACTCGACCTGCTTGTCGAGCACGGCAAGCCGCGGGTGATCGAAGCGGGCCGGAAGTTCGCCGACCTGCTCGAGGCCGAGGGCGACACCGCCGGTGCGCTGCGCGTGCTCCGTCAGGCGACGAACGCCGCCGCGACGAGCAACCAGCGCGTCTGATCACCGAGCGTGCGGTAGCACGAAGAACGCGATCGCAGCCCAGTGGCATGCGGCCGCGGCAATCGTGCAGATGTGAAACAGCTCGTGGTAACCGAGCACCGACGGAAATGGATCGGGGCGGCGTCGTGCATAGACCACCGCGCCGACGGTGTAGAAGAAGCCGCCCAGGAGAATCAGCCCGATCCCGGTGACGCCGATCTTGCCGATCTGCGAGTACGCCACCACGCCGACCCAGCCGAGTGCAAGCCCGAGGATCGCAGAGAGCACCTTCGGAGCCTGGACCCAGAACAGCTTCAGAAGAATCGCAGCGGCCGCGCCGGCGTAGACGACCGAGAGCACCGGGATCGCCCACGCCCGCGACATGATGATCAGCCCGATCGGCGTGTACGTGCCCGCGATCAGCAGGTAGATCCCCGCGTGGTCGAGCCGCGCGAACCATGAGCGGGCGACCGGCTGCCAGGTCGGGCGATGGTAGAGCGCGCTCGCCCCGAAGCAGCCCGCGAGGCAGGCGGAGAAGACGATCGCGGACACGCGTCCGCGGCCGGGCTCGGCCATCAGAGCAAGCGGCACAGCGAGTGCGATCGCCGCGTAAAAGCCTCCCTCGTGGAAAACACCCCTCAGGCGCGGCTTGACACGCACTTCCATCGTTCCCAAGCTACACTTCTGCCCGAGAACTTGAGCGTGTGTTGGATGGTCGCCTCGGCACCTTCTTGCCCGTTCACGAAGTTGGCAAGGAGGTGAAGGAAAACATGGCATCAGGAACCGTTAAGTGGTTCAACTCGGAGAAGGGGTACGGGTTCATCACGCCCGACGAGGGCGGCAAGGACCTCTTCGTCCATTTCAGCGCGATTCAGGGAAGTGGCTACAAGTCGCTCGATGAAGGCGCAAAGGTCGAGTACGAGGCTCAGGAGGGTGAGAAGGGCCCCCAGGCCGCGAACGTCTCGGTCGTCGGCTAGTCCGGCATTCGGTGGCGGGCGAAAGCCCGCCACCGCACCTACAAACCGTCTCGGAAAGGAGGCAGCCATAGCGCAGAAAGAAGAGAAGGTCGAGATGACCGGCGAGATCGTCGAGGCGTTGCGGAACGGCATGTTCCGGATCCAGCTCGACAACGGTCACGAGACGCTCGGCTACACCGCGGGCAAGATGCGCCGCTTCCGGATTCGCATGAATCCGGGCGACCGCGTCCGCATCGAGCTCTCCGCGTACGACCTCGGTCGCGGCAGGATCGTCTACCGCATGCGGCCCGGCGACGAACGCCCCGAGTAGGCGCAGCTTGCCCCGGGAGGGCGCCTAGATGGCCGCCGGTCTTCCGATCGGGCCGGCCGACCAACCGCCGGACGTAACAGGTCCGGCTCGCACCGTACGATGCGCCGGTCTGCCGGTTCGCGCGGTGAGGATCCTCGTTGCCGCCGCGCTCCTTGGTGCCGTGCTGTTGCTGCCGTCTGCAGCGTCCGCGCACGGTGGCGCCGAGCACGGCGGCATCACCTCGACCGTCGATCGCATCGAGCCCGAGTTCGGCCTCGAGGCGAGCGCGAGCGGCGACGGGCACTTCACGTTGACGGTGCCCGAGCGCGCAACGGTGGTCGTGCGCGGGACGGGCGAGGAGCCCGAGCGCCGCTTCGCCGACGGTGTCGTCGTCGAACGGACGGCGACCGGCTGGCGCCGCATCGCCACGGGCACGACCGCGACCTGGCACGACCACCGCACGCACTGGGAAGGCGCGCCGCCGGAGATCACGGAGCGCGAGCCGAAGGCGCACCACGAGCTCGCGAGCTGGCGGATCCCGGGCACGGTCGATGGAAAGCCGTTCGCGATCCACGGGACGATCGCGTGGGAGCCGAAGTCGAGCGGGCCGGGCTACCAGTGGATCTCGTATCTCGCGCTCGGCGGCGGTGCGCTCTACATCGCGTACGTGCTCGTCGCGCGTCGTCGCGCTCGAAGCTGACGGATCGCGAACCGATCAGCGCCGACTTCGTGACAACTGCAAAAGGACACTGTCGGCGCGACGCGGCGTCGGTTACCACGGATGGGTCACGTTCCCCGTCCGATTGGAGCCGCTTATGCGTCGTGCCCTCTTGTTCCTCGTTGCGTGTCTCGTCAGCTCGCTGACGCTCGCTTCCTCTGCGCTCGCGTCGTCACCCTCGCTCGTGATCAGTGAGATCTACGCCGCCGGTGGCAACGCCGGCGCGCTCTACGCTGAACGACTACGTCGAGTTGTTCAACCGCGGCGGCTCGACCGTCGATGTGAGCTCGTGGTCGGTCCAGTACGCGACCGCCGCGGGAAACACCTGGTCGGCGACGCCGCTGGCCGGTTCGATCGCTCCGGGCCGCCATCTCCTCGTGCAACTCGGCCCGACGGGCACGGTCGGCAGCCCGCTCCCGGCGCCCGACGTGACCGGCACGACGAATCTCGCGGCCTCGGGCGGCAAGATCGCGCTCGTCCACGACACCGCCGCGATTCTCTGTGGCGCTTCGCCCGGCAGCTGCACCGGTGTGGCGACGCTGCAGGATCTCGTCGGCTACGGGTCGGCGACCGACTACGAAGGCACTGCCGCCGCGCCCGCTCTCGATGCGACAACGGCCGCCGTGCGTGCGGGTGGCGGCTGCACCGACACCGACTCGAACACCGCCGACTTCACGGGGGCCGCGCCTGCGCCGCAGACGCTCGGCCGCTGCCGCCGCTCCCTGCGCCGGCACGCCGCCGAGCGGATCGTCCGTCCAGTCGGTCGCGATCGACGCCGACGTCGCGCCCGTGATCTCGATCGCGCTCGAGCATCCGAGCATCAGCTTCGGCCAGGTCGTCACGGGCACGGTCCCGTCCCCGCTCTCCGAGCGGATCACGGTCTTCAGCACGCGCTCGGCCGGCTACGAGCTGACCGTTCATCGCACTGCCTTCGCACCGGCCGACCTGCCGCTCGGCCTCACCGCGACGAGCCCGGCGGGTGGTATCGCCAATCCCGTCTTCGCAGGCGGTGCGCTCGCCGCGATCCCGCTGCTGACGAGCACCGATCTGTCGATCGGCTCCGTCACGCGGCCGGCGCCCGTGTCGGGTGACAACTGGCCGGCCTCGATCGGCTTCACCGGAGCGCTGCCGTCTGTCGCGCCCGGCCACTACACGGGCACGGTCACGTTCACGGTGATCGGCAAGTGATCGCTACTCCCGTTGCGGTGCCGCCGCCAGTCGCTCTGGCGGCGGCACCTGCACGCCTAGTCGCTGCCCGCGTCGTCGCGCGCGGTGATCCGCGTCGCGAACACCGGGAGTGCTCCACTCGACGTGCGCGTGTCACGCGCGGGGCTCTCGCTTGGCAACGAGGGGCGGCCCGCGGTGGGACCGCGAGCGGCGCCACCCGGTTGGCTCTTCGTCTCGCGCACCCGTTTCCGGATCCGGGGCCACACCGCGGTCGCGGTCGCGCTGCGGGCCGGCGCGCTGCGGGGGGTGCGTCCCGGCGACCACGCGACGCTGCTCCTGCTCTCGGCCGTCCGCCCGGGCCGACGCGCGATCTCGGTCGCGCTCCGCGTCGGAGTCGTGGTCGTCCTGCGGGCACGCGGCCGCGTTGCGCAGCGGCTCGCGCTCGGCTCCGTTCGCGTCGCGCGGCAACGGTCACCGGCGTGCGCTGCGCATCGGCGTCGTCAACCGCGGTGATCTCGACGAGTGGATCGGCCGCGACCGCGTGCGACTGTCGTTGTGGCGGGCGGGCCGTGTGGTCGCCCGGCCGGCGCCGCTCGCTCGCCGGCTGCTCGCCCGCTCGCGTGGAGTCGTGGTCGCCCCGCTGCGCGGCAGGCTGCACGGCCGCTACGTGCTCGAGGTGCGGTTCCTTCGTCCTCGCCCAGGCATCGCCTGCCGTTCGCCGGCTCTACAGGCTCCTGCTCTAGCGGAAGACCTGATACGGGACGCTCGACAGGATCACGTGCCGCTCGAAGAGCAGCAGCCGCTTGATGTAGAGCGCGCGCTGGTTGTGCAGGACGCGCGCCCAGCCGCGCACGACGATCTCGGGCATGACGATGTTGACGACGGTGTCGGGATCCGCAGTCAACTCGCGGATATAGGCGAGGAGCGGTGTGCCGATGTCGCGATACGGCGCGTCGCTCAGATCGACCGGCACCGTCAGGCCGGCTGCGAGATATGCGTCGCGGAAGCGGCACGCTTCCTCCTCGTCGAATGCGAACGACACGGCCCGCGTGTCCTCGACCTCGAGAGACCGTGCGTAGTTGAGCGCTCGGAGCGATCCGGCGTGGACGTCTGCCATCAGTACCCGTACGGCGAGCTTCTTCGGTGTGTGGCCCTCCGGTCTCGGCCGGGCCGATACGGCCGGCACGTCGGTGACGACGACACCGGGCTCTGCAAGCAGCCGGAGCTTCAACCGGAACGAGCTCCGCCGCGCTGCCGAGAGCAACGAGGGGCGCTTGAACTGCTCCGGCACGATCACCGTTACGAAGTCGGATTCGCCGCGCGGCAGGCGCCACACCTCTTCGAGCAGGGCCTGCGTCGAGCCTTCCGCCGTCGCAAGCGGCTCGAGCCGAGGCTGCTCCTGCGCGAAGTCCCACCAGCGCGGCCTGATCCCGGGATCCGTGTGCTTGCACGTCGCGAGCAGTGCCCGCAGAGACGTGCCGTCGGTGATCTGCCGCGCGTACCAGAGGGCTCCCTCGGTCGCGACATCGATCGACTCGACCGCGAGCAAGACCTCGTTCGTCGGTTGACGCGCCGCCTGAACGGCCCCGGCACCGGCGCTCAGCCGTCGCGCGAAGCGGCGGTAGTGACGATGGATGCCGAGGAAGCACGCGACGAGCACCGGGATCGCGACGGTCACGAGCCACGCCCCTTCCGCGAACTTCGTCCAGATCACGATCGCGGTGACCAGGCCGGTCGCCGACGCTCCGACCAGGTTGATCGCGATGCGATGACGCCAACCCGGCTCTCGGGTGCGCAGCCAGTAGCGCACCATCCCGGCTTGCGAGAGTGTGAAGGCGGTGAAGACCCCGATCACGTAGAGGTGGATCAGCGAGTCGACGCTGGCGTTGTAGACCCAGAGCAGCGCGCAGGAGATGGCCGTCAGCACGATGATCCCGTTCGAGAAGACGAGCCGGTCGCCGAGGTTGACGAACTGCCGGGCGAAGAAGCCGTCGCGTGCCAGCAGCGCGGCGAGGCGCGGGAAACCCTGGTACGACGTGTTCGCGGCGAGAACCAGCACCGCGAGCGTCAGAACCTGTACGGCCCAGTACATGAACCCGAGCGTCGACGAGCTCGGGAAGACGCCGCGTGCAATCTCTGCCAGCACCGACGGTGTTCCGTTGTCCGACGGTCTTGCGTGCATCTGAACCGCGAGCCACGACACACCGACGAACATCGCGATTGCGATCGTGCCGAGGACTGCAAGGGTGGTCGCGGCGTTGCGCCCGTGCGGCCGTCGAAATGCGTTGACGCCGTTGGCGATCGCCTCGACGCCCGTCAGTGCGGTCGATCCGGATGCGAATGCGCGGAGGACGATGAAGAGCGTCAGCGCGCCGGTTCCGCTCGCGGCCGGATGTTGCACCGCGGCCTGCGGGCAGCCGTTGGTCGCGCACTTGGTCAGCCCGACGCCGATCAGCATGAAGATCGACGTCACGAAGGCGTAGGTCGGCAGCGCGAACAGCAGCCCGGCCTCCTTCACCCCGCGCAGGTTGGCAACGGCGATCAGCAGCACGCAGACGAGAGCCAGGGTCAGCTCGTGACCGCGCAGCACCGCAACGGCCGACGTGAGTGCGAGCACGCCCGCGGCGACCGACACCGCGACCGTCAGCACGTAGTCCGTGAGCAGTGCGGCTGCCGCGACGAGGCTGGGAACTTTGCCAAGGTTGTCCTTCGCCACCACGTACGCGCCGCCCGAGCTCTCGTAGACGAGAACCGTCTGGCGATACGAGAGCACGACGATTGCGAGCAGTGCCGCGATCGCGAGCGAGATCGGGAACACCAGATGGGCCGCGCTCGCCGATGCCGCGACGAGCACGACGAGCGCCGCCTCGGTGGCGTAGGCAACCGACGAAAGCGGGTCGGACGCGAAGATCGGCAGCGCGAGCCACTTCGGCAGGAGGGTCTCCTCGAGCTCGGCCGACGACATCGGCCGGCCGACGACGACCCGCTTCAGGCGTGCGCTTCGCGGTTCGAGCTCAGTTGCCTGGGCCATCGAGCGCCCTTCGTGCGACGTCGATGTCACGCGCAAGTCGCTGCACCTCGGTGGTCCCGTACAGAGGCCCCGAGCCGTCGTGCACGAGGCGCTCGACGAGCAGCACGCCGCGGGCAGTCACGGGCTGCGAGTCGTAGAGGCGCGCCGCGAGCCCGAGCAGCTGCGCGCGACACTCGCGGACGGCCCCGCGATGAATCGGTGTTGCGGTCGGCAAGAGGCGCTCGTCCGCTGCGTGCACGACGTCGATCAGTGACCGGCCGAGCTCATTTCGGTTCGCTTCTGCGGTCAGCTCCGTCGTGCGCCAAGCGAGCCTTGGAGACGCGAGCCGCGAGGCGAGCAGCTCGCTGTCGGCGCGCTGGCGCGCGGCGCGAAGCGCACGTCGTGTCTCCCAGCTACGAACCGGAGCGAGCAGTCGTGAGGACATGCAGCCACGGTACGACGCGGTCGCTCAGGGCGACCTCAAGATCGCTGAAGCGAGCCTCAAGATTCCCTCAAGGCTGATCGACGAGCCGGTAGCCGGCGCCGGGCTCGGTCAGCAGCAGGCGCGGGCTTGCCGGGTCAGCCTCCAGCTTCTTGCGCAGCTGCGAGACGTAGACGTGCAGGTAGTTCGACTCGTCGCCGTAGGCGGGACCCCAGACCTCCCGCAGGATCGCGCGGTGCGTCAGGAGCTTGCCGGGGTTCTGGGCGAGCACGCGCAGGATGCGGTACTCGAGCGGCGTCAGGTGGACGGGCTTGTCGCTGACCGTGACGACTTGCTTTTCCAGGTCGACCCTGATCGGACCGACGACGAGCACCGGCTCGCCCGATGGCCCGGCTCGGCGCAGAGCCGCCCGCAGACGCGCGAGTAGCTCTCCCGGTCGCGAACGGCTTGGTCACGTAGTCGTCGGCGCCGGCGTCGAGCGCCGCGATCTTCTCGTCCTCGTCTCCGACCGCCGAGACGACGACGATCGGTGCGTCGCTCCACGTGCGCAGCTCGCGGCAGACGTCGGTGCCGCTCCCGTCGGGCAGCAGGAGGTCGAGCACGACGGCGTCCGGCGGGTGCAGTGCCGCAGCGCTCAGCGCCTCGGCCGCGGTTGCGGCCGTCTCGACCTCGTAACCGGCGCCGCGGAGGTTCGTGGCGAGCGCGCGCAGGAACTGGCGCTCGTCGTCGACGACGAGCACGCGGGCGCTCACGCGCCGATCCCGGCGGGTAAGCGCGTCGCGGGGAGCGTCAGGCGGGCGACGGTACCGCCACCGCTGCGGCTCTACGCTCAGCGCACAGTCGTTGACGCCGGCGAAGCCGCGCGCGATCGCGAGACCGAGACCGGCGCCCGGCGCACCCGCTCCGCCCTGGTCGATCACGTCGACCACGACCGAGGCGCCAACGCTGCGCGCGTCGATGTCGACCGTGCCGGTCGAGAACTTGAGCGCGTTCTCGATCAGGTTCACGAGCACTCGCTGGATCTGGACGTCGTCGACGCGCGTGGGCGGCAGACCGTCGGGAGCCGACACGACGATGCGTCCGCCGTCGTGCACCTCGGCGACGGCGCGGGTGATCAGCTCCTCGACCGGCCAGAGCGCAGGATGCGGCGCGGCCGCGCCGGCCTGCAAGCGGGAGAGATCGAGCAGATTGCCGACGAGGCGGATCAGCCGATCGACCTCGAGGCGAATCGTCTCGAGCAGTCCGGCGCGGTCGTCCGCGTCGAGGGCGAGGTCGCTGCTCTCCAGCCCGTCGACGGCCGCCGCGATCGACGCGAGCGGTGTTCGCAGGTCGTGCGACACGCTCTGGAGTACTGCGGTCTTGATCGCGTCGGACTGCTCCAACCGGTCGACGCGCTGCCGCTCCTCCGCCAGCGCGACGAGAGACGCGAGCGCGGCTTCGAACCGTGCACGCGCCACAGGCTCGCCGCTTTGCAGCACCTCGTCGGCCCGTTCGAGGATCTCGTCGAGCGGCGCGCCCTGCAGGATCGCGGCGGCGGCATCGGCCAGCAACGCCGATTCGCGCTCGCGCTGCTCCGCTTCGGCCGCGCGACGTCGCGCGCGCGACGCCAGCTCACCCGCGACGATCGCCGTCAGCACGTAGACGACCAGCGCGGTCCAGTTTCGCCCGTCCGCGAGCGACAGCGTCCCCACCGGTGCGAGGAAGAAGAAGTTGAACGCCAGCATCGACAGCACCGCGACCGGAATGGCGAAGCCGAGCCCCCACACGACAGCGGTCGCAAGGACGGCGAGGACGTAGAGGACGCCAAGGCTCAGCGTCGGAGCGACCGGCCGCAGCGCGTAGACGAGAAGCGTCGCCGCGCCCACGGCCGCGATCGAGCCCGCCACCGCGAACGGCGGCGTGCGGTACCTGTGCATGCCGGTCACGCTACCCGACGAGCTGCGCGTGTCAGCGGACGACGAAGGAGCTGCTGCCGAGCAACTTGCCGTACTGCGCGCGTGCGCGCGCGCCTCGACCGGGCCAGACGAACCAGCGGTACTTGCCCCGCGTCAGCTTGTAGCGGTGCCCGGCGTAGGTCCAGCTGCCCGGCAGCCGGAAGCTCGTCCCGACGGGCCACGAGCTGAGCACCTTCTTGGTGCCGCGATAGAGCTGGAGGTTGTAGTAGGTCGCGCTCTTGTCGGCGTTCCAGCGCAATGCAGTCCCGGCGTGTGCAGTCTTGCCGGCCGCCGGCGCGTAGAGCGCGCGCAGCGTCGTCGTCACCTGCGCGACCGACTGATTGCCCGCCTCGTCGAGGCTGGTCAGTTGGTAGCGATAGGCGACGCCAGCCTTGAGCCCGCTATCGCGGACGTGCGGTGTCCGTCCCTTGTAGATCTCCGTCGGCGCGCTTCCCTTGCGACCCGGCGTGCGCGTGACGGCGACGCTCGTCACGTCGGCCGGCTGCTTCCAGGTCAACGTGACGTCGCCGCCGCCAGGAACGATCTTGACGTTCTGAAGTTTGGGCGCCGTTGCGTCGTACTTGAGCGGGGCGCTGGCGGTGGTGGTGTTGCCCGCATTGTCGCTGCACGTACCTTCGACGCTCGTGGAGCCGTTGTCGGGACCGCCGTAGGTCTCTGCCGCAGTGCAGTTCGCCAAGCCCGAGAGCGCGTCGGCGCCGCTGAACGTGACCGCGACCGGCTTCGTGTACCACCCGTGCTCGTCGGGTGGCCGCGCCGACCTTCGCGGCGGCCGACGGTGGCGTCCCGTCGTACTTGAGCGCGAACGATCCGGGCGTGCTGTTGCCTGCGTTGTCGACGCACGAGCCGGCGAGTGTCGTGCTCGCCGTGTCGGGTCCTGAGTACGTCGTCGAGCCGGTGCACGACGCGATTCCCGATGTCGCGTCGGAGCCCGCAAATGTGACCGCGACTGGGCTCGTGTACCAGCCGGCGCTCGTCGGCGGTCGAGCAGCCGACGCCGTGACCGACGGCGGTGTCGAGTCGTATTTCAGTGGCGCAGGTGGACGCGGCGCTGACGTTGCCGGCGTTGTCGCGACACGTGCCGGAGACGGAAGCGCAGCCAGAGTCGGGTCCGCCGTACGAAGCGGTGCTGCACGATGCGATCCCGGACGTTGCGTCGGAGCCGCCGAACGAGAGCGAGACGGGCTTGTTGAACCAACCGTTCGCGTCGGCGGCCCGAGCTCGGCGTCGATCCGGTGACGCTCGGAGCGTCCGTGTCGATCTTGAACTGCACGGTGCAGACGGATCGTGCCGGTGCCGTCGGTCGCTGTGCATTGCCAGTGGTGAGTCGCTCGTTCGTGCGAAACGTCTTGACACTGCAGGACAGGTCGTGTCAGGTCGCGTCCGGTAACGGTGATCTGAACCGTGACGGCGCTGCGGTACCAGCCGTTGTCGCCTGCGGTTCCCGCGGTGACGGTGTAGCCGATCTGTAGCCCGACGGCGCCTGCGGACGGCACGACGAGAAGCGCGAGAGCGAGTGCAAGCACTGCGGCGCGTCTCACCTCCGTCTCCTCGGCGGCCGTGTCGCGATCACGGCGAGCGTCGTTCCCGACGCGGCGGTGAACGTTGCAACGAGTAGCGCGATGCCGGCCAGCAGCAACAGCGAGTCGTCATGGAGCGAACGCGTGACCGCTCCGAGCCCGCGGTGCACGTCGACGCGCAGCGGCGGGACGTCGATGATCTTGATCTCCGGCCGCGCGACGGGTTTCTTCGGCCGCGCGACATGCTTGCGGACCGGCGCAGCGACAATCCTCGTCGGCTGGGCGACGACCACCGCCGTGTGCGTGACGGGCGGCGGCGTGTATGTCGCGGCCGCCACGGCGGCCTTCCGCACGGGAACCACAACGTGCGTTCGCGGAGCGGCTGCGACCTTCGGCTGGTGGACCGGAGCCGCGTCGGGCGCCGGTGCGCCGCCGGAGGCCGGATCGGGCGCCGGGCCGGCGGCCCGGGCCAGTTCGGGTCCAAGGATGACTGCTACCGCCAGTAGGAGCGGTATCCAACGCCGCAGGAGCAAAGCTGTCGAGCGCCGCGTCATTTGCGACCACCTCAGACCGTGTTGCTTCCTAACCAGAAGCGTACGCCTACAAATGTGGCACGATCAACGGTGCAAAAGGGGAGGATCCAGCGTCCTGGACCCTCCCCGTTTCGCTCAGTTCACGCGGCCTGCAGCACCCCCTGACGTGTCAGGGCCCGGTTCAGCGAGTCGCCGCTCGAGAGCGCGGCGTTCCCCTGCCAGACCGAACCGCCGCCGCCACCGCTGTAAACGCGGGTAGGCGACGAGGTGTTGCTCGGATGCGCCTGGAGGGCAGCCGAGAATCCGAACGCTGCCTGCAGCGTCCGGGCCGACTGACCGGCAACCTGAATCGGCAGGCTGCCGCATCCGCACGGGCTGCCGGCGATCGTCTGCCGGCCGTCCTGCGAGGTCTCGGCGCCGTTGCCCGCCAGGGCCGACGAGCCGGCCGTGTTGGACTGGTTGACCGAGCCGCCGCCGCCGGGGCTATAGACCCGGACGGGCGACGCGTCGTTCGACGCACCGAACTGCGCAGCGAGGGACGCCGCGAGGGCACCCTGCTCCGTGTTGGACTCCTGTCCGAGCGCCTGGATCTGGAGGCCGCCGCCGGCCGCCGACTGCGTGCCGTTCTGCCTCGTCGAGGCACCGTTCAGTGCCGCTGCCGAGGAGTAGTCGTTGTTCGCCTGCGACGTCGTGCCGTCGTCGCCGGCGCTGCCGACTCTCACCGGTGAAGCGGTGTTACCGCCCGAGCTGCCGCCGCAGCCGCACGGCGAACGCTCGCCGAACAGCTGGATGGCCTCGGACGCGGCGATCGCACCCTGGTCGGTGTCGGACTTCTGCCCGAGCACCTGGATGGCTGTGCCGCCCTTGCAGCCGCACGTGCCGCCGCGGCCGTCTGGCTTGCGTTCTGGGACGTGCCTGCCAGGTTGCCCGCCACGGCGCCGGAGCCGACCGTGTTGGACTGGCTGACCGAGCCACCGTTGCCGGGGCTGTCAACGCGAACGGGAGAGGCGTCATTCGACGCTCCCAGCTGCGCTGCGGCCGATGCGGCGAGGGCGCCCTGTGCCGTGGACGCATCCTGCGACGCGATCTGGATCGCATTGCCCGAGCCTGCGGACTGCGATCCCTGCTGCGACGTGACCGCACCGTTCAGCGCGGCTGCGCTCGAGCCGGCGGTGTTCTCCTGCCGGGTCGAGCCACCGTTCCCGCCGCTGCCGACGCGAACCGGTGATGCCTCATTCGACGGGTCGGCCTGAGTGGCTGCCGACAGTCCGGCGGCCTCCTGGCCCGTCTCGGCCGACTGGTCGGCCTGCTGGATCGCCGTGCCCGAGCATCCACACGAAGCTGCCGGAGCAGTCTGACGGCTGCTCTGCGATGTCCCCGCGAGGTTGCCGGCGAGCGCCGACGATCCGACGGTGTTCGCCTGCGAGACGTTGCCGTCATTGCCCGGGCTCAGAACGCGCACCGAGACCGAGCTGTTCGACGGGTCGATCTGCTTCGCATCCGACAGCGCCGTGGCGTCCTGGCCGGTCGATGCCGACTGGTCGGACGTCTGGATCGGCGTGCTGCCGCCGGAGCAGCCACACGAGCTGCCGTCGGCTGCCGTCTGCGTGCCGGTCTGGCTCGTGCCTGCCGCGTTGCCCGCGGCGGCGTGTGAGCCGACCGCGTTCGTCTGCGACACGTTGCCGTCGTTGCCGGGGCTGAGCACGCGGATCGGCACGTTCGTGTTGCTTGCGCCGTACTGCGAGGCGAGCGACAGCGCCGTCGCGACCTGGCCCGTCGACGCGGACTGCGTCGAGGACTGGATCGGATTGCCGCCGCCTGCCGTCTGGCTCGAGCCCTGCGACGTGTTGCTCGCGTTGCCCGCCGCGGCCGAGGACCCGGCGGTGTTCGCCTGCGTCACGTTGCCATCGTTACCCGGGCTCAGGACCCGGATCGAGATGTTCGTGTTGCTTGGATTGGTCTGCGTCGCGCTGGACGCCGCAGCTGCCTGCTGCGAGGTGTCCGCGGACTGACCTGAGACCTGAATAGGCCCAGGGTCAGCCGCGGCAACGGAGACTGCCGTCAGGCAGGTCACCGCCACCAGCACGAGCGCGAGAATCACCTTGCGCATCGTTCACTCCTGTCGTTGGGGGTTGTCGCGGCGTCGTGCCGCGACGGGTCGTCGACAGGTGTGAGCTCAGCCAGGCGGATGCGGCTTGGCCCCGCTACCTCCCGCCGGCGGCACGGCCGACGGAGTACGCAGGCCGGAATAGACCGCGTAGAGAAATGCCAGCGCCAGGGCCGAGGCGATCGCCACGACCACGCCCTGTCCGTCCCCGTGCGTCGACGGCGCACCCGCCGCGAGCACCATGGGATCCGGCGCTGAAGGGGGAGCGGTCGGCGCCGCCGGGGCGCGCGCCGGGCGCCGGGCGCCGGCAGTCGTGCTGCGGCTGCCGGCGCCTGTGCGCCCAGCGGTCGACCGCTGGGGAGAAAGAAGATTGTCGGAGGCTGCAGGAAGCGCGATCAGGGTCGTGCTGAGCGCGCCGGCGACCCCACCGAAGCTACCAACGGAGCTCTGGGCGCTCTGCCGGCCTGCGCTCGTCGGGGCGCCGAAGGACAACGGCGCGCCGTGGCGGGGACCATCCTCCACCGAGAGGTCGTCAAACGGTCGTCACGAGGATGCCCGCGTCGATCGGATACGCAGGCAGCGCTGGTACCGCGACCGTCACGAACGCCGGAGTCGTGCCAACCGGTGGTATCACGGCGGGCGGCGCGTCCGGCAGCGGCGCAGGCGGCAGCGGTGCGCCTGCGGGCGGTGCCGTCTGCAGCGCGGTCTGAATCGTCTGCGCGATACCAGCTGCCGTCGCTGCCGTCTGGGCCGCGATCGTCTGCGCCAGATCGCCCGTGTTGCCGGGGCTCCCGACGCGCACGGAGATGGCGATGTTGCACGACACGCAGATGGTGGCGCCTGCGACGTCGAGCGTCGGAGGCGGCTCGGCGCAGGCCCAGTGCCAGTTGAGCACGATCGTCGTTGCACCTGCGGGCGGCGCCGGCACGGCGGGCGTTCCTTCGTCCGTCGCGCAGTTCCAATACCAGTTCCAGATGAAGGTCTGAGACGGTGTTGTCGGCACCGTAGGCGTAATACTATTTGAATTATTCGTGGTGGTATTAGCAGTATCAGCTGTCGCCGGCGCGGCCGCAGGCGCGGGCGCCGGCTGCGGTGCGGGGGCGGGCTCGGACGGTGTCGCAACGACCGGCGCGGCGGGCGTTGCAGGTGCGGTTGCCGGTGTCGTCGTCGGCTCGGTCGAGGTCGGCTGCGGCGTGTCGACGACGACCGGTGCCGGCGGTATCACGGGCGGTACTGCAGCCGAAACCGGCGGTATCACCGTGGTTTCGGGCGGATCAGGGAGTTGCGGCGCCGTCGGCCCCTGCGGCTCGGGCATCGACGGCACCGCAGCGGCGACGGCGGCGACGATCGCGGTTGGATCGGCCGGGATGGTCACACCGTCATCTGCACGGGCCTGGCCGACCGAGAGTGCGGCGACGGCTCCGCACACCGAGAGGGTCAGACCGAATGAGGACGTTCGCCGCATGATCCAGGAAGACATGTACCCAGCCGGACCGCGACCTATACGAAAAATGCAAAACCTAATCTTTCAATTATCTCGCGTGCGACGTAGCATCGTCTGCATGGCACCCAACGTTGCGCGCAGCACGGAGCGGAGCCGCTTGATCGAGGAGTACCTGCCGCTGGCGCGCGGCGCCGCAAGGCGCTTTGCACGACGCGGTGTGGAGCGCGACGACCTGACGCAAGTCGCGTCGCTCGCGATCGTCCGTGCAGTCGACCGGTGCGATCCCCGTCGCACCGAGTTGCTGCCCGCATACGTCAGCCGCTCCGTCGAGGGTGAGCTTCGCCGGCATCTGCGCGACCGGGCGGCTGCCGTCCGCGTCCCCCGCGCGGCTCGTTCCGACGACACACCCGAGCGCCGGACAGCCGAGGCTCCCATCTCGCTCGGCGACGAGGACTGGGGCACCGACACCGAGCCGCTCGAGGACGTGATGCTCGAGCGTGCGCTGATCGCCAGGGCCGCGCGCGCCCTCGACGTCCGGCAACGGCGGATCCTGCTGCTGCGCTTCTTTCTCGACCGGACGCAGGAAGAGGTGGCCGACGAGCTCGGGATCTCCCAGGCCCACGTCTCACGGCTGCTGGACGATGCCCTGCGGCGCATGCGGCGCCGTCTCGAACGGGACGAGCCTTTGATGCCGGAGAGGCAGCGCGCTAGGGTCGAAGCGTATGGCCTCGAATCCGGAACAGCTCGAGGCGGGTGAGCCCTCCCACAGCGGGCGGCTCCTCCTCCGCATGCCGAAGCAGCTGCACGCCGAGCTCGCAGCTCGATCCGACCGCGAGAACGTCAGCCTCAATCAGTGGATCGTCGCCGCCCTCTCGCGTGCCGTCGCGGGTGAGGACGAGCCGGCCGGGGTCGAGCGCCGATCCCGCACGGTCCCGAAAGAGCTTCGCGTCGCGCTGATCGTGAACGCGGTCGTCGTTGCAGCGGCGGCGGCCATCGCGATCACGCTGATCGTGATCGCCTGGAACTGACCGTCCCGGGCCGGATCCTCTAACGATCGCGCAGGATCGTCCGCGAGGACGACGGCCGATCATCCTGGCCACCGATGCGTGACGCCGAACCCCTCTCGTACCGTCTGTCACGTGAAGGCCCGCGTCACCACAGCGAAGCGCAGCGCGCGTCCGGCGACGGTTGTCGTCGTGGCGGTGATCGCCGCTGCGCTGCCGCTCGTGGGGCTCATCTCACTGCTCCTCCGCAAGCAGCTCGACCCGCACTTCGAGAACTACCGCGCGCATTTCGTCATCTTCGGAATCGTTGGTGCCGTCGCGTTCGCCCTCGGCATCGCGGCGGGCGAGGCGGCGAACCGGCGCGGAGACGCGCGCGTCCTGCTGCTGTCGCTCGCATTCGTGGCGACGGGCGGGTTCATGGGCATCCACGCGCTCGGGACAACCGGCATCCTCTTCACCCACGACCACGCCGGCTTCAAGGTCGCCATCCCTGTGGGGCTGTTCGTGAGCGCCGTGTTCGCCGCCGGATCCGCGTTCGTCGACGTTCACCCTCGGATCGCGCCGTGGGTGATCAAGTACAGGCCGCTGCTGCACGGAGGGGTGCTCGTCTCGATGAGCGTCTGGTTTCTCTGGACGGTCGCGAAGCTGCCGCCCCTGAGCGGGGCGAGCAGCGACGAGGCCGCCCGGGGGCACATCCTGACGGCGCTCGCGATCATGGGCACGGCCATCTACGCCACCAGCGCCGCGCGCTACTGGGTCGTCTTCCGTCACGGTCGGCAATTGCTGCCGGCGGCCGTGATCGCCTGTTTCCTCCTGCTGTCCGAGGCGATGATCGGTGTCGCAGTCACCGGCGAGCGCAAATGGCACGCGAGCTGGTGGGAGTGGCATGGGCTGATCGTCACTGCCTACCTGGTGATCGGCCTGGCCGTGCGGCACGAGTGGCGCGACGAGCGGTTCCGGCACCTCTACCTGTCGACGACGCGCGAGCGCCGTCAGGACATCAGTGTCCTCTTCGGAGATCTCGTCGGGTTCACGGCGTTCTCCGACCGCTCGACCCCGGCCCAGGTCGCGGAGCTGCTGAACGCCTACTGGGGGCTCGCCGCACCGCTGATCACGCGTGAGTTCGGGGGCGAGATCGAGAAGTTCATCGGCGACGGTGTCATGGCCACCTTCAACGGCCGCGGCGACCAGCCGGATCACGCCTTTCGCGCCTCGTGCGCGGCGCTGACCCTCCAGGAGCGGCTGGCGGCTCTCGCCGACGAGCGGCCCGGCTGGCCGCGGATGCGTATCGGCGTCAACAGCGGCGAAGCGGTGGTGCAGGAGGTCGGCGGCCACGGGCACGTCGCCTACCCGCTGGTCGGCGACACCGTCAACACCGGCGCGCGGCTCGAGACGCTCGCGCCGGCCGGTGGGATCCTGATCGGGGCCGACACGTATGGGCAGCTGCCCGACGGCACGGTGGTCGAGGAGCGCTCGGGACTGCGGATCAAAGGCAAGGACGACCTGGTGAATGCGTATGTCTTGCTCGCGCTCCCCTAGCCGCCACGTGCGCTCCGTGGCCCGGAGGCCTCGATGTACACCGAGGTAGTCGACCGCGTCACGATCCGGCCGCTGCGCAACGGCGAGACCGCAGTCGTGCAGGCGGTGTTCGACCGGCTCGGTGACAGGTCGCGCCACCTGCGCTTCGGCGGCGCGAAGAACGTGCTCACTGCGGGCGATCTCGAGCTGCTCGCGCGCGTCGACGGTGACCACCACGTCCTCGTCGCGCTCATCGAGTGCGAGCCGATCGGGATCGCACGCCTCGTGCGCGACGGCGCCGCGGCCGAAGTGGCGGTCGAAGTCGCTGACGAATGGCAGGGCCGCCGGGTCGGGACGATCCTGATGGATCGCCTCGCTGCCGATGCACGCGCTGCGGGCATCGAACGGCTGCACGCGTTCGTCGCTCCGGAGAACACCGCTTCGCGTGCGCTGATGCGGCACGCAGCAGTCCGCGTCTCGATCGCCTAGTCGCGCTCTTAAGCGCGCTCCAAGCGTTCCTTAAGCGCCCCATTCGATCGTTCTCCCGACCGCCGACACGCGGCGGAAACGACGGAAGGAGCCAGAAATGATCCGTGCAGGCGACAGCATCGAGAACCCGGTCACCGGCGAGCGCCTCGTGTTCCGCCAGACCTCCAAGGAGACGGGCGGCGAGGCAGTGGTGATCGAGACGTACGTGCAGCCTGGAGGCTTCGTCGCGGCCGCACACGTGCACCCAGTGCAGGAAGAGCGGTTCCAGGTCCTCCGCGGAACGGTCGGCTTCAAAGTCGGCGGCGAGAAGCTCGTCGCAGGCCCCGGCACCCGGCTCACGGTGCCGCCGAAGACGCCGCACCGGTTCTGGAACGCGGGTGACGAGACCGCCCACTTCGTCTGCGAGATCCGGCCGGCGCTGCAGTTCGAGTCGCTGATCGAGACGATGTACGGGCTCGCCGCCGACGGGAAGACCAATCGCAAGGGCATGCCGAACCCGCTGCGGCTCGCCGTGATCGCGCAGGCTCACTTCGACACCGTGCGGCTGCCGTTCCCGCCCGCCGTGCTGCAGCGGTTCGGGCTCGCTCTCGGTGCGCCCCTGGGCCGCATGCTCGGGTACGGCTCGAGCTACGTCCCCGCCGACGCCGAAGCGGTCCCCGCGCTCGGGTAGATGCGGCGTCATCTCCTCATCGCAGGCCTCGTCGCCCTCGTCCTCGCGCTCGCCGCCGTCGGGGTGCTGCTCAGCGCCCGGCGCCGGCTCCTCCAGCTCTCAACCCCCTGAACGAAAGGACCTGATCATGCGCTCTCGGTTCGACCGCATCTCCACCCTCGTCATGGGCGTGCTCGCGCCCGCGCTCTGGATCGCCGGCATTCTCGTCAGCCAGGGCCTGACCGACAAGCTCCCCAACAACGCGAGCGACGCGCAGGTGCTCACCTGGCTCAATGCGAACCAGAACCTCGTGATCGCCGGCGGCTGGCTCTTCATGACCGGGTGCCTCGCGTTCATCTGGTTCGCCGGCTTGCTTCGCAGCCGCCTCGCCGAGGCCGAGGGCGGCAATCACACCCTCAGCACGATCGGGTTCGCGGGAGCCGTCGCGGCCGCTGTCTTCGGCATCGGCACGCAGGCGCAGCTGGCGAGCGCCATCAACGCGTCGGAAGTCAGCGCGCCGACTGCCGGCATGTTCCACCACCTCGGCGACCTGTTCTTCGTCGGCGCGGAGCTCTCGGTGATCGTGCTGCTCGCGTCCGTCGCCGTGCTCGCGTTTCGCGTTGCCGCGGTGCCGCGCTGGTGGGGCGTGTTCAGCGGGCTGATCGCGGTCGTGCTGTGGATCGGCCCGATCGGCTGGGCGGCGCTGATCTTCGGTCTGCCGGTCTGGACGCTCGGCACGGCGATCCTGCTCGTCCGCGCTCCTCGCTCGCGTGGCGCCGGAGCGCTGACGGAGGCAGTCGCCTAGCTGCGGCCCTAGCTGCGGGCGAGCAGCCCGGCGCCGTCGAGGGCCTGGTGCACCGACGTGCCAGGCCCTCGACGTGCGCCGGGCGTCGCGTTGCGACCGCCCGGTGGATGCTTCGGCCGGTCGCTGGCGTGAGCTACGCGAACTTCGTCAAGACGCCGAGCTCCGGCAGTGGCTCGCCGAGAGCTTCCCGTTCGTCGACGTCTACTACTCCAACCGCGAGCTGCCGTCGGGCTCGTCTGCGTAGTCGACCAGTACGCAGCGTTAGGCTGCGACTGGTGACCGAGCCCGCGAACGACGACTTCACCATTCGGCCGCTGGCGCCGGCGACCTGGGACGCCTTCGCGGACCTCGCCGAGCGGCACAACGGCGTGTGGGGCGGGTGCTGGTGCACGTGGTTCCACACCTTCCATGCCGAGAAAGAGTTCTCGTACGAGGCCAACCGGGCGCTGAAGGAGCGACTCGTCGGCGAGGGCCGTGCCCACGCCGCGCTGGTCTTCGACGGCGACGTCGCCGTCGCGTGGTGCCAGTTCGGCAGCCCGGACGAGCTGAAGAACATCAAGCACCGCAAGGAGTACGAGGCGGAGCTCGACAGCCTGCCCGACTACCGCTTGACGTGCTTCTTCGTCGACAAGCGCTATCGGCGCCGCGGCGTCTCGGCCCTCGCGCTCGAGGGCGCGCTCGACCTGATCGCCGAGGCCGGCGGGGGCGTGGTCGAGGCGTATCCCCAGGACACCGGCGGCAAGAAGATCACGGCCTCGTTCCTCTACAGCGTCACCCGCAGCATGTTCGAGCAAGCGGGCTTCACCTACCTGCGGCCCAAGGGCAAGAACCACACCGTGATGCGCACGACCGTCGACCCCGCCCGCTAGTCGCCTCCCGTGCCATAGGCGCCCGATCGAGGGATGCCGACACTCAAACGGGGGTACAGCGCGTCCCCCGTTCTGACGACTCTGTCTTCGACGTTTCCTTTGCGGCAAGGAGCGATGATGGCTGCGGCATTCCAACGGTTTGCAGGCAAGGCCCTGCCAGGGTCTCTCTGGCATGCCGCGCCGATGATCGTCCAGGTTGCTGCCGGCATCGCGGCCTGTGGGCTCTGGGTCGGTGTCGCTTCGCCGAATCTGCAGCTGCTCCCGGGAGTGAACGCGCGCTCGGATGCGAGCGTCGAGATCGCGCTGCAGAGCGCGCTGCTCGGGATCGACGACGGCAGCAGCCAGTCCGCAAGCGCAGTCCTCGCCGCCAGCTATGCCCGTCTCCCGTCGCTCGCACAGCTCCGCGAGGCGGCCACGACGCCTTCGAGAAATCTGAGCCTCGTCGTCAGGCTGTCGCACGGAGTCGCCGGAGGCGACGCGTCGACCGGCCGAACGACCGGGCTCGACACGCGTTCGCACCTCGTCGTTCCCGCAGGCTCGCCGGTTGACGCTCCGGTTCCGCCGTCTGCACCGGGCCCACCCGGTGTCGGTGCAGTCGCAGCTGCGCCCGGAGGCGTTGCCCAGGTGGCGGACCAGACCGAGGGAGGAGCGGCCGAGCGGGCGAAGCCGCCCGGGGCGACGCCCGCGCCGCCGAAGGCCGCCGCTCCGCCGACGGTCGAGCTGCTCGACCAGCAGATCGCGTTCGATGCGACGCTGCCCGCGACGGCCTACGTCGGTCGCACACTGACGGTCTCGGCGAGCGCGTCCTCAGGCTTGCCGGTGACGCTCTCGGTCGCAGGCGGCTCCAACGTGTGCAAGCTCACAGGCTCGGCGCTGATGCTTCGCTCGGCCGGGGTCTGCACCCTCGAGGCGCGTCAGCCCGGGAGCGCCAGATACAGAGGGCGGCGGGTCGAGGGCTCCTTCACCGTCGTACGCGCGGCCCAGACGATCTCGTTCGACGCTCCACCGGCGGGCGCCGTGGTCGGAGAGCGCTACCGGCTCGAGGCGCGCGCGACCTCGGGGCTGGCCGTCGCCGTCTCGAGCCTCACGCCCGCCGTCTGCACGCTCGCCGGGCCGAATGTGCGGACGATCGGCGCCGGCCGGTGCACGATCGAGGCCGACCAGGCCGGCAACGACGCCTTCGAGCCCGCGGCACCCGCGCAGCTCGTGTTCGAAGTGCTGGAGCCGGACCCCGGGCCGCGCTCGCAGACCGTCGTGTTCACGTCGACCGCGCCCTCGGGTGCGCTCGTGGGTGGCGCTGCCTATCTCGTGTCGGCCACGGCGAGCTCCGGTCTTACCGTCGACCTCAGCGTCGACGCGGCGAGCGCCGGAGTGTGCGCGATCACGGGCAATCGCGTCACGTTCGCCGGTGAGGGAACGTGCACGGTCGGCGCGGAGCAGTCCGGTGGGCATGGGTTCCTGACGGCCCCGCCCGTCTCGCAGTCGTTCCTCGTCGCTCGGGCGCCGCAGGCCGTCAGCTTCCTCTCCACACCACCGGCCTCGGCAGTCGCGGGGCTGACGACGTACCTCGTCGTTGCTTCGTCATCCGCGAGCCTCCCGGTGACGCTGTCCGTCGCCCAGTCGAGCGCCGCCGTCTGCGCGATCTCCGGAGCGATCGTCACCGCGATCTCGGCGGGGACGTGCGAGGTCGACGCGGACCAGCCGGGCGACACCACCTACAAGCCTGCGTCCCAGGCGGTGCAGACGTTCTCGGTCGGCAGCGCGACACCGTCGCTGAGCGTCCAGACCATCAACTTCACATCCACCCCGCCTGCAACGGCGATCGTCGGCGGTCCCGGCTATGCACTCGCCGCGACGGCGACGTCCGGTCTGTCGGTTGCCTTCTCGGCCGCTGCGTCGAGCGCCGGCATCTGCACGGTGACCGGCTCCACGGTCGCGCTCGTTGGCGCAGGCACCTGCACGATCGCCGCCGACCAGAGCGGCTCGACCGCATACGCAGCGGCCCCACGGGTGCAGCAGTCGTTCACCGTCGGCCTCGCGGCACAGGCGATCGCCTTCACCTCCGCGCCGCCGGTTCCCGCTGCGGCAGGCGGTGCCGGCTACACCGTCGCGGCCGTCGCGACGTCCGGGTTGACGGTGACGTTCAGTATCGCCCCGGCGAGCAGCGGTATCTGCTCGGTCGCGGGCGCCGCCGTGTCGCTCCTGTCGGATGGGACGTGCACGGTCTTCGCGGACCAGGCCGGCGACGCGGCGCATGCGGCCGCAAGCCGCGTCGCACAAAGCTTCACGATCGGTGCAGGTCCGGCGAGCACGAGCCCGCAGACGATCAGCTTCACGTCGGCGGCGCCGGCGGCCGCGGCGACCGGCGGCAGCTACACGCCTGCGGCGTCGGCGAGCTCGGGCCTGCCGGTCGTCTACACGGTCGCCCCGACGAGCGCAGGCGTGTGCGTCCTCTCCGGCGCGGTCGTGTCGTTCGTCGGGACGGGCACGTGCCGGGTGCTCGCCGACCAGGCGGGTAATGCGAGCTACGACCCGGCGCCCCAGGCGTCCCAGTCCTTCGGCGTCTCACCGCCACCGCTGACCCTGCAGACGATTGCCTTCACGTCGGCGGCGCCGACTGCGGCCGTCTATGGCGGCGCGCCGTACGCCGTCACGGCGACCGCGAGCTCCGGTCTGCCCGTCGCCTTCTCGACTCCCACCGGCAGCAACGGCATCTGCACGGTATCCGGCTCTACGGTCTCGCTCGTCGGAGGCGGTACCTGCACGATCTCCGCGAATCAGGCGGGTAACGGCAGCTACGCGGCGGCGCCTCAGGCGCAGCAGTCGTTCACGGTTGCCCGCGCCGCGCAGACGATCACGATCACGTCGACGCCGCCCCCGGTCGACAAGCACAGCCCGCCCTACACGATCGCCGCGACCACCACGTCGGGCCTCGCGGTCTGCGTTCACCGTCGCTGCCGAGAGCTCGGCTGTTTGTTCCCTTTCGGGTGCAGCCGTCACCTTCCTGAAGAAGGGCGACTGCGTCGTCAACGCCAACCAGAGCGGCAGCCCGCAGTACCTGCCGGCGGCGCAGATGCAGCAGACGATCGTGGTGCTCGCGCATGCGTGATCCCGCCCGCGTCACCCAGCGGGGGACGCGCCCGTGTCCAGATCGGTCGATGGCAGTCCGATGACGCTGAGCAATCCGCGCACGTTCCGACTCCCGACCTCACCCGTCGCGCGCTACGCGACGCTCGTGTTCCTGCTCGCGGCGGGGCTGATCGGAACCGTGACTTTCGCGCTCGACCGAAGCGCGCGCGGCAGCACCTGGCGCGAGCATTCGGTCGCGCTCGCGGGCGGCGCTCAAGTCGGCGCATCGTCCTTCGAGTCGCTGCACACGAGTCTGCGCATCGAGGCCACCCAAATGGCGACGTCGTTGTCGCTGCAGCGTGCGATCGTGCAGCACGACGACGCCGCGCTGCGTCGCATCGCCGCTGCTCGGCACGCCCGCATCGACCTCGGCGGCCGGTCGATCGGCACCCTTCCCGCGGGGCAGCGGATCGTCTCGACCGCGAGCATCACCGACGGCGCGCATCGTCTGGCCACCGTTTCGCTCGCAATCCCGCTCGACGGCAGGGTCGTGACGCTGCTGCGCCGTGCGACGCCGCTCCCTCCTCACGCCGGGTTCCTGCTCACGCGCAACGGCGTGGTGCTCGCCGGCGGCCCGGTGGGTGAGCCGGTCGCCATCGGCCAGGGCAAGCTGTCATTGCGCGGCACGGCGTTCGCGGCACAATCTGCGTCGCTGAAGGGGACGCAACTTGCGCTCGTCGCGGTCGAGCCCGTTTCCTCGATCGACGCGCTCTCCGCGCAGTACCGCCGGCTGCTCTTGCTCGCGGCGGCAGTCACGCTCCTGCTGATCGCGTTCGTCGCACGGCGGATCGCGCGTCCGCTCGCGGCGATCGTGGGCGACGTCGCCCGCCTGAGCCGTCAGGCGCACACGGACGCATTGACCGGGCTCGCCAACCGGCGCGAGCTGACGGCGCGGCTGCACGACGAGCTCGAACGCGCCGCGCGCAACGAGACGAGCCTGTCTCTGCTCGTCGTCGACGTCGACGACTTCAAGGCGATCAACGACGGTCACGGTCATCAGGCCGGCGACGAGGCGATCAAGGCGGTCGCGTCACTGCTCGCAGGATCGGTGCGCGAGACGGATCTTGCTGTGCGCCTCGGCGGCGAGGAGTTCGTCGTTCTCCTGCCGGGGGCACGGCTCAAAAATGCAAAGACGACGGCGGAGAAGCTTCGGCTCGCGATCGAGGAGCTCGAGATTCGCGTCGCCGCCGACGTGACGATTCGCCTGACCGCGAGCCTCGGCATTGCCGAGTTCCCGACGTACGCCACCGCGACGCCCTCTTCTCGGCCGCGGACTCGGCGCTCTACCAGGCGAAGCGCTCGGGGAAGAACCGGGTTGCGACCGCCACGGTGCAGCGCGCCTCGTCGACCGCCCGCCGGCCGGCATCCGCTCCTGCGCCATCCGCTTCGTAGACGCCGGCGCCAGACAGATCCCGCCGACACGACGCGGGCCGAACGAGATAATGCAGCTGTGCCGCTGACGCGTGCCCAGCTACTCAAGGGAGCCGCCGCGGCGGCGGGCGGAACCCTGCTTGCCCATCCCGAGCATGCGGACGCGCAATCGAGCAGGCGTGTCTGGCAGTTCGTCTCGCGACCCGACCTCCGACCGCCGCGCCTGAACGTCCTGCACGCGGGGCCGACCGCTGAGGGTCACCTCTTCATGGCCCCGTCGTCCGGCGCCGGGCAGCGGGGGGTGATGATCGTCGATGACGCCGGAGAGATCGTGTGGTTCCACCCGACGACGCCGCAAACGGCGATGAATTTCCGCGCGGCGCGCTACAAGGGCGAGCCAGTCCTCACCTGGTGGGAAGGGAAGGCGACCAAGGGCCTCGGAACCGGCACGCATGTGATCCTCGACGGTTCCTACCGCGTCGTCGCGCGGGTGCCGGCGGGGCACGGCCGTCAGTCGGACCTGCACGAGTTTCTCATCACGCCGCACGACACGGCGCTCGTCACGAGCTACGAGATCAGGACGGTCGACCTCTCGGCGGTCGGCGGACCGAGACAGGGTCAGGCGATCGGGGGCCTGGTGCAGGAGCTGGCACTTCCCAGTGGACGAGTGTTGTTCGAGTGGCGGAGCCTCGACCATGTCTCGATCGCGGAGACACACGCGGCCTACACGGGTCACCCGCTCGATTACTTCCACGTGAACTCGATCGACCTCAGCAGCGATGGCGACTTTCTCGTCTCGGCGCGAAATACGTGGGCCGTCTACAAAGTCAGCAGAAAGACGGGCAAGGTGCTGTGGCGGCTCGGCGGCAAACGGAGCGACTTCGAGATGGGGCCGGGGACGGTGTTCGCGTGGCAGCACGACGCACGACATCTGGGCCACGGGCGAATCAGCATTTTTGACGACGGCGCCGAGCCGCAGGTGGCCCCGCAGTCACGAGCACTCGTCCTGCAACTCGACGGCGCCCACGGGCGGGCACGCCTCGTACGCAAATACACCCATCGGCCCGGCCGGATCGTCTCGCGCTTCATGGGCAACGCGCAGGTCCTCGACAACGGGAACGTGCTCGTCGGCTGGGGGAGCGAGCCGTACGTGACGGAGTTCGGGCGCGACGGCGACATCCGCTTCGACGCCAAGCTCCCGAGCGGCGGACAGAACTACCGCGCGCTGCGCTTTCCGTGGGCGGCGATGCCGGCGATCCCGCCGGCGATCGCGTACCGCGCGGCGGGCGGGAAGCGACGGGTCCACGTCTCGTGGAACGGCGCCACGAATGTCGCTGCATGGGAGCTGCACGCCGGCCCCACCGCCGGGGCGCTCGCAGCTGTGGGGAAGGTGCGCCGCACGGGCTTCGAGACCGCCATCGCGGTGCCGCCTGGTGCCCGCTATGCCCGCGCCATCGCGCTGGACGCCGTCGGGAAACGTCTGCGCGGCTCCAAGACGATCCGCGTCTAGCCGCCTACGTACGTGGCGCCCTCGAGGTTGAAGTTCTTGCCCGGCGGCGTCATCGCGACCCGTCGCGTCTGGAACGCCCCACCGCGCGGAGACACAGCCCAGAAAATCGCCTTGAGCTCGGACCCGACGATCAGGTCCCCGGCGTACCGGGCGAGGCTCGCCGCCGGTGCGAAGAAGACGTTCGTGGAATTCGTGTCGGTGACGTAGAGACCGCGCCGGGCAGCGAGCTTCCCGTGCCCTGTCGTTGCCGGTACGGCGACGATCGGGTTCGGCCCGTCCGGCAGGGTCGCGATCTCGCGCGTTCGTCCGCGCGGATCCATCATCACGAGCGCTCCGCGCGGGCCGGCGTCGACGGTCAGCACGACTTGCCGAGCGCCCGTGCCGAAGCCGGGTGGTGCGACGATCATCTCGTCGGCGCCGCCCTTTGTCGACGAGGAGTACACGCCGATCTTGCTCACCGCGCCCGATGCAGCGACCGCGTAGACGGCCCCGCCGTCGGGGGTAGCCGCACCCGAGCGGCCCGTTGCGGCCAACAGTCGGAACCCGAACGCACCGAACGTGTCGAATGCGAGCGCTCCGTCGGAGACGTGGGTGTCCGGCAGGCGCGCGAAGACGTTCACCTGGCCACTCGCGTCGATGCGGTAGATGACGTTGTCGGGTGCGTGGCAATAGACAGCGCCGGGGGAGAACCCGTGCGTGCCGGGTGACAGTCGGCACCGCGTCTCCTCGACGATCTTCGGCATGGAGGCGAACTTCGTCAGCCGACTCCCCGCTGCCCACACGACGTTCGTCGTGTTCTCGACGTAGAGGAACCGCTTTCCGGTCCAGACGACGTCTGCGAGGCGAATGCCGGTGTGAGCGTGGACCGACATCGAGATCGGGCTCGTGGCCGCATCTCCGCTCGCCGCCACGCACGGGACCGTGGCGGCGACCGCGACGAGCACGATCCAGCTCCTCGCCGCGGCCCGGATTGCGTCGGCAGCGTGCCGCCACATGCGAACCATGGTTCTGCCCTGAGTCCGCAGAACTCAATCGCCCGGTTCTGACCGGCCGGTCGCGCGGTTCCAGCTCGATCACGGGGATGATTCGGCCGGCCCTCGCCTCGAATTCGCCCGCCGACGGCGCCTCTGCGACGATCGCGGCGAAGGCGGCGTCACGCTCTGCGCCGTTGAGGATCCTTGCCGTCGCGGCGAGCGTCTCGACGCCGACCTCGACCGTCACGTGCGGATTTCTTTCCAGATTGCGGAACCAGGCGGGATTCCTCGCGGCGCCTCCGTTCGATGCGATGACGCGATAGCGACGGCCACGCTTGTGGTAGGCGAGCGGCGTCGTGCGCGGTCGACCGCTGTTCGCGTCGATCGTTGTCAGCAGGAGGAGCGACATCTCCGCCAGCTCGCCACCCACGACGCCGCCGTTCGCGCGGAACGCGTTGATCACGGACTCGTTGAAGCCGCTCGGATCGGACCGCCAGTCGCTCATCTGGCTCGTGGCGGACGGTAGGTGAGCGTCACGCGTCCACCTGCGTCCGGTTCGGTCGCGACGAGCTCCAGCCGTTGGGCGCCGCGCGAGCACTCCGGTGATGCCCTGACCCGCTCCCACGAGGATCGGGTGGACGATCAGCTTGAGCTGATCGAGCAAGCCGGCGTCGAGGAGACTCGTGATCAACGTCGGCCCGCCGACGACGTAAACCGTGCCGTGGCCGTCGTGCTTGACGGTGCGGATTTCCTCGAGCGAGCGGACGATTCGTGCGCTCGGCCAGGTGACGTCCGCGAGCGTGGTCGAGAGCACGAGGTGCTCGGTGCGCGCGGCAACCTCTGCGTAGGCGAGCTCGCGCGGATAGGGATCGCGACCGAGCATCTCTGCGGCGGCCGCCGGGTCGTCGAGGATCGCCGCCCAGAACGCCTCGTAGCCCGCGAACATCCCGCCGCCCAGCAGGAACCGGTCCGGAGGCGGCAACAGCTCGAGGCCGTCCGCCCAGGAGTCGACCCAGTCCGACCCGCCGTCTGCGTCGAGGATTCTGCCGTCGAGAGTCATCTGCAGGACGGCGATCAGTTCATCTGAGGTTGAAGTCGTCAAAGCTGCCTCCCAGTCCGAGAATTATTGTGCAACCAATGGTTGCATATGCGAGGCAGGCTGCGCAACCGGAAGTTGCACATGGTGTAGCGTTCACGCCGTGGTTCCGGACGCGATCGAGCGGGAGATCTTCATCGACGCACCACCGAGCGTCGTCTGGTCGATCGTGACCGCGGCCGAGCACCTCGCCGGCTGGTTCAGCGACGAAGCCGAGATCGACCTACGTTCAGGCGGCCGGATGCTCCTCACCTGGCGTCAGCACGGCACCTACGAGGGACGCGTCGAGACCGTCGACCCACCGCGCGTCTTTGCGTTTCGCTGGCAGACACGCGACGGCGAGTTCAGCGAGACGAACTCGACGCTCGTCGTCATGACACTCGAGGCCGAGGAGGCGGGGACACGGCTCCGCGTCGTCGAGAGCGGCTTCGCAACGCTGCCGTGGCCCGACGACGCGCGCGCCCGCTACGTGGACGAGAACGCGAGGGGCTGGCTCACCGAACTCGACGAACTTCGCGACTATGTCGCCCAGGCGGTCACCGCAAACCGTGGTCGATGACCACGCGGTCCGACGAGGCCGACCGCCTCTGGGCCGCGCTCGGCGACCCGATGCGGATACGCCTGCTCGACCTCTTGCTCGAGCACGGTGAGGCCACAGCGAGCACACTCGCCGACGCGATGCCCATCACGAGGCAGGGAGTCTCCAAGCACCTCGCCGTACTCGAGCGCGACGGTCTCGTCAAAGCCCATCGGAGCGGTCGCGAAGTTCGCTACGCCGTTCGCCAGAAACGCCTCGATCAGGCCGGCACCGCCCTGGTCCGCACGGCAGCGCGGTGGGACACGCGCCTGGCGGCCATCAAGCAGATGGCAGAGCAAGCCGCGAAAAGCCGAGAACAGGGCTCATAGCCCGTGTGCGGTTACTCAGCTGCCACCTGGAAGTCGAGCAGAAGGCAGCCGGACGGAGAGGTGATGGTGCGAGTCAGGTTCAGCCGACTCGGCGACGCCCGGTCGAAGAGCTTGCGACCCTTGATGTGCACGACCGGGGCGATGACGAGCCTCAGTTCGTCGATCAGGCCGTGCTCGAGCAGCGACTGGGTCAGCGCAATGCTCCCGTGCACGCCGATGTCTTTGCCGGACTGCTGCTTTAGCTTGGTGACGAACTCGGCAAGGTCGCCATCGACGACCGTGGTGTCGCCCCAGATGTCTTTCGGCGTCGTCGAGGTGACCACGAATTTCTCGACACCGTTGATGAAGCTGGCGAATGGCTCGATGGCACTCGTCGGCCAGAACTCGGCCCAGTCGTCGTAGGTCCGGCGCCCGAGGAGCACAGCGTCCTGGCCGGCGATGATGCGGTCGAGATTTTCCTGCATGACGTCATCGAAGTCCGTGATGAACTCGTCCGGCTGCTCTGCCACCCCATCGAGCGACAGCAATTCGTAGGCGACGACCTTGCGCACCAGTCAACTCCTTGTCGTGCGTGGGAATCGGTGGTTATGACGTCCTGCCGCGCTGAAACTCATCGCTGTCACATCCGGGATCTCAGCACGTCGACTTCACAGCCCGCCGTGAACGGGTCGAAACCGTGCTCGACCAGCCAGCGAACCACCAGCAGGCTTCGTAACGACCACCACGCGCGGATCACGTCGAGGTCGACGTCAGTGCCATAGCCGGCGACGACGTCACCGAGGTGCTCCTCGTGTCCGAGCGTCAAGATGGCGAGGTCGAACAGGGCATCACCCTGGCCCGCCTCGGACCAGTCGATGATGCCGGTGATCTCGTCACCGTCGACGAACACGTGAGTGATCTGCAGGTCGCCGTGCGTGAACATCGGAGTCCACGGCCGGAGCGCGGCCTCGGCGACCTGGCGGTTGCGGGTGACCAGGTCGGCGGGCAGGACGCCGTTCGTCACGAGCCACTCGCACTCGCCGTCGAGATCCGCCGCCAACTCGTCGAGGCCCCTTCCCCGGCCGGGCCAGGGCGGCAACGGCGCGTCGTGCAACTTCCGGATGGCGGCACCCGCCGCGGCCCACGCCGCCGGGGACGCGGTCGACGGCTCGCCGAGGCGGCCGAGTGCCGTCCCCGGGACCGCGGCGATCGCGAGCACACCCGGCTTGCGCCACAGGACCTCCGGGGTCGGGACCGGCGCCAGGGCCATCGCCTCGACCTCGACGTCGATGCGCGCCTGATCGGCGTCCACCTTCAGGAACACATCGCCGACGCGCAGGGTCGCGCGCTCGGAATGGGCGACGACAACTTTGACCTCATCCATGGGCGACCAGTATCCCGAGGATGACCGTCTGCGTCGCCGGGTTTATCCCGTGGCGCGTTCGAGTTCGGGTCGCTCGCGTACGACCTGGTAGAGCAGTGCGCCAATCGACGCGCCGACGAGAGGCGCGACGATGTAGAGCCAGAGCGCGTGGAGCTCTCCGGAGACGACCGCCGGTCCAATCGAGCGGGCGGGGTTCATCGACGCACCGGAAATTGGGCCGCCGAACATTGCGTCCAGTCCGACTGTTCCGCCGATGGCGATGGCGGCTGCCTCGCCCACCGCGAGCGTGTCCGTGGCCACCGCGAGGATGACGAACATCAGGAAGGCCGTCATCACCACTTCCCACAGGAACGACTGCGCCTGCGACCCGGCAGGCAGCGTTGCTCCGACATGAGCGATGTTCCCGAGCGACGAGCGCAGTAGGGCGGCGGCGAGCAACGCGCCTACGAGCTGCGCGGCCCAATAGGCGATGACGCGCGGCCAGGGAAAGTGTCGTGTGAGCGCGAACGCGAACGTCACTGCCGGGTTGAAGTGCGCACCTGACACGTGTCCAACGGCGTAGATCATCGCCATGATCACAAGGCCGAACGTGATCGCGACCCCGACGTGCCCGAGGGCGTGGGTCTTGGCGTCGACCATGATGGCTCCCGCGCCCGCGAAGACGAGCGCGAAGGTCCCGAATGCCTCAGCTACCAGTGAGCGCGCGAGTAGCGGCGGCGAACTCAAGCGAGGAATGAACGGATCGCCGCGAGCGTTTCCGGCACGACTCGGAAGTACGCCCAACTGCCCCGCTGGTCACGCTCCACGAGTCCCGCTTCGCGCAGCACCCGAAGGTGGTGACTCACCGTCCCTTGCGAGAGTTCCAGCGGCTCGGTCAGGTGGCAGACGCATGCTTCGCCGCCGGGCTGCGCTTGGATCAGACTCAGGAGTCGGAGCCTGGCGGGATCGGCAATCGCCTTCAGCGCCACCGCGAGTTGATCGGCGTCCTCGGCCGAGATGGGCTCGGCGAGGAGCGGCGGGCAGGCAGCGATGGTTGCGATGGTCTGCACGATGCGCATATTGACACACATCAATGACGATGGCATCCTCTAGCCATTGATCGTCGTCAATGTGTAGGGAGGCCGCGCCATGTCGCAGGCACTCGATCCGGTCACCGAACACCACATTGAGCAGGCAGCGCGCGAGCTCGCCAAGGAGTTCGCGGGGACGTTCTCGCAAGAGACGATCGACCGCTACCTGCGCGAGTCCACCGACATGTTCGGCGGCGCACGCGTGTCGATGTTCGTCCCGGTGCTGGCGCACCGCTTCGCTCGCGAACGGCTCCGTGCGCTCGCACAAGCGGAAGGCAAACTCGTCAAGACAGAACCCGAGGTGCTGTTTGTCTGCGTCCACAACGCCGGCCGCAGCCAAATGGCCGCGGGCCTTGCCGACGCTCCGCTCTGAAGGTCGCGTTCACGTCCGCACCGGCGGCAGCGACCCGGCCGAACGTCTCAATCCAGCCGTCGTCGAGGCGATGGCTGAGATTGGCGTGGACATGAGCGAGGAGTATCCGAAGCCGCTCACCGATGAGGTCGTACGCGCAGCGGACGTCGTGATCACCATGGGCTGTGGCGACGCTTGCCCGATCTACCCCGGCAAGCGCTATGAGGATTGGACGCTGGAAGATCCAGCCGGCCAGGACGTCGACACCGTCCGGCGCATCCGCGACGAGATCGACCAGCGTGTGCAGCGACTCGTCAGCGAGCTACTCGACTGATCGAGCTGCACCCGAGCCGTATTCGGTGCTGTCAACGGTGATGCGGGTTCGAGCCTGTGGATTGGCAGCCATTTCTCGCGGCCGCAGTACGTTTCCTGAACCGCGTGCACAAGTTCGAATTTTGTCGGGGGTACTTGCGTTTGGCTGCCGTGGATTGCAATTTCTATTCCGGCAGGCGAAACTGGCGCGCAGATCCGATCTACGGAGGGAGAGAAACCATGCACGGTGTGATCCGCCGGACCGCCTTGCGGTCCCTCGCGGCGCTTGCCGCCGCAACTCTTGGTCTTCTTTGGACGTCGGCCGCGCTGGCGGGCGACGCCCGGGGCCTGCGCGACCGGCTGGCATTCATGGACAGCAGGCACGCTCCGGTTGCACAGGACGTGCTGGATGCCCGGTCCGCCAAGCTCTTGGCCAATCCGCCCGCGGCCACGGCCGCGCTCAAGGATTCGCTCGGAGCCGAGGGGTTTGTGAAGCTCGACCCGGTCACGTCGACGGCGAGCTTCGTCGGTAAGACCAACGGCTTTCTGACCGGCCCGAGCTCGGCCGCCGCGTCCGACATCGGGCTCGGCTACGTCCAGGCCAACGCCGCCGCGCTCGGCCTCGCCGCGAACGGCGTCGCGGCGCTGGCGCTCCGGCGCGACTACGTCGACATCCTTGGCACGCATCACCTGAGCTTCGTGCAACGGGTGAACGGGATCAGCGTCTTCGGCCAGGGCGTGAAGGTCAACGTCGCCAAGGACGGCCGCATCATCAATGTGACCGGCTCGCCCGTCGCGTCGCTCGCAGGCGCGCCGGCCGCAACGCCAGGGATCTCGGCGTCGGAGGCGGTTCTCGCCGCGAAGCAGGACGTCGGTGCGGTTGCCGCGCCGGCGGCGTCGACGTCGACGTCGAATGGTGACCTCACGACGAAGTTCTCGTCGGGCGACGCGACGCAGCTCGTCTACTTCAAGACCGTGAGCGGGCTCACGCTCGCCTACAGGACCCTGCTCGTCAACGACGGGTACCTGGTCGTCGTCGACGCTGCGTCCGGCAAGGTGCTCTACCGCGACAGCTTCACGGACACCGCGAACGGGCTCGCATGGGACAACCGCCCCGGAACGGTCGCCGGAGGGACGCAGCACTCGTTCGACGTGAACGGGCCGGGCGGCACCTGGGGCTTCGGAGCCTTCAACGCCATCATCGGCGTGGACGCCGGGCTCTCGAGCAACAACGTCTGGGTGTACAGCGACGTCAACGGAAGCAACGGCGCGAGCCTGAGCGAACTGATCCGGAACGACGGCACCGGCAACTTCAACTACGGATTCACGCCGTTCACGAACACGACCAACTCGCCGTGCAGCGCCGCATACCCATGCTCCTGGAACTCGCACTACCCGGACGGCGCCTTCTCGTGGGACGTGAACCGCAAGCAGAACGGCACGCAGGTGTACTTCTTCATCAACAGCTTCCACGACCACTTGCTCGCGGCACCGATCGGGTTCACGGAGGCCGCCGGCAACTTCCAGCTCGTCAACTCGACCGGACAGGGCGAGGCCGGTGACCCGGTGCTCGCCGAGGCAAACGACGGCGCGAACACGCAGCGCATCGGCGGCGTGCTGACGGGAATGCCCGACGCCAACCACATCGACAACGCCAACTTCAACACGCCGCCCGACGGCTTTCTGCCGCGGACGCAGATGTACCTCTTCAACTGGCCGTTCGCGGCCGACGCGTTCCGGCAGGTGAATGGCGGTGACGAGGCGAGCGTCGTGTTCCACGAGTACACGCACGGCCTCTCCAACCGGCTCGTAGTGGACGCAGACGGGAACTCGACGCTCGGCAACATCCAGGCCGGGTCGATGGGCGAGGCATGGAGCGACTGGTATGCCGAGGACTTCCTCGTCAACCAGGGCTTCGTGACGGACACGCCGGGGGTCGCCGACGTCCTCGAGGGCGACTACGTCTCGGGGGGCGACGACCTGATCCGGACGGAACCGCTCGACTGCAAGGTCGGCTCGAGCGACACCGCCTGCGACGGCGACCCGCGCGGGACCGCGGGCACCGGCGGCTACACGTACGGCGACTTCGGCAAGATCATCGGCCGGCCCGAGGTGCACGCCGACGGCGAGATCTGGTCCCAGACGCTCTGGGATCTCCGTGACGCGCTCGGCTCGACCACGGTCGAGGGGATCGTCACGCGGGCGATGGAGCTCGCGCCGTCTAACCCGTCGCAACTCGACATGCGCAACTCGATCCTGCAGGCCGACCTCGTGGCCAACGGCGGCGCGAACCACGACACGATCTGGACAACCTTCGCACATCGCGGCATGGGCTACTTCGCCGGTGCCGTGGACGGCGACGACGCGTTCCCGGTCGAGAACTTCGCGCTTCCGCCCGTCGGCGGGAAGTTCGGCAAGCTGCTCGGAAAGGTCATCGACGCCGATACGAACCTGCCCATCGTCGGCGCGGCCGTCCTCTTCGGCGGACACGCGTCGGGCTTCCCGGACGACATCGCCGGGCTCACGAACGAGGACGGCGTTTACGACATCAAGAAGATCCCCGTCGGGACGTATCCGAAGGTGTGGTCGACCGCACCCGGCTACGACCGCCAGGTGCGGCCGACGGTGACCGTCACGCCGAACGCGACCAAGATCGACTGGAAGCTCCGGCGGAACTGGGCTTCCCTCGCCGGCGGCGGCTCGATCGAAGCGTTCACCGGCCCGGACTACGGGCCGCAGTGCCCACCGGAGGGCGCGATCGACGACTCAGCGGGTGTTGGCTGGGGCAGCGACACGGATGTGGACGCGTCCTCGACCGGCACCGTGACGCCGAAGTTCATCGTCGTCAAGCTGCCTCAGGCAGTCAACATCAGCCAGCTGTTCGTCGACCCGTCGAACACGTGCGGCGACCCCGGCAGCTCGGCGACCCGCGGCTACCGCATCCAGACCTCGACAGACGGCACGACGTTCGCGACTGTGAACCAGGGCGTCTTCTACTCCGGCAACCGGAACCGCCTGAACGACGTCGGCGCGCTGTCCGGCGGCGGCCCCTTGAACGGCGTCCAGTACATCAAGTTCTGGATGCTCAACCCGCAGGTCCCGAATCTCGCGTCGGCTTCGTGCGACAACGCAGCGACGTGCGGCAGCGATCCGGACGACAACTCGAACGTCGCCGCACAATGCGGACCCGGAAAGGGCAACGGATTTGGCGGCTGCACGTTCATGGACATGGTCGAGCTCAAGGTCTACGGCGTTCCGGCCCCCTAGCCGACAGCGCCGATCGAGTTACGCGAAGGGCCGCCTGCAGGCGAACGCTCTGCTTCGCGTTCCCGCTCGGCTCGAACGTCGCGGAGCCTCTGCCCGAACGCGAGCAGTCGGTGCACCCGGTTCACGTCGGTCACTTTCAGAGGTCGGAACATGCAGCCGACGACCTGCGTCAGTCGACGCGTGCACGACGTGCGGCTGCTACCAGCTGCGAAGCTGCCCGACTCGCTGCGGCGCCCCGGCGTGCTCGTGGGTCGCCGGTGATGGCTCGCGACGCGGCACAGGTTCCACCTCAAACGCGTATCACGGTCACCGTAGCGAAGGCGAAGCAGAGCTTCCGGAAGACATCAACTAGCGGCGTCGCCGGCGGGTTCGTCGCGCGCTTCTCCGTCCGCCTGTCGACGCGCTGCGGCACGGTGGTCGTCATCGCGGACGACGGCCGCGGCTCCCGCGCCGTTTGGCGCATGGTCGCGAACGATTGCGGCGGAATCCGCATCCCGCGCAGTTAGCCAGTCAGACATCCACAAGCAACCGGCCTGGTCGCAAGATGGCCCGTGGACGCGTCCCAGACGGGGCGCGATGCCCCCGTTGAGCGGCCGCACCAAGCGGCGTCGCCGCTCGTGCGCCGCGCGCTCGCCCGATCGCCACCGCGTTGATCGTCGATCGCGCGGCAGTGAGGCGCGTGTTTGCCAGCTGGACGACGTCAGTTTGCAGCCCGTGTAGAACCCGTGAGCCCTTGGCGAGCCCGTGTAAATACGGGCTCAAACGGGATCGGCGGGACGACGCGGGACGACACGACAAACCGGTGATTTGCGGAACTTCGCCGAGATCCGTCTACGTCTGAGGATGCCCCCGACAAGAATCGAACTTGTGCACGCGGTTTAGGAAACCGCTGCTCTATCCACTGAGCTACGGGGGCTCAAAGTGGGCTCTCTGCAGCAGTTTCTGCGCTTCGCCCGGGCGTGCGGATCTAGCAACGCGCGCCTCGGCAGTGTAGAGCGTCGCCGCTGCAGGTTGTTCCGTGTGACGTGTGACACCTACCCCATCGTGTCATGGTCGTTCCACCTGCACAGGGCTACTTTTGTCGTTGCGAGAGCAGCTCGAAGATCCCGGGCCGAATGCTGCTCCCGCCTCATGACGGCCTGGGGATAAGAGAGGAACATCTTGAAGAAGGGAATCACCCTCATCGCGGTGCTCGCCGCCGTGCTTGCAGTCACCTCCGGCGCATTTGCCGCCGCCAATCACTACCTGATCACATCGTCCAGCCAGATCAAGGACGGCGCCGTCTCGGCCGCCGATCTCTCGCCGGCCGCGCGCAACGCGCTGCAGGGCCAGAAGGGCAACACGCGGCGCGGCCGGTCGGCAGGGGCCTGCGGGTGCGCAGGGCCTGAAGGGCGACACCGGTGCAACCGGCGCGCAGGGGCCGAAGGGCGACCCCGGTGCGACCGGCGCCGCAAGGGTCCGAAGGGCGACACCGGCGCTCCAGCGGGTACGAGGTTCGCACCTGGCGGTACCCGAAGGACGGCAACAACTCGGACGCGGGTCCGCGCGTACGCCGGGCGTCGGCAGCGGCGCGATCGCCACGGTCGCCTGCTCGCCCGGCAAGGTCGCGCTGAGTGGCGGCTACCGGTTCACGTCGGCCGGTGACGACGGGTTCAACTCGGCCGCCATCGCGGACGGAAGCGACGTCGTCGCGTCCTTCCCTGGTCGCATGGACTGGAGCACGAATACGGTCAAGCCGAACGACAACTCCGGCTGGATCGTGCAGGTCAACAGCAAGGTGGACGCCGCAGACATGACGCTGTACGTCGTCTGCGTGAACGCCAGCTAGCAACTCACGCAACGTGCGAGTTCAACAGGTGTCCGGCGCCTTCAAGGCGTCGGACACCTTTCTCGCAGTTCGACGCTGCGCGAGAGGCCTTGATCGTCCACACTGTCGGAATGGCTCCGGGGGTTGGCGGGCTGACGGTCGGCGGTGACGTCGAGCAGGCGCTCGCGGGCTTGCCGGTCCCGAGCTACGTCCTCGACACGACCGGAGTCGTCCGGTGGCTCAACCCGGCGGCTGAGCGCCTGCTCGGCGACGTTCGCGGCCGGCACTTCACGTCGATCGTCGGCCCGGGGGACAAGGCGAAGGCGCAGGAGCTCTTCGCCCGCAAGGTGCTCGGGACGAGTGCGGCGACCGAGGCCAACGGGGAGTTCGTCTCGACGGACGGGACCCGCCTGACGCTGGAAGTGAGCGCGGTGCCGCTGATGGGTGGCGAGCGGGTCGTCGGCGTCTTCGGGATGCTGACCGGTCCGCTCGACGACGAGGCCAGCACTCCGCCCGCGCACCTGACACCCCGTCAAGCCGAGGTGCTGCGTCACCTCGAGGCGGGACGCTCGACGAAGCAGATCGCCCAGGAACTTCACGTGAGCACGGAGACGGTGCGGAATCACGTCCGCCACCTGTTGCGAGCCCTCGGTGTGACGACCCGCCTCGAAGCTGTCGCCGCCGTCCGGGGCGGCCGCGCGTAGACCTTCTATCGGCTCGGTCGCGAGCGGCGCGATCCATGGGCGACCTCGCTGGTCGCAACGCCGTGTGTGGAACGACTGTCATGCCCCGAAAAAGGATCGAAGTCGCACCGGGCGTCACTTCGCCTTCCGTGAGGGAAGCGGTCGTCGTGGCCGAGGCGAACGGCACGAGGTAGGGAGCAGATCCTGGACGTCTAGCCAGTAGAAGTAGCCGACGACGGCCCGTAAGGTCTGCCTCCTTCTGCGGAGGAGAGACAGGCGCGGTGTCCCGTTCGTGCATGGCAATGATCGCATCTGCGCTGGCGGCGTTGCTCGTCGCGTCGGGCGCCGGAGCGCACGGTGGGTCGATGACCGCCGACGAGCATTCAGCGGAGGACTCCGTCGTGCACACCGCCGGCCAGGAGCTGGCGCTCGACGCGCACACCCGCGCCGTCAGCGCCACCTACGCGAAGGCGGCGACCGCGGCCGCCGCCGGCGCTCCGCAAGACGTTGGCCAGTGGGGCCCGGTCGTCGATTGGCCAGTCGTCGGTGTGCACGTCGCGCTGCTGTCGAACGGCAAAGTGCTCGCTTACGACTCGGTCGGCGACAATGCGACGGAGACATATCCCGTCCAGGACCACACACGCGGGACCGTGTGGGATCCCGCGACAGGCGCCCAGACTCCCGTCGACGTTGCGACGGGCTACAACATCTTCTGCAGCGGGCTGGCCCACCTCCCCGATGGCCGCGTGTTCGTCGCCGGGGGCAACAAGGATCAGCAGCTGAACGGGATCGTTCAAACGCATCTGTTCGATCCGGCGAGCGACTTGTGGAGTCTCGGCCCGAACATGGCCGCCGGCCGCTGGTATCCGACGGTCACGCCGTTGAACAACGGCGAGATGCTCATCACCTCGGGTCGCGTAGACACACCCGAGGTGCGCACGGTGGCGGGCTCGTTGCGCGCACTCGGCACCGCCTCGCTGAGCCTGCCGCTCTATCCGTGGCTGGACGTCGCGCCGAACGGGCTGGCGTTCTATTCGGGTCCGGACCCGACGCTGCGCACGCTGAACACGGCGGGCACGGGCACATGGCAGGCGTTCGCGCAGCGAGACTCGATCAATCGCGACTACGGCAGCCACGCCCTCTACGACATCGGCAAGGTGCTCGTCGCCGGCGGCGGTCCCTCGACCAAGACCTCGCTCGTCATCGACATCAACGGCGCGACGCCGCAGGTCTCGGCGACCGCGCCGATGGCGTTCGGCCGCCGTCAGCACAATTTGACGGTCCTCGCCGACGGGACTGTCCTCGCGTCAGGCGGGAACTCGTCGGGCGCCTCGCTCGTCGACCTCAACGCCGGCGTCTACCCAGCCGAGCTCTGGGACCCGGCCACCGGCCAGTGGCGGACGCTCGCGGCGATGCAGGTCACGCGTCAGTATCACTCGAGCGCGCTGCTCCTCCCCGACGGGCGCGTGCTGTCATCGGGCGGCGGGATCTGCGGCACGTGCGATCAGGTCGGCTACCTCGCGAAGAACGCCGAGATCTTCTCGCCGCCGTACCTCTTCCAGGCCGACGGGACGCCCGCTCCGCGTCCGTCGATCGACGCCGCGCCGGCGCAAACGAGCTATGCCGCGCCGATGGTGATCACGACTGGCGCCCCCACCTCGATCCGCAAGGTCGCCCTCGTCCGGCTTGGAGCTGTCACGCACTCGAACAACATGGAACAGCGCTACGTTCCGCTTTCGTTCGCTGTCGGCGCGACGACGATTACCGCTACCGCGCCCGCAGACGCCAACGTCGCACCGCCGGGCTTCTACATGCTTTTCATCATCGACGCGAGCGGGGTGCCCTCGGTCGCCAGCATGGTCAACGTCACCCGCGGAAACACCTCGCCGAGCATCACGCTTACGCAGCCGGCCAACGGCGCGACGTTCGCGGCGCCCGCCACGGTCAACCTCGCTGCGACCGCCTCCGACCTCGACGGCACCGTGACGAAGGTCGAGTTCTTCAACGGCTCGACAAAGCTCAGCGAGGACACGACTGCGCCCTACAGCTTCACCTGGAGTGGCGTACCGGTCGGGAGGTACACGCTGAGCGCGCGTGCGAGCGACGATCTCGGTGCCACGACCGCGAGCGCGGCTTCAACGATCACGGTCGCGGGGAACAGCGCGCCGACCGTCGCCATCACGAACAGCGCGCCGACCGTCGTCGTCACGTCTCCGACAGACGGCGCGGCGTTTGCCTGGAAGCCGACGATCAACGTCAGTGCGACGGCGGGCGACACAGACGGCAATGTCACCGCCGTCGAGTTCCGTGACGGCTCGACCCTGCTCGCGCAGGACACCACCGCGCCCTACTCCTTCACGTGGCGAAACGTCCCGCAAGGAGCGCACGTGCTGACGGCGCGCGCGGTGGACAACGCGGGCGCGGCGACGACGAGCAGCCCCGTTGGCTTCACCGTGCGTCCGAAGCGCTGACGCGTCGACGACACCGCCTTCGACTGAGCTCGCGAAAGGTAGCCGCGGTCTAAAACGGCATCGCACGCGACGAGGCCCGGAGTGAGAAACCGAACCAGGTGGGTAGGCGTATGTCTACGAAGACGTTTGACAGCAAAGGGGGTTTTCCAGTGCTCCGCATCGCATTACTCCTCGTCGCTGCGGTCTGTGCAGCCGCGGTCGCCGCCACGACGTCCCAGGCCGACCACGGCAAGGGCAAGGGCTCGCATCGGTTTCCGGCCGTGATCCAGCTCCCGACCGGCTTCCAGCCGGAGGGAATCGAGATCGGGAAGGGCACGACCTTCTACGTCGGCTCGGTCGCGACGGGTGCGATCTACCGTGGCGACCTGCGCACAGGCGAAGGCGCGATCCTGGTTCCGGCTGCGGCCGGCCGCAGCGCTACCGGCATCGAGTACGACCACAAGCGGCTCTTCGTCGCAGGTGCGTCGACGGGCGGCGCCTACGTCTACGACGCGCGCACGGGCGCGCTGTTGAAGACGTATCAGTTCGCCACTGCGCCGACCTTCATCAACGACGTCGTCGTCACGCGCAACGCCGCGTACTTCACCGACTCGTCGAAGCCGGTGTTCTACAAAGTCCCCATCGGCCGTGACGGCACCCTCGGCGCTGCGCAGACGATTCCGCTCAGCGGCGACTACACGCAGGTCGCCGGCTTCAACCTGAACGGGATCGATGCAACGCCGAACGGCAAGTTCCTCGTCGCGGTGCAAACAGCGAACGGCCGTCTCTACCGGATCGATCCGGCGACCGGCGTTGCGAAGACGATCTCGCTCGCAAACGGCGAGAGCGTCCCGAACGGCGACGGCATCCTGCTCGACGGGAAGAAGCTCTACGTCGTGCAGAACCAGAACAACGCGATCGCCGTCGTTCGGCTCTCGTCCGACCTCACGTCGGGCGTGGTGCGCAACCGCATCACCAACCCGAACTTCCGCGTTCCCACGACGATCGACGAGTTCGGTCACTGGCTCTACGCAGTCAACGCCCGTTTCGGTGAGGCGAACCCGGGCAGCCTCGCGTACCAGGTCGTGCAAGTCCACAAGTAGGGTGCGACGCGGCGGGGCCTCTCGCCAGGCCCCGCCGCCTAGATCGGGCAGGACCCGCGTTGTACAGCGGTGCCTGCTGTGAGTAGACGAGGTTCGCTCAGGCCGGGGCGGATGCCGGCCGCACCATGCCGCCGAGCTGGCGGCGGGCTGCATCGTCGGCGAGCGTCCACGGTCCCAGCACGTCGAATGGATCGCCGACGGCGATCCGGCCTGACTCGATCACGTAGCAGTCGAGTGCGAAGCGGCCGTCGAACTCGTCGACGATGCGGCGCAGCACTCCGTGATCCTGTTCGAGCGTGTCGGGATCGAACGTCGTCATCACGCAGCGCCCTCGCACCTGACGCATGCCGACGACCGCGTCGCCGACCTGCAGCGCCACGCCGTGCCAGCCGCGCTCGGCGAGCCCGTCGATGCCCTCGATCACGATGTTCGGGCGCAGCCGCCGCAGATCGACGCCGAGCTCCGCGAGCGCGCCGTCCGTCACGAGCGACACCGGCAGCACGTCGAAGCGGATCCGCGAGCGATCCTCGATCAGGCGGATGTCGGCTGACGACGCGGCACGCACGAGTGCCTGCGCCTCCTCGCTCGACCACGGGTGCCCGTTGACGAGCGGTGTCCCGTCGGCGCCTGTCGTGCCGTCGAGGCCGAGCAGGCCCGGATACTGCCGCGCCGAGATGCGGCGTCCCGACAGGCTCTGCGGACGCACGAGGCGGTCGCCTGTGAAGCCGGCCTCCGTCAAGAGGGTCTCCTCGATCCGCTCACCGCGCATCGACTTGACGGGGTAGCGCCAGAGCTCGCGGACCGAGGCCATGCAGAGACAGAACGCGTTCCCGACGTTGCGGCTTCCCGCTACAGGGTAGAAAACGGCTCGTGACGAGAGTCGAAGGAGAGCGCTGGTTCGCCGCGCCGCCCGAGCGCGTCTTCGACCTGCTGACCGACCCAGACGTGATCGCATCCGCGATCCCGGCCGTTCGTGGGCACTCCGTGCTCGACCCGGATCACTGGCAGGCGAAGGTCAAGCCGCCGCTGCCATTCGCGCCCGGCGTCACCATTCGCTTCGAGGTGCTCGATCGGCGGCCGCCCGAGCACGCGCGGCTGCACGCGCACGGTGGCGGCGCCGACGTCACGTCGACCTTCGACCTCACCTCCGATGGCGACGGGACGTTGATGCGCTGGCAGACCGAGCTCGAGCTCGCAGGGATCCTGGCGCGGTTCGCCGGGCACGGTCTCGATGCGATCGCCGAGCGTCAGGCGACACGCACGCTCGACGCGGTCGAGCGTCGGCTCTAGCTAGACGCCGTCGGCGATCTCGGCGTGGCGTTCTGCGACGCACATGCGCGCCCAGTGCTCCGCGCGCTCCACGAGCCGCGCGATCACGGACTGGCGCTCGGGGCCGGCCGGCGGCACGCGGTCGGCTGCGACCTCGATTCGCACCTGGTGCACCGACGCCTCGACGTTCGCATCGATCTCGTGTCGCTCCTCCGAGATGATCGACACTTCGCCCACCTCGTCGAGCAGCCACTCGGCGAGGCGCTCGATCTCGACCGCGGTCGCCTCTCGGCCGGCGAAGACGCCGAAGTTCACGCGCACCTCGATCGCGGGCGGCTCCTGCCGTTCGACCGCGAACGCCATGGTCGGTTCGAAATCGTCGTTGTTCATCTCCATAACAACGCTCCTAGCCCGTTCCCGGTTGCGCTAACCCTCGCGTGGCTGCCAGCGGAAGCCACGAAGCGCCGCAACCAAGCCGATCAGGCCCCAGATGAGCACGACTGCGATCGCGTGCCAGTCCGTCCAGAGATGGCGGTCTCGCACCATCACCTCACGCGTCAGCCGCGTGAAATACGTCAGCGGCAGCACGCTCGCGATCGCCTCGAGAAACGACGGGTACGACTTTGGCGTGAAGAACGTGCCCGAGATGATCGCCATCGGCAGGTAGATGAAGTTGACGACGGCCGACGAGCCTTCCGCTGAGCGGATGTAGCCGGTGAGGCCGAGGCCCATCGCCGCGAAGCACGCGGCACCGAACATGAGGAGCACGAAGAGCGAGAAGAACCGCACGGGCAACGCGACGTCGAAGAAGATCCGTCCGATCGCGATCATCAGCCCGGCCTCGATCAGGAAGACGACGAACGTCGAGAGGAGCACCGCCAGCAGATACGTCGGCGGCGGCAGCGGCGTGGCGCGGATGCGCTTGAGCACGCCGCTCTCGCGTCGGATCACCATCGTGATTGCGAGCCCGGCGAACGCAGTCGATGCGACGCCGTAGCCGATCATGCCCGCCTCGAGGAACGGCGCGGCACGGATGTGCTCCTCGGAGATCGTCTGGTTGCCGTAGATCGAGCCGAAGATCAGGAAGAAGATGATCGGCAGGAAGAACGTGAAGAACGCCGCCTCGCGGTTGCGCCAGAAGAGCAGCTGGGCCGTTCTCACCTCGTGCAGGAAGAGCCTCACTCCGTCAGCTCCAGGTACACGTCCTCGAGCGTCGGACGTCGCACCTCGAGCGCTTCGAGTTCCTCGCCGCGCGCCAGTGCCTCGGCGGTCAGCTCGTTCAGCCGGCGCGTCGGCTCGCGCGTCTGCTCGACCACGTCCTCGCCGCCGCGGCGATAGCGAATCTCGGTCTCGACGGCACCGCCGGTCAGCTCCGACGGCGACCCCTCGCGCACGATCACGCCGTCGCGCAGCACGGCGACGCGGTCCGCGAGCTGCTCGGCCTCATCCAGGTAGTGCGTGGTGAGCAGGATCGTCTTGCCGAGCGCACGCAGGTTGCGAATGGTCTCCCAGGCCGTCCGCCGGGCGCCAGGGTCGAACCCCGTCGTCGGCTCGTCGAGGAAGATCAGCTCGGGATCGCCGATCAGGCCGAGGCCGAGGTCGAGTCGCCGTTGCTGGCCGCCCGACAGGCTGCGCGCACGGGCGTCCTGCTTCTCCTGCAGGCCGACGAGCTCGATCACCTCGTCGACGTCGCGTGGCGCGTCGTAGTAGCCGGCGAAGACGCGCAGGCTCTCACGCACGGTCAGCGCGGGGTAGATCGACGACGACTGCAGGACGACGCCGAGCCGGTTGCGCCAGGCACGGCCGGCGCGCTGCGGGTCGACTCCGAGCACCTCGACGCTGCCGCCGTCTCGCTTGCGGTAGCCCTCGAGGATCTCGACGGTCGTCGTCTTCCCGGCTCCGTTCGGGCCGAGCAGTCCGAAGACCTCGCCCGCTGCGATCTGGAAGTCGATCCCCCGCACCGCTTCGAGCTCGCCGTAGCTCTTGCGCAGTCCGGTGACGCTGACGACGCTCAGAGCTCGACCTCGTGCACGGCACCCGGATCGAACGAGACGCGCTCGCCGCTGAGCGCGAGCACGATCTCGGAGCAGTCGGGCTGGTGGCCGACGGTCACGACGGTGTCGCCGCGACCGGCCACCGCTTCGCGCACGGTGTCGGCGTCGGCGCCCGGCGCGAGCCGCTCGTCCGGCTCGGCGACGAGGCCGGCCGGCCGCGCGATCGCCTCGGCGGTCTCGCGCGCGCGCAGCAGTGGGCTCGAGAGCACGGCGTCGAGGCCGTGCTCGGCCAGGCGGTCGCCGAGCGCCCGCGCGGCGGCACGGCCCGCGTCGGTGAGCGGGCGCAGCTCATCGGGATCGCCGGGCGCAGCCTCGGCATGCCGCACGACGAAGAGACGCACGGCCCTAATGTAGACGGGTCGCGACTTCGCCCAGGAGGCTCACCTGTTCGAGGTCGTCGTGCAGGAGCTGTTGCAGCATCACCCGCTCGACCCCGACCGCCTCGTACGTCGCGCAGCTGGTCGACCACCTGCTCGACGGTGCCGTGCACCGGAGGCAGGTCACCGCTGATCTCCGCGCGGAACCGCTGCTGTCGTTGCTCGAGATCGCGCTCGTCACGGCCGACGAGGCAGCCGATCATCATCGAGTAGACGAGCGGGTCGCGTCCTGCCTCCCGCGCAGCCGTGTCGAGGACCTGCTTGCGCTCGCGCGCCTCGTCGACCGTCGGGAAGACCGTGTTGTACTCGTCGGCGAACCGCACCGCTGCGCGCACGGTGCGCGGCTTCGCAGTGCCGCCGACGATGATCGGCGGTCGCGGCTGCTGCAGCGGCTTCGGCCAGATGTCGTCCGCCGTCGTCCACTGCCGCGTGATCTCCTCGAGCTGCCGGTCGAGCTCGTCGAGGCGCTCGCGCGTCGTCAGGAACGGGAAGCCGTAGGCGTCGTGCTCGCGCTCGAACCAGCCGGCGCCGATGCCGAGCTCGGCGCGTCCGCCCGAGATGTGGTCGACGGTGACGACGCTCTTCGCAAGCACCGAGGCGGGCCGGAACGTGACCGGCGACACCATCGTCCCGAGGCGCAGCGTCTTCGTGCGCGCGGCGAGCCCGGCGAGCGTCGTCCAGGCATCGAGCGATCCCGCCGGTGAGCCCTTGCCGATCGCCTGGTAGTGGTCGGAACGGAAGAGCCCTTCGAGGCCGGCGCTCTCGGCTGCTTCCGCGAGCGAGAGCCAGTGCTCCCACTCGACTCCTTCCTGGCCCTCGACCATCAGGCAGACGCGCATCGTCTGATTCAAGCGGTCCCGGCCGGGAAGATGCGGCGGTCGATCTCCGTCTAGTAAGCGGGAAGGTGCTGGGAGGCGCCGACCCGCAGCAGTTTCGCCGGATGACAGATCCCCTGTGCCGGTCGGGTCACACGGCCCGGCCGGCACCACCGGCGTCCTCATCTAGGGTGCGCATCGTGCGCCGCTTTCGCTACGTCGTCGCCGACGTCTTCACCGACACGCCGCTGACCGGCAACCAGCTCGCCGTCTTCACGGACGCCCGCGACCTGACGAGCGAGGACATGCAGTCGCTCGCGCGCGAGATGAACTTCTCCGAGACCGTCTTCGTGCTGCCGCCGTCGTCGCCCGACGCCGACGTGCGGATCCGCATCTTCACGCCGGCCCTCGAGCTGCCGTTCGCGGGCCATCCCGTGCTCGGCGCCGCGTTCGTGCTCGGGCTGCCGCTGCAGAAGATCGTCATCAACCTGGAGACGGTCTCCGGCGTCGTGCCGGTCGAGCTGGAGCGTGACGGCGCGCGCATCGTCTTCGGCTGGATGCAGCAGCCGATCCCGCGCTGGGAACTGGCCGACAACGAGCAGGGGATCCTCGCCGCGCTCGGCATCCCGTCGTCCGGCCTGCCGGTCGAGCGCTACGAGCTCGGGCCGGGGCACGTGTACGTCGAACTCGTGTCGGCCGACGACGTCGCCGCCGTCGAGCCCGACCTGGGCGCGCTCGAGCGCGCGACCGGGGACGGCGTCAACTGCTTCGCGCGCGACGGCTCAGGCTGGAAGACGCGCATGTTCGCGCCGTCGCACGGCGTCGCGGAGGATCCCGCGACCGGCTCGGCCGCCGGGCCGCTCGCGATTCATCTCGCCCGTCACGGTCGCATCGCGTTCGGCGAGCAGATCGAGATCACGCAGGGAGTCGAGATCAACCGGCCGTCGAAGCTCTACGCGCGTGCCGACGGCTCGGCGGAGTCGATCGAGCGGGTGACGGTCGGCGGCGCGGCCGTGGTCGTCGCGCGCGGCGAGTTCAGCTTCTGATCTCGACCGCTTCGATCTCGGGCAGCTCGACGGCAAGCGACGACCAGAACGTGCCGCCGTCGCGCGAGAGGTAGAGGCGGTTGCGCGTCGCATAGACGACGACGTCGGGGTCGTCCTCGAACACCGCGACGGCCCGTCCGGCGGGAAGCCCACGGCCCGACTCGCGCCAGGTCGCGCCCGCGTCGTGCGAGACGACGAGCGGCGGCTTCGTGTCGACGACGGCCACCACCGTCGAGCCGGCGGACGCCGCGGCGACGAGTCGAGGCAGGTTGAGCGCGAGCGGCGCGGGCGTCGTGAGCTCGCCCGCCCACGGCTCGAGCTCGTCCTCCTCCAGGTCGACCGCGAACGCGCCTGCGACCGTGGCGACGACCGCGATCATCGCGCCATCAGCGACGCCACCACCGCCGTCGCCCTCCGTGCCGCGCCGGCCGGCGCGAAGCCCGCGTTGCGCGCGACGACGTACGAGGTCGCGAACGCGTCGCCGGCACCGGTCGGATCGCCGTCGATCGGCCGGGCCGGGATCTCCTCGCGCGTGCCCCCGACGTGCACCGTCGCGCCCTGTGAGCCGCTCGTGACGACCACCTCGCGCACGCCCAGCGCGCGAATGTCGCCGATCACCTCCGCTTCCTCCTCTGCGAGCTTCAGCACCCAGATGTGCCGCAGCAGATCGCGGTCGAAATCGTCGTTCAGCTCCAGCGGCCCCACCTGCGGCACCCGCACGAGCCCCTGTCCGTCGTAGGAGACGCGGCAGCGGCGCGCGAGGGCGGCCAGGGTCGCGACCGGGAACTCGTGGCGGGAGAGCGGCGCCACGTGCGCCCAGCGTGCCGAGTGGAGAGGGGGGATGTCGGTCGCGCTCCAGGTATCGCCGAGCGCGTCCACGCGCATCTCGCGGCGGTCGCCGTTGTAGGAGAACGCGAAGGTGGCGGTCGACTCGCCTGCGACGAAGCGGACGGGAGTCCCGAGCCGCACGAGCGGCGGCAGCAGCGTGTCGCGGTCGCTCGGCGCGCACCGCGCGACCACGCGCGCCGGCACGCGCAGACGCTGCAGCGCTCGCGCGCCATGGTAGGAGCCGCCCCCGATCCGTGGAGCGGCGCCCGGCAGGACGTCGAGCGAGAGGTTCCCGATCAGCGCGATCACGCGCTCGCCAGTATGGGCCTCCTCGAGAGAGCGCGTGCGAGGGCGGCGAGCCCGAATGCGACCAGGAAGCTCGGCAGCGACGCTCCACCCCAGGGCAGCGCGTGCGGGCTCGTGTGCGCGACGAGGCCCGTCCACCACGACGGCCCCTGCGGATAGAGCCACTGGTAGACGCAGAAGCCGGTCAGCCAGGCGCCCACCATCTCGAGCCGGATCTCGGGCACGCGGAAGACGTCGTCGCGGCTGTAGTGACGCCCGGAGAGCAGCCAGTCGGCGAGCAGTACCGCGAAGAGCGGCACGAAGAACGAGCCGAGCAGGTAGAGGAACGGCTGGTAGTTCCGCAGGTCGACCACGAGCGCGCCGAACGTCGCGATCGCGGCGACGCCGCCGACGAGGATGCGCTGTGGGACGCGCGGGATCAGGTTCTGCAGGCTGACCGCGCCCGAGTAGACGTTCGCGAAGGCCTCGTCGCTCTCGTCGACCGTCAGCGCCAGCAGCGCGAGCAGGCTCGCGGCGCCGCCTGCGGCGACCGCGGTCAGCAATCCGGGCGCGTCGCTGATGTGGCGCGAGAGCGCGATCACCGCGCCGAGCGCGAACAGCGGCACCGTCGGCAGGAAGTAGCCGACGCCTGCGCCGACGAAGCCGTCGCGTCGCGTGCGCGAGAAGCGGGTGTAGTCGGCGACGAGCGGTGTCCAGCTGATGATCGACGCGAGCACGAGGTCGAAGCCGGGCCAGAACGCGTGGGAGCCGCCGCGATGCCAGAGCGCGACGGGATGCCGGCCGTGCAGCGACCACCAGGCGAGGTAGACGAGCGACGCGATCACGACCCAGATCGCGAACTTCCGCACGAACTTGCGGACGAAGCCGACCGGGCCGAGCAGCGCGAGCGCGGTCGCGACGCAGCCGAAGACGATCTTCCAGAACGGCACGCCGCCGAAGCCGAAGAGCTGCTCGGAGAGAGCGCTCGCACCGGTGGCGATGATGATCAGCTCGAACACCGACCAGCCGAGGCACTGGACGACGTTGAGCGCCGTCGGCAGGTACGAGCCGCGCCGTCCGAGCGGCGCGCGCAGCAGCACCATCGTCGGCACGCGCGCGTCGGCGCCGATCAGGCCGCCGAGCCCGAGCAGGAAGTTGCCGACCACGGCGGCGGCGACGATCGCGCCGAGCGCGACCGGCAGCGACAACGCGAGCCCGAACTGGTCGGCGGGGAGGACGAGGAACGCACCCGCGACGATCACGAGCAGCGAGACCGAGAGGTTCGACCAGAGGAGCAGCCCGTCGAGCGTGCCGAGGACGCGCAGGCGCTCCGGAACGGGCTCGATGCCCCAGGACGGCGTGTCGTTCGATGTCACAGCGCTCCCTTCGCCGGCATGACCCGGAGCAGGTTCGACGGGTGTGATCTCAGCCCCCAGCGCGGGGCACCCCGGTGGCGGCAGGATAGCGCCGGCCAGAACAGCCATGTTCCGGACGCATGTTCCTGGGTCTGACCCCGGGACGCGGCCGTTTTCGGCGGCTGCCTCGGGCGATTAGCGCCCCTCGCCAGGGGGAATCCCCACGCCATCGTCGGGAGCGTCGACACGCAGCAACAGTTCGGTGGCGTCTGGGATCTCTACCTGGCCGTGATGGCGGTCGTGGTGGTCGTCGTCTTCGTCGCCACGCTGGCGCCGCTCGTCCTCTTCCACCGCCGCCGGCGCGGCGCCGCACCACCGAGCCGCAAGAGCTCGGCGACAGTCGCCGAGTCGGTCTACGCGCTCGTCCTGGTCGCGATCGCGATCGTCTTCGTCACCAAGACGTTCCGCACCGAGTCGCGGGTCGACGCGGTCGCCGCGACCGGCGACACGGTCGAGGTCGTCGCGTTCCAGTGGGGCTGGACGTTCCGCCACGACGGGCGGACGGTCACCGGCGACGACCTGCACAACCCGACCCTCGTCGTGAAGGCCGGGCGCACGATCCGCTTTCGGATCATCTCGCGCGACGTCATCCACTCGTTCTGGATCCCGTCCGAGCGCTTCAAGCGCGACGCGTTCCCGCAGCGCTGGACCGAGTTCGACCTGACCTTCGACCGGCCCGGCACGTACGTCGGTCGCTGCGCCGAGTTCTGCGGCCTGCAGCACGCGGGCATGGGCTTCACGGTGAAGGCGACGTGACGACCGTCGCGCTGCCCCGGCGCGTGCGCTTCCGGCCGCTCGAGTGGGCGGCGTCCACCGATCACAAGGTGATCGCGGCGCGCCTCTTCGCATCGGCGTTCGGCTTCTTCCTGCTCTCGGGCCTGCTCGCGCTCGTGATGCGCACCGAGCTCGCACGGCCGGGCATGCAGGTCGTCTCGCACGACGAGTACAACCAGCTCTTCACGATGCACGGGAGCGGAATGCTCTACCTCGTGCTCGTGCCGGTCGCGCTCGCGCTCGGCGTCTACCTCGTCCCGTTGCAGATCGGCGCCGCGCGACCTCGCCGCCTCGCGGCTCGCACGTGTCTGCGACTGGGCGATCCTCGCCGGCGGCCTGACCATGTACGCAGGCTTCCTGACCCAGGACGGCGCCGCCAGATCGGGCTGGACCGCGTTCTACCCGCTCTCCGGCGACCAGCACGCCCAGGGGGTCGGCACCGACATGTGGATCGTGGGCGTGATCGTCGTGACGCTGGCGCAGCTCGGCCTCGCCTGGTGCCTGCTCGCCACCGTACTGCGCCTGCGTGCGCCCGGCATGACGCTGCTGCGGATGCCCGTCCTCACCTGGTCGCTCGTCGTCACGTGCCTGATGGTCGTGACGTCGTTCCCCGCGCTCGTCGTGGTGATGACGCTGCTCTGGATCGACCGGAACGTGACGCCCGTCTTCGACTCGGCCGGCGGCCCCGTCGCCTATCAGCACCTGTTCTGGTTCTACGGCCACCCCGTCGTCTACGTGACGTTCTTCCCGTTCGTCGGCGCGGTCGCCGAGTCGGTCGCGATCTTCTCGCGGCGACGGTTCTTCGGCTATCACGCGCTCGTCATCTCGCTGCTCGCGTTCGCGGCGCTCTCGATGTCGGTGTGGGGGCACCACATGTTCGCGACCGGCCGGGTGACGAACCAGTTCTTCTCGCTCACCTCGACGGCGTTGATGGTGCCGGCGGGCGTCGAGTACTTCGACCTGATCGCGACGATGTGGGGAGGACGGATCCGCATCACGACGTCGCTGCTCTTCGCGATCGGGTTCATCCTGCTGTTCCTGTTCGGCGGCCTCTCGGGTCTGATCGTCGCGTCGCCGCCGCTCGACTACCACGTGCACGACTCGATGTTCGTCGTCGCGCACTTCCACTACACGTTGTTCGCCGGCTCGCTCTTCGGGCTCTTCGCGGGCGTCTACCTGTGGTGGCCGAAGGCGACCGGCTGGTTCCTGCGCGAGGGCTGGGGGAAGCTGCACTTCGCGCTGATGTTCGTCGGGACGAACCTGACGTTCGCGCCGCTCTTCGTCCTCGGCTACGACGGCATGCCGCGCCGCGTCGCCGACTACTCGCCCTCGGCGGGCTTCACGGGCTGGAACACGGTCTCGACCATCGGCTCGTACGTGATCGCGCTCTCGGTGCTCGTCTTCATCTGGAACATCTGGACGTCGTCTCGCGACCGCGTCGCCGCCGGCCCCGATCCGTGGGGCGGCCACACGCTCGAGTGGTGGGCGCCGTCGCCGCCGCCGCGCGCGAACTTCGACCGCCCGCTGCCCGCCGTCGCCTCGTACGCGCCGCTCCTCGACCTGCGGGAGCAGCGATGACCGAGCACATGCTCGAGCACCTGGCGCTGACGCTCGTGCTCGGGCCTGCGCTCGCCGCCGGGGCGGCGGGCCGGCTCCGCGTCCGGCCGTGGCTCGGCCTCGCGCAGTTCGCGGTGCTCGTCACCGTGTTGCACGTGCCGGTCGTCTGGGACGCGACACATGCCCATGCGCTCCTCTGGCTCGCGGCCGACGTTGCGACGGTCGCGTCGGCGCTGCTCTTCTGGTGGCCGGCGCTCGCGCCCGCCTCGCCGCTCGGGCCGGTCGGGCGCGCCGGCTACCTGATGGTCGGCATGCCCGTGATGTCGGCGGTCGGCGTCGTGCTCGACTTCGTCGACCGGCCGCTCTACGCGGGCGTGTCGCTCGGCGCAGCAGCACCGCGCCGGCGCGCTGATGTGGGGCGTCGGCTCTGCAGCGGCCGCCGTCATCTTCGTCGTCGCCGTCTGGCTGAGCCTCGTGCGCGAGGAACGGCGCGAGGTCGAGGCGGCGCGATGAGGCTCGCGCTCGTGCTCGCCGTCGGGCTCGTGCTGGCAGCGCCCGCACAGGGCGCGACCGGGAGGGAGCTCTTCCGCGAAGGCTGCTCGAGCTGTCACGGGCTGAACGGCGACGGTGTCCCGCAGCGCGGGCCGTCGCTGCACGGGGTCGGCGCCGCTGCGGCGGACTTCTACCTCTCGACCGGCCGGATGCCCCTCGTGACTCCCGGGCCAGGAGCCGGAGCGCTCCCGGTCCGCAGTACTCCGACGCGCACATCGACGCGCTCGTCGCGTATGTCGCGTCCCTCGGCGGTGGCCCGCCGGTGCCGAGCCCCGACCCGGACGCCGGCAGCGTGGCGCAGGGGCAGCGGATCTTCACCGAGTCGTGCAGCGGCTGTCACCAGATCGAGGCGCGCGGTGGCGTCGTCACGGGTGGCTTCTCGCCGTCGCTCCAGTCGGCTTCGACGCGGCAGATCTACGAGGCCGTGCGCCTCGGTCCGTGGGTGATGCCGGCGTTCGACCGCGCGCAGCTCTCCGATGCGCAGCTCGCGTCCGTCGCGAAGTACGTGCGCTCGACGCGCCACCCGGACGATCGCGGCGGGTGGGGCATCTCGAACACCGGTCCGGTGCCCGAGGGCATGGTGACGTGGCTGCTCGGCGCCGCCTCGCTGCTCGTCGTGGCGCGGATCATCGGCAAGGGGCGACCGCGGTGAAGTGGATCATCTCGCTGCTCGTGCTGCTGCTCGGCCGCGGGAAGCGCACGCCGCCCGGTGAGCCGGAGCCGCAGCCCGACCGCGACGCCGAGACGCTCGTCCTCTGGCTGCTCCTGCTCGTGACGTTCTTCTCGATCGCATTCGCGGTGTTCTACGTGCACGACGGCAACACGCAGCTGATGGGGCTCTCGCTCGGTCTCGCCTTTCTCTGCGCGGCCGGCGCCTCGGTGCTGGCCGGCTCCAGGCTCGTGTCGCAGGAGGAGCACGTGGAGACCCGCCCGGTGCTCGACGACCAGGAGCGCGCCGACGAGGCGATCGCGACGTACTCCGAGGGAGCGGCCCGCCTGAGCCGGAAGCGCCTGCTGCTGACTGCCGCGACCGGCGCCGGCGGCGCGCTCGCCGCCGCGCTCGTCGTGCCTGCGTTCTCGCTCGGCCCGAACGCGTCGAAGGTCCTGTCGGAGAGCCCCTGGCGTCGCGGGCGGCGCGTCGTCGACGACGCCGGCCGCCCGATCCGTGCCGTCGACGTCGGCGTCGGCTCGTTCCGCACCGGCTTCCCCGAGCATGCCTCGAAGGAGCAGCTCGCCTCCGCGATCGTCGTCGTCCGGATTCGCGCCGACGAGCTCGATCTGCCCGACGACCGCCGTGACTGGGCGCCCGACGGCATCCTCGCCTTCTCGAAGATCTGCCCGCACGCAGGCTGCGCGATCACGCTCTTCCGCTACCCGTCGTTCGACGACACGTCGCCCGGGCCGGCGCTGATCTGCCCCTGTCACTACTCGACGTTCTCCGTCGCCGACGGCGGCACGCGCACGTTCGGCCCGGCGGCACGCTCGCTGCCGCAGTTGCCGCTCGCGCTCGACGACGCCGGCTACCTGGTCGCCGGTGGCGACTTCTCGGGTCGCATCGGCCCGTCCTGGTGGAAGGTGCGCGCGTGATCAAGCGCGGCGTCCGGTTCCTCGAGTCGCGCGTCGGCTCGTCGGGTCTCGTCAAGAAGACGCTCGACTATGTCTTCCCCGACCACTGGTCGTTCCTGCTCGGCGAGATCGCGCTCTACTGCTTCCTCGTCCTCGTCGCGACGGGCATCTACCTGACGTTCTTCTTCGAGCCGAGCTACGCGCACGTCGTCTACCACGGGGCGTACGCGCCGCTACGCGGGACGACGATGACCGAGGCGTACCGCTCGACGGTCGACCTCTCGTACCGGTGGAAGGCCGGGCTGCTGATCCGGCAGACGCACCACTGGGCAGCGAACGTCTTCATCGCCGCGATCGTCATGCACCTGTTCCGCATCTTCCTGACGGGCGCGTTCCGCAAGCCGCGCGACCTGAACGCCTGGATCGGGACGACGATGCTGGCCCTCGCCGTCTTCGAGGGCTACGCCGGCTACTCGCTGCCCGACGACCTCCTGTCCGGCATGGGGCTCGCGATCGGCTACTCCGTCGCGCTGTCGGTGCCCGTGATCGGCGCGTGGCTCGCGACGGCGATCTGGGGCGGCGCGTTCCCGGGCAGCGACGCGTTCGTCGGCCGCCTCTTCATCGTGCACGTCCTGATCATCCCCGTCGTGATCGGGGCGCTGATCACGATGCACCTCGCGATCATCGTGCGTCAGAAGCACGCGCAGTTCCGCGGCCCCGGCCGCACCGAGCGCAACGTCGTCGGTCTGAGGCTCTGGCCCGCGTATGCCCTCCGCTCGGGCGGGCTGCTGCTCGCGGTGACGGGCGTGCTGTTCCTGCTCGGCGGGCTGATCCAGATCAACCCGATCTGGCAGTGGGGGCCGTTCGAGCCGTACCTCGCGACGAACGGCGCGCAGCCGGACTGGTACCTGGGCTGGCTGCTCGGGGCGCTGCGGCTGATGCCCGGGTGGGAGCTGCACATCGGCTCGTACACGCTGCTCCCGAATCCGTTCTTCGGCGGCCTGCTCTTCCCGCTGGCGGCGTTCGCGCTGCTCTACCTGTGGCCGTCGGTCGAACGGCGTCGTACGGGGGACGACCGCAGACACGACCTGCTCGACGCGCCGAGTGACGCGCCTCGCCGCACGGCGGCGATCTGCGCGGCGACCGCCGTCGTCGGAGTGGTGTTCCTGGCCGGCTCGGCCGACCGCATCGCAGTCGCGGTGCACATCTCCTACGTGACGCAGATCTGGATCCTCCGCGTCGCCGTGTTCGTGCTGCCGGTCGCGGTCTACTACCTGGTGCGGGGGATCTGCTTCGAGCTGCAGGAGCGCGGTCGGGTCACACCCGTCGAACCAGGCTCGTGAGCTCGTCCAGGTCGAGCGGCCGGGTGCCGTCGACGCGGATCAGCTCGCCGCCGAGCGGCAGCGGCTCCCACTTGCCGGCGGTCGCGAGCGCCACGATCTCGTCTGCCGCTTCGGCGTCGTAGTGCACCGGGTGCCGGTGCGGGTCGCGGTCGAGGAGACGCGCGCGCAACACCTCGGGCGGCGCTGAGACGTGCACCTGCGCGATCCGCGCGGGCGGCAGGTCGCGGAAGACGACGCTCTCCGCGACGAAGTTCCCCTCGCAGATCAGCGAGACGTCGTGCGCGAGCAACTCGTGCACGACCGTCGCCATCAGGTGGAAGACGGCGACGCCGAGCTCGTACGACTCGTCACGCCCCTGCGTGCCGAGTTGCGAGGCGAGCGTCTCCTTGAGTGCGTCCTTCGCGACGAGCGGCAGGCGGAGCTGGTCGCGGAGCACCGCGGCCGTCGTCGTCTTGCCCGCACCGGGCGGGCCCGGTGACGACGACTAGGAGAGGAGGCGGCGGAGGACGTACGGGAGGATCCCGCCGTGCCGGAGGTACTCGCGCTCGCGCGGGGTGTCGAGACGGACGCGCGCGCGGAACTCCTTGTCGTCGGCGCGCACCGTCACCTCCTGCGCCTCGCCGTTCTCGACGCCGTGGATCGAGTACGTCTCACTGCCGGTCAGGCCGAGCGTCTCGGGGCTCTCGCCGTCCATGAACTGCAGCGGCAGCACGCCCATCATCAGCAGGTTGGAGCGGTGGATGCGCTCGTACGACTGCACGATCACGGCCTTGACGCCGAGCAGGTTGGGGCCTTTCGCCGCCCAGTCGCGCGACGAGCCGGAGCCGTACTCCTTGCCGGCGATCACGATCGTCGGCGTGCCCTCGTCGAGGTAGCGGCGCGACGCGTCGTAGATCGTCATCTCCTCGCCCGACGGGATGTGCTTCGTCCATGTCCCTTCCGAGCCGGGAACGAGCTGGTTGCGCAGCCGCACGTTCGCGAACGTGCCGCGAACCATCACCTCGTGGTTGCCGCGCCGCGCACCGTAGGAGTTGAAGTCCTTGCGCTGCGACGCCGTGCTCCACCAGATACGCGCCCGCGGGCGAGTCCGGCCGGATCGAGCCGGCGGGTGAGATGTGGTCGGTCGTCACCGAGTCGCCGAGCCACACGAGCACGCGCGCGCCTGCGATGTCGCCGACGGATCCCGGCTCGCGGCTCATGCCTTCGAAGTACGGCGGGTGCCGCACGTACGTCGACTCCGGCGCCCACTCGAAGAGCTCGCCTTCCGGGACGGGCAGGTCGCGCCACAGCTCATCGCCGGTGAAGACGTCCGCGTACGTGTCGGAGAAGTGCTCGGCGCGCACGGAGGTGGCGATCGTGTCGCTGACCTCCTTCGCGCTCGGCCAGATGTCGCGCAGGAAGACGTCCTCGCCGTCGGAGCCCGTGCCGACCGGCTCGGTCTCCCAGTCGATGTCCATGCGGCCGGCGAGCGAATAGGCGACGACGAGCGGCGGCGAGGCGAGGTAGTTCGCCTTCACCTCGGGATGGATGCGCGCCTCGAAGTTGCGGTTGCCCGAGAGCACCGAGCAGACGACGAGGTCACCCTCGCCGACCGCGGCCACGATCTCGTCGGCGAGCGGGCCGGAGTTGCCGATGCACGTCGTGCAGCCGTAGCCGACGGTGTTGAAGCCGAGCGTGTCGAGGTGCTCCTGCAGCCCCGCCTGCTCGTAGTAGCGCGTGACGACCTTCGAGCCGGGGGCGAGCGACGACTTGACCCACGGCTGGCGTTGCAGTCCCCGCTCGACGGCGTTCCGCGCGAGCAATCCTGCCGCGACCATCACCTGCGGGTTCGACGTGTTCGTGCACGAGGTGATCGCGGCGATCACGACGGAGCCGTGATCGAGCTCGTAGTCGGCGCCCGCGACGGGAGTGCGCTTGTGCCCGGGGGCAGACGCAGTGGCGACCGGCGCGTTGTCGGGCTCCGGCTCGGGCGCGCCGCCGGGCTGCTGCTCGGTCGTCGGGTCGGAGGCCGGGAAGGTGTCTGCGACCGCCTTGTCGTGCGAGCCGTTGCGCAGGGCGACGCCGAACGTCCCGAGCGTCTCGAGGAACGCCTCCTTCGCGCTCGCGAGCGGCACGCGATCCTGCGGCCGGCGCGGGCCGGCGAGCGACGGCTCGACGTCGCCGAGGTCGAGCTCGACGATCTCGGTGTACGTCGCGTGCTCGCTCGGGTCGTGCCAGAGCATGTTCTCCTTGCAGTACGCCTCGACGAGCGCGATCCGCTCGGGCGAGCGCCCCGTCAGTCTCAGGTAGTCGAGCGTCACGTTGTCGACGGGGAAGAACCCGCACGTCGCGCCGTACTCGGGCGACATGTTCCCGATCGTCGCGCGGTCGGCGAGCGGCAATGACGTCAGGCCCTCGCCGTAGTACTCGACGAACTTGCCGACGACGCCCGTCTTGCGGAGCATCTCGGTCACGGTCAGGACGAGGTCGGTCGCGGTCGCCCCGTCCGGCAGCGCGCCGCTCAGCTTGAAGCCGACGACCTGCGGCACGAGCATCGAGAGCGGCTGCCCGAGCATCGCGGCCTCGGCCTCGATGCCGCCGACGCCCCAGCCGAGCACGCCGAGGCCGTTGACCATCGTCGTGTGCGAGTCGGTGCCGACGAGCGTGTCGGGGAAGGCGGCGCCGTCGCGGTCCTCGACGACACGCGCGAGGTACTCGAGGTTCACCTGGTGGCAGATGCCGGTGCCCGGAGGCACGACCTGGAAGCCGCTGAACGCCTTCTGTCCCCAGCGCAGGAAGAGGTAGCGCTCGTGGTTGCGCTCGTACTCGAGCTCCACGTTCTGCCCGAACGCCATGCGTGACGCGAACGAGTCGACCTGCACCGAGTGGTCGATCACGAGCTCGGCGGGGATCAGCGGGTTGATCTTCGACGGCTCGCCGCCGAGGTCGGCCATTGCGTTCCGCATCGCCGCGAGGTCGACGACCGCAGGCACGCCGGTCAGGTCCTGCAGCAGGACGCGCGACGGCGCGAACGAGATCTCCTCCGACGGCTCGGCCTTCGCGTTCCAGCGCGCAACCGCCTCGACGTCGGCCTCGTCGCCGTTTCGAAGCACGTTCTCGAGCAGCACGCGCAGCGTGTAGGGAAGGCGTGCGATGTCGTAGGTCGCCTGCAGCTCGTCGAGCCGGTGGATCGCGTAGCTGCGGTCACCGACCTTGAGCTGAGAGGGCGAGGCCATGCCTCGATTCAACCAGAAGCTAGGTGAGCTGCCGGGCGAACTCGATGAACGCGCCCTGGCTCTGCGAAACGTCGTGCAGGGCCACATGCGTGAATCCGGCGCTCCTCGTACGCCGCCAGCTGCTCGCGCCAGCGACCGGCGTCGTTGCCGAGCACGAGCAGGTCGAGATCCTCTTCGCGAACGAGCTCTGCGACGGCCTCGAAGTCGCGCGGCAGGGCGAGCTCGGTCGAGAGGTCGCCGCCCATGGCGCTGTTCGGGGAGCGCTCCCGCGCGATCTTGCGCGCTTCTGCCTCGCTTGCCGCGAAGGCGCCGGTCACCTTGCCGTGGATCGGGCCGGTGCCGCCCGCGTCCTTGAACTCCTTGACGATCTGCTCGTCGGGCTTGGTGTTGATCGTCCCGTCGCCCTTGGCGGCCGCGAGCTTCGCGGCATTCGGCGCCTTGGCGGCGACGAGGATCGGCGGCGGCGAGTCGGGTGCGTCGTACAGCTTCAGCTGCTCGACGGTGTAGTGCTCGCCGCGGAAGGTCTCGTACTCGCCGGCGAAGAGCTTGCGCATCAGGTCGATCGCTTCCTCGAGCATCTCGAGCCGTTCGTCGGCGCGCGGCCAGCGGTCGCCGAGCACGTGCTCGTTCAGGTTCTCGCCGGTGCCGACGCCGAGGAAGAAGCGCCCCTCGAGCATGTTCTGGGCGGTGGCGGCGGCGTGCGCCACGATCGCCGGGTGCATGCGGATCAGCGGACAGGTCACCGCCGTGCCGACCCCGAGCTTCGTCGCTTCGCCGAGCGCGCCGATCACGCTCCAGACGAACGGGCTGTGCCCCTGCGCGTCGACCCACGGGTGGATGTGGTCCGAGATCAGGACGTAGGAGAAGCCCGCCTGCTCCGCCCGCTTCGCGTTCTCGACGAGGTCGCGTGGGCCGTGCTCCTCCGACGACAGCCAGTAGCCGAGTTCCATTGCTCCGGCGTACCGAGAGCGCGCGCCCGTAAACTCGTGGCGTGGGGTCAGAGCGTCACATAGTCGGCCTCGGCGGCGGGGGAGACACCCCCGAACAGACCGACCTGCTCTATCGCTACGTGCTGGAGCTGACCGGCAAAGAGCGGCCGCAGCGTGCTCTACGTGCCGACCGCCGCCGCAGACGAGGACTCCGCGGTCGCGATGTTCTACGACCGCTTTGCGCGCCGCGCCGAGGCGAACACGCTGCTCACCTTCCCCTATCCGCCGTCCGATCTGCGCGAGCTCGTGCTCTCGCAGGACGCGATCTGCGTCAGCGGCGGCAACACCGCGAACATGCTCGCGATCTGGCGCGTGCACGGGATCGACCAGCTGATGCGCGAGGCGTGGGAGCAGGGCACGATTCTCTGGGGCGCGAGTGCCGGGATGATCTGCTGGTTCGAGCAGGGCGTCACGGACTCGTTCGGGCCGCAGCTCGAGTCGATGGACTGCCTCGGCTTCCTGCCCGGCAGCGCGTGTCCGCACTACGACGGAGAGGAGCGCCGCCGGCCGCGCTACCGCGAGCTCGTCGACGGCGGTCTCGGCGACGGCGTCGCAGCCGACGACGGCGTCGCGCTGCACTACGTCGGTACCGAGCTGCAGGAGATCGTCAGCTGCCGTCCCGGGCGCGACGGCCTACCGCGTCACGCGCGACGGCGAAGAGCGGCTCGACTGCGAGGATGCTCGGGTGAGGGAGCATCTGCAGTGACCGAGCGCCCGCAGATCGAGAAGCCGTCCGGCGACGTCCCGTTCGAGCTCGGGATCGAGGACATCGTCACCGGCGACGGCGACGAGGCGACGAGCGGGTCGAAGGTGACCGTGCACTACGTCGGCGTGTCGTTCACGACCGGCGACGAGTTCGACGCATCGTGGAACCGCGGGCAGCCGTTCCAGTTCAAGCTCGGCAAGGGACAGGTGATCCCGGGCTGGGACCAGGGCGTGCAGGGCATGAAGGTCGGCGGCCGGCGCAAGCTGACGATCCCGTCGGCGATGGCGTACGGCGCGCGTGGCGCCGGCGGCGTGATCAAGCCGCACGAGCCGCTCGTCTTCGTCGTCGACCTGCTCGCGGTCGACTGAGCCACGATCAGCCCTCGGCTCGAGCCTCGCGCTGCGCCTTGCGCGCCTTCTGCGGCACGACGGTGTACTTCGGGTCGCGCGCGGACTGGAAGCCCGCTTTGAAGATCGACCAGCGGAGCGCCAGCTCTCCCGCGAGCACGAGCGTGCCGCCGGCGACGGCTGCGGTGCGGCTGCGGCGGCCGCCGAGCGCGAGCAGCCCGGCTCCCGCGGCGACGAGGCCCTTCGAGAGCTTCGCGTACTTGCCGGCCTCGCCCTGCCGGTAGACCTCGCCGACGAAGCCGAGCCGCTTCTCCATCGCGTGCACGACGCCGAGCTCGAGCGCGGAGCCGACGCACTGCGGCGCGGCGGGCTGGTCCCGCCGACGCGGGGGTCGTGAAGATCGCTGCTGCCGCGCCGGCGCTCGCGCACGCGCTCGAGCCGAAGACGAACGGCAGCTCGCCGCGCGCCTCGCTCCACACGGGGATCGCCGTGTTCGCGAGCAGCGCGCCCGTGTACGTCGCGAGCGGCGGCCCGGTCGCGAACCAGCCGAGCTCCGCGAGCCGCTTCAGCGGCCGCAGGATGCCGATCGCCTCGAGGGCGGCGGCGCCCCCGCCGGTGACGCCGGAGACGACGAGCACCCAGCTGCCGACGCTCATCGGAGAGGTGACCTTGAACACCCGCAGCATGTTCAGGAACCGCTCGGGCCGTCCGAGGTCGGAGATCAGGAGGATCGGCGACACGATCTCCATCGCAGCGCCGACGCGAAGCGTCGCCCGGGCGAGGTCGTCGTTCCGCGTCAGGCGCGCGAACCCGTGCAGCACCGCACAGCCGCCTGCGATGCCGCCCGTGAAGAGATAGGCGGGAACCTCCGGCGTCCACGTCGGCTCCTTGAGGATCGGGCGTCCGTAGTACGACTGCGACTCGGTCACTCGCGCCCACCGAGGAACGTCGCCGCCAGGCCGACGACCATCGCCGCCGCGGCGAGCGCGGTCGTCCGCCACAGCTGCGGCAGGTGCTTGATCGGCGCCACCGGGTCGGGCGGCAGGCCGTAGACCTCCGGCTCGTCGAGCAGCAGGAAGAACGCGCCGAAGCCGCCGACGCCGTCGTCCGGGTCCTCGCCGTAGAGGCGCGGCCCGTTCCAGCCCTGCTCCTCGAGCGTCGCGAGCCGGGCCTGCGCTCGCTCGCGCAGCTCGTCGAGCTCGCCGAACTGGATCGAGTTGGTGGGACACGCCTTCGCGCACGCGGGCTCGTGACCGCCCTTCAAGCGGTCGTAGCAGAGCGTGCACTTCCAGACGCGGCCGTCTTCCTTCCGGCCGAGCATCGGCAGCGAGAGCGGCGCGTCGTCGGCGCTGCGCGGCAGGTCGCGCCTGTCGATGACGCCGAACGGACAGGCCGGCACGCAGTAGCCGCAGCCGTTGCAGACGTCCTCCTGCACGACGACCGTCCCGAACTCGGTGCGGAAGAGCGCACCGGTCGGGCACGCGTCGAGGCAGCCCGCGTGCGTGCAGTGCTTGCACACGTCCGACTCCATCAGCCAGCGCAGCGGCTCGGGACTGCCGTCGGCGTGCGCGATCTCGCCGTCGAGCTTCAGCGGCTTGTTCTGCTCGACGAAGGCGACATGACGCCACGAGTTCGCGTCGAGCTGCACGGTGTTGTCGTAGCTCGAGCCCGGTCCACTCGAGCCCGTCCTCCGGCAGGAGGTTCCATTCCTTGCACGCGACCTCGCAGGCCTTGCAGCCGATGCAGACCGTCGTGTCGGTGAAGAAGCCGACTCTCGGCTGCGCGTCCTCGCCGTAGGTGGCCTGCGCGGTGCTCACGCGCCGACCGTCCGCTCGCGTAGGTCGGCAACGAGCTGCGCGAGCTTGGCGCCGCGCGGCCGCCGTCCCGGCCGGATGTCGCACGTGAACGCCTTGACCTCCTGGATGTGCACGTTCGGGTCGAGCGCCATGTGCGTCAGGTCGTTCGCCGCGTCGCCCTTCGTCAAGCCGCGCTGGCCCCAGTGGTAGGGGAGGCCGACCTGGTGCACGACGCGACCGTCGACGCGCATCGGGCGCACGCGGCGCGTCACCATCACGCGGCCTTCGATCGCAGAGCGCGCGGTCGTCACCGTCGCCCAGCCGCCGTGCTTGAGACCGCGCTCGCGCGCGAGGTCCGGATGCACCTCGACGAACATCTCCGGCTGCAGCTCGGCGAGGTACGGCACCGAGCGTGACATGCCGCCCGCGGTGTGGTGCTCGGTCAGCCGGTACGTCGTGACGACGTACGGGAACGCATCCGGCGGATTGGCGGGATCCTCGTGCTTCTGGTTGCGCTGCCGCGCGGGGTTCGCGCGCTGTCCGTAGAGCCTGTTGCGGACGGGCGACTCGTGCGGCTCGTAGTGCGCCGGCAGCGGTCCGTCCATCAGGCCCTGCGGGACGAACAACCAGCCGCGGCCGTCGGCTTGCATGATGAACGGGTGGTCGCCGCGGATCGCCTCCGGCCCGTCGGCGCCGTCCTCCGGCCGGTACGCCGGCGCCTTCTGCTCGTCGAAGTCCGGGATGTCGTCACCGGTCCACTTCTCCGCCGCTTCGTCCCACCAGACGAGCTTCTTCCGCTCCGACCACGGCGCGCCCTCGGGGTCCGCTGAGGCGCGGTTGTAGAGGATGCGGCGGTTCGCGGGCCACGCCCAGCCCCAATCGGGAGCGGTCATCGTCTGCTCCCAGCGCGGCTTCCGCCGCGCGGGCTGATTGACGTTGCCGGCGAACGAGCCGCAGTAGATCCAGCACCCGCACGTCGTCGAGCCGTCGGGCTGCAACTGCTTGTACGCGTCGAGCGGCTTGCCGTCCGCGTCGCGGCCCGAGATCTCCGCGAGCACCGCCTCGGCGACCGGGTCTGCCTCCTCGCCGACGGTCGGGTAGTCCCACGTCAGGTGCTGCAGCGGCGCGTCCTTCGGATCCTTCGACTCCGTCGAGCCGCTCGCGCAGCTTGCGGCCGAGGTGGAAGTAGAACCACAGCTCGGAGCGGCAGTCGCCTTGCGGCTCGACCGCCTTGAAGTGCCACTGCAGCAGCCGCTGCGTGTTGGTGAACGACCCGTCCTTCTCGAGGTGGGTCGCCGCCGGCAGGAAGAAGACCTCCGTGCCGATCTCCTCGGGCGTCGCCTCGCCGGACTCGACCTCGGGGCTGTCGTACCAGAAGGCCGCGGTCTCGATCTCGACGAAGTCGCGCACGACGAGCCAGTCGAGCTTCGCGAGCCCGAGTCGCTGGGCGCGGCCGTTCGCGGAGCCGACGGCCGGGTTCTCGCCCGCGACGATGTAGCCCTTCACCTTTCCTTCGAGCATCTGCTGCACGGTCCAGTAGTGCGAGTTGTCGTCGTCGATGCGCGGCAGCCAGCCGAAGCACCACTCGTTCTTCGCGGTCGCCGCTGCGCCCCACCAGGCCTTCAGCAGCGAGACCAGGTACGCGTCCATGTGGCCCCACCAGCCGGCCGGCGCGGTGTACTCCTCGAGCCAATCGTGCAGCGGCCGCGGGTCGTCGACGTGCGGCATGCTCAGGTAGCCGGGCAGCGTGTTGTAGAGCGTCGGGATGTCGGTCGAGCCCTGGATCGACGCGTGGCCGCGCAACGCGATGATGCCGCCGCCCGGGCGGCCCATGTTCCCGAGCAGCAGCTGGATGATCGCGGCGGTGCGGATGATCTGCACGCCGACCGTGTGCTGCGTCCAGCCGACCGCGTACGCGAACGCCGACGTCCGCTCGCGGCCGGAGTTCGCGCACAGCGCTTCCGCGACGTAGAGGAACTCGTCGACCGTGCAGCCGCACGCCTCGGCGACGAGCTCCGGCGTGTAGCGCGCGTAGTGCCGCTTCAGGATCTGGAAGACGCAGCGCGGATGCTGCAGCGTCGGATCCTCGGCCGGCGGCTCGCCGTGCGTCAGCTTCGCGCTGGCCCCGCCGTGCCCGGCCTGCTCGCCCTTCGGCGGCGCGCCGCCCGAGCTCTTCGCCTCCATGCCCTCGTACTGCCAGCTCGAGTTGTCGTACGTGTTCGTCTCGGGGTCGAAGCCGGAGAAGAGGCCGTCGAGGTCATCGGTGTCCTGGAACGCTTCGTCGATGATCACCGGCGCGTTCGTGTAGCGCTTCACGTATTCGTCGAACCAGCGCTCACCCGAGAGGATGTAGTTGACGATGCCGCCGAGGAACGCGATGTCGGCGCCGGCGCGGATGCCGACGTGCTTCGTCGCCATGGCGCTCGTGCGCGTGAAGCGCGGGTCGACATGGATCACCTCGGCGCCCCGCTCGCGGGCCTCCAGCACCCACTGGAAGCCCACCGGGTGGTTCTCGGCCATGTTCGAGCCCATGATCACGATGCAGTCCGAGTTCTGCAGGTCCTGCTGGTAGTCGCTGGCGCCGCCGCGCCCGAACGAGGTGCCCAGACCGGGCACCGTGGAGCTGTGTCATATGCGGGCCTGGTTCTCGACCTGCACGACGCCGAGGGCGGTCAGCAGCTTCTTGATCAGGTAGTTCTCTTCGTTGTCGAGCGTCGCTCCGCCGAGATTCGCGATCGACATCGTGCGGTTGTTCTCGGCGTCCCAGTCCGCGTCGCGGGCGGCGAGGATCCGATCGACGATCATGTCCATCGCCGTCTCGAGCGACAGCTCCTCCCATGCGGTGCCGTGCGGGCGGCGGTACTTGACGCGGTACTCGCGCAACGGCCCGTCGTGCAGGCTCTTGGTCGCCGAGCCCTTCGGGCAGAGGCGTCCGCGCGAGATGGGGCTGGCGGGGTCGCCTTCGACCTGTGTCACGGCGCCGTCCTCGACGTAGACGAGCTGCCCGCAGCCGACGGCGCAGAACGGGCAGATCGAGTGCGCGACCTTGTCGGCGCGCTCGAGCCGCGGCCGGAGCGCCTTCGGCTGCGTCGGACTGCGCGGCCTTTCCGGTCCCGAGCAGGTCTCCCTCGCGCACCTGCCGGACGACCGGCCACGTCTCGAGCAGATCTCTCAGCCCCACGGCACCTCATGTTCCGGCTCCGGCACCCGGTGAAACGCCACCGCGCCGACCGCACTCGCTCCGCTCGGCCTTCAGGCCGATGCGCAGCGCGCTCGATCGGCGCTGTCTCGACCAGATCCGAGACAGCCTGCGCGAGCTCACGGTCGGACGTGACGAACGCGTCCGCCTGGAGCGTCGTCAACGCGACGTACTCGGCGTCGTAGGTCGTCTCCCAACCCAGCTCGTTCGCGACCTTCCACGCCTGCGCGCTGGAGAACCTTGTCTCCGAGGAAGCGAACCTTCAGCGAGTTGATCCGCGTCACGCGCTCGAGGCCCTCGACGGTTGAGATCTCTCCCCGGCGAGCGGCCTCATACAGCGCCGACAGGGCCTGCGAGCGTACGAGCGTCGGAGCAACGAGCTGGTGCTCGGCTGCGACCTCGATCTCGCCGGCCGCGATGCAAAGCAGCGTCTCGCAGTCGACCACGAACCGCGTCACACGGGCAGACCGTACCTCCGACTCGCGATCCCGCGCGGAGGTCGACGGCTCTCTACAGCGAGCGGGCGGCGAACCAGACCAACCCGCCGACCCAGAAGAGCTCGATCACGAACAGCAACGCGAGCAGGCTCCGGTCGCGGGTGTCTTCTGGAAGGCGTTTCATGGCAGGCCAGGGAGGCAGCTCGAGGTCCCGGTTGGCAAGCCCGTGCCAACCGACGATCCGCACGTCGGACGAAACGATCACATGCGGTAGACCCCTGGGTCCGGGTGTGATCTTGCGGTCTAGTGGAGAGTGGCGGCGGCCTCGCACGGCGACGGCCGCGTACAGCCCTTACACGGCTTAATGGCCCATTAATCGCCTGCGACGTAGTCCCAACATCCCACGGGCTATAACGGGGCCGTGGGCCGCACTGGCATCTCACCGCTCCGCATCGCCGAGCTGCTCATCGTCGGAATCCTCGGCGGGGCGCTGGCGCTGATCGGCGCGGCGTACTTCGGCAAGCTGGGCGACTCGACGACCATTCAGCAAATCTCGCCGCTCGCCGGCGGCGGGCTCGGCAATGCAGCGCTGCAGGCGCCGCCGAGCAAGGGCCTGACCGCAGAGCAGATCTACAAGCAGGACGCGCCGGGCGTCGTTCAGATCACCGCGACGACCGTGACGCCGGGCCAGGCCGATCCCTACGGCGTTCTTCCGTCCACGCCGCAGACCGAGCAGGCGCTCGGCTCGGGCTTCGTGATCGACAAGACCGGTCACATCATCACGAACTACCACGTCGTCAAGGGCGCGCAGAAGGTGCAGGTCTCGTTCTCCGGCCAGGACGAGATCACCGCGAGCATCGTCGGCACCGATCCGTCGACCGACGTCGCCGTCCTGAAGATCGACGCGCGCGCCCGCGCACTGACACCGCTGCCTCTCGGCAACTCCGACGCCGTCACGGTCGGCGACTCGGTCTTTGCGATCGGCAACCCATTCGGCTTCACGCGCACCCTGACGACCGGCGTCGTCAGCGCGTTGCAGCGCAAGCTCGAGGCGCCGAACACCCTGCCGATCGAGCATGCGATTCAGACCGACGCGGCGATCAACCACGGCAACTCCGGCGGCCCGCTGCTCGACATCGCCGGCCGCGTGATCGGCGTCACGTCGCAGATCTCGACCGGCAACACCGGGCAGCAGGGGAACATCGGCATCGGCTTCGCCGTCCCGATCAACACCGTCCGGAACGTCGCCGCGCAACTGATCAAGAACGGCAAGGTCGATCACGCGTACGTCGGGATCGACACCCAGGAGGTGACCGCGCGGCTCGCGAAGCTCTTCAACCTGCCGACGAAGACCGGGCTGCTGATCCGCAACGTCACGCCCGGGAGCGGCGCGGCCAAGGCGGGGTTGCATCCCGGCCAGACGCAGGTCGTTGTCCAGGGCATGTCCTACTTGCTCGGCGGCGACATCCTCGTCGGCGTCGACGGTCACGCGATCCAGACCTACGAGCAGTTGCGCGACGCAGTCGCGCAGAAGAAGCCGGGCGACAAGATCGAGCTCGACATCTACCGCCACGGCTCGAAGCAGTCCGTCACCGTGACGCTCGGGCAGGCGCCCCGGTGATCCGCCTCCGGCTCTCCCCGTAGAGCCGATCCCGGAGACAGGCCGCGGCCGCGCCTGCCCGCTCGGGCCGCGGCCGGTCTCCGGTGTGCTCGGCGCTACCTTGTGCGCGATGGAACGCGGGCAGATCGTGTTCGAGCAGCAGTCGACGATCGTTTTCGATGCCGACGAGCTCTGGGAGGACGACGAGAACGGCGACCACGATGGGTGGTTTTGCGTCCGCACCGACCCGTTTCCGTGCCCGGCTTCCGGTTGCAGCTTCATCGCCGAGTTCATGACCGCCGCGCACCTGATCCTCGTCTGGGAGACGACCGACGACCCGAATCTGCTCAAGCACGCCGCCCGCGCCCGCGACGTCGGGCGCAATCCTCGCGTCACGGGCTACCGCTCCGAGTTCGGGCCGAGCGCGTCGTACTACGCCTGGGTCGCGGCCGGCCGCCCCGTGCACGGCGTTCGCGCCAGCACGTGATCGAGCAGCAGTTCGGCGACGCGCCGCCGTTCTCGCTCGGCGTCGAGGAGGAGCTGATGATCCTCGACGCGGAGACGCACGAGCAGGTCGCAGCGGTCGATCGCATCCTGAAGGGCGTCGAGGGCCGCGAGTTGCCGGGGCGGCTGAAGACCGAGCTCTTCGCCTCGGTCTTCGAGACCAACACCGATGTCTGCGCGACCGTGGCCGAGGTCGCAGCGGCGCTGCCGGTGCTCCGGCGGGCAGCCGCGGACGCCGCCGAGGCCGAGGGGCTCGCGATCGCGGCGGCCGCAACGCATCCGTTCGCGCTGCCCGAGGCGCAGCCGATCGTCAAGGAGCAGCGCTACGTGACGTTCGTCGGCTACGGCGGCATCTCCGTCCGGCGCCAGGGGGTGCAGGGCCTGCACGTGCACGTCGGCATGCCGAGCGCCGACGAGTGCTGGCGCTGCCTCGAGGCGATCACGCCGTGGCTGCCGGTCGTGCTCGCGCTCTCTGCCAATTCGCCCTGGTTCGCCGGCTCGCTGACCGGCATGGCGTCGAACCGCGCGCCGGTGCTCGGTGAGCTGCCGCGCGCGGGCGGGCCGCCGGCGTTCTCCTCGTACGGCGAATGGGAGTCGTGGGTCGAGCGGCTCGTCCGGCTCGGTGTGGCCGAGGACTACACACGTATCTGGTGGGACGTGCGTCCGCATCCGAAGCTCGGGACGCTCGAGGTGCGGATCGCCGACCAGCCGACGGACGTCGAGCTGTCGTCGGCGTTCGCGGCGCTCCTGCAGGCGATGTGCGCGACGGCGCTCGACGGTGGACTGCCGGGCGGCGAGACGCTCGGCGACCGCGGGCGCGCCGACTACGCGCAGAACCGCTGGGCGGCCGCACGCTTCGGCCCTCGCGGTGAGCTGCTGCATCCCGCGGGTGACCGCTTCGTCCCGGCGTCCGAGCTCGGCGCCGAGTTGCTCTCGCTCGTGACGCCGGCGGCGCGCGCGCTCGGCGGCGCCGACGCGCTCGCGCGCATCGACCCCGCCGCCTGCGAGGCGGATCTGCAGCTGCAGAGCAGCAGCGCGCGTCGACGCGGCCGCCGACCTCGTGGCACGAACGCTCGGCTAACCTGCGCGTATGGCCACGGTCACCGAGACGATCCAGGTCAGCGGCATCCGCTGCGAGAAGTGCGTGCTGCGGCTCGCGAACACGCTCGAGGGAACCGACGGCCTCGAGTCGGCGAACGCCAATCTGATGGGCCAGGTGCAGCTCTCCTACGACGACGAGCGCACCACGAGGGATGCGCTCGTCGCCGTCATGGCTCGCGGCGGCTTCCGCGAGCAGCTCTTCGTCTAGCGGCTACTTGTCGCCGCCGGTCCGGTTGCGGTCGCTGAGGTTCGCCGTGACGCCGCTCGGGTCGGCCGCGTTGGCCTGCCGGTCGCGAATCACGGGGCCTTCGATCGACGGGTCGTTCTCGCCGCCGAGCGTCGCGAGGCGTTCCGCCGGCGCCGGCTGAACGCCAGCCCGTGCACCCGCGGTCTCCGCGCTGTCGAGCCCGTCGGGATCCGGGCTCACCTCGAACGTGCCGTCGAGCCCGTAGTGCTCACGCACGGCGGCAAGATCGAAGGCATCTGGGTCGACCTTCGGTGAGTCGTTGATCACGTCCTTGGTCACCGTGGCGCGGAACACGCCGTCGTGCTCGTGCAGGAACTCGCTCGGGATCGCATGCTTGCTCTTGAACACGGTCCCGGTCTCGACGATCGCGCAGTCGTCGCGCGATGCGATCACGGTCCCGAGCTTCTGGTCGTCGCTGGTGACGACCTCCTGGCCTTCCATTGTGAAACCTCCCCGGTTGCTGTCTACCGGGCGTGTGCCCATTTGCGGAATGCATTACGCAAAACGGTCGTTTGACACCTTGCTACCGTGGATCGCCGGATGAGCGAAAGCGCACCGACGGCCGCGGATACACGGAGACTCGCCGAAGAAGCGAGGGCTCGTGTCCGGTTCGAAGAGGAGGCGCTCGAGTTGTCGGATCAGGTCTATCGCGTTGCACGGCGTCTCGTCGGGACCCGTGAGGAGGCGGAGGACCTCGTCCAGCAGGCGTATGAGCGCGCGTTTCGCTCGTGGCGTCAATTCACGCCCGGAACGAACATGCGCGCCTGGCTGCTGCGGATCCTGACGAACCTGAACATCGACCGTGGCCGCCGGCAGCAGCGCTCGCCGCAAACGACGTCGATCGACACCGAGGCCGGCGACTACTTCCTCTACAACAAGCTCGAGTCGCAGGTGCCCGACGAGAACCCCGACGAGGAGCGCGTGCTCGAGCGGCTCAGCCAGGACTCGATCGTCGACGCGCTCGCCGAGGTGCCGCACGACTTCCGCGATGTGCTCGTGCTGGTCGACATCGGCGAGTTCTCCTACGCCGACGCGGCGCAGATCCTCGACATCCCGATGGGGACCGTGATGTCGCGTTTGCACCGCGGCAGGCGTATCCTCAAGAAGAACCTCGCCGACGAAGCGGTGCCGACATGATCGACTGGTGTGAGAAGTGCGAGGAGATGATGCAGCCGTTCCTGGATGGGTCGCTGTCGGCTGCCGAGGTCAAGGAAGCTGAGCGCCATCTCGAGAAGTGCCACTGGTGCGCGAAGCGCTACCACTTCGAAGAGCGTCTCAGGCACTACGTGCGCGTCGCGACGGCCGAGCCGATGTCGGCCGACCTGAAGGCGAAGCTCGCCGCGCTTCGCACGCCGCTGCACTGAGTCTCAACCTCGCGTCTCACCCCGTCGTGGCGACGGTCTGCGGACCGGCGATCACGAGCAGCTGCGTCGGAGTCAGGCCGGGTGTCTCCTCGGAGCGCACGGAGAGCTGCCGCGCGAGGCGGACGCCGACTCCCTCACCGCCCGGGCCGTAGTAGACGGTCGTCTGCGGGTAGTCGAATCGGTCGGCCTTGCCGACCTTCGTGATCGTGTAGCCCATCGCGCCGACGCGGCTTGCGAGATCGCGTGTCCAGCGGATGTCGCCTGCGCCGTTCTCGACGGTGATCTTCAGCTTCCACGGCGGCGTCAGATTTGCGTTCGGCACGGCTTCGACCGTGCGCGTGCGCGGCTGCAGCCCCGGTGCGACGATCATCACCGCGAGCGCCGAGAGCAGCGCGGCGAGGGCGCCGACCACGATCAGCCGGGCGCGCGCGTTGACGCGGATCGCGCCGGTCACCGGCAGTCCCGCGAGCCGACGCGCCTCGAAGCGGTCGATCCCGAGCGCGGTGGCGTAGACGACGGCGGCGAGCATCGCGGCGTTCTGCGAGGGGAAGCGGTAGATGCGGCCCTCTTCGAGCCACTCGATCTCGGCCTCGGTCAGACCGCTCCGATAGGCGACCTGCTTGATGCTCAGATCGCGGCGTTCGCGCGCCTCCGCGAGGGGCGACGTCTGCGGTACCGCGTCAAGCGTATGGGCGAGCTCGAGCATTGGGTCGTCCTCTTTCCGCCGGGTCCGGCCTTCCCCTTCTCTATCGGCGGAAATCGACATCGCCTGGAGCCTCCAGGTCGGAGCAGTCGACGAGCAGTGCCGGAATCGCCCGGCCGCCCTCGTCGGGCACGTCGTGCCAGACAGAGCGTGACAGGACCACGGGGTGGCTGCGCGCTCCGCCGTACGCCGCCGCGACGACAGGCCCGTCCTCGCGGCGCTCGATCAGCCGCTCGACGGCCCGCGGATCGAGCTCCGGCCCGTCCGCCAGGACGACGAGCGCGTGCTCGACGTCGCTCCCGAGCGCCTGGAGGCCGCAGCGCAGCGAGGCGCCGGGCCCATCAGCCCAGCGATCGCACTGCACCACGCGAGCTTGTGTGGAGTCCACACGAAGTGGGTGAGCGCCTGCGACGACGACCACCTCGGCCAACGGCGCGCCGGCCAGGGCGGCGAGGACGGCCGGGAGGAACTCTGCCTGTTTCGGGCCGCCGTACCGGGTCGCCGCGCCTGCGGCGAGCACGACGGCCGCGACGGTCACTCGCTGGAGACGGTCGCCTTCTGGATCTCGACGATCTCGGTCGGCTGCTCGGTCGAGGCATCGCCGAGCTCGCCGATCTTCGTCACCGTGTCGAGCCCGTCCTTGACCTCGCCGACGATCGCGTACTGCGGCGGCAGTTGCGCGTCCTGCGCGGTGACGATGAAGAACTGGCTGCCGCTCGTGCCGTCCGGCTCTGCCTGCGTCTTCGCCATCGCGACGGTGCCGAGCGTGTAGCGCGCCGTCGGTGGCGGTTTGTCGACGGTCGAGTAGCCGGGGCCGCCCAGGCCGCTCGCGGTCGGGTCGCCGCCCTGGATGATGAAACCGGGCACGATCCGGTGGAAGATCGTGTTGTCGTAGAAGCCCTTTTGCACGAGGCTGACGAACGATGCCGTCGTCGCCGGCGCGGTCTTGACGGCGAGATCGATCGTGAAGCTGCCGCAGTTGGTCTGCATCGTGACCGTGTAGGTCTTCGACTGGTCGAGCTCCGACGTCGGCTTCGCAGCCTTGCGCGCAGCGGGCTTCGGCTGTTCGACGGTCGTGCAGCCGTTGGCGTCCGTCGTCGTCGCGGTCGTCGTGCCCTGCGAGTCCTTCGAGCCGCCGCCACCGCAGGCGGCGAGCACGAGGACGAGCGCCAGCGGCAGCCCGCACCGGAGTGCCATGCGACCTTGACGTTCCACTCAGCCCTGACCGAGGGCCGTTTCCGCGCGCTGGACGAGCGCCTTCGCCAGGTCGAGCTTGTACGCGTTGCGCGGCAGCGGCGTCGCGTCGTCGAGCGGCCCCTCGAGGAGCCACGGGATCGGAGCGACCCCGGCGAGCGCCACCCGTCGTCACGCCGGCGATCCGGGCCGCCGCGACGCCGACGAGCGGGAACGCCCAGCGCTTCCGCTCCATCGCCTTCAAGTACACCGACGACTCGACCTCGGGGAGCACGACCTCGAGCAGGAGCTCGCCCGGCTCGAGCGTCGTCGTGCGGCGGTCCTCGTCGGTGGGCACGCGGTAGAGATCGGCGATCTTCAGCTCGCGCCGGTCGGTGCGCAGCGTCGCATCGAGGGCGAGCAGCGCGGCGGCGACGTCCGACGGATGCCCGGACGCGCAGAAGTCGTTCGCGAAGATCGCATGCTCGCGGTGCTCGCCCTCCTGCGCGAAGCACTCGTCGCCACCGTGCAGGCGGCACGGCCAGTTCAGGCGCCAGTACCAGCAGCGCGTCTCCTGGAGCAGGTTGCCCGCGAGTGAGCCCACGTTGCGCAGTTGCGGGCTCGCCGCGAGACGACACGCCTCGCGCAGCGCCGCAGGCACCTGCGGATCGCACTCGAGCTCCGCGAGCGTCGCGCCCGCCCCGATGCGGTCCTCGTCGATCCCGCGCGGCACGACGCCGCGAATGTCGACGAGCGCGTCCGCCTGGATCAGCCCGCCGCGCAGCAGCGGCACCACTTCCGTGCCGCCGTGGATCGGCAGGCCGCCGTCGAGCGTCGTGCTAGACGCCTGCCGGAGCTCCAACCTTCTCCTTCGTCCGCTGCTCGGCCTCGCGCAGCGCGCGCAGCATTTCCTCGCGCGTGATCGGGAGCGAGCGAATGTCGGCGCCGGTCGCGTCACGGATCGCGTTGGCGATCGCCGCTGCGGTCGGGATGATCGGCGGCTCGCCGAGCCCCTTCGAGCCGAGGTTCGTCAGGTGCTCGTCGGGCTCGTCGACCAGCTCGCTGATGATCTCCGGCACGTCCGCGATCGTCGGCACCTTGTACGCGTCGAGGCCGGTGGTGAGGATCTGGCCGGTGCGTGGATCGTGCAGCCGCTCCTCGGAGAGCGTGTGGCCGATGCCCTGGATGATCCCGCCCTCGACCTGGCTCGACGCTCCGAGCGGGTTGATCACGCGGCCGACGTCGTGGACGGCGGCGATCCGGTCGACCCAGACCTCGCCGGTCTGCACGTCGACCGCGACCTCCGCCACCTGGACGCCGAACGTCAGCACCTGCATGCCGGTCGGGTTCGGCCCGCGCGCGCCCTTGCCGAGGATCTGAGCGTCCTCGAGCAGCCCGACCACCTCTTCGAGCGGTGCCGAGAGGTTGCCGTCGGCGGAGTTGACGACACCGTCCTTGATGTCGAGCGTCCGTTCCTCGAGGTGGTAGCGCTGCGCCGCGATCTCGATGATCTGGCGCTTCGCGTCCGCCGCGGCGGCGCGGACGGCAGGGCCCATCGACGGCACCGTCGACGAGCCGGCCGAGATCGCGGCGTACGGCCCGCGGTCGGAGTCGCCGAGCGTCACGGTCACATGCTCGAGCGGGATGCCGAGCTCCTCGGCCGCGATCTGCGCCATCGCGGTGCGTGTGCCGGTGCCGATGTCCTGCATCGCGGTGATCACCGTCACGCGCCCGTCGGAGCCGACGCGTGTCCACGCGTAGCTCGGTGGGCCGCCGCCGCCGTACCAGATCTGCGACGCCATCCCGACGCCGCGCTTGACGGTGTCGGTCGAGCGCTCGCGCACTTCGTGGCGCCGCTCCCAGTGCGGCTCGGCCCGGCGGTAGCACTCCATCAGCTTCTTGCTGCTGAACGGACGAGCGTCAACGGCGTCGTGGTCGGCGTGGTTGCGCCGGCGCAGCTCGAGCGGGTCGACACCGAGCTTGGCTGCGAGCTCGTCCATCAGCGCCTCGAGCCCGAACGTCCCCTCGACGAACCCGGGCGCGCGGAACGCCTTCATCGGCGGCTGGTTGATCTTCGCGCCGTACGTCGTCGTCTTGACGTTCGCGCATGCGTAGAGCATCTGCATCGGTCCTTCCGTGCCGGAGGACCAGCCGCCCCAGCCGACCGCGTTGACGAACTCGCCGCCGAGCGCGGTCAGCGTGCCGTCGCTCTTGGCGCCGATCGTCAGTCGCTGGATCGTCGCGTTGCGGTTGCCGGCAGCGACGTTCTCCTCGCGGCGCGTCAGCGCGCACCTGACGGGGCGCCCTGTGCGCTTGGCCAGCTCCGCTGCGATGAACGTGTAGTCGTCCGGCCCGTTCTTCGAGCCGAAGCCGCCGCCCATGAAGTGGCAGATCACGCGCACCTTGTCGGGCGGCAGGGAGAGACCGCTCGCGACCGCGTCGCGGATGCCCCAGATGTATTGCGTCGAGATGTGCACCTCGACGCTGTCGCCGACCCATTGCACGACAGCCTGATGCGTCTCCATCGAGCTGTGCAGGACGACGGCGGTGCGGAACTCGCCCGAGACGACGACGTCAGCTGCAGCGAGGCCCTGCTCGTAGTCGCCACGCTCGCGCACGCGGGGCTCGTCGTCGACGAACGACTCGCGCCGCACGGCCTCGTCCGGATCGAGCAGCGGCTCGCGGACGTCCCATTCGACGTCGATCGCCGCGAGCGCGTCGCGCGCCTGCGCGTGCGTGTCGGCGCAGACGGCCGCGACGGCCTGGCCCTGGTAGTTGCAGTCGTCGACGAGTTGTGGGATCTCGCCGGGCCCGACCGCGGCGTGCACGCCCGGCAGCGCAAGGGCCGGCGCAAGGTCGATGCGCGCGACGGAAGCCGCGGCGTGAGGCGAGCGCAGCACGGCCGTGTGCAGCATCCCGTTCAGGCGCAGGTCGGCGGTGAAGATCGCCTCTCCGCGGGCGCGCTGCAGCCCGTCCGTCCGGGTCGCCGGGCGACCGACCGTCGTGCGCGCACCTGCGGGCCACTGCTGGAGCGCGTCCTCTTCGACGACGAGCCAGACCTCCTCGTACCGGCCCTCGACCTCCTTCTCGGTGCGGATCAGTCTCGCCACGTGCGAATCGCCTCCTCGATCTTTGGGTACGCGCCGCAGCGGCAGAGATTGCCCGCCATGGCGTGTCGAATCTCGTCGGTCGACGGCGCGGGTTTCGCGTCGACGAGCGCGACCGCGCTGACGATCTGGCCCGGCGTGCAGAAGCCGCACTGCAGCGCGTCTGCGCGCACGAACGAGTTGACCATCGGATGCTCGCGCAGCCCTTCGATCGTCGTCACCTCGGCGTCGAGCACCTGGTGGACGAGCGTGATGCACGACAGCGTCGGGACGCCGTCGACGAGCACCGTGCAGGCGCCGCAGTGACCTTCGCCGCACGCGATCTTCGTCCCGGTCAGCGTCAGCTCGTCCCTCAGCGCTTCGGCGAGCGTCGTGCCGATCGGCAGGTCGATGGGGTATTCGTGTCCGTTGACGTTCATGCAGTGGTCACCGCCTCGATGTCCGCGATGTGGATCAGTCGAAACGCGAGCCGCGTCGCTGCGCGCTGGTCGGCCTCGTCCTCGATCTCGGGCAGCATCTCCCACAGGTCGCGTGCCGCGACGAGCAGGTCGCGAATCCCGTCGACGGCCTCCATGCGACCGTTCCGCTCGGCGCACGCGTTGATCGCGAGGCCCAGCACGCCGACGGTGTCCGGCTGGCGCATCCAGAGGAGCGGCGTCGCCATCGAGAGGTACTGGTGGATGCGCGCGAGCTGCAGCGGCTGCGAGAGCAGCTCCTCGCCGAGCGCCGAGGTCGGCTCGGGCAGCGGCAGCCCGTCGGCCAGCGCATTCGCCGTGCCGCCGAGCATCGCGCGCAGCTGGTCGTCGTCGCAGCCGGCGAGGCGTGCCGTCTTGAGCGCGATCAGGATCGACGCCGGCTGCTGCCCGTACGGGTAGTCGCTCGCGTAGACCATCTGCTCCGGCGGCACCTGGCGGTAGAAGTCGAGGAGATCGACCGGGCTCCACGTCGAGGTGTCGAAGAGCACGCCCTTGCGGCCCGCAAGGTGACCGGCGAGGGCGGCGAGGTCGGCGATGCCGGCGTGCGCGATGATCAGCGTCGCCTCCGGATAGCGGTCGACGAGCGCGTGCAGGCCGTCGGCGATCGGCGGCAGGCCTCGGCCACCGTGGATCAGGATCGGCACGTGATGCTCGGCGGAGAGCTCGAAGATCGGCGCGAGCCGCTCGTCGCCGGCATCGAACTTCTGCGCGCGAGGGTGCAGTTTGATGCCGCGCGCGCCGGCGTCGAGGCAGCGGCGCGCCTCCTCGAGCGGCGACTCGTTCAGGTCGAGCCGCACGAACGGGATCAGACGCCCGTTCGAGCGCTCGGCGAACGCGAGCGTCCGGTCGTTCGCCGCCGAGAACCCGGGGTGCCGGTCGGGCTCGTCGAGGCAGAACATGAAGGCCCGGGAGATCCCGTAGCGGCTCATCAGCTGCTCGAGCCCGTCGTAGTCGCCGACCATCCCGTCGATGTCGTGCCCGAGGTGCAGATGGGCGTCGAAGATGTCCGTCCCGTCGGGAAGCAGGCGGCGCAGCTCGTCGTCCCAGGTCGAGACAAGCTCTTCCGCTCTGCTGCGGGCATCCATCGCGGAAAGACTAGTTAGAGTCCGCGCCATGCCAGACGTCCTCATGTACGGAGACACCTTTCGTTCGCCCGAGCTTCGGCACCAGGTGCCGCTCGGCGTCCCGGACCCGTTCCTCTACGTCGAGAAGGATGGGGTCAAGCACATCTCGATCGGCTCGATGGAGATCCCGCGCCTCGCGGCGCTCGGACTGTTCGAGCTGCACCCGAGCGAGGAGTACGGGCTCGACGACCTGATCGCCGAGGGTAAGTCCTATGCCGAGGTCAAGCACGAGATCCCGCTGCGCGCGGTCGCGGCGCTCGGCGTCACGAAGGCCGTCGTCCCGGAGTCGTTCCCACTCTGGCTCGCCGACGAGCTGCGCGCCAACGGCGTCGAGCTGACCGTCGACGGCGAGTTCTTCGACGACCGGCGCCGCGTGAAGACGGAGTCACAGCTCGCCGGCATGCGCCGCGCCCAGCGTGCCGCCGAAGCCGGGATGGACACCGCACGCGACCTCTTGCGGCGTGCCGAGCAGAACGGCACCGGCCTCGTCCTCGACGGCGAGCCGCTGACCGTCGAGCGGGTCAAGAACGCGATGTCGCAGACCTTCGCCGCGCACGGCTGCACGGCCGACGACTTCATCGTGGCGCCCGGCCCGCAGGGAGCAGTCGGTCACGACATGGGCTCCGGGCCGATCTCGGCCGGCGTGCCGATCGTGATCGACATCTGGCCGCGCGACAACGAGTCATTCGCCTTCTGCGACATGACACGCACGTTCGTCGTCGGCGAGGTCCCGGAGCAGGTGCGCGAGTGGCACCGCCTTTGCAAGGAGGCGCTCGACCGTGCGGTCTCCGAGATCAAGGCGGGTGCCGACGGTCGTTCGATCTACGACGGGACGTGCGAGATCTTCGAGGCGGCGGGCGAGGCGACCCAGCGCACGAAGACGCCGGGCGAGCCGCTCTCGGAAGGGTTCTTCCACGGGCTCGGCCACGGCGTCGGGCTCGAGGTGCACGAGGCTCCGGGCATGGGGCTCGCGTCGAAGGCGACGCTCGAGGCAGGCGACGTCGTCACCGTCGAGCCGGGTTGTTACCGGCAGGGCTACGGCGGCGTACGGCTCGAGGATCTCGTCCTCGTCACCGAGTCCGGTCGTGAGAACCTGACGCAGTACCCGTACGACCTCGAGCCGTGAGCCAGAGCCAGGACATCGACACGCTCTTCCTGGAAGAGCGCCGCTATCCGCCCGCGCCCGAGTTCGCCGCGCAGGCGAACGCGCAGCCCGGCATCTACGACGAGGACTTCGACGCGTTCTGGGAGCGTGAGGGGCGCGAGCGCGTCGCGTGGTTCGAGCCGTTCACGAAGCTCTACGAATGGGAGCGCCCCTACGCGAAGTGGTACCTCGGCGGCAAGCTCAACGTGGCGTGGAACTGCCTCGACAAGCACGTCGAGGCCGGGCGCGGCGACTCGGTCGCCTACCACTGGGAGGGCGAGCCGGAGGGTGAGCGGCGCGACCTGACCTACGCCGACCTGCTGCGTGAGGTGACGAAGCTCGCGAACGCGCTGAAGGAGCTCGGCGTCGGCAAGGGGACGCCGGTCGGGATCTACATGGGCATGGTCCCGGAGGCGCCGATCGCCATGCTGGCGTGCGCGCGTCTCGGCGCGCCGCACACCGTCGTCTTCGGCGGCTTCTCCGCCGACTCGCTTTCGGGCCGGCTGCAGGACATGGAGTGCGAGGTGCTGATCACGCAGGACGAGGCGTGGCGGCGCGGCACGACCGTGCCGCTCAAGCGGACGGCCGACGAGGCGGTCGGCGACTCACCGAGCGTCAAGAACGTCGTCGTCCTTCGCCGCACCGGCAACGACGTGCCGATGACGGAGGGCCGCGACCACTGGTGGCACGAGCTCGCGACCGACGAGAGCGACTGCCCGGCGGAGCCGATGGATCCCGAGGATCTGCTCTACCTGCTCTACACCTCCGGCACGACGGCCAAGCCCAAGGGCATCGCGCACACGACCGCCGGCTATCTCGTCGGCGTCGCGAGCACGCACCACTACGTCTTCGACCTGAAGCGCGACACCGACGTCTACTGGTGCGCCGCGGACGTCGGCTGGGTGACCGGCCACAGCTACATCGTCTACGGCCCGCTCTGCAACGGCGCCACGTCCGTGCTCTACGAGGGCACGCCGGACTTCCCCGACAAGGACCGCTGGTGGGAGATCGCCGAGCGCTACGGCGTGACGATCCTCTACACCGCACCGACGGCGATCCGGTCGCACATGAAGTGGGGGCCGGAGCACGCCGCGAAGCACGATCTGTCGTCGCTGCGGCTGCTCGGATCCGTCGGCGAGCCGATCAACCCCGAGGCCTGGGTCTGGTACCACGAGCACATCGGCGGCGAGCGCTGCCCGATCGTCGACACGTGGTGGCAGACGGAGACCGGGATGATCATGATCACGCCGCTGCCGGGCGTGACGACGACGAAGCCCGGCTCTGCGACGCGGCCGTTCCCCGGCGTCGACGCGGCGATCTTCAACGAGGCCGGCGACGAGGTCGGGCCGGGCGGCGGCGGCTACCTCGTGCTGCGGAAGCCGTGGCCGGCGATGCTGCGCGGTCTCTTCAAGGAGGACGACCGCTACCGCGAGACCTACTGGTCGAAGTACGACGGCGAGGTCTATTTCGCCGGCGACGGCGCGCGCATCGACGAGGACGGCGATTTCTGGCTGCTCGGCCGCGTCGACGACGTGATGAACGTCTCTGGTCACCGCATCTCGACGATCGAGGTCGAGTCCGCGCTCGTCGACCACCAGGAGGTCGCGGAGGCTGCGGTCGCGGCGCGCAACGACCCGACGACGGGTCAGGCGATCGTCGCGTTCGTGACGCTGAAAGGCGGCAAGGAGGGCTCCGTCGAGAAGCTCGAGGAGCTGCGCAACCATGTCGCGCGGAAGATCGGCCCGATCGCGAAGCCGGCGAACATCGTCTTCACGCCGGAGCTACCGAAGACGCGCAGCGGCAAGATCATGCGCCGTCTGCTGCGCGACGTCGCGGAGCATCGTCCGCTCGGCGACACGACGACGCTTGCCGACCCGACGGTCGTCGACGAGCTGCGCTCGCGCGGTCAGGACGAGCAGTCGAAGGAAGACTAGGACTGCTTTGAGCCGCACTCGCGCAGCCCCGCTGCGTCGAGCCAGCCGTTCATCGGCTTGCTGAGTGTGCTGACGAGCTTCAGCTCGTTGAGCATCCCCGCGTTGTTGCCCGCCATCGCGTCCGTGAGGCTCTTGCGCAGATGGGTGTCGAGCTGCTTCATCCGCGTCAGGATCCGGGTCATCGACACGCGCAGGGCCGCAGGCACGGGGACCGCCTCGATCTTCTTGTCCTCTGTCAGCTGCAGCACGATCAGATGGCCGAGCGCGACGCCGTACGCCTGGCTGTCTTTCACCTTCTCGGCCGCGTCGAGCTGACGTAGATACGTCTTCACCGTCGGGGTGTACGGCGCGCAGATGGCGTTCACGTGCGCGCGATAGGCGGCGGGTGTCGCGGCGGTCGCGCTCGCGAGCACGGTGAGCGCGGCGACGCAGGCGGCAAGCAGGGCGGCGACCTTCACGCCTCGGAGAATCGACGATCGCGCCGCTCGCCGCATCGCTCGAACGGGGGTACCCTGCGCGCGTGCTCGCGCTCGCCGCAGCTCTCATCCTCGCCGTGACGCCGGGCCAGAGCGCGGTCGTGCGCGTGCCGGCGGCGAACGTCTGGGAGGCGCCGAACGCCGGCCACCTGCCGCTCGACCCGCACGTCTGGCCGACGCCGGCCGTCACCTACTCGCAGCGGATCGCGCTCGTCGGGAAGATGCCGACGCAGGTGCTCTACGGCGAGCAGGTGCAGGTGCTGGAGCAGCGCGGCGGCTGGACGCACATCGCGGTGCCCGACCAGCCCTCGCCGCTCGACCGGCGCGGCTACCCCGGCTGGGTCCGATCCTGGCAGCTCGGCCCGGTCTCGAAGCTGAAGATCGCGCAGACGATGGTCACGGCGCGGACGGCCAAGCTCGCGAACGGGACGGAGATCGGCTTCGGCTCGGAGGTGTTCGTCGGTCAGGTGCCCGCCGCAGCGACGACGGGCGCTCCCGCGCACGCGCGCCGATCTCGTCAGGTCCGCGAAGCAGTTCCTCGGGCTGCACTACCTCTGGGGCGGGCTCTCCGCGTGGGGCTACGACTGCTCCGGGCTCACCTGGGCCGTCTATCGCACGCACGGGATCACGATCCCGCGCGACGCCGACGCCCAGTTCGCGGCGGGGACGCCGGTCGCGCTCTCACGCGTGCTGCCCGGCGATCTCCTCTTCTACGAGAGCCCGGTCGTCGGCCACGTCTCGATGGCGATCGGCGGCGGCATGATGATCGAGGCGCCGAACTCGCGCAGCGAGGTGCGGATCGTCCCGATCCGGACGAGCGACTTCCGCGGCGCGCGCCGCTTCTTCTGATCCGCCCGGCGCTCACGGACGCCCTGGCGATCGTCGTCTTCGCGACGATCGGGCTGCTCGACCACGACGGCCACCTGTCGGTGCACGGCTACGCACGCGATGTGCTGCCGCTCGCGGCAGGCTGGTTCACGGCGTTCGCGCTCTTCCGCGGCCGGTTCCTCCCGACCTGGCTCGTCGGCACCACGCTCGGCGTTGCGATCCGCACCGTCGTGCTCGGGCACTACCGGCTCAACGTGCTCGCATTCCTCGTCGTCAGCCTCGTCTTCCTCGGCGCGACCGCGGGCTTGATGCGAATTGCTGTTCGCAGGCTTGGTGCGTAGCCCGCTCTGATGCAGGATCAGCGCGTGACCGACCATCGGCAGCTCGGTGTGGACCTCTTCAACGAGACGTGGCGTCTGATCGAGTCGCGCGAGGACGACACGCTGATGATCGACTGCGCGCACGCCTCGGCCTACCACTGGGCGCTCGCGCCGGAGTGCAAGCCCGAGAACCGCGCGCGCAGCGCGTGGCAGATCTCACGCGCCTACACGGTGGCCGGGCGGCCCGACGAGGCGCTCTTCCACGCCGAGCGCTGCTTCCAGCTCTGCGAGCGGTATGCGCTCGGCGACTGGGATCTCGCCTATGCCTACGAGGCGCTCGCGCGCGCGAGCCTCAGCGCAGGCGACCGCGAAGCGGTCGGGCAGTACGTCGAGCTGGCGCAGGCGGTCGAGATCGCCGACGACGGCGACCGCAAGCACCTGGCCGGCGATCTGAAGACGCTGCGCTAGAGGACCTGTTCGAACCAGGTTCACGAGTTCGAGCTCAGCCCGCCAGCGCGGTCCGGAACGGCTCCTCGTCGTCGAACGGGCCGATCACCGCGACGCGCATCCCGTTCGAGCCGATGATGTCCTGCGCGACACGCTGCACGTCCTCTGCGGTGACGGCGTCGAGGCCGGCGAGGAGCTCCTCCGGCTCGGCGGCGCGTCCCTCGAGCACCTCGCGGCGCAGGCCGAAGAGCATCAGGCCGTTCGGGCTCTCGGTCTGCAGAACGAAGCGGCCCTTTGCGAGCGCGCGCGACTTCTCGAGCTCGTCGTCCGGGACGCGCTCCTCGGCGAGGCGGTGGAACTCGTGCGCGATCACGCGCACGGCCTCGTCGGCGCGGTGCAGGTCGACGCCGGCCTGCGAGACGAGCGTGCCCGCATCCGTGTACGAGCTGTTCAGCGCGTAGACGTAGTAGGCAAGGCCGCGCTGCTCGCGCACCTCGAGGAAGAGCCGCGACGACATGCCGGTGCCGAGCACGGTGCCGAGCATCTGCAGCGCGTAGCGATCCGGGTGGGTGAGCGCGTACGACGGGACACCGACGCAGATGTTCGCCTGGTCCGACTCCTTGCGGTGCAGCCCGACCTGCGGCTCGGTCGAGTGCGGCAGGTCCGCGGGCGCCGGACGTACCGTCGCCGTTGCCCGACATGTCGCCGAGCAGCTCTTCGAGCTTCGGCAGCAGATCGTCGCCGACCATGCCCGCGACGCCGACGACCATGCGCGGCGGCGTGTACCACTCGTCGATGTAGTTCATGAACGTCTCGCGCGTCGCGGCCTTGATCGTCTCGCGCGTGCCGAGCGTCTCCCAGCCGAGCGGGTTCGACCCGAAGATCAGCTCCTCGTACACCGAACCGACGTAGTCGCGCGGCGTGTCGTAGTACATGTTCATCTCCTCGAGGATCACGCCCTTCTCGCGCTCGAGCTCCTCGGCGTCGAACTTCGAGTTGCGCAACATGTCGACGAGGACGTCGAGCGCGGTGTCGCGCTTCTCGCCCGCGCAGCGGATGTAGTAGCCCGTGTACTCCTTCGAGGTGAACGCGTTGAACTCGCCGCCGATCTTGTCGACCTCCATCGAGAGGTCACGGGCAGACGGGCGGCGCTCCGTTCCCTTGAAGAACATGTGCTCCGCGAAGTGGGCGATGCCGCGGTTGGCCGGGCTCTCGTAGCGCGAGCCGGCGGCGAGCATGATGTAGCAGGCGACAGATTGCGCGTGCTCGAGCGGCGCCGTGACGACACGCAGCCCGTTCGAAAGTGTGTGCCGCTCATAGACGCTCATGTGGTGAGGGTCCTCCTCAGGTCATCGGTGATCGGAACAGACTGTTGTCGTTCGTAGTCGTAGCCCACGAGCACGCTCTTGGCCTCCGCGACGAGGCGGTCGGAGGACCAGATCTCATGCTGGAGCTCGAAGCTCTTCGTGCCGACGCGCGGGCAACGGCTGCGCACCTCGACCTCTGCGCCGTCCTGCAGCGGCGCGCGGAAATCGATCTCCACGCGGGCGAGGATGAACGGCCCGAGATCGCCGAGAATGCCGATACGGGCCTGCTCGAGATACGTCGAATAGACGGCGTTGTTGACGTGGCCCATGGCGTCGACGTCGCGAAAGCGGACGCGCTCGCGCTGGATCCATGGGTACGCCGTCACCGCGGCGATGGTATAGACGGGGGTATGCCCGGCGAGACTCGCTCAGCCGTCTTCGCGCAACCTCAATGGTTGCGGGATGTCCCGACCGACCGGAAGCTCCCCGGCGGGGCGTCCGTCGTGCACACCGGGTGCGGCACGTCGTTCCACGCCGCGCAGACCGGCGGCCGCGCGGTGCAGGCGCTCGAGGCCGTGCTCGACCCGCCGGAGGCCGACGTCCTCGTCTGCGTCTCGCACGAGGGCGACACGGCGCTGACGCTCGAGGCGGCGCGCGCATTCCGCGGCGACGTCTGGCTCGTCACGGGGAAGCCGTCGTCGCCGCTCGCCGACCTCGCGGCCGAGGTGATCGTCGCGACGCCGCAGGTCGAGCGGTCGTGGTGCCACACCGCCAGCTACACCTGTGCGGTGGCGGCACTCGACGCGCTGCACGGCCGCGACATCGCGTGGCTGCCGTCCGCGGTCGAGGCGGCGCTCGCCGAGCCGCCGGAGCCCGGCCTGCCGGGGCGCGTGCTGATCGCAGGCGCCGGCCGCGACTGGCCGACCGCCCAGGAAGCGGCGCTGAAGCTGCGCGAGGGCGCGTGGGTCGCCGCCGAGCCCTTCGAGACCGAGCAGCTGCTGCACGGCTACCTCGCCGCGGTCGAGCCCGGCGCGCGGGCGTTCGTGCTGCAGGGCGAAGGACGCGCCGCGGAGCGTGCCGCCGAGCTCGTCACCGTGCTCGAGGCGCTCGACGTCGACGTGACACTGATCCCGACGCAGCATCCGGTCGTGGACATCGTCCGCTTCCACCTGCTGACGCTCGCAGAGGCCGATGCGCGGGGCGTCGATCCCGACCCGATCCGCCGCTCGCCGGGCTCGCCGCTCGCCGAGGCGACCGGCTCGGCCTATCCGTACGCCTAGAACGCAGCCAGCTCGGCGAGCAGGCGCCGCACCTCGTCCTCGGTGTTGTAGTGGACGATGCCGACGCGGACCGCGCCGTCGTCCAGGCCGAGGCGCCGCATGATCTCGACGGCGTAGTAGTTGCCGTGCCAGACCGCGAAGCCGCGCTCGCCGAGACGCTCCGCTGCCGCCTGCGGCGAGACCGACTCGTGCGTGATCGCGAACGTCGGCACGCGGCCGTCCATCGTCGGGACGCCGTGCAGCGTCCACGCGGCCGGTAGCCCGGCGAGGAACTGCTCGCCGAGCGCACGCTCGTGCTCGAGCACGAAGTCCCAGCCGATCTCGCCCAGGTAGTCGACCGCGGCAACGAATCCCGCCAGCAGCTCGTGGGCCAGCGTCCCGGTCTCGTAGCGCTGGCCGACGGGCTGATCCGCGGCGGGCCGAACCTTGTACGGGCGCCACGACTCGAGCAGCTCGCGACGGCCGAATGCGAGCCCGAGGTGCGGCCCGTAGAACTTGTACGGCGAGCAGAGCACGACGTCCGCGCCGGCGGCCTGCACGTCGATCGGGCCGTGCGGCCCGTAGTGAACGGCGTCGACCCACGCGAGCGCGCCGGCGTCGTGCGCGAGCTGCACGATCTCGGCGACGGGCGTCAGCGTGCCGACCGCGTTCGACGCCCACGGGAACGCGACGACCCGCGTGCGCTCGTTCAGCAGCGACGCGAGCTGTGCCAGGTCGAGCCTGCACTCGTCGTCGACATCGGCGAAGCGCACGGTCAGGTCGCGGTCGTGCGCGATCTCGAGCCACGGCGCGACGTTGCCGTCGTGGTCGAGCCGCGTGCAGACGATCTCGTCGCCGGCCCGCCACTCGCGCGAGGCAGCGCGTGAGAGCGCGAAGTTCAGCGTCGTCATGTTCGCGCCGAACGCGACCTCGTCGGCCGTCGCGTTCAGGAACTCCGCTGCGGTCTCGTGCGCGTGGTCGACCAGCGCCTCCGATGCCTGCGACGTCGAGAACGGACCACCGACGTTCGCATTCGCCTCGCGCAGGTAGGTCGCGATCGCGTCGATCACCGAGTCGGGCACCTGTGTGCCGCCTGGGCCGTCGAAGAACGCCAGCGGCTGCTGCAGCGCCGTGAAGCGGGCGCGCGCCGTCTCGACCGTCGTCAGGACACGCGCCACGTGTACTCCGGCTTGATCGTCAGTGACGCGCCGACGAAGCAGTCGCGCTCCGCCTTCGCGATCAGGTCGTCCGTGTCGTCGGCGCGAGGCTCGAGCTGCGCGTCGATCGCGACGCTCGATCGTCACGAAGGCATAGCGCCCGTCGGCGGCGCGCCTCGTGATCTTCCCGTGCGCGGAGCCCGACGCCGAGACGTCGTGGCCCGCTCGTCGCGCGTGGTAGGTGAAGCTGTCGATCGAGCAGCGCACGAGCGCCGCCAGCAGCAGGTGATCCGGCGACCAGCCCTCGGCGTGCTCGATCTGCGCGCCCCCGGGGATCGTCATTCGGTTGGCCCGGTCGACCTCGACGGCGTACTCGAGCACCTTTGCCTGCGTCGCCATCCCGCAACGCTACCTCTGTCCGTCCGACCCCGGTCCTAGGGTTCGGACCGTGAGGCTGAGGACGCTGAGCGAGGCCGAGTGCTACGCCCGTTGCTACGGCGGGCACAGCGACGAGCGCGTGAGCGTGGTGCGGCTCGCACCCCGCGGCACGCAGCGCTCGACGAGTGCCGGCGACCGCCTCCGGGAGCTGTTCGAGGAGCGCCTCGACGCCCGCCCTGACTCCGAGGCCGAGGCTGCTTGACGAAGGCGTGCCGCACCTGGGCAGGGAGGCGGCCAAAGCAACTGGCGACCACCAGAAGACCCGCGCCGCCGCTGCCGAGCTCGTGGGTTTGCACGGCGACGTGGACGCAAGTCGTGCCACGCTGTAAGCCGCGTGGCCGCAAGCACTCCTGAGTCCGCCGTCCCAGACGTCCTCGCGCACGGCCTGACCTGCATCTTCTGCGGGATCAACCCGGGGCGCGTCTCCGCCGATGCCGCGGCGCACTTCGCGAACCCGCGCAACGACTTCTGGCGCCTGCTGCACGACGCAGGCTTCACGCCGCGCCTCTTCGACCCGCAGGAGCAGTTCTCGCTGCTCGAGCTCGGGATCGGTGTCACGAACGCGGCGGCGCGGACGACTCCCGGCTCCGGCGACCTACGACGGGGCGACTTCGATCCCGAGCGGCTCGAACGCGTCGCGGTCGAGCTCGACCCGGTTGCGATCGCGTTCGTCGGCAAGGAGGCCTACCGCGGTCTCTTCAACGAGCGGCCCGAGCTCGGCCCGCAGTGGCGCACGCTCGGCCCGACGGCGCTCTACGTGCTGCCGTCGACCTCGCCCGCGAACGCAGCCGTGCCGTACGACGAGCGCCTGCGCTGGTTCAGTGCGCTGAAGGAATGGCTCGAGCCGGTGCCGCGGGAAGCCGTGCGCGCGCTGCTCGTCGACGCCGACGACCGCATCATGCTCGTCCAGTACGAGAACCCGGTGACGCATGCCACGTGGTGGGGAACGCCGGGCGGCGGCATCGAGCCCGGGGAGGACCATCCAGACGGCGCTGCGGCGTGAGCTGCGCGAGGAGCTGGGGCTGGAGGAGTTCGACGCCGGCCCGCTCGTCTGGACGCACGAGCGCACGTTCCCCTGGGCGCAGCGCCTGATGCACCAGGTCAACGACGTCTATCTCGTGCGTGTGGACGCGCACGAGCCGCAGCCGACGATCGATCTCGAGGAGGAGGCGGTCGTCAGCTACCGCTGGTGGACGCTCGACGAGATCGAGGCGACCGACGAGCGCGTGACGCCGCCCGACTTCTTGAAGCGCGTGCGTACGATCCTCAGCGCGTGACCGCCGTCCTCGTCGTCGTGCACCTGCTCGCCGCGACCGTCTGGGTCGGCGGCTCGACGGCGTTGATCTTCGTCGGCGTGCCGGCGATCCGCACGCTCGAAGGCGAGCCGCGCGGCCGCGCGATGAAGGAGCTCGGCCTCCGCTGGCGCCCACTCGGCTACGGCTCGCTGCTGGTCGCCGGCGTGACCGGCGCAGCGCTCGCGGCGCGCGACTGGGAGAGCAGCGCTGCGTTCCAGATCGTCTTCTGGGTCAAGGTCGCGCTCGCCGTCTGCCTGGTCGTCGTCTCGTACCTGCACAACTTCGTGCTCGGCCCGCGCCTGCAGGAAGAGATCCGCGAGGGCCGCGAGCAGACGACGCGCCCGACGCTGGTCGTCGTCGGCTGGCTCAGCTACGGCCTGACGCTGACGCTGCCGATCCTCGGCGTCGCGTTGCAGCGCATGGTGGCCTGAACGGCCATGTCCCAGGGACAGTCCCCGGGACACGGCCGTTGTTGACGAGGGGCGACGCGCGGTGCCGGCACCTCGGCGCCCGGCACCGGGGTTCGAGCGCCTCGGCGTTTGAGCCATGTCCCAGGGACAGTCCCCGGGACATGGCAGGTTCGTGCGTGGCTGGTCAGCCCGGCCAGCGGTTGGTGATCGGCGTGCGGCGGTCGCGGCCGAAGGCCTTCGGCCGCAGCTTCACGCCCGGCGGTGCCTGGCGGCGCTTGTACTCGGCGCGGTCGATCATCGAGAGGGCGCGGTCGACGACCTCCGGCTCGAAGCCGTCCTGGCCGAGCTCCTCGCGCGAGCGGTCCTGCTCGACGTACGCCTCGAGCACCTTGTCGAGCTTCGGATACGGCGGCAGCGAGTCCTCGTCTCGCTGGTCGGCGCGCAGCTCCGCGCTCGGGGCGCGCTCGATGATCGACGTCGGGATCAGCTCGCGGCCGGCGCGCTCGTTCAGCCACCGCGAGAGCCGGAACACGTCCGTCTTGTAGACGTCCTTGATCAGCGCAAAGCCGCCCGCCAGGTCGCCGTACAGCGTCGAGTACCCGACCGAGAGCTCCGACTTGTTCCCGGTCGCGATCACGAGCCAGCCGAACTTGTTCGAGAGTGCCATCAGCATCGTGCCGCGGATGCGGGCCTGCAGGTTCTCCTCGGTCAGGTCGTCCTCGCGGTCGGCGAACTGCTCGCTGAGCGCGGTCGTGTACGCCTCGACCATCGGCTCGATCGGAAGCTCGCGGAAGTCGATCCCGAGCGCGTCGGCGAGCCGCTCCGCGTCGCCGCGCGTGCCCTCCGACGAGTAGCGCGACGGCATCGAGACGCCGTGCACGCGCTCGGCGCCGAGCGCCTCGACGCACAGCGCCGCGGTCAGCGCGGAGTCGATCCCGCCCGAGACGCCGATCACGACGTCGCCGAAGCCGTTCTTCGTCACGTAGTCGTGCAGGCCGAGCTCCAGCGCGAGGCGCATCTGCTCGAGGTCGTCGACCTGCGGCACGATCCGCGACGCGAGCGGCTGGTCCTGCTTGCGCGGCGGCGCGAGCTCGACGCTCGTCAGCTCGGCGCGCTCCCGGTCGCGCGCGAGCGCGCGGCGGCGGACGTCGCGCAGGCGGCGTCCGACCGCGGCGACCGGGTCGACGTCGACGACGAGCAGCTCCTCCTCGAAGCCGGCGGCGCGCGCGAGCACCTCGCCCTCGTCGTCGAGCACGACGGAGTGGCCGTCGAAGATCAGCTCGTCCTGCCCGCCGACCGCGTTGCAGAGCGCGACGAAGCACGAGTTGTCGAGCGCGCGCACCTTCAGCATCTCCTCGCGCTCGCGGTCCTTGCCGACGTGGAACGGCGAGGCCGAGATGTTCGCCACGAGCTGCGCGCCTGCCAGCGCGAGGTCGGTCGCCGGCGGCCCCGGCTGCCAGATGTCCTCGCAGATCGTCGGCCCGACGACGACGTCGCCGAAGCGCAGGAGGAGCAGGTCGTCGCCCGGCGCGAAGTAGCGGTCCTCGTCGAAGACGCCGTAGTTCGGCAGGTACCGCTTGCGGTAGATGCTCTGCACCTCGCCGTGCGCGAGCACGAAGCAGGCGTTGTAGAGGTCGGCGTCGAGATGAGGCGCTCCGACGAGCAGCGGTGATCCCGCGGGTCGCCTTCGCGATCCCGTCGACCGCACGCCGCGCCGCGCGGATGAACCCGGGGCGCAGCAGGAGATCCTCCGGCGGATAGCCGGTGACGACGAGCTCGGGGAAGAGCACGACGTCGGCGTTCGCGTCGCGCGCCTGTTCGAGCCACTCGACGACCCGCGAGGCGTTGCCGTCGAGATCGCCGACGACGCTATTGATCTGTGCGAGTGCGAGTCTCATCGCCCGCCTGATCCTCCGTTCGAATTCTACTCCGGCGCTCGTTCAGCGCCGCGCGCCGCCAGCTGACGTAGAGGCAGAGGCCGACGAGGAAGACGGCGAAGCTCAGCCACCCGATCCACGGCGAGTCGGCCTTGTTGCCGATGACGCTGATCACGGCGGCGAGCGCCAGCACGCCGATCAGCCAGAGACGAAGAGTGCGTGACCGCATCTGCGGTCCAGTATGGCGATGCGACTACGCGACCTGGGTTGCGTGATCGAGACGTGCGCCCGTTTCGGGATCGAAGAAGTGGAGCCGCGCCGGGTTGAGCGCGAGGCGCAGCGGCTTGCCGATCACGACCTCGGTGCCCTCCGGCAGCGACGCGGTGAAGAGCGCGCGGCGGTGCGACGCGAGCAGCACGCTCGAGTCGCCTTCGTCGGTCGTCGCCCGGATCTCTTCGCTGTCGACCGACGGCGCGTCGATCGGGAAGATCGCATGCGTCTCCGAGCCGAGCTCCTCGACCACCGCGGGCTCGACCGTCATCGAGGGCAGCTCCGGGTCGTCCTCCGCGAGCGAGAACTCCTGCGGGCGAATCCCCAGGATCACCTTGCCGGGGCGGATGTCGCCGGGCGGCAGCGGCAGGCGCACACCGGCGAACTCGACCTGCCCGTCCGTGATCTCGGCCTCGACGAGGTTCATCGGCGGCGAGCCGATGAACGCCGCGACGAACAGGTTCCTGGGCAGCCGGTAGAGGTTCTGCGGCGAGTCGACCTGCTGGAACTTGCCGTCGCGCATCACTGCCACGCGTTGCCCGAGCGTCATCGCCTCGACCTGGTCGTGCGTCACGTACACCGTCGTCACCTGCAGCTCCGCGTGCAGGTGGGCGAGTTGGGCGCGCATGTCGACCCGCAGCTTCGCGTCGAGGTTCGACAGCGGCTCGTCCATCAGGAACGCCGCCGGCTCGCGCACGATCGCGCGTCCCATCGCCACCCGCTGGCGCTGGCCGCCCGAAAGAGCCGATGGGCGACGCTGCAGCAGGTGCTCGATCCCGAGCATCTCGGCCACCTCGCCGACCCGGCGCTTGATCTCGCTCTTCGGCGTCTTGCGAACCCGTAGCCCATAGGCGAGGTTCCGCTCGACGCTCAGGTGCGGGTAGAGCGCGTAGTTCTGGAAGACCATCGCGATGTCGCGGTCGCGCGGCGAGAGGTGGGTGACGTCGCGGTCGCCGATCTCGATCCGGCCGTCCGTCACCTCCTCCAGCCCGGCGATCATCCGCAGCAGCGTCGACTTGCCGCAGCCGGACGGCCCGACGAGGACGAGAAACTCACCGCTCTCGATCGTCAGGTCAACCTCGTCGACGGCGCGCACGCCGCCGCTGAACTCCTTCGTCACCTGCTCCAGCGTGATCTGCGCCATCGCGGTCTCGCTCCTCGCACCATCGGATTGGCCTTGACTGCGCGGCCGACTATATGGCAGTCTCGCCTTGCTGTAAACGTTCTCTCAAATCGTTTTCAGAAATCCTTTGCAGAAGCTCGAAACCGCCACGCCAACGCTTGCCACCGTCGCCCGCCTGGCGAACGTGTCGGTCGCGTCGGCGTCGCGCGTCCTGAACGGGATCAAGACCAACCCGGAGACGCTCCAGCGGGTGCGCGAGGCGGCGGATGCGGTCGGCTACGTGCCGAACGCGGCCGCTCGCAGCCTTCGCTCGCGGCGCACCGGGCAGATCGCGTTCGCGATGCCGGATGTCGCAAACCCCGTCTACACGACCATGGTCGGGTCGATCCAGCAGATCGCGCGCAGCCACGGCAGCCGCCTGATCCTGCATTCGACCGAGGGCGACGTCGCCGACGAGCTCGGCTTCCTCGCGGATCTGCGGCAGCGGTACGTCGACGGCCTGATCCTCTGCTCGCTCGAGTTCACGGCCGCGCATGCCGAGGCGGTCGTCGGCGCCGCGGTGCCGGTCGCCGTGATCGGCAAGCCGACGAAGGGCGCGCAGGTCGACACCGTGCGCGCGAACTCGCGCCGCGGTGCCGCGGACGCGGTGCGCCACCTGCACGGCGCCGGCCGCAAGCGCATCGGCCTCGTCAACGGGCCCGAGCGCACGGCACCGGGCTCGGCACGGAAGCTCGGCTACCTGGACGGGCTGCGGGCGTGCGAGCTCGAGCGCGACGACGCACTCACCGAGACGGCCGACGACTTCACGATCGACGCGGGCCGGGAGGCGGTCGAGCGGCTGATCGCGCGCGTGCGGCCGGACGCGATCTTCTGCGCCAACGACCTGCTGGCGCTCGGTGCGTTGAGCGCGCTGCGCGCGGCGGACCTCGACGTCCCGCGCGACGTCGCGCTCGTCGGCATGGACAACACGAACCTCTCGGCCGTCACCTGGCCGCCCCTGACGACGGTCGACCTCGGCTCGGCCGAGCGCGCCCGCATCGCTGCCGAGCTGCTGCTCGCGCGCATCGAGCACCCCGGGCGCCGCGCCCGGATCGTCGGCGTCGAGCCGCGCCTGGTCGTCCGCTCCTCGTGCGGAGCGTCGGCATGACGACGGTCCCGGAGCCTCGCCGCCTGATCCACCTGGGCAAGCGGCCGCGCCGCCGCCGCGGTAGCGCAGGGGTGGCGCTCAGCAGCCGCGAGGCGATGCTCCTCCTGATCCCGGCGATGATCCCGATCGTCGTGCTGAGCGTGGCGCCGCTCGCGCGCGGCATCTACCTCGGCTTCACCGACTCCCAAGCCGGCCTCGGCGTGCCCACGCACTTCATCGGGCTCGACAACTTCCGGCGCCTGATCCACGACGACCTCTTCATCAACGCGTTCAAGATCGGCGCGATCTGGGCGGTCTCGGTCACGTTCGTCCAGTTCTGCCTCGCGCTCGGGCTCGCGCTGCTGCTCAGCCAGCCGCTGCGCCTCCGCTGGCTGGCGCGGTCGCTCGCGCTCGTGCCGTGGGCGATGCCGCCGGTCGTCGTCGGGATCATGTGGAAGCTCGTCTTCCAGCCGCAGGCGGGCGTGCTCAACGAGATGCTCTACCGGGCGCATCTGCCGGGCTCGAACATCGACTGGCTGTCGGACTTCAAGTGGGCGTTGCCCGCGGTGATCCTCGTGGGCGTCTGGGCCGGGATGCCGCAGACGACGATCGCGCTGCTCGCCGGTGTGCAGTCGATCAGGGACGACCTGCACGAAGCGGCGGCCGTGGACGGCGCCACGGCCCTGCGGCGCTTCTGGACGATCACGCTGCCCCAGTTGCGGCCGGTGATCGTCGCGATCACGACGCTCGACCTGATCTGGAACTTCAACTCGTTCGGGCTCGTCTACGTGCTGACGCAGGGCGGCCCAGGGCACTCGACCGAGCTGCCGATGCTGTTCGCCTACAACGAGGCGTTCAAGTACGGCGAGTTCGGCTACGCCGCGGCGCTCGGCAATGCGATGGTCGCGGTGATCGCCTGCCTGCTCGCCTTCAACCTCTGGGGCCGGCTGAAGGAAGCCCAGTGATCGTCTCCTCCCGGCCGAAGACCGCGCGCGCAGGGCAGTACGTGCTGCTCGTCTTCTACATGCTGTTCCTCGCGTTCCCGCTGCTCTGGCTGCTCTCGGTCTCGTTCAAGAGCGGGCGGGAGCTCGTCGAGCTGCACCCGTCGCTGATCCCGTCGGACCCGACGCTGCAGAACTACCGCGACGCGCTGAGCGGCGACATCGGGATCGGCAACGTCAGCCTGCTTCACTCCGCCTGGAACTCGTTCAAGGTCGCAGCGCTCACGTCACTGCTGACCACGCTCGTCGGGCTGCCGGCTGCGTACGTGCTGGCCCGCTACAAGGGGTGGATCACGCGGATCGGTCTCGGCTGGATCCTGCTCAGCCAGATGTTCCCGCTGATCCTGATCATCGTCCCGCTTTTCCTGCTGCTCAGGAAATTGCACCTGACCGACTCACATGCGGGCCTGATCTTCGTCTACATGGTGTGGACCTTGCCCTTCATCCTCTGGATGCTGCAGAGCTACGTCCGCGGCATCCCACGCGATCTCGAGGAAGCGGCGATGGTCGACGGCGCTAGTCGTCTCTACGTTCTCCGGACGATCATCGCGCCGCTGCTTGCACCGGGCATCGTCGTCACGGCGTTGTTCGCGTTCATCACCGCGTGGAACGAGTTCTTCCTCGCGCTCGTCCTGCTCCAGACCCCGGACCTGACGACGTTGCCGTTGCTGTTGGCGCGCTTCGTCGGGATCGAGGGGATCGTCAGGCTCGGCCCGCTCGCGGCGAGTGCTCTGCTCGCCACGCTGCCGAGCCTCATTTTGTTCACTTTCATCCAGCGCTGGCTGACGCGCGGCCTCATGTCCGGGGCGGTCAAGGGCTAGTGCACTACCAACCGAAAGGCGGACCTTCGATGAAGAAGATCCTCGGGTTCAGCACGGCGCTGGTGCTGTGCGTCACCCTTGCGGCTTCCGCGGCTCAGGCCGGGAAGTCGAAGCAAAACGTCGTGAACATCAACTTCGCGACCTACGTGTGGCAGCCGACCACGGTCAAGGCGATGAATGCGATCGTCGACTCGTGGAACAAGACACACGCCGGGATTCAGGTGCACATCGTCCCGGTCGACGTCAACTCGGTGCACGACAAGCTGCTGACGAGCTTCGTCGGCGGCACCGCGGCAGACGTCATCCACGACGAGGCCGCGGACATCGCAGGCTTCACCGAGCAGGGCTACCTCGCGAACCTGAAGCCGCTGATCCCGAAGGCCCTCAAGGCCGAGATCCCGCAGTCGGTGTGGGACACGGTCAACTTCGGCAACGGCCGGGTCACGGGCGTGCCGATCATGCTCCAGACCTACAACGTCTTCGCCAACATGACCGCGCTGAGGGCGGCGGGCGTCAAGGCGCCGACCACCACCAACCCGTGGACGTGGACGCAGTTCCGTGCGGCGTCGAAGAAGCTGTCGACGAACGGCAACTACGGCGTCTGCTGGGGCCTCCGCTCGCCGACCGCCACGATCCAGACGATCTCGCTCAACTGGGGCGGCCAGTGGAACTACCTGGAGAAGGGCAAGTGGGTGCTGAAGGTCGGCACCGGTGAGCGGACGACGCTGACGACCATGCACGACATGATCTACAGCGACAAGTCGATCGACCCGGCCGGCGTCGGCCTCTCCGGCTCGGCCGTGCTGCCGGCGTTCTTCGGCGGCAAGTGCGCGATGACCGTGCAGGGCAACTACCAGGCGCAGGGCATGATCCAGCAGAGCCCGAAGGGCTTCAACTGGGCGATGTTCCCGCCGCTCAAGGGCAAGACGCAGGACCAGACGGCGAACCCGCAGACGCTGTCGATCTCGTCGCAGAGCCAGCACAAGGCCGAGGCGATGCAGTTCATCGCCTACGCGCTCAACTCGCAGAACATGGCGAAGCTCTCCGCCGGCGACTGGCTGATCCCGGCCGCGCCGAAGGCGGCGAAGATCGTCGTCAAGTCGACGAAGCACTACGGCAGCTGGAAGAACGCCGTCTCCGCGGTGCCGCACTTCAAGAAGGCGAACTGGGTGACGCTGAAGGCGTACCCGCGCTGGAAGGCGGAGATCGCAACACCGGCGTTCCGTCAGTACCTCTCGAACCAGATCGATCTCGACAAGTTGACGTCGCAGCTCGTCGACGGCTGGAACTCGATCAGGGGCTAGGCCGCCGGCCAGTCGCTCGGGCCGGCCTCGCGGCCGGCCCGAGCGACATCATCTCGAGCAAGGGAGACATGCGAGTGAACGGACACCAGCTGACCGACCGTGCCGTCGGCGCCCTCGCCGGCGCCGCCGTCGGCGACGCGCTCGGCGGCGCCACCGAGGGGTGGGAGTCGCACGAGATCCGCGAGCACTGCGGTGGCTGGGTCGAGGGCGTGATCCAGTCGCTGCGCCACCAGAAGAACATGCTCAAGCCGTTCTCGCCGTTCTGGAAGGGCGACGGGCACGTGACCGACGACACGCTGATGACGCGCGTGCTCGTGCAGGCCTACGCGACCAAGCGCGACCATCTCGACGCCTACGACGTCGAGAGCCTCGTCGTGCCCGCGATCGTCGACGAGGCGACGTGGATCCCCGAGCTCGACCGCGAAGATCTCCTCTACCACCGGCTGTTCCTCGCCGAGAAGTGGCTGGTGCTGAAGCTGCGTTACGGGCATGCCGATCCGCGCGACGCGGGCGTCGGCAACATCGTCAACTGCGGCGCCGCGATGTACATCGCGCCGGTGGGCATCGCCAACGCGTGCGCACCCGACGCGGCGTACACCGAGGCGCTCGACCTGACCGGAGCACACCAGTCGAGCTACGGGCGGGAGGCCGCGGGCGTGCTGGCCGCAGCGGTCGCCGAGGCGATGCGCCCGGACGCGACGGCCGAATCCGTCGTCGAGGTCACGCTCCGTCTCGCCAAGGATGCGACGCGCACGGCCATCGAGGCGGTCGCGGAGGCCGCGAGCACGCTCGACGGCTGGCGGGACGGCGGCCTCGCGACACTGCGTGCCGCCTTCGCGCCGTTCGACTCGGTCGGCGAGCACTACGCGCGGCCGGCGCAGAACGCGCGCATCCCGAGCCGCCTGCACTCGATCGAGGAGGTGCCGATCGCGCTCGGGCTGCTCCTCGCCACGCGCGGCGACTACACCGAGACGATGCTCGGCGGCGTCAACTACGGCCGCGACTCCGACTCGATCGCGTCGATGGGCGGCGCGATCGCGGCTGCCCTCGGGTCGCCGGTGCCGCGTGAGTGGATCGACGAGATCGGCACGGCGAGCAAGCTCGACCTCGAGGAGCCCGGACGCACGATGGCCGAGGTCGCGGAGGAGATCTTCGCCAAGGACCGCGCGCGCTTCGAGGCGCGGGCGGCTGCCTTCGGCACAGAGGCGCCCGTTTGAGGGTGACGTGGATCCAGCCGGAGGATCTCGTCGGTCACGAGCTCCGGCAGGCGCGTGAGGAAGGCAAGGATGTCGATGCGGTCGAGGAGCGGTGGCTCGCCGCCGGCGGCCGCCCGGCGCCGGGCCGCGGCGCGTCGCAGGAGGTCTCGCCGCCGCAGCTGGTGCGGCTCGCGGACGAGCTGCTCGACGAGCTCGACGAGCTGCCGCGGCCGCTTGCAGGCCGACGAGCCGGACGAGCCGGTGCTCGAACCCAGTCCCGGCGCGTGCGCCGGACCTCGATCGCATCCGCGGTGCGTGGCTCGGCCGCGCCGCGGGCTGTGTGCTCGGGAAGCCGGTCGAGAACATCCCGCGCGAGGGCATCCGTGCGATCGCGCAGGGCACCGGCAACTGGCCGGTGCGCGGGTGGTTCACCGCCGAGGGTCTCGACCCGGCGGTGACGGAGCGGTACCCGTGGAACAAGGCGTCGCGGCCGACGAGCCTCGCCGAGAACATCGATGGGATCCCGGAGGACGACGACCTCAACTTCACGATGCTCGCCGTCGTGCTGCTCGAGCGCGCCGGGCGTGACTTCTCGCCGGTCGACGTGGCGAAGCTCTGGCTCGACTACCTGCCGCCGGGGCGCATCTTCACGGCGGAGCGAGTCGCGATGCGCAACCTGCTCGAGGGGCATCTGCCGCCGGTCACTGCGACGCGGCACAACCCGTTTCGCGAGTGGATCGGCGCACGGTTGCGCGTCGACGTCTACGGCTGGTGCGCGCAAGGCGACCCGTGCGCGCGCGGCGCGCATGGCGTACGAGGACGCGCGGCTCAGCCACACGGCGAACGGCGTCTACGCGGCGATGTGGATGGCGGCTGCGCACGCCGCGTCGCTCTGGGCGAACGATGCCGGCGAATGCGCCGACGTCGCGCTCGCCGTCGTCCCGCCGCGGAGCAGGCTCGCCGAGGCGCTGCGCTTTGCGAAGGAGCTCGACGGTGCGTGGGAGGATCGCGTCGACGCGATCTACGAGCGCTACGGCCACTACCACTGGGTGCATGCGATCAACAACACCGCGCTCGTCGCGGCGGCGCTCTACGCCTTCGACGACTTCTCGTCGGCGATCTGCGGCGTCGTCCAGGGCGGCCTCGACACCGACACGAACGGCGCGGCCGTCGGCTCGATCTTCGGCGCGCTCGGCCCGATCGAGCCGCGCTGGTCGGAGCCGCTGCACGGCTGCTTCTCGAGCTCGCTGCCGGGCTTCGACGGCATCCTGCTCGACGAGCTCGCCGCGCGTACGCTCGCAGTCGCATGACGTTCGACCCGCTCGTCCCTCGGCCGATCGACCGGCCGACGCCGATCGACGGCGAGCTCGACAACGCGAAGATCATCGCGGCGCCCGACGACCCGGCCGCCTGGCCCGCCTGGCGCGACGCGCTCGTGCGCTGGCGCGACGGGGCGCGAGCCGGTTACGACGGCAGCGCCTACGAGCGGCTCGAGTGGACGCAGAGCTGCTTCTCCGTCGCGCTCGTCTGGCTCTGGGACGAGCGGCTCTACGACCACGAGGCGCAGCGGTTCACACCCGAGCGTCTGCTCGCCGAGGCCGCGGAGGAGTTCGGCGGCTACGACGCCGTCGTCCTCTGGCATGCGTATCCCGTGATCGGCATCGACGAGCGCAACCAGTTCGACTGGTACCGCGACGTGCCCGGGATCCGCGAGCTCGTGGCGACGTTCCAGCAGCAGGACGTGCGCGTGTTCGTCGACTACAACCCGTGGGACGTCGGCACGCGGCGTGAGCCGGTCGGCGACGCGGCGGCGGTCGCGGAGCTCGTGCGCGAGCTCGGCGCCGACGGTGTCTTCCTCGACACGATGAAGGAGGCGATGCCCGAGCTGCGCGCGGCGCTTCCCGATGCAGCCTTCGAAGGCGAGTCGACGCTGCCGCTCGCGCGGATCGCGGACCACCATCTGTCGTGGGCGCAGTGGTTCGCCGACTCGGACGTGCCCGGCGTGATCCGCGCGCGCTGGTTCGAGCAGCGGCACATGCTCCACCACACGCGCCGCTGGAACCGCAGTCACGCCGAGGAGCTGCGCAGCGCGTGGCTGAACGGCGTCGGCGTGCTCGTCTGGGAGAACGTCTTCGGGTCGTGGGTCGGCTGGAACGAGCGCGACCGCGGGTTGCTGCGCGGGATGGTCGACGTGCAGCGCCGCTGGTCGCACCTGTTGACGCACGGCGACTGGACGCCGCTCGCGGCCCGCAGCGACGACCTGCAGGTCGTCGGCTCGAGCTGGCGGCTCGGTGACGAGGAGCTGTGGGCGCTTGCGAACCGTGCCGACGAGCCGTTCGAGGGCGACGTCGCGCTCGGAGGGCGCAGCCTGCCGTTCTCGTTGCCGCCGCTCGGGCTCGCAGCCGTCACGCCCGCGGGCGTGGCTGTCTTCGGCGGCGGCTCCGCCGAGTACCCGGCTCGGGAGACGGTGCGGTTCGACGCACCCGAGGCCCGCGTCGCCGCTGTGCCCGACGGGTTCGTCGCGGTCGAGCCCGCGCCGTCGCGGGCGCGGTTCCGCCGGCGCGAGACGGGCGTCTACGGCGAGGTGCCGTACGTCGAGGAATGGAAGCCGCTGCCGCCGCGCCTGCACGACTTCGTCGAGGTCGAGCGTCCGGCTCCTCGGGGCCGCTTCGCGATCGCCGTCCGGGAGGAGCCGGTGACGGGACTGTCGCTCGCCGAGGCGCGCGCGTATGCCGCGGCGCACGGCGCGCGGCTGCCGACCGAGGACGAGTGGCAGCTCGCCGCCGCGGCGGGTCTGCTCGAGCGCAACGAGCCGCTCGTCTGGAACTGGACCGAGAGCGAGCACTCGGACGGCCGCACGCGCTTCGCGATCCTCAAGGGCGGCTCCGCGTTCCGCGCCGAAGGCTCCGAGTGGTACGTCGACGGCGGCCCGCAGCCGCCGGAGTTCTCGCTGCAGCTGCTGCTCGCAGGGCCGCTGCAGCGCTCGCCGAACATCGGCTTCCGGCTGGCGGTCGATCTGTGACCAGGCCGCTCGAGGGGATCCGCGTCGTCGAGGCGGCGACGCTCTTCGCGGCGCCGATCGCCGGCATGCTGCTCGGCGACTACGGCGCCGACGTGATCAAGCTCGAGCACCCGCGCCACCCCGACCCGGCGCGCGGCCACGGCCCGTCGAAGGACGGCGTCGGCCTCTGGTTCAAGACGCTCGGCCGCAACAAGCGGCTCGCCACGCTCGACCTCTCGCAGCCCGACGGGCGCGACATCTTCCTCCGCCTCGCCGAGCGCTCCGACGTGGTGCTCGAGAACTTTCGCCCGGGCACGCTCGAGCGCTGGGGCCTCGGCTGGGACGAGCTCTCGGCCGTCAACCCGCGCCTCGTGCTGGCGCGCGTCAGCGGCTTCGGGCAGTCGGGGCCGTACATGCGGCGGCCCGGCTTCGGCACGCTCGCCGAGGCGATGAGCGGGTTCGCCGCGTTGAACGGCGAGCCGGACGGCCCGCCGCTGCTGCCGCCGCTCGCGCTCGCCGACGGCGTCGCCGCGCTGACGACGGCGTTCGCGATCCTCGTCGCGCTGCGTGCGCGCGAGGAGACGGGGCGCGGCCAGGTCGTCGACACGTCGCTGGTCGAGCCGCTGCTCGCGCTGCTCGGGCCGCAGGTGACGGCGTACGACCTGCTCGGCACGCTGCAGGAGCGAACCGGCAACCGCTCGAGCCACAACGCGCCGCGCAACGTCTATCGAACCGCGGACGGCGCGTGGGTCGCGGTCTCGGCCAGCGCGACGTCGATCGCCGAGCGCGTCCTGCGCCTCGTCGGTCGCGACGATCTCGTCTCGCAGCCGTGGTTCGCGACCGGCGCCGGCCGCGCAGCGCACGTCGAGGAGATCGACGCGGCAGTCGCCGGCTGGATCGGTGAGCGACCGCGTGACGAGGTACTGGCTGCGTTCGAGTCGGCCGAAGCGGCGATCGCGCCCGTCTACGACGCGAGCGACCTGCTGGACGACCCGCAGCTCGACGCGATCGGCGCGTTCGCCTCGATCGACGACGACGAGCTCGGACCGATCAGGATGACCAACATGATCAGCCGTCTCTCAGAGACGCCCGGCGGGATCGACCACCCCGGCCGCGCGCAGGGCGCCGATACGGCGGCGGTGCTCGCCGAGGTCGGCGTCGACGCGGCGGAGCTCGCGCGGCTGCGCGCCGCGGGCGTCGTATGACCGTGCCGCCGCTCACCTGGCTGTACGTCCCCGCCGACCGGCCCGATCGGGTCGAGAAGGCGCTCGCCTCACGCGCGCACGCGGTGATCGTCGACCTCGAGGACGGCGTCCCCGCGGACGCGAAGGCGCGCGCCCGCGACGGGCTGCCGGCGCTGCTCGGCGAGCGGCGCGACAAGCCGGTGTTCGTTCGCGTCAACGCCGGCAGCGACGCCGACCTGGAGACCGTGGCGCAGCTCGCGATCGACGGCGTCTTCGTGCCGAAGCTCGAGCGCGCCGACGACGTCCCGGCCGGTGTGCGGGTGCACGCGTTGCTCGAGACCGCGCTCGGGCTCGAGTCGGCGTTCGCGATCGCGTCGCACCCCGGCGTGCAGGGGCATCTCGCTCGGCGAGGGCGACCTCCGTTCGCAGACCGGCGCGCTCGAAGCGGGTCTCGACTGGGCGCGGAGCCGTGTCGTCAACGCGGCCGTCGCGGCCGGGCTGCCGCGGCCGCCGCAGTCGGTGTACCCGCACGTCCGCGACCTCGACGGCCTTGCGGCGTCGTGCCGGCGCGGCCGCGAGCTCGGCCACCTCGGGCGCGCGGCGATCCACCCCGATCAGCTGCCGGTGATCGAGCAGGCGTATCTGCCGACGGCGGCCGAGGTCGAGACGGCGCGCGAGACGATCGAACGGCTCGACGAGGTCGCCGTCGGCACGCTGGCCGACGGGGCGTTCGTCGACCCGGCGATGCTCGGCGGCGCGCGCCAGGTCGTCGCGCTCGCCGAGCGCTACGGGACCGCGTGAATGGCGATCCTGATCGACAGCCGCTTCCGCGGCCCCGACGACAGCGGCAACGGCGGCTACTCGTGCGGCGTGATCGCGCGCGAGCACGGCGGAGGTGAGCTCGAGGTGACGTTGCGCCTGCCGCCGCCGCTCGACGAGTGGCTCCGGCTCGACGCCGACGGCCGGGTCTGGGACGACCACGCGCTCGTCGCCGAGGTGCGCGAGGGATCGGTGGCGCTCGCTGCGCCGGCGCCGGTCACCTGGGAGGAGGCAGTCGCGGCGCAGGCGCCCGACCTCGACTCGCCGTTCCCGCACTGCTTCGTCTGCGGACATGCGCGCGACGACGGGTTGCACATCCATGCCGGGCCGGTCGAGGGTCGCGACGTGGTCGCGGCGCCCTGGCAGGTGGCGGAGGACACGGTCGGGCCGGAGTTCGTCTGGGCGGCGCTCGATTGCCCCGGCGCGTACGCGACCGGCGTGATCGGTCGCGGGGTCGTCGTTCTCGGCAGGCTGACGGCACGCGTCGATCGTGTGCCGCAGGCGGGCGAGCGCTGCGTCGCGGTCGGCTGGTCGCTCGGCAGCGACGACCGCAAGCACGGCGCAGGGACGGCGCTCTTCTCCGCGTCAGGCGAGCTGCTCGGGATCGCGCGCGCCGTCTGGATCGAGCCACGCGGCTGACCGCACGTCGCCGTCGACGACGAGCCAGAGGTGGTCGCCGTCGACCGCGAGCTCGACCCGCTCGCCGAGGTCGACCGGCTTGCGGTACTCGAGCACGGCGCGCAGACGGCCGCCGAGCCGTCCGGCGAAGACCTCCTCGACCGGCGCCCAGTAGGCCGCGTTGTTCACGTGCCCGAGGCGATCGACGTCGGTCACGCGCAGCGGCCACTCCCGTGACGGCGCGACCTGCGGCGGAGGCAGCGTCAGGCGGGTCGAGGCGCGCCGGCCGGCAGCGGACTCGCCGTAGATCTCGAGGAAGCCGTCGTCGAGTCGCAGCGGCCGCAGGTCGCGGTCGAGGTGGATCCAGATGCTCTCGGCCTCGATGTGCCCGCCTGCGTCGCCGCGGAGCGTGTAGCGGCGCGAGGCCGCGGTCGGCGCGGTGCCGCTCGCCCACGTCACGAGCTCGACCCGCAGGTCGTCGCGGAACGGCTCGACGACGTCGAGCTCGGTGCGGCGCACGACCCAGAAGTGCCGGCTCGGCGGCCGGCCGACGTCGATCACGTCCTCGCTCGCCGCGTCCTGCAGGAAGCGCGCGACGACGTCGAGCCGCAGCCGTCCCGTCGCGTCGACGTCCGAGAGGCCGACGGTCTTCTCGGCCCGGAAGCGGCGACCGCTCAAAGGCGATCGAAGACGGCGCGCGCCAGCGTCTCGTGACCCGCAGCGTCGAGGTGCTCGACGTCGCCGTTCACGACGGGGTAGGGCGGCGCGACGATCACGTCGCAGTCGAGCTCCAGTCGGAACGATGCCTCGAGGTCGTGCCCGTCGAAGAGTGGCGGGCACACGACGAGCGGCTCGGCGTCGCACCGTCGCACGACGTCGACGAGTCGCGCGATGCAGCGCGCGATGCGGTCGTCGGCGAGGTAGTTGACGTCGTTGGTGCCGAGGAACACGACGACGACGTCGACGGGCGCGTGCGAGAGTAGGCACGGCAGGAGGTAGGGCAAGCCGTTTCGTCCCTCCGAGTCGGGCCGGTCGATCGTGGCGGTACGACCGCCCAGTCCCTCGCTGATCACGTCCCAGTCGTCGCCGAGCAGACGCTTGCAGGATCGACCGGCCACCGCTGCTCGCGCGGGAAGCGCTCGCCGTCCGAGCCGGGGACGTAGCCCCACGTGTTCGAGTCGCCGAAGCAGACGAGCGTCTTCAACGCTGTAGTCGGATCGCGTTCAGGTCGCGCTCGCGGACCTCGTCGATGCGCGCAAGCAGGTCGTCGACGTCGTCGTGCTCCGCGTGGAGGTAGCGGCCGGCGAGCGCGTCGTACTTCCCCGTCGCAAGCTTGCGAACGAGCTCGGGTGCGAGCTCCGGTGGCGTCCACGGCGCGTCGCCGGGGAACGACGACGTCATCTCGGTCTGGACGAGTCCGGGGCTGAAAACGAACACCGGGATGTCGACCGCGTTGTTCAGCGTCTCGGCGTATCGGCACACCGCGGCCTTCGACGCGCTGTACGCAGTCGTCGAGCTGCCGGGCAGGTACGCCGCGCCACTGCCGGTGATGACGATGCGCGACACGCCGGCCGCGAGCGCCGCCTCGCAGCAGAGGTGGACGCCGAGCACGTTCACCTCGAAGGTTCGCCAGAAGTCGTTGTCGTTTCCGATCCCGGCGTTCGCGACGAGCAGGTCGAACGCGCCGATCTCGCCGAAGACGCGCGTGACCGCCTCGCGGTCGGAGACATCGAGCTCGAACGCGATGCCGCCGATCTCCTGCGCCACCGCGTCGATCTGGTCGCGCGAGCGCGCGGTGACGACGACGTCCCAGCCGTCGCGCGCGAGCGCGCGGGAGATGTTCGCTCCGATTCCGCGCCCGCCGCCGGTCACGACCGCCCTAGCCAACTGCAGCCTCGATCATGTCCAGTGCCTCCGGATTCTCGAGGGACGAGAGGTCGCCGGGGTCGGCGCCGAGTGCCGTCGCCTTGACGGCGCGGCGCACGATCTTCGCCGAGCGCGTCTTCGGCAGCGCGTCGACGAAGAAGACCCGGTCCGGCTTGAACGCCTTGCCGAGCTCGGCCGCGACGTGTGCGGCGACGTCCGCCTCCGTCGTCTCTGCGCCCGGCAGCAGACAGGCGAAGATCCACGCCGTCTCGCCCTTCACCTCGTGCGGGACGCCGATCGCCGCGGCCTCCCGCACGGCGGGGTGGCCGACGGCGGCGGACTCGAGCTCGGCGGGGCCGATGCGCTTGCCTGCGATGTTCAGCGTGTCGTCGGAGCGGCCGTGCAGGAACCAGTAGCCGTCGGCGTCGACGGAGGCCCAGTCGCCGTGCACCCACACGTCGGGAATGCGCGACCAGTACGTCTCGATGAACTTGTCCGGGTCGCGCCAGAAGCCGCGCGTCATGCCGGGGAACGGCTTGCGGCAGACGAGCTCGCCGACCTCGCCGGTGCCGACGAGCGAGGCGCCCGTGTCGTCGACGACGTCCATCGCCATGCCGAGCGCCGGGCCGCCGACCGAGCAGGCCTTGATCGGGCCGACCGGCGTCGGCGAGAGGAAGCACGCGCCGACCTCGGTGCCGCCCGTGCAGTTGATCACCGGCACACGCGAGCCGCCGACGTCCTCGAAGAGCCAGCGGTACGGCTCGGGGTTCCAGGGCTCGCCGGTCGTCACGAACGTGCGCAGGGAGGAGAGGTCTGCGTCCGGTGCGCCGTGCGGCAGCAGCGCACGCGCGAGTGTGGGCGAGAGCCCGAGCGCGGTCACGCGTTCCTGCTCGACGGTGCGCCAGAGGCGGTCAGGCGTCGGCCAGTCGGGCGCGCCTTCGGCAAAAACGATCGTGCCGCCGAGCGCGCCGACGCCGACGACGGTCCACGGGCCCATGATCCAGCCCATGTCGGTCGCGAAGTGCACGACGTCGCCTGCGTGCACGTCGGCTTGATACGCGACCTCGCGCGCGATCGAGACGAGGAAGCCGCCTTGCACGTGCACGACGCCCTTCGGCTTGCCGGTCGTGCCCGAGGTGTAGGTGAGGAGGTACGGGTGCTCGGAGTCGACCTGCAGCGGCGGCAGCTCGCCGGGATGCGCGTCGAGGTCGAACGGCGCGAGCACGACGTGCTCGACGCTCGGCGACTCGCGCATCGCCTCTTCGAGGATCGGGAAGCATCGGCACCGTCTTGCCGCGGCGCGACGACTCCTGCTGCGTGATCACGACCTTCGCCTCGCTCGCCTGCAGGCGCTGCGCGACGGCGGGCGCGGCGAAGCCGGAGAAGATCGGCACCTGGATCGCGCCGATGTGCGCGATCGCGTGCGAGGCGACGGCGACCTCGGGCGACATCGGCAGGAAGATGCCGACGCGGTCGCCCGGCTCGACGCCGAGCGAGACGAGCTGCTCCGCGAGTCGCGTCACGTCGCGCGAGAGCTCGGCGAACGTCACCTCGCGGCGGGCGCCGTCCTCGGCGAGCCCGACGGCGGCGATGCCGTCCGGCCGGGACACGGCCCAGCGGTGCACGCAGTTGTGCGCGATGTTCAGCGTCGCGCCGACGAACCAGGTCGTCCAGGCGGGGCCGCGCGAGTCGTCGAGCACCTGCGTCCAGGGCTGCGAGAACTCGAGCCCCAGGTCCTCGACCGCGAGCGGCCAGAACCAGGCGGGATCCTCCTGCGAGCGGCGCACGAGCTCGGCGAAGTCGGCGACGCCGGCCCGGCGCACGAGGCGGGTCGCATTCGCATGCTCGACCGTCGCCCGGTCGGGGCGCCAAACGACCTCGCTCACGGCCGTCATTCAATCACCGACCACCCGTGCCGGAACGGACGCGTCCAGGATGTGACGTTCACTTCACAGCGGCTGCCACCAGACGGGTCGCCGCCGAGGCATGTCCAGGATGTGACGTTCACTTCCCATTGGCTGCCACCAGACGAGTCTCGGCGAGGCATGTCCTCTCGGGCGGGCCGTTAGCGTTTGCTAACTTAGCGGGCGCTAACTTTCGGCTGGGAAGAGGTGAGGTTTCGATGCAGCGCTTCGTGACGGACGAGAACAAGAAGTGGTTCACGCTGGGGGCGGTCTCCGTCGGGTTGTTCATGATCATGCTCGACAACACGGTGGTGAACGTCGCGCTGCCGTCGATCCGCTCGTCGCTCAACATGGGGATCGAAGGCCTCGAATGGGTGGTCGCCGGCTACGCGCTCACCTTCGCCGCGTTCATGCTGATCGGCGGCAAGCTGGCCGACTTCCTCGGCCGGCGCCTGATCTTCATGATCGGCCTCGCCGTCTTCACCGCAGCGAGCCTCGCCTGCGGACTCGCCCCGAGCGGCACCTTCCTCGTCGGCGCGCGCATCGTCCAGGGCCTCGGCGGCGCGCTGATGAACCCGGCGACTCTCTCGATCATCACGGCGACCTTCGAGCCGCGCGAGCGCGGCAAGGCGATCGGCATCTGGGCCGGCGTCTCGGCTCTGGCGCTCGCGATCGGCCCGCTCGTCGGCGGCCTGCTGACGGAGCACGTGAACTGGAACTGGATCTTCTTCATCAACGTGCCGATCGGCGTGCTCGGCCTCTTCACGGCTCCTGTCTTCATCGCGGAGACGCGCGACCAGTCGGCGGACCAGCGGCTCGACGTGCCGGGCCTCGCGACCTCGGCGATCGGCCTCTTCTCGCTCACCTTCGCCTTCATCGAGGCGAACAAGTACGGCTGGACCTCGTGGCAGATCCTTGGCGCATTCGCCGTCGCGGCGGTCTCGCTCGTCACGTTCGTGCTGCTCGAGAAGCATCAGCGCGCACCGATGCTCGACCTGTCGCTGTTCCGCAACCGGACGTTCGGCGGTGCGAACGCCGCGATGCTCTTCGTCGGCCTCGCGATGTTCGGGACGTTCTTCTACGTCTCGCTCTACATGCAGAACGTCCTGCACTACTCGCCCGTCGAAGCGGGCGCGAGCTTCCTGCCGATGACGATCCTGATCATCCTGATCGCGCCGCGCGCCGGCGCCCTGACCGATCGCGTCGGCTCTCGCTGGCTCGTCGGCGGCGGCATGACGCTGCTCGCCCTGATGCTCCTCTACTACTCCCAGCTCGGCGCGGACGAGAGCTTCTGGGCGCTGCTCCCCGGCCTGCTGCTCGGCGGGGTCGGGATGGGGATGACGATGACCCCGGTGACGGCGGCGGCGATGAGCGCGGTCGCGGTCGACAAGGCCGGCGTCGGTTCGGCGGTGCTGAACTCGGCCCGGCAGGTCGGCGGCTCGCTCGGGATCGCGGTCATGGGCTCGATCGTCGCGTCGGCCAGCTCGTACCTGGCCGGCTTCCACGACGCGCTCCGCGTCGGCGCTCTGCTCTGCCTCGCCGGAGCGATCGTCGCCGTCGCCGCGATCCGCAAGGTCGAGCACCCCCAGCGCGCCTCCGCGACGGTCGCGGCCGAGGGGGCGTGACCCGCACGGCCATGACGGTGCAGACGAAGCAGCGCCTGCCGGCGGAGGCGCGCCGGCAGGCCGTGCTCGACGCGGCCTGCACGTTCTTCTCCCGCTCGAGCTACCGCGGGGCGACGACCGCGGAGATCGCGCGCGAGGCGGGGATCAGCGAGCCGATCCTCTACCGCCACTTCGGCTCGAAGCGCGACCTCTACCTCGCCTGCCTCGACGAGGCCTGGCGCAGCTTCCGCGAGGTGTGCGGAGAAGGCGATCGCCGAGGATCCCGAGCGGTGCCTCGGCGCGATCGCGGACGCGTACATGGCGAAGCGTTCCCGCATCCGCATGGTCGACCTCTGGATCCAGTCGCTCGCGGAGGCCTCGGACGATGCGGTGATCGCGGCAGCGCTGCGCAAGCAGGTGCGCGAGGTGCACGACTTCTTCGCCGAGGTGATTCGCGACGGCCAGCGGCGCGGCGTCATCCAGGCCGATCGCGATCCGGTCGCCGAATCGTGGCTCTTCGTCGCCGGCGGCCTGCTGACGACGATGGACAACCGCCTCGGCGGCTTGCTCGGCGACGACCTGCAGCGCGTGCGCACCGAGCGCCGGCGCTGGCTGCTCGGCACCCCGTAGCGGCCGGCGAAAACCGTCCCCAGACGCGAGAAAGCCCCGGCTGCGGCACCCGGGGCCTTCCCTGGTCAGGCGGGGCGCTAATGAGGCGACTTCCGAGTTCGGCCCTGCGGCACGGCCGGCTGCTCAGAGTGCCCTACTTGGCGCTCCCCCTGCACTCGACCCAGAGGCCGTCGTGCAAGGTGGACTCACCATAGGAGCCATGTCCCGGTCTGTCAAGTAGCTCGGTCAAGTGATTTTGGGTGACGTCGCTTCACCGGATTTCGCCCGTAAAATAACCCTTTTGGGGGACATGTCCCAAACGAGGGATTGCGTTTCCGGTCAAGTGTCCTGCACACTTCGCCTTCCAATGACCTCTCGCGCCGCACGAGGGAGCACTGCTTCCGCATCCACTGGTCCTGCACAGGCAGGCGTTCGTGGGCCCAGGCCCTCGGGCGCACGCCTTGGTGAGCGCCTGCGCCAGCTGCGCGTCGCCGCCGGCCTGACGCAGACCGACATTGCGGGCGAGCGGTTCTCGAAGGAGTACATCTCGCAGATCGAGCGCGGCAAGACGCGCCCGACCGCCGAGACGATCGACTGGCTCGCCCTCCGGCTGGGTGTCGACGCGGGTTTCCTCGCGAGCGGCGTCTCCGCCGACCAGCGGGCGAAGGCCGAGACGATCCTCGCGCGCGCCGACGCGCTGCTCGAGGAGCACTCGTTCGACGACGCGATCGGCGAGTACGCCAAGGCCCTGCCGGCGGTGCTCGGCACCGGCTCCAGCGAGCTGCAGGTGCGCGCGCTCAACGGCGAGGCGATGGCCCGCGCCCAGACGGGCGACGTCAAGGGCGCGCTCGCGCTGCTCGGCGACTCGCGCGCGCTCGTCGAAGGCGAAGAGTTTTCCGACATCGACCGCGCCGAGGTGCTGTACCGCCTGGGGGTGTGCAGGTACATGCTTTCGAGCATCTCGACCGCGGTCGGTCTCTTCAACGAGTCCCTGACGCTCGCCGAGCGCTCGGGCCTCCCGTGCGACCAGCTCCGGCTGAACGTGTTCGCGTGGCGCTCGCGCTGCTACCGCCGTCAGCGTGACTACGAGGCGGCGCGCGAGGACGTGGAGCGCGCGCTCGAGCTCGCAGAGGCGATGCACGACGCCCGCGCACTCGGCCAGGCGTACTTCCAGGCGTCGATGCTCGCCGAGCGCGACGGACACTGGGTGCTCGCCCGCACGTACGCCGAGAAGGCCAAGACGCAGTACGAGGAGCTCGCCGACCGCGCCAACGTCGGCCGCCTGCTGAACAACCTCGGCGGCATCGAGTTCCTGCTCGGCAAGCCCGAGCAGGCCGTCGAGCACCTCAAGCACGCCTTCGCCGTCGCCCTCGAGATCGGCCGCAACGAGGAGGCGGCCACCGCGATCTCGTCGCTCGCCCAGGTCCACCTGCGCACCGGTGACTCGAAGCGCGCGGAAGAGCAGGCGATCCACGCACTCGAGCTGATCGGCGATCGCGACGACATGCTCGACGAGGTCGGCAACGCCCGCCTGGTGCTCGGTCGCGCCCTGCTGCTGCAGGAGCGGCTCGACGAGGCCGAATCGGCTCTCGGCGACGCCGAAGATGCATTTTCCCAGCTGTCGTCTGCGTCGCATCGTGCGGCCGCGTGGATCGCCCAGGGTGACCTGGCGACCCGGCGCGGCGACGAGCGTCGCGCAGCGGTTCTGTACCGCCAGGCGGCAGAAGCTCTCCAGGACTTCCGGTTCTAAGGGAAGGAGGTGTTCTCTGTGGCAAAGCTCGCTCTTCTCCTCCACCGCCGTCGCGCGCTGGTGCTCGTACTCTCCGTCGTCGCTGCTGTCGTCGGCGCGAAGTTCGGTCATCCGCATCCGAACGGCAAGCCCGGCTTCGGTCTCTGGGACGGCCCCCTCTAGGGCCATGACAGCTCGATTCGCGCGCTTCTTCAGCTGGGGAGCCGGCAGCGCGCTTTTGAGTCGGGCGGGAGCTAGTTGCGCGTGCGCATCAGCACGCGCAGATCGTGTAGCACCTGTCGGGCTTTGACCTGCGAGTCGTAGAGCACTCGCTGCTTGCCCGTGCGATCGATCAGCGCCGTGTAGGCGACGTGGTCGACGAGCTCGGGGTTGCGCTGCACGGCGAGCACGTGCCAGGCCGCCCACGTCCTCCGCAGTGCTGGGCGTGAGCCGATCAGGTAGCGGAACTCGGGCAGGAGCTCGCGTTGTGCGGCGTAGCGACGCACGGCCGCGGCGGTGTCGCCCTTGGGGTCGACGCTGACCGCAAGGACGCGGACCTGGTTGCGGGCATCTGCCGAGCTGCCGCAGCGCGCTGTTCAGGTTCTGGGTGATCAGCGGGCAGACGTCGGGACAGTGCGTGTAGACGAACGTCACGAGCACGAATCGGCCGCGCTGGCCTGCGAGCGTCACCGGCCGGCCCGCCGCGTCGTGGAGCGCGATCGGCGGCGATGTCCGTGGCGGGTTGAGCTCGCCGCCCGCGAACCGTTTCGCCGTCGTCTGAGGCGGCGCCTCCGACGACGGTCGACGCGCTTGACGTGCCGCCGCACCCGGCCAGCAGGGCCGCAAGGAGCGGCGAGTGGGAGGAGCCGGGCCACGCCGCAACGGTAGCCGCTGCGCCTGTTTCCAACGCTGACGACGCGGGCAGGTCGCTCGCGATGGCCGACAAGGGCAAGGTACGCCGCGCGTTCGAGCTGACGCGCGTGGCGCGCCGCACACATCTGCTGAAGATCCTTCGCGAGGTCGGAGTCGTCGGCGACAGGCCTGCGACGCGCGAGGGCGCCGTTCGCTTCCGCGAGGGCCTCGAAGAGCTCGGCACGACGTTCGTCAAGCTCGGCCAGCTGCTCTCGTCCCGGCCCGACCTGCTGCCCGACGTCTACATCGACGAGCTGACGAAGCTCGTCGACGACGTGACGCCGCTACCGTTCGCGCCGCTCCGGCAGGTGATCGACCGGGAGATCGGGCTCGAGCACTTCACGTCGATCGACGAGACGCCGCTCGCGACGGCGTCGATCGCGCAGATCCATTCCGCTCTGCTGAAGACCGGCCGCCAGGTCGTCGTCAAGGTGCGCCGCCCCGGGATCGTCGACGAGGTGCAGCTCGATCTCGACCTCCTGCGGAAGACGGCCTCGATCGCCGAGAACCACTCGGACACGGCCCAGCTCCTCCAGCTGAACGCGCTCGCGGACGAGCTCGAGCAGCATCTGCTCGGCGAGCTCGACTTTCGCGAGGAGGCGCACAACGCGGAGCTGATCGCAGAGGCGATCGCCGACTACCGTGACGACCTCTTCATCCCCGAGGTGATCCACCCGTTCGTGACCGAGCAGGTGCTGGTGATGGAGCTCGTCGAGGGTGAGCGCGTCGACCTCCGCCACACGCTGTCGGAGGAGCGTGCCGCGGAGCTTGCGCGCACGTTCTTCCGCGCCTACATCCGCCAGGTGACCGTCAAGGGCTTCTACCACGCAGATCCGCACCGAGGAAACGTGCTGCTGACGCCGGACGGCCGGCTCGCGCTGCTCGACTTCGGGCTGATCGGCCGGCTCGACGACGACACGCGTACGTCGCTCGCGCTCCTGCTGCTCGCGATCGCGCAGAACCGCGCCGATGACGTCGCCGACCTGATCCTCTCGATGTCGCTGACGACGATGCGCTCCGACGAGTCCGGCTTCGTGCACGACCTGCGCCGCAAGCTGCCGCGTTATCAGTGGCGCTCACTCGCAGGGATCCGCACGGGTGAGGCGCTTGCCGATCTGCAGCGGCTCTGCCTCCAGCACGGGATCGCGCTGCCGACGTCGTTCGCGCTCGTCGGCAAGACGCTCGCGCAGGCCGAGAGCATCGCCCGCACGCTCGACCCGGCGCTCGATCCCGTCGAGCTGCTGCGCAGCGAGGGCTGGGTCGTGATGGCGCAGGAGGCGGAGCGCCGTCTCGAGCCGAATCAGCTGCTCGCGTTCGGCTTCACGCAGCTCCAGCCCCTGCTGAAGATGCCGCGGCGCCTCGGCCAGCTGACGCAGCGGCTCGAGGCCGGGTCGCTGAAGGTCGGCATCGTGCCGACCGATCTCGAGGGACTGGAGGCGCTCACCCGCTCGACTGCCAACCGGATCGGCGCGGCGATGATCATCTCGGCGCTCCTCATCTCGTCGGCGCTGATGGCGCGCGTCAACCACACGCTCGCGCTCGTCGGCTTCCTGGTCGCCGCGGCGCTTGGCCTCGTCATGCTCTGGCGGATCGTGCGCACGCCCGGCGGGCTCTAGGAGGGCGACGGCGCCTCGGTCGGCGCCGGAGCGCGCTCGCGCCGCGCGGCGGTTGCGAGCACTGAGCCCGCGAGCACGAGCGCGAAGCCGAGCCCCATGCCGAACGTCAGGTGCTCGCTCAGGATCGTGACGCCGAGCACGGCGGCGACCGCCGGGTTGACGTAGGTGATCACGGTCGCCCGTACCGGCCCGATCTCCGCGATCAGCTTGAAGAAGACGACGAACGCGAGCGCGGTGCAGATGACGCCCAGCGCGAGCACCGACACGCTGACCTTCCAGCCCGGGATGCCGTCGGGCAGCGAGAAGGCCGCGAACGGCGCGTAGATCAACGCCGCGATGCCGATCGCCGCCGCGATCACGCCCAGCGGCGGCGCGTCGCTCAGCCAGCGCGCGAGCACGATCGGGCCGACGGCGTAACAGACCGCCACGATCGCGACCTCCGCCAGCGGCAGCGCGCCGGCGCCGTGCACGTCGAGCCCGACGATCGCTGCGACTCCGACCATCCCGACGCAGAGCCCCGCCCAGCGGCGAGCACCGTGCCGCTCGCGCTCGCCGGTGAGCGTCGTCACGACGGCTCCGACGAGTGGCACGGCCGCGATCAGGAGTCCCGTCAACGAGCTCGTCAGCTCCGTCTCGGCGCGCGCGAGGAAGAACCACGGGATCACGATCTCGATCACCGCGAAGATGAGAATCGGCAGCCACCGGCGGGCGAGCGGCCGCAGATCACCGCGCACGGCCGCGATCGGCAGCAGCACGAGCGCGGCGATCATCGTGCGGCTGAAACCGAGCGTCACCGGCTCGAGCTCGCGCACGGCGACACGGATCAGGAGGTACGGGATCCCCCAGATCACGCACATCGCGGCGAAGAGCAGCAGCCCCCGGCGGGTCATGCCTCCTCTCTATCAGCCGCGGCGTTTCAAGCGCGCGAACGTGGTTCACGCACGCGACCAAGTTCGCGAGCTTGCCCTACCGCTCGTGGTTCACTGCGCTGAACCAGGTTCGCGAGGTGCGACCGTCAGCCGACGCCGTCGCTCGAGCCGACGCGCTCGACGACGACCTGCGGGATGCGCGCGCGCGGCGAGAGGCGCAGGCACATGCGCACGATCTCGGCGCAGTCCTCCGGCTTGATCATCTCCTCCGCCGTCGAGCCCGGACCACTGCGCCATCGGCGTGTCGACGAAGCCCGGGCAGATCGCGATCGCGCGCACGCCGGCGGCGTCGAGCTCGGCGTTCTGGGAGCGCGTCAGCGCGATCACCGCCGCCTTGGTCGCGCCGTAGACGGTCAGGCCCGGCGTCGGCCCGGTGCCTGCGATCGAGGCGAGGTTGAAGATCCAGCCCTTCGTCTCGCGCAGGAGCGGGATCGCCTCGCGCGAGACGAGCAGCAGGCCGCGCAGGTTGATGTTCAGCTGCAGGTCGATGTGCTTCGCCTGCAGCGACTCGACCGTGCCCGCGATCCCGATTCCCGCCGAGTTGACGAGCACGTCCAGGCCGCCGAAGCGCTCGCGATGCTCGGCGACGACGCGGATGCAGTCCTCTTCCTTGCCCATGTCGGCCGCGACGGCCTGCGCGCCGAGCTCGGCGGCGGCCGCCTCGATCTTCTCCTGCGTGCGCGAGGCGAGCGTCAGGTCGTAGCCCTCGTCGCGCAGCATGTGCGCGATCGCGAGCCCGATGCCCGACGAGCCGCCCGTGACGAGTGCGCTCGGCATGCCGACGACCCTAAAGGACTCGGGCTGCGCCACGCGAATCGGGCGGCGTACGTCCTCTCCCCTGGGTGGCGGCGGCCTCGGGCCGCCGCTGCTCTTTACGCTCTCGGTGTGAAGCTCACCGATCTGGCGACCGCAGGCGGCTGCGCGGCGAAGTACTCGGCCTCCCGGCTCGAAGAGCTGCTGCGCGGCTTCGTGCCCGCCGAGGCCGAGAATCTGCTGGTCGGGCTCGACCCTGCCGACGATGCAGCGGTCTACCGGCTCGACGACGAGCGGGCGCTCGTCTTCACGATCGACTTCTTCCCGCCGATCGTCGACGACCCGGACGACTTCGGCGCGATCGCCGCGACGAACGCGCTGAACGACGTCTTCGCGATGGGCGGCGCGCCGCTGCTCGCGCTCTCGGTCGCCGCGCTGCCGGAGGAGCTGCCGACGGAGGTCGTGCGTGCGATCTTCGACGGCGCCGACCGGCAGGTGCGCGCGGCGGGCGCGATCCTCGCGGGCGGCCACACGATCCGCGACGCCGAGCCGAAGTACGGGCTCGCGGTCGTCGGCACCGTCGCGCTCGACGGAATCTGGCCGAAGTCCGGCGCGCAGGCCGGCGACGCGCTCTACCTGACGAAGCCGCTCGGGACGGCGCTCGTGCTCGGCGGCGCCAAGCGCGGTCTCGCCGACCCGGCCGAGGCCGTGCGCTGGATGCGCACGCTGAACCGGGACGCGGCCGACCTGCTGCGGCTCTTCTCGCCGAACGCCGTCACCGACGTCACCGGGTTCGGGCTGCTCGGGCATGCACACGAGATGGCGACGCGCAGCGGCGTCCGGATCGTGATCGACGCGGCGCGGCTGCCGGCTCTCGCCGGTGCGCTCGAGGCGGCGCGCGCGGGTGTCTCGACCGCGGGCACGCGCAACAACCGCGAGTACGCCCCGGTCGCAGCCGACGATGTCGCGCCGGAGCTCGTCGAGCTCGCCTACGACCCGCAGACCGCCGGCGGCCTGCTCGTCTCCCTGCCCCGCGACAAGGGGCCTGCGCTCGAGGCCGAGTTCGCACGCGCAGGCGCCTTCCTGGCCCGGGTCGGCACCGTCGAACAAGGCGCCGGAGTGGGGCTACAGTGAGCGCGTGGAAGCAGGAGCCCAGCCGCTCGCGCAGGTCCGGCGTGCGTCGCTCTCGCTGAGCTCGTTCCGCCGTCTCGCCTGGGCGAACGCGGTGATGCTCGTGCTGATCGTCGCCACCGGCGCGACGGTGCGCCTGACCGGCTCCGGCCTCGGCTGCGAGCACTGGCCGGGCTGCCAGCCGCACCACTTCGAGCCGAAGAGCTTCCACTCGTACGTCGAGTTCTCGAACCGCGTCTTCGCGTTCCTGACGATCCTGCTCACGCTCGCGACCTTCATCGGCGCGATCCTGGCGCGCCTCTCGGGACGGCTGCGCTGGCTCGCCTTCGCGATCTTCTTCGGCACGCTGCTGCAGGCGCCGCTCGGCGCGCTCACCGTTCACTACCACCTGAATCCGTGGCTCGTGCTCTCGCACTTCCTGCTCTCGCTCGCCGTTCTGACGGCGGGCGTCGCGCTCGCCGTCGAGGTCGGCCGGCGCCGGCGCGACCTCGTGCCCGAGTGGGTCAAGGGCGCGGGCATCCTCGTCTGGATCTCTGCTGCAGTGCTGATCGTCAGCGGCACCGCCGCCACCGCCGCAGGCCCGCACCCGGGGAGCACGGTCGTGCGGCGCCTCTGGTCGTTCGAGCCGGCCGTCTACTGGCACGTGCGCGCGACGGCTGTCTTCGGGCTGACGTTCGGGGCGCTCGTCGTCTGGCTCGCTCGCAACCGGAGCCCGCACCTGCGCGGCGCGGCGCTCGTGCTCGGGCTCCTGATCGTGCAGATGGCCGTGGGCGAGACCCAGTACCGAACGCATCTGCCGTGGTGGCTCGTGCTCGTGCACGTCACGCTCGCGACGACGGTCTGGGCGGCGGTAACCGCATTCGTCGTGCGGCTCTGGCGTCCGGCCGAAGCCGCGTAGAATGCGTCGATGACGGACGAGCTTCGCATCGACGAGCGCCCGCAGCTCGAGCGCCCCGTACTGATCGCCGCATTCCGCGGTTGGAACGACGGCGGCCAGGGAGCATCGCTCGCCGGCGCCTACCTCGCGCAGGCCTGGGCGGCCGAGCAGTTCGCGTCGATCGACTCGGAAGGCTTCTACGACTTCCAGGCGACGCGCCCGACCGTCTCGCTCGTCGACGGGTTCCAGCGCCAGATCGACTGGCCCGAGAACAACTTCCTGCATGCGCCGCTGCCGGGCGCCGGTCGCGACGCGATCATCCTGCTCGGCGTCGAGCCGAACCTCCGCTGGCGCACCTTCGGGGAGCACGTCTCGGGCCTGGCCACGAGCTTCGGCGTCGAGATGGTGATCACGCTCGGGTCGCTGCTCGCCGATGTGCCGCACACGCGGCCGGCGCCCGTCACGGGCAGCGCGACCGACCCGGAGCTGATCGAGCGGCTTGGCCTACAGGCGTCCCGCTACGAAGGGCCGACGGGGATCGTCGGCGTGCTGCACGACGCGTGCGGCCGCGCCGGCATCGCCTCCGCGAGCCTCTGGGCGGCTGTCCCGCACTACGTGTCGCTGACGCCGTCGCCGCGCGCCGCGAAGGCGCTCGTCGACCGGCTCGGCGAGCTGCTGAACGCCGACGTCGACACGAGCGAGCTCGACGATGCCGCTGACGCGTATGCCCAGCAGGTGAGCGAAGCCGTCGCGGCCGACGCCGAGACGTCGCAGTACGTCGAGGAGCTCGAGCGCCGGGTCGACGAGGCTGCCGACGAGGTGGACATTCCGTCGGGCGATTCGATCGCCGCGGAGCTGACGCGCTACCTGCGCGAGCGCGAGAACGGCGAAGGCGGCGACGATGTCGCCCGCGGCCCGAGCGTCCGTAAGCCGAGGCTTGACGCGGCGCGGGTGGGCGACGGCGTCAGCCCGACCGGGCGAGCTGCGCCGTGCGTCACCAGCTACGGGGCGCGCGCTTCCATCAAGCTCTGACTAGCCGAAGGTGAACGAGTACGCCTGCACGCCGGGCGTGAACGCGAGGTCGACCGTCGTGTCGGCGGTGCGCTTCGACGCGCGCACCGTGTAGAGCTTCTGCGCCGTCACCGGGATCGTCTTCACGACCCGGCCGTCGATCGAGGCGCGCACGGTGCCGTGCCCGCCGAGGACGATGTAGACGTTCTTCGCGTGGAAGTGAAGCGCGAGGTGGCTGTCGCGAACCGCTGTCGCGCGCTCGGGGTCGAGCTTCCACTGCCCGCCGTAGGCGAGCGTGTTCTGCGGCAGCTCCGTGGGCAGCCGGTACGGCGCCACGATGTCCGGCGAGATGGGCGTCCCGACGTAGTTGCTCAGGCGCTGGTAGCCGAGGTACGTCTCCGGTGTCAGCAGCCCCGTCGGCGTCGTGTCGGGCATCCGAGGCGACTTCGCCCCGTGCGCGCCGAGCAGTCGCCGGATCAGCTGCTCCGTCTCGCCGTACTGGCCTTCGCCGAAGTGCGTGTGCCGCACGTGGCCGGTCTTGTCGATCAGGTACTCGGCGGGCCAGTACTGGTTCGAGTAGTTGTCCCACGTCTTGAAGCGGTTGTCCTGCACGACCGGGTACTTGATGCCGAGCCGCTTCACCGCTGCGCGCACGTTGGACGACACGTGCTCGAACGCGAACTCCGGCGTGTGGACGCCGATGATCACGAGCCCCTGCTTGCGATAGGTCGCATTCCACGCCTCGAGGTGCGGCAGCGTGCGCAGGCAGTTGATGCACGAGTAGGTCCAGAAGTCGATCAGGACGACCTTGCCGCGCAGCTGCGCGATCGTCAGCGGCTTCGTGTTGATCCAGTCTCCGTCGGCGTGGATCTGCGGTGCGACGCCGTAGTCGGGGAGGTTGCCCGGGGTCTTGTGCACGACGGCCAGCGCTGCGCCTCCGCCGCGGAGCTTCGCGAGCTCGCGCTTGCCGCTCGAGCTGCCTTCGACCTTGTCCTGCAGGTAGGTCGTCCACGGCGCCGAGATCTTCGCGAGGTGGTCGTCGACGTGGAAGACGAGCCCGAAGGCAACGAGCGCGATCACGACGCCGGAGGCCATGCGGATCGTCTCGGCATGTGAGCGGATGCGCGCCGACGCCTCGCGGCCGCCGATCGCGATCAGGAGCATCGGAATCGCCGCCCCGATTGCGTAGGCGAGCGTCGCGGCGATCGTCCTGCCGCCGAACTGCTCGCGTCCCGCCGCCGCTGTGATCGCGCCGAGGAACGGCCCGGCGCACGGGACGAAGACGAGGCCGAGCGTCACGCCGAGCAGAAAGCCGCCGCCCGCGTTCGCAGGCCGCAGCCGCGAGAACACGGCGAGCCGGCGTTCGACGAACAGTCCGACCTGGGGAACGAGCAGCACGGCGGCCATCACGAAGAGGAGCACGATCGCGAGGTTCCGCAACAGGTCCTGTGGCAGCCCGAGCTTGCCGAGCAGCCACGAGGCGAAGAGCGTGAAGGCGGTGAAGCTGAGGACGAGCCCGGCGATGATCCGGAACGGCTTCCGTCCCGACGCGCCGCCCGCGAGCAGGATCGGCAGCACCGGCAGCACGCACGGCGAGAGGGCCGTGGCGATGCCGGCGATCAGGCCGATGAGGATCAGAACGAACACGGGTTACCGACACATCCTGTCGGTCCTTCGTTACGGGGCGGCTAACAGTTTGCTACGCCGCGTCTTGCGCGGGCGCCGCGGGCTCGCCCTGCGCGGGCTTCGCCTCGCCGCCGTCCTGCGGCTGAGCGGCGGGCTTCCGGCGGCGGCGGCGGCGCTTCTTCGGTGCCGGAGCGGGGCGCTCGGTGCCGTCGGCCGGCGCTGCCTCGGTCGTCGCGGCCGCGGCCTGGCCCGCCTGAGTCTCCGGCCCCTTCTTCTTGCGGCGGCGACGCTTGCGTGCGCGCGTTGGGCCGGTCTTCGGCTGCGGCAGGTTGTCGGCGATCCAGCCGGCGACCTCCTGGATGCCGCCGAGCCGCTCGCGCGCCGCCTCGAGCAGCTGCGTGGCGCGCGGCGTGTAGCCCTCGGCCGAGGCGAGCAGTGCCGCGCCGACCTCCTTCGGCATCTCGAGCGCGGCATTGACGAGCTTCGCGGCGTTCTCCTCGTGCCGGTGGCCGCGCGAGTTCGCGAGCGCGCCGAGCAGTCGCTTGGCGTCCGGGTACTCCTGCGAGGCCTTGCGGTCGAGCTGCTTGCGGACGGCATGCGAGAGCCGCCAGGTCCAGCGCGCCAGGATCTGATCCGGGGCGTCGGGCTTCCCGTCTGCGATCGCGCGCAGGAGGATGCGGACGCCGGCGGCGCGATCCTTCTCCCACGGCGGCGCTTGCGCGACGAGCGTGACGAGGTCGTCGAAGTCCGCGCGCTCGACCTTCATCGAGACGCGATCGGCGAGCGCGATCAGCCGCAGCCGCCGGTTCGGGTTCTGCGCGGCGCAGGTCGAGAGGAACTTCTCCATCGCGCGCTTCGACGCGCCGCGCGCGGTCAGCTTCTCGACGAACGCGGTGCGCTCCTCGAAGCGCAGCTGGCGTCCGGCGATCTCGCCCCAGAACTCCTGCTCGTCCTCGTCGAGGAACTTCGGGTCGACGCGCTGCCACTCGCGCGCGATCACCATCTTCCGGCGCAGGACGTCAGGCGTGACGGGGACGAGCCACGACGCCGGCGTCAGCTTGCGGCGCGCCCGGCGCTGCGTGCGCCGGCGCGGAGCGGGCGTGACGCGCGCGCCTTCGCGGTAGAAGTCTGCGTCGAGTAGCGAGTGCAGCGAGACGACGCGCTCGTTGTGTGTCGCTGCCTTCGGCGTGAAGTCGATGACGATGCCCGCCTCCTTGCGCGGATGGACGCGCATGATGCGCCCGATCCGCTGCTGGTAGACGCGCTTCGACGCGGTCGGCGCGAGGTGCATGACGATCGTGGCGCGCGGAGAGTTCCAGCCCTCGGCGAGCAGCATCGCGTTCACGAGCACGTCGATCTCGGCGCGCTCGTAGGCGGCGAGGATCTCGGCGAGCTTCACGGGCGGGGTGCGACCGGAGACGGCCTCCGCCTTGACGCCCGCAGCGCGGAAGGCGGTCGCGAGGTTGTAGGCGTGGTCGACGCCGGCTGCGTAGACGATGCCGGGCGTGTCGCCGAAGCGCTCGCGGTACAGCGTCGCGGCGGCCATGTTGAGCGCCTCGTGGTCGAGGGCCTGCGCGAGCGCGCGCTCCTCGAAGTCGCCGCCGACGATCGGAACCTGGTTGATCGCGGCGACCGGCGGGACGCGCAGGCAGCGGAGCGGCGCGATCAGCCCACGGCGCGCGGCGTCGGTCAGCGGCAGGTCGTCGACGGAGGCGGGGAAGACGTCGGAGACCTGCTTGGCGATCAGCTCCTCCGTCGCGGTCATGCCGATGTAGATCGGCTCGCTCAGCGAGCGGATCGCGGTCGACGTCTTCTCGCCGAGCGCGGTGTGCGCCTCGTCGCAGATCACGAGCTGGTACGCGTCGCGGGCGATCTCGCTGACGTGGCGCGCGAACCAGGCGTACGTCTGGATCGTGATCGGGTTCGAGTCGCGCGGTGCGGTGTGCCCTTCGAGGATCGCGTCGTGGAAGCGGCTGCCGTACCCGTGGTCGGTCAGCTCGCGCCGGAACTGGTCGACGAGCAGGCGGCGGTGCGTGAGGATCAGGACGCCCTCGGTGCGGGCGGCCTCGACGAAGCCGGAGGCGGCGATCGTCTTGCCCGAGGCGGTCGGGTGGCGGAAGCGGTAGCGGCGGATCGCGCCGGGATCCTGCTCGATCGGCAGCGGCTCCGGCTCGATCTCCTCGTCCTCGAGCTCCGGTGCGAGCTCCTCCTCCTCGAGCTCCTCGTCCTCCTCGGGGGGCGGCTCGTCACCGTTGCCGTTCCCGTTCTCGGACGTCTTCTGCGCCGCGGCGATCAGCTCGGTGAGCATGCCGGCGAGCGCGTCGACCTGGTGGCGGCGGAGCTCGGTGCCGGAGGCGAGGTGCGGCGGCTTCTCCGACAGCACGCGTTCGAGGCCGAGCAGGAGCGCGTAGCGCACCTTCCAGGCCGAGGACGGCTCCTTCAGCTTGGCGTCGATCTCGGCGAGGGCGTCGTCGAGCGCCCGGCGTCTTGCGGTACCCGGTGCGAGAACGACCTCTGGGTCGTCCTCGGCACGTAGGAACGGCTCGCCGGCCCATGCCTCTGCGCGGAGGGCGTCGGCCCTGATGGCCGCCGCTGCCCCCGACTCTGTCGGAGATGTGATGGTTTCTGCCAATGCGTGCGGCACGGTTGACGTGCCGACTCCTCAAAGGGTGCGCTCTGCGAAGTCCTGAACCCCTCAGTTCGCCTAGCGCGATCAGAACAATAGCCGAAGACCCGGTCGGATGTGGGTCAGACGTCGGCCAGGCCGCCGAAGAACCGGAATGGATTCTGCGGCATCGACTCGTAGACCATCTCGCCGCCTGCCTCCACCTCGCCGTGGAGCCGTGCAGCGAGTGCCCGCGCCTGTTCCTCGTCGGCGCAGCCCGCGATCACGAAGCTCCAGCGCCGGATGACGCCGTAGCCCTCGGCCTCGAGGCGGTCGGCCAGCTCGACGGCCGCCTTGTGGTCGCGCGCGGGGATCCGGACCTCCCAGGGTGCGAAGCCCTCGGAGACCAGCTCGTCGTCGTAGTCCTGCGACGGCGCGGCGCCGTCCCAGCGCTCCTCGTCGGCGAGCCAGTGCTCGGTCGTCATCGACTCGGCCTGGAGGCCGAGCTCGTCGAACTCGCGCTCGATCAGCGTGCGTGCGCGCTCGAGGTCGAGCGACGAGCCGGCATAGACATGCAGCGTCCCGTCCTCCTCGGTGACGGCGAGCTTCAGGTCGCGCAGCTCGGCGGCCAGCTCTTCCGCATCGGACTCACGCAGGCCGAGCCGGCCGAGCAGGCCGTGCTTCTCCTCGTGCTCGAGCTCGATGCGCAGCCGCCAGTCGTCGCTTGCCATCAGCGCAACGCTAGATGATTCACGCGTGAGCCGTCTCGGGGCGGCTGCCCGTCGGCGTTCAGGCCGCGGCGGCGACGAGCGAATCGAGTCGCGTGCGCAACCACGGCAGCTCGCTCCGCTCCGCCTCGAGCACGGTGCCGTCGAACTGGATCAGCACGCGGCCGTCCGGCGTCAGGTGGTCGCCCGCGCCGGCGATCAGGCGCCGGTAGTGCTCGAGCCCGTCCCCGGACGAGAAGACCGCGGAGGCGGGCTCGTCGTCATACCCGGGCGTGCCGGGCGCGAGGTAGGGCAGGTTGGCGACGATCAGCCCGAGGTCGCGCGGCAGCCCGTCGAGCAGGTCGCCCTGCACGAGGTGCACGCGCGCACCGAGCCGCTCCGCGTTCGCGGACGCGATCTCCAGGGCGCGGGCGCAGGTGTCGCTCGCCCAGATCTCGATCGCAGGCGCGCGGAGCGCGAGGGTGACGGCGATCACGCCGGAGCCGGTGCCGATGTCGGCGACGCGGGCCGGCTGGTCGCCGATCCGCTCGAGCGCGGCGTCGACGAGCTGCTCCGTCGTTGCACGCGGCGTGAAGACCCGGCCCGGGTCGGTGACGAAGGTGAGTCCGTGGAAGTCCGCTTGCATCGCCTCTAGTACAACGTAGCCCGATGGATTGGATTCCGGGCGCCGACGCGAAGCGTGCCCGCTACGAGGCGCAGCACGGGGAGCTCGACGAGCGCGCCCTCGTCCGGCGGGGCAATACCGCCTATGCGGCGGGGCTCTCGTACCTGATGGCCGGCGACGAGCGGTCGGGCGAATGGCTGCGGCGGGCGGCCGGGCGCTGGCGCGAGAGCTGGGATGCCGGCGAGGGTCGCGATGCCTGGGGCCGCCCGATCGGCGCGCTGAAGGCATCGCTGCTCGCGGGCGACGACGCGGCGCTCGACGAGCTCGCACGCTGGACGCTGGAGCGCGGCGCGGCCACCGCCGAGTCGCCGATCGGCAGGTATGCCGGCGCGCTCGCGCTGCTCTCGCTCGGCCGCTGGCCCGAGGCGCGCCACGTGGCGCAGACCCTGCGGAAGCGGGACGACTTTCCGCACGACGTCGCCGACGCGCTCGCGTGCATCGCGGCCGGCGACGCTGTCGGGCTCGTCGAGGCGATCGAATCGGTCGTCGAGTCGTTCGAGACGCGAACGGAGTATCTGGAGGACGTGCCGGTCGCCGACACGGCACTCGTGCTCCACGTGCTCGCGAGGCGACGCGGCCTCGAGGCGGTGCTGCCGCCTTCGCCGCTCCTGCCCTAGTCCGTCTCGCCCTGCTCGAACGCAGGGTGGAACGCGATCGTGATCGTCTGCAGCGGGTTCTCGTCGTCCTCGTGGTCGTTCAGGCTCTCGAGCAGCTCGTTCAGCAGCGTCCGCATCGTCTCGACCTCGACCTTCGCGTGCACCTGCGCGCTGCGGAACTCGCCGTTCGACGCGTGCAGCTCGAAGCCGCGCTGCAGCTCGCGCAGCTGAGCGGCCTGCAGCTCGCTCGCGAGGCCGGCGGCGCGGATCTCGGGGCCGACCTTCAGATGCTTCGCCACCGGGCGGTACGGCTTCTCACGTCCGTCGGTCTGGGCGAGCTCGATCAACCCGGCGCGGTGCAGCATGCGCACGTGGAAGTGCAGGTGCCCGGGGTCGACCGAGAGGCGGGCGGCGAGCTCGCGGTTCGTGAGCGGGCCGTCGGACTCGCCGAGCACCTGCAGCACCTTCAGCCGCAGGGGGTGGCCGAGCGCCTTCAGCTGCTCCGGACGGTCGATCTCCAGGACATCCCGCGTCTCCGGCTGCGTCTCGGGAGTGCTCATGGCTCCAGTCTGACCGCTGAGGCCTCGTCTAGGAAGACCTCGACGGGAACCGGGGCGAGACGAGCGAGGCTCCCGGGCACCTCAGCGGTGATCTCGCCGGCGAAGGCGCGCGACACGGCGTCGGCCTTGTCGGCGCCGGTGACGAGGAAGACGATCCTGGCGGCGGCGTTGATCGTCGGCACGGTCATCGTCACGCGGTCGACCCACGGCTCGAGGCCTGCCGGGCCGTAGGCGGCGCGGCGGTCGCGGACGCCGAGCTGCGGCGAGGCGGGGAAGAGCGAGGCCATGTGGCCGTCGGGGCCGAGCCCGAGCAGCATCAGGTCGAACTGGACACCGACGAGCGCCTGGTCGAGCTCGTCCGCGGCGTCGGCGGGCGGGAGCTCGCCGCGGATGCGGTGGATCTCGCGCGGTTGCTGCTGCAAGTGGTCGAGCAGGTTCTCCTTGGCGAGGCGGAAGTTCGAGCGCTCGTCCTCCGGCGGCACGCAGCGCTCGTCGCCCCACCAGACCGTGACCGCGCTCCAGTCCGGCTCGAGCGCCGCCGCTTCGCGGTAGGCCTCGGCCACGCTGGAGCCGCCCGTGAGCACGATCGAGCCGCCGCGCCGTGCCTGCGCGGCCAGGATCTCCGCGACGGCGTGGCCGGGCGCGGCGAGAACGTGGAGCTCAGGCGATGAGTCGGGCATCGGGCAAGGGTATGAGACCACGGTGGTAGCCGGCGAGGAGGTAGACGCTCGCCAGGCCGGCCCACGACCCGTACGGCGCCAGCAGCTCGTCCGTCTCCTCGGCCTCGACCCAGCGTCCCCAGAGCGCAGAGGCGAGCTTGACGAGCCCGAGATCGCGCGCCAGGCCGAACTCGTAGCGGCCGAGCCCCTCCAGGCAGATGACGCCGACCGACCACGGTCCGAGGCCGCGCTCCCGGTTCAGCCGCGCCGCGACGGCTGCCACGGGCAGGCTCTTCAGCGACTCGAGCTCGCGGCCGCGGCAGAGGCGGATCAGCGCCGCTGCCCGCCTCGCCCCGAGCCCGTGCCGTGCCAGCTGGGCCGGCGAGAACGCGCCGAGCTCGGCGCAGGTCGGGGCGGCGTGCATGCCGCCGAGCTCGGGCGAGGCCGCGCGGATGATGCTGCGCTCGATCTGGCGCGCACGCTTCGCCAGGATCAGCTGGCCGGCGACCGCGCGCAGGAGTGCCTGGGCGACGGTGCCGGTGCGCATGGGGCGGAGGCCGCGCATCCGGCGCAGCGTCTCGGCGAGGAGTGGGTCGTCGGCGAAGCGCTCGAGGAACTCGGTGTGGTCGTCGTCGAGGCCGAGGACGAACCGGACGTGGTCGACGCCCGCCTCGCTCGTCGCGACGACGACGATCGTGCCGTCGGGGCGCTGCGCCGCCTGCACCTGCTCGAGCCGTCCTTCGACCCGGATCGTCGACCGGAAGGTGCCGTCGACGACGACGCGGCAGGCATCGCTCGCGAGCCGGCCCGAGAGGCGCAGCGAGTACGGGCCGGTCGGGCGCAGTTCGGCTCTGACCACGATCCGAGTGTAGAAGTCCGACGCGAAGCTCACGCGCTCCGTGTCAGGCGTCCCGACTACGCTCTGCCGATGCTGAGCAGGGTCGCCTCGCGGGTCTCCCTGCGCAGCCGGGAGCGCAAGCTCCGTCTCTTTCACGAGCTCCTCAAGCCTGGGCCGGAGACGACGGTGGTCGACGTGGGCGTCACCGACGCGCCGTTCGGCGCTGGCTCGACCGACAACTTCTTCGAAGCGCTCTACCCGTGGCCCGAGCGGATCACCGCGGTCGGTGTCACCGGTCTCGACACTTTCGCTGCGGCGTTTCCGGCGGTGACCGCCGTCCAGGCGGACGGCCGCGAGCTGCCGTTCGCCGACGACACGTTCGACCTCGGCTTCTCGAACGCGGTCGTCGAGCACGTGGCGGGCAGGGGTGAGCAGCGGCGCTTCGTGCACGAGCTCTGTCGTGTCTCGCAGCGCGTCTTCGTGACGACGCCGAATCGCTTCTTCCCGCTCGAAGTGCACACGTTGGTGCCGTTCGCCCACTGGCTGCCGCGGGGGCCGCGCGATCGTGTGTTGCGGGCGCGCGGGTTCGACGACGTGCTCGAGCCGCTCGGCCCGAGCGAGCTCGCGTCACTCTTTCCTTACCGCGTGCGGATAGTGAATACCGGCATGACTCTGATCGCCGTCGGCCCCGAATGAGCCTGCGTCGACCCGTCTGGGCGCTCTACGTCCTGATCGTCGGGCTCGCGGTGCACAACCTCGTCATGTCGCAGCTCTGGCGCGCGGGCGTGCGGGGCGGCGCGCTGTCGGCGATCGCCGGGTGGAAGGATGTGCTGCTGCTGGTCGCGCTCGGGCTCGTCGTCTGGCGCCGCGGCGGCCTGCCGTTCGACAGGTCGTACGTCGTCGACTGGCTCGCGCTCGCCTTCGGCGCGTTCGTCGTCGTCTACGCCGTGCTGCCGCAGTCCTGGCTCGGCGGCGGCGCGACGCACAAGGGCGTGCTCTACGCGGCGCGCCACGACCTGCTGCCCGTCGAGGCGTACTTTCTCGGCCGCGGCCTCGACCTGACGTCCGAGGAACGCCGGCGCGTCTGCCGCGTGCGTCCTGGCCACGGCCGCGTGCGTCGCGGCGGTCGGGCTGGTCGACGTCTTTCTCGTGCCGCTCTCGTGGTGGCGCCACTCGCAGGGGTGGTTCCGGGATCAACTCGGCCTGCAGTACAAGGGGCTGAGCGGCCTGCCCGAGAACTTCGTCTACAACGAGGGCGGTGGCGTCGTCTTCCGGCGACTCACCTCGACGTTCCTCTCGCCGCTCGCGACCGCGTACCTGCTCGTCGTTGCGCTGCTCTTCGTGCCGTTGCGCGGACGGCGCTGGGGCTGGCCGCTCGCAGCGCTGCTCTTCGCCGCGCTGCTCTGGACGCACACGCGTGCTGCTCTGCTCGCGCTCGTGCTCGCCCTGCTCGTCCTCGCGGTCCTGCGGCGGCGGCTGTTCTTCGTCGGCCTGGCCGTCGCCGTGGCGGCGATCTCCTTCGTGTTCGTGCAGGCATACGACCACATCGGCCCGCGCACGCATTTCACAGCGAGTGAGCTCGCCTACCAGGAGCGACACGCGCACGAGACGCCGGTCAAGAGCAACGACGCGACGAGCGCGAACGAAGCGTCGACCAGTGAGCACCTGTCGAGCTTCCGCGCCGGTGCGCGCACCGCGTTGCACCACCCGTGGGGATTCGGCCTCGGCAACGCCGGCGTGACGGCGGCTCGGACGCACGTGACGATCGAAGCGGGCGAGTCGACGTACACCGAGCTGGCGGTCGAGACCGGGCTCGTCGGCGCGCTGATCTTCATCGCGTGGTCGCTGGCGCTGTTCCGGCGGCTGACCCGCACCCCGTGGCTCGCGGCGTCCTTCGCAGCGGTGCTCTTCCTCGGCCTGCAGACCGACGTGATCGGCATCCCGTGGATCGCGGTCGTCGTCTGGGTGCTCGCGGGCGACGAGGTGTACCGATCGGACACGTCGTTGCACGCAGAAGCGTGACAACTGCGCAACGTTTGCGACCAGGACACTTGCGCTCGCGCGCGCTGCTCGTAGCGTGGACGGCATGCACTTCTCGCTCGTCGAGCTCGCACTGTTCGCGGTCGCTGCCGCGCTCGTCGTGGTCGTCGCGCTGCCGCGCTGTGGGGCGCAGACGCCACGCGCCGCGGTCGTCGCCAGCTGGACGCTGACGCCGGGCGTGCTCAATCCGGATGTCACGCAGTCGACGATCGCGGCGACGATCTGCAAGCGCGGGTGGACGCGCACGATCCGCCCGCCGGTCTCGTACACCAACGACCTGAAGCGGAAGGGCCTGCGCCAGTACGGGCTGCGCGGTCCGCCGTCGGCGTTCCAGGAAGACCATCTGATCAGCCTCGAGCTCGGCGGGCATCCGAGCGACCCGCGCAACCTGTGGCCGGAGCCCTATCCGCGTGCCGCGGCGGTCGACCGGCTCGAGAACGAGCTCAACGACGCCGTCTGCAGCGGCCGGTTGACACTCGCGGAGGCGCAACGCCGCGAATCGGCGCTCAAGCACGCGTCGGGCTGACCGTTGCCTGTGTGCGAACTTCTTAGTCCGCTCTCAGGCCCTTCTGATCTTGTTGGCCCTGATGTTCTACGCCGCCGAGCACGGCTCGACGGTGATCGTCGCCACCCACGACGCGACGCTTGCCGAGCGCGCACCGCGACGGGTCGAGATCCGCGACGGGCGCCTCACCGGCGAGCCGGTCCGGTCTAAGAAGGAGTCGCGCACGGCAGGGCCGAAGGTGGTCGCACAACACCATGCGACGACCGAGGAGGTCGGAGATGCCGAGAAAGACGACCGAGGCCGCCGCGACGAAGCCGGTTGCCAAGAAGACCGCCACGCGCCGCACGACGAAGAAGGCGGAGACGATCGAGCTCACGTGGGATCACGTGGCGACGCGTGCGTACTACATCTCGCTCACAGAGGGCGGGGATGCGACCGAGAACTGGCTCCGCGCAGAGCGCGAGCTGGTCACCGCTTAGCGCCTCAGACACTGGGCGGGGCGGCGATTCGGCCGTCCCGCCCCGCTGGTCTACCCTGCAGGCATGAGATCGAGAGCCCTGTTCTCACTTCGGGGTGTTTCTGGCGGGATCGGCGTGGTGTGTCCTGCTCCTGAAGGTGCGGGAGCACGCCTTCGGTGACGCGCGGTACGGCTATCTCGTCTGGAACCTGACGCTCGCCTGGATCCCGCTGCTCCTCGCCGTGCTGCTCGTCTTTGCCTACTCGCGCCGGCGGCCGGCCGCCGAGCTCCTCCTCGTCGGCGCCGCGTGGCTCGTGTTCCTGCCGAACGCGCCGTACGTGCTGACCGACTTCATCCATCTCGGGACTGAGCACCGCCAGTTCGACGCCGTGCTCCTCGCGTCGTTCGCGTTCACCTCGCTCGCTCTCGGCTTCGCCTCGCTGCTCCTCGTGCAGCTCGTCGTCACTCGGGCGGCCGGGGCAGCGATCGGCTGGTTCGTCGCGCTTTCGTCGATCCTGGCGGCGAGCGTCGGCATCTATCTCGGGCGCGTCCTGCGGCTGAACAGCTGGGACGTCGTCCACCGTCCCGGGCATCTCGCGGAGATCGTCCCTCGCCCGGCTGGCAGGATCCGTTCGGCAACCGGCAGCTGATCGGCTTTGTCGTGCTCCTTTGCGGCTTCCAGGTGCTCGCGTACGGCGCGTTCTACGGTTTCACCGCACTTGCCGCCACGGCGCGCCGGGACCGCCGCTGAGGCTGGTGCTAGGGTCGAGTCGCTAGTGGCGAAGCCCGTCGAGCAGCTCGATTCCGTTGTCATCCGGTTCGCCGGGGATTCCGGTGACGGCATGCAGTTGACGGGAGGGCGCTTCACCTCGGAGACGGCGATGGCGGGGAACGACCTCGCGACCTTCCCCGACTTCCCGGCCGAGATCCGCGCGCCGGCAGGCTCGCTGCCAGGCGTCTCCGGCTTCCAGCTCCACTTCGCCGATCACGACATCCTGACGCCGGGCGACCAGCCCGACGTGCTCGTTGCGATGAATCCGGCGGCGCTGAAGACGAACCTGCACGACCTGCCGAAGGGCGGCACGCTGATCGTCGACACCGACGCCTTCACCGAGCGGAACCTGAAGAAGGCCGGCTACGACTCGAACCCGATCGACGACGGCTCGCTCGAGGGCTGGCAGGTGCACGCCGTTCAGCTGACGTCGATGACGGTCGGTGCGCTGAAGGACATCGAGGGCGTGACCGCACGCGAGGCCGAGCGCGCGAAGAACATGTTCGCGCTCGGGTTGATGTCGTGGCTGTACGGCCGCTCGACCGAGACGACGAAGAGCTACCTGCAGACGAAGTTCGCGAAGCGGCCCGAGATCGCCGCGGCGAACCTGAAGGCGTTCGACACCGGCTACGCGTTCGGCGAGACGTCGGAGGGCTTCGCGGTCCAGTACGAGGTGAAGGCGGCGCCGCTCGAGCCGGGCCTCTACCGCCAGATCACCGGCAACGTCGCGCTCTCGTGGGGGCTGCTCGCCGCGTCGAAGCTCTCGCAGCTGCCGCTCTTCCTCGGCGCCTATCCGATCACGCCGGCGTCGTCGATCCTCGAGGAGCTCGCGAAGCACAAGGCCTTCGGCGTGCGCACGTTCCAGGCGGAAGACGAGATCGCAGCCGTCGGTGCGGCGCTCGGCGCAGCCTTCGGCGGCTCGCTCGGTGTCACCACCTCGGCCGGGCCGGGCGTCGTGCTCAAGTCGGAGACGGTCGGGCTTGCGATCGCGCTCGAGCTGCCGCTCCTGATCATCGACGTGCAGCGCGCCGGCCCGTCGACCGGTATGCCGACGAAGCCGGAGCAGGGCGACCTGCTGATGGTGCTCTTCGGGCGCAACTCCGAGTCGCCCGTGCCGGTGATCGCAGCGTCCTCGCCCGGCGACTGCTTCTACGCCGCGATCGAGGCGGTGCGCGTCGCGCTCACCTACCGCACGCCGGTCTACCTGCTCTCCGACGCGTACCTCGCGAACGGCGCCGAGCCGTGGCCGGTCCCCGACATCGAGTCGCTGGAGCCGATCCAGGTCGAGTTCGCGCAGGCGGTCGAAGGCGAGACCTTCCTGCCCTACAAGCGCGACCCGGAGACGCTCGCGCGGCCGTGGGCGATTCCCGGGCACGCCCGGCCTCGAGCACCGCATCGGCGGGCTCGAGAAGGCGAACGAGACCGGCGCCATCTCCTACGACGCCGACAACCACGACCTGATGACGCAGCTCCGGTCAGCGAAGGTCGCGGGCGTGAAGGTGCCCGACGTCGAGGTCGACCACCAGGAGGGCGCGGACGTGCTCGTGCTCTCGTGGGGCGGCACGTACGGCCCGGTGCACGCCGGCATGCGCCGCGTGCGCGCGAACGGCGGCAAGGTCGCGCACGCGCACCTGCGCTGGCTGAACCCGTTCCCGGCGAACCTCGGCGACGTGCTGCGCAGCTACGACAAGGTGCTGATCCCCGAGATGAACCTGGGGCAGCTCCTGCAGCTCGTCCGCGCGCGCTACCTCGTCGACGCGGTCGGCTACAACCGGGTCACCGGCAAGCCGTTCAAGGCCGGCGAGATCGCAGACGCGGTGGAGGCGATGCTGACGTGAGTCTCGGCTTCTCGTTCTCCTCGACCGCGAAAGGGACCGTCTTCATCGAACGCGAGGGTAAGCGCGTGACGACGCTGCGCGCCGATCGGGCGCGACGGTTCCTCGCGATGGCCCACTCGACGGACCGTGAAGGCCAGCAGCAGTTGATGGCGCGCGCGACAGGCAACTACAAGCGGGGAAACGAGAGATACGAGTGAGCTGAAGCTGACCGCGAAGGACTTCAAGTCCGACCAGGAAGTCCGCTGGTGCCCGGGTTGCGGCGACTACGCGATCCTCGCCGCGGTGCAGAGCTTCATGCCGGAGCTCGGCATCCCGAAGGAGAAGATCGTCTTCGTCTCGGGCATCGGCTGCGCGGCGCGCTTCCCGTACTACATGCAGACGTACGGCATGCACTCGATCCACGGCCGCGCGCCCGCGATCGCGACCGGCCTCGCCGTCTCGCGCCCCGACCTCTCGGTGTGGGTGATCAGCGGTGACGGCGACGCGCTCTCGATCGGCGGCAACCACCTGATCCACGCGCTGCGCCGCAACGTGAACATCAAGATCCTGATGCTGAACAACCAGATCTACGGACTGACGAAGGGGCAGTACTCGCCGACGAGCGAGCAGGGCAAGGTCACGGGCTCGACGCCGATGGGCAGCGTCGACTATCCGTTCAACCCGCTCTCGGTCGCGCTCGGAGCCGACGCGACGTTCGTGGCGCGGGCGCTCGACACCGACAAGCCGGGGCTGACGAACGTGCTGCGCCGTGCGGCCGCGCACGAGGGCACCGCCTTCGTCGAGATCTTCCAGAACTGCAACATCTACAACGACGACGCGTTCGACTTCGTGCGTGACGAGAAGGAGAACCGCGTCTACCTCGAGCACGGCCAGCCGGCCGGCGAGACGGGCATCACGCACGACGAGACCGACTTCGCGACGGCGTTCGCACTCTCGCGCGTCACGTACGCGACGCACGGCGTCGTGCCGCTCGGCGTCTTCCGGGACGTGCCGCGGGACAGCTACGACGCGCTCGTCGCAGCGCAGATCGAGCGCACCGGCTCGAACGGCGACCTGCAGGCGCTCGTCGCCTCCGGCGACACCTGGCAGATCTAGCTACGCGACGAGAGACTTCGAAGCCTGGCGCTCGCGCGGGATGCGCACGACCTTCCACGCCAGTCCGAGCTTCTCGAGCCCGGTGATCACCCAGCCGCCTGGATCCATCGCGGCCTCGAGCTTCTTCATGCCGTGGAACGCCGAGGTCGGGAACGCGTGGTGGTTGTTGTGCCAGCTCTCGCCGAACGAGATCAGGCTCAGCAGCCAGACGTTGCGCGACTCGTCGGAGCTCTTGAAGTTCCGCCGGCCCCAGAAGTGGCAGATCGAGTTGATCGAGAACGTCACGTGGTGCAGCAGGAAGATGCGGATCGCGCCGCCCCAGAGGAGCGCGGTCAGCGCGCCCTGCCAGGTGCCGACGATCAGGTAGCCGAGGGCCGCCGGCACGAGCAGCGACACCGCGAGCCAGACGCCGAAGAGCTTGTGGATCACGCGCAGGCCGCGCTCGGCGAGCAGGTCGGGCACGTACTTCTCGATCGTCGCGCGACCCTCGCTGACGAAGAGCCAGCCGACGTGCGCGTGGAAGAGGTTCTTCACCGCTGCCCCGAACCCCTCGCCCTCCATCAGGTGCGGACTGTGCGGATCGCCTTCCTGGTCGGAGAACTGATGGTGCTTCCGGTGGTCTGCGACCCACGCGAGCACCGGGCCTTCGACGGCCATCGACCCGAGGATCGCGAACGTGTAACGCACCCACTGCTTCGTGGCGAACGCGCGATGCGTGAAGAGGCGGTGGTAGCCGACCGTGATCCCGATGCCGGTCAGGAGGTACCCGACGACGAGCAGCACGAGATCGAATGCATGGAAGAACGACCCCCAGAGCAGCACCATCGCGGCGATCAAACCAACCAGCGGCAGCGTCACGCCGAGCAGGTTGCTGATCTTGTGTGCGCGAGTCACAGCTGCAAAGTAGCTCGTAAGCTACTCATCTGACCATGGAAGAACGCATTCGGCTCCTCATTACCTGTACGGACCGCCCCGGGATCGTTGCAGCAGTCTCGAATTTCCTCTTCGAGCGCGGGCGCCAACATCGTCGATGCAGAGCAGCATTCCACCGGCGATCGCTTCTTCCTCCGCGTCGAGGCCGAGCTCGAGCAAGACCCGTCGGTCGAGTTCGGCGAGCTCGCCGAGCGCTTCGAGATGGACTGGCGCCTTGCCCGCTCCAACCCCGAGAAGCGCGTCGCGATCCTCGTCTCCCGCTACGACCACTGCCTGCTCGACCTCCTCTGGCGCTTCGAGCAGCGCGAGCTCGAGGGCAGCCCGGCGATGGTCATCTCGAACCACCCCGAGCTCGCCGAGCGGGTCGCGTCGCACGGACCGGCCTTCCACCACGTCTCGTCCGAGGACAAGCCTGCCGCCGAGGCGCGGTTCCTCGAGCTGCTCGCCGACGTCGACCTCGTCGTGCTCGCCCGCTACATGCAGATTCTCTCGGCGGACTTCCTCGAGCGGCTCACCGCACCCGCCATCAACATCCACCACTCGTTCCTGCCGGCGTTCGCCGGAGCGAGCCCGTACGACCGCGCGCTCGAGCGCGGCGTCAAGGTGATCGGCGCGACCGCGCACTACGTGACCGCCGTGCTCGACGACGGGCCGATCATCGAGCAGGACGTCGCCCGCGTCAGCCACCGCGACTCGCGCGCCGACCTCGTCCGGATCGGCCGCGACATCGAGCGCCTCGTCCTGGCGCGCGCCGTCAAGTGGCATCTCGAAGACCGCGTCATCACCGACGGCGCACGCACGGTCGTCTTCCGCTGAGTTGAGCGTCGTCTACCAGATCTACGTCCGCTCCTTCGCGGACTCGAACGGCGACGGGGTCGGCGACCTGCCCGGCGTCACGTCGAGGCTCGACTACCTGCAGTGGCTCGGCATCGACACGCTCTGGCTGAGCCCGACCTTTCCGAGCCCGAACGTCGACTGGGGCTACGACGTCTCCGACTATCTCGACGTGCACCCTGAGCTCGGCACGCTCGCCGACCTCGACGCGCTGATCGCCGCGGCGCGCGCCCGCGGCATCGACGTCTGGCTCGACCTCGTCCCGAATCACACCTCCGACCGGCACGCGTGGTTCACGGATCGCCCCGAGCTCTACGTCTGGAGCGATCACATCCCGAACGACTGGCGCTCGATCTTCACGGGCGACACCGCGTGGAACTACGACGCGCGGCGCAAGCGCTACTACCTGCACCAGTTCGCGCCCGAGCAACCCGATCTCGACTGGTGGAACCCCGACGTGCGCGACGAGTTCGATCGCATCCTTCGCTTCTGGTTCGACCGGGGCGTCGCCGGCTTCCGGGTCGACGTCGCGCACGGGCTGATCAAAGACCGCGAGCTGCGCGACGGCGTCCGCTACATGCGCGAGCGGCCGGAGGTGCACGAGATCTTCGAACGCTGGCAGACGGTCGCACGCGAGTACGACCCGAAGCCGACGCTGATGGGCGAGACCTACGTGCCGCTGTCGAAGCTCGCCGCGTACGAGCAGCACCTCGACCTCGTGCAGAACTTCCCGTTCGTGAACGCCGCGTTCGAGGTCGACGAGCTGCGGCCGATCGTCGAAGCCGTCGAGCGCTCGTTTCGCGCGCCGCTCTGGTTCGGCTCGAATCACGACCACTCGCGGCTCGCGACACGCTGGGCAGGCGGCGACGAGCGGAAGGCTCGCGCGGCGCTCTTCCTGCTGCTGACGCTGCGCGGGACGACCGTGCTCTTCCAGGGCGACGAGATCGCGCTCACCGACGGGGCCGTGCCGGCGAAGCGCGTGCTCGACCTCGCCGAGCCGCCGCGCGACCCGGAGCGGACGCCGCTGCCGTGGACGGCCTCCGGAGACGAGTGGCGCGAACCGTGGCTGCCGCTCTCGGACACGAGTCGCAACATCGACGATCAGCGCGCCGATCCTGCGAGCACGCTTGCCTACGTGCGCGACCTGATCGCGCGGCGCAAGGACTTCGCCGACGAGCCGTATCGCACGCTGCGCAGCGCAAAGGGTGTCTGGGCCTACGCTCGCGGCGACACGACCTGCGTCGTGAACATGACCCCCGACACGGCCGTCCACGAAGGCCGTACGCTGGCCCCATGGGAAACGCTGATCCTCTAGACGTCTTCGACGCGCTCTACCGCGCTGCGTGCGACGACCGCGACGCCGCGGCGGTGCACGCACTCTGGGCGACCGACCCCGACACGGTCATGTGGGGCTCGGAGGAAGACGAGCGCGCGCACGGCCCCGAAGAGGTGAAGGCGCTGCTCGAGGCGGTCGTCGCGTCACCGAGCGAGCTCGGCTTCGACTGGGAGGAGCGCGAGCAGCACGTCGAAGGTGACGTCTGCTGGATCAACGCGCGCGGCACGCTCTACGTGAACGGCGAGGCGACGCCCTACCGCGTCACCGCCGTGCTCGTGCGCCGCGACGGCGTCTGGCGCTGGCACACGCACAGCGGCTCCGAGCCGAACTGACGCGCTAGTCGAGCGGCCGCCAGAGCTTGTCGGTCGCGTGGTGGTAGTGCGCGTGAATGGACGCACGAGCGCGTACGCGACGACCGCCAGGGTGCAAAGACGAAGACCATGACTGCAACGGTTCCGATCATCGAAGCACCTCCTTGTTGGAGACAGCTTCGAGGCATGCAGAGAGCCGCGTCCGCGCATCGCTGATGCGGATTGCCACGATCTACGCAGTCGATGCTCACGCAGCGCGGCCGACGACTTCGAGCTGGCCGGCGACGCAGCGCGTCTTCAGCCCGCGCGCCATGCGCCACATCAGCGCCATCGACGCGCGGTTCTCGGCGTGCATCGTCGCGCGCAGCCGCTCGATGCCCGCTGCGCGTGCGTCTGCGGCGAGGCGATCGGCGAGGAACGTGCCGACGCCGCGGTGCTGCCACTCGTCGGCGACTGCGATCGCGACCTCGGCCTCGGCGCCGTCCCGCACGAGCCGTCCGATTCCCACCGGTTCGCCGTCCACGACGGCGACGAGCACGTGGTGGTCGCCGTCGACGCGCGAGAGCTGCTCGAGATCGCCCGGGGTCAGCACGTTCTTCGCACCACCGAACCGGAGCAGGCGGGACGTCGGCCCGAGCTGGTCGAAGACCGTCTGGATCACCGACGACTCGCCGCTCCGGAGCGGCCGAATCGTGATCCCCCTGATCACTTCCGCGTGCATGGCCCCACACTGGCTGCCGCGGATGGCCCGCCGCGTCGGCCCGACGGGCCATCTTTGCCGCATGGCCCGTCCGGGCCATTACCCTTCGTCTACATGGACCACGACATCCGCTTCCTCGACTTCGAGGGCCGGCGGCTCGCCTACTCCACCTACGGCGAAGGCCCGCCGCTCGTCTTCGGCCCGCGCTGGGTCAGCCACCTCGAAGAGGAGTGGGACGACCCGCGGCAGCGCGCGTTCTACGAGGAGGTCGCGCGCACCCATCGCGTGATCCGCTTCGACCGGGTCGGCTGCGGCCTCTCGTCGCGCGAGCTCGACCCGCGCCCGACGGTCGAGGCCGAGTCGCGCCAGCTCGACGCGGTGATCGGTGCGGCGGGTGAGCCCGCCGTCGTCTTCGCGTCGTCGTGCTGCTGTCTCGCGGCGTCGCAGCTCGCCGTTCGCTCGCCCGAGCGCGTGGCCAAGATCGTCTACTTCGGCGGCTACGCGTCGCGGCAGGACATCCCTGACGCGACGAAGCGCTCGCTGATCGAGTTCATCCGGACGAACTGGAAGCTCGGCGCGCAGATGCTCGCCGGGCTCTTCGACCCACACGCGAGCGGCGACGAGATCGCCGAGTACACGCGCATGCAGCGCGCCGCGGCATCCGCCGAGGCGGCGTCGATCTTCCTCCAGCTCGATCTCGACGCCGACGTGCGCGGCGTCCTGCCCGACGTGACCGTCCCTGCGCTCGTGCTGCATCGCCGCGGCGATCGCACCGTGCCGATCGCGCGAGGGCGCGAGCTCGCAGCCCTGCTCCCGAACGCGCGCTTCGTGCCGCTGACGGGCGACTCGCACCTGCCCTACCGCGACGACCAGCGCGAGCTGATGCGCGCGCTCGCCGGCTTCCTGCACGGCGAGGCAGCCGCCGAGTCGAGCGGCCCGTCGCCGCTCAGCTCACGCGAGACGGAGGTGCTGCGCCTCGTCTCGACCGGCATGAGCAACCGTGAGATCGCCGCCACGCTCGTGCTGAGCGAGCACACGGTTCACCGTCACGTCGCGAACATCCTGCGCAAGCTCGCGCAGTCCTCGCGGGCCGCGGCGGCGACGCAGGCTGCTCGCGCCGGCATCATCTGAACGCTTCTCCAGGTGTGAAATCGCCCCGCGCTGGTAGGACTGCGGCGTGGAGCGGATCAACGACAACGTCGTGCGGATGGGCACGTCGATCGTCAACTGGTACCTCGTCGCCGACGACGAGGGCGTCACCGTCGTCGATGCGGCGTTCCCGGCGTACGGATCGCAGCTCGGCGAGGGCCTGCGCGAGCTCGGGCGCTCGCAGGGCGACATCAAGGCGATCGCGCTCACGCATGCCCACGCGGATCACGTCGGCTTCGCCGAGCAGCTGCGGCGAAAGCTCGACATCCCCGTCTACGTGCACCGGGACGACGCCGAGCTGGCCGGCAACCTGCGCCCGTTCGGGAGCACGGCCGGCTCGATGGCGCCGTACTTCCGCTATCCGACCTGCCTGAGGTTCATCGGCGAGTGGATCACGAAGGGTGGCGCGCGGCCGCACCCGATCGCCGAGGTGACGCGCTTCGAGGACGGCGACGAGCTCCCGGTTCCCGGGCGGCTGCGCGCGATTCATACGCCCGGCCACACCGACGGCCATGCGGCGTTCGTGTCGGGTGACGTCCTGATCACCGGCGACGCGCTCTGCACGCTCAACCCGCTGACCGGGAAGCGTGGGCCGCAGGTTCTGCCCGGCGCCGTCGCGTCGTCGGTCGACGAGGCGCTCGCGTCGCTCGACAGGCTCGTCGACACCGGCGCGAGCCTGGTGCTGCCGGGGCACGGCGACCCGCAGCGCGAGCCGAACGACGCCGTCGCCGACGCGAAGCTCCGCGGGCCGACCTAGAAAGGGAAGTGCCCGGGGGAGAGACCGGCGGCGCCGCAGAGCCGTCGACCTCCCACCCCGGAGCTCTAGAGAGACTCGGGGCCCCCGAGTGCCGCATGCTCGGGAACCGCCGTTTGTGTGTCTCTCGAGCCTGGCCTCACAGTGCCCGGGCCGCGTAGGGAAAGGCGTCGCGTCTCGGTATGAATCCGGTCAGAGGAGCCACTCGGCGATCCGCCTGCCGATCGCCTCGCCGCGGTCTTCCTGCAGGAAGTGCCCGGCGCCCTCGAGGGGCGGGTCGAGCTCGGCGGCCGGCAGCAGCCCGGCGATCGCCTCGGCGGCGCGCCGCGAGAAGATCGGGTCGCTGTCGCTGAAGAGGACGAGCGCGGGGCGGTCGAAGCTCCGCAGCGCCTCGCGCACCTCGAGCATCTTCGGCGCGGTCGGGTGGTCCGCGCTCGTCGCGACGAGCTCCGGGAACTGGGCGATGCCGACGCGTGACTCGCGCGTCGGGAACGGCGCGTCGTACGCGGCGATCACCTCGTCGCTCGTCGGCTGGACGAGCGAGAGGCGGACGAGCTGCCCGGCGACGATGTCGAGGTCGACGCGCCGCATGAACGCCTGGAAGCGCAGCCACTCGTCGTTCGGCGCGCGCGCACCGATGCCGGTGTTCATGACGACGAGGCGCGCGACGCGATCGGGATTCTCGACTGCGAAGCGGAAGCCGATCGGGCCGCCCCAGTCCTGCACGACGACGGTCAGGTCGCGCAGGTCGAGCTCCGCGGCCAAACGCGCGATCGAGTCGGCGTGGCGGTCGTAGGAGTACCACTCCCGCTCCTGCGGCTTGTCGGAGCGGCCGAAGCCGAAGTAGTCGGGTGCGATGCACCGTGAGTTCTCCGTCAGCTGCGGGATGATCGTGCGGTAGAGGAACGACCACGTCGGCTCGCCGTGCAGCAGCAACACCGGCTTGCCGGCGCCCTCGTCGAGGTAGTGCATGCGCAGCCCGTCCTGCTCGACGTAGTTCGGCCGGAACGGGAAGTCGGGCAGGCCTTCGAAGCGGTCGTCGGGGGTGCGGTAGACGTCCAGTTCCGAATCCTCCTCAGGGACGAGTGCGAATCCTCAGCGTGGCCGATGATCGCGGCGCAGCTCGGGCGTAGCCTTCCACACAAGAAAGGAGGTGCAATGCCCACCTACTCGATTCATCACTTCACCGTCGCCGCAACGAAGCCGGAATACCGGCCGAGGAGCGCACGGCGGATCGCGCTGAGCGCCCGCGCAAGCCGGAAGTCACTGCGGCGTGCCGCGTGACGAAGCAGTCCTGGTCGAGCGGTCGGGAGGCGTTGCGCCTCCCGACCGAGGCCCGTTAGACGTCGTCCGCCCGGCTCGACCGGCGCCTGCAACACGACCCGCTCCGGCGGCCGGCGCGGCAGCTCGCTCTTGACGTACGAGCGAACGGCTTCCTTGATGCCGACGTCCTTGCCCGCGCCCTCGGAGAGGAACCAGCGGTGCTCGAGCACCTGATGGAAGACCTCCGCCGCCGGGAGTCGGCCGTGCAGGTCGTCGGGTACCGCGGCGACCGTCGGCTCGAACACCTCCTGCCGCCAGAGTGAGGCGACCACGGACTCCGAGAGCGGGCGCTTCTGCTTGCGCTCCTCCGCCTCCCGGAAGCGCGCGATGTCGTTCAGCATCCGGCGCGCCTGGTTCTCCTGCGCGTCGAGGCCGGTCAGGCGGAGCAGGCGGTGTCGGTGGTGGCCCGGCTCGACGACGTGCGGGTCGAGTCGCAGCCGGTAGCCCCCCTCCGTCGCCTCGAGCTCGATCTCCTCGACGTCGAAGCCGAGCTGGTTCAGCCGGTGCAACCGCTCCTCGACCTTGAAGCGCTCGTTCGGCGCAAAGGTCTCCTCGTGCGTCAGCTCGGTCCAGAGCGCGTCGTAGCGCTCGACGATCTCGGCCGCCGTCTCGTCCGGGTGGACGTCGTCGGGGAGACCGACCTCGGCGTCGACGTCGAGCAGCTCGCCGAGGATGTTCATCTGCGCGATGTCGAGGTCGTAGCGCCGTTGCCCGTCGGAGAGCGCGCCGTGCAGCTCGCCGGTCTCCGCGTCGACGAGGTACGCCGTCAGCGCGCCGGCGTCGCGGCGGAAGAGCGCGTTCGAGAGCGAGCAGTCGCCCCAGAAGAAGCCGCGCAGATGCAGGCGCGCGAGCAGCTCGACGAGCCCGTTCAGGAGGTGCGTGCGCAGGTCGGGGATGCCGCGGCCCGAGAAGAGCGCCCGGTAGGGGAGCGAGTACTCGAGGTGGCGCGTGATCAGCACGGCGTCCAGGTCGTCGCCCCGGCCGGTGACGATCCCGACCGGCTCGACGACCGGCAGGCCCTGCCCTTCGAGGCGGCGCAGGAGCGTCCACTCGCGGCGGGCCGGGCGCTCGGGCAGCTCCTTCAGCGCGTAGAGCGTGCCGTCGTACTCGACGAAGCGCACGATGTGGCGGCTGATGCCGCGGATCAGGTTCACGAACCGTTCCGTCTGCCACTCCTCGAGCGGCTCGCCCCACGGCAGGTCGAGGAAGTCCGGATGACCGGTGCGCGCGACGAGGTGGAAGTTCGGCGGCGTCGTCACCGGTGCGTGATCGTGGAGTTGTCGAGCGCCTCGATGCCGCCGGGGCTCGCGACCACCGTGTTGCCTTCGAGCTGCGCCTTGGCGTAGAAGTGCGCCTGGATCGCGACGCCGCTGCGCTGCGGATCCGACGCGTCCACCTTCGTGCCGGCGATCGTGTTGTCCTCGATCTCGCACTCCGAGTGGTCGAGGCAGATGATCCCGACCCCGTGCGCGCCGAGCACGTCGTTGTCGCGGATCGAGCCCATCGACATCTCGCCCATCGTGATCCCGCGCAGCGAGGTCTCGCCGACGCGGTTGTGCTCGACGTCGACCATCGACATGTGCGTGACGATTCCCTCGCGCACGCCGACGATCGTGCAGCGCTCGACCATGCTCATCTCCTTGTCCATCGAGAACGAGATGTCGATGCCCTGCACCCACGGGCCGGCTGGGCTGGAGACGGTGCAGCCGTCGATCATGACGCTCGCGCGCCGCACGTGGATGCCGTCGAGCTCGGAGCCGACGACGTGCACGTTCTCGAGCATGACGTGGTGCGCGTCCTCGATGTCGATGCCGTTCTCGCCGCCGTGCACCGTGACGTCACGCAGCGTGACGTGGTCGGCCCGGATGACGATGCCGCCGTTGACGATGCCGCCGACGAGCGTCTGCGCGTGGCGGATCACGAGTGGCCCCTGCACGGTGCCGTGCAGGTGCACGGTCGGCGGGCGGACGCTGTAGGCGGCGCCGACGCCGCCGAGCGCGGCCGCGACGACCGCGACCGCCGTCAGGGCACCCGCTCTGCCGAGCTCGCCGCCCGCCTCGGCGTACTCGAGCCGGTAGCGGGGGAAGAGCGCGTGCGCGAAGACCTGGCCGCTGAGCCAGGCGACGGTGTAGAGCAGCAGCGCCCAGCGGAGCGGCGCCATCAGATCGAGCGCACGCATCGCGGTGTAGACGAGGCCGAGCTCGAGCAGGCCGAGCGGCACCGCGAGCCAGCCCGGCTGATAGGCGAGCAGGCGGTCGTAGACGAGATCGAGCGCGAGCCCGATCGCGAGCATCAGCGCGACGAGCTCGATCGCCCACCAGCGGTGCAGCGACGAACGCGAGCACGAGCACCGGCAGCGCCGCGGCGAGCCGCGACTCGATGCGTCCTCTCAGCGTGTACGACACACGTGCCTCAGGAATCCGTGTGCGGCGTACTTCGCGCCGGCGATGGTGTCTGCTGCCGGAAACGCCCATTGCCCGGCGACTCCGGCGAGCGACAGCGTCCGTGTCGGGTCGGTCAGCTCCGGGACGGTCGAGTCGGGCGCGAGTGCGATCCAGCGTCCATGGGTCGTGAGGTCGTTCGTCTCGACCAGGTCTCCGCAGCAGCGCGTCCTCGCGCCAGCCCTTGCGGAAGCCGGTGGCGCAGATCACCTGCGCGTCGTCGGGAGCCCGTTCCGTGACGGTGAAGCGCCCGTCCGCCGCGGCGGCGGCGACCGGCTCGTCCCACGCGGCTCCGGGCGGATAGGACGGCGTCGAGAGCTCGCGCAGCGTCGCCGAGCGGCGCTCGTCGCTCGCAGCGTGGAACGCTGCGAGCCCTCGCTTCGAGAAGAACGCGCGTGGGACGTTGAGTGCGCGCCGGAGCGGCTCGCGGCGGCGGATCGAGACGACCTCGCTGCCTGCGGCGAGCGCGTTCAGCCATTCCGTCGCGGCGGCCATGCCGGCGCCGACGACCGCCACCTTCGGCGCGTAGTCGTGCGGCTCGTATGCGTGCACCGCGCCGGCGTACTCGGGAGGCTGCGCGAGGCCGGGGTGACCGGTCGCGACGAGCACGTGGCGGAACGTCGCGCCGTCGACGGCGAACCCGTCGTCGACCGGTGTGATGCGGTCGATCCGCTCGCGGCGGAAGCTCTGTTCCCAGCCGCTCCGCGCACGCACCGACTCGGCGTGCTCGAGGAAGTCCTCGACGCGCGGGTGGTAGCGATTCGCGACGGTCGCAACGAGCGGCGCCACCGTCAGTGCGCGCGCGGCTTCGCGAACCGCGAGCCCCGGGAACGCCGCTGCCGCGACGTGGCCGTCGGACTCGGAGCGCATGCGCTGCTGGCGGATCGCCGTGGCACGAGCGCGCCAGACCTCGGTCGGGTCCTCGTGCGTGCCGTAGACCGCGATCTCCTCCGGCTGCACGCCGCCGCGACGCAGCGTCGCGTACGTCGCGAGTGCGGCGAGCCCGCTACCGACGATCGCGCAGCGCACGGTTTCTGAGGGCATGGTGCAGTCGAAGGTACATCGCATGCGACCAGAGCAGGGGGGACGCCGGCGTGCCCCATTTCTCGACCCAGGGCTGATACCGCTCCGGCCGCAGCAGGTTGTCCTGCGCCTGCTCGGGCAGGTCGCCGTTCGGCGCCGCGTGGGCCTCGATCCAGGCCAGGGCGTCCTCTGCGCGCGCCGGCTGGGCGAGGCCGAGCATCGCGGTCAGGAGCACCCATTCGCCTCCGCCGTAGTACTCGTCGTCGAGGTTGCGCCAGACGCCTCCACCCGGAGAGACGAGCGTGCTCTCGACGCGCTCGACGAGCTCGGGCGTGCCGATGAAGAGCTGCGAGGCGTCGAGCCGGTCGTCGGCGCGAACGATCGCTTCGCGCCGGATCTCGTCCGAGTCGAGCCCCTCCCCGATGCACCAGAGCGTCGAGGCGTGGATGCCGTCGCGCTCCTCCCACCAGTCGACGCTCGGTTCCGGCCAGTGCAGCTCGAGCCACGCGCGGACGAGTTGCGCGGCGTCATCCCAGCGCGTCGTCCCGCGCCGGCGCAGCGCCCAGAGCAGGAGGCCGAGCCCGTCGGTCTGCAGCTTCGGCCAGGAGGAGGTGTCGCGCTCGCCGTCGAGCGTGTAGCGCGCGTCCCACGGGCCGGTCGGGCGCGCGAGCACGACGCGCGCGCACCAGTCGAAGAAACGGTCGGCGCTCTCGACCTCGCCGACCTCGCGCATCGCGTCCGCGATGAAGCAGCCGTCGCGCAGCCAGGAGTAGCGGTACACCTCGAAGTTCGGGCATGCGACGTAGGCGCCGGACGCCGACTGCCCGGCGAGGATCACCTCCACCGAGCGGGAACGCAGGTCCACTGTTACTTGACCGAGCCGGCGAGCAGGCCCTGCACGAAGTACCGCTGGAACGAGAAGAACACGACCAACGGGATGACCAGGGACATGAACGACGCCGGCGCGATGATGTCGATGTTCGAGCCGAACTGACGCAGCTGGCTGAAGATGCTGACGGTGATCGGCTGCGTGTTGCGCGCCATCACCAGTGCGACCAGCAGGTCGTTCCAGGTCCAGAGGAACTGGAAGATCGCGAGCGACGCGATCGCCGGCAGCCCGAGCGGCAGGATCAGCTTCCAGAAGATGCGGAACTCCGACGCGCCGTCGATGCGCGCCGACTCGAGGATGTCCTTCGGTATCCCGATGAAGAAGTTGCGCAGCAGGAAGATCGCGAACGGGAGCCCGAACGCCGTGTGGAAGAGGATCAGCCCGAGCACGGTGTCGTAGATGCTGAGCGTGTTGTAGAGGTGGAAGATCGGGATCAGCCCCATCTGCAGCGGCACGACGAGCAGCGCGATCACGCCGACGAACAGCCAGTCGCGGCCGGGGAAGTCGATCCACGCGAACGCGTAGCCGGCGCTCGCGGCGATCAGGATCGGCAGCACGGTGCCGCCGATCGCGATCTCGGCCGTCAGCACGAGCGCGTGCGGGATGTCGGTGTTGTTCCAGACGTTCGAGTAGTTCGCCCACGTGCCGAGGTGAGGGTGCGCAATCACCTTCCACCAGCCGTTGGTCTGGAAGTCCTCGGGCGAGAGCAACGAGGTCAGGAAGAGCCCGAGCGTGGGGAGCAGCCAGAGCACGGCGATGAAGGCGAGGAGGATCTGCAGCGGCAGGCGCGTCGCGAACCGTCCGATGCGCGCCGCGGTCGTGTCGTGCGGGTCCTTGACGACGACGGGGGCGTGCGTCTGCTCGAGCTCGTACGTAGCCACCGAACTAGACCTCCCTGCGGAAGCGGCGCACGTTCAGGAGCAGCACCGGGATGACGAGGATGAACAGGAACACGGCGATCGCCGAGCCAAGGCCGAAGTCGTTGCTGCCGCCGAAGCTCTGCCGCCACATCTGAACCGCGATCACGGCAGCGTCGGACTGGGTCGAGCCCGGCGCGATCGAGATGATGATGTCGAAGACCTTTAAGACGTTGATCAGCATCGTGATGAAGACGACCGAGAGGACGGGCGCGAGCATCGGCACGGTGATGCGGCGGAAGACCTGCCACTCACTCGCGCCGTCGGTCCGCGCAGCCTCGAGTACCTCGCGGGAGATCGCGGCGAGCCCTGCCCCGATCACGACCATCGCGAAGCCGGCCCAGACCCAGACGTAGGCGAAGATGATCGACGGCGTGATCAGCTTCGGGCCGAGCCACGACACGCCGGTGAAGGGCGCGCCGAACGTCGCCGGGTCGATTTCCGTCTTCAGCCCCGAGCCTCGGACCCGGTTGAACTCGAACGAGCCGTTCGCCTCAGTCTTGGTCGACTGCACCCTTCTGCCCGACGAGTCGAGCAGGTCGACCCTCGCGCCGGGGATGCCCAGCTCGCCTTGCTCGACCTTGCCGGGCGTGCCGCCGCCGGGGCTGAAGTCGCGCCAGACGACCCCCGTCACCGAGCGGGCCTTCGGCGTCGGCGGCACCGCCTGCTCGGCGTCCGCCGGCACCTCCGAGGGCGGGATCGCCGTCAGGCCCATCTTCGCCGTGTCACCCGCCTGAAGCGGTCGCCGCAACACGAATCCGCGCTGCGGCGTGCCCGTCAGCAGGGGGCTCGACGCATTCGCGTCCTGCAACACGGCCGGGGACGAGAACCAGCTCTTCACGGCGCCGATGCCTGCGTTGACCGCGCCTTGCTGCGGATCCTTGATGTACATCACGTGCCAGATCACGCCGGTCGCGAAGAGCGAGATCGCCATCGGCATGAAGACGATCGTCTTGAAGGCGACGGCCCAGCGGATGCGCTCGGTCAGCACCGCGAAGACGAGACCGATAGCCGTGACGGTGGCCGGCGCGATGAGGATCCAGATGGCGCTGTTCTTGATCGCCGTCACCAGGATGTCGGTCGTGAAGAGCGCCTTGTAGTTGGCGAACCCGACGTAGTCGCCGTACGGCAGGAAGCCCTCGTGAGCCTGTTTGCCCGAGAAGCTGCGGATGATCGTGTAGAACGTCGGGTAGACGATCCACACGAACAGCAGGATCAGGGCGGGCGCGAGGAACGCGATCGCGACCGCGTTGCGCCGGAAGAAGTTCTGACTTGGCGCAGGTGGAGCCGCCGCCATGGGCGGCTCCACTGCGATTCCTCCGGCGCTTCCGCTCACTTACTTCCCGGACGCGTACGCCTTGGCTGCCGCGGACTCGAGAGCCGCGGCGATGCCGTCGACGTTCTTCGGGTTCTTGAGGAAGTCCTGGAAGATCTTGAACTCACCCTGGCCGACCGTGCCGCCGAACGACGCCGGCTGCAGGTCGGAGAGGTCGAACCGGAACGTCTTGGCCTTACCGATCGCCGTGGCGGTCGTGCGGGTGATGTCGTCCGGGTACGCGGACGCGTCGACGGTCTTGGCCGGTGCCGAGTAGCCGCCGAGCTTCGCCCAGATCGTCTGTGCCTCTCCGGTCGAGAGGTAGGTGACGAGTGCGCGAATCGCGGGCGTGTCGCGGAACATCATCAGCTCGTCGCCGCCGCCGACGACCGTCGGACCGCTGCCGTCCACCGACGGGAACGCGAACACGTTGTAGCCCGTCGTCGGCTTGAGTGAGTTCGACGACGCCACGACGCCCGGCACGAAGTCACCCTCGATCACCTGGGCGCCCTTCGGGCTCGTCGTGAACACGTTCGACACGGAGGTCGGGAAGTCGGTCTGCAGCGCACCGCTCGTGCCTCCGACCATGTTCTCGCTGTCGCCGAGGATCTCGCCCATCGTCGTCAGGGCCTTCTTGACCGACGGGTCGGTCCACTTGATCTGATGCTTCGTCAGCTGGTCGTACTTCTCGGCGCCGGCCTGACGGAGGTAGATGTTCTCGAAGAGGTCGGTGAGCGTCCAGCCGTCGGCGCCGCCGATCGAGTATGCAGGCACGCCTGACGCGTGGATCGTCTCGCCGTTGTCGCGGAACGTCTCCCAGTCGTCGGCCGGCTTGACGCCGGCGTCCTCGTACGACTTGACGTTGTACCAAACGGTCGATTTGTTGGCCGCCTTGATGATCAGGCCGTACAGGTTGCCGTTGATCTCGCCGAGCTTCTCGATGTCCTGCCGGATAGTTCGCGAGCACCGTGTCGCGCGCGAAGTCCATCGGCTTGAGCGCGCCCTTCTTCTGGAAGTCGTTCACGAGGCCGGGCTGCGAGACGGCGGCCAGGTCGGGCGGATTGCCGCCCTGCACCGCGGTCGAGAGCACCGTCGGCGTGTTGTCGCCGGTCGACCGGTACGTCACGTTGACGTTCGGGTACTTCTCCTTGAAGCCGTCGAGCACGGCCTGGAAGTGCTTCTGCTCGTCGCCGGTCCAGACGCCGACCATCGAGACCTTGCCGGAGACGTCGGTCGACCCTTCCGCGGTCGTTGCTCCGCTGCTCGACTTCTTGCTGCCGCATGCTGTGAGCGCGAGGAGCGCCACTGCGAGGAGCGCGGCGAGCGTGAGTGACTGTCGCTTCACGATGGTGCTCCTTTTGTCGAGGGGGTAGTTCCGTCGTAGATGCCTAGGCCCGTTTCCGGGTCGAAGAAGTGCAGCGCCCGGGTGTCGACGATGGCGGTCAGTTCCTCGCCGACCTTGATGCGTGAGCGGGCGCCGAAACGACCGACCACGACCGCCTCGTCCTCCTTGGCGCCGATCTGCTTCTCGGTGCCTTCCGCGCCGCTGTCGCGGGCGAGCTCGCGGGTCTCGTCCGTCTCGGCGTGCGCACCCTTGAACGAGAAGTGGGCCATGATCTCCGAGCCGAGCGCCTCGCGCAGCTCGAGCTTGCCTTTCAGCGTCCGGCCCTCCGGGAAGTCCGTCTCGAGCGCCGCATCCTCGAGATCCTCGGGACGGATGCCGAGGATCACGTGCTTGCCTTCGAATGCCTTCAGGCCGGGCCGCTGCTCGAGCGTCTCGGCACCGAGCGAGATTGTCTGCTCGCCGACCTTGGCGCCGATACCGCCGTTCGACGCGACGATCTCCGAGTCGAGCATGTTCATCGCGGGGCTGCCGATGAAGCCGCCGACGAAGAGGTTGACGGGCCGGTCGTAGAGCGTCTGCGGGTCGTCGACCTGCTGCAGCTCTCCCTTGCGCATGACGGCGACGCGGTCGCCCATCGTCATGGCCTCGATCTGGTCATGGGTGACGTAGATCGTCGTCACGCCGAGGTCGCTCTGCAGCTTTGCGATCTCTGCGCGCATCTGCACGCGCAGCTTCGCGTCGAGGTTCGAGAGCGGCTCGTCCATCAGGAACGCCGCGGGCTCGCGCACGATCGCGCGGCCCATCGCGACGCGCTGTCGCTGCCCGCCGGAGAGTGCGCGCGGCTTGCGCTTCAGGTACTCGTCGAGGCCGAGCAGGCTCGAGGCCCGCTTGACGCGCTCATCGATGTCGGCCTTCGACATCTTCTTCAGCCGCAGGCCGAAGGCGATGTTCTCGTAGACCGAGAGATGAGGGTAGAGCGCGTAGCTCTGGAAGACCATGGCGATGTCCCGGTCGCGGGACGGGACGTGGTTCACGACCCGGTCGCCGATCTTCAGCACACCTTCGGAAATCTCCTCGAGGCCGGCGACCATGCGCAGCGCGGTTGTCTTGCCGCAGCCGGACGGCCCGACGAGGACCATGAACTCCCCGTCCCTGATGTCGAGATTGATGTCGTTGACGGCACGTGTGCCGTCCGGATAGATCTTGCTGACTCGATCGAATCCGACTTGCGCCATCCCCGCACCTCTCGTGTCCGGAAGGCCGTTGATCGAAACTGCGTGATCCTACGACCTTCGGGCGAGTTATGCGGCGAGTTGCTCCGCGACCGGCTCGGCGTGCAGGCGCGGCGGCCGTTTGCGCTGCGGCCGCTTGACAGCCACGGCACCCAGGACCGTGATCAGGAGCGTGGTCGTGCCGCCGACGAAGAACGCGAGCTCGGTGCCGCCGACGTCGCAGAGCCAGCCGACGAGGATCGCCCCGAGCGGCGCCAGGCCGTTCCACGCGTAGTAGTAGAGCCCGAGCACGCGGCCGCGGATGTAGTCCGGGCTCGCGAGCTGGATCGCGGCGTTCGAGTTGGCGGTGTAGCTCGTGAAGAAGATGCCGCAGACGAAGAGCAGCAGTCCTGCGACGAGTGTCGCGTGGACCGGCGCGACTATCAGCTCGCAGATCCCGAAGCCGAAGGCGCCGATGAACATCACCCTCCAGCTGGCCTTCGAGATCGCAGCGGCCGACAGCGCACCGATCAGCGCGCCGGCGCCGAAGCACGCCGAGATGATCCCGAAGGTGCGAGGCCCTGCATCGAGCGTCGTCTTCGCGAGCAGCGGCAGCAGGATGTTGAAGTTGAAGCAGACGGACGAGAAGACGACCATCATCGCGAGGATCACGAGCACCGTCCTGTTGTTGCGTGCGTACGCGAAGCCCTCTCGCGTGCCGCGCCAGAGAGTCGGGCGCCGCCGGTCGACGAGCGGGTAGAGGTCGCGCACGCGCATCGCGAGGAGGCCGGCGAGCACGGCGAGGAAGCTGAGGGTGTTCAGCGCGAAGCACCAGCCGGCGCCGAAGGCGGCGATGAGGACGCCTGCAAGTGCCGGCCCGAAGATGCGCGCCGTGTTGAAGAGGCTCGAGTTGAGCGCGACGGCGTTCGGCAGCTCGTCGCGGCCGACCATCTGGAACGTCAGGTTCTGCCGTGCGGGCGCGTCGAACACGATCGCAATGCCGGTCAGGGCGGCGATCGCGTAGACCTCCCAGATCTGAACGTGCCCGACGAGCGTGATCACGGCGAGCACGGCGGAGAAGAACATCTGCACCGCCTGCGTGATGATCACCGTGCGGCGGTTGTCGAGCCGGTCGGTGACGACGCCTGCGACGAGGCCGAGCACCGTGAAGGGGCCGAAGCGGCAGACGGTGAGAATGCCGACCGCGAGGCCGCGCGAATGCGGCGCGAGCTGCACCACGAGCCACGCCATCGCGATGTTCTGCATCCAGGTGCCGGCGACTGACGTCAGCTGTCCGGCGAAGAAGAGGCGGTAATTGCGATGGCGCCGCAGCGAGGAGAAGGTCCGCGCCGAGGCAAGGCGGAGCAACGTCACTTCGTGGGCGCCTCGAGCAGCTTCTCGAGTGCGGGGAGAGCAGCTTCGATCGTGTCGCGCTCCTCCGGCGAGAGCCCCTTCAGATGCTCGGACAGCCAGGCGGTGCGCTTCCGGCGGACGTCCTCGAGCACCTGTTCCCCGGCGGGCGTCAGCGTCAGCCCGATCCGGCGACGGTCGGTTGCGCGCGTGCGCTCGATCAGCGTCGCCGTCTCGAGCCGCGAGATGTGCCCGGACATGCCGGGCGCCGAGATGCGCTCGCGCTCTGCGAGCTCGGAGGCGGTGATGCCGGGGTTCCGCTTGATCTGGACGAGCAGGGTCACCTGACCGCTCGTCACCCCGAGGGTGTGAATCTCGCGTCGCAGCTCGCGCGCGAGGCGCAGCAGCACGGGGCGCAATCTGTTCGCGAGAGTGCCGCTCCCGCGTGCCGCAGATTCGTTCGTCGTCTTAATCATTAACCTCGTTAACTATAGCAACGACGTGTGAGCAGGCGGTTTGGGGTCGGTCTGAGAAAGGTGAGATGCCTAGATCTGCCAGGTGCCGTCGGCCACGAGCGGGACGCGCTTGCCGTTCTGGCGGATGCCGTCGGCGTTCAGGTCGTCGGTGCCGATCATCACGTCGATGTGCGTCTTCGCGCGGTTGACGCCGTAGCGCTTCTGGCCGATCGGGACGGTGCGGGTCTTCGCGAAGCCGGAGCCGAAGGCCATGTGCGCCGCCGCGTTCTCGTCGAGCAGGCCGTTGTAGTAGATGCGTCCCGTCTGCCCGATCCGCGACGACGAGTCGACGAGCGCGATCTCGCCGAGGCGCTCCGCGTTCGGGATCGCCGCGAGGTAGCGGGCGAGCCAGTCGCGGTCGGAGTCGCGCTTCGCGCTCAGCCGCACGAGGCGCCCGTTGCGGAACTCGCCCGCGAGGTCCTCGATCACGCGGCCGCCGAAGCTGCGGGGCCGCGAGCAGCGGAACGTCCCCTCGGTCGCCGCCGCGTCCGGGGAGATGAAGCACTCCTCCGTCGGCACGTTCATCGCGATCTGCCGGCCCCAGTGATCCTTCTCGCCGCCGCCGCGCCACATCGAGTACGGGGCGATCTTCAGCCGGAGGTTCGTGCCGCGGTCGTGCACGTGCACCTCGCGCAGGTCGAGGCGCGTCAGCCGCGTCGCGCGCCGGCGCAGTGTCGCGAGGTGCTGCGTCCACCCCTTGTGGCCGGGCGGGTCCTTCGGCCCGAGCCGGCAGAACGAGAGGATGTCCTGCGCGAGCTTCCGCTGCGCCTTCTGCGGCTCGAGCTCCGGATAGACGCGGCGCGACCATTCGTCGGTCGGCCACGCGCAGATCGTCCCGCGCAACCGCCCTTCGCGCCGGATGCGCGCCAGGTGCCGCGAGCGGCCGCCGGCATCGAGCGCCACGCGCTCCGGCGAGAGCGGCGCGAGCACGTCCAGCTCGAACTCGCCCATCACCTGCACGATCGCCACGTCTTCGTTGCCCATCGCCTTCCACTGCGCGACCCGCCACGGTGCCTGGTGGCCGAGGGCGTCCTTCGACGCGCTGCCGATCTTTGCGGCGTAGGCGCGGCTGTCCTCGTACTGGACGTCGACCGTCAAGGCGCCGGCGCGGTACGCCGCCTCGGCGATCGCGACGGCGAGATCGCGGTGGCCGAGGTTGACCATCTCGATCAGGCTGTCCCCCTTCCGGAAGGCGACGCAGCCGCGGACGATCATCTCCGCGTAGCGCCGCAGCTCCGTCGAGGTCATCGGTCCAGGCATCTCGCGGCACCGTAATGGGTACCGTCGGAGAATGCCCGGTCCTCTCGACTCCTTGAAAGCGCTCGGCGACCAGCTCCGGACGCAGATCGGGGAGGAGCTCGACCTCGACGTCCTGCGCAAGAAGCAGGATCCGCCGCGCCCACTCGAGGAGCTGCTGGCCGAGCTCGACGCGCTGCCCGGCCTCGAGTCGGTGAAGGAGCAGGTTCGCGCGCTCGTCGCGTTCCTCCGCGTCCAGGCGCGCCGCAAGGAGGCCGGCCTGCCGGAGGTGGCGACGACGCAGCACCTCGTGTTCCTCGGCAACCCGGGCACGGGCAAGACGACCGTTGCGCGACTGCTCGCGCAGATGTACCGCTCGATGGGGCTGCTCAAGCGCGGTCATCTCGTCGAGGTCGATCGCGCCGGGCTCGTCGGCCAGTACGTCGGGCTGACGGCGATCAAGACCGAGCGTGTGATCCGCAAGGCGATCGACGGCGTCCTCTTCATCGACGAGGCGTACGCGCTCGCCCGCGAGAGCGACCGGCTCGACTTCGGCGACGAGGCGATCGAGACGCTCCTCAAGCGGATGGAGGATCACCGCCACCAGCTCGTGGTGATCGTCGCCGGCTACCCACGGCTGATGCGGCGCTTCCTCGAGTCGAATCCCGGACTGCGTTCGCGCTTCTCGCGCGAGATCGACTTCCCCGACTACTCGACGGAGGACCTCGTCGAGATCTTCTCGCGCTTCGCCGCGGAGTCCGAGTACGCGCTCGGCGAGGGCGCCGAGGACGCGCTGCGCTCGATCTTCGCGGGCGCCGAGCGCGACGAGTCGTTCGGCAACGCACGCTTCGCACGCACGCTCTTCGAGCAGGCGCTGAACGCACAGGCGCTCCGGCTCGGCGAGGGGAACGTCGAGGCGCTGACCGGAGCCGAGCTCGCCTGCCTGATGCCTTCCGACCTCGTCGCGGGCGCGCACGCGCTCGGCGAAGCGCGCTGCCGCCGCGTCCCGAACGCGGCAACTGGTTCGGCGAAAGCGCTAGCGCTACGACGCGCGCGAGCGCGGCGAGTCCGGATCGAACTGCGTCCGCGCAGCCAATCTCGCCGCCTCGCGTCGGGCTGTGCGGGCGGTAGGGACGATCGGTCGTCATGGCGCTGAACGCGTCGCAGGCGCAGACGATCCGCGCGCGAGCGGAGCGCATCGCCGCGACGAGCGGATGCCGTTGCCGTCCCAATGCTCGTGGCATGAGCGAACGAGGCGCCCGACGTGGCCGAGTAGCCCGCCGACGCGCTCCAGCATCTCCTCGCCCTCGATCGTGTGCGTCTCGATGATCGCTCGCTCGGCGGCGTCGAGCTTGCCGGGCAGTGCGGCGGCTGGTGGCTCTTCTCACGATCGTTGTCGGGCTCGCGGTGACCAGCGCGACGGCAAGCGCAGGTGGCGGCCTCCTCTCGGGGCTCCTCGGCGGCGGCTGCGGCGTCACTGCTCCCGTGTTTCCCCCGTGGGGCGACTACTCGGGCTACTACTTCGCGCCGAACGGCGGCTTCGAGTCCGGCTCGTCCAGCTGGACGCTCTCGAGCGGCGCGGCGGTCGTGACGCAGGACAACGAGCCGTGGTACCTCGCCGGCTTCGGGTCGCATGCGCTCTCGATCCCGACAGGCGGCAGCGCCTCGACCTCGGTCTGCTTCGGCCTCACCTATCCCGCCGTGCGGTTCTTCGCGGCCGGCGACGGCGGCGACGCCACGATTCACGTCCGCGTCGTCTCGCGCAGCCTCCTCGGCGTTCTCTCCGTCCTCGACGGCGGCACGTTCACGGCGGGCTCGGCGTGGCGCCCGTCACCCAAGCTTTCCACGCTGTTCAGCGCGCTCGGCGCGCCGCTCGGCTCGAAGACGATGACGCTCCAGTTCACCGTCGAGCGCGGCACGGCGCAGATCGACGACCTCTTCGTCGATCCGTTCCTGATGAAGGGTTAGGGGAGGAGGAGAGGGCCAGCGCAGTACGCTCCGCCGGTGGAGCCGCTCAACGTCTGGGACTACGAGCGGCTCGCCGCGGAGCGGCTGGAGCCCGGAGCGCACGGGTATTACGCCGGCGGCGCAGGCGACGAGCTGACGCTGCGTGACAATGTCGAGGCGTATCGCCGCTGGGTGCTCCGCCCGCGGATGCTCGTCGACGTCGAGCCGTGCAGCACGGCGACGACCGTGCTCGGGCAGGAGGTCTCGATGCCGCTGCTCGTCGCGCCTGTCGCGTTCCAGCGCGTCGCGCATCCCGAGGGAGAGGTGGCGACCGCGCGCGCGGCACGTGACGCGGGGACGATCATGTGCCTCTCGACGCTCGCGACGTCGACGCCGGCCGAAGTGGCCGCAGTCGGCGGGCCGTGCTGGTTCCAGCTGTACGTCTTCCGCGACGAGGGAGTCACGCGGGAGCTGATCGCGCAGGCGCGCGACAGCGGCTACCGCGCACTCGTGCTGACGATCGACGCACCGGTGCGCGGCAACCGCGAGCGCGACGCGCGCACGGCGTTTGCGATCCCGCCCGACATCACTGTCGCGTCGCTCGGGCGCGGCGGCATCACGCCGCAGCAGGTGTTCGAGATGATCTCGCCGTCGCTGACCTGGCACGACCTGGAGCGCATCGCGGGAGAGGCCGGCATGCCGCTGCTGGTCAAGGGCGTCCTGACCGCGGAGGATGCGGTGCTCGCGTGCGAGCACGGCGCGGCGGGCATCGTCGTCTCCAACCACGGCGGGCGCCAGCTCGACGGTGTGTCGGCGACGATCGATGCGCTGCCCGAGGTGGTGGCAGCGGTCGACGGACGCATCGAGGTGCTGGTGGACGGTGGCATTCGCCGCGGCTCCGATGTCGTGAAGGCGCTCGCCCTCGGCGCGCGGGCTGTGCTGGCCGGGCGGGCCGTGCTCTGGGGGCTTGCCACGAACGGAGAGGAAGGCGCCCGCCACGTGCTCGAGATCTTCCGTTCCGAGATCCTGAACGCATTGCAGTTGCTGGGCTGCGTGTCGCCGGCCGAGGTCGGCCGCGACCGCATCGGGCGCCGGTAGGGCGACTACCCTGCAGGCATGAAGGGGGTCGTCGCCGTCCTGGTCGCCGCAGCCGCGGTGCTCGCCGTCGCCGCCGCGCGGCCGCATGCCGCCGCGGGCGATTGCGGCCTCCCGGGCACGACGCCGCTCTGGATCGACTACGCGGGTCACGACGCGCCGATCGTCCCGAAGCCGGGGATGATCCTCGCCGTCTCCTCCGGCACGGTCGTGCCGGCCCAGATGCGCGCGGCAGGCGCCGCGACGATCATGTTCGACCTGAACCTGAACAAGCGCGTCGGGACGACGTCGGCGCCTGCCGATCCCGCCACGATCCCGGACAAGGCGAAGCGGCTGTTCGACTTCGCCGTCACGGTGACCGGCTGCGACCACCCGCTGATCGCCGAGAACGAGCTCTTCGGCGCGCAAACACCGACGCCGTGGAGCACGACGAACGGCCAATACCGCGCGAACGTGCTGCTGCTCCTGCAGGAGCTCGCGAGGCTCGGCGCGACACCTGCGATCACGATCGCGAACCCGCCGTACACCGGCGGAGAGGCGGCCGACTGGTGGCGCGAGGCGGCGAAGGCCGCGATCCTGATTCGCCAGGTCTACTTCACCTCGCCCGGTCCGAAAGGCCTCTACAAGCTCGGCCCCGAGCGTGCGAGCCGCTCGATGCGGAAGGGCATGCGCGGCTTGATCTCGCGCTTCTCCGAGATCGGCATCCCGGCCGGGCGGGTCGCGCTCGAGCTGCAGTTCCAGTCCGCGGCCGGGCAGGGTGGCCGTCAGGGGCTGCAGCCGCGCGCGGCGTGGCTCGAGTTCGTGAAGCTCGAGACGCTCGCCGCGAAGCAGGTCGCCGCGGAGACGAAGATCCAGGGCGTCTGGTCGTGGGGCTGGCCGAGCTTCTCCGTCGCCGGCAACGACCCCGACAAGGGCGCAGCAGCGTGCGTGTACCTCTGGACGCGTGACGCGAAGCTCTGCGACGGCCCGAAGCTCGCCGGCGTCTCGTTCAACACGTCGCTCACCGAGGGGCAGATCTCGTTGCCGGCCGGCGTGCGCTGCACGCTCGGCAAGCAGCACGATCCTGAAGGCCGACGTCGGTCGCACCGCCGCGCTGACGGGCGACCTCGGCTCCGCCGCCAGCGCGCTGCTGCAGCGCGCGGTGCTGCGCGCGCAGGTTCCCGTCGACCCGGCCACGGTGCTCGCCGCCGAGCGCGCGATCATCCGCGACCGCTTCGGTGGCAGCGGCTCGCGTTATCGCTCTGCGCTCGCCGCGCTGCAGCTCTCGGTCCGTGACGCGCGCGCGATCGTCGCCGACCGCCTGGCGCGCGACCTCGTCAAGACGCGCTTCCGGCCGAAGGCGCCGTCGAGCAACGAGGTCTCCGAGTTCCTGACGACCTACGCCGGCACGCGCGTGCGCCTCGTCACCGCGACGCCGGACGCGCCGTGGCTCGGAGGCGTCGGGCGCGGGCTTGCGATCGAGACGATCGCGCCCGAAGAGGTCTTCACCCTCCGCCAGGGCAAGCAGCGGCAGATCGACACGCTCGACGGTCGCTTCCGCGTGCGCCCGCTCGGGCCGGCGCTGCCGCTCTACGCGCTGGCGCCCTCGAGCGCCGTGAATGTCGCGCGCGCGGTGCTCGGCCGTTTCGCGAAGGACGCGGTCTACGACCGGTGGCTGCGAACGCAGCAGAAGGCGCTGCTCGCGAACGCCGTCTGCGCACGCGACGACGTGCCGACGACGGGCGACATCGACCTCACGGCCTGGGCGCCGTTCCTCGGTGCCTGACACCGGGAGGTTGCTTCGGTTCGTCCTGCCGTTCGTGCTCGCGCTTGCGTTCGCCGGCAACGCGACGGCGGGCGCGATCATCGATCGCACGGCGACGGCGCTGCAGAGCAATCCGGTCTACGTCGACCCGTCGGCCGAGAAGTCGATCACGTCCGCGCAGGCGGAGCGCCTGCGCACCGAGATCGAGACGAAGGGTCACGGCCCGATCTACATCGCGGTGCTGCCGAACGCGGCACTCGACGAGGCGGGCGGCGACGCGGTCGGAGTCGCCGACGAGCTGCACCGCCAGCTCGGCAATCCCGGCGTCTACGCCGTTGTCGCGGGCGGTCATTTCCGCGCGCTGTCGAGCGACCTCGGCGACGGGAAGGCGGGCAAGCTCGCGACGCAGGCGTTCAATGCGCACCGGAACGACGGGATCGCCGCAACGCTGGTCGACTTCGTCGACCGTGTCGGCGCCGAGCGCAGCGGTAAGGGCGGCGGCAGATCGTTCGGCAGCATCGGGCTCTTCCCGATCCTGCTGATCGGCGGCATCCTCTTCTTCGGCTACCGCAAGCTGAAGGTGCGACGTGCCGACTCGGATCGATTCCGCGAGGTGCGTGAGACGGCACGCGAAGATCTCGTCGCGCTCGCCGAGGACGTCCAGGGACTCGAGCAGAAGGTCGAGACGAACGAGCCGGCAAAGCGCGACTATCTCGCCGCGCTGGAGCAATACTCGCGTGCCTCCGACGCGTTCGACCGCGCGCGCACGCCTGCGCAACTCGCGCCGATCGCCGAGGCGCTCGAGGAGGGCCGCTACCTGATGGCATCCGCCGAGGCGCGGCTCGAAGGAAAGGAGCCGCCCGAACGCCGACCCGCCTGCTTCTTCGATCCACGCCACGGCCCGTCGGTTCGCGACGTCGAGTGGACGCCGCCGGGCGGCCAGCCGCGGCAGGTGCCGGCCTGCGCGGCGGACGCCGTGCGGATCGAGGACGGCGAGGAGCCCGCGTCGCGGCAGGTGCGTGCAGGCGGACAGCTGACGCCGTACTGGGCGGCAGGGCCGATGTACGGCGGCTACTTCGGCGGCTTCTTCCCGGGCTTCCTGCTCGGCGACGTGCTCACGGTGCGGCTTCGGCGGCCCGCTCGACGGCGGCGGCGGCGACGCCGGCGGCGACTTCGGCGGCATGGGCGGCGACTTCGGCGGGGACTTCGGCGGCGGCGACGGTGGCGGCGGCGACTTCTAGCCGGCCCGCTGGACCTGTTCGAGATTGACCCGTCACGGCGCGTGTGCGAGGCTGTTCCCTCGTCGCTACTGAAAACGATTACAGAAATCGTCTTCACGATCTGAAGGGGGAAGCCGCAGTGTCGAGTCATCTCTCGAGAGCCGCCCGAGCCGGGATCGCGCTCTCCGTCCTTTTGCTGGTCCCGTTCGCCGTCGGCTCAGGGACGGCCGCGGACATCCAGCCGGGCACGCTCACGGCCGCGCACTTCCGCTCGGCGGTGCTCGGCGAGGACATCTCGTACAACGTCTACCTGCCCGCGGGCTACGCGAGCACCGCAAAGCACTACCCCGTGCTGTACCTCCTGCACGGCCGCGGCGACTCGATGAGCGCCTGGACGCAGGTCAAGGGCAAGCTCGACGCGATGATCGCCGACGGCAGGATCCCGCCGACGATCGCGATCATGCCGGACGCTCCGTGGAGCAGCCGCGCGAGCTACTACGTCGACTCCGCGTATCGAGGCGCCGATCCCGGTCGCAAGGTCGAGACCGCGTTCACGACCGACCTGATCCAGAACGTCGACTCGACGTATCGCACGATTCCCTCGCGTGACGGGCGCGTGATCGGCGGTTACTCGATGGGCGGGTACGGGGCGATGCGCTACTCGATCGCGCACCCGGATCTCTTCGCCGCCTCGATCGTGCTCAGCCCGGCCGTCTATTTCCCGACGCCGCCGAGCGACTCGAGCACCCGTGAGTTCGGAGCCTTCGGTCAGGGACAGTCGCTGTTCTCCGTCGCCAACTACCTCAAGCTCAACTACCCCGTCGAGCTGCCGAGGTTCAGCGCGAAGAACCTGCCGTCGCACATGTTCATCGCGGTCGGTGACGACGAGTACCAGAACCCGAATCCGGCGGACTACACGCACGACCTCGATTTCGAGGCGCACATCCTCTACAAGTGGGCCGAGCACACACCGCACCTCTCGTCGGAGCTCCGCGTCCTGAACGGCGGGCACGACTGGGATGTCTGGGCGCCGGCCTTCGAGGAAGGCGCGCAGTACGCCTTCCAGTACGTGGCCCGGCCCGAGGTGACGATCATGAAGGCGAAGCTCGTCGGCACGCCGGGCGAGGATCGCGAGGGCGGCGTCGCCACTGACGCCGCGGGCAACGTCTACGAAGCGCTCTCAGCCGAAGGCGCGGTCGACGGGCAGCCCAACGCGGGCGCCAAGGACGTCGTGCTGATCAAGTACGGCCCGGCCGGCAACAGGATCTGGACCAAGCAGTTCGGCACCGCCGGTGTCGATCGTCCGTACGGCCTGCAGCTCGATCCTCAGGGCCACCCGGTGATCGTCGGCTATACGAAGGGCGACCTCGACGGCAACCACGCCGGCAACACGAGCGACGACCTCTTCGTGGCGAAGGTCGACCCGAACGGCAACCGCGAGTGGACGACGCAGGTCGGCACGACGGCCGCCGATCGCGGCTACGGCCTCGCGATCGATCCCTCCGGCGCGATCTACGCCGGCGGCTACACCAAGGGCGCACTCGGTGGCCCGCTCGTCGGCGACAAGGACGTGATCCTCCTCAAGCTCGCGGCCACGGGCGGTGCGCCGCTGTGGATCGACCAGTTCGGGACGATCGGCGAGGACAAAGGCATGTCGGTCGCCGCGGGCGGCGGGTACGCGTATGTCGCCGGCATGGTCGGCGACACCCTCGGCACACCGGTACCGGGCACGACCCCGGGTGGCGTCGACGGCTTCCTCGCGCAGGTCGACGCGAGCGGCACACGGACGTGGACGCGCCAGCTCGGCACGTCGGCCGACGAGCAGTTGTGGGGCGTCGCAGCCGACTCCGCGGGCAACGCGACGGTCACCGGCTTCACGTCCGGCGATCTCTTCACGCCGAACGCCGGTGACAAGGACATCGTCGTCGCACGCTTCGACCCGACAGGTGGGATGACGCTGCACGACCAGCTGGGAACGATCGGCAACGACAAGGGCACGGCCGTCGCGCTCGACGGCGCGGGCAACACCTATGTGTCGGGCTTCTCCGATGGCAACTTCGAAGCGAACATCGGCAACTTCGACGCGCTGCTGGTCAAGTACGGCCCGGGCCTGACACGTCAGTGGGCACGGCAGTTCGGCACGACCGAGAGTGACGGCGCCGATGCGTTCGCAGAAGGCAACGTGTTCCTCGCGACGCGCGGTACGACGATCTGGGCCTCCGGCTTCACGATGGGCAGCACCGCGACGCAGACACAGGCGGGGAACGGCGACGTGTCTTCTCTACGTCGTTCGAC
>CAVZYK010000021.1:0-21158 GCA_963779505.1 uncultured Actinomycetes bacterium | reverse complement strand
GTTGCCCTGCACTACCTCGCGCTGCTCGGAGCGATTGCCGTGGCGATCGCCTTCGCCACACCGCGTGCCCTCGATCAGGTCAACCACGCCCTGAGCCCGAGCGGCAAAGCCGAGATCGCGCGTGAGGCGAAGCAGTCGTCCGGCATCAAGCACGACGTCCTGACCGCCGTCCAGAAACGACTGAAGCACCTGCCCAGGCGCTCGGAGCTCGTGAAGCCGGCGACCCAGATCGGCCCCAAGGCCTTCGAGGTCGTGATCGGGATCTTCTTCACGCTCGCAGCCGCTGCCTACTGGATCTTCGAGCGGGACAAGACGGTCGACGTCGTCTGCTCGCTGATCCCGAGACCGAAGCGCAAGCTGGTGCGAGACACGTGGACGCTGATCGACCTGCGGCTCGGCGCCTTCGTACGCGGGCAGGCGCTCCTGATCATGGCGGTCGGGATCGTGCTCTCACTGCTCTTCTGGGCGATCGGCCTGCCGTACTGGATCCTGGTCGGCTCGTTCGCCGGCCTGGTCGAGATCATCCCCGTGATCGGGCCGCTCATCGCCGGCACCCTGGCCGTTGCGGTCGGCTTGACCGTGTCGTTCCAGTTGGCGCTCCTCGCGGCGGCGTGCGTGGTCGGCGTCCGACTGCTCGAGGACTACCTGATCATGCCCAAGGTGCTCGGCGAGGCCGTCGGCCTCTCACCCCTGCTCGTGCTCGTGTCGGTGACGACGGTCGGGATCCTCTTCAGCGGCTGGGCGGTGCTGTTCGCCGTCCCGATCGCGGCGGTCGTGATGACGCTCTTCGATGTCGTCCTGCGCGACGTCGACCCGGCCGAAGAGGAGGTACCGGCGGTGATCTTCTCGCCCAAGGAAGACACGGCCTGAGAGGTCACGAGGCCGAGATTTCACACTCTCGGCGTCGGCGTGTGACGATTGCCCGCTGCCCCATAGGTACTCATGGGTCAACGCATAGGTACTCATGGGCACCCGTTTCAACCTCATCCTCGAAGACCGGCAGTACCGGACGCTGACCGCGGAGTCCGAGCGGCAGAGCGTCTCGGTCGCCGAGCTGATCCGGCGCTCGATCGACGCCGCGTTCTCGCTCGACGACCGCCGTCGGGTTCCGGGGGTCGAGCTGAGCGTCTCCGTGTGGCGGCGACCCGACGGCGCGGTGGCCGGGCGGCGGCCCGGGATCCGTCTACCCCGCTGAGGCAGCGCGTGCGAACGCGTCGTACGTCTCGTCGTTGAAGAGCACGAAGCGAACCAGCGGCAACCCCTGCTCGCGAGCGACGGCGACCGCGATCGGTGCCGCCGCGTCGGGCGGGTACCCGTAGATGCCGCACGAGATGGCGGGAAATGCGATCGACTCGGCGCCGAGCTCCCGGGCCACCGCCAGCGAGCGGCGATGGCAGGAGGCGAGCAGCTCAGGCTCGCCACTCGTGCCGCCGCGCCAGATCGGGCCGACGGTGTGAATGACCCACTTCGCGTGCAGCTTTCCTGCGCCGGTCGCCTTCGCGTCGCCGGTCTCGCAGCCGCCGAGCAGACGGGACTCCTCGAGCAGGGTCGTGCCGGCCGCGCGGTGGATCGCCCCGTCGACGCCACCGCCACCAAGCAGCGACGAGTTCGCGGCATTGACGATTGCGTCCGTGCGCTCCTGCGTTATGTCGCCGCGGACGACCTCGATCAAGCTTTGCGCCAGCGACCGAAGATCAGGCCGCCGAGGGTGAGACCGAGGCCGAACGTGCCGAGGCTGAAGCCGCCGATCGCGATGCCCTTCCGCCAGGTGGACAGGCGCTGCCAGCGCCCGAGCGCCTCGCGCTCCTCCGCCGTCAGGGACTCGCCGCGGCGCTGCTTGCGCAGCGCTCCGCCGGCTCGGAGACCGAGGTACAGGTCGTCGAAGATCTCAGTCGACTGCTCGTCGGCCATGCCACTCACTGTATAGCCTGCTTCGCCGATGATTACTCGCATCCTCCACGTTTCAGACCTGCATTTCGGGTCGGGCGACAACCCGAATCTGGAGGAGGCGCTGGTGCGGCTGATCGAGCGGGTCGACCCCGAACTCGTGATCGCGAGCGGCGATCTGACACACCGCGGCCAGCGCGATCAACACGAGCGGGTGGCGGCGTTCCTGCGGCGGCTCGGCCGCAGCGTCCTCGCAGTCCCCGGCAACCACGACATCCCGTACACCTTCCCTGCGCGCTTCACGAGCCCCTGGCGCGAGTTCGAGCGCGAGTGGGAGACGACGGAGCCGGTCTTCTCCAGCGCCGAGGCGCACGTCGTCGGGCTCAACTCGGTGCGGCCGTGGCGCCACCAGTCGGGCGGCGTCAGCACGGCCCAGCTCGAGCGCGCGACGACGCGACTCCGAGCGGGGCAGCCCGGCGCGCTGCGGGTCGCCGTGCTCCATCACCAGATGATCGGCGCACCGTGGCGCACCAAGAAGAAGCCGGTCGCGCGCCGCAACCACGTCCTCGCCATGCTGGTCGACTCGGGCGCAGAACTGATCATCGGCGGGCACATCCATCAAGGCACCGTCTCGGAGCGGCACGAGTTCGAGGTGATCACCGGCGACGCGCGCGGCGTGGTCGTCTCGATCGCGCCGGGGCTCGGCCAACCGCGGCCGCAGCGACGAGGCGAGGCGCGCGGATGCGTCGTCTACCGAGCCGACGAACGCACGCTGACCGCGGAGACCTACATCTGGCGTGAGGACGACTGGGGGCTCACGGCCGTGCGGACGTTCCCGCGCGGACGTGAGCCCCTCGCCGTCGATCCCGTCTAGACCGTCGCGCCGCGGCGTCCGTACATACCGCCCACAAGGGCGACAAGCACGACCGCAATCACAACGGCGAGGATGAAGCCGAGGATGCCGCCGATCAGCAGGCCGGCCAGAAGCGAAGCCCCGATGCCGATGACGATGGTCAGCCAGATCGGCATTGCGTCGCGGCCGGGATGGAAGAGCCTCCCGAGCGCACCGACGATCAAGCCGACGATGATGAGTCCGATTATGCGTCCGATCATGCCGCGAGCTTCTCCGCGCCGCGTCGGCCCGAAACGCACCGCATCGCCGTCTGCCTAGCGCTCGTCGAGCGCCGCGCGCTTGGCGGCCAGCTCCTCGTCGTCGAGCAGTCCGGCTCGATGCAACTCCTGCAGCGCCGCCTCCAGTCGCGCGCGCTCCAGCTTGCGCGGATCGGGCCGGAGAGCGTTCGGGTCGATCCCGAGTTTCTGGAGGCGTTCGCGCTGCTGCTCGACACCGACGCCGCGCTCCGGGAACGCATAGGCGCCCGCTCCGAGGATCGGTCGCTTCTGGACGAACCGCCGGTACGCCGCGACCAGACCCATCGCAACGCCGAAGGAGAGGAACGACACGGCATAGCCGCTGTCGCCGAAGAGCGCGCGGCCGACGACTGCTCCGGCGATCGAGCCGGTGAGCCCGATCGCGAGCGTCAGCCAGATCGGCATCGGGTCCGGCCCCGGGATCGCCAGCCGTGCCAGCGAGCCCGTGATCAACCCGGAGACGAGGATCGCGAAAACGAAGCTCACGTGGGCGTCATCCCGGCGGAGTTCAGGCCGCGGTCTCCGCGGGCGCGAGCGCCGTCAGCTCCCGGCGCAGCTCCTTGATCTCGTCGCGCAGCTTGGCGGCGTACTCGAAGCGGAGCTCCTCCGCGGCCGTGAACATCTCGAGCTCGAGGTCGACGACCATCTTCTCGAGCTCCTCGCGCGTCATCCCCTCGACCTTGTCGCCGCGCCTACGGCGCGAGTTCGGGACGTGCGGCTGCTCGAGCGCGAGCAGCTCGGCGATATCCGAGACGCCCTTCGTGATCGAGATCGGCTTCGTGCCGTGCTCGATGTTGTATTCGAGCTGGATCGTGCGCCGGCGGTTCGTCTCGTCGAGCGCGCCCTTGATCGCCTCGGTCAGTTTGTCCGCGTACATCAGCACGCGACCGTTGACATGCCGGGCGGCGCGCCCGATCGTCTGAACGAGTGCGGTGCGCCCGCGCAGGAACCCTTCCTTGTCGGCATCGAGGATCGCGACGAGCGACACCTCCGGCAGGTCGAGCCCTTCGCGGAGGAGATTGACGCCGACGAGCACGTCGTAGTCACCGAGGCGCAGCTCACGAATGATCTGAATGCGCTCGAGCGTGTCGATCTCCGAGTGGAGATAGCGCGCCTTCACCCCCGCCTCGAGCAGGTAGTCGGTCAGATCCTCGGACATCTTCTTCGTCAGCGTGGTCACGAGCACCCGCTCGCCGACCTCCTCACGACGCCTGATCTCGTTCAGGAGGTCGTCGATCTGGTTCTTGGTCGGCCTCAGCTCGACCTCCGGGTCGACGAGGTAGGTCGGCCGGATCAGCTGCTCGGCGACGCGCGTCGACTGCTTCAGCTCCCACGCTCCCGGGGTGGCGGATACGAAGATCGCCTGCGGCACCTTGCTCAGGAACTCGTCGAAGCGCAGCGGACGGTTGTCGAGCGCGGACGGCAGCCGGAAGCCGAAGTCGACGAGGGTCTGCTTGCGCGAACGGTCGCCCTCGTACATGCCGCCGATCTGCGGCACCGTCTGATGCGACTCGTCGACGAAGACGACGTAGTCCTTCGGGAAGTAGTCGAGCAGCGTGTGCGGCGCGGAACCAGCCGGGCGCCCGTCGAGGATGCGCGAGTAGTTCTCGATCCCGTTGCAGAAGCCGAGCTCCTGCATCATCTCGAGGTCGTACTCGGTGCGCTGCCGGATGCGGTGCGCCTCGAGCATCATCCCCTTCGACTCGAACAGCTTCACCTGCTCCTCGAGCTCGTGGCGGATCTCCGAGGCTGCGCGCTCGATCGTCGGTTTCGACGTCACGTACTGCGTCGCCGGGAACACCGTGATGTGCTCGAGCTTCGACAGCACCTCGCCGGTCATCGGGTCGAAGTGCGAGATCTGCTCGACCTCGTCGCCGAAGAACGAGACGCGGTACGCCGTTTCCGAGTGCGCCGGCTGGACCTCGATCACGTCACCCTTCACGCGGAAACGGCCGCGTCCGAGAATCGTGTCGTTGCGCGCGTACTGAATGTCGATCAGCTTGCGCAGCACGAGATCGCGGTCGGTCTCCTCGCCGACCGTCAGGAAGACGACGCGCTTCTCGTACTCCTCGGGCGACCCGAGGCCGTAGATGCACGAGACCGACGCGACGATGATCGTGTCGCGCCGCGAGAGCAGGTTCGACGTCGCCGCGTGGCGCAAACGATCGATGTCGTCGTTCCGCGATGAGTCCTTCTCGATGTAGAGATCGGCCTGGGGCACGTACGCCTCGGGCTGGTAGTAGTCGTAGTAGGAGACGAAGTACTCGACCGCGTTGCCGGGGAAGAACTCGCGGAACTCGTTGCAGAGCTGCGCGGCGAGCGTCTTGTTGTGGGCGATCACGAGCGCGGGCCGCTGGACCTGCTCGATGATCCACGCCATGGCCGCGGTCTTGCCGGTGCCGGTTGCCCCGAGCAGCGTCTGGTATTGCTCGCCGGCGCGGAGCCCCTCGGACAGTGTCGCGATCGCCGCCGGCTGATCTCCGGTCGGAACGTATGAAGACGATGTTTTGAGCGCCGCCATGACAGGGACAGGGTACTCCGCATGCCCACTCAGACGACCCACCCTCCCTACCGCGCGTACGGCGGAATCATGGGCACATTCGTCGGCGGCATCGCAGTCGCCGGGGCGCTCGCCCGGCTCCTCGACCGCGACCCGCGCAGCGACGGCCCACTCGACCTGATCGTCCTCGGAGCGGCGACCTTCAAGGCCTCACGCACGATCACCCGCGACGAGGTGACGAGCTTCCTCCGCGAGCCGTTCGTCGAGGGCGAGGCACACGAGGGCGGCGAGGAGCCCGTCGAGACCGGTGACCTGCGCCAGGCGGTCGGCGAGCTCGTGACCTGCTCGCGCTGCGTCGGCACCTGGGTCGCAGCCGGCCTCGCCTCGACGCAGATCCTCGCGCCACGCTTCGGGCGGATGCTCACCTGGTCGCTGGCGGCGGCCGGTGTCAACGACTTCCTGCAGGCCGGCTTCGCCGCGCTGACGGCGAAGTCGAACGAGCTCGAGCAGCGGGACGAGATCACGTAACCAACCGGGGCCGCGGCTACCCTGGCGCGGTGCGCCGGGTCGTCCTCGTCTTCGCGGCAGCGTTCGTCTGCGCCGCTCCAGCCCATGCCGCCTCGCTCAGCGTCGCGCCGCATGACTTCTCGCCCCGCCATGCGACCCTCCAGGTCTCGGCCAAGCTCGGCGTCCAGCGCCAGGTCGGCGTCAGCCTCGTCACGCTCGGCGGCCGCCGCCTCGGGTGGATCGTCCCACCGGCTCCGCGGACGACGCTCGCCGTCGGCTGGAACGGGCTGATCGACGGCAAGCTGGTTCCCGACGGGACCTACGTCGTGAAGCTCGTCTACCAGTCGTCGATCCTCGCGACGACGACGCTTCATATCGACACGCAGGCGCCGCAACTCCTGCTGCACGCGACGAACGGTGCATCGCAGTTCGCGGGAGACAACCAGCTGCTGACGACGATCAGCCCGAACGGGGACGGGTTCCGCGACCGCGCCAACGTGACGTTCCGGCTGCGCGAGCCGGCGACCGTGACGATGGACGTCACGCGCACCGTCAAGGTGCCGAACACGATCTACACGTTGACGAGCACGCTCGCGACCGGCGTGCACACCCTGACCTGGGCACCGGCGCCGACGACCAACCCGCGCACCTTCCTCGTCCGCGTCACCGCGGTCGACCGCGCCGGCAACCGCGTCGTCTACGGGGCCGCCAACGCGTTCGTCGGCCGCGCGCCGAAAGGCGTCGTCGTCCGCGTGCAGGGCATCGACGCGGGCTTCGGCCAGCCGAGCTACGCGCCGGGCCAGGTGGCGCGCATCCACATCGCCACCGACGCACCGTCGCTCTCGATGCGCATCTTCCGCTCGGGGCCCGAGCAGGTCGTCACCTACGCCGACAACCAGATGGCCGGCGTCGACATCGGGACGCCGCCGACGCCGATCGACTGGTCGCTGCACCGCAGCGAGCCCGGCTCGATCTCGTTCCGCATTCCGAACGTGCCCAGCGGGCTCTACTACGCCCAGTTCGACGCGGCGGACGGCCGGGTCGGTTACGCACCGTTCGTCGTCCGCCCGGCGGCGCTCGGGGCGACCGGCCGCGTGCTCGTGATCCTGCCGACGAACACGTGGCAGGCCTACAACTTCCAGGACGCCGACGGCAACGGCTACGGCGACACGTGGTACGCCGGGCCGCCGAACCGCCTCGTCGACCTCGCGCGCACCTACATCGCGCGCGGCGTCCCGCCGCGTTTCTACCGCTACGACCTGCCGTTCCTGCACTGGCTGTTCTGGTCCGGCAAGAGCGCGGAGTTCATCTCCGATTCCGACTTCGACACGATCGCGAACGGCGACGACCTCGCTCGCGCCTACGACCTGGTCGTCTTCGAGGGACACGAGGAGTACGTGACGACGCACGAGTACGACGTCGTCACGCGTTACCGCGACCTCGGCGGCAACCTGATGTTCCTGTCGGCCAACAACTTCTTCTGGAAGGTCGACAAGCAGGCCCAGGTGCTGCGCAAGATCACGCAGTGGCGTCAGATCGGCCGACCCGAGGCCGCGCTGATGGGTGTCCAGTACCGCGCAAACGACGACGGCCAGCGTCAAGGGCTCTTCACGGTGCAGGCCTCGGCGAGTGCGCCGTGGCTGTGGGACGGCACGGGGCTCGTCGACGGCGCGACGTTCGGCCAGTTCGTCGGCGGCTACGGGATCGAGATCGACGCGACCACACCCGACTCGCCACCCGGGACGCTCGTGCTCGCCCAGATCCCGGACCTCTTCGGCCCCGGCATCTCCGCCCAGATGAGCTACTACGAGACGGTGGGCGGCGCCAAGGTCTTCTCGGCGGGCGCGCTCGACTTCGGTGGCTCGTCGACCTTCTGGCCGGTGAAGCGCATGCTCGACAACCTCTGGGCGCGCCTCAGCCAGCCGTAGAACGATCGCGAACCTGGTTCAGCGGGCGCTGAACCAGGTTCGTGAGCTCTGCTAGTCGCCCCAGTCGAAGTCGCGCGAGCGCGACCAGAGGTTCTCGTCCGAGCGCTCGTCCGGCTCCGAGTCGATCGCCGGGTGCGCCTCGGTGGGCTGTTCGACAGACGCGAGCGGCTCGTCCTGCTGCGGCGCGTCGATGAACGTGTCCTCGGTCGTCGGCCAGTCGAGGGACGTTGCGTGGGACTCGATGCCCTCGACGCCGTCCATCGTGTCCTCGATCCGGGCCTGCTCTTCCGTCTTGAAGAGCGGATGGTTCTCGAAAGGATCGTCGTGCATGTACTTGCCGAGCGGCATCTCATGCTCGAGTGCCGAGTTCCGGCGCTTCAACTCAAGGTGGTCCTGAATGACCTGTGCGAACATCGACGGACTGTCGACGGCCATGAATTCCTCCTGCTCCGACGGTATTTCTCTCTCCGGGCGGCAGGTTAGACGATCTTGGGGGCCGCCGACCCCGACGAGATGACCACCCGGTTCTTGCCCGCGTGTTTTGCCTGGTAGAGCGCCGAATCGGCCGCTGCGAGCAACTCGTCGACGCCGCCCGCCCCGGACGAGGCGGCGACGCCGAAGCTGGCCGTCACCGAGACCGCGTCCCCGTTCGGAGCCTGGATCGTCACGGACTCGATCGCCACCCGCGCGCGCTCGGCGAGCCGGGCGCCGCCCTCGGTGTCGGTCCCCGTCAGCACGAGCACGAACTCCTCCCCGCCCCAGCGTCCGGCGACATCGCTCTCGCGCACGGTCGACCTGAGCGCACGCGCGAACTCCTTCAGCACCTCGTCCCCGACGGCGTGGCCGTACGTGTCGTTGACGCGCTTGAAGTCGTCGAGGTCGGCGATCACGACGCAGACCTGATCGTGGAAGCGTGCAGCACGCGCGAGCTCGGCGCGCATGGTCTCCTCGAGCCGCCGTCTGTTTGCGAGCCCGGTCAGGCTGTCGAAGAGCGCCTGCCGCTCGACGATGCGGTGGAGCCGCGCGTTCTCGAGCGCCACCACCGCCTGCGCCGCGAGCGACGCGGCGGCCTCGACCTGGTCGGCGTCGAAGGTCGGAGCCGTGATCACGAGCGACCCGAAGTCGGATGCGCCGGCGCGGAGCGGGAAGGCGATGCGCTCGCCGGGCGCCTCGGGATCACCGATCCGGACCAGCTCGCCCTCGCGGCCGAGCACGAGCCCGCCGTCAGCGCCGGTCGCCTCGACCGCCGTCTCGACGATCACCTGCAGGAGCTGGGTCGAGTCGTGGGTCGCGACGAGCGCCTCACCGAACCGAGCTGCCGCGTCGCGGACGCGGGTCCGCTCGGTCTCGAGCTCGACGAGCCGCTGTTGGAGCTGCGCCGCCATGTCGTTGAAGGCGCTCGCGAGGTCGGCGAACTCATCGCGCCCGCGGACTTCCACGCGCTCGCTGAGGTGGCCGCTCGCGAGGGCGTTGGCGGCGTCGGAGAGGCGGCGGAGTGTCCGCACGATCGAGCGTCCGAGCAGGTACGTGACGAGCGCGATCAGCGTCAGCGAGCCGGCGAGCACGAGCAGGATGCCGCGCTCGGACCTGCGTGCGGCGGCATCGATCGCGGCCTGGGGCGAGAGCGCGACGAAGGCGAGGCCTCTCGGTTGGGTGAACGGCGAGGTCGCGAGCGCCCGGAAGGACAGGGACGCAACCTGCACGGCCGTCGGCCGGTCGGTGAGTGCCGCGAGCGGCTGCCCGCGGCCGCGGCCGGCGATCACGCGGCCGCTGCGAGTCGCGACGAGCTCGTCCTCGGGTGAAAGAGACGTGCCGAGGCGTGCGAGCAGGCGCTCGTCGACCGGCACCCGGACCGAGACGCGCCCGAGCGTGGCACCACCGTCGGTGGTCACCGTCACGGAGCGGACTCCGGCCGGGGTGACGCTCGAACCGATGTGCAAGCCACGCGCGGTCACCGACGCACCCGGCACACGGGCGACGACACGGCGCAGCGTCGCAACGTCGCGTCCGCGCAGTGCCCGCTGGAGCCGCGGGTCGGCCGCGAGCTGGGCCGCCTGGGCCGAGGCCGCGTCGAGCCGGCCCTGGTAGCCGGCGACGGCCGCGCGCAGCGAGGACTGCAGGCCGGCGTCGACGCGGCGGGTCTCGCTGCGCTTCGCGAGCGAGTCGTAGCCGTAGAAGGCGACCGCCAACGGCAGGAGCGCGAGCAGGGCGAACCAGAGGAAGAGCTTGAGCTTGAAGCTGCCCATCAACTCGTCCTCAAGTTCTCGGCTGCGGCTGCCGATACCTGCATACAGCAGTTGTTGTCGGAAGGAACGGGGGGAATCATGAGGCTTTCCTGGGCGCACGCCGCAGCAGGAGCACTAACAGCAGTCGTGGCAGCCGGCTTGCTCGCCATGCCGTCACGCCTGCTCGGGCCGGATCAGGCCCGTCTGACACCGATCAGCCTGCCACGCGCCGCCTCGACGACGGTCGTCGTCGCTGCGAGGCCAGTGGTGAAGCCGCGCGCCAAGGTCGTTCGGCACGCCGCCCAGCCGGCAGCCACGGCGCAGCTCGCGAGCGTGATCGTCCATCCCACCGTGCCTACCCGCACAGCGCCCGTCGCTCACAAGGCCGTCCGGCACTCGGAGCATCGCGTCGCGGCCGCCCGCGTGACGATCCTGAATCGGGTGCGGCGCCACCCGCTGCCGGTCGACGAGCCGAGGGTCGTCCCCAAGCCTGCCCCCAGCCCGGCGCCCGCGCCCGCGCCTGCGCCTGCTCCCGCACCGGCCCCCGCGCCGGCACCGGTTCCGGCTCCCACGCCGCCGGCGGCGACACCCGCCGCCGCTCCGGCTCCGGCTCCGGCGCCTGCCCCGGCTCCCGCCCCCGCGCCGACCTCGCCGACGCGGGTCTTCGCCTATACCTCGAGCGCCACGACCCAGACGACCTCGTCGGACAGTCAGAACTGCCCGCGCGACGATCACCACGGCAACGGCAACGGCAGCGGCCACGGCGACGACAACGGCGGCCACGACGACGGGAACCACGGCGGTCACGGCGGCGACGGCGACCAGCATGGGCACGGCTACGGCCACAAGAAGTAGGAACTGCCGCCCACGACCGTGAGTCGGCACAATGGCCCGATGCCGCGCCTGCCGCTCACCCGCCGCGTCGGCCCCTTCGGGACGGCGCTACTCGTCTGGGATGTCTGGCGGCGCCTGCCGCCGAGCCAGCGCCGCTGGATGGTCGAACAGGCCCGGATGCACGGGCCTCGCCTCGCCAAGCAGGCGATCGACGCCCAGAAGAACCGCCGCCGGCGTTAGGGGCTCCTAGACCGTCAGCGCGTCGCGCGCGATGCGGTCCTGCGTGATCCCGTGCGCCGTCGGGTAGCCCTCGGAGGGGCTCGCGCGCCACGGGCGCCCGATGTAGCGGAGCGGCACGTCGCCTGTGGCCTCCTCCAGCCGGTGCCGGATCGAGCGCCACGGCCCCATGTTCTGCGGCTCCTCCTGGGCCCACACGACCTCCGTCAACGCGTCGTATGACGCGACGAGGGCGGCGGCGTCCTCGGTCGGGAACGGATAGAGCTGCTCGATGCGCGCGACCGCGACCTCGCCGCCCTGGTGTGCCTCGTGGCCGACGAGGTCGTAGTAGACCTTGCCCGAGCAGAGCACGAGCCGCGTGACCGCCGACTTGTCGGCGGTTGCGTCGTCGATCACGGACTGGAAGCCGCCGCCGGTGAGGTCGCCGAGCGTCGACGAGGCCTCCTTCAGGCGCAGCAGGCCCTTCGGCGTCACGACGACGAGCGGCCGGGCGGTCGGGTCGAGCGCCTGCCGGCGCAGCAGGTGGAAGTACTGCGCGGCCGTCGTGCAGTTGGCGATCCGGATGTTCTCCTGCGCCGCGAGCTGCAGGAAGCGCTCCAGCCGCGCGCTCGAGTGCTCCGGCCCGTTGCCCTCATAGCCGTGCGGGAGCAGCAGTGTCAGCCGTGACGTCTCCCGCCACTTCGAGAGCGCGGAGGAGATGAACTGGTCGATCACGATCTGCGCGCCGTTCGCGAAGTCGCCGTACTGGGCCTCCCAGAGGACGAGCGCCTCCGGCGCAGCCGCGGAGTAGCCGTACTCGAAGCCCATGCACGCGTATTCGGAGAGTGGCGAGTTGAAGACCTCGAAGGACGCGCTCGCGTCGTCGAGGTGCTGCATCGGCGTGAACGTCTCGGCGGTGTGCACGTCGTGGAGCACGAGGTGCCGCTGCGAGAACGTTCCCCGCTGCGAGTCCTGGCCGCTCAGCCGAATGGGGATCCCGTCGACGAGCAGCGAGGCATAGGCGAGCGCCTCCGCCTGGCCCCAGTCGATGCCGCCCTCCTCGATGGCAACACGCCGCCGGTCGAGCTGCCGTGCGAGCTTCGGGTGGACGGTGAATTCCTCCGGCGTCCGGAGCAGCTCCTCATTCAGCGAGACGAGCCTCTCCTCCGCGACGGCGGTGACGATCTCTGCCGTGGTCGAGCGCGGGATCGCGCCGTCGTGCTCGCGCGCCGCGGCGGCGTCACCGAACGACGCCTTCAGGCGGTCGTGCGCGGCCCGCAGCATCGTCTCCACCTCGGAGACGAACGCGTCCGCCTCTTCCGCGGTCAGCACTCCGTCCTCGACGAGCTTCGCCTGATACAGCTCGCGGACGCTCGGATGCGCGTTGATCTGCTCGACCATCAGCGGCTGGGTGTACGCGGCCTCGTCCTGCTCGTTGTGACCGAAGCGCCGGTAGCCGACGAGGTCGATCACGATGTCCTGCGCGAATCTGCGCCGATACGCCATCGACAGCCGCACGGCGGCGATCGCGGCCTCCGGGTCGTCGGCGTTGACGTGCACGATCGGCACGTCGAATCCCTTGGCGAGGTCGGACGAGTACCGGGTCGAGCGTCCCTCGCGCGGGTCGGTCGTGAACCCGATCTGGTTGTTCGTGATCAGGTGCAGGGTGCCGCCTGTCGAGTAGCCCTCGAGATCCTGGAGGTTGAAGGTCTCCGCGACGACGCCCTGGCCCGCGAAGGCTGCGTCGCCGTGCAGGAGTACCGCCAGCGCAACTGACGGGTCGTGCGCGCCGTTCTTCGTCGAGCGGTCGGTCTGCTCGGCGCGCGTGCGGCCCTCGACAACGGGGTTGACTGCCTCGAGGTGGCTCGGGTTCGCGACGAGACGCACGCCGACCTTGCCGTTCGCAGTCGTGCGCGTGCCGTGCGCGGACAGGTGGTACTTGACGTCGCCCGTGCCGCCTTCCGGGTCGGCGGTCACGGCCTCGATCGTCCGCTCGCCTTCGAACTCCCGCAGGATGTACTCGTACGGCATCCCGATCGTGTGCGCGAGCACGTTCAGCCGGCCGCGGTGGGCCATGCCCATCACGACCTCGTGGGCTCCGGCCTCGGACGCGAGCTCGATCGTGTCGTCGAGCATCGGGATCATCACGTCGAGACCCTCGAGCGAGAACTGCTTCTGCCCGAGGAACCGCTTGCGCAGGAACCGCTCCATGCCCTCGACCTCACAGAGCCGCCGGAAGAGTCGCTTCTGCTCGTCGGCGCTGAGCGGCGTGCGGTAGCGGCCCGACTCGATCGCCTGCCGCAGCCAGACGCGCTGCTGATGATCGGACAGGTGCTCGAGCTCGTACGCGATCGTCCCGCAATAGATCTCGGCGAGCCGGGGCAGCACGTCGGCGAGCGTGCCGCCGGGAACGGCGACGCGGAGGACGGAGGCGGGGATGCGCGCCTGCAGCTCGGGCGTCAGCTTCGGCTCGAGGCGGAGCGGCTCGAGCGAGGGATCGCCGACCGGCTCGGAGCCGAGCGGGTCGAGCCGCGCTGCGAGGTGGCCGTGGGTGCGGTGCGCCTTGACGAGAGCCATCGCGGCGGCGACGCCGCCGAGGAGCTGCGGGTCGGGCGCCGAGGACGCCGGCGCTGCTGCGGGAGCGGGCTCCGCGGGCGGCGCCGGAGCGGTCGTCGTCGCGGCAGGCTGTGCGTAGCCGTTGCCGCCGTTCGCCTCGGCAGCGGGAAGCTTCTCGAGCAGCCGCGCGATGCCGGGATGAGACGCGACGAGCTGCGAATCGCCGCTCTCGAAGAGCGCGCGCCACTCCGAGGGGACCGCTTCGGGGTTCTCGAGGTACTCGTCGAGCAGGGCGCGCGCGTAGCCGTCGTTCAGGCCGTCGACGTCATGCGCGTTCATGCTTGCCAAAGTACCAGGGAGGCCCGGAAAGCCCTGCTTGCAGCCGTGCTTCGTCGGGGTCAGACCCGGCGCCGTGTCTGAACGGGCCGTGTCATCGGGTCTGACCCAACGCCCTGTCGGATCGAGCCGTGTCGCTGGGTCTGACCCCAGGTCGCTGACGGCTTAGAAGAGCGGGTGCTTCGTCCACACCTGCAACGTCGCGCCGACGACGAAGCAGATCCCGACGACGGCGAAACCGATTCCGACCAGACGCTGCTGGCGCTGTGTCATCACCGTCGCGAAGAGCAGCAGGATCACGGCGGCGGGCGCGAGCCGGAAGGGCCGGTAGAAGAGCTCGAACGCGCCGAGGAAGAGCGCGCCGGCGGCCATCAGGCCGGCGATCGTTTCATGCGGTTGCCAGTTTCCGCGGGTGGTCGACGTCACGACGCGACTCTATCGCGGCGGGCGCGTTCCGCCCGTGCGGTGTCGCGCGAGCCGTGCGGGCCGCCCCGGCGGGGCCGGGGTGCGGTCGGCGAGCGCCAGGGCCGCCAGGTCGAGTACTCGGTCGGGTCGACGCCGGGCTCGGGCTCGGCGCGGATCGCGTACCAGACGACGAGTCCGAGGTACACGAGCGGGATCTTCAGGATCAGCATCATGAAGACCAGTTCCCAGGCGGCGCGGGACATCTCGGGATTGTACGAGATGGCACGCGTACCGGTTTTGGACGGCTGTTCGGCGCCGCCCTCGAGCCCGCTGCCGTCAGCTCAGAGCAGCGTGTAGCTCGCGATCGCAAGCGCCGCCGGCGGCTCGGCGCCCTCCGAGCAGAGCAGCAGACCCGGTGTCTCCGACAGGCGCAGGCGGCAGCGCAGTGCGACCGCGACGAGCGCACGCGCGGAGCCCGGCATCCGCACGTTCACCGGCCCCGCGGCCCGGGCGAGCGTGGACTCGAGTGCGTCCGCCGCATCGGCCGGAGTCAGTCCCGCGACCGGCCCCGTGGCGCCGCCCGCGAACGTGTAGCTGTACGCCACCGGCTCGCCGCCGCGCGCCCAGACGGTGCGTGTCGCGATCTGCAGCCAGTGCTCGTGGTCGACGGAGCGGTCGAACCCGTAGGCGGCGGCGTCGATCGCCGCGAGCGAGCCACTCGCGTCGCCGAGCTCCTGCAGCCGCTCGCGTGCGCCGACCGGCAGACCCGAGAACGCGAGCAGCGGCGTCACGGGGATCAGTCCGCGGCGGCCGTAGAGCGCGTTCGACACCGGTTGGATCGCGTCGGTGATCGTGCGTCGCCGCAGGGCGGCGTCGCTCCACACCGCGTCGAGCAGCGCGGGCCCGACGCCGCGGCCCTGCGCGGATCGCGCCACGAAGAGCGAGGCGAGGAACCAGTCGTCCCCGCGCACCCAGGCCGACGCGAAACCCGCGATTGCCCCCGCGTGCTCCGCGACAACGGAGACGCCGGTCGCGAGTACGTGGTGCTGCTGGCCCGCGAAGACGTCGAACGGCGGCGCGGGCGGCTCGAATCCGTGCGGGCGAAACACGCCCCCGATCGAGTCGAGGAAGAGCGCATGCAGCGCCGGCAAGTCCGCGGCGGTCGTGGGACGAAGCTCCACGACCGCCGAGACTAGACGCCCCCACTCCCGTCATCGCCGCACCAGCGTCGCGACCAGGATGGGAATGACCCCGAACGCGATCCACAGCACGAGGAGCACGAACACCCAGGTGGGTGGCCGCATCTAGCCGTACGGGATCGTCAGGTCGACGACACTCGTCGAGTTGTACGGCGCACCTGCGACCGTCCCGGTCCACGTCGCGCGGCCGGTGAACGACGCGTAGCCGGAGCCGACGCCGCCTCCGGTCTGCCAGGCCGGGCCTGCTGCACAGCCGATGAAGCCGCTCGTGTCGCAGTAGTGGGCGACGATCGAGATGCTCGTGATCACGCCGTACCGCTTGCAGTAGCTGACGACGAGCACGTGGTGGTACGCCGCGACATAGGGCAACCCGCCCGAGTCGGACGCGGAGTCCTGGGTACACCCGGTCCAGCCGCCGCCACCGCCGTCGCAGGCGGTGCCGCAGATCACCGGCGGCGGAGCCGTCTTGCCAATCGGGCTCGCGGACGCGGCGGGCGCGAGCAGCGCCGCGACCAGCGCGAGCAGTGAGAGAGCTTTCCGCACGTCTGACCTCCTTTCGTTGCCCTCGTGGGAAACGGTAGGGGCGACGCGGGTACGTGTCTGTGCCACCTCTGCACCGATAGCGTGACGGCGTGGGCGAGGTTGGGTTCGTGACGGCGGCAGATGCAGCTGCGTTGGACGAGGTGCGCGTGCTCCTGCGCGAATACGAAGCCTCTCTGCCGTTCGCGCTCGACTTCCAGGGCTTCGACGACGAAGTGCAAGAGCTGCCGGGCGACTACCGCGAGCCGGGCGGCGCGCTGCTCCTCGCGTCGGGTCGCGGCTGCGTCGCAATCCGCCGGGTCGACGACGCTGCGTGCGAGCTGAAGCGTCTCTACGTGCGTCCGGCCGAGCGCGGCACCGGGCTCGGCCGGATGCTCGTCGAAGCGGCGCTCGCCCGGGCGCGCGAGCTCGGCTATCGCCGGGTGCTCCTCGACACGACACCGGGCATGGAAGCGGCGCACGAGCTCTATCGCCGACTCGGCTTTCGCCAGACCGATCCGTACACGGAGAACCCCGTGCCGGGCACGCGCTTCCTCGCGCTCGAGCTCTAACAGGCGCTCAGAGAACCGCGATTTCGACCCGGATCGGGTCGAAGTCCGGATCGCCTGCTGCGAGCGACCGGTTCGCGTCGTCGAGCGCGATCGATTGCCGCAGATGCTCGACCGCGTCGGCCGTGCGTCCTGCGAGCGACTCGTAGCACGCGAGGTTGTAGAGCATGAGCGCGTCGCCGCCGCCCGCCGTCGCCTCGAGCATCGTGTCGGCCGCAGTCGCGTAGTCCTTCGCCTCGTAGTGGACGTTGGCGCGGCGCATCACGTCCCAGCTCGTCCAGATGCCGACCAGCCGCCGCAGCTCCACGATCGGCTCGGAGTGATCCTCGACCCGCAGGTCGCAGATGCGGTCGATCCCCTCGCGCGACTCTGCTCGCGCGCCGACACGCTCGACGACGACCGCAGCGGACTGCTGTCCGCGCTTGTCGCCACCGGCCGCCTGCCCAGCTTCGAGTGCGGCGACCAGGCGGCCGACGAGCGGGCCGAGGGTCTCCTCGAACGCGCGCGCCATCTCGTCGACGACGGCCTCGCCGGCGAGGATGTTCCCTTGCACCGCGAAGCCGGCGCCGGTCCTGTGCCCTGCCCAGTCGAGGCACGACGCACCGGTGAACGCCGCCGCCCGACCGTCGGCGGTCACGATTCCGAGCTGGCGCGTCTCCCGTTCGAGGTCGTCCGCGAGGACGCGTGCGAGCGCGTCGTCGGGCTCAGCGCCGGCGGCGAGCTCTGCGAGCGCACGCTCTCCATAGACCGCGACACCGGCGGCCTGCGTCGCGACCGCTCCGACGCCGGCATGCGCCCATGGGACGACCGAGCCGACGGAGAAGTACTTCGACTGCACAGCACAACCCACCTCACCTGCCTGCAAGTCGGCCGCGACGATGGAGAAGGTTCCGCGTGTCAGCATCAGTGGTGGTGGCGCTCCCGGTAGGCGCGTACCTTCTCACGGTTGCCGCAACTCTTCATCGAGCACCACGCCCGGGAACGGTTCTTGGCGGTGTCGATGAACGCCCAGCGGCAGTCGTCCGCACGGCACGCCTTCATCCGCTCCCAGGTGCCGTCGGTCATCCCGCGCGAGACCTCGGCAACGACGCGCCCGACGGCACCGCGCGCGCCGCCTGCCGCCGGCTCGAGTCGAGACTCGCCGTCCGCGAACCGAACGCCGATCCGCGCGCGCCGCGCAGCCGCGTCGAGCTCCGCGGTTGCAGCAGTCACGTCCGCCTCGAGGCCGCTCTGGGCGGCCAGCAGGTCGCGGATCGCCTCGCGGACGCGGATCGCCTCGGAGAGCTCTTCGCGCGAGACCCGCGCGCCGGGAGCGACCAGGCCGCGACCCGAGAGCCAGCGTGAGAGCGCCGAGGGCGAGTCGAGCTCCTCCTTGAACGGACGGAGGTCGACGGAGTTGACGAAATCGATCACGAGCTCACTGTTCACACCGGTCACCTTGCTTTGGAGGTTACGTAACTGCTAACATCGTATCACTGGTTACACGCTCACGAAAACGACGGCAGGGAGGTCGGCGATGATGCACCCGGAGATCATGCGGTTGATGGCAGACGAGCGGCTCGCGACGCTGAGGCACGACGCACGGCGGCCGGCTCCCCAGCCCACCCGGAGCACGCCGGCGGTCGACGTGAGCGAGATCGACCTGCGGCTCTGCAAGGCGAGTGACGATGCGGAGCTCGAGTACCTGGCGGCGCTCTCGGAGCAGCCACTCGCACCGGGACGGTTCGTGGTTGCGATCGTCAACGGCCGGATCGCCGCCGCGCTTCCGCTTGCAGGCGGGCGGCCGCTCGCCGACCCGTTCGTGCGGACGGCGCACCTGCAGCGGCTGCTCGAGCTGCGCGCGGCACAGCTCCGCCAGCCGGAGCCGCGCCGCTCATTCGTTCCGCGCTACGTCAGCCTGATCCGCGGGTCGACCCACGCGTAGAGCGTGTCGACCACGAGGTTGAAGATGATGATGCAGGTGGTGGCGAACACCACCACCCCCTGCGTCGTCGGCAGGTCGAAGTTGTCGATCGCTCCGATCGCGAGCTTGCCGAGCCCCGGCAGCCCGTAGACGCTCTCGGTGAAGAACGCGCCACCGAGCGCGAGGCCGATGTCCATGCCGAGGATCGTCACGACCGGCAGCAGCGCGTTGCGGACGACATGGGATCTGAGCACCGTCGTCTCGGGCGCTCCCTTCGCGCGCGCGGTGCGGACGTAGTCCTCGCCGAGCGTCTCGATCACGTAGGCACGGATCATCCGCACGTACGTCGCTGCGAAGAGCACGGCGAACGTCGCCCAGGGAAGCATCAGGTGGTAGGCCCACTGGATCGGCCCGCCGCAGTCGCCGGTCGGCGTGAAGAACTCGCAGTACCCGGTGATCGGGAACAGGTGCAGCCGGAAGCCGCCGAAGTATGCGGCGAGCAGGCCGATCCAGACGGGATGCGCGGAGATGCCGATCAGCACGCCGCACATCGTCACCCGGTCGAGCAGCGAACGCGGGCGCAGCGCCGAGAGGATCCCGATCGGGATCGAGATCATCAGCCAGAGCACTGCGCCGCCGAAGACGAGCGACGCGGTGACGGGAGCCGCCTGCAGCACCTCGTGCGTGACGTCCTGGCGGTTCGTGAACGAGCGGCCGAGCGACTGCTGCAGGACGAGCCGGTCGAGGAAGCGGCCGTACTGCACGAGCACGGGCCGATCGGTGCCGAGGAAGTGCTGCGCGCGCGCAATGCACTCGGGTGTCGCGCGCTGTCCGCAGGTCTGCCGCGCCGGGTCCGCCGGGATGACGAAGAAGATCACGAACGTCACGAGCGTGACGGCGATGAAGAGCACGACTGCCCAGAGCAACCGACGGATGATGTAGCGCAGCACCACGCTTCCTTTCGTCGCACAGAAGGGGTCGGAAGATCCGACGACGGGCGACGGGCGAGGTTGATCAGAGTCGTCGATGCAAAGCGACGAGTCCGTCGATCAGCCGGCGAGCGGCTGCGGCTGAGGCGCCTGCGCCTCGCGCAGGCGCTCGCCTGCACACGCGGAGCGAGCGGCTTCGACGAACGCTGCCGCGTCAGAACGCGCCGGCTGCATGCGGCACCAGACGGCGGCGATCGTGCGGGGCGCGACGACGCCAGGCTCGAGGTCGGCGAGCATCGTGTCGGAGCGCCGCTCGTCTGCCGCGAGCCGCGGCAACACGGCAGCGCCAAGTCCCGCAGCGACGAGTCCCTGCACCGCCGTCGCGGTCTCCGCCTCGAGCACGAAACGCGGCTCGACGCCGTGCGCCCGCAATTGCTCTTCGACGTGCTCGCGCGTCGGCGCATGGGCGATCAGGGGGAGACGTCCGAGCTCCTCGCAGTTGACGAGACGCCGCCGCGTCGTCAGGGGCGCGCCCGCCTGCAGCAGAACGACGAACGGATCCGCACAAAGCGGCACAGCGTCGAGCGGGCCGCGTGGCAGCGGCGTCTCGGCAAGCGCGATGTCGAGCTCGCCACGCACGAGGGCGGCGAGGAGCGCGCGCGTGGACGCCGTCTCATGCAGTGAGACCGGCGCGCCGTAGACGCGGAGGAAGGACGGAACGAGGCGCGCGAGCATGTCGGGTGTCGCACCGACCCGCAGCGCTGCGGCGCCCTCACCGTCGAGCGCCGCGAGGTCGGCCTGCGCCGCGCGGACCCGCGCGATCAGCGCGTCGGTGTGTGCGAGCAGGATCTCGCCCGCAGGCGTGAGCGCCAGTGGGCGCGTGCCGCGCGAGCGCTCGATCAGCCGCTTGCCGATCAGCCCTTCGAGCGCGGCGATCTGATGGCTGATCGCGGACTGGACGTAACCGAGCCGGGTGGCGGCCCGCCGGAACGACCCCTCCCGGGCGACCGCGTCGAGCGCCACGAGGTGCCGCATCTCGATCCCCGACCACCATTCCGCCGCCATGCCGGATGTGACGACGCGCACGAGCTCCGGACTGGCGCGAACCCGATGCGTAACAGCTGCTTAACACGGGTACGTATGCGCTTAATGCCCGAGAAGATCCAGATCGAGGTGCCCCGCCGGGGCGTCGGAAGCGACCTGACTGAGGCGCTCGCCGCGCACGGGCTTGCCGCTGCGATCGTCGAGGACGGCGAGAGCTGCATCCTCGACGTCAGCTTCGCCCACGACGAGCACGAGCGCCTGGTCGCGGGCGCCGTGCATGCGATCGAGGCGTATCTCTCGGACCGCATGCTGCCGCTCGTCGTGCAGCGGGGCGACGGCGGCGTGATCGTCCGCCCGCCCGCCGACTAGGCAAAGCGCGCGACCAGCACCGAGAGCAGCCGCCGCTGCAGCATGGGCACTCGTGCGGCGGCGGGCAGGAGCGAGTGGGGGTG
>CAVZYK010000020.1:0-44752 GCA_963779505.1 uncultured Actinomycetes bacterium | reverse complement strand
CTGGTAGAGCAGCGCTCTTGTAAAGCTTGGGCCAGGGGTTCGAGTCCCCTCTCCGGCTCTAGGCCGCGGTCGGCTCGGGCTGCTTGGCCCGGGTCGCGGCGGCCGGCAGCTCGACGACGAACTTCGAGCCCTTGGCGCCGTTCGCCTCGGCCCAGATGCGGCCGTCGAGACGCCGCACGAGCTCGCGGCAGATGTAGAGCCCGAGGCCCGTGCCGCCGATGCCGCGGGTCATGTTCGGGTCGAGCCGGAAGAACTTCTCGAAGACCCGGCGCCGCTCGGAGGCGGGGATGCCGAGGCCCTCGTCGGTCACCTCCCAGCGCACGCAGCGATCGTCGCGCACGAGCCGCACCGTCACCGGCCCGCCCTCCGGCGAGTACTTGACGGCGTTCTCGACGAGGTTGACGAGCACCTGCCGCAACTGCTGCTCGTCGGCCGCGACCGGCGGCAGCAGCTTCTCGATCTGCACCGACAGGCTCACGGACTCCGGCAGGTGAACCTGCGCCGACTCGACGACGTTCTCGGTCAGGCGGGCGGCATCGATCGTCTGGATGTTCAGCTGCAGCTGGCCCGAGTCGAGGTGGCTCGCGAGCAGCACGTCGTTGACGATCTGCGCGAGCCGGTCGGACTCCTCGGCGACCACCTCGAGCAGCCGTGCCCGCATCTCCTCGCTCGAGGTCGAGATCGGGCGCGCCGCAGGGTGATCGCGGCGCCGTAGATCGCGGCCAGCGGCGTGCGCAGCTCGTGCGAGACCGTGGCGACGAAGTCGGAGCGCATCTGCTCGAGCCCGCGCTCCTCGGTCAGGTCGCGGAAGGCGTAGACGGTGCCCTCCTCGAAGCGCACGGCCGAGAACGAGAGCCACAGCTCCTTGCCGTCGATCTCGACCGGCACGGTCTGCGGCCGGCCGTCGACGTCGACGCGCAGCGACGTTGTCCGCGTAGCCGGGCAGCACGTCGGCCGCTGGGCGGCCGACGATGTCGGCGCCGGCGATGCCGGTGATCGCCTCGGCAGCGTTGTTCCAGAGCAACACGCGCTCCTCGTTGTCGAGCAGCACGACGCCGTCGGCGATCGTCTCGAGCGCGCGCGCCGCCTGGGCGCGGCGCTCGACCTCCTCGTAGAGCTGCGCGTTCTCCGCCACCGCACCGACCCGCAGCGCGAGCTCCTCCGTCGTCCGCAGGTCGGCCTCGGTGTAGCGCCGGCCCGACTCGGCCGAGACGAGAGTGATCGCGCCGAGCGTGCGTCCCCGCGCCTGTAGCGGCACGCAGATGAACGAGCGGATGCCGAGCTCGCGCAGCAGCTGCTCGTGCGTCTCGTCCTGCGCTGCGGCCGCGAACGCGTCGGCCGGGACCTCCGAGATCAGCTGCGACGTCGCCGCTGCGAATCACCTCGGCCGCTCCGCGCGGGTTGTCGCGGCGCGGCGGGTAGCGCTCCTGCACCTCGCGGGCGAAGATCACCTTCCCGGGATCCGCATGCTCGATCGCGAGCGACGAGATCGTGCCGTCCTCCTCGGCGACGTGCACAGCGCACCAGTCGGCCACACGCGGAACAGCCACGCGTGCAACCGCCTTCAGCCCTGCGCGCCAGTCGAGCGAGCGGGAGAGCTCGGCGCCGGCGTCGAGCAGGAAGCGCTGCGCCTCCTCGGTGCGCTTGCGGTCGTCGATGTCCGTCGCGGTGCCGATCCAGAAGTCGATCGACCCGTCCTCGTGGCGGATCGGCACCGCCCGGCCGAGGTGCCAGCGCCAGGTCCCGTCGTGGGACTTGAAGCGGTACTCGACCTCGAAGATGCCGCCGCTCGCGAGCGTCTCCTCGCGGCGGGCGACCGCCTGCGGCAGGTCGTCCGGATGCGTGACGCGCGCCCAGGCGTGATCGTCGAGCTCGTCCTCGGTCATGCCGGTGTACTCGAACCAGCGGCGGTTGTAGTAGGTGGCGCGTCCCTCCGCGTCGGCGGTCCAGACGATCTGCGGCATCGCGTCCGCGAGCTGGCGATACTGCTCCGCGCTCGCGCGGCGAAGCTCGGCGAGCTCCTGCGCCGCAAGGAGGTCGGCCTGGTCGCGGATCTGCCGGTTCTTCTCCCACAGCTCGACGAAGACGCGCGACCTTCGCGCGCAGGATCTCGGGGTTGAACGGCTTGAAGACGTAGTCGACCGCACCGACCTCGTAACCGCGGAAGACGTGTTGATCCTCCTTCGAGAGGGCGGTCAGGAAGATGATCGGGATCGTGCTCGTGCGCTCGCGCTGCTTGATCACCTCGGCAGCCTCGAACCCGTCCATGCCCGGCATCTGGACGTCGAGCAAGATGACCGCGAAGTCGTCCCGGTTCAGGAGGATGCGCAGCGCCTCCGCCGCCGACCCGGCAGTCACGAGCTCGTAGCCGAGCGGCTCGAGGATCGCCTCGAGCGCCAGCAGGTTCTGCGGCCGGTCGTCGACGAGTAGGAGAGACGGCGCAGGAGCCATCAATTGGCCGTCACCTTCGCGAGCCCGCAGAGCTCGACGAGCAGCGGCGCGATCTCGCCGACCGGTGCAACGGTCGCCGTTGGCACGCGGGCGAGCGCCGCACGCGGCATCTCGTCGCGTTCGGCCGTCTCGGGATCCTGGACGACCGCCGCTCCGCCGAGCTCGGCGATGCGGGCGAGGCCGCCGGCTCCGTCGGCGTTCGCACCGGTCAGGACGACTCCCACGCAGCGCTCACGGTATGCCTCCGCGGCCGTCTGCAGGAGAACGTCGATCGAGGGCCGCGCGTACTGCACGGGCTCGTCGATCGTCAGCGCGAGCGTGCCGCGCTCGACGAGCAGGTGATAGTCCGGCGCCGCGATGTAGGCAGCGCCCGGGCGCAGCTCGTCCTTGTCGCCGGCTTCGCGCACCCTGAGCCGGGTGGCGGCGCCGAGCAGGTCGCGGAACGCCGTCGGATGAGACTCGGGAGCGCGGTGCTGAGCGATCACGACGGCGGCGTCGAGCTCCGCCGGCAGCCCGCCGAGGACGGTGCGCACGGCGTCGAGCCCGCCCCAGGAGGCGCCGATCGCAACGAGGTCGTGGCTCATCGGATTCGCCGGTAGAGCTTCTCGTATGCGTCGAGCTCCTCGTAGGAGTCCTCGAACCCGGTGAAGCGAATCGACTCCTTGTGGCCGAGCGCGAGGATGCCGAAGCGCTCGAGGCTGTCGTGGAAGAGCTGGTGCACGCGGTTCTGCAACGGTCGGTCGAAGTAGATCATCACGTTCCGGCAGAGGATGACGTTGAACGTGTTGAACAACCGGTCCTGCACGAGGTTGTGAGGCGCCCAGACGACGTTCTCCGTCAGCGTTCGCTCGAAGAGCGCGCCCTCGTACTTGGCGAGGTAGTACTCGGAGAACGAGCGCTTGCCGCCGGCGCGGATGTAGTTGTCCGTGTACTCCTGCATCCGGTCGAGCGGGAACACGCCGTCCCGCGCTCGCGCGAGCACCGCCTCGTTGATGTCGGTCGCGTAGATGCGCGAGCGGCCGTAGAGGCCCTCCTCGGTGAGCATGATCGCGAGCGAGTAGACCTCCTCGCCGGTCGAGCAGCCGGCGACCCAGATGCGCGTGAAGGGATAGGTGCGGAGGAGCGGCACGACCTTCTCGCGGAAGGCCCCGTAGAACGTCGGGTCGCGGAACATCGACGTGACGTTGATCGAGAGGTCGAGCAGCAGGCGCTCCATCACGCTCGGGTCGTGCAGGAGCCGCTCGAGCAGGCCCGCGATCGTCTCTGCGCCTTCGGCGTGGACGCGCCGCCAGACGCGACGCCTCAGCGAGGCGACTGCGTACTCCCGGAAGTCGTAGCCGTACTGCCGGTAGACGCCTTCGAGCAGCAGCTGGAGCTCGAGCGTCTCGAGATCCAGCCGCCCCTCGGGCGTCTCGTGCTGCGGGTCTCCTACCTGTACAGCCACACCCGCATCAGCGAAAGAAGCTGGTCGGTGTCGACCGGCTTCGTGATGTAGTCGGAGGCGCCGCTCGCGATCGACTTCTCACGGTCGCCCTTCATCGCCTTGGCCGTCAGCGAGATGATCGGCAGCTTCGCGAACTTCGGCACCTGTCGAATGCGCTGCATCGCTTCGTAGCCGTCGAGCTCCGGCATCATGATGTCCATCAGCACGAGGTCGATCGACGGATCGGCCTCGAGCGACGCAATCGCCTCGTTGCCGTTCTCTGCGAACTGCACGTCCATGCCCTGGCGCTCGAGCACTGCCGCCAGCGCGAAGACGTTCCGCATGTCGTCGTCGGCGATCAGCACGCGCTTGCCCTTGAACACCTCGTCCGTCGAATGGAGCTGCTCGAGGATGCGGCGCTTCTCGGCCGGCAGCTTCGACTCGACGCGATGCAGGAAGAGCGCGGTCTCGTCGAGCAGGCGCTCTGGCGACCGCACGTCCTTCACGATCACCGTCTCGGCGTACTTGTTGAGGCGCGTCTCCTCGCGGCGGGTCAGGTCACGCCCGGTGTAGACGATCACCGGCAGTCCCTTGAATCGCTCGTCCGTCTTGACCTTCTCGAGCAGCTGGAAGCCGCTCATCTTCGGCAGCTTCAGGTCGAGCACCATGCAGTCGAACTGCGTGTCGGAGTCGAGCGCCTCGAGCGCCTCCTCCGACGAGCCGACGGCGGTGATCTCGACGTCGTCGTCAGAGCCGATCAGCTCGACGATCGCCTGCCGCTGCGCATCGTCGTCGTCGACGATCAGCAGGCGGCGCGTACCGCGCTCGACGAACTCGAGGATCTTGCCGTACTGCTCGTCGAGCACGGAATGCTCGACCGGCTTCTCGAGCACGGCGACCGCGCCTGCGCGCAGCGCGTCCTGCGCGCCGCCGTTCTGCACCCCGCCCGAGACGATGTGCACGGGGATGTGCCGCGTCTCGGGGTGGCGCTTCAGATGCTCGAGCACCTGCCAGCCGTCCTGCACCGGCAGTCCCATGTCGAGAATGATCGCGTCGGGCCTGTACTCGTGGGCGAGCGCGACTCCCTCGTCGCCGCGCACCGCCACGATGCCCTTGAAGCCGCGCTCGCGCGCCATCGCGAGCTCGGTCCTCGCAAAGTCCGCGTCGTCCTCGACGATCAGCACCACGCGGTCGCCGTCGGCGATCTGCTCGCGGTCGTCGGCGACGGCCGGCTTGTGGTCGAGCAGGACCGCCGGGTCGAACGCCGGCGCCGGCGTCGCCGGCTCGGCCGGCCGGCCGACGTCGCCGCTTTCCTGCTCGGGCGCCTGCGGCGGCAGGAAGAGCGTGAACGTGGAGCCGCGTGCCGGCTCGGACGTGACGTGGATCTCGCCGCCGAGCAGGCGGGCGATCTCGCGTGAGATCGACAGCCCGAGCCCGGTACCGCCGAAGCGCCGCGAGGTCGTTCCGTCGGCCTGCTGGAACGCCTCGAAGATCAGCTTCAGCTTGTCGTCGGGAATCCCGATCCCGGTGTCGGTGACCTGGAACATGACGACGCCGTCGGTCGCGGCCAACGTCCGATCGCTGAAGCGGGTCTCCTCGGGCGCCGGCGCGATCGTCAGCGTCACGGAGCCCGACTCCGTGAACTTGAACGCGTTCGAGAGCAGGTTCTTGATCACCTGCTGCAGCCGCTGCTCGTCGGTGACGACCGTCGCGGGGAGCTCGTCGTCGACGATCACTCCGAACTCGAGCAGCTTCTGGTCGGCGACCGGGCGGAAGTTCCGCTCGACGAAGTCCGCGAGCGCCGCAGGCGTCACCGGCTGCGGGTTCACGTCCATCTTCCCGGCCTCGACCTTCGAGAGGTCGAGGATGTCGTTGATCAGCTCGAGCAGATCGGAGCCTGCGTTGTAGATCGTCTTCGCGAACTCGACCTGCTTGTCGCTGAGCGTCTCCTCCTGGTTGTCCGAGAGGAGCTTCGCCAGGATCAGGAGCGAGTTGAGCGGCGTGCGCAGCTCGTGGCTCATGTTCGCCAGGAACTCGCTCTTGTACTTCGAGGAGAGCGCGAGCTGCTCGGCCTTGTCCTCGAGCTCGATCCGAGCCGCCTCGACCTCCGCGTTCTTCTGCTCGATGCGTGCGTTCTGCTCGGCGAGCAGTGCCGCCTTCTCCTCGAGCTCCTCGTTCGTCTGCTGCAGCTCCTCCTGCTGCTGCTGGAGCAGCTCCTCGGACGCCTTCAGCGACCTCGCCTGCTCCTCGAGCTCCTGATTCGTCCGCTCGAGCTCGTCACGCTGCGACTGCAGCTCCTCGGACTGGCTCTGCAGCTCCATCGTCAGGCCCTGCGACTGCTGCAGGAGCTCCTCGGTCCGCATCGTCGCGACGATCGTGTTCACGACGACGCCGAGCGTCTCCGACAGCTGCTCGAGGAACGTCAGATGCGCCTCCGAGAACGGCACGAACGACGCCATCTCGATCACCGCCATCACCTGGTCCTCGAAGAGGACGGGGAGGACGATGATGTTGACCGGGTCGGCCTCACCGAGGCCGGACGCGATCGCGATGTAGTCCTCGGGCGCCTTCGTGACGAGGATCGACTTGCGCTCGAGCGCGGCCTGGCCGACGAGTCCCTCGCCGAGACCGAACACGTTGGGCACACCCTTCCGCCGCTTGTAGGCGTAGCTCGCGATCAGCCGCAGCTGCGGCTCGCTCTCGCCCTCCGCCTCGGCCATGAAGAAGGCGCCGTGCTGGCCGCCGACGAGCGGCGTCAGCTCGCTCATCACGAGCCGGCTGACCGCCTTCAGGTCGCGCTGGCCCTGGAGCATGCCGCCGAAGCGCGCCATGTTCGTGTTCAGCCAGTCCTGCTGGGCGTTCACCTCCGTCGTCTCGCGGAGGTTGGTGATCATCTGGTTGATGTTGTCGCGGAGCTCCTCGACTTCGCCGCGCGCCTCGACCGCGATCTCGCGGGTCAGGTCGCCGTTCGTGACGGCCGTCGTCACCTCCGCGATCGCGCGGAGCTGAGTCGTCAGCGCGCCGGCGAGCGTGTTCACGTTGTCCGTCAGTCCCTGCCAGACACCCGAGACGCCTTCGACGTTGGCCTGGCCGCCGAGGATGCCCTCGGTGCCGACCTCGCGTGCGACGCGCGTCACCTCGGCCGCGAAGCTCGCGAGCTGGTCGACCATCGTGTTGACGGTGTTCTTCAGCTGCAGGATCTCGCCGCGGACGTCGACCGTGATCTTCTTCGACAGGTCGCCCTGTGCGACGGCGGTCGTCACGTCGGCGATGTTCCGCACCTGGTTCGACAGGTTGTCGGCGAGCGTGTTCACGTTGTCGGTCAGGTCCTTCCAGGTGCCCGAGACGCCCTTGACGTTGGCCTGGCCGCCGAGGATGCCCTCGGTGCCGACCTCGCGTGCGACGCGCGTCACCTCGTCGGCGAACGACGAGAGCTGATCGACCATCGTGTTGATGGTGTCCGCCAGCGCCGCGACCTCACCCGAGGCCTCGACGGTGATCTTGCGCGTCAGGTCGCCGTTCGCGACCGCGGTCGTGACGTCGGCGATGTTGCGCACCTGAGTCGTCAGGTTCGACGCCATGAAGTTGACGTTGTCGGTCAGGTCGGCCCACACGCCCGAGACGCCCTCGACGCGTGCCTGGCCGCCGAGGATCCCCTCCGAGCCGACCTCGCGGGCGACGCGCGTCACCTCCGACGAGAACGCCCGGAGCTGGTCGACCATCGCGTTGATCGTCTCCTTCAACTCGAGCACCTCGCCGCGTACGTCCACCGTGATCTTCTTCGAGAGGTCGCCGTTCGCGACCGCGGTCGTGACGTCTGCGATGTTGCGCACCTGGGTCGTCAGTGACGAGGAAAGGCCGTTCACCGAGTCGGTCAGGTCCTTCCAGGTGCCCTCGACGCCCTTGACGTTGGCCTGGCCGCCGAGGATGCCCTCGGTGCCGACCTCGCGTGCGACGCGCGTCACCTCGTCGGCGAACGACGAGAGCTGGTCGACCATCGTGTTGATCGTCTCGGCGAGCGCGGCCACCTCGCCGCGCGCGTCGACGGTGATCTTGCGCGTCAGGTCGCCGCTCGCGACGGCGGTCGTCACGTCGGCGATGTTCCGCACCTGCGTCGTCAGGTTGTTCGCCATGAAGTTCACCGAGTCGGTCAGGTCCTTCCAGGTGCCCGACACGTCCTTGACGTTGGCCTGGCCGCCGAGCTGGCCCTCGGTGCCGACTTCGCGGGCGACGCGGGTGACCTCGTCGGCGAACGACGAGAGCTGGTCGACCATCGTGTTGATCGTGTTCTTCAGCTCGAGGATCTCGCCGCGCGCGTCGACCGTGATCTTGCGCGTCAGGTCGCCGTTCGCGACCGCGGTCGTCACGTCGGCGATGTTCCGCACCTGGTTCGACAGGTTGTCGGCAAGCGTGTTCACGTTCTCCGTCAGGTCGCGCCAGACGCCGCTGACGCCCTCGACCCTCGCCTGCCCGCCGAGGCGGCCCTCGGTGCCGACCTCGCGGGCGACCCGCGTCACCTCGGCGGCGAACGCGTTCAGCTGCACGACCATCGTGTTGATCGTGTCGGCGAGCTCTGCGACCTCGCCCTTCGCCTGCACGGTGATCTTGCGCGAGAGGTCGCCGTTCGCGACCGCGGTCGTCACCTCGGCGATGTTGCGCACCTGGCTCGTCAGGTTGTCGGCCATGCCGTTCACCGACTCCGTCAGGCCGCGCCACACGCCCGAGACGCCTTCGACCCGCGCCGAGCCGCCGAGCATGCCTTCCGAGCCGACCTCGCGGGCGACGCGCGTCACCTCTGCGGCGAACGTCGCGAGCTGGTCGACCATCGTGTTGATCGTTCCCTTCAGCGCGAGGAACTCGCCGACCGCCTCGACGTCGATCTTCTGCGAGAGGTCGCCCTTCGCGACTGCGGTCGTCACGTCTGCCGTGTTGCGCACCTGATCGGTCAGGTTCCGCACCATCAGGTTGACGTTGTCGGTCAGGCCGCGCCAGACGCCCGAGACGCCCGGCACCTCGGCCTGGCCGCCGAGCCGGCCCTCGACGCCGACCTCGCGGGCGACGCGGGTGACCTCGTCGGCGAACGACGAGAGCTGGTCGACCATCGTGTTGATCGTGTCGGCGAGCTCTGCGACCTCGCCCTTCGCCTGCACGGTGATCTTGCGCGAGAGGTCGCCCTTCGCGACGGCCGTCGTCACCTCGGCGATGTTGCGCACCTGAGTCGTCAGGTTGTTCGCCATCGAGTTGACGTTGTCGGTCAGCGCCTTCCAGGTGCCCGACGACGTTCGGCACGTCGGCCTGTCCGCCGAGGACGCCTTCGGTGCCGACCTCGCGTGCGACGCCGGTCACCTGGTCGGCGAACGTGCGCAGCGTGTCGATCATCGCGTTGATCGTGTCCGCGAGCGACGCCACCTCGCCGCGCGCCTCGATCGTGAACTTCTGGTTCAGGTCGCCGTCGGCGACTGCCGTCACGACCTTGGCGATCCCGCGCACCTGCGTGGTGAGGTTCGTCGCCATGAAGTTCACGTTGTCGGTCAGGTCCTTCCACGTGCCGCTGACGCCCTTCACCTTCGCCTGGCCGCCGAGCTGGCCCTCGGTGCCGACCTCGCGGGCGACGCGGGTGACCTCGTCGGCGAACGACGAGAGCTGGTCGACCATCGTGTTGATCGTGTTCTTGAGGCGCAGGATCTCGCCCTTCGCGTCGACGGTGATCTTCCGCGTCAGGTCTCCCTGCGCGACGGCCGTCGTCACGTCGGCGATGTTCCGCACCTGCTGCGTCAGGTTGTCGGCCATCCCGTTCACCGACTCGGTCAGGCCGCGCCACACGCCCGACACGCCTTCGACCTCGGCCGCACCGCCGAGTTTCCCTTCCGATCCCACCTCGCGCGCGACGCGCGTCACCTCGGCCGAGAAGACGCGCAGCCGGTCGACCATCGCGTTGACGGTCTCCGCGAGCGCTGCCACCTCGCCCTTCGCCTCGATCGTGAACTTGCGGTTCAGGTCACCGTCGGCCACGGCGGTGACGACCTGAGCGACGCCGCGCACCTGCGTCGTCAGGTTGGAGACCATCAGGTTCACGTTGTCGGTCAGGTCCTTCCACGTGCCGCCGACGCCCTTGACGACGGCCTGGCCGCCGAGCTTGCCCTCCGTGCCGGCCTCGCGCGCGACGCGCGTGACCTCGTCGGCGAAGGTCGACAGCTGGTCGACCATCGTGTTGATCGTGTTCTTGAGCTCGAGCACCTCGCCCTTCACGTCCACCGTGATCTTGCGAGTGAGGTCGCCGTTCGCGACCGCCGTCGTCACCTCGGCGATGTTGCGCACCTGCGACGTCAGGTTCGACGCCATGCCGTTCACGTTGTCGGTCAGGTCCTTCCACGTCCCGGAGACGCCCTTCACCTTGGCCTGGCCGCCGAGCTTGCCCTCGGTGCCGACCTCGCGGGCGACGCGCGTCACCTCGTCGGCGAACGAGGAGAGCTGGTCGACCATCGAGTTGACCGTCTGGCCGATGTGCAGGAACTCGCCCTTGACCGGGCGGCCCGCGATCTTCAGCTGCATCTTCTGGCTCAGATCGCCCTCTGCGACCGCGCCGATCACGCGCGCGACCTCGAGGGTCGGGCGCGAGAGGTCGTCGATCATCAGGTTCACGGACTCGAGGCTGACCTTCCAGGTGCCCTTGGCGCCGCGCGTGTCTGCGCGGTCGGTCAGGCGGCCCTCGCGGCCGATCACCGTGGCGACGCGAACCATCTCGTCGGTCGTGCGCTCGCGGGTCTGGGCGAGGTTGTTGAACGCCTTGCCGAGCTGGCCGACGACCCCGCGCTTGCGGGTGTCGAGCCGGACGCCGACCTCGCCCCGGGCCGAGGCGCGGAGCGCCTCCAGCAGCGGCTGCAGATCGGCGGCGGAGACGACGGCGCCGTCTCCGTTCGCCTTGGGGGTGCGTGCGGCGGTGCGAGCCGCACGCTGTCTGGTCTGTGTGGCCACAGAGCCTTCCTTTCTTGGACATGTTTTCCGGCCGGGACGTTGCCGCGGGAGGTCGTCCCGAAGCTGCCGAATTCTAGGTCAAGGTCCTGGGTCTTACAAGTTCTGAGTCTGGGCCGTTCGGCCTAGTGCCGCGTCCAGGTCGGCCCAGAGAGCGTCGACGTCCTCGAGCCCGACCGAGAGCCGCAGCAGCCCTGCCGGGATGCGGTCTCCCTCCCAGCGGTGGCGTCCTTCCAGCGAGGAATGAACGCCGCCGAGGCTCGTCGCGTTCACGATCAGGGAGGTCGCCGTCTCGACGGCCAGCGCATCCGCGACGTCGAACGAGATCAGGCCGCTGTAGCCGGGGTAGCGCACGCGCTCGACCGCGGGGTGTGCCTCGAGCCGCCGGGCGAGCTCGGTCGCGGTCTCGGTGTGCCGCCGCATCCGCGTCTCGAGCGTCGAGAGACCGCGGAGCAGCGAGCTCGCTGCGTCGGGCGACGCGGTGATGCCCGCGTTCACCCGCATCAGCTTCAGGCGCTCGGCGTGCTCGCCGCGCGCGATCGTCGCGCCGAGGAGAGCGTCGTGCTGGCCGGTCAGGAACTTCGTCGCCGAATGGAGGACGATGTCGGCGCCGCGCTCGAGCGCCTGGAGGTAGACCGGGGTCGAGACGGTCGCGTCGCAGACGATGAGGCCGCGGTGGCCCTCGAGCAATTCCCAGTTCGGGGAGGGTCAGCGTCGGGTTCGCGGGTGCCTCGACCCAGACGATGTCCGCGTCGGGGGCGGGGCCGGTCTGGTCGTACTCGACGTACTCGATGCCGAAGCCCGCGAGCATCCCGAAGAGCTTGCTCGTGCCGAAGTACGCGCCGTCTGCGATCGCGATGCGCGTGCCGGCGCGCGCGAACGTGAGCAGCACGTTCGTGACGGCGCCCATGCCCGACGCGTAGAGGAGCGCGTCTCCGCCCTCGAGCTCGCCCAGCGCGTGCTCCGCGGCGACGCCGGTCGGGTGGTCGTAGCGGGAGTAGTAGAAGTCGCGCGGCTTGCCCGACTCGTCGTAGGGCCAGACGGTCGAGCGGTCGATCGGCTCGGTCATGCCGCCACCAGCTCGACGAGGCGGTCGACTTCCTGCTCGGTGTTGAAGTAGTGCACCGACGCTCGCACGAGCTCGTCGATCCCGCGTCCGTCGAGGTCGAGCCGCGCCGACTCCGCCTCGGTGACCGAGACGTTGACGTGCTCGGCCGCGAGCGCCGTGCGGACGTCGGCTGCGCGGCGGCCGGCGACCTGGAAGGTGACGATCGCGCCTCTGGTCGCGCCCTGGTCGAGCACCGTGATGCCCGGGCTCTCGTCGAGCCCGCTCCGGAGGCGCTCGGCGAGCGCCTGGTCGCGTTCCCAGATCTGGTCGAGGCCGAGCTCGAGCGCGTAGTCGGCGGCGACGCCGAGTGCGATCTTGCCGGCGACGTAGGTCTCCCAGTTCTCGAAGCGGCGTGCGTCGTCGCGCATCGTGTAGCTGCCGTCCGGCTGCCAGGCCGCGGCGTGCATGTCGAGGAACGGCGGCTCGAGCTCGGCGATCAGCTCCTTGCGGACGTAGAGGAAGCCGGTGCCGCGAGGCGCGCGCAGGAACTTGCGGCCGGTCGCGGAGAGGATGTCGCAGCCGATCGCCTCGACGTCGACCGGCAGCTGCCCGACCGACTGGCAGGCGTCGAGGAGGAGCGGCACGCCCGCCGCGCGGGTGACGCGGCCGACCGCCTCGGCGGGGTTGACGAGCCCGCCCTGCGTCGGCACGTGCACGAGCGAGACGAGCTTGACCTTCTCGTCGAGCATCCACTGCAGCGCGGAGACGTCGAACTGGCCGTGCTCGTCGTCGGGCACGACCTCGATCGTCGCGCCGGTCGTGTGCGCGACCTGGCGGAGCGCGATCCAGTTCGAGGCGTACTCGGCGCGGCCGGTCAGGATGCGGTCGCCCGGCGCGAAGCGGAAGGAATAGAACGCCATGTCCCAGGCGCGCGTCGCGTTCTCGACGCACGCGATCTCCTCGCGGGAGGCGCCGATCAGCCGTGCGAGTGCGTCGTAGGTGTGCTCGACGCGCTCGCGCTGCTCGTTGTGCGCCTCGTAGCCGCCGATCTCGGCCTCGCGCCGCAGGTGCCCGATGTTCGCGTCGAGCACCGGCTGCGGCGGCAGCGACGAGCCGGCGTTGTTGAGGTGGGTGACGTGCTCGCAGCCGGGGGTGTCTGCGCGGAGGCGCTCGACGTCGAGCGTCACGCGTCCAGCACCGTGAACAGCGTCAGTTGCATGCCGTCGGGCGCCTCGAGGCGAACGTTGCTGTGCCGCCACGGCGTGACGACCGGCCCGGCGATGTGCGTCGCGCCCGCCTGCTGCAACTGCTCCGACGTTGCGGTCGAGTCCTCGACCTGGAGCGCGAGGCGGACCGGCCCGGCGACCCTCCGGCCGACCTCGATGCGGTCGACGGCCTCTGCGTGCGTCGCGTCGAGCAGCTCGAGCGTCGCGCGGCCGGCGTCGAGGAGCACGACGCGCCCGTCGTCGCTCCAGGCCTCGAGCAGCGGCAGTCCGAGTGTGTCGCGGTAGAACGCGAGCGCCGCGTCGAAGTCGTCGACGGTGAGAGCGACGCGGAGCTCCTGCACGGCCATAGCGCGACTCTAATCGTCAGCCGGTGCCTGGCACCGGTCTGGGTCAGCTGCGCGTCAGGGCGTGCAGCGGCTCGAGCGCGTCGATCGCGTGCGTCGTCCAGTCGGGGCCGCCGGCATAGACGGCGGCGAGCTCCGCCGCCAGCTCGGGGCCGAGGCGCTCGCGGAGCGACTCGACGGGCGGCAGCCGCTCCGGCGGTGCGGGCGGCTCGTGTGAGAACGCCTCGGCGAGCACGGCCTGGGCGAGCGCGTTGCGGGCGCGGCGTGCCAGGGTCGCCGTGTCCTCCGACGGGGCGGCATCGAGAGCGGCGCGGACCGCAGCGAGGCTCATGCCTGCATTCTGATTGAGTGTTCGGTCAGATGTCGAAGACCGAGAAACCAATTCACGCAACGACCGGTGAGAAGCTCGAATGGCTCGAGCAGTTGCGCGACGAGGCGCTCCACGCGGGCTCCGAGGCATCGATCGCAAAGCACAAGGACGCGGGCAAGCTGCTCGCCCGCGAACGGGCCGAGAAGCTCTGCGACCCGGGCACCTTCTTCGAGCTCGACCGGTACGTCCGCCACCGCGAGGCCAACTTCGGGATGCTCGATCGGCGGCCGTACGGCGACGCGGTGATCACCGGCTACGGCGAGATCTTCGGGCGCAAGGTGTTCGTCTTCAGCCAGGACTTCACGGTCTTCGGCGGCTCGTTGAGCGAGGTGTTCGCCGACAAGATCTGCAAGGTGATGGATCTCGCCGCCAAGTACGGCTGTCCCGTGATCGGCATCAACGACTCGGGCGGCGCGCGCATCCAGGAAGGCGTCGTCTCGCTCGCCGGCTACGCCGAGATCTTCTGGCGCAACGTCCAGGCCTCGGGGGTGATCCCGCAGATCTCGCTCGTCATGGGCCCGTGCGCCGGCGGCGCCGTCTACTCGCCTGCGATGACCGACTTCATCCTGATGGTCGAGAACAGCTCGTACATGTTCATCACCGGCCCCGACGTCGTGAAGACGGTGACCGGCGAGGAGGTGACGTTCGAGGAGCTCGGCGGCGCGCACACGCACGCGACGAAGTCGGGCGTCGCGCACCTGACCGCGCCCGACGAGGAGTCGGCGCTCGAGGACGCGCGCTACCTGCTCAGCTTCCTGCCGCAGTCGAACGCGCACCCGGCGCCGTACGACGAGCCGTCCGATCCGATCGACCGGGAGGCGCCCGAGCTCGACACGCTCGTGCCCGACGAGGCGACGAAGCCGTACGACATCAAGCAGGTGATCGCCGCGGTCGTCGACGACGGCGACTTCCTCGAGATCCAGCCGCTCTACGCCGAGAACATCGTCACCGGCTTCGCGCGGCTCGGCGGCTACAGCGTCGGCATCGTCGGCAACCAGCCGAAGGCGCTCGCGGGCGTGCTCGACATCGCATCGTCCGAGAAGGCGGCGCGCTTCGTCCGTACCTGCGACGCGTTCAACATCCCGCTCGTCACGTTCGTCGACGTCCCCGGGTTCCTGCCGGGGACCGAGCAGGAGTGGGGCGGCATCATCCGCCACGGCGCCAAGCTTCTCTACGCCTATTGCGAGGCGACCGTGCCGAAGCTGACCGTGATCACGCGCAAGGCCTACGGCGGCGCGTACGACGTCATGAGCTCCAAGCACGTTCGCGCGGACTTCAACTTCGCCTGGCCGACGGCGGAGGTCGCCGTGATGGGGCCGGACGGCGCCGTCAACATCATCTTCCGCAAGGAGCTCGCCGAGGCGGACGACCCCGAGGCGCGCCGCGCCGAGCTGATCGCCGACTACAAGGAGCGCTTCGCGAACCCGTACACCGCCGCCGAGCGCGGCTACGTCGACGAGGTGATCGAGCCGCGGCGCACGCGGCCGGTTCTGATCGACGCGTTGCGGACCGCGATCACCAAGCGCGAGCGCACGCCGCCGCGCAAGCACGGCAACATCCCGCTGTAGTAACGCGAGTCAGGCGACGGCGGGCTCGCGCGTGCCGATCACGGCGAGGAACGCGGTCACGACGTCCGGGTCGAACTGGGTGCCGGAGCAGCGTTCGACCTCGGCGAGAGCCTCCACGTGCGAGAGCGCCGGCCGGTAGAGCCGGTTCGAGGTCATCGCATCGAATGCGTCGGCGACGAAGATCACGCGCGCGCCGATCGGGATCTCCTCGCCGCCGAGACCGGTCGGATAGCCCGCCCCGTCCCAGCGCTCGTGGTGATGCAGCACCCATTCGGCGATCGGCTCGACACCGAGGCTCTCGAGCATGCGGTGGCCGATCTGCGGATGACGTTCCAGCACGAGGCGCTCGGGGTCGGTCAGGGCCGCCGGCTTGCGCAGGATCTCCTCCGGGATCGCGAGCTTGCCCAGGTCGTGCAGGCTCGCCGCGAGCCGGATCAGCTCGGTCTCGTCCGTGCTCAGGCCGAGGCTCTCCGCGATCTCGCCGGCGAGCAGCGCAACGCGCTCGGAGTGGCTGCCGGTGTACGCGTCGCGCGAGTCGACGGCACGTGCGAGCGACGCGGCCGCGCGGAAGCGCGCGGCCCGGTCAACGCCGCTCGCGACCTTTCTGAACTCAGATAATTCCGCGACATCAGAACGGGCAAGCCGCACCTGGTTCTTGCCGTGCTCCTTCGCCCAGTAGAGCGCGCCGTCGGCGAGGCGGATCAGCGAGTCGCGCTCGCGACCGTGCTGCGGATAGGTGGCGACGCCGGCGCTGACGGTGATCGCGCCGACCGGGCCGAGGTCAGCTTCGCCGATGCGGGCGATGATCGACTCGGCGACCGCGAGGGCGACCTGCTCGTCGGCCCCGGGGAGCAGCACCGCGAACTCGTCGCCGCCGAGCCGGAACGCCTCGCCGCCCTGGCGCAGCCGCGCCGAGACGAGCGAGAGCACGCGGTCGCCGGCCGGATGGCCGAAGCGGTCGTTGATCCGCTTGAAGTCGTCGACGTCGAGGAAACAGAGCGAGACGAGCGTGTCGGCCTCGTCGGCGAGAGCCATCTCGCGCTGGAGCCGCTCGTGGAAGTGGCGGTGGTTGCCGAGGCCGGTCAGCGGATCGGTCAGCGCGAGGCGCATCGCGCTGAGGGCGCGGTGCGTCGAGCGCTGGTAGAGCGAGATCGCGACCAGCGGGCCTGCGAGCGCGGCGAAGAGGAAGGGCGTCCGCTGCCAGAGGACGACGAGCATCAGCGCCGTCGACGCCATCAGCGTGAACGGCAGCGCCGTCCAGCGAACGTTCGACCGCACGAGCTGGATGTAGCTCAGTTCGGAGCCCGACGCCGAGATCGCGGCGGTCACGAGCAGCAGGTTGACGGCGTAGAGGATCGCCGAGGTCACGGTCACCTGCGCGAGGATCGCCCCGGCACCGGTGCCGTTCATCTGGCTGAGCACGAGGCCGGCGATGCTGCCGACGATCCCGAAGACGCCGGCGTTGAAGATCGTGCGGATCGCCGGGTTGCCGCGCATCAGCGCGACGAGCGTCGGGGCGGTCACGTAGATGAAGGTCGCGGGCGCCCAGCCGAAGAGCACGAGCGCGGCGACCGCGAAGACGAAGCCGAGCGAGACGCCGTTCGCGTCAGCGTCCTCGACCGGGACCGGGAAGCGTTCCGCCAGCGTCGAGGCGACGAGGAACGCGGAAACGCCGGCGAGCGTCGTCCACGACCCGGGGTCGCGGAAGAACGTGACCGTCGCCGCGATATACGCCGAGACCCCGACGACGGAGACCGGCGCGACGACCGCGAGCAGTCTCGCGGGGGGTAGCGCCCGGCCACTCATCCAGAGAGGTGGTGCGCTACCAGGTGAAGTTCAGCCAGATACCGACGCCGTTCGACGCAGCGACTGCAACCAGCGCAGCGACGACAAGCAGGGCTGTGATCTTCGAGTTCCACTGAAGCATGGGAATCCTTCCAGATGGGTGCCGCATTGCTGGGCATTCTCAATCACCGCTCTGCGCGCGGGCATCACCCGAAGGGGTGAAAACCCCTGGGGCCGACCGAATCCCCCATTCGAGGGACTCGCATCCCCGGATAGGGTTTTCCGGCATGACCCCCGATCCCAGCCGGCTGGAATTGAGCCCCGAGCAGCCAGACGCGGTGGTCGAGGAGGTGGCGCAGGCGCTCGAGCCGGGCGCTGGGGATCCCGATCCGTGGTGGCAGGCCGGGCTCGAGGAGCAACTCGGGGAGTAACCGGAATGCGGGCATCCGCGTTGCACCTGCGTCATGTGCATCCGTTGCCACGAGAACGAGACTCCAGCCGACCGGCCCTACTGCATCCACTGCACCTTCGCGGTGCGGGCGGAGGTGGAGGACGGCCTGCGGCGCCTCGCGGACTACCTGACGGCCTGGGCGGCCTTCGACCACTGGTGTGCGAGCCGCACCCGGTCGACGGCAGCGGCCTAGACCGGCAGCCGCGTCAGGGCGAGACGGCCGGCGCGGCCGCGGAGCACCCGCGGCGCCGAGCGGGCGTAGTCGAGCCCGGAGACCCACGTCAGGACGAGGGCGACCAGCAGCGCCCACCAGGCCACGTCGTCGCGGACGACGCCCGCTGCCGCGAGACCGCCGAGCGCGGCCGCGAGTGCCTGCGACCACGTCTTGAGCTTGCCGAGGTCGCGGGCCGCGATCACGACCCCGCGCTCGACCGCCGCCTGGCGCAGACCCGAGATCAGGAGCTCACGCGCCACGATCGCGGCCACCATCCAGGCGGGGAAGACGTCCTGGTCGAGCAGCACGATCAGCGTCGACATCACGAGCAGCTTGTCGGCGACGGGGTCGAGCAGCGACCCGAACGACGAGGTGCGACCGGTGCGGCGCGCGATCCGGCCGTCGAACCAGTCGGTCGCCATCGCCGCGCAGAAGACGCCGGTCGCCCAGAGGTCGTGATGAGGGAACGGGATCGCGAACAGCGCCACGACGATCGGGACGGAGATCGCGCGGGCGACGGTCAATTGATCGGCGAAGCTCATCTGTCGGGAGAATACGGAGTGTGTTCGGCAAAGTCCTGGTTGCGAACAGGGGCGAGATCGCCCTCAGGATCTTCCGCACCCTGCGCGAGCTGGGTGTGGGAGCGGTTGCCGTCTACTCCGACGCTGATCGGGATGCGCCTCACGTGGCCTACGCGGACGAGGCCCACGCACTCGGTGGGCTGACCGCGGCCGAGAGCTATCTCGTCGTCGACAAGCTGCTGGAGGCGGCGGCCAGGGCCGGCGCGGAGGCGGTACATCCCGGCTACGGATTCCTCGCGGAGAACGCCGCGTTCGCGCGCGCCGTCGAGGGCGCGGGCTTGACGTGGATCGGGCCGCCTCCCGCTGCGATCGAGCTGATGGGCTCGAAGACGCGCGCGCGCCAGGCGATGCAGGCGGCCGGCGTGCCGATCATCCCCGGCACGACCGACCCGGTCGGCTCGGCCGAGGAGGTCGTGGCGCTCGGCGCGGAGATCGGCTACCCGCTCCTGATCAAGGCCGCCGCCGGCGGCGGGGGCAAGGGGATGAAGGTCGTCGGCTCGGCCGAGGAGGCGGCGCAGGCGTTCGAGTCCGCGCAGCGGGAGGGGCAGTCGTATTTCGCCGACGCGTCCGTCTATGTCGAGCGATACCTCGAGGACCCGCGACACGTCGAGGTGCAGGTGCTCGCCGACGCGCACGGGAACGTGATCCACCTCGGCGAGCGCGACTGCACGATCCAGCGCCGCCATCAGAAGCTCGTCGAGGAGACGCCGTCGCCCGCTGTCGGCCCCGAGTTGCGCGAGCGGATCGGCCGCATCGCCGTCGACGCCGCGCGCGCCGCCGGCTACCGCTCGGCGGGAACGATCGAGGGCCTGCTGACCCAGGACGGCGACTACTTCTTCATGGAGATGAACACCCGCATTCAGGTCGAGCACACCGTGACCGAGCTCGTGACGGGCCTCGACCTGATCCGCGAGCAGGTGCTCGTGGCGGCGGGGCAGCCGCTCTCGGTTCGCCAGGAGGACGTCGTCCTGCGCGGCCACGCGATCGAGTGCCGGATCAACGCCGAGGATCCCTCGCACGGCTTCCTCCCGAGCCCCGGCAGGATCACGCACTACCGCGAGCCCGGCGGCCCCGGCGTGCGCGTGGATTCGGGCGTCCGCGCGGGCTCGGAGATCAGCGGCCTCTACGACCCGATGATCGCGAAGCTGATCGTCCACGACACGGATCGCGAGACTGCGCGGCGGCGGATGCTGCGTGCGCTCTCCGAGTTCGAGATCGGCGGCGTCGCGTCGCTGCTCGGCTTTCACCAGGCGCTGCTCGGGCATCCGTGCTTCGTCGCCGGCGAGACGTGTCACGGTCTCGTCGAGTCCGAGGAGCTGGCGGAGCAGGCGCGCGAGTTTTCGCATCGGGCAACGACGGTAGCCGCCGCGGCGGACGGACTGTTGTCCGTTCAGGCGACACGTCTGAAACAGACAGTGGCCGAAGTGGACGGCCGCCGCGTCGAGGTGAAGGTGCTCGTCCCGGAGCCGCCCTACCGTGCGCTCGCGCGCCGGCGGCGCGATCGTGCAGCCGCCGCAGGCGCGGGCGGCGGCGACCTCGTCGTCAGCCCGATGCAGGGAACGGTGCTCGACGTCAAGGTCTCGGCGGGCGACGTGGTCGAGGTCGGGCAGGTGATCTGCATCGTCGAGGCGATGAAGATGGAGAACGAGGTCGTGGCGCACAAGGCGGGCGTCGTCGCCGACGTCGCAGTCGCGACGGGCGCGGCGGTGACGAACGGCCAGGCGATCTGCGCGATCGAGACGCCCGAGTAACGCCGCTCGTCCCGGACAGTCGGCACGAGCCCGCAGACCCGCGAATCGCACCACCGCGGTTGCGACCTGTCCCCTGCCACGTCACCGCCGCGGCCGGCTGCGTGGGGCGTCCGAAGCAGTACGAGTTGCACCGTCACCCGACCGCAGAAGTTCCACAATCGGCACAGACCGGTGTGCAGTTCGTTTGGGTGGCTGCCACCAGACGAGTCTCGGCCAGCCGTGGCCGAAGACGCGTCCCGCCGGGACGCGTCGGGTTACGTGAATGTGACGGGCGCTGCCGCTAGAGCGAGCGCTGGTAGCTGCGGAACGTGCTCGTCGCCCACGCGGCGGTGACGGCCGACAGTGCGAGCAGGAGGAAGAGGTACCAGCCGACCGAGCTCCAGTCCGTTCCGGGCAGCACGACCTCGCGCGCTGCCTTGACGCCCCAGTCGACCGGGTTGAACTTGGCCGCGGTCTGCATCCAGCCGGGCATCTGCGCGCCGCGCGATCATCGTCGTCGAGAGGAAGAGCAGCGGCAGGCCGATGAAGTTCGCGACGGCGATCATCGTCGCCTCGCGCCGCGTCAGCAGTGCGATCGCCTGCGAGATCCCGGCGAACGCGCTGTTGACGAGGATCGCCGCCAGGATGATCACGAGCCACCCGGCGACACCGGTGTGCACGTGCACGCCGAGCCCGACCGACACGAGCAGGATCACCACCGCCTGGATCGCCGCAGTCAGCGCGGAGCGCACGATCTGCGAGAGCACGATCGCGAAGCGCGACGCCGGCGTTGCCAGGAAGCGCTCGACGACCTTGTGGTCGAGGTCGGCGATCATCGACATCCCGCTCCAGGTCGCCCCGAAGAAGGCGTTCATGACGACGATCGCCGGCGCGAGGAACGTGATGTACGAGCCGGTGCCGAAGCCGCCGAGCCGCGTCACGTTGCGGAAGAGCTGCCCGTAGAGGACGAGCCAGACCATCGGCTGCACGAGCAGCAGCACGATCCAGATCGGCTCGCGCATCAGGTTGCGCGCCTGGCGCACGGTCATGAACCAGGTGTGGCGGAGCACGGTCATCCGCGATCCTCCGCGCCGAAGTCGCGGCCGGTGAAGTGCAGGTAGACGTCGTCGAGCGACGGCCGCGAGACGGAGACCGACGCGACGCCGATGCCGGCACCTTCGAGCGCCGAGAGGATCCCCGGCAGCTCGCGTCCGCCGTTCTCGACGCGCGAGACGAGCGTGCGCCCCTCGAGCACCTGCTCGGTGGGCGCGCCGACGCTCGCGAGCACGCGCTGCGCGTCCTCGACCGCGCCGTTGTCGAGCTCGACGTGCACGGCGTCGCCACGCAGCCCGTGCTTCAGCTCCGTGGGCGTGCCCTCGACGATCACCTTGCCCTGCGAGACGATCGCAAGCCGGTCGGCGAGCTGGTCGGCCTCCTCGAGGTAGTGCGTCGTCAACAAGATCGTCAGCGACTCCGCTTCGGCGAGCCGCGACACCTCGGACCACATCGCGACCCGTGCCTCCGGGTCGAGCCCCGTCGTCGGCTCGTCGAGAAAGAGAACACGCGGGCGATGGACGAGCCCGAGCGCGATGTCGAGCCGGCGGCGCATGCCGCCCGAGTAGGTCTTGACGATGCGGTCGGCTGCAGCCGCGATCCCGACGAGCTCGAGCAGCTCTTGGGCGCGATCGCGCAGGTCGCGGCCGCTCATGCCCTGGACGCGGCCCTGCAGCATCAGGTTCTCGCGGCCCGTGCCGAACTGGTCGACGCCGGAGTCCTGCGGCACGTAGCCGATCGCGCGCCGCACGGCGTTCTGCGCGCTGCGTACGTCGTGCCCGGCCACCGAGGCCGTGCCTTCGTCCGCATGCGTCAGCGTCACGAGGACGCGCACGGTCGTCGACTTGCCCGCGCCGTTCGGGCCGAGCAGGCCAAAGACTTCTCCTTCGCGGACGCTGAAGGAGACGCCGTCCAGTGCCTGCACCTCGCCGTAGCGCTTGCGCAGGGTGTTGACGACGATCGCATCCATCGGCAGCGAGGTTAGCCACGCCGCTAGAGTCCGCGCGCCGATGGATCTCAACGAGTACCAGGGCAAGCAGCTCTTCAAGCAGTTCGGAATCCCCGTCTCCGAGGGGCGGCTCGCGACGACCCCGGAGGAGGCACGGGCGGCTGCCGAGGAGCTCGGCGGCCCGGTCGTCGTCAAGGCTCAGGTGCTGACGGGCGGCCGCGGCAAGGCCGGCGGCGTCAAGCTCGCCGAGGATCCCGCGGACGCGGAGCAGAAGGCGCGCGACATCATCGGGCTCGACATCCGCGGCCACGTCGTCGAGAAGGTCTGGATCGAGCAGGCCTCCGACATCGCGAAGGAGTACTACCTCTCGATCACGTTCGACCGTGGCGCGAAGCAGCCGCTCTTCATGTTCACCACGCAGGGCGGCGTCGAGATCGAAGAGGTCGCCGAGAACGACCCCGACGCGCTCGTGCGCCTGCACGTCGACGCGCTCGAGGGCTTCCAGCCCTGGATCGCGCGGCGGCTCGTCTACGGCGCCGGCGTCACCGACCCGTCCGAGCAGAAGCAGATCGCCGCGATCATCGAGAAGCTCTATCGCTGCTTCGTCGAGTCAGACGCGATGCTCACCGAGATCAACCCGCTGATCGTGACGCCGGACGGCGAGGTGAAGGCGCTCGACTCGAAGTTCACCGTCGACGACAGCGCCCTCTACCGTCATCCCGACATCGCGGAGTTCCGCGACCCCGGCGCAGCCGACCCGCTCGAGGCGCTGGCGCGCGAGAAGGGCGTCACCTACGTCAAGCTCGACGGCTCGGTCGGCATCCTCGGCAACGGCGCGGGGCTCTCGATGTCGACCGTCGACGTCGTGGTCGTCGCGGGCGGCAAGCCCGCGAACTTCTGCGACCTCGGCGGCGGCGGCAGCGCGGAGGGCGTCGTCGACGCTCTCGAGGTGATCACGCAGGACCCGCAGGTCAAGTCGATCTTCTTCAACATCTTCGGCGGGATCACGCGCTGCGACGAGGTCGCGCGCGGCATCCTCGAAGCGCTCGAGCGCATGCAGATCTCGACGCCGATCGTCGTCCGGCTCGACGGCACGAACGCCGAGGAGGGCCGGCAGATCCTCTCGGACGCCGCGCCGCCCAACCTCTACGTCGAGCCGACGATGCTCGAGGCGGCCAAGAAGGCCGTGGAGCTTGCGGCATGAGTGACGCGTGGAGCTCGAGGGCGACCGCGTACCGTGATTCGCCGACGCACGCGTCGGACGCCGACCTCGACGTCGTCGTCGAGATGTGCAACCCGCACGAGGGCGTCAAGGCGCTCGACGTCGCGACCGGCGGCGGCCACGTGGCGCGCCGTCTGCGCGAGCAGGGCGCCGAGGTCGTGACCGCGGATCCCGCGCCCGGCATGCAGGCGGACGTGCTCTGTGCCGCCGAGGATCTGCCGTTCGCCGACGGGTCGTTCGACGTCGTCGTGACACGGATCGCCCCGCACCACTTCAGCGACATCGGGAAGGCGGTGGGCGAGCTCGCGCGCGTGTCGAGCCGCGTCGTGGTCGTCGAGGACACGCAGTACACCTCCGAGGAGGTCGAGGCGGCCGAGAAGCTGCGCGACCCGACGCACGTCCGGAACTACTCCGAGGAGGAATGGCGCGAGCTGCTCGAAAGCGCCGGCCTGGAGATCGAGCGCGTCGAGACGTTCGCGAAGACGCACGACCTCGACGCCTGGCTCGCCCGCACCGAGTGCACCGGCGAGGACGCCGTGCGCGTGCGCGAGCTGCTCGCCCCGCACACGTCGGAGGACGGGAAGACCTGGCACGACACGAAGCTGATCGTGAAAGCGAGGAAATCTCAGAAGTAATGGCGATCATCGTCGACAACGACACGAAACTCGTCGTCTCGGGCCTGACCGGCTCCGAGGGGCGCTTCCACGGCCTGCGCAACAAGGCGTACGGCACCGACCTCGTCGCCGGCGTCACGCCCGGCAAGGGCGGACAGGACGTCGAAGGCGTCCCGGTCTACGACACCGTCGCCGACGCCGTGCGCGAAGCCGGCGCCAACACCTCGATGATCTTCGTGCCCGCCCGCTTCGCGCCCGACGCGATCTACGAGGCCGTCGACGCGGGGATCACGACGGTCATCTGCATCACCGAGCACATTCCCGCGCACGAGATGCTGCGGGTCTACACCTACGTCCGCCCGAAGGGCGTGACCCTGATCGGGCCGAACTGCCCGGGTGTGCTCTCGCCCGGCAAGGCGAACGTCGGGATCATCCCGGCCGAGGTCTTCCAGCACGGCAAGATCGGCCTCGTCTCGCGCTCGGGCACGCTGACCTACCAGATCGGCAACGAGCTGGCCCAGCGGGGTCTCGGCAACTCGACGATCGTCGGCATCGGCGGCGACCCCGTCGTCGGTTCGAGCTTCATCGACATCCTCGAGAAGTTCGAGGCCGACGCCGAGACCGAGACGATCGTGCTCGTCGGCGAGATCGGCGGCGACGAGGAGGAGAAGGCCGCGCAGTACGTCGCGGACCACATGTCGAAGCCCGTCTTCTCGTACATCGCCGGCTTCTCGGCGCCGCCCGGCAAGACGATGGGCCACGCGGGCGCGATCATCTCCGGCTCGTCGGGTACCGCTGCGGCGAAGAAGGACGCGCTCGAAGCGGTCGGCATCAAGGTCGGCACGACGCCGACCGAGGTCGCAGAGCTCGTCGTCGCTGCCGCGGGCTAGGGCCCGAACCACGTTCAGGCCGTACTTGGGAGCGCGAGCTTGAAGCGCGCGCCCGAGGCGTTCGACTCCGCGGTCGCTGTGCCGCCGTGCGCCTCGGCCGCCTCGCGCACGATCGCGAGGCCGAGACCGGCGCCCGGCTTCGAGCGCGCAGCCGCGGCGCGGTAGAAGCGGTCGAAGACGCGGGGGAGATCCTCCTCGGCGATGCCCGGGCCGTGGTCCTGCACGACGACCTCGCCGCCGCGGACGCTGACCTCGATCGGCGCTCCCGGCGGGCTGTACTTGACCGCGTTCTCGAGCAGATTCGAGACCGCCCGCTCGAGCAGCACCGGGTCGGCCTGGACGAGGGTCGGGGAGAGGGCGGTCACGAACCTGACCTGCGGTGCCCGTGCCTGCGCGCGCTCGACGACGCCCGAGACGAGATCGTCGAGCTGGATGTCCTCGATCCGCAGCTTGCGCTCCTCGCCGCGCGCGAGCTCGACGAGATCCGAGACGAGCCGCGTCAGCGCGTCCAGCTCGACGGACGCCTCGTCGAGTGCGTGCTGCGCCTCGTCGGCCGGCAGACGGCCCTCGCGCAGGAGGTCGACGTTCGTGCGCGCCGCGGTCAACGGCGTGCGCAGCTCGTGCGACGCGTCCGCGACGAGGCGACGCTGCGCGCCGACCGACGTCTCGAGCGCCGCGAGCATCGAATTGAATTGGGCAGCGAGACGGCCCAGCTCGTCGTTGCCGTCGACCGCGACGCGTTCCGTCAAGTTGCCGGTCTCGGCGACCGTCTCGGCGGCGGCCGTCAGCCGGCGAACCGGCCGCAGCGCCGCAGCGGCGACGAGCGCGGCGAGGCCGGCGGCTACGGCGATCCCGATGCCGCCGATCAGGAAGATCCAGAACTTGATGCGGGTCAGCGCCTTGTCGGTCGGCGCGAGGTCCTCCGCGACGACGAGGCGGCCGGAGCGGGACGCCGCCGGCGCACGAGCTCCCGCAGGTGGTAGCCCTGGATCGTGACGTCGAGATACGCGACCTTGCCGGGCTTGACGGCTTGCCCCGCCTTGGTGAGGAGGAGGGCTGTCCCCTGGGTGTCGCCGTCGCTGCCGACGAGGTAGTACGGGCCGTCTTGTCCGAACGGCCCGGGACCGTGATCGCTGCTACGCGCGATGGTGTTTGCACGCTGCTGCAGCGTCTGGTCGACCTGGGTCAGGAGCTGATGTTTCGCGACCACCCACACGGCGGCCGACGTGGCCGCGACCGTGACGGCGATCGCCACCGCGGTCATCAGCGTCAGCTTGAGACGGAAGCTCACGGCTCTTCGCGGAAGGCGTAGCCGACGCCGCGCACCGTCTGCAGCAGGCGCGGCTCGCCGCCTTCTTCGAGCTTGCGGCGGAGGTAACCGATGTAGACCCAGAGCGCGTTCGAGGTCGCTCCGAAGTCGTACCCCCAGACGCGCTCGTAGATCTGCGACCGCGTCAGCACCTGGCGCGGGTTGCGCAGGAAGAGCTCGAGCAGGTTGAACTCGGTGCGCGTCAGTTGCAGGCGGCGGTCGCCGCGAGCGGCTTCGCGCGTCGCCGGGTCGAGGCTGACGTCGGCGAACTGCAACGCGGCATCGCCGGCGCCGGTGCGGCGGAGCAGGGCGCGCAGCCGGGCGCGCAGCTCTTCGACGGCGAAGGGCTTGACGAGGTAGTCGTCGGCGCCCGCGTCGAGGCCCTCGACCCGGTCCGAGACCGCGTCGCGCGCGGTCACGACGAGCACCGGCACCGCATCGCCGCGGCTGCGCAGCGAGCGGCAGACCTCGAGGCCGCCGACCTCCGGCATCAAAAGATCGAGCACGATCGCGTCCGCCGGCGCCTCGGCCTGGCGGGCGAGCGCCTGTGCGCCGTCCTCTGCCTCGTCCACCTCGTAGTCCGCGCGCAGGGCGCGCGTGACCGCCGAGCGGATCGCAGGATCGTCGTCGACCACCAGCACACGAGTCGTCATGAGCGCATTGTTCCCGCTTCTCCTAAGAGGCGGATAATGAGCCGTAGGCGAACAGGGAGCGCAGGTGCCGGCTTGCCGGCGCCGGAGCGGATACAGGGTGGGAACGCCGTCTGTCGAACGCTGGACGTAGCATCAGCGCTCCAATCCACCGGGGGGCACTCTGCACACCGTCGTCACTGCGTTCGGCGTCGTCAACACGGTCATCTATGTGGCCCTTGCCCTCGTGGCCTTTCTGCAGTGGCGCCGGCGCCGGGATCACGCAGCCGGCTGGCTCGCCGTTGCGTTTCTGACGCTCGGACTGATCGTCTCGATCGGGCGCCTCGTGCCCGCCCACCCGCACGGCCTGCTCGAGGACATTCCGCAACGCATCTCGATCGAGCTGCTCGTCCTCTTCCCGTACTTCCTCTACCGCTTCGCGACCGTCTTCGCGCCGCCGGCCCAGCGCCTGCAGCGGTTCGTCGCGGCGATGACGATCGTGCTCTCGATCGGGACGTTCGCGCTGCCGCGCTTCCCGGCCACCGGCGAGGCGCGGCCGTGGTGGTTCACGGCGTACGTCGTCCTGTTCCTCATCCACTGGTCGCTGCTCTCCGTCGTCGTCACCGTTCGTCTCTGGCGGGCGGGTCGCGGCCAGCCGGGCGTCGCGAGCGGTCGCATGCGCCTGCTGGCGTTCGCGGCTGCGTCGCTGACGGTTGCGATCATCGGCTCGGCGTTCCAGAGCGGCAACGATTCGGCCGTCGAGGCCCTGACGGCGGCCCTCGCCTCCGTCTCGGGACTCTGCTTCCTGCTCGGGATCGCCCCGCCGGGCATCGTCCGCGTCCTCTGGCGCACGCGCGAGCAGCAGCGCCTGCAGGAGGCGATTCGCGGTCTGATGACGCTGGCGACGACGCGGAGCGAGGTGGCCGACCGCGTGTTGGGCCCGGTCGCTGCGCTGGTCGGCGCCGGTGCCGCCGCCGTCCTCGATGCGCACGGCGAGCTGCTCGCCGCGCGCGGCCTCGACGACGAGACGCGCACCTGGGTGGCGGCCGGCGGGCGGCCCGGGCTCCCTGACAGCCCGGAGGTGCTGACGATCGAAGCCACCGGCGCGACCTTCCTCGTCTGGACGTCCCGCTACGCGCCCTTCTTCGGCGACAGCGAGCTGCGCGTGCTGCAGACCGTCGCCGCGATGACCGGCGTCGCGCTCGACCGCGTGCGCCTCTTCGAGCAGGAGCACGAGTCGCGGCTCGGCCTGGAGCGGGCGAACGAGGTGATGGCCAACTTCGTCGCGCTCGCCGCGCACGAGCTGCGGACACCGGTGACGACGATCCACGGCTTCGTCCAGACGCTGCACCATCTCGGCGACCGGCTCGACGACGCGCAGCAGGCGCAGCTGCGCACCGCGCTCGAGCAGCAGACGGTGCGCATGGCCTCACTCGTCGAGCAGCTGCTCGATCTGTCGCGCCTCGACGCGGAGGCGGTTGCCGTCCGGCCGCAGCGCATCCAGTTGCGCGAGCGGCTGCAGGAGGTCGTCGCCGTCGCAGCCGGTTCGAAGGTCGACCAGGTCGAGCTCGACGCGCCCGACGTGGCGGTGAACATCGATCCGTCGATCCTCGATCACATCGTGACGAACCTCGTCACGAACGCCTTCCGCTACGGGCAGGCTCCCGTGCGCGTGCACGCGCATGTCGTCGACGGCGCCGTGCGCGTCTCGGTCGAGGACTCCGGCCCGGGTGTCGCTCACGAGCTCGAGGACTCGCTGTTCGAGCGGTTCACGCGGGCCGGCGTCTCGCGCGACCGCGTCGCCGGCACCGGCCTCGGGCTTGCGATCGCGCGGGCCTACGCACGTGCGCACCGTGGTGACGTGCGCTACGAACGCCGCCAGCCGAGCGGCGCGCGCTTCGTCGTCGACCTGCCTTCCGTCTAGTCTGGCCGGGATGGCTCCGATCTCCTTCGCGCGTGGCGTACCGGCGCCCGAGTGCCTCGCTGTCGACGATCTCGCCGACTCCGCCCGCGCTGCGCTCGAGCGCGACGGGCACACGATCCTCTCCTACGGGCCGTCGCCCGGGTACGGGCCGCTGCGCGAGTGGATCGCCGCCCGCCACGGCGTCGACGTGTCGCGGGTCTTCATCACGAACGGCTCGCTCCAGGGCTTCGTCTTCCTCGCGCAGCGGCTCGCCGCCGGCAAGCGCGTCCTCGTCGAGCGGCCGACCTACGACCGGCCGCTGAAGATCCTGCGCGAGCTCGGAGCCGACGTGGTCGGCCTCGACTGCGACGAGCACGGCCTCGATCCGGATGCGCTCGAGGCGGCGCTGCGCGATGGCGCGAAGCCTGCGTTCCTCTATCTGATCCCGACCTTCCAGAACCCGAGCGGCCGCACGCTGAGCGAGGAGCGCCGCCGGCGGATCATCGAGCTCGCAGGCGAGCACGACCTGCTCGTCTTCGAGGACGACCCGTACGGGCTCGTGCGGTACGAGGGCGAAGCATTGCCGTCGCTGCTCGAGCTGTCCGACGGCACCGCGATCTACAGCTCCTCCTTCTCGAAGACGATCGCGCCCGGCCTCCGTGTCGGCTGGTTCGTGTTCCCCGAAGCGCTCGCGCGTGAGATCGAGGCGACGGCGACGTCGACGTACATCACGCCCGTGCTGCTCGGCCAGGCGACCGTGCACGAGTTCGTCAGCCGCGGCCTCTTCGAGCCGAACCTCGAACGGGTCGTCGGCCTCCTGCGCGCGCGGCGCGACGCGATGCTCGCCGCTCTCGACCGCGAGCTGCCCGACGTGCGGACGACGCGGCCCGAGGGCGGCTACTTCCTCTGGCTCGAGATCGACGGCGCCGACGCGGCCGAGCTGCTGCCCCGGGCCGAGGCCGCAGGCGTCACGTTCGTCAAGGGCACCGACTTCGGCGGCGAGCCCGAAACGCTGCGACTTGCCTTCAGCTTCGTCTCGCCCGACGAGATCACCGAGGGCGTCTCGCGGCTCGCGTCCGTTCTCTAGCGCTGTCCGCGGCGCATCCGGAAGCGGTGCAGCTGCGAGACGAGCACGCCCAGGACGATCCCGGCGGCGAGCGAGAACAGGATCACCCAGATCAGCGAGACCGTGGTCGAGGCGAAGACGAAGTTCACCTCGACGTGATGGGTGTTCAGGACGACGAAGAGCAGCAGGTAGATGACGACGATCCCGATCCCGATCAGCCGCGACCAGAGGCCCGGCTGGAAGGTCTGGCGTCCCTCCTCGAGGCGGTTCGTGAAGCCTCGCCGCTTCGGGCGCTCCTGCTGGTCGTCCACGGAGGACGTCCTTTACGCGACTGCGACGGCCGAAACGGCTGCGAGCGGCACGAGGCGGGGCTGGCGCGGTGGCTGCAGCGTGCGCGCAGCGGCGCGGAAGGTGGGGCACGGGCGTTCAGGCGTCATGGCGCAAAGGCCGTTGCGGCGGAAGTAGCAATCGTCGCAGGATGACGTGCTCTGTCGATTCATGTGGGGTCCTCTACTGGTGTTCCGGGGGCGGCCCGATGCGGCTGACGGAGGGGGACTCTATGGTCGGTCGGCCGAAGGGAAAAGGCTTGTCAGAACGGAAAACGTGCTGTTTCCGGCACATTCAAAACGGCCGAAAACCGTCGCTTTCTACGTGCTGGGACCGAGTGTCGCCAGGGCACGCAACGCCTGTGAAAAGTTCTCCACAGGGAGGATGCGGAGCCCCGCCGCGTGCTTCTTCGCATCGCGGGCGTTGTCCCCAGCCGGCACGAGGAAGGCGTCCACATGCGCCTGGCGCGCGCCGATCGTTTTCTGCTTGATCCCGCCGATCGGGCCGACCGTGCCGTCCGGGAAGATCTCGCCGGTCGCCGCGACCCTGTGGCCGTGGACGACGTCTCGCCCGAGCTCCTCCATCACCTCGAGCGCGAACGCGAGACCCGCCGAGGGGCCGCCGACGTTGCCCGCGTCGATCCGCACGTTGAACGGCAGGTGGATGTCGAGCGCCGGCTCGAGAAACACGCCGACGACGGGCCGGCGCGGGCCCGAGTCGGCAGCGACGGTCTTGATCGGGATCACGAGGCTCTGCTTGCCGCGGCGCACGGTGAAGTGGACGGAGTCGCCGACAGCCGTCTTCCGCATCCGCGTGAAGACGTCCTTCGGGCCGCGGACGCGAGCGCCGTTGACGGCGACGATCACGTCGTCGGGCTCCAGCTTCCCGACCGCCGGCTTGCCGTCCTCGACGAAGGCGACACGGGCGCCGACGGGGCGGAGGACGACCTTCTTGCCCGCGGCACGCAGCGCGACGGCGGCCGCGATCTCCTGTGAGCGGTGCATGTCCTGCAGATCGATCCGGCGGCGCTGCTGCTCGCCGACGCCCGGCGGGTTGACGGCCTTGGCCGGGTAGAGGTCGGCGCCGTCGTGCAGGCCGCCGAAGAGCCGCTCGAGCAGCGTCGCCTTCCGCACGACGACGTCGACGAAGTAGACGCCCCCGCGGGTCGGGTCCTTGCCGCCCGGGACGGTGACGAGTGGCGCGACCGGATGGGCGGGGTCCGGGAGGAACACGTATTGGCTGGACGGGATGACCAGCAGCGCGAGCGCGGCCGCGAGCAGCACGAGCCCGAGCGCAAGGATGCGGCCGGGAGTCAGCCGGCGCTTCACAGCAGCGACCGCGAGATGCCACCGTCGACCTGGACGGTCGTCCCGGTCACGTACCCGGCCCGGGCGGAGGCGAGGAAGCAGACGACGTCGCCGAACTCGCGCGGCGTGCCCATGCGCCCGATCGGGATCTGGGCGAGCTCCGCCGCCGGCGGGCCGTCGGGGCCGTAGAGCTCCGACATGCGTGGCGTGTCGATCCGGCCCGGCGCGACGCAGTTGACGGTGATCCCGTCCGGCCCGAGCTCGCGCGAAAGCGTCTTCGCCCAGCCGGTGACCGCCGGGCGGATCGTGTTCGAGAGCGCGAGGTGCGGCGTCGGCTCCTTGACCGCGGCCGAGGTGATGCAGATGATCCGGCCCGCTTCGCTCGCTCGCAGGTGAGGGAGACACAGGCGCACCAGCCGGACGGCGGGGCGGAGCAGGAGCTCGAACGCCGCCTCGAGTCGCTCGTCGGTGATCTCGGCGGCGGGGCCGGGCGGCGGGCCGCCCGAGTTCCAGACGAGCACGTCGACGCCGCCGAAGGCCTGCACGGTGCGCTCGACCAGCCGCTCGAGATCCGCCGCATTCGTCACATCTCCTCGTACGGCGAGCGCGCCCAGCCGGTTCGACTCGCGCTCCAGCTCGTCACGGCGGCGCGCGAACATCGTCACGTTGGCGCCCTCGTCGGAGAGTGCTTCAGCGGAAGCGAGCCCGAGTCCGGACGTAGCTCCGCAGACGATCGCCGTCCTGCCGCGCAGACCGAGATCCATTGCGGCGGCACGGTAGCGCTTTGCACCTGCGCCGTGACCGGTCTCCGGCGATTCTTAGGTGCTGAGCACGGCGACGACCTCGCGCACGGCGTCGGCGGAGGCGCCGAGCGCCGCCTGCTCCGACTCGTCGAGGTCGACTTCGAGGATCTGCTCGATCCCCTGCGAGCCGAGCTTCACCGGCACGCCCATGTAGAGGCCGTCGATGCCGTACTCGCCCTCGAGGTACGCGGTGCAGGGCAGCACGCGCTTCTCGTCGAGCAGGATCGAGTCGACCATCTGCGCCGAGGCGGCGCCCGGGGCGTACCAGGCCGAGGTGCCCATCAGCTGCACGAGCTCGCCGCCGCCCTTGGCGGTGCGCTCGACCATCGCGGCGATCTTGTCCTCGGAGACGAGCTTGCGGATCGGCACGCCGCCGACCGTCGTCGCCGAGACGACGGAGACCATCTGGTCGCCGTGGCCGCCGAGCACGACCGCCGCGACGTCCTTGACCGACGCGCCTGTCTCCCAGGCGATGAACGTCTGCAGCCGTGCGGTGTCGAGGATGCCGGCCTGGCCGAACACCCGCTCCTTCGGAAACCCGGAGACGCTCTTCGCGACGTGGCACATGGCGTCGAGCGGGTTCGAGACGACGATCAGGATCGTGTCGGGGCTCTTCGCGACCACCTTCTCGGTCACGTCCTTGACGATCTTCTCGTTCGTCGTCACCAGGTCGTCGCGGCTCATGCCCGGCGAGCGGGGGAGGCCGGCGGTGATGACGACGACGTCGGAGCCTGCCGTGGCGTCGTAGTCGTTCGAGCCGGTGACGTTCGGCTCGTAGCCGAGCACGGCACCCATCTGGTTGATGTCGAGCGCCTTGCCCTGCGGCAGGCCCTCCTTGATGTCGACGAGGACGACGTCGGCGTAGTCGCGCTGCGCAAGCACCTGCGCGCACGTCGCTCCGACGTTCCCTGCTCCGACGACCGTCACCTTGCGCCTGTCGCTCACAGCTAAGCCTCCAGTTTCTGAATGATCGCGTCGGCGTACTCGCTCGTCCCGACCGCGGTCGGGTCGTCGCGCGACGGCTTCATGTCGTAGGTGACGGACGCGCCCTCGCGGATCACGTCTGCGACCGCCTGCTCGAGGCGCCGCGCTGCGTCGGCCTCGCCGAGGTGGTCGAGCATCAGCATCCCGGAGAGGATCATCGCCGTCGGGTTGACCTTGTTCTGACCCTTGTACTTCGGGGCCGAGCCGTGCGTCGCCTCGAAGACGGCCGAGTCCGGGCCGATGTTGCCGCCCGGCGCGACCCCGAGCCCGCCGACGAGCCCGGCGGTCAGGTCGCTGACGATGTCTCCGTAGAGGTTCGGCAGCACCAGCACGTCGAACTCCTCGGGCCGCTGGACGAGACCCATGCAGATCGCGTCGACGAGGTTCTCCCACGGCTCGATCTCGGGGTACTCCTGCGAGACGTCACGGAAGACGTCGAGGAAGAGCCCGTCGGTGAATTTCATGATGTTCGCCTTCGTCACGCACGAGACGCGCTTCCGGCCGTGGGCGCGTGCGTACTCGAACGCGAAGCGGATGATCCGCTCGGAGCCCTCGCGGCTGATCGGCTTCACGGAGATGCCCGAGCCTGCGGCGATCTTCTTCGCCTGCAGCTCGTTCAGCTGGCGGATCACCTGCTCGGCCTCCGGGGTGCCCGCCTCGTACTCGATCCCCGCGTAGAGGTCTTCGGTGTTCTCGCGGACGAGCACGAGGTCGACGCCGTCGTAGCGCGAGCGCACGCCCTCGTAGGTCTTGCAGGGACGGAGGCAGGCGTAGAGGCCGAGCTCGTGGCGGAGCGCCACGTTGACGGAACGGAATCCCGTCCCGATCGGGGTCGTGATCGGCCCCTTCAGCGCCACCTTGTTCCGCTTGACCGACGCGAGCGTCTCCTCGGGGAGCGGCGTGCCGGCGGTCTCCATCACGTCGACCCCGGCCTCCTGCACGTCCCAGCTGAACTCGACGCCGGTCGCCTCGAGGACGCGGCGGGTCGCCTCGGTCAGCTCGGGCCCCGTCCCGTCACCGGGAATCAGCGTCACGCGGTGCGTCATCGGTGGCGGAGGGTACACAGAGCTTCAGGTGCACAGAGCTGCAGTACACAGAGCGGCACGTCGGCCTAGACCACCACCCACCCGGAAAGGGGGTACAACATCTGCAGAACCACCATAATCTGAGCACATCCACGGTTTATCGAGCGGAGGCTAAGACCCGAATGACCTGCGGCAAGAAGATCCTGATCGTCCTCGCGGCTGCGCTTGCCGTTGCAGGGCCTGCCTACGCGATCACCGGCGGGACACCCGACGGCCAGGGACACCCGGCCGTCGGTCTGCTCCTCGCCGACGCCGGCCCGGCGGGCTTCCAGCCCGACTGCAGCGGCGCACTGGTCGCGCCCGACGTGTTCGTCACGGCGGCGCACTGCTTCATCGGCACGGCGTCGAACCACGTGCTCATCACCTTCGACACACAGGCTTCGCCCTCGTCGAAGTTCGTTCCCGGGATCGCATACCCCGACCCGGCGTTCGACACGGACAAGAAGGATCTGCACGACCTCGCGGTCGTCAAGCTGCTCGCGCCGGTCACCGGCGTGACGCCGCTCAGCCTGCCCAAGGCCGGCGTGGTGGACTCTCCGGCGCTCAAGTCGGCGCAGCTCACGAACGTGGGCTACGGCTACTTCGACCGGACCTTCGTCTTCGACGGCATCCGGCGCGTCTCGGTGTCGAACGTCACGAACGCCAAGGCAACCGAGCTTCGGCTTGCGGAGCATCCCGGCGGCGTCTGCTTCGGCGACTCCGGCGGGCCGCGGCTGCTCGGCTCGACGATCCTGGCCGTCACGTCGACGGGCAACAAGAACTGCACCGGCCAGAGCCTCAACTACCGGCTCGACACGCCGTCGGCGCGCGCGTTCCTCGCGCAGTTCGTCGCAGTCCCTTAGAGCGCTGTCGCGGCGGCCCTCGCAGGAGGGCCGCCGCCGACGCCTCATCCTGTACGGTTCGCGCCGATGAGCGCCCCGGCGAGTGATTTCCGCCCCGGTCTCGAAGGCGTCATCGCGTTCGAGACCGAGATCGCCGAACCCGACAAGGACGGTGGCGCCCTTCGCTATCGCGGCGTCGACATCGAGGAGCTCGTCGGCCGCTACCCGTTCGAGAACGTCTGGGGCCTGCTCGTCGACGAAGACATCGACGCGCCGCTGCCGCCGACCGAGGCGATCCACCTCCAGGAGCCGAGCGGCTCCGTGCCGGCCGACCTGCAGGCGGCGCTCGCGACGCTCGGCCCGATGTGGAACATGCAGAAGCTCGTCGACATCGACGACAAGCAGGCGCGCGACGACCTCGCCCGCCTCTCGTCGGCCACGCTGACGATCGTCGCGCAGGCGGCCCGCGGCAAGCAGCCGCCGGTGCCCGAGGCCGAGATCGAACAGGGCGAGAACGCCGCCGCCAAGTTCCTGATCCGCTGGCGCGGCGAGGCAGACCCGCGCGCGGTCAAGGCGCTCGACACCTACTGGATCTCTGCCGCCGAGCACGGCCTGAACGCATCGACGTTCACCGCGCGCATCGCCGCCTCCACGGGCGCAGACTGCGCAGCGGCGATGTCGTCCGCCGTCGGCACGCTCTCCGGCCCGCTGCACGGCGGCGCGCCGGCGCGCGTGCTCCCGATGATCGACGGCGCTGCCAAGGCAGGCGATCCCGAGCAGTACGTGCGCGACATGCTCGACCGCGGCGATCGGATCATGGGCTTCGGTCATCGCGTCTACCGCGCCTACGACCCGCGTGCGACCGTGCTGAAGCGCACGGCAATGGAGCTCGGCTCCGATCGCGTCGAGGTGGCCGCGGCACTCGAGGAAGCTGCGCTCAAGGTGCTGCGCGAGAAGTCGCCGGACCGGCAGCTCGAGACGAACGTCGAATACTGGGCCGCGGTCGTGCTCGACATCGCGGACATCCCCGCCGACCTGACGCCCGCGATGTTCGGCTGCGCGCGCGTCGCCGGCTGGTCTGCTCACATCCTCGAGCAGAAGCGCACCGGTCGTCTGATCCGTCCCGGCGCGCGCTACATCGGCCCGCCGCCGCGCTCGGTCGACGACGTCAAATCGTGACCCAGACGCCGACCGCCAAGAAATCGGTTCAGCTCTCCGGCATCGTCGTCGCCGAGTCGTCCGTCTCGTCGATCGATCCGGACGCAGGCGTGCTCATGTACCGCGGCTACGACATCGCCGACATCGCGGAGCACTCGACGTACGAGGACACCGCGTATCTCCTGCTGCACGGAGACCTGCCCGACGCGCCGGCCCGCGACGCGTTCCGCCGCGAGCTGTCCGAGCGGGCGCTGCCCGCGGCGGTGCAGCACGCAGTCGACGAGTCGGCGGCACAGGCGACACCGATGGAGATGGTGCGCACCGTCGCGTCGATGCTCTCGTTCGGCTCCGAGGCGCAGGGCGCGACCGATCGTGACGCGGGCCTCGCTGCGGCGACGAGCCTGATCGCGAAGCTGCCGACGGCGATCGCGCATCACCACCGTCGCCGGCTCGGGCTCGAGCCGGTCGCACCGGACCCGGCGCTCGGCTACTCCGAGAACTTCCTGACGATGCTCTCCGGCGAGCGCCCCGACGCGCGCGCCGCGCGCATCTTCGACATCGCGATGATCCTGCACGCCGAGCACGAGATGAACGCGTCGACGTTCACCGCGCGCGTCGTCGCGGGCACGGGCGCCGACCTGACGTCGGCCGTGGTCGCTGCGATCGCCGCGCTCAGCGGCCCGCTGCACGGTGGCGCGAATGCCGCGGCGATGGAGCTCTTCGAGCAGTGGGGCACCGCTGAGCGCACACCCGACGCGGTGCGCGAGCTGCTCGAGCGCAAGGCGAAGCTCTTCGGCTTCGGCCACCCGCTCTACCGCGCATACGACCCGCGCGCGCTGATCTTGAAGGGGCTGTCCGAGGAGCTCTCGCACGACGCCGACGGCCCGAACTGGTTCGCGATCACCGACGCGGCCGAGCGGACGGTGTTCGAGGAGAAGCATCTGTACCCGAACGTCGATCTGTACTCGGCCTCGGTCTACCGCTACCTCGGCATCCCGACCGACCTGTTCACGCCGGTCTTCGCCGCGAGCCGCACGGCCGGCTGGGCCGCGCACGTGCTCGAGCAGCACTCCGACAACAAGATCATCCGGCCCTCGGCGACCTACGTCGGCGAACCGCGCCGCGCGTACCCGCAGGGCTGATGACGCTCGCCGACGCCGCGGCCGAGGCCGACCAGCTCGCGGAGGATGGGAAGGAGCGCGAGCTCTCGCAACTGCGGTCGCAGTGGGACGAGGAGCTCGAGTCCGCAGCGCGGGCGGCCGACTTCCGCGAGCGCGCAGTCGCCTACCGCGCGATCGGGCAGTTCCGCTTCCGCACCAAGATCCAGCTGCTGCGCCGTGGGCTCGAGGACGACAGCCCGGCCGTGCGCGGCTCGTCGCTGCTCGCACTCGAGAAGCTCTCGCGGGATCACCCCGGCGTGATCAACGACGTCCGGCCGCTGCTGCACGAGCTGCTCACCCACGACGGGAACGAGGCCGTGCGGCGGCTCGCCGTGGTCTCGCTGAAGAACGGGTCGCCGCGGCCCGACACGATTCAGCTGCTGGCATCCGTCGGTGACGACGACGAACAGCCGCGCGAGCTGCGCGAAGCCGCCGCGAAGGTCGCGCAGCTTCTGCGCCGCAAGGGGAAGAACTAACTACAGGTGCAGCCGTCGTGCTTGCCGCACGACGGGCAGAGCGTCCGCTTCCGCTTCAGCTCGAGCGCGTTCTTAGCGAGGCCGGCTCGCATCATCAGCCAGGCCGCTCCCGACGCCAGGGCCATCATCAGCTCCACGTGCGGATCCATCGTCACCGGGGTCCTCCGTTCTCGAACGTCGCGCATGAGGGTGCGCCTGGAAATACAACTCCCGACGCCTCCGATCGGTTACGTGGGTGTAGAGCTCGGTCGTGGCGAGGTCGGCGTGGCCCAGCATCTCCTGGACGGAGCGGAGGTCGGCGCCGCCCTCGAGCAGATGAGTGGCGAACGAGTGGCGGAGCAGATGCGGATGAACGCGGTGCGGGTCGAGTCCGGCTTTCTCGGCCAGCTTGCGCAGGATCAGGAAGGCGCCCGCGCGGGTGAGCGGGCCGCCGCGTGCGTTCAGGAAGAGCTCGGGCCGGTTGCGCCGGTCGAGGTACGGCCGGCCGCGCGAGAGGTAGCGCCGCAGGGCCTCGGCGGCGTGCCTGCCGACGGGTACGACGCGCTCCTTGCTGCCCTTGCCGATCACGCGCACGAGCCTGTCGTCCAGGTCGACGCCCGCCTTGTCGAGGCCGATCGCCTCGGAGACGCGCAGGCCGGCCCCGTAGAGCAGCTCGACGAGGGCCTGGTCGCGGAGCGAACGAGGCTGCGTCCCGGCCGCGGCGTCGATCAGCCGTTCCGCCTCGCCCGGTGAGAGCGTCTTCGGCAGCGTCCGCGTGCGGCGCGGGAGCTGGACGGCGGCGGCCGGGTTGTCCTCGCGGGCGCCGAGCAGCTGCTGGTGGCGGTAGAAGCTGCGCGCCGCGGCCGTGCGGCGGGCGATCGTCGCGCCGGAGAGGCCGTCGGCGCGAAGCTGGGCCGTGTACAGCTCGAGCTGCTCCGTGGTCGCACTCGAGACCGGCTTGCCGAGGAACGCGCGCAGCGCAGTCAGGTCGCGCCGGTACGCCTCGACCGTCCGCGGCGAGCGGCGCGCGGTCAGCAGCGCGAGGAAACCCTCGACGTCGGGGTCGCGTTCCATGGCGCGCTGTTCGCCGTGGACGCTTCGAACCTGGTTTGTGTGGACGTCCACACGAACTCTGGGGTACGGCGTTACGAGCGCGGGTGCGCGTGGTCGTAGACGCGGCGGAGGCGCTTCGCGTCCACGTGGCTGTACATCTGCGTCGTCGAGAGGGAGGCGTGCCCGAGCAGCTCCTGGATCGTGCGCAGGTCGGCGCCGCCCTCGAGCAGGTGCGTCGCGAACGCGTGGCGCAGGCGGTGCGGATGCGGGACGAGCCGCCGCAGCGTCGAGGTGTCGAGGCGCCGGCCGCGGGCCGAGATGAAGAGCGCGTTCTCGGCACCCCGTGCGAGCAGCGGCCGCGCGTCGCGCAGGTAGCGGGCGACGAGGTAGGCAGCCTCCTCGCCGAGCGGCACGACCCGGTCCTTGCCGCCCTTGCCCTCGCGGACGTGCACGAGCTCCTGCTCGAAGTCGACGTCGCCCAGATCGAGCCCGACCGCCTCCGCGCTGCGCAACCCGGCCGAGTAGACGAGCTCGACGAGCGCCCGGTTCCTGAGCGGCAGCGGCCCGTCGCCCTTCAGCGAGTCGACGATCTCCTCGATCTCGGCGAGCTTGGGCGACTCGGGCAGACGCCGCGGACGCTTCGGCGCGAGCGACGCGTCGGGGACGCGCTCCGGCCCGAGGCTGTAGCGGAGGAGCGCGCGCACGGCGACCAGCTTGCGCGAGATGGTGGCCGGCGCGAGCTTCCCGTGCTCGCGCGCGCGGCCGAGCTCGGCCACCCAGTCGGCGAGCACCCGTACGTCGACGTCCTCGAGCGGGCTGTCCGCCCCGAACCAGGCCCCGAAATCGCGCAGATCCGACGCGTAGGCGCGCCTGGTCGCGTCGGCCACGCCCGCCGCCGCGAGGAACCGCTCGGCTGCCGCCTCGAAGGTCACACCTCCCGGTTCGGCGCCGGGTATAGGATCGCCTGCCGGTGACCTCCGACCGCTGGACACGCCTCGCAGATCTCGCCGTGCACGCTGCCAACGTGCAGCCGGGCCAGATCATGGCCGTCTCGGCCGAGCTCGAGCAGGATGAGCTGGCGCGTGCGATCGCAGCCGCCGCCTACCGGCGCGGCGCGCAGTTCGTGGACATCTGGTACTTCGACCCGCTCCTGAAGCGGGCGCGGGTCGAGAACGCCGACCCGGAGACGCTGGAGTACGTCCCGCAGTGGTACGCCGACCGCATGCTCGGGCACGCCGCGGCGAAGGGCGCGCGCGTCTCCCTCGCCGGCCCGACGAAGCCCGGCCTGCTCAACGACCTCGACGCGTCGCTCGTCGGCAAGGACCGCCTGCCGTGGCTGAAGGAGACGGGGAAGATCGTCGGCGAGCGGAGCACGAACTGGGCGATCCTGCCGTGCCCGCATCCGGCGTGGGCGACGCTCGTCTACCCCGACCTGTCCGAGGACGAGGCCTACGAGAAGCTGTGGAGCGAGCTCGAGCACGTGCTCCGGCTCGACGAGCCCGACCCTGCGGGCGCCTGGGAAGAGCGCATGGCGACGCTGAACGACTCGGCGCGCCGCCTGGCCGAGCGTCGCTTCGACGCGTTCGAGCTGCGCGGCCCGGGCACCGAGCTGACGGTCGGCATGCTCCCGACGCACACCTGGTGGGCGGCCGACTTCACGACCGTCGACGGCCTGCGCCACTTCCCGAACCTGCCGACGGAAGAGGTGTTCACGACCCCGGACCCCGAGCGGACGTCGGGGCACGTCGCGTCGACGAAGCCGCTCGTGCTGCGCGACGGGACGATCATCCGCGGCCTGCGCGTCCGCTTCGAGGGCGGCAAGGCGGTACAGATCGACGCGGACGAGAACGTCGAGGCGCTCCGCTCTCAGCTGACGATCGACGACGGAGCGCTCCGGCTGGGCGAGCTCGCGCTCGTCGACCGCCAGGGGCGGATCGGGCCGCTCGGCACCGTCTTCTACGACACGTTGCTCGACGAGAACGCTGCCAGCCACATCGCGCTCGGCAACGGCTTCCCGTTTCTCGTCGAAGAGGCGGACGCTGCGCGTGTGAACACGAGCGGCACGCACGTCGACTTCATGATCGGCTCGCCGGAGCTCGAGGTCGACGGCGTCACCGCGGCCGGCGAGCGCGTGCCCGTCCTCCGCGACGGCGACTGGCAGATCTGAACCGCACGTCCGGCCGGAACTAACCCTTCTGCCCACACGCGCGGCCCGTTCCGGGAATGGCCCGAGGCTGCTCGCGTCGCTTAGGTGGCTGGACACAACCGAATAGGAGCAACACCATGTCCGTTGACAAACGGCGCCTTGCGGCGGCGCAGCGGACTGCGGCACTGAGAACGACAAGCACCACGAAACGCCTCTGCGCCTGGATCATCATCGTCCCGGCGCTCGCACTGTTCTCGTTCAGCGTCGTCGCCGGCGCAGCCGGCTTCGGAGCGAAGCCGGACTTCGCGGCGGCCGCCGCGAAGGTGACGCCGAAGCACGGAGACGACCACGGCAGCGTGGTCGTCGTCGAATCGTCGAAGGGCTCCGACAACCCGGTCGCGGGTCTCTTCGGGAAAGGCGTCGGGCACCAGGTCTGCTGGATCTCGGGCAGCCAGCTCACCCGCGTCTCGGCGGCGTACCACACGACCACGGCGACGATCCAGGTCGGGCGTACGGCCTACGGCATCGTCACGGTCTACGGAGCGAACGAGCGGGACCTGAAGCGGCTGCTCGGCGGCCCCTCAGAGCTCAAGTGCCAGCTCGTGCATGTCGTGGGGCTCTTCTTTCTCCCCTTCGACCCGAACCTCAGCTGATCAGCCAGCACCGCGCGCAGGTCGCGATCTACGTCGCCCTCTACGTGGTCCTGCTCGGGAGCGGGCTGCTCTTCCTGTCGCAGTACGGGACGAGCGTCCGCTTCTGGGTGGGCTTCACGACGGCGTACTTGCTCCTGCTCGTCACCTACACGCTCTACCTCTTCGTGCTCCTCTTCGTCCACGACGTGCGCCCGCGCTCGTACCCGCGCTACGCCGGCCAGAAGATCGCGGTGCTGATCCCGTGCTTCAACGAGGATCCCGCCCTCGTCGAGGAGTCGATCCGCACCGTCCTCGCCGGCGAGGGTCGCAAACAGGTGATCGTGATCGACGACGGCTCGACGAACGGCGTCCAGGAGCGGTTGCGCGTGCTGGCCGCCGAGCTGCCGATCTCGCTGCACGAGTTTCCCGAGAACCGAGGCAAGCGCGAGGCGCTCCATCTCGCGGTCACGCAACTGCTCGACGACGACGTCGACTTCGTCGTCACGATCGACAGCGACACCGTGCTCGAGCCCGACGCTCTCGTGCGTGTGGTCGAGCCGCTGCTCTGCCCCGAGATCGGGCGTCGACGGGCAACGTGCTGCTGCTGAACGAGCGGCAGAACCTGCTGACGCGCATGGTCGGCACCTACTACTGGGTCGGCCTCAACATCTACAAGCAGGCGCAATCGGTGATCCGCAGCGTCGTCTGCTGCAGCGGTTGCCTCGCCGCCTACCGCGCCTCGCTGCTGCGCGAGGTGATCGACGAGTTCGCCGGCCAGCGCTTTCTCGGGCAGTCGTGCACGCACTCGGAGGACCGGCACCTGACGAACCTCGTGCTGAAGCGGGGCTACGACGTCGTGTACGTGGCCGAGGCCGTCAGCTGGACCGAGACGCCGGCGACGGTACGCGGCTTCCTGCGTCAGCAGCGGCGGTGGAAGCGCGGCTACGTCCGCGAGTCGATCTACACGCTGACGTACGCCTGGCGCTGCAAGCGGCTGCTCTTCCTGCAGATCCTGCTCTGGGACCTGACGGCACCGTTTCTGTCGTTCGGTCTGCGGGTCGCGCTCGCCGTGACGATCGTCGCTCGGCCGAGCCTCGTCCTGACGACGATCCTGCCGAGCTGGATCATGCTCCTCCTCGTCCGCTACATCCTCGTCCCGATCCGGGCGCGCGAGAAGGTGGTCGGCCTCTTCGTCTACATGCTGTTCTACGAGTGCTGCCTGTACTGGCTGAACCTCTGGGCCCTCTTCACGGTCAAGAACCGCAGCTGGGTGACGCGGACCTCGACCGCCCAGTCATAGAGGCTTGATGCAGGCGCGAAGGACGGTTCGCCCTTCCGGCGAATGCCTGAATCCGTACCATTCAGCCGTTGCGCGCGCCCGCCCGGGCGCTCCGCGGCGTCATGACCGACCTGGCCGAAACCCTCAAGGAGGCGCTCCGGATGACCACGACTCAGCTGCCCGGCCGCGTGGACCTCTCCGAGCACGGGATCACCACCTCCGCTCAGGTTCATCGGAACCCGACGACCTCGCTGCTCTATACCCATGCGCTGAAGCGCGGGGAAGGTCGTCTCGCCGAGGGCGGCCCGCTCGCCGTCGACACCGGGCAGTTCACCGGCCGCTCGCCGAAGGACAAGTTCCTCGTCGAGGAGAGCCGCTCGCAGGACCGCATCTGGTGGGGCGACGTCAACCAGCCGCTCTCCGAGCAGCACTTCGACGGCCTGCGCGACAAGGTGACGGCGCAGCTCGGCGCCGCCGACGCGCTCTACGTCGTCGACGCCTGGGCCGGCGCCGACCCGGCGCACCGGATCGGCGTGCGCGTGATCACCGCGCACCCGTACCACGCGCTCTTCGCACGGACGATGTTCATCGATCTCGCCCCCGGCGAGGAAGCGTCGTTCACGCCCGAGGCGCTCGTGTTGCACACGCCCGACCTCGAGGCGGAGCCGGAGGAGGACGGGACGCGCGCAGGCACGTTCGTCGTGCTGCATCCCGGCCGCACCGAGTTGCTCGTCGGCGGCACCTTCTACGCGGGCGAGATCAAGAAGTCGATCTTCACCGTCATGAACGACCGCCTGCCGCTCGAAGGCGTCTTCCCGATGCACTGCTCCGCCAACGTCGGCGCCGATGGTCGCGTCGCGGTCTTCTTCGGTCTCTCCGGCACCGGCAAGACGACGCTCTCCGCCGACCCCGAGCGCTCGCTGATCGGCGACGACGAGCATGGCTGGGGCGACAACGGCGTCTTCAACATCGAGGGCGGCTGCTACGCGAAGGTGATCCGCCTCTCCGCGGCAGCCGAGCCGGAGATCTTCCGAACGACGCAGACGTTCGGGACGATCCTCGAGAACGTCACGATCGACGAGAACGGCGTCGTCGACTTCGACGACGACTCGAAGACCGAGAACACGCGCGCCGCCTACAAGCTCGAGCAGATCGCGAACGCGCTGCCGTCGAAGATGGCGGGCCATCCGGCCTCGGTCATCTTCCTGACCGCCGACGCCTTCGGGATCCTGCCGCCGATCGCAAAGCTGACGCGCGAGCAGGCGCTCTACTTCTTCCTCTCCGGTTTCACCGCCAAGCTCGCCGGCACCGAGATCGGCGTCACCGAGCCGCAGCCGACGTTCTCGACCTGCTTCGGCCAGCCCTTCCTGCCGCAGCCGCCGGCCGTCTACGCCCGAATGCTCGGCGAGAAGCTGGACGAGCACGGCTCTGTCGTCTGGCTCGTCAACACCGGCTGGACCGGCGGGCCGTTCGGCGAGGGCAGCCGGATGCCGATCGCCGCGACGCGCTCGATGCTGACCGCCGCCCTCTCGGGCGAGCTCGACCAGGCCGAGCTGCGCACCGACGAGGTCTTCGGCTTCCAGGTGCCTGTCTCCGTCCCGGGCGTCGATCCGAAGCTGCTCGACCCGCGATCCACCTGGGCCGACCCCGCCGCCTACGACGTCAAGGCCCGTGAGCTGGCCCAGATGTTCGTCGACAACTTCGCCAAGCGCTTCGGCGACGTCGACGAGGCGATTCGCGCCGC
>CAVZYK010000019.1:0-67971 GCA_963779505.1 uncultured Actinomycetes bacterium | reverse complement strand
TTCCTAGCTCCCGGTGCTTGCCGGTGGTCGCTCGTCCCTCAGGTGAGAGGACGCTCGCCCAAGCGACGGCGCGGTCTCGAGACCGCGATCAGTGTCGCGGCCACCGTGCAGCGTGTCGGCCAGCGTTCGGGTGCTGCAGCTTCAGGCGACCCAGCTGCCGTTTTCCTGCACGACCTTTCCGTCGAGCTCGATGCGCCCACCGAAACGGAGGTCCTTGACGATGTCCCAGTGGATCGCCGAGACGTTCGCGCCGCCGAGGAACTCCCCGTCGCCGAGCGCGATGTGGATGGTTCCGTTCATCTTTTCGTCGAAGTAGATGTTCCGCATGTAGCGGTCAATGCCGGGGTTGCAGCCGATCCCGAGCTCGCCGATGCGGCGTGCCCCTTGGTCGGTGTCGAGTGTCTTCATCAGGTAGTCCTCTTCGCTGTCGGCTGACGCATCCACGACGCGGCCTTCCGAGAAGCGAAGACGGATGCCGCGTATCTCGCGGCCGCCCCGCATCGCGGGGAACTCCGTGAATGCGATCGTGCCCTCGGCCGACGTCTCGACCGGGCAGACGAAGAACTCGCCCCCCGGCATGTTGCCGGTGCCAGCGTCGACTCCCGCGCGCCGACCGGCCACGGACAGCCGCAAATCCGTTTCGTCGCCGACGATCCGGACTTCCTCCGCCTCGTCGAGCAGTTGCGCATGACGCGAGATCCGCTCGTACATGCTCTTCCAGTCGATCAGGCACGAGCCGTAGAGGAAGTCGGCGAACGCAGCCAACGTCATTCCGGCGTCCTGGGCCAGCGCCGGCGTCGGATACCAGCACATGACCGCGGGAGTGTCCACGTAGTCGGGGCGTGACCTGACGTCGCGATACGCCTTCCCGTACGCCTTCTCGAGAGCGCTCGTTCGCTCGGCCGGGATGTCCGCGCCGTCACGTGTGTTTTCCGGGGCCTGCACGCCGAGCCACGCATCACACTGGTGCCGCGCGTGTACCTCGATCATTGCCGGCTCGGAGATCACCTCGAGCGGTGCATGCCGCAGCCAGGCTCGGTGTTCTCGCCAGTGGCCGCCGTCGAAGGTGAGGCGCAGGAGCGGGTAGGCGCCGCGCTCGGCCAGTTGCTTCATGACCTCCTCCAGCAGCGGCCGAGCCAACGGCGTGCTCCACACCATCACCTGCCAGCCGCGCTCTACGCCCAGGCACGTATCGAGCAGTAGCTCGGCGTAGCGTTCAACACGACTAACGGTCGCGGACATTCTTCCTCGCTCCGACCCGGGATGCCACGATCATAAGTGTGCGCAACGGGAAGGTAGTCAGGGGTCATTCCGCAACACTGGCCCAGGCGAGCGCCGTTACGCGCGGAGCCGCTGTTCGAGTTCGAGGAGAACGCGTTCGCGGGTGGCGAAATCTCCGCCGTTGAATCGCGCCGTCGCGCCTGGTTCGCGGTGATCGATTCGACAGCCTGAGCTGCCGTCGGGTAGCCAGCGAACGGCATGCGGCGACCTGGTTTGGATCCGCACGCACGGAGGAACGCATTCCTGAACGAGCCATTCGCATAGGAGGTGCTCGATGGGCACGAAGATCGTCGACGTGATGACAAGGCATCCAAGGGCGGTCGAAGCGAACACGTCCGTGCGGGAGGCGGCACGTCTTATGGAAGGCGACGACGTCGGGTCGCTTCCCGTCGTCGAAATGGACGGCACGGCGCGGCTGATCGGCGTCCTCACCGACCGTGACATTGCGCTGCGTGTGGTCGCGGCCGGACGCGATCCGGAGAAGACGTCGGTCAGCGAGGTCGCGTCACGCGACGTCGTCACAGTGACGCCGGACGACGACCTCGACGACGCGTTGACGCGGATGGCGCGGGCGCAGGTGCGCCGGCTACCGGTCATCGTCGGTGACGGAGAGCTCGTTGGAATGCTCAGTCAGGCCGACCTGCCACGTGTGACGAAGGAGAAGAACGTCGGTGAGATCGTCGGCGCGATTTCTCGCCCGCCGCGGGGGCCGCGCGTCAGCGGCGGCGATCTCGCCGAAACGGAACCGGCTGACCCATCCACGCAGCCGTTCAGACCAAGCGACACCAAGCCGCGGCTCGAGGAGGAGTCGCCAGAGCATCACTAACGGTTGAGCTCTGGTGTCATTCCGCAGCACTGGCGCATCCAACGCCCGAACAGAAAGGAGGAGTCGCCATGGCAACCGGAATCATCGGGATCGGCAACATCGGTGGAACGCTCGCGCGGTAGACATCGCCGAGATATGGGATGCCTGGGCGACGGACGTACGAAGTGCGACGATCGACTGCGGCCATCACGTGACCGAGGAGAAGCCGGATGAGCTCGCGACGATCCTGCTCGACTTCCTAGCTACCTGATCGGCCTGAGTGACGCGCGACGGCGGGCGTGAAACCGCCGTTCGCAGCCTCCGTATCAGGCGGCATGCCGGGACACCGGCCCCAATCCGGTGTGGGCCGCGCTTCTCGATTCGCGTTTCGCCGTCGTCAGTGACGGCGTACGCTTTCCAGCAGTGAGCGGCGAGATGACGTACTCCCATCTGGGCCGCTCTGGGCTACGAGTCAGCAGCATCGGCCTCGGGACGATGCGGTTCGGATTCACTGCGGACGAGAAAGCCAGCGTCGCCATCATGGACGCCGCGATCGAGGCCGGCGTCAATTTCTTCGACACCGCTGATGTCTACGGCGGGCCGCAGTCGCCCGACATGGAGAAGGGCTACGGCATCTCGGAGGAGATCATCGGCCGTTGGCTGAAGCGCACCGGCCGCCGCGGCGAGATCGTCTTGGCGACCAAGGTCTACCAGCCGATGGGAACGGGGCCGAACGACCGGCGGCTGTCGGCCTTCCACATACGGCGCGCGTGCGAGGCGAGCCTGCGACGGCTGCAGACTGACCACATCGACCTCTACCAGATGCACCACGTGGACCGAGCCACTCCGTGGGAGGAGATCTGGCAGGCGATGGAGCAACTCGTGCGCGAAGGCAAGATCAGCTACGTCGGCAGCAGCAACTTTGCTGCCTGGGACGTCGCGCTCGCGCAGTCCGCCGCGTCGAACCGCAACTTCCTCGGCTTGGTGTCGGAGCAGAGCCTCTACAACCTTGCGGTGCGCACCGTGGAGCTGGAGGTGATCCCTGCGCTGCGGAGCCTCGGCATCGGTCTGATTCCGTACAGCCCGCTGCATTCAGGGCTACTTGCTGGCGCGTTGCAAGCCGAGGTCGACGGGCGCAGCCCGAACGAGATGCAGCCGCCGGTTGACGGCCACCGCGCTCAGCTCGAAGCCTACGAGGCGTTGTGCCGCGAGTTGGGCGCAGCCCCGGCGCACGTCGCGCTGGCCTGGCTCCTGCAGAACCCGGTCGTCTCGGCGGCGATCGTCGGCCCGACGACGACCGAGGACTTGGTGTCGAGCCTCGGCGCCTTGTCGGTGCAGTTGGACAGAGCTGTCGTCGCGCGGCTCGACCACATCTGGCCGGGGCCAGGAGAAGCACCGCAGGCCTACGCCTGGTGAGGATGCCAGGCTCGGTGTCAGGCGTCATTCCGGGAGCACGGGCGCATGCCGGCGCGCGTTGCATCGCATACTTGGGCCGTGACCACGCCACGTCTGATTTTTCTCTACGGCCCTCCCGCTGTCGGAAAGCTGACCGTCGCGAGAGCGGTCGCAGACCGTCTCCCGTTCAAGGTCCTTCACAACCACGTCACGATCGACGCCGTCACGGAGGTGCTGCCGTTCGGGAGCGACACATTCTGGGCTGTCGTCGGGCGGTTCAGACGCGACCTTGTCGCGGCGGCTGCCGCGGAACAGATCGACCTGATCTACACATACGTTTTCGCACCCGGGGATGAACAGCACGTCGCCGACATCGTCTCGGCCTATGAGGACACCGGAGGCGCCGTCTTGTTCGTCCAACTGCTCGCGCCCCGTGAGGTGCTGCTCCAGCGTGTTCGTTCCGAAAGTCGAAAGCAGTACGGAAAGCCCACTGATCCCGAGGTACTCGTGCAGATGCTCGACGAGTACGACGACTTCAGGGCGATCGCCGCTCCCGACGGTTTGACGATTGACTCGGGCGCAGCGTCCGCGCACGACGCCGCAGATCGGATCATCGATCACATCAAAAGGGGCTAGCGGGAGGCTGCCTCGGTTTGGCGTCACGCCGGAGCACTGGCGCAGACGAGTGTCTACCGGCTAGAGCTCCACGACAGGGTCGCCGACGCGGATGAGACCACCGATCAGGATGTCAGCGTTGATGCCGGCGCGATGGGTCAGCTCCTTGATGATCCCCGGCCGGGTCATCTCCTCGAGATGACGACACGGCTCACAGAGCTCCACGCCGAAGCACTCAACCTCGCCAACGCGAAAGCGCTTACCAACAAGGGCGTTGACATCCACATCACGCACGGTCAACTGCCGTCGAGTATCACCGGCCCTTAGTCCGATCTCCTCGACAACCTCTGCTGCGACGAGCGTGAGCGCCTGACCCGGAGGAGCCCCGCCGGCGTGGAAGTGCCGGTCGCCTTCGAGCCCTTTCCCGGCGACAGCCTGCACCGACTCGACAGTCCAAAGTTCGGGCGTCCGCGGAGCCCCGAGATGGATCGTCTCTACCGGCACGGCTCCATCATCTACCAAGCGCCGGTTGAAGGGTCGGAGGCCTAAGAGACCCGGCGAGAGAGCCTGTGGTGCGCGGTGTTCGCGGCTGTCTGGACGGGTTCAGCCATGGACATGCAGCGTGGGCCGGTAGGTGAGCTCTTGGATGTCGCCGTCGAGCGTTCGAGTCTCGATCAGCTCGAGGTCGAAGTCGGCCGCGCCCTGGAAGATGGGATCCGATCCGTTCTCGCCGGTGATCACAGGAAAGAGGGTCACCTGAACGCGGTCGACGAGGCCGGCGGCCATCAGCGCCCGATTCATCGACAGGCTCCCGTGGGAGCGCAACGGCACCGCGGACTCCTCCTTGAGCCGGGCGACGACATCAACCGCGTCACCGTTCACCACGGTCGCGTCCGCCCAGTCGAGAGGGCCTTGTAGCGAGGTCGAGACCACGATCGCCGGCAGGTTCACCATCCTGGTGACCCACGGGTCTCTCACGTCGGATTCCTCGGTGCTTGAAGCCAGCATCTCCACGAAGAGCCGAAAGGTGTTGGCCCCGAACACCATCTGCTGTTTCTCGTTGTACAACGCGAGGCGGTGTTCGAGCAGCTCAGGGCCTTGCTTGCCCCAATAGCCGCCCCAGTCGCCGCCGCTCGCGGAGCCGAAGCCATCCAGGCTGGAAAAGACATCGAAGGTGTAGGTAACTGGCATGGTCCCTCCTCGAGTACGTTGATCGTTCCGGGTACAGACTGCGTCCCGTGACGAGACTCATCGCGGGCGCCCAGGATGCCGGTCAGCCGTCATTCCGCAACGCTGCCCCAGCTGAAAATGAGTTGGGTCGCGTCCAGCGCGACTCCTTCATGCACAGCGACACGAACGGCACTAGCCCGACTGAAGAACGGAATTCCGCCCCTGACGCGACTCGCGGTTACGGACGCTTCACGTACCACTCTGTGAACTCGGAGCAGCGGCCTCCCGTCTCGAAGCACAGCACGAAGACGTTGTCGTACACGCGGTCGACTTCTCCGTCTGCTTTGAAGTACGTGCTCGTTCCGATCGCCACGGCAGCGTTGCCGTCGGCGGCGAAGCACTCGTAGCTCGCGTCAAAGGTTCCCGGCTCGTCGGGATCGTCGAGCCAAGAGTCGGCGATCGCCGCCTGCCCGACGAGAGGCTCGTCGTAGGGGTGGTACCGGTAGCGCGCGTCATCGCTAAAGAGCGCCTCGATCTCGCGTCGTTCGCCGCTCTTCCACGCGGCGACGTAACGCCCAAGCCAGTCCGAGACGTCCTCACGGCGCACTGGCCGAGTCTAAACTTCCTCCCCTCGTTGAGCTGCCGACGCCGAGGCCAACAGCGAGAGCTCCGGCGCTCCTGAGGTCTTCGCGAACACTGGCCCACCCCACAGTCCCGGAACCTGGTTCGACCACCTGGCCGTCACGACAACGCCAGAGGAGATTCCAGCATCGCGCGCGCAGGCGACGGGATGAGCATCACGGCAGCCAGCCCTCGCGGTACGCCGACCGTTCCTCCGGCCCGAAGTGGGCGTAGGCGTCGGCCGGTTTCGACGTCTGTTCAAGCACGCTCGCACCGTGCTTCGCCGCCACCTCGTTCACCGGATAGACGACCTCGAAGCCACCGACTCGGCTGCCGGTCATGACGATGACGCACGGCCCCTCACCGGCTCCGACGAAGACGTGGTGCGTCCAGGGCGGGCAGTGGACGAAGTCCCATGCCTTGAGAAGGCGCTCCTCACCTTCGATCACGAGCACGCACTCGCCGGCGACGAGAAGGAAGTCCTCCTGTCCGCGCTCGCGGTGGTACATGCCGTTCCGCTGGCCAGGCATGAGCACATGGATGCGGAAGCCGAGCTGAGCCCACTCCTGTCCCCCTTCAAAGTCAGTGTCTTGCCCACGCTCCTCGCTCCGGATCCACGAAACGTCGCGCGCGTTGAGGACGAACCAACCCTCACCCTGGGGAATGAGCCCGGCTTCGGTTCGCTCCAGTTGCGCCTCGCGAACGGATTCGGTCATGGGCGGATCTTTACAGGAGCGATGCGTCGAACGAGCCGCTCGGGTCTTGCCCAACGGCCGACGTCTCTGTTCACGTCGGGCAACATCGGCTTGTCTTAGACGCGGAGAGGAGGTTCATGTGGCAGAGGAGAAACTCGGCCTGACGTTCGGCCGCGTTGCCGAGACCTACGACCGGCTGCGTCCCGAGTTCGCACCTGCGGCGGTCGACCACGCGGTCGCCTCACTGGGTCTCGCCCGCGGAGCGTCCGTGCTCGATCTTGCGGCCGGCACCGGTGCGCTCACGCGAGCGCTTCGCGCGCGAGGTGCCGTCGTGGTCGCGGTGGAGCCGGACGATGAGATGCGCGCGTACGTAGGCGGTGATGCGCGCGCCGGGTACGCGGAGACGATTCCGCTGGAGGACTCTTCTGTGGAAGCAGTTTTCGTCGGCGATGCCTTCGTCTGGTTCGATGCCTCTCGCGCCCTCGCCGAGATAGAACGAGTCCTACGAGCAGGCGGCGGGCTCGCGCTCCTCTGGCGCGACTGGTACGGCCGGGAGCAACCGTCAGCGCCGCCGGAGGTCGGCCGATTGCTGACTGACCTGTATCAGCGGTTCCGTCAAGGCGGTCCGTCGCCCGGAGACTGGCGCGAGGACCTCGGTCGCTCCGCGTTCGGCTTGCTCGAGCAGGCGACCTTCGAGGAACGTCTCACGATCTCCGGACGCGACCTCGCGGATCTGGAGCTGACACGCAGCTCGGCTGCAATGCTCGACGACGAGGAGCGTGCGGCTCTCGCGGCGCGCATCTACCCTCAAATGGAGGCGTCCTACGACCTGACGGTCGTCACCGAGGTCGACCTGACGCGGTTGCCGTGACCGGCCCGATCAGCTCGTCCGACCGCCTCTCTGGCTTCCTGCGGGTGGGAAGTTGCGCGTGCCGGTCGGCGGAGCGGTAGACAGCTCCGCCGCCGGCGACGCGCCTCACGCGACCGCGGACTCGGTCGTCTGCGTCAAGCGGAACTGGTTGCCGGATGGGTCGCGGAACGCACAGTCGATGCCGTACGGCCGCTCCTCTGGCGACTCGGTGAACTCGATGCCTCGCGCCGCGAGCTCCTCGTACGAGGCCTGAGCGTCGTCCGTCGTCAGAAGGACGTTGCCTGCCCATCCCTTCGCCATCAGGCTTCGGATCTGATCGGAGGTCTCGGCGTCCAGCACCGGCGGTCCCGGAATTGCGTTCAGCAACAGCGACACGTCGGCCTGGTCAGGCGGGCCAACCGTCAGCCAGCGGTAGCCGCCGAGCTCGGGCAGCGTCACGTCGGCGCGTAGCTCCCAGCCGAGCTTCTCGGTGTAGAAGGCAAGCGCCTCATCCTGGTCGTGCACCCAAACGCCTGCGAATGAAATCTTGATCACGGTTGACTCCTCTCGGTGAATGAACTGGAGCCGATGCTAGGGCTGCCTCGTTCCGTCGTCTTCTCCAAACGTGCGGTGTTGTGGGCGCCCGTACGTTCGAAGCACGCAGGACGGAATTCGCGCGTGGTGGGATGCCGGAGGAAACGACGCGCGATACGCCGTCGGCGTGATGCCGTACGCGCGTGTAAAGCTGGTCGTGAACGAGCCCACGCTCCGTAGGCCGACGGCAAAGCAGATCGCGACGACGGGGCGGTCGGTTGCGCGAAGCAACGCCGCGGCCCGCTCCAATCGGCGCGTGAGGAGGTACGCATGCGGCGACTCGCCGAAAACGCGTCTGAACTCACGACTGAAATGGGCGCGCGAGAGGCCGGCCGCACGAGCGAGGTCACTGACATCAAGCGGCTGCGCGTAGCACGCATCGACCAGGTCCCTGGCCCGCAATAGGTGACGCTCCGAAGGAACAACGCGCATCAGCGTCATTGTTCCCAACAGAGCACCGGCGGGCCTTTGCCGAGACGCTTGACGCAACGATCAGGATTCAAGTCTTCGGGCAGCCGAGCAGGAGATGCTCGCAGCTCTGAAGCGCAGAGGCGACGGTATCTAAGCCCCGTTCGCGTGCGTGGGGTGCTCGGCCGCATAGGTTTCGAACGCCTCGCGGATCCCGTTCCCGTAGTCGTCGTCGCCTAAGAACGGGACGAACCCCAACCCGATTCGGTAGTGATTGCGCGCGCGGTCTTCGTCTCCGACGCGCAGGTAGCTCTCGGCCAGGTTGAGGTGAAGCGATGGCAGAAGGCCCCGTCGCCCGCCGGGTACCTCACGCGCTGCCGCCTGTTCTTCGGTTACCGCTTCACCAGCCTCGAGGGCGATCACATCCCAGCGCAGCTCTTCGCGGGGGTCATCCTGAACGTCCGCGAGGGAGTGCGCCAGGAAGCAACGGGCGAAGGCATCGTTTGCCGCGTTGACCTCGGGCCAGAGCGCCGTCAGGAGCTCACGAGCCTCAGCAGGCTTTCCCGCTTCACGGAGACGGATGCCTTTCCGAATCTGGTCGATGACACTCACGGCTCGGCGGGCACTGTGACCTACCGCTCGCTCTGGCGTCGTTCCGGACGTCACGGCGAACGGGGGACGGCGACGTGCCGTCCCCTTCGCCGTGCCGTCAGTCGCGTACCCGCTCGTACTTGAGCTGTGCCAGACCGTCGCCGAGCATCCGCGCGTCGAGGAGACGGAGCGGCCGCTGATCGCTCAGCTCGCCGAAGAGCAACTCGCCGTCGCCGAGGACGACGGGGTAGACCGTCAACCGCACCTCGTCGACGAGGTCGTGCTCCAGCAGCGTCTGCGTCAGCGCGCGGCTCGCGAAGACGACGAGCTCGCCGTCGAGCTCGCGCTTCAGCCGCTTCACCTCGCGCACGACATCTCCCTGCAGTACCGTCGAGTTGCCCCAAACGGGATCGACCAGCTTGGACGACACGACGTACTTCGGCAGGCCGTTCAACCGGTCCGCCCACTCGCCTTCCCGGCTCGACCAGCGTGAGCCGAACCACTCGTCGGTCTTGCGCCCGAGGAGGAGCGCCGTCGTGGCGAACGCCTCCTGGGTCTTGACCTCAGCCCACGCTCGGCGCGTCTCTTCGCCGACCTGGTTGAACCAGCCGCCCTGCCGGAACCCCTCCTCGCCGGTCGGGTCTTGCACCACACCGTCGAGCGACACCTCTTCGCTGACCACCAGCTTCGCCATCTCGATTCTCCTTTCGTCCGGCCTGTGTTTGTTCAGTCGTCCGCGACGGCGAAAACTGGGCGGCGAGTTTCAGGCATTCCCGGCGTCAGTACTCCCATGGGCGTGAAAGACGTAGTCGATGGCGACGAGGAGGCTTTCCGGAAGCTCACCGACCCGCACCGGCGCGAGCTCCAGGTCCATCTCTACCGAATGGTCGGGTCGCTGCAGGACGCCGAGGACCTGCTCCAAGAGACGCTCCTCGCCGCCTGGCGCGGCCTGGAGCAGTTCGAGGAGCGCGCGTCAATTCGTACGTGGCTGTACCGGATTGCCACCAACCGGGCGCTCGACGCGCTGCGCGCGCGAGATCGTCGACCGGACGCGCAGAGCGTGACGCACCTCCCCGAGCCCACACGCTGGAACGAGCCGCTTTGGCTCGAGCCGTATCCCGACGTCCTCCTCGACGGCGTTCCCGACGAGGCGCCCGGACCGGAGGTGCGGTACGAAACCAGAGAGGCGATCGGACTCGCCTTCATCGTCGGCCTGCAGCACCTGCCGCCGCACCAGCGCGCGGTGCTCGTGCTCCGCGACGTGCTCGGTTACCGCGCGGCCGAGACAGCCGAGCTCCTCGACACAACCGAGACCTCGGTGAACAGCCTGCTCCGCCGCGCGCGGGCGGCATTCGACACGCGGCTCCCCGCCGTCGGCCGTGAACGAGCGCCGCTCCCCGACTCCGTCGAGGAGCGCGAGCTCGTCGGCCTCTTCACCGAGGCGGTCGAGATCGGCGACGTCGACGGCATCGTGGCGCTCCTCACCGAAGACGCCTGGCTGACGATGCCGCCGCTGCCCCACGCCTACCAGGGAGCCGCGGCGATCGGCGCCTTCCTTCGTGGTGCGGCCGAACGCCGCGGTGCGCCTCTTCGGGTCGTGGCGACGCGGGCCAACTCGCAGCCGGCGTTCGGCTGTTACCTCACGGCTCCGGAGGCAGATGCCGGCCGTGCGTTCGCGATGTTCGTGCTGAGCCTCGAAGGCGGCCGGATCTCCGAGATCACGTGGTTTGCAGGCAGCGGTGTCTTCCCGCGGTTCGGCTTACCGCGGTTTCTGCGTTAGCCCGCTTCCAGGCCCGGGGTAAACAGCTTCCACTGCCCCTCGGAGACGACTTCGACGGTGCCGTCGACCACCTTGATGGCGGTCTGATCGTCGATCGCGTACGCAGGCACCGACAACCCGGAGGCCCATTTTTCGATGTTGGCCAGCGAGGTGTCCGGCATGTCCTCGCGCTCCAGATGCGGATACAACGAGAAATCAACCAGTCCCAGCGCTCTGTCGCTGCCGGTCAGCGGATCGCTGTCGTCGTAGGTCGCTCCTCCGAAGTCGGGAGTCGCGACCATCGCACCGCCACTCGTGCCGACGTAGACCGTCTCGGGCCGAAGCGACGGCAAGAGGTCGGCGAGTCCCGACTGCCGCATCCAGTAACAGAGGTACAAGGGACTGCCGCCCCAAACCAGCAGAGCGTCGACTTCCTGGACCGCCGGAACCCAGTACTCCTCTTTGATGCTGGGCAGCGCGGTGAGCTCCAGCACTCCCAGCGATTTCCAACCCAGGCCGCACATGGGGCCGCCGCGCGATCCGCTGATGAACCCGTAGACGTGTGAAGGTCCGCCGGGGAAGGGCTGCACGCCGGTGGGAACGCAGAGCGCGCTGGATTCGGCAATCGGTTTGCCCAGCAAGTCGACCAGCGCGTCGTGAATGCTCGTGTTCCTGACGCCGCTGGACGTGAGAAGAAGCTTCATGTCGGTGCTACCCCTGACTCAGGTGGGCTGCCACAGCTCGACCCGGTTGCCCTCAGGATCGGTGACCCAGCCGAATCGACCGACGCCCTCCATCTCCTGTGTCTCTTCAGCCACGTCCGCTCCCTTGGCCCGCAACTGCGCGAGCATTGCATCCAGGTCGGAGACCCGGAAGTTGAGCATCGTTTGCTGGGCGCGCGATCCGAAATAGTCGGTCTCTTCCTCGAACGTCGCGAAGACCGTCGGCCCGACGCCTTGCTGCCACACGCCGTTCTCATCGGCGTCGAGACCCAGGCAGACGCGATACCACGCGCCCAGGGCCGACGGGTCGGCGGCTCGCATGAAATGCCCTCCGATTCCAAGCACTCGTTCCATGCGCGGCTAGCTTGGCAGAACGGCAATCGGGCTGAACAGCTTCCAATGCCCCTCGGAGACGACTTCGACGGTGTCGTCGACGACTTTGATCGCAGTCTGGTCGTCGATCGCGTACGCCGGATTTGGGATCCCGGCCGCCCATTGTTCTGCGTTGGCCATGGTGTTCTCCGGCAGGTCCTCGTGATCCACGTGCGGAAAGATCGAGAAGTCGACGATCCCCAGCGTGCTGTCGCCACCGGTGGGCGGCTTCCACCCGACGAAGTCCTCCCCGATGCGGGGCGTCATCACCATGCTCCCACCGCTCAGCCCCACCCAGACCGTCTCGCCCAGCGACGGCAAGAGATCCGCCAGCCCGGACTCCCGCATCCAGTGGCACAGGTACAGCGCGTCGCCGCCATTCACCAGCAGGACGTCTGTCTCTCGGACCCAGGAGACCCAGCGTTCTTCGTCGATGCTGGGCAGCGCGGTGAGCTCCAGCACTCCCAAGGACTTCCAACCCAGCTCGCACATGGGTGTGGAGGCCTGACCAGTGATGAAACGCCATGCCCCACCAGGGCTGCCCTGGGGGTGCCCATACCCGGCAGTGGGAATACAGAGGGCGTTGGAGTCGGCGATCGGTTTGCCCAGTAGGTCGACCAGCGTGTCGTGGATGCTCGGGTTCTTGATGCCGGCGGACGTGAGCAGAAGTTTCATGCTGCCTCTCCTATTCGTCGCATGGGTTTCGCTGGTGTAGACCACCAAGGCAGAGGAAACTCATCGGTTTTTCGGCCCTCTACGTTGGAACGGGCTCGCCGGCGGGCGGTTTGCTGCGGAGCGACTGCGTGAAGCGCTCGAGCAGTTGCAGCACTTCGGGCTGTTGCTCGGGCTGCCAGCCTTCGAGGAACTGTTCGAGTTGTCGGCGGCGTGCGTCGTGAATCGTTGTCGCCGCAGCGATGCCGGCTTCGCTCAGCACAAACGTGCCGGGCGGCTCTCCCGCTTGTTGGATCAGTCCCTCGTTGGCGAGCTCGGTCAGCAGTGGAATGATGCGTGCTTCGGGGAGATCGAACCGGGCGGCGGTCTCCGCTGCGGTGAAGCGAGGCTGGTCTTCCAGCCGCAGCAGAAGCCAGGTTGCCTTGGGCCCGAGGTGCAGTCCCGCAACCTCGGCGACGCGCCTGTAGATGCGATACCGGTTCTCACGACGAGAGAGGGTGCCGAGCCGTTCCTCCAGTTCGTCCAGCGACGCCGGGTCGCGGGGAGAGGCGAACGAGTCGCCGATGTTCTGGTCGGCCACGGTCTGGCGCAATGGACGTTCCTGCAGCCACCAGGTGAAAGCGAACGCGGTGAGCGCGAGGAGCGCTGCCAACTCGAACACCGGATGCAGGGAGTTCGCATAGGTGTCGATGTACGCCGTGCGGGTGGCTTCCGGCAGCGCCGAGATCGAGCCCGGACCGAGATGGGCTGGGATCTGAGCGGCCGCGCCGGCCGGAAGCTGCGCGAGCTTGCCGGCGAGCTGGTTGGTGAAGATCGCACCAAAGATCGGCACACCGATCGTTCCACCCATCGAGCGGAACAGCGTCGCGCTGGCTGTCGCGACACCGAGGTCGCGATACTCGACTGCGTTCTGGACGGCCAGAATCAGCACTTGCATGACAAACCCGAGCCCGAGTCCGACCACGAACATGTAGAGGTCTGCCAGCACCATCGAGGTGCCGGCGGTCAGGCGCGAGAGGAGCAGCATCCCGACTGCCATCAGCGCGGTCCCGACGATCGGGAACACCTTGTAGCGGCCGAAGCGCGAGATGAGCTGGCCGCTTCCGATCGACGTCAGCAGGACGCCTCCCATCAGCGGCAGCATCTCGAGACCCGACTGGGTCGGTGAGGCGCCTTTGACGATCTGCAGGTAGAGCGGGATATAGGTGACCGATCCAAAGAGGGAGACTCCGACGATGAACCCGATCAGGCTCGAGATCGTGAAGATCCGGTTGCGGAAGAGGGAGAGCGGGAGGATCGGCTCGGCGGCTCGGCGCTCGGCCAGGATGAACCCGGCCGTTGCCACCATGCTGAGGGCGAGCAGCACGAGCATCGGCGCAGACCACCAGCCGTAGGTATCGCCGCCGAGGCTCGTGTAGAGCACGATCGACGTCAACCCGCCGGCGAGCAGCGCCATCCCGACGTAGTCGATCGAGCGCTTGACACGCTCCGTGTGCCCGTGCAGCACCAGCTGCAGGACGATGAGCGCGACGACCCCGATCGGGACGTTGACGTAGAAGATCCAGTGCCAAGACAGATGGTCGACGAAGAGCCCGCCGAGCAGTGGCCCGACCACCGTCGAGATTCCGAAGACGGCGCCCATCAAGCCGGAGTAGCGCCCGCGCTCGCGCGGCGAGACGACATCGCCGATCACTGCCTGCGTCGACACCATCAACGCGCCGCCGCCCAGGCCCTGCAGACCGCGAAACACGATCAGCTCGGTCATGTTCTGGCTCAACCCGCACAAGATCGAACCCACCAGGAACACGACGAGCGCGATCTGCAGCACGAGCTTGCGCCCGTACAGGTCTCCGAGCTTGCCCGCGACCGGCGTTGTGATCGTCGACGCCAGCAGATACGCCGTCACCACCCACGGCAACCGCGAGAAGCCGCCGAGGTCTCCCGCGATCGTCGGCAACGCTGTCGAGACGATCGTCGAATCGAGCGACGCCATCAGCATCACGAGCATCAAGGCGCCGAACACGGGACCAACCCGAGCGCGTGGGGCGGCCGTGGCCCCCACAGAGATTGCAGCGCTCATCCGACCCGCTCCCCGACCGCCATTCGGTGAATCCCACCTCGGGGATCTCGGCCGGGCATCACCCCACCAGGACGAAGGCCGAACGACCGCGACCGATGAGTTCTCGTCCGCACCTCCGTCTACCGGTCGAGACGCCGGCGTGTCGTGCGTGGTGTCGACCTGGCAAACGAAGGGAGCGCTTCAGTGGAGAAGAGACTCGTCACCCGGTACGCGATGCAGTCGCCGGAGGCGGCAGACGAGAACCAACGAAGGGTCGAAGGCGTGTTCGCCGAGCTGGAGGCGGCGAAGCCCGGCAATGTCAGCTACCTCGTCTTCAGGCTCGCAGACGACTCGTTCGTCCATGTGTCGTTTCACGACCACGGTGAGGACGAGGTCAATCCGATCGCGTCGACAGCCGCTTTTGCGCACTTCCAGGACGGCCACACCGATCGCCGTCAGGGCGCGGTCGACCAGCAGCGCGCAACGCTCGTCGGGGCATACGTGACGCTGATCGCCTAGGCGATTGCGGCCGGGCGACGCTTCGGTCCGCGTCGGTTTCGTCGGGTAGGTTCTTCGCGTGCCTGCCGCGTTCGAGGTCGACCCGACGCTCGCCGGGCGGCTCTTGGCGGTCGCAGGCGTGCGAGGCCCTGTCGACTCCGTGCGGCGACTCGAAGGAGGGATCAGCGGCTCGGTCTTCGCGGTTCGCGGTGGCGGTCGCGAGGTCGTGCTGAAGCTCTACCGCGAGGGCATGCGCGTGAGGATGCGGAGGGAGGTGTTGGTCTACGAGCTGCTCGGCCGCCGTGCGCCAGAGCTGCCCGTGCCGCACCTGCTCGGCGCCGACTCCTCGGCGACACTCCTCCCGCAGAGTTTCGTGGTCCTGACGAAGCTCGAGGGAACGCCGCTCCGCACGCTTGCGCTCACCGAGCGTGAGCTGATCGAGGCGAACCGCAAGCTCGGCGCAACCCTGCGCGCCTTGCACCGCGTGGGGGTGGATGCATTTGGGGAGATCGCGGACGTCGCCGACACGTACGAGACGAACCGAGAGTTCATGCTCAGTCGGCTCGAGGCGAGCCTCCATGAGTTCGAGCGCCTGGGCGGCGACCTGCGGCTGCGGCGGCGGCTCGGGCGAGAGATCGACGAGCGCGCGGGGCTCTTCGACAAGTGCGAGCACGCGGTCGTCTGTCACAACGACGGGCACGACGCGAACGTGCTCTTCGCCGCGTCGCCGGCCGGATGGCTGCTGTCCGGCTTGCTCGACTTCGAGCACGCGCTGGCCGGCGACCCGTTGCTCGATCTCGCCTGTACATACGAGTTCTCGGAGCGCAAATCCGACAAGACGCTCGCAGCCCTCATCGACGGCTACGGGCTCGCGGGCGATTGGCGCGCGACGTTCGACCTCTATCTCGTCCACCATCGCCTCGGGCTCTGGAACCTCCTCGCGGGGCTTGGTGTGACCGGGCGCCTGCAGCCGCTCGCTGCCCAGCTCGAAGGGACGCTCGGCCCGGCCAACGTCGAGTAGCCTGAGCAGGTGACGCGCTGGAAGGTGCACGGGGAGCGGTCGCTGCACGAAAGCGACACGGTCCGGCTGGCTCTTGCGGACCTCGAGCTGACTGACGGCACACGCGGCGATCACTACATCATCCGGATCCCGTTCGAGATCGTCTCGCTCGTCCTGTCGGACGCCGAGGGCCGGTTGCTGCTCATCTGGCGGTATCGCTTCATCACCGACCAGTGGTGCTGGGACGTGCCGGCGGGCAAGATCGCCGAAGGCGAAGACCCGACCGCGGCCGCGGCTAGGGCGTCAGTCGACGAGACCGGCTGGAGACCGAGCTCGGTCCGGTTGCTTGGTCACTACCACCCGTCGCCGGGCATCAGCGACCAACGCGTCGGCGTCTGCGTCGGCACGGATGCCCAGCAGGTCGCCGTCGCGAACCCGAACGAGGTCGAGCGGCTCGACTGGTTCTCGGTCGACCGGGTGCGCGAGCTGATTCGCGACCGCCAGGTCGACGGGTTCTCGCTGACGTCCCTGCTCTGGGCGCTCGCGGAACGTGACTGAGAGGGTGTCCGACGCAGACGCGTCGGACACCCCGTGCCGTCAGCCCTGCGGCGAGAAGTCGTACGTGCCGTTCCACGCCCAGTTGGGGCCGGCGAGGAATGAGACGGCGACGCTCGCATGGAACCAGGTGAACTTGCCCGTGCCGCCCCAGAACGAGCAGTGACCAACTGCGAGCGAGCAATTGCCGAACGCGGCGTTGTTGCCCGGACCCGGCAGGTCGAGGACGACATCGCTGCCCGCCGGTGTGAGGAGGCTGGCCGGCTGGAGGTAGAGGATCTTGGAGCCGACCTCGATCGCGGGCAGGTTCGACGACGTGATCATGCAGTACGAGCCGGGACCGCCGTTGAAGCCCGTGCAGTCCTTCGTCGCGTGCAGGTTTCCGCTCCGAGGCGACGCCGCCGCGGACGGTACGAGGATGGCCGCCACGCAGATGGCAGCGGTCGCGAGGAACTTCATGTCTCCTCCTAGGTTGTTGCGGGCGTCTACCCGCTGACAACCGAGCGTCGCAGCCCGCGGCGCTCGACGCTATGGGCGAATCCGCGAGTTTTTCGCTAACCGTCGGTGCCGCTCAGCCTTGCCACCGCTGCGGTGCGATTCACGACGCCGAGCTTTCTGTACGCGCTCTGCAGGTGCTTCCGCACCGTCGACTCGGAGATGTACAACGCCGTCGCGATCTCGGGGTTCGACTTGCCGCGGCTGACCCACCACAGCACCTCGCGCTCCCGCGCAGAGAGCAGACCGGCGACCCCGTGATCGGGCCACTCGCCGGGAAGCAATCGAATGGGCGCCACGTCGATCGACAGGACGTCGTGCACACCGAGCATCTGTGCGATCGCATTCACCACCGCGTCGGCGTCGCCGACGAACGGGAGGTGATCCTCGCCGGGCAACTCCAGATACCTGGCGCCGGGAATTCGATCAGCGACGTAGCGCGCGTGATCGACGGAGATCACCTGGTCACGCTCCCGCGCCATGACCAACGTCGGAACGGTGATCTGCGGTAGGAGCTCGCGAACGTCTATCTGCGCGTTCATACGAGCGAGATCGGCGGCCGCCCCAGGGCTCGCCCCGAGTCGGCGGTAGATGCCCCACCAACGGACGAATGCCTCGTTGTCGCGTTCGCTGGGCGCCCGCCAGGCGACGTCGGCCTCCAGGTACTCGGGGCTGCCCCAGGCCCGCTCGAAGTGCAGTGCGACCTCTTCCCACCATTCCGCCGGCTGTGCCCATGGGTAGTCGTCGGTTCGCGTCGCCTTCGGCAGAGGGCCGTAGAGGATCAGCGCGGAGACCCGTTCCGGATATGCAGCCGCGAACGAGATCGCGAGCGGCGCCCCTTCGGAGATCCCGACGACGGCGGCTCGTTCGCACGCACTCGCGTCCATCACCGCGCGGAGATCGTCCATGCGCTCGTCCGTCGTCGGCATCAGCCTGACGCGATCCGAGAGACCGGTGCCGCGCTTGTCGAACAGCGTCACGCGTGCGAACGATGTGAACGCGCGATAGAAGGCGCCCAGCGGCGGCCAGTCCCAGGTCAGCTCGAGATTCGAGACGAAGCCTGGGACGAACACGAGCTCGATCGGCCCGTCGCCGAGGACCTGAAATGCGATGCTGAAGTCACCGCTGTGGGCGTATTGCGTCTCGGGCGGGAAGGCTGACCCTTCGGGTCGCATCGACCCAGCCTATGCCTCGACCGTCGAGTTACCGACCGGCGACTGCTGCGAGTAGGTCGTCGCGCTCAGCGGCGGTGAGGCCGCGCAGCGGGCCGCGCACGTCCGGCGCGATCGGTACGCCGCGCGCGCCGACGACCGCTTTCAGCGCTGCGTGACGCGGGAAGCGATCGACGAGCGTCCGCAGTTCGCCCGCGGCCGTCGAGTCGCCGCTGCGCACGGCCTCGGAGACCACTTCCGGGAACGCCGACGCGAGCCCGGAGACGGCGCCGGCTGCTCCCGCGGTGAGTCCTTGCCCGATCAGCGCCTCGGCTCCGACGAAGACATCGAGCCCTTCGAGCATGTACGGCTGGACCTTGGCGAACGGCGCATCCGAGACCTTCATCCCTGCGACGTTGTCAACGGTCTCGCGCAACCGCTCGACGACGTGCACCGGGATCGCGTAGCCGGACGCCTTCTCGAGTTCGTAGACGTAGAACCTGAGCGGCGCGCAGGCGCGCGCGGCGGCCGCGAAGTGCGCGAGCAAGGCGTCGTCGTCGAGCTGGAAGTAGGGCGGCGCGATCACCGCGACGCCCTCGACGCCTACCTCGGCGGAGTGCTCGGCGAGCGCGACGGTGTCGGCAGTCGACTGCGCGCCGCAGTGCGCGAGCACCGCGATCGGGCCGTCGGCGAAGCGCGTGATCGCCGCCTTGCGCTCGGCGAGCGAGAGGAGGATCCCTTCGCCGGTCGTTCCCAGCGCCAGCACACCGTCGACGCCGCCTGCCTGCAGGTAGGCGAGATACGGCTCGAATGCAGCCTCGTCGAGGGCGGCTGCGCCATTCGTGAACGGTGTCAATGCCGCTGCGATCGTCCTCGGAGCCATCGCCGCCATCCTAAGCGGCACTTGACACCTAGCGAGACGAGGTATAGCGTGACTAGGCGTGAGAGCAGAGTCCTTGAAAGGCCACCTCGACGCGCTCGTGCTGGCGACCCTGGGTGATGAGCCGCTCCATGGCTACGCGGTGATCGAGGCGCTGCGCGCGCGCAGCGAAGGAGCATTCGACCTCGCCGAGGGGACCGTCTACCCGGTGCTGCACCGGCTCGAGGCGGACGGCCTGCTGACGAGCAACTGGTCGACGGTCGCCGGTCGCAGGCGGCGCATCTATCGCCTCTCGCGCCGCGGCCGTGCAGCGCTCGGGCGGCGGCGCGCGGAGTGGCAGTCGTTCGCGCGCGCAGTCGAGTCGGTGCTCGCGTGAGTTTCGACCGCAGCCTCCAGCTCGAGCTCGATCGTGTTGGGATTCGCGGTGCGCTTGCACGACGGATCGAGGCGGAGCTCGCCGACCACCGCCGCTGCGATCCCGGGGCTCCGCTCGGCGACCCGCGCGAGCTCGCTGAGCGTTTCGCCGCCGACCTGCGCGCGCCGCTCACTCGCCGTGCCGTTCGGCATGGGTTCGCCGCGCTCTCGTTGACGGCCCTCCTGCTCGTTGTCGTTGCGTCGGTCTACAGCGCCACCGAGCAGTGGGCGCGTCTCGACCTCTCCGGTGCACGCGGCGCTGTCGTCGCCGCCGGCGGCCTCACGATCATGATCGGAGCCCAGGTTGCGTTCGTCGCCGGCGTGCTTGCGCTCGTGCCACTTTTGCTCGGCCGCAGTGACCAGGTGTCACTGCTGCTCGCACAGCGCCGGCTCGGCGTCGCGCTCGTCTCGGCCGCCGTGGTGATCGGGGCCGAGTTGACGCAGACCGTCGCCCAGAGGCCGTTGCTGCCAGGTTGGCTCGTCGCCCTCTCGACGCTCGCTGCGCTCGGTCCGGTGCCGGTGCTTCTGCCTGCCGCGCGCACGCTCCGCATCGCACGCGGTCTCACGCCTGTCGTGCCGGTGCGCGGCCTGTTCGCAGCACCGCTCCTGGCGGGAGTCGCATTCACCGCAGTCGCCGCCATGGCGCTCGGGAGTGCCGTCGTCGAGGGCTCGGTCGCCGAGGGGCTCTCGCGTGGCGCGATCGAGGCGATTGCGATCGCAGGCTGCTTCGCGCTGTTCGCGCGTCCGCTTGGACTGCGCCGTTGACCGGTTAGGGCCCTACCCGGCATCAGGTACAACTGGGGGTTCCGCGCGCGTGCGCGGAGTCGCTATGCGCCCCGTCCCGCGACACCTCCGTTCAGCGCTGCTCGCGACGTCGTTTGCGCTCCTGCTCTGCGCGAGCCCGGCGGCGGCGTCCGACCTGATCGACCTGAACGCGACGAACGTGCAGATCGCGGCGCACGGCTCGACAGCGCTCGTCACCTATCGCGCAGAGGGCGTGACGCGCCACGTGCTCGTGTGGGGTGCGATCAACGCGCTGACGCCCGACTCCGGCAAGCCGCAGGTTCGCTTCAAGCACGACTACTCGGGCGGTCTGAAGACTCAGCACCGCGCGGTGTGGGTCAGCTTCGTCAACGACTGTCGGCCCTACGACGGACCGAAACTCGTCTACTTCGTAACAGGCTGCAAGGCTCGTGACGGCTCGTACTGGGCCCTCCAGCGCTGGCAGCGCAACCTCCCGCACCGCGGTTGGCAGCCGTGGACGCCGTGGCAGCGCGCCTGGGAGCTTCACCTCTCGCACTGGGTCGGGCCGCTCGCGCAGGTCGACCTCTACACGGACTGGGCGTTCAACGGCGACGCGCACGGGATCTTCGGACGCATGTCATACGCGGGCAAGCCCGTGCACGGCTTCCACACGACGTCGAAGGGGGAGCCGACCGACACGTACGGGCGCAGTCTCTACATCGACACGCACGACTCGGCATACGGGCCGGGCTGGGAACGCGAGACGTCGATTGTCTTCCGCAAGCCCACGGGCTCGTTCTGTTACTCGTTCTGGCCCACGCACGACGTATCGCTGCCGGGCAGCCCGGAACGGGCCGCCGGACACGGCAACCGGTACCGGATCAGCGTCGTCGGGCCGGGCGTGACGCCCGACGTCGTCGCGGAGGCGCTCGACCCCGGCAAGTGGGACCCGAGCGACCGCGCGAAAGTCGCGTGGCAGAGGCAACAGCTGAAGCTCTTCGACGAAGTGACCGCGGGCGACAAGTTCTGCGCGACGCAGCACTAGCGCGAAACTCGTGAACGTGGTTCAGCGAAGCTGAACGACGTTCAGCTTCGCTGAACCACGTTCGTGCCGCGTGAGTTAGCGGCCGGCGACCGAGTGGATCTCGCCGAGCACGGTCAGGCTGACGTGATCCTTGCTCAGGTACGAGACCATGCCCGCGGCACGCGCTGCGTCGCGCACGTCACTCGCGTCGTGGCCGCTGAGCGCGATCACCTTCGCGGCGTGCTTGATCTCGTGCAGCCGGCGCGTCGCCTCGTAGCCGTCGACCGTCGGGAGGCTGATATCCATCAGCACCACTTCGGGGTCGAACAGCAACGACAGGTCGACGGCTTCCTGACCGTCGCACGCGATGCCGACCACCTCGACCGAGTCGTCTCGGTCGAGGAGCAGCTTCAACGAGTCCGCGAAGAGCGCGTGGTCGTCGACGATCAGGACGCGAACGGGGTTCAGGCTCACGACTCGCGGAGCCTAGACACCCGTCGCGGCGTCCTGCGTTGTCCAACGTTCTTACAGTCGAGCGGGCAGAAGAAGGGCTAGATCGAGCTGGACTTCTTGTCGCCCGCCGCGCGCTTCTCGGCGCGGCGTTCTTTCAGCGTCTTCTGTGCCTGCTTTTTCTGCGTCTTCTTGGGCTTCTCTTGACCTTTCATGGTCAGATCATGCCCTGCGGCGCTGACGCTGCCTACCCGCAGGCCGCTGCTTCGGCCTGGGAGTGGCGGCTGCGCGCATGCCGGAGGCAGCGAACGCGTCCCCGTGGCCAAGACGGCCGGCGAGCTTGGCGACGTCCGTCTGCTGCTCGGGGAGCACGAACGTGATGCCGGTGCCGCTGCGGCCGGCGCGGCCTGTGCGGCCGACGCGATGCACGTAATCCTCGTCACCGTGCGGCGGGTCGAAGTTGATCACGTGGGTGATGTCGTCGATGTCGAGGCCGCGTGCAGCGACGTCCGTCGCGACGAGCGTCGGGATCTTCCCGGACTCGAAGCGTGAGAGCGAGCGCTCGCGCTGGTTCTGGGACATGTTGCCGTGCATCGCCGTCGCCGACACGTTCTGGCGAGCGAGCTTCTTGACGAGCTTGTCAGCGCCGTGCTTGGTGCGCACGAACACGAGTGCGAGCCCGCGCTCGGCGTTCAGGTGCTCGACCAGCCGGTCGAGCTTGTCGTCCGGGGTGACCGGCACGAAGGCGTGCTCGATCGCACCCTTCTCGCGCTCGGCCGGCAGCTCTGCGCGAAACCGCGAGGCATTGTCGGTGTAGTCGCGTGCGAGCTCGGCGACCGCACCGTCGAGCGTCGCGGAGAAGAGCAGTGTTTGCCGGTTGCGCGGGACGTGGGCGAGGATGCGGTTGACCTGGGGCTTGAAGCCCATGTCGAGCATCCGGTCGGCCTCGTCGAGCACCAGCACACGCACGTTGTCGAGGTTGATCATCTTCCGCTCGAGCAGGTCGTTGAGCCGGCCCGGCGTTGCGATCAGGATGTTCGCGCCGCGCGCAAGCTTCGTCTGGCCGCCGACGGAGGTGCCGCCGTAGACCGCGGCGACGCGAAGGTTCTTCGCGGCGGCGAGCGGCCTCAGGTCGGATGCGACCTGGGTGGCGAGCTCGCGCGTCGGGACGAGAACGAGTGCCGCAGGGCGCGAGCCCTGCGGCTGAGTCCGCTCAACGAGCGGAATACCGAATGCGAGCGTCTTGCCCGAGCCGGTCGGCGCCTCGGCGAGAATGTCGAGGCCGCCGAGGGCGTCCGGGAGCACTTGCTCCTGGACCGCGAACGGGCGGTGAATGTTCTGTTGGCCAAGTGCGCGCACGACGGACGTGCTGACGCCAAGCGCCTGGAAGGACTGTGACAATTTGAGTTCGACTCCTTGAGAGCAGGGGTTCGAGATACAGAGACTCGAACAACCTGAAAAGGAGGAACGAGAAGCCAGATCTCACGGCAGCCGGGTGGCGTCCGTGCGTTCAGAGTAGCAGCGGTATCGTCGCCGGCCGTGGCCTCGCTACCGACAGGAGCAGAGTTTCGTGCGTCCGGTCCCGCGCAGGCGGCTGTGGTGCTGTGCGTGAACGGCGGTCAGCGGGCGGCGGTCGAAGGCACCTGGAGCGCGTCGCTCGAGTGGCTCGTCGGACGACTCGCGCCCCGCTTCCCCCGCCTGCGGTTCGCCGAGCTTCGATACCGCATCAAGTCCTGGGAGCACCTCGACTCGTGCATCGACGATGCGCGCGCGGCACTCCGCGAGCTCGACGCGAGGCGGACGTTGCTGGTCGGCTTCTCGATGGGCGGCGCCGTCTCGAGCGTCGTCGCCGACGAGCCGTCGGTGCATGGCGTCGTCGGGATCGCGCCCTGGCTGCCGCACCAGCTGCCGCTCGATGCGCTCGCCGGCAAGCGGCTGCGCGTTCTCCACGGATCACTCGACCGCGCTCTGCCGGGGATCCCTGGGGTCAGCTCCGCGAGCTCGCGCGCCGGGTTCGAGCGCGCTCTCCGCGCGGGTGCGCATGGGGAGTACACGTTGATCCGTGGCGCCGTCCACGGCCTCGCGCTGCGCCCGCCCTGGGGGCGGCCCGTGCCGCTGCCCCGTGCAACGGCGTGGGCGCGGCTCGTCGCCGACGAGGTAGCCCGCTTCGAAGAGAACTGAGGGGGCTCGGGTCGCCCCGGGCGCGAGTCCTGAAGGAGGATCTCGCAGGTGCGCGGTTGGGCGTCGCCGGTGATGCGAACGGTGTCCGGCGCCTGAAATGGCGCCGGACACCGAGCCGTTACCGAGGAGTGCTAGAGGATCCCGCGGTCGGCGAACGCCTTGCGCACCGCGCTCGCGGCGCCCGCCCCATACAGCTGCTGCGCAGCCGCAACGGTGCTATTCGCGAGCGTGGCGAATGACGAGCCGTCGAAGTCGAACGACCCTTGCAGGATGACCGTGTCGGCCTTCACATTGCCGAGCGCCTGGCGGATGTCCCACAACGCGCGCGACCAGATCTGGCCGTCCGCGTGCACCTCACCCCGCATGTTCTCCGGGTAGTGGAGGTTGAGGTCGACACGCCGCAGGCAGTGCGGCACCCCCGAGGTGTAGGACGTCGAGTCCCAATCAGCGACGCAGGGGAGCGGCTCCTTGTTCGCGACGCCGAGCGAGCGGGCGACGACGTCCGAGACCGTGACGGCCCAGTAGTCGCCGAAGCCCTCACTGATCGCGCCGGCCTCTTCCGTGGCGAACGAGAAGTTCTGTGAGAAGTGGATCGCGTGGCCGTACTCGTGCAGGATCACCTCGGCGTCCTCCGCGTCGTCGACGCCGCCCTTGCCGAAGCGCAACTCGTTCTTCGGATGATCGGTCGCGAACGAGTTGTCGACGCCCCACTGGTTGATCCGCACCGGCTGGGGCCGGTTGTTGATCGCACGGCGGGACTCGCCGAAGCCGAGGCTGTGGATGTACTTCTGCGCCTCGGTGATCCAGTAGTACGCCATCGTCTGCTCGAACTCGTCCTGGTGGCGTGTGTAGTTGAACGTGTTCGTCGGCGAGTAAGCCGGGTTACCGGTCTCGCTGATCACGGTCGCGTAGTCGCCCGACAGGAATCCTGTGCCGTTGAGGTTCGTCAGCTTGACGTTGTAGTAGGCCGACGCGGGAACAGCTGCGTCGGAGTCCTTCTGATCGGTCAGCGACTCGTCGCCGAGGCTCTGCACCGGGTTCGAGACGAACACCGAGGCGGTGCCTGTCGAAGTGCCCGGGCCGGGCTTGCCGGCAACTGCCGCGGCGGCCAGAACGACGCAGGCCACGAGCGCTCCGATGAGCGCGATGATGCCGTTTTTCACATTTCCCTCCCCTGGGTGTGACGGACTGCCGGCGCACCTTAGCCCCGTTCCGGCAGCCCGTCCAGGTCCGATGCGCTTCTTAGAAGCGGTCCCGCAGCAGGAAGAGGACGAGCAGCAGAAGCAGCAGCAGGAACAGGAACTTGCTGATGAAGATGCCGCCGAAGAGAGCGAAGATCAGGATGATGATCAGGAGCAGGACGAGCATGGAGGCCTCCTTGGGGGATTGGTCGGCGGTGTCGTTCCCACCCGCGCGAGTCTGAATCCGAGGGAGGGAGGCCGACCGTCTCATAAACAGCAGCGGGAGGACGGGTCGTCGTCGCCACGCGTGTGCGTTCGATCTCCTCGCTAGGCTTCGTGCGGGGCGTGCGCCTGTGGTTGTCCGGCCTGCTGAGAACATGCTGGATGCTGCGGCGATCGCCCCTGGGCGCACACATTTGCTTTACGTGTTTCGCAGCATACGAACCGGGTAGCCGAAGACCTCTCAGCAGGTCAGACAACCGTCGCCGCGCCTCGCGTGGCGACCATCGAAGGAGGTCTAGATGAAGCTCAAATCGAGCCTCGTCATCGCGCTGCTCGCAGTGGCACTTTCGGCCGTCGTCGCCGTAGCGGCCCCGTCAGCGGACGCGAAGAAGAAGACAGGGAGTGTGAGCACGCCCGCCGCAGGAACAACGACGTCGGGACTTCCCGTCACCGGTACGTTCAACATCACGAGCTTCAAGAACGTCGACGGCGCAATCACGGCCATCGGCACCTTCACCGGCTCGGTCGACGGCGGGGCGCCAGTGACGACACAGGCGACGTCCGTCGTGCAGGCAGCCAACGGTAAGCCGCTCGCCGCCGGGACAGCGGCACCAGCGGCCGCCGCGGCGGCAGCAGGCACCTGCTCGATCCTCGACCTGACCCTCGGGCCGCTGCACCTCGATCTGCTCGGCCTGGTCGTCGATCTCAACCAGGTGCATCTGCAGATCACCGCTGAGCAGGGCTCGGGGAACCTTCTCGGGAACCTTCTCTGTGCGGTCGCCGGTCTGCTGGACAACACCGGAACCGGCGGACTCTCGGGTCTGCTTCAGTCGATCACGAACCTGCTCAACCAGATCCTCGGGCAGCTCTAACCGAGGAGACCGCTAGTCGTTGGATGACGGTGGATGGGCGGCGGCAGAGTGCCGCCGCCCATCCCATGTCTGATGCGGACAGAGCCGGTTCGGTGGTCCTAGATCCAGTCTCGTGCCTTGGCGATACCGACTGTGATCGGCGCGATCGCGATGATGACGGCGACAACGACCCAGAAGAGGACTGCGTCGTTGAACAGGCCGACTTTGAAGTTCATGCCCATGACGGCAGCCAAGAGGGCGCCCGGCAGCAGGATCACCGACGTCAGTGTCAAGACGGTCATGATCCGGTTTGTTTTGTGGCTTCCTCGGGCGATGAGCACATCGAACGATCCGACGATTGTCTCGCGCACATCGCGGGCTTCCTGCAGCGTGGCTTCATAACGAACGAAGAGGGACTGGAACCGCTCGCTCGAGTCGTTGTCGCCGAGCGCCTCGAGCTCAGGATGTGTGAGCGCCACCAGGGCTGATCGGTGAGCTGCGAGCGCGCGTCTGAGCTTTCCGACCTGCTTTCGCATGGCGATCAGCTGCTCGATGTCCTCGTCGGCTCCCTCGCCTCGCATAGCCTGAACGTCGAAGTCCTCCAAGCGCTGCTCGATCCGCTCGAATGCCTCGGTGTACGAGCCCAACACCCATTCCAGCAGCGCCGCCAGGAATCCGGGACCGTCGAGTGATCCCGTGTCGCCGGAGCCAGAGACGCGCGCCGCGAACTCTTCGAGGACAGAGATCGGCCGGTCGTGCGCAGTGATCACCCAGTTCTCGCCGACGACGCACTCGACGGCGTGCAGCTCCCCTTCCTCGTCGTCGCGCGGCGCGTAGGTGGTGATGTGGATGTAGCGGCCGTGGTCGTTGAAGACGGGTTGCTCGCCCGGCGTCGAAAGGAAATCACGGGTTTTGTCGTCCAGGCCAAATGCCTCGGCAACATCCCGTGCGTCCATCTCCGAGTCGCTATCGAGGTCGACCCAGAGCAGCTGCGAACCCCGCAGCCGTCGGGGCCGATCAGAAAGGCCGTCCAGTCGGTCGACACGGTCGCGATCGAAAAGTATCGAGCTCACTGATCCCCTTCCGCCGCCCGCAGGTCGATGTGCTCATCAGATGTCATTCGCGAGCCTCGATGAAACCTTGAGGCTCTCGTCTGAAGGGGCCGGAGGGTTGTTCGCCGTCAGTCGCACCCGCCTGGAGCTTGGAAAAGTCGCCTCGACAATGACCCCGCAGAGGTCGCTTGGCGACGGCCAACGGTGGTATCCCCGCAGCGGGTGGCCCCTGAAAACGCGATGCGGCGCTACCTCACCACCCGGGCTGCCTTTCGGGCCGTGTCCGAAACAGCACTACGCAGCGTGGCCCTCGTCGCATAGCGTGACCCCCGCCACGAGGGGTGGAGCGCTCGACCGCGGCCGAGAGTTCGACCCGCCCGCCGGCGCTTACGTGACTCGCGCCAGTGCCGCTTCAGCCGAGGGCGCGGAGCCTCGAGTCGAGTTCGCTCGCGAGTCGTCGATCGACGGCCTGCATGTCGGTGAGGGCCTTCGCTGTGGGCTGTCCCGCGATCTGATCGATCTCGACCTCGATTCGACCGCGGGCGATGTTCACCGAGTCGATCACGATCTGCGAACCCTTGTTCTCGAACACGAGGCGAAAGGCAAACGAGTGCGTGCCCACGCGTGGCAATGAGAGCTGCACCAGCGAGATGATCTTCGATCCCGGTGCGAGGAGAGAGGGCGCCTTGGCGCGGAGGCATCGGAAGAACGCCGCCGTGTCGGAGCCGCGGCGCACGTCGCGTTCCATCATTGCGGCTGTCTGGAAGACGTCCGCGTAGGTGTCGAGTTCCTGGCCGTTGTTGTAGGTGTAGTCGGTCTCCTTGGACCCGGTGATGACGAGGTCGGACTCACGGGGCGCGTAGAAGCCGGGGCAACGCAGCGGGTCGGGAGTGAGATCGGGCTTCACCGCTCCACCCGTCCAGCCCTTGGCAACGGCGTGCTGAACGATTCGGGCCGCGACTGCCTGGTCGGCTTTCGTGAATCGGTACTGGTAGTTCTCCGCGAGCGCAGCACCCACCAGGATGAGCGACGCAGTGGTGGCGGCGGCAGCAACGAGCAAGACTCGCTTCCCGTTGAGTGTCGACAAGGCCCTCGGCACGTCTTCAACGATCGGACAAGGCCCGCGACCGGGCAATGCCCCAAATGTGTCATCCGGGGACACGTGGCGCGCCACCCTCTGAGCCGATGGAGCAGTGGGCCGCTCTGTTTGCCAGATCCCCTGCGACCGAGCGGGATTTGAGGCACGGAGCGGCCCCGGAGTCGAACCGAGCAAGCGTGGGGTTGCCACACCGGGCCGGTTTTGAAGACCGGCTGGGCCACCGGGCCCGTGCCACTCCAGAAGCGGGATCGTAGAGGTGCGGCGGGTGGTGCGCGCCAGGATTTGCGCCAGTGACAGTTCGGTCGTCTGCGACGTACCGAAGGATCGATCCGGACCGCGCGGCGCGCGTTGCCTTATCGGCTGCCCAGTCGCCGCCGGCAATTTCGTCCAGGACACGCCAGCGCGGTGCGGGCGACGACCGCTGCGGTGAGCTGGTCGTCGCCCCACCCGTGCCCGCGAGAAGAGCGGGAGCCGTGCTCGGCCTGGGCCGACCCGTCGCTGAGCACGCGTTGCTCGTCGGCGCCGAGCCGATACGAGGAGCCGATCAGCCGCGGCTCGTCCGAGTACACGATCCGACCCGCCCGCGTCCAGATCTTGACTCGAATCACCCGCTCCCCCAGCACGCGCTCCTGGACGATCTGATCCAGGCTCCGAATGGCTGCTGGGTCATTCCTCAGCACGGCGTTCGTCAGCGCAGGTTCGACGATGCCCTGGCCGGCCAGGACGGCAAAGGCCCGCGCGTCGCGAACAGCCTGGCGCCTTCCAAGCTCGCGAAAGACGAGCAGCGATACAAGCCCGAAAATGGCGACGGCGATGAGTCCGGCCAGCATGAACTGCGCCACCGCTCGTCCTACCGGCCGACCCCGGACCTCGACCCCGGCGCGGTGCCGAATCAGCTGCACGGACTCTTCCGTCGGGGATGAATCACCGGCGCCCGGAGTGTACGGCCGGCCGCCCTGAGTGGATCTTTCGATCTCGACCCGGCCACGCAGCGCTCTGGGGAAACCAGGCCCGGCCTGTGCTGCCGCGAGTTCGCCGAGAACGGGAGACCGCCGGAAGCGTTTCGTGCCGTTTGGTCGTGGAGACAATCGGAGCGATGTTCTTGATCGTTCTGCGCGCGTTTACCGTCTACCGGATGTGGCGTCGGCTTCCGCCGCGCCAGAGAGCGGCGCTCAGGCGCCGCGTGTCGGCACTGACGAGACAGTTGGTCACCGCCACCGCCGGACCTCGAACGGCCTTTCGGGATTCCATCACTCGTCGCTGAGAGACAGACGGAGAGGTGTAAGGACGCTCGCGTAGGGCAGCGAATCTCGATTCTCGGCCCGCCTAAACGGTCTTAAGCGACTACCCACCGGAACTCTGTTAGCGTCGTTTCGCCTCCGGGCGGCGGAACCATGAGCGACGACCCGATCGAGATTCGCGAGTTCCGCGAAGGGGACCTCGAGGCCGTGATTGCGTTCTCCCTGCGAGCGTGGGCGCCCGTCTTCGACTCTGTCCGTCATGTCCTGGGCGACGAGATCTTCCTGCGCCTTCATCCCGACTGGCGCGCTGGTCAGGCCGAGGCGATCCGATCGAGTTGTCTGAACGAACACCTCGACGTCTTCGTGGCAATCGCCGACGAACGGCCGGTCGGGTTCGCGGCAGTCGCTCTGAATGCGTTCCACGAACGGATGGGGGTGATCGAGATCATCGGCGTCGATCCCGACTACCAGCGGCGCGGGATCGGCTCTCTGCTTACCGAGCACTCGACCGAACACATGCTCCGCTGCGGCATGGACATCGCCGTCGTCGAGACCGGCGGCGACCTGGGCCACGCACCTGCGCGTGCGACATACGAAACCGCAGGGTTCGTGCTCCTGCCCATCGCCCGCTACTTTCGGATGCTCGGGTGACAGTCTCAGGACGCTGCCGAGGGCGGGCACGGAACCGCCGTTCCCGCTCCGCCGTCAGGCGTCATTCCCGAACGGTGGCCCCAGACGACATACGCGCGCTTCTATCCGCGCAGCACGGTCGTCCGCGCGCGCATGGTATTCGCCTCATCCCGCACTAGCGCTCTCGCGTCATTCCCGCACGCTCGCGCAGTCCACACCTCCGGAACCTGGTTCGCTCCGCACTCAGGGACATTCCTGAACTCGACGTCATTCTCGGCGGGCGTGGCGGTTCGAGTTCGCGGTGCGGGTGGCAGTTAACGAACGTACGTCGTCAGTTCGAGCACGTGATCGTCGGGATCGCGGAAGTACACGGAGAGCGCGTTGCCGTGATCCGCATATCTGAAGGGCACACCGTGCTCTCGAAGGCGCTCCTGGGCGGACTCGAGATCGTCAACGACGAGCGCGACGTGCCTGAGCCCGGACGACTCAGGCTCGCGAGCGGGCGACTGGCGCTGCGCCTGAAACAACCCGAACTGCAGCCCCGGCTTGCCGAGGAACACTGGCTCGTCGTCGTCAGTCGGCTGATTCAGCTGCGGCAGCCCGAGCACGTCCCGGTACCACGCGATCGAACGCGCGCGGTCGGTGACGTTGAGGGATACGTGATCGAGACGTCGGAGTTCCATACCCGCCACTCCCGATTCCTCGCCCGCGTCAGCAGTCCTCGTGGACCGATGGCGCGTGGGGCACCGCAGTTCCCGCGGGGCCGGCACCGCTCGCTCTCCTAGGATGGCTACATGACCGACTGGGTCGTTCGCAACGCTCGCGAGTTGCCGTGGACGGAAAACGAGATGGGCGCGTACTGCGACCTTCTGCAGGGCGGAGGCGATGGAGCCGAAGAGTTCGCCATCAACCTCAACGTCCTCCCGAAGGACGCCCCGATGGCGATCTACCACCACGAGCCGCACCAGGAGGGCTTTCTCGTCCTGCGTGGGGAATGCGTGGCGATCATCGACGGGGAGGAGGTCGCGCTCCGGAAGTGGGACTACTTCCACTGCCCGCGCAACGTCCCGCACGTCGTGGTCGGCGCGAGCGACGAACCCGCGCTCGTTCTCGCCGTCGGAGGCCGTGTCGGCGGCGGCAACGCGACGTTTCCGCCTGAGCCACTCGCTGCGCGTTACCGGGCCTCCACGACTGAAGACATGGACGCGGCCGCCGCGTACGCGCAGTTCGGCGAACAGCGACAAGCGTCATCGCCGCTGTGAACGCTCCAGGGCAGGTGCTCGCCGCCGTCACGGCACGGCTTTCGGGCGACTAGACGCTACGAACGCGGGTGCGGGTCAGGGACACGCACCTCCGCGTCATGCGCGAGGTAGGTCGGCGCCGCGAGCTCGAGGACCAGCTGTTTGCCCGGCGTATCCCCGCGTTCGAGGTCCTCGAACGAGTGGCCGACGTCGCCGCCGAGGACGACCGGGCCTTCGTCGGTCTCCACGACGACGATCTGATGTCCGGCCGTGTGTCCCGGCGCCGGCAGCAGCCTGACGCCCGGCAGGATCTCCGCCTCGCCGTCGTGCTCGACGTATGTCGCACCCGCAAAGTCGACCCACTCCCGCACCGTGTAGTCGTCCTGCGTTCGCGCGTCCGCGAGCTCTCGTCGCTGCACGTGGATCGGGATGCCTGGGAAGAGCCGGTTCCCGCCGCAGTGGTCGAAGTGGAGGTGCGTGTTGACGACGAACGCGACGCGACTCACAAGCTCGTCCGGGAGCGGGTTCGGGTGCCACTCCTCGCCGTCGTCCTCGATTGCCGGCGTCGTGTCGATCAGCCCCGTGTCGACGAGGACGAGCCCGTCGGGGTGCTCGATCGTGTCGGAGAACCCGAGCAGGCGGTCACCGGAGAAGACCATTTCGCTCGTCAAGTGCCGACCGATATCGCTACGGCTGAGCACGGCTGTGACTCCTTTCTCGGCGGCTCCTCCGGCCGCACGTCGTTGTTGGTCAGCGGGTTAGACCGCTCGGCGTTCCGTAACTCATCGGTCTTGCCAAGCTGCGTCCGGCGACCCTCTACTCGTGCGCTGCGATCACTCGCGTCAGTTCTTCTTCGCCGGCGTCCGTCAGCGTCAACGCATACGCCGCGTCCTTGTCCGACTCGCTCTGAACGATCCAGTAGCCGTCGTCGGCGATCACTGCTTCGGCTTGCTCTCGCTCGAGTGTCGGACCGGGTGGGTCGCGGAAGTCGTACAGCTCAACGAAGCCACGCGACACCAACTCGGCGAGGACAGGGCGTACTTCGTCCACCGAGTGGCGAGCGTGCACCTCGACCTCGGTGCCGTCCCCGTCGATGATTCGCAAGCCGCGCGTCAGCTCCCACAACATCGACTCGTCGCCGGCGGAGTCAAGAACCAGATACCGGATGTCGTCCGTCACGGCGGGAGCATAAGCCGGGTCGGCGCACGGGGTGTTTCGCGGTCCTTACCCCAGCTGGTCCCGGCGGCGCGTCAGGTACGCGATCTCGGCAGTGTTGCCCGCGAGCTCGATGGCTTTGTCGTACGCCGCGCGCGACCTCTGACTGCAGCCAAGCCGGCGCAGCAGATCGGCCCGGGTCGCGTGGTAGGCGTGGTAGCCGGCCAACGTTTCTTCGAGAGGGTCGACAGTCGCCAGCGCCACCTCCGGGCCGTCGAGCTCGGCGACCGCGACGGCCCGGTTGAGAATGATGATCGGCGAGGGGTCGAGGCGGACGAGTTGGTCGTACAGGGCGACGACCTGCGACCAGTCGGTGTCGCGTACATCGCGGGCGGAAGTGTGCACGGCGTTGATCGCCGCGAGGATCTGGTAGCGACCCGGCGCCACCCCGGCGGCCAGGCGCTCGCGTACCAGCCGATGCCCCTCGGCGACCAGCGCCGCATCCCAGGCGCCACGATCCTGCTCGTCGAGGGGGACCAGTTCGCCGCTCCCCGAAACCCGAGCGGTGCGGCGGGCCTCGGTGAGGAGCATCAACGCCAGCAGCCCGGCCACCTCACCGTCATTCGGCATGAGGGCACGGATCAGGCGAGTGAGCCGGATCGCCTCGGCGGTCAGGTCGTGACGTACCGGATCAGTGTCGGGGCCGGTCGCCAGGTAGCCCTCGTTGAAGACGAGGAAGAGGACGGCGAGCACGCCCGAGACGCGGGGCGGGAGATCCTCTGCGGACGGCACCCGATACGGGATGCGAGCCGTCTTGATCTTTGCCTTCGCGCGGGTGATTCGCTGCCCCATGGCGGCCTCCTGGACGAGGAAGGCACGGGCGATCTCGGGCACGGTCAGACCGCCGACCATGCGCAGCGTCAACGCCACGCGAGTCTCCATCGCGAGCGCCGGGTGACAGCAGGTGAAGATCAACCGGAGCCGCTCGTCGTCGATGCTGCCGAGGGGCTGGGGCGGGTCGTCGTCGTACACCATCTGAGCCTCCCTCTGCTTGTCGTCGCGCTTGTTCTCGCGCCGGATCCGGTCGATCGCCTTGCGGTTGGCGGTGGTGGTCAGCCAGGCGCCGGGGTTGGGCGGTACGCCGTCGGCCGGCCACCGTCTGACGGCGGTCGCGAACGCCTCGGCGGCCGCCTCCTCGGCGATGTCGAGGTCACCGAAACGCCGTGTCAGCGAGGCGACCACCCGCGCCCACTCCTCGTGGTGGGCACGGGTGATCGCCTCCCGAACATCGATCGCGCTCACTACAGGAACGGCCGCACCTCGAGCTTCCGATTGCAGGCCTTCGACCCCGCGGCGCCGAGCTTGAGCGCCACGTCGAGATCGGGCGCCTCGATGATCCAGAAGCCTGCGAGGTACTCCTTGGACTCGAGGAAGGGGCCGTCGGTGAACACCGCTTCGTCGCCGCGGTTGTCGATGACGGTGGCTGGGTCCGGCGACCCGAGGCCCCCGGCGAAGACCCAGTGACCCTCGGCCCGGAGCCCGTCGTTGAACGCGTCGATGTCGGCCTCCTCGGTCGGGGTGGCCAGGCCGGTGCCGTCATCGATCACGGAAAACAGGTACTGCATCTCGAATCATCTCCTTTGGTTTTCGGCGGCCCTCGTGGGCGGCCCTCACCACTACTACGAACGCCTCTTCCCCGATCCGACAACGCCTGGGGAAATTCTTTCAAGGACGTACCGGTACTCCAGTTTTGATCGAGCGTGACGCCGACGACGTTGTCGTCTCGTACCGAGCTGTGGAGTAGCCTTCGCACATGGAGTCGAACGAGAGCGTCGTCTTGACGGTGGTGTCCGGCGAAGCCGAGGCCGAGGTCGTCTGCGGGCTGCTGCGCTCGTCGGGCTTCGTTTGCGCCTATCGCGACACGCCGGCAATCGATTCGCCGTTGGAGGACTTCATGACCGCGGGGCCGCGCGAGATCCTCGTGCGGCCCGCAGACCTCGAGGCAGCTCGCGCGCTGCTCGAAGACTCCGCGCCGTAAGCCGCGTTCGCGCTACGTGCGCCGTGACGCGCGCGTCGCGAATTCCCAGACCGCCGCGACGATCAGCACAACTGCGATCGCGATCAGGAGATCCCCACCCGGATGTCCGTGCTCGTCGCCCGCCACCTTGCGATCGACCACCTCGTTCAAGATCACGACCGCGACGACGATCGCCGCCCACAGCCACCAATAGGTGCGGAGGCGTTGACGAAATCGCCGGCCACGGCCAGGAGCATACGACCCTGATCGCACCAGCGTGTCACGAGCACGACGCCAGTCGCGCCCGCGCGCGGCATCCGTCCAAGGGGCGGGCGGCGCGGCACCGTCCGCCCCTCGGTATCGCGATCATGCGCAGAGGTGAATCGCCTCTCGCTTCTCATTGCGGTCTGCCTCTGCACCGGCTGCGGTGCGCGACACGATCCGGTCGTCTTCCGGGCTGACGGCGCTCCCGGCGTGCAGGGCGCACATCGATACGAGTACATCTTCCTCGACCGGGAGCTCGACGTCGTGCAGGCACAGCCGCCGTTCCGGCTGGTCGAGCGTGTTCGCATTCCCGAGTTCCATTCGCTCCGCGGTGTCGCCGTCGAGCCGCGTTCCGCGACGGTGTACGCGAGCGTCGGCGGCAACGGCGGCTCGAGCGGTAACGGCGGGCTCGTCGCCTACGACCTGCTCACGCACCAGGTGGTCTGGCGCCGCTCGTTCCGCACCGGCACCGACAGCCTTGCGATCACGCCGAACGGACGGTGGCTCTACGTGCCCGAAGGCGAACGGACGATGGACGACCGCTGGTACGTCGTCGACGCGCACACCGGCCACGTCACCGCCGAGATTCGCGCGGCGCCCGGGCCGCACAACACGATCGTCTCGCGGGACGGGACGAGGGTCTACCTCGGCCCACGCAACTCGCGGTTTCTCGTCGTTGCGTCGACAGCGACGAACAGGGTCGTCCGCAGGATCGGCCCGCTCAAACCCGGTGTGCGGCCGTTCACGGTCGACGAGGCGCGCGGGCTCGCGTACACCACTGCCACCGGGTTCCTCGGCTTCCAGGTCTCGAGCCTGCGCACGGGACGCGTCCTCGACACGGTCCCGATCGACTTCCCCTGGCGGCACACGCTCGGGACACCCAGCCACGGCATCGCGCTGACACCCGACGGTCGCACGCTCGCGGTGATCGACGTGCCGAACAGCTACGTGCACGTCTTCGACGTCTCGCGTCTACCGCCGCGGCACGTCGCTGACGTGCGTCTGACGCATTCGATGCGGGGCCAGGAGAGCCCTTGCGGTGGCGACTGCGGCCGGGCCGGCTGGCTGCAGTACGGGCTCGACGGCCGCTACCTGTGGGTCGCCGACGACGGCAACGTCGTCTCGGCGGCGACGAACCGGGTCGTCGCCTTCGTCCCGGCGCTCGCGAGCTCGCGCTACCTCTTCGAGCTCGACTGGCGCGGCGGCCGGCCGGTGCGCACCGGCGGCAGGAGCGGGATCGCGCCGCTCCATTGAACGTGGTTCACTCCGCGAACGAGTTCATGAGCGCAGACACGCCTCAGACCTGGCACTACGGCCTCGTCGCCGATTGGTGGGCCGAGTTCAACACCGACGGGCCTGAGATCGACGCCTACGGGCGCGTGGTGGCAGCCGGCCAGCCCGCGCTCGACGCCGGGTGCGGCTCCGGGCGCCTACTGCTGCCCTGGCTTCGCCGCGGCTACGACGTCGACGGCTGCGACGTCTCGGCCGACATGGTCGCCCGCTGCCGCGAGCGCGCCGACCGAGAGGCGCTCGCGCCGACGCTCTTCGTGCAACCGCTGCACGAGCTCGACCCGCCTCGGAGCTACCGCACGATCGTCGCCTGCGGCGTGCTCGGGCTCGGCAGCACTCGCGCACAGGACGAGGACGCGCTCCGGCGCATCCACGACTCGCTCGAGCCTGCCGGGACGCTGGTGCTCGACCATGAGACGCCCTATGCGAACGCCCGCCGCTGGCCGCTGTGGACGCGCGATGCGCGGGCTCGACTCCCCGAGCCGTGGCCGGAACCCGGTGCACGAGATCGTGCGGCTGACGGCACCGAGTACGAGCTGCGCGCGCGAGCGGTCGACCTCGACCCGCTCGACCAGACGCTCGCGTTCGAGATCCGCGCCGACAAGTGGATGAACGGAGAGCACGTCGCGGAGGAGACGCACGCGCTCTCGATGCGGATGTACTTCCGCGACGAGCTATTGCTGCTGCTCGAGCGTGCCGGGTTCTCGGAGATCGACGTGCGCGGCGGCTACGCCGGTGAGACCCCGACGGCCGACAGCGACGTCCTCGTCTACACCGCGCGGCGTTGACTCAAGCGAGGCCGCGGGCTGTCCACGCCTGCGACTCGAGCACGAACGGCGCCTCGGGCAGCGTCGCACGGCACTGCTCGCGCAGCGCTGCCTGCCGGTCGGGCTCGAGCTTCGCGACGTAGGCACCCGCAGGTCCGACGCCGAGGGTGAAGGGCTCCCACCATTCCTCGAACGTCGGGTGCTCGACGCGCACGGTCAGCTCCGTCTCCTCGACGTCAGTCAGCCCTGCGGCATTCGAACAGCCGCGTCAGATCGGCCTGGCGGGAGCCGGGGAGCTCCGACTCGCCGGTCACCGCAGGGATCGAGCTCGTGTGCCGCCTGCCAGAGCGGGCTGAGCGGGCCTCTGCCGCCGGCGTGATCCCAGACGCACGCGGCGACCACGCCGCCGGGGCGCGTCACGCGGCGCATCTCTGCCAGTCCCGCGACTGGATCGGCCATGAAATGAACGACGAGCTGTGCGAGTGCTGCGTCGAACTCGTCATCGGAGAACGGGAGCTGTTCGGCGGACGACTGACGGATGTCGACGTCGGGTAGCCGCGCGCGGGCGGCGGCGACGAACGACTCGGAGGGATCGACCGCAGCGACGGACGCAGCTCCCAAGCGCTCGACCAGTTCTGTCGTCAGCGCGCCGGGGCCGCAGCCGACGTCGAGCACCCGCTGGCCGGCGGTGACATCAGCGAGGTCGGCGAGCTGCGCCGAGAGGTGCACCGAGTACCGGCCCATGAAGCGGTCGTACGCGTCTGCCGGAACGGCGAAGCCCACGGAGGGAATCTACGTGCTCAGCGTGTGAGCTTCGACTCGATCCCGTCGAGCCGGTTGTCGAGAGCGGTGATCGCCGCCCGCGTCTCCGTCAGCGCCTCGACGATCGTGCGGGTTTCCTCGACCTGTTGGTCGCGGTTGAGCTGCTCGGCGTCGGAGCGCGCGCGCTCGACGACCGTGCTCGTCACGCCGGCCGTCAGGAACGCGATGAACGAGACGCCGAGCACGAGATCGGCGCCCCCGACCAGGCGTCCGACATTCGGTCGTCGGGACGACGTCGCCGTAGCCGACGGTTGTCACGGTCTGCAGCGACCACCAGAGCGCCAGGCCGAGGGTCGGGAAGTCGTGTGGGTCGACGATGCGCTCGACGACCGCGCCGACGAGCGCGAGCAGGACGAACGTCACGGCCAGTCCCCACGTCACCGAGCGCGCGTTGGCGATCCTGCGCACGCGGCGGTCGATCAGCGATTCGCGGGGCGGCTTGGCGGCCATTCGGCCGGCTTTCAACGCGCAGGACGATTCCCCTCGCTACGGCTGCCCTTCGCTTGCGAGCGCCGGGTCGCCGAGCGGCGACGCCGCGCCCATCTCGTCGAGCGCTGATGCGTGCGCGTGCGGCTGCAGACTCGCGCGCGGGATCGCGACGGCGGCGAGCGCCGCCACCGCCGCGACGGCGGCCGAAACGACGAACGCGACCGTGTAGCCGGAGCTCGATGGCAGCACGGCACCCGCGGCGATGCTCGCGGTGAGGATCGTCGCCGTCACCTGTGTGCCGACCGACGCGCCGACCGAGCGCACGAGCGCATTGAAGCCCGTCGCCTCGCCCGTCTGCGACGGCGGTACCGCCTCCATGATCAGGTTCGGCATCGCGGCGAAGGCGAGCCCGATACCGCAGAACATCAGCGCGCTGAAGAGCACGATCTCGCCTCGTGCTGCCATGCGCGACGCCGAGCAGCAGGAGCCCCAAGGAGGCGATGAGACTGCCCGCCGCGAGCGGCACCTTGTTGCCGAAGCGCGTGCCGAGGATCCCGGAGAACGGGCCGAGCACGAGCATCAGGAGCGACCCGGGAAGCATCAGCAACCCCGCGCCGGTCGCATCGAGCCCGAGCCCGTACCCCGTCGAGGTCGGCGCCTCCGCGAGCTGCGGGATCAGGATGAACGAGCCGAACATCCCGAACCCGACGAGGAGCGTCGCGAGGTTGGTCATCAGCACCGGCGCCTTGACGAGCGTGGAGATGTCCGCAAGCGGCTGCTCCGTCCGGCGCTCCAGCGCGACCCAGCCCGCGAGGACGATCAGCCCCGCGGCGATCAGCCCCAGCGTCTTCGCCGAGCCCCAGCCCCAGACGTGAGCCTGTGAGATCCCGATCAACGGCAGCACGAGGCCGACGCCGAGCACGACGGCGCCGCGGATGTCCACGCGGCCCGGGCTGCGAATCGGCGACTCCGGCACGAGCAGCTGGGCGGCGACCGCCGCCGTGAGGCCCATGATCGCGCCGATCCAGAAGATCCAGTGGTAGGAGACATGGTCGACGACGAGTCCGCCGATCACGAGCCCGAGACCGCCGCCGATCGCCGCGAGCGCCGAGAGCAGGCCGACGCTCCGGGCAACGCGGTCGCGCGGGAACTCGTCGCGGATGATCCCGAAGCAGAGCGGGAAGATGCCGCCGCCGACGCCCTGCATGACACGGCCGGCGACGACGATCCAGAGCGCCGACCCGAGCGCCGAGACGATCGATCCCGCGGCGAAGGCGAGCAGCGCGATCACGAGCAGCCGGCGCTTGCCGAACATGTCGCCGAGCCGTCCGACGAGGGGCGTGCAGACCGCGGCCGCGAGCAGGTAGCCCGTCATCGCCCACGCGACGCCGCTCGCGTCGGTGTGCAGCTCGCGCGCGAGCTCCGGGATCGCCGGGATCAGGGTCGTCTGTCCGAGCGCGAACGCGAGCGCGGCCACACCGAGGATCAGGAGCGTCCGGACGGTGTGAGGGCGCGGGGCGTGGGTGGTCGGCATCGTCGGCGGTGGATCGCGTCGCGAAAACCGATCGGTGACGACCCCCGTAACGAACCGTAGACGAGACGTCGGGGTCTGCCGAACAGTCTTGGCGGGCTGGGTTCTCTCAGCCTGCCCGGGCAACGTCTCGAACGAACGAACTGCTGAAACGACCGACAGGGAGGAACCCGCATGTTCAATCGCCTGACGCTTCTGCTCGCGCTCGTCGTCGTCGCCCTGATGGCCGTTGCGGGAGTCAACGCCGCGACGAGCAAGGAGTCCTTCAACCTGAAGGGTGAGGTCTATCCGAACTACAAGATCGAGTTCGTCAACGCTGCCGACAAGACGGTGAAGACCGTCAAGGCCGGGACGAAGCGCATCAAGATCGAGGACAAGTCCGCGATCCACAACTTCCACCTGAAAGGCCCGGGCGTCAACAGGTCGACGAGCGTCGGCTTCATCGGCGAGCGGATCTGGACGGTGACGCTGAAGCCCGGCAAGTACACCTACTGGTGCGATCCGCACTCGTCGATGATGCACGGCTCGTTCCGGGTCGTCGCCTCCTCCTGACGGGGGACTGTCCGCTCCAGCCGACCGCGCGTGCAAAACTAGCGCCCTGCGGTTTGAGGAGCCGGGGTGAGAACCGGGTGCCGCAGCCCGTTCTCCCCCGGCTCCTTCTTTAGGCCTCACTCTCGAACGTGGTTCACATCGTGACCCACGTTCGAGAGCCCCGTCCCGTGACTACGCTCCCGTGCGTGGCGCAGAAGGTGATCCTCGACGTCGACACGGGCACCGATGACGCGGTGGCGATCATGTTCGCCGCGCTGCACCCGGAGCTCGAGCTCGTCGGCGTCACGACCGTCAACGGCAACGTGCCCGTGCGCTACTGCACCGACAACTCGCTGCGCGTGCTCGACTTCATCGGCCGCTCGCAGGTGCCGGTGTACGAAGGCCTGGCGCGGCCACTCGTCCGCCTCGACTTCCCGACGCCGAAGTCGTACGGCCGCGACTCGGCGGAGGACATGCACGGCACGGAGCTGCCGATCCCCGCGCCGACGAGCGTCAAGCAGGACACCGGTGCCGTCGAGTTCCTGGTCGAGACGCTGCGCGCGACGACGGAGCAGATCACGCTCGTCCCGGTCGGGCCGCTCAGCAACATCGGCGCGGCGCTCGCGATCGACCCGCGCATCGCCGACGCAGTGCACCGCGTGGTGATCATGGGCGGCGGGCATGCGTTCGGCAACGAGACCGCGTCGGCCGAGTTCAACATCTGGGCGGATCCGGAAGCGGCGGACATGGTCTTCGCCGCGGGCTTTCGCGACCTGACGCTCGTGCCGCTCGACGCGACGCATCGCGCGCTCGTCACGAAGGCGGACTGCGACGCGTTCGAGGCGCTCGGCACTCCCGCCGGTGCCGCGGCCTCCCGGTTCATCGGCCGCCGTATCGACGCGTACTCGAGCGGCAATCGCGTCGCGGCCACCGACGCCGCTCCGGTGCACGACGCGCTCTGTACGGCGCTGCTCGTCGATCCCGACGTCGTCACCACGCGGCACCTGCACGTCCGGGTCGAGACAGCCGGCGAGCTCACGCTCGGGCGGACGGTGATCGACACCCGCACGCACGCGAAGGAGCCCGCCAACTGCCAGGTCGCCTTCAGCGCGGACGCGCGACGCTTCGTCGGGCTGCTCCTGGACGTCTTCGCCCGCCGGTAGAGGCTTGATCAGGCGCGCGAGCGCCGGAGCGTGCGCACGTCGCCTCGCCGCAACGTCAGCCCGTCCGCGTCGTAGCGTTCGAGCAGCAGCTGGGCGGTGCGCCTGCCGACACCGAGTGCGTCGCGAAAGCCGGCGAGCGTGATCGGATCGAGCTCGGTCAGCGCCACGCGTCCACGGTCGTAGAGCTCGGGCGCGACGGCGTAGCCGTCGCCGACTCGCCGCAGGCGGCCCTCATCCTCGAGGAAGCCCGCGAGCTGCTTGTCGTCGACCTTGACGATCTCCTCGTGGCTGAGCCGCTGTTCGAGCTCGGCCGCGGCACCTGCCCGCTCGCCGAGCGCAGCGCTCGCACCTGGGAGGTACGCCTTCGCGCCGCGGCGCTCGATCTCGAGCAGGTTCTGGACGTGCGGCGCCCACGGCTCGCTGGGGAGGAGCTCGGCGAGCGGCAGTCCCGGATCGAGCGGGTTCGTGCGGGCGCGCTCGGCGAGTCGTGCGTGCACGTCGTCGCGCAGGGCGGCGAGCCACTCCGCCGAGAACACGTGCTCGCCGGCACCCTCGAGCGACGCGAGCCCAAGCGCGAGCTCGGCCGGGGGGAGGATGCCCCGCGCCTGCAGCTCGCGTCCCGTCACCGGCTCGTAGACGAGGGCGGCCAGGATCTCCTCGGGCGAGCCGCCGTCGAGCAGCTCAAGCTGCTCTCGCACGAGCCGCCGCGGGGGCGAGGGATCGAGCACGACGCCGCCGCCGACGGTGGTCTCGGTGCGCAGCACCACCCGGTCGCCGCGTGCGGCGACAACCGGTGTGACGAGCCGCAGCTGCGCGTACTCGCCGTCGCGCGCGATCCGCGCAGGGACGGCGTTCGTCCCGATGTGCACGGTCGCAGCCGCAGGCAGGTCGGGCGTCCCCGCCAGCTTGACGTCGAGGCGATACGTGACGGGGTAGTGGCCGGGCGTGACGAGCACGTCGCCGCGGCCGATCTCGCCGCGCTCGAGCGTCGGCACGTTGACCGCGACACGCTGGCCCGGCTCGGCCTCGTCGACGGCGGTGTCGTGCACCTGGACGCTGCGCACCCGCACGACGCGGCCCGCAGGCTCGAGGCGCAGCAGGTCGCCGGCGGCGACGCGGCCGGACCAGAGCGTCCCGGTCGCCACCGTCCCGATTCCCGGCAGGCTGAACGAACGGTCGACGTACAGGCGCGTGCCGCCTCCGTCGTCGCGCTCGTCGACGGCGACCCGGGCGAGTGCGGCGCGAAGCTCCTCGAGACCCGCACCGGTCTTCGCCGAGACGGGAACGACCTCGGCGCCGGGCACGAGCTCACGAGCCTCGTCGACCGCGAGCTGCAACGTCTCGTCGTCGACCGCGTCGGCCTTGGTGACGGCGACGACACCGCGGTCGACGCCGAGGAGGCGCAGCACGGCGAGGTGCTCGTGCGTCTGTGGACGGGCACCCTCCTGCGCGTCGAGCACGAGCAGGAAGAGATCGATGCCGGTGGCGCCCGCGATCATCGTCCGGACGAGCCGCTCGTGCCCCGGGACGTCGATCAGCGAGGCGCGCCTGCCGTCGCCGAGGTCGAGCGGCGCGTAGCCGAGGTCGATCGAGATGCCGCGCTCCTGCTCCTCCGGCAGGCGGTCGGTGTCCTTGCCGGTCAGTGCCCGGACGAGCCACGTCTTGCCGTGGTCGATGTGGCCGGCGGTGCCGACCGTCAGCGGCATGCGCGAACCGCGGCGGCGACCTCGTCGATCTCGTCGTCGCCGAGCGTCCGGCAGTCGAGCAGCAGCTTGCCGTCGCGGACGATCCCGATCACCGGCGTGTCGTGCAGCCGCAGCCGGGCCGCGAGGCTCTCCTCGACGGCGCAGGCGAAGGATGGGAGCTCCGTCAGCGGCAGCGCGCCGCCGCCGACCCGCGCGACCGTCTCCTCGACCGAGCCGCCCACGAGTCCGGCAAGCCGCTCGGCGCGTCGCGCGTACGTCCGCTGCGTCCTCGTTCAGCATGCGGAGCACCGGCACCTCGCGCCGGGCCTGCGCCGGGTCGAGGTAGAGGAGGAGCGTCCCTTCGAGCGCCGCGAGGCCGAGCTTGTCGATCCGCAGGGCGCGGTGCAGTGGATGGCGCCGCAGGCGGTCGACGAGGTCGGCGCGGCCGACGACGATCCCGGCCTGGGGACCGCCGAGGAGCTTGTCGCCGCTGAAGCAGACGAGGTCGGCTCCGTCGGCGAGCGAGCCGCGCGCGGTCGGCTCGTCGCCGACGTCGACGAAGACGCCGGAGCCGAGGTCGTCGAGCAGCGGCAGGCCGCGCGCACGTGCGACGGCGGCGAGCTCCTTCAACGACGGGCGCTCGGCAAAGCCGACGACGCGGAAGTTCGACTGGTGCACGCGCAGGAGCAGCGCCGCGTCCGCCGTCGCGGCGCGGTCGTAGTCGGCGGCGCGCGTGCGGTTCGTCGTTCCGACCTCGACCAGCTGCGCGCCGGAGCGCGCGAGCACGTCGGGGATGCGGAAGCCGTCGCCGATCTCGATCAGCTCGCCGCGCGAGACGAGCACCTCGCGGCCCTCGGCCAGCGCGGCGAGCGCCAGCAGCATCGCCGCGGCGTTGTTGTTGACGACGATCGCGGCCTCGGCGCCGGTCAGCCGGCGCAGCAACGCAGCGACATGATCCTGCCGCGACCCGCGCGCTCCTTCGGCGAGGTCGTACTCGAGGTTCGAGTAGGCGCGGCCGACGTCGACCGCGCGCTCGATCGCCGCGGCCGGCAGCGGGGCGCGGCCGAGGTTCGTGTGGACGATCACGCCGGTCGCGTTCAGCACGCGACGGAGGGCGGGCCGCCGCGCGGACGCGAGCTCGTCGACGAGCCGCTGCGGGAGATCGCCTGGGTCGGCGCCGGCGCGGATCTCCTCGCGTGCGCGGGCGAGGACCGACCGTGCCGCCTCGACGGCCAGGGGGTCGTCGCTGCGCCGCGTCAGCTCGTCGACGGAAGGAAGGTCGCGCAGCTCCACGTTCAGCACGATACGCGAGTGGGAAAGCGCTGCAAATGAGCCGTCTGACGACCCGCCGAGGTCACTGCTTCACTGTCAGGGTGAAGCGCGCCGCTCTCGTCCTGCTCGCCGTGGTCGCGCTGGCCGCGATCGGCGCCGCCGTCGCGCGTGCGCTCGAGTACCGCGGGGCGGCCAAGCCGGGGGTGCGCGTGCTCGGGATCGACGTCGGCGGGAAGTCGCGGGCCGAGATCGACGGGTCGCTCGCGCGGTGGGCGAAGCTGCCCGTGACGATCCGCGCCGGCGGGCACTCCTACCACGTCCCTCGCGGCTGGCTCGTCTCGGTCGACCGTGAGGCGACGGCGACGCGTGCGCTCGCCGCAGGGTCGACGGTCTCGCTGCTCGTGCCGCACGACGTCGAGGTGCAGCCGGTGGTCGCACGCGCACAGGGAGCGGCCGATGTGCTGACGGAGATCGCACGTGCGGGACAGTCGCCGGTCAGCGCGACCGTGACCTTGCACGGGACGGACGCGGTCGTCACGCCGGCGCGGGTCGGGCGCAGCCTCGACAAGGTGGCGCTCCTGCGTCTGCTCTCCGACGACGTCGACGTCGTCGACGCGCCGTTCACCGCCGAGCGGCCCGCGATTCTCGACCCTGCTGCACGGAGCGCGGCGTCAACGGCGAAGCTGTTGCTCGCCGCGCCCGTCGCGATCGAGTACCGCGGCGCACGGCTCGGCGCGCTGACGCCGGTTCAGCTCTCGCATGCGCTGCAGATCAAGACGCGAACGCATCGGTTCGCCGTCGGGTTCGATGCCGAGCGGCTCGCGCAGGCCGTTCGCCCACGGCTCGGCAAGTGGATCCAGCGCGCGCACAACGCGCAGTTCGCGGTCGCCGGCGACAGCGTGCGCGTGGTTCCGTCGCGGCCCGGGCGCGACGTCGACCCGACGAGGGTCGTCGTCGCCGTCACGAAGGCTGCGCACGGCAATCACATCGCACCCATCGAGCTCGGCGAGCGCGACGCCGAATTGTCGACGGCGAAGGCGCAGGCGCTCGGCATCCGCCAGAAGCTCGTCTCGTACACGACGCAGATGGGCGAGTCGTCCTCGAACCGGATCCACAACGTGCATCTGATGGCGGACTTCATCGACGGCACGCTGATCGAGCCCGGCGAGACGTTTTCCTTCAACGACGTCGTCGGCGAGCGCACGTCCGAGCGCGGGTTCCTGGAGGGGCAGATGATCATCGGCTCGCTCGTGCTGCCGTCGATCGGCGGCGGCGTCTGCCAGACGGCGACGACGCTCTTCAACGACGCGTTCGAGCTCGGCCTGCCGATCCTCGAGCGGACGAACCACAACCTCTATCTCTCGCACTATCCGATCGGGCGCGACGCCACCGTGTCGTGGGGCGGGCCGGACTTCAAGTTCCGCAACGACCTGAAGCACGGGCTCCTGATCAAGACGACGTACACCGACTCGACGCTGACGTTCACGTTCTACGGCACACCCGAGCATCGCCGCGTCGTCGCGACGACGAGCCCGCAGGTGAACTGGAAGGGGCCGTCGATGAACTACGCCGTCGACCCGAGCGCGCCGCGCGGCTCCGTCAAGGTCGTCGACGGGCACCGGCGAGAAGGGCTTCGACGTCTCGGTCGACCGCAAGGTCTACACCGCCGACGGGAAGCTCCTGCGCAGCGACACCTTCCGCTCGCACTACATCCCGGACAGCCCGACGACGGTCTACGGCCCCGGCAAGACCCCGCCCGGCCCGTACATCGTGCTGCCCTGAGCTCCGTCTGAGCGTTCCAGCCCCGTCCGAGCCGTCCGGGTTCGCGAGTCTGTGAACGTCAGCCGTGCGGCCCAGCCGGCCTGGCGTCGTGGTGATACGAGCCTCGAGGCACAGACGTCGTTCGCGGCGTCAGACCGTTTCTCGGGGTCAGACCCGCGGACACGTCCCGAAGAGCCACGCTGCCTGGCATGGTTGAGCCATTCGCCGCATCCGGTCACGGATGCGTTGCGGCGACGTCACGCTTTCTCCACGCTTGGGTGACAGTTCCGCCGTTTTCGGGGTCAGACCCCGGGACACGCCTCGAAGCGCCAAGCTCGCCGTTCAGGCACCGGGGTTCGAGCTACTGCGCGTCCTCTTTCTCCGGCGCCTCGGGCCGTGACGCGCAGCGGCGCTCGTAGCAGTCGAGCACGAGCTGCACCGCCTCGTCCGTGTCGTCCGTCACGTGCAGGAGCTCGATGTCGTCGGCCGAGATCATCCCGTCGGCGAGCAGCTCGATCTTGATCCAGTCGATCATCTCGCCCCAGTAGTCCGAGTCGAAGAGCACGACCGGGAAGTGGCGGATCTTGCCCGTCTGGATCAATGTCAGCGACTCGTAGAGCTCGTCGAGCGTGCCGAAGCCGCCGGGGAAGATGACGAAACCCTCCGACGGGCGCACGAAGCAGACCTTGCGCGCGTAGAAATGGTCGAACGTGTGCGAGAGGTCGAGGTAGGGATTCGGGTGCTGCTCGTGCGGGAGCTCGATGTTGAAGCCGACCGATTGTCCGCCGCCTTCCTGCGCGCCGCGGTTCGCGCCTTCCATCACGCCGCCGCCACCACCGGTGACGACCGACCAGCCGGCCTCGCCGAACTTGCGCCCGACCTCGCGCGCGGCGCGGTACGGCGCACTGTCCTCCGTCACCCGCGCGCTGCCGAACAGCGCCACCGCCGGTGCCTTCACCTGCGCGACCTTCTCGAAGCCGACGCGGAACTCGGCGGCGATCTTGGCGACCGACGCGTCGATCGCCGAGGTCCCCTCGTCGAGGATCTTCGCGTCGCTCGTCACACGCGGTTTCGCGGAACGTGGGACGCGATCATCCCGACGACGAGTGCGAGTGCGGTGCCGAAGTAGAGCGCGTAGACGACCATCGCCTTCGTCGGGCCGCCGCCGACGCGCAGCCAGCGCGCCGAGCGCCAGACGGCGCCGCCGTCGAAGATCCCGACGGGAATCAGATTGAAGAGGTTGAGGAAGAAGCCGAAGTAGGCGAGCGCGAGCAGCAGGTCGGATCCCTGCTGGCGGCCCGCGATGTAACAGGCAAGCGCCGCGAGCCCGCCGAAGATCGGCCCCGCGATCGCGACGCGCGCCGTCTGCCACGGGTTGCCGCGCGTGTACTGCACGTACGCGCCGAGGAACGGGATGAAGACCGGCAACCTGGGGATGCAGACCTTCGCGCAGTGCCTCGAGGTAGTGGCCGAGCTCGTGCAGCAGGATCAGCAGCACGATCCCGACCGCGTACCACCAGCCGAAGAAGAGCGCGTACAGGCCGACGGCGATGAAGATGCTGCCCGCCTTGGCGATCACGAACGTGAACTTCGCCAGCGCGATCGCGCCGGCGATCAGCGGCCCGAACGCGCGCTTGATCGTCTCGCGCCAGTCTCGTCGCTCCGGCCGCAGCGGCTCGTAGTCGGGGTACTCGCTCATGATCCCTGCCCGATCCATTCCTCGCCGCCCGCGTAAACCTCTTTCTTCCAGAGCGGCACGCGCTGCTTGAGCTCGTCGATCGCGTCCTTGCAGGCCGCGAGAGCGTCTGCGCGATGCGCGGCGGAGACGGCGATCACGACGGACGTCTCGCCGATCTGCACGCGCCCGGTCCGGTGGTGGATGGCGATGCCGCAGAGCTCGTACTTCTCGGCGAGCTCGGTCGCGATCTCGGTCATCAGCCCTTCCGCCATGCCCTCGTACGCCTCGTAGTCGAGGTACTGCACGTCCCGGTCGCGCGAGCGGTTGCGCGTGGTGCCGGTGAAGGTCGCGATCGCGCCGGCGCGCGGGTCGCGCACCTCGTCGACTGCCCGGTCGAGTGAGAGCGGCTCGTCGCTGAGCAGGAACGCGCCGCCCGAGACGGGCGGGATCACCGCGACCTCGTCGCCGTCGGCGAGCTCCCGCTCGCGCGGGGCGTACTCCTTGTTGACCGCGTAGAGAAGCCCGTTCGGCTCGTCGCCGAGCCCCAGGGCAGGCCACACGTCGGCGACCGTCGAAGCCTCGACCTCGCGCTGCGACCAGCCGGCGCGCTCGCGAAGGCCGGCGAAGAGGCGGACATTGATCACGCCGGAAGCCTACGTCGCGGCCGTAGGATCAAGCCCGTGTCCGCCACCGACCGCCGCGAGACGGAATCCGGGATCGAGGTGAAGCCGGTCTACACGGCCGCGGACGCCCCGACCGGGCTCGAGCCGCCCGGCGAGTATCCGTACACCCGCGGGCCTTACCGCGACATGTATCGCGGGCGGCCGTGGACGATCCGCCAGTACGCCGGCTTTGCGTCCGCGGAGGAGTCGAACGAGCGGTACCGCTATCTGCTCGCGCGCGGCCAGACGGGCCTCTCGATCGCCTTCGACCTGCCGACCCAGCTCGGTTACGACTCGGACGATCCACGCTCGCTCGGCGAGGTGGGACGGACCGGCGTCGCGATCGACTCGATCGCCGACATGGAGATCCTGCTCGGCGGCATCCCGCTCGGCGAGGTCTCGACGTCGATGACGATCAACGCGCCCGCGTCGCTGCTCCTGCTGCTCTACGAGCTCGTCGCCGAAGAGCAGGGCGTGCCGAGCACGGCCCTGCGCGGCACCGTGCAGAACGACATCCTCAAGGAGTACATCGCGCGCGGCAACTACATCTTCCCGCCGCGGCCGTCGATGCGCCTGACGACGGATCTCTTCGCCTACTGCGCCGAGCGCATCCCGTCGTGGAACACGATCTCGATCTCCGGGTACCACATCCGCGAGGCCGGCTCGACCGCGGTGCAGGAGCTCGCGTTCACGCTCGCGAACGGCATCGCGTACTGCACGGCGGCGGTGGATGCGGGGCTCTCGCCCGATGCGTTCGGTGCGCGGCTGTCGTTCTTCTTCAACGCGCACAACGACTTCTTCCAGGAGGTCGCGAAGTTCCGCGCGGCGCGGCGGATCTGGGCGCGCATCATGCGCGAGCGGTTCGGCGCGACGAACGAGAAGGCGATCGCGCTCCGCTTCCACGCGCAGACGGGCGGCTCGACGCTGACCGCGCAGCAGCCCGAGAACAATGTCGTCCGGGTCGCGATCCAGGCGCTCTCGGCGGTCTGCGGCGGCGCGCAGTCGCTGCACACGAATTCCTTCGACGAGGCGCTCGCGCTCCCGACCGAGCGTGCGGCGACGATCGCCCTGCGGACGCAGCAGATCCTGCAGACGGAGGCGGGGACGACCGGCACGGCCGACCCGCTCGGCGGCTCGTACTACATCGAGTCTCTGACCGACGAGCTCGAAGCGCGCGCGTGGGAGCTGATCGGGCGAGTCGACGAGCTCGGCGGCGCGGTCGCCGCGGTCGAGCAGGGATTCGTGCAGAACGAGATCGAGGCGTCGGCCTACGCGTGGCAGCAGGCGGTCGAGAGCGGCGAGCGCGTGATCGTCGGCGTCAACGAGTACGTCGCCGAGCGGGAGGCGCCGATCGAGCTGCAGACGATCGACCCGGCCGCCGAGCGCCGGCAGCTCGAGCGCACGGCACGCGTGCGCGCCGAGCGGAACGCCGACGAGGCCGCCGCTGCGCTCGAGCGCGTGCGCGCCGCGGCGCGCGGCACCGACAACCTGGTCTTCCCGCTGCGGGACGCCCTGCGCGCTCGTTGCACGATCGGTGAGCTCTGCGGCGTGCTCCGCGTCGAGTGGGGCGAGCACGACAAGCGCTGAGCGAACCCCACGAACGTGGTTCGGCGTCGCCGAACCAGGTTCGAGAGGTTGACGTCTAATCTCTCGACTCGGATGGCGGTGGCGAATCCCTCACGCACGCCGGTGCTCGCGCGCGACGACGACGGCCCGGAGTCTGCCCGCCCGCAGGGACAGTGGGCGCTCGCCTGGCGGCGCCTGCGCCGCGACCGCGTCGCGGTCGCCTGCGGCGTCTTCCTCATCGTGCTCGTCTTCGCCGTCGGCCCCGGCGCGCCCCTCTACGGCAAGCTCGTCGGCCACGGGCCGAACGACCTGTTCCCGTACGCGGTCAGCGTCGGCCTCCGCCCGGCCGGGCCGTTCACCGTCACCTGGGCGACCAGCGAGGTCGCGGGCGACGACCCGTTCGCGTTCACGCATCCGCCGCCCCCGAAGGGGACGCCGAAGACGCTGCTGCTGCTCGGCGCCGACAGCCAGCTCGGCCGCGACGAGTTCCTGCGCATCCTCTACGGCGGGCGTGTCTCGCTCGAGGTCGCGGTCGGTGCGGCGATCCTGGCGCTGCTGATCGGCGTCGTGCTCGGCGGCATCGCGGGCTATTTCGGCGGGATTGCGGACAGCGCCATCTCGCGTCTGACCGACCTCGTGATGGCGTTTCCGCTGCTGCTCTTCCTCGTGATGATCGGCAGCCTCTTCACGCACGGCCTGACGGAGTGGACGTTCGGGGGGCTGCTGAACCGCGGCGTCTTCCAGCTGATCCTGATCATCGGCCTCTTCACCTGGTTCTATCCGGCGCGTCTCGTCCGCGGCCAGATCCAGTCGCTGCGAGGGCGCGAGTTCGTCGAGGCGTCGCACATGGTCGGCGCGAGCGACGCGCGGGTCATGCGCACGCACCTCCTGCCGCACGTCGTGCCGCCGCTGCTCGCGTACGGGACGCTGCTCGTCGCGACGAACATCATGATCGAGGTCGGCGTCACGTTCCTCGGCGCGGGCATCAAGCTGCCGACCGCGAGCTGGGGCAGTCTGCTCGCGCAGACGTGGGGCTCGATCCTCAACCCGAACGCGTACAACCCCGCGACGACGCAGCCGTGGCTGACGATCTGCCCGTCGGTCGCGATCTTCCTGACGGTGTTCGCCCTCAACCAGTTCGGTGAGGGCCTGCGCGAGGCGACCGACCCGCGGAGCGTGCGCTGATGCTCGGCTACATCCTGCGCCGCCTCGGAGTCACGATCGTGCTCCTCTTCCTGCTCTCGGTGCTCACCTTCGCCGTCTACCTGAAGGTGCCCGCGAACCCGGCCGGGTTCCTCGTCGACGTCCAGCACTCGTCGCCGCAGCAGATCGCCGAGGCGGAGCACCGCCTCGGCACCGACCGGCCGGCGGTCGTGCAATACGTCAAGTACATGCAGCGGGCGCTGCACGGCGACTTCGGCATCTCGTGGGCGACGATCAGCTTTGCGTTCGGCGGCGAGCCGACAGGAGTCCCGGTCGGGCGGATGGTCTGGCGGGCTGCACTCGTGACGGGGTCGCTCGTCCTCGGCGGCTTCATCCTGCTTCTGCTCGTGGCGATCCCGCTCGGGACCTACGCTGCGACGCGGCCGCGCTCGTTCACCGACCGGCTGACGCTCGGCATCGCGGTCGCCGCAATCTCGACGCACCCGCTCGTCGTCGGGCTCCTCCTGCAGCTCTTCGTCGGCAACCGCTGGAAGCTCCTGCCCGCGTCCGGCTACTGCACCGTCTCGCGGCCGTCGGCGGCGGCGGTCGAGCAGGTGCGCCGTTTCGCGCCGACCGGCACGCCGCTCCCGTGCGGCGGCGTCGGGCAGTGGGCCTGGCACCTGGTCATGCCGTGGTTCTGTTTCGCGCTCTTCTTCATCGCGCTCTACATGCGGATCGTGCGCGCACGGATGCTGGAGGTGCTCGATGAGCCCTACATCCGCACGGCACGCGCCAAGGGCGCGTCGGAGTTGCGCGTCATCCGCACCCATGCGCTGCGGAATGCGATCGCGCCCGTGGTGACGATGGTGGCGATGGACATCGGGATGGCGATCGGGATCGCGATGTACATCGAGACGGTCTTCGGCTTGCCGGGGCTCGGTCGGACGATGATCCGCGCGCTCGCCGGCTTCGAGGGTTACGACCTGCCCGTGATCCTCGCCGTCACGCTCGTCGCGGCGACGGTGATCATCCTGCTCAACCTGGTCGCAGATCTCATCCTGCTCGCGATCGACCCGACCGTCGCCCGCAAGCGAGGGCGCGGCCTGTCGCGGCTCGTCGGCCGCACGGCGTGAAGATCCTCGTCGTCTCGCAGATGTACCCGGGCCCGGCCGACCCCGATCTCGGCTCGTTCGTCGAGCAGCAGGTGCGCGTGCTGCGCGAACGCGGGCACGAGGTCGACCTCGCGGTGCTCGATCGCCGCGCGGGCGGCAAGCGCCGCTTCCTCGAGCTGCGTCGGCGGGTACGCGACGCGCCGAAGCCCGACGTCGTCTGGGCGCACTTCCTCGTGCCGGCCGGCCTCTTCGCGACGACGGTCGACGCGCCGCTCGTCGTCACGGCGCACGGGCGCGACGTCCGGAACATCGGCGCCGTCCCCGGCGTCGCACGCCTGACCCGGAAGGTCGTCGAGCGCGCGTCGACCGTGATCGCCGTCTCGGACTACCTGCGCCGCGAGCTCGAGGAGCGGCTGCCCGAGGCGCGCGGCAAGACCGAGGTCGTCGACTCGGGGGTCGACCTCGAGCGCTTCACGGCGGTCGACGCTGCGGCGCAGCTCGAGCAGCCCGCGTTCGTGCACGTCGGTTCGCTCACCGAGCGCAAGAACGTCGTCAGGCTCGCCGATGCGTTCGCGCGACTCGGCCGCGGCTCGCTGACGTTCGTCGGCGACGGGCCGTTGCGCGCAACGCTCGAGGGGCGTGCCGGCGTACGCATCACCGGTCGCATCCCGCACGACGACGTGCCGCGCTGGCTGAGCGCCGCCGACGTCGTCTGCGGGCCGGCGCTGATCGAGCCGTTCGGCCAGGCGCTGCTCGAGGGCATGGCGTGCGGATGCTCGGTCGTCGCCACTCGGGTCGGCGGGCCGCCCGAGTTCGTGCCGCCCGAGGCAGGCGTGCTCGTCGATCCGCTGGATGCGGAGGAGCTGCTGCGCGCGCTCGAGACGGCCGCCTCGCTGCCGAGCCCGAACGAGGCCGCGCGCGCCGCGGCGGCGCGGCACGACGTCAGGCTGCAGGTGGGACGGGTGGAGGAGATTCTCCAGCGAGCCGTTCGAGATCGGCGAGCCTGATCTCGACCAGCGGCCGCACGGATTCCTCGAGGCCGTGCTCCTGGGCGAGCTTCAGCGCCTGCTCGTAGCTCGCGCGGATCTTCTCCGCGGAAACCCCTTGCTTCAGCCGGTTGTCGCCCGTCAGGAGGTAATCGTGAATCTTGCGCCGGGCTTCGTCCTGATCCATTTCGTGAGTACCGTACTGCGATATGGGGTCTGACCAGGTGCGGGTGCTGATCGCCGACGACCAGCGCCTCTTCGCCGAGGCGCTCGAGGCGATTCTCTCGACCGACGGGCGGATCAACGTCGTGGCGCGGGCGACCGACGGCGGCGACGCGGTCGAGCTCGCGCTCGAGCACCAGCCGGATGTCGTCCTGATGGACATCGCGATGCCCGTGCTGGACGGCTTCGCGGCGACGGAGCAGATCCGCGCGCAGGTTCCGGCCGCGCGCGTGATCTTCCTCAGCGGCTCCGACGCGACGCAGGACATCTCCCGTGCGCGGTCGGTCGGCGCGGCCGGCTACGTGACGAAGGATCAGATCGCAGGCGACCTCCTGCAGGCGATTCTCGACACCGCGGCTCTCTGAGAGTCGGCTACCCTTCCCGCCGCATGCTGGCCGTCTTCGCAGTCATCCAGGTTCTCCTCTCTGCCGCGCTCGTCGGGTTGATCCTGATGCACTCGGGCCGCGACACGGGCCTCGCAGGCATGGGCTTCACGCCGCAGTCGCAGGGCGGCACGCACATCGTCGAGCGCAACCTGACGCGGATGACCGCGCTCGTCGCAGTGCTCTTCTTCCTGAACTGCATCCTGCTCTTCCGCCTGCTCTCATAGGCGAGGCTCTAAGCTGCCGCGATGCAGCTCGAGCGCCTGCACCACGTCACCTGTGTCTGCGCCGACGCGCAGCGGACGCTCGACTTCTACCGCGAGCTCGGGTTCACGCTCGTCAAGAAGACCGTCAACTTCGACGATCCGCACAGCTATCACCTCTACTTCGGTGACGACGCGGGCAGCCCGGGCACGCTGCTGACGTTCTTCGAGTGGCCGCGCTCGGAGCCGGGCAGGCTCGGCCGCGGGACGCTCGAGTCGATCGGGATCGGGACGCCGGCGGTCGACGGCGAGCAGGAGGTCGAGGATCCGGACGGGTTGCGCCTGCGGCTGCAGCCCGCCGAGCGCAGCGAGCTCGTCGACGTGGCCGTGATCGGGAACGTCGACCTCTATGCGGGCCTCTTCGACGAGGACGGCCCGCTGCGCTTCGGCGAGCCGGTCGAGCAGCCCGCGCTGATCGGCGCGGGCACGACGCACCACATCGCCTGGCGCGTGCCCGGCGACGCGGAGCTGCAGGCGTGGCTGGAGCGCCTGACCGAGCTCGGGCTGCAGCCGACCGAGGTCCAGGATCGCAAGTACTTCAAGTCCGTCTACTTCCGGATGCCCGACGGGATGCTGATCGAGATCGCCACCGACGGGCCGGGCTTCCTCGTCGACGAGCCGGCCGAGTCGCTCGGCCAGGGGCTCGCACTGCCGCCGTGGCTCGAGCCGGAGCGCGAGACGCTCGAGCGCGAGCTGACCCCGATCGGCTGACGCGCGGCTACACTGAGCGCGCTCTCAGGCGCTGGTGGCGGAATTGGTAGACGCGCTAGGTTGAGGGCCTAGTGGCCATTGCGGTCGTGGAGGTTCAAGTCCTCTCCAGCGCACCTTCGAAGCCGTCCCCCGGGGCGGCTTCGCTCGTTCCAGATCCGTGACACCCGCCGGGTTGACGGCGTCCGCAGGAGTCTCTACCCTGATGGCGAACACACGTTCGTCCCCGTCATTCGACGCAACCATCGGAGGAGCCCGTGCTGACGGCCCGCCAGCAGGAGATCTGGAACTACCTGGTCGAGTACGTCGACCAACATGGCTATCCGCCGACCGTGCGCGAGATCGGCGAGGAGGTCGGCCTGGCCTCACCCTCGACCGTGCATGCGCACCTCGCGAACCTCGAGCGCGCGGGCCTGCTGCGCCGCGACCCGACGAAGCCGCGCGCCCTCGAGCTGATCGGCCGCGAGAAGCGCGAGCCTGCGCCTCAGGCAGAGCCGGAGCAGCGCGATGTCGCCCGCCTGCCGCTGATCGGCGAGATCGCAGCCGGCGGCCCGATGCTCGCCGAGGAGCACATCGAGGAGTACCTCGCAATGCCGGCCTCGACGAAGGGCGACTTCCTGCTGCGCGTCAAGGGCGAGTCGATGATCGACGCGGGCATCCTCGACGGCGACCTCGTGATCGTGCAGCGCGCGCAGGATGCGCGGAACGGCGAGATCGTCGTCGCCCTCGCCGGTGACGACGAGGCGGCCGACGAGGCGACGGTCAAGACGTTCTACCGCGAGAAGGGCCGCGTGCGCCTGCAGCCGGAGAACGCGAGCCTCGAGCCGATCTATGCGCAGCACGTCCAGATCCTCGGCCGTGTCGTGGGGGTCTTCCGCGAGCTGCTTCAGCGGGCAGCCTCACGATGAACGTCGCCTCGTTCAACCGCACGCTCGACCAGGAGCTGACCGCGCTGCTCCGCGGCGCCTCGCTGGAGTGCCTTGCCTGCGGCGAGTTCGTCATGCACGCGCGAGGCGGCAGCGTCTTCTGCCCGGAGTGCGGCTGCCAACTCGGCGATGAGGACGCGCTCGAATCGGGGCTAGAATGCACGCTGCAGGCCGGGTGATCGCGGTGCCCCTCTCGTAGGGGCGTCGAGGAAAGTCCGGACACCACAGGGCAGGACGCTGGCGCAAGCCAGGGGGCGAAAGCCGACGGAAAGTGGAACAGAAAGGACACCGCCTCCGGCCTATCTCCGGAGAGGCCGGCGGTAAGGGTGAAACGGTGGGGTAAGAGCCCACCAGCGCCGCGGCGACGCGGCGGCTAGCTAAACCCCGTCCGGTGCAAGGCGAACAGGGCCCGACATCAGGCTGCCCGCCGAGGGCCCGGGTAGCTGCCGAGAGGGATGGTCACCTTCGACAGAATCCGGCTTATAGGCCTGCTACCGCGAAGCCCCCGCAAGGGGGCTTCGCCATTCACGACCAGTCGAGCGAACCTGGTTCGCCGCAGGTGAACCAGGTTCGCTTCGCGAGTGTGTGCCGCCCTTCTTACTGATGACGTTGCCGGCGGCGGAGCCGCCCGAGCGTCGTCCGACCGGCGATCGCGACGGCGGTCACGATTGCCGCGCCGGCGGGCGCGATCTGCAGCACGCTCTCCTCGATCGGTAGCCCCATGATGTGCGCGAGCATCACTGGAAGATCTCCGTGGTGCAGTCGCCGTTCTGGAGGCGCACCTCGTGTGCGCGCGCGGGACCCTCAGGGCGGTCGTGGAAGTCGACGAAGAAGTCGCGGTCGATCTCCATGCCGCCGTTCGGGTCGCAGTCGATCCGCAGCAGCCAGGAGCGCAGCTCCGGGTAGAACTGGTTGTCCCAGGTCGAGTAGAGCGAGTTCGACACGTACAGGCGGCGCCCGTCGTACGAGAGTTGGAGCATGTTCGGGCCGCCGCTCAGCTCGCGCGTCCCGTCGCTCGGCTTGCCGAGCACGCCGCCGAGCCAGAGCTGGCCGTCAGCTTCGGGTTCGCCGGGTCGGAGACGTCGTACTGGCGGAGGTCGCCGTGCAGCCAGTTGGCGAAGTAGAGGAAGCGGTCGTCCATGGAGAGGACGAGGTCGGTGATCAGCCCGGGGACGGGGAACGGCCAGCCCTCTTGCTCGACGCCCTCGACCGCGATCACCTGCTCGGCGTCCCAGCCAGCCGTTGTCGCGACCGAAGCGCCACATCGTGCTCGAGAGCGCCGCCCCGCGAAGCCCTGCTCCGCGTCGGGATCGTGGAGCCAGCGCACCTCGAGCGGGACGAGTCCCGTCTCGCCCAGCTCGACCGTCTGCTCGAGCGTGCGCTCGCTCAGATCCCAGAAGTGAAGCCGGCTGCCATAGCGGCCCGCGGCGACGTCGTCGAGGTCGAAGCCCTTCTCGTAGGCGTTGGGAGCGCCGAATTCCGACGACACCAGCGCGTTCTTGCGCGGCTGGTACCAGAAGTCGTAGTTGAAGGGAGGCGTCTCGCCGCCGTTCTCCCAGCGGCCCTTGACCTCGAAGGTCTGCGCGTCGAGCACCGCGAAGCCGCCTGCGCCGTTCCCGTCCGCGTCGCCGAGCATCGAGATGACGACGTTGTCGCCCGGCATGCAATGGACCGTGTGCGGTCGCGTGTAGCCGGTCTCGCGCACGATCTCCTCCGGCTCGATCACCTTCTCGATCCGCGGCGCGCGCGGATCGTCGGCGACGTTCACGATGTGGATGCGCGAGGAGCGAAAGCCCGGCACGATCAGGTGCGAGCGATCAGGGCCGTGGCAGGCCGACGAGCAGCGGTTCCAGCCGAAGTGGTGGAGCTCGTCGCCGACGTTCGGCATCGGCAGCTCGTGCACGATGCGGCCATCCTCGGCGTCGACGACGGCGAGAAAGTCGGGTGCCTCGACACCCGTGCCCTCGTGCAGACACGCGAGGTAGAGAAACTCCTCAGGCGGTGACTCCATCGCCTCCCGCGGTGAGTGGTGGAAGGAAGCGGGCGTGTCGTGTTCCGCGTGCATGTGAGCTCCTTTCAAGAAGTGGCTGTCGGGCGGCGCGGGCGCGGCGTCCGAGGCCCTCGTCCCTTGCCCTCCTCGAGCAGCGGCGCGATCAGGGCCGCCGCCCGCGCGGCGCCGTCCGACTCGACGGGCCGATAGTCGACCTCGCGGCCGATCTCCGCGGCGATCGCTGCGGCGATCTCGTGCGGGCCGTCGCGTTCGAAGTCCATGCAGCGTCCGGCGTCGTAGCGCTCCAGCCTGTGGCGGACGTGGAAGTTCTGCTCGAAGTGGTGACGAAGCGGGAAGTAGAGGAACGGGCGCCGGTTCGCCGTCAGCTCCATCGACGTGGTCAGACCGCCCTGGACGACGGCGAGGTCGCAGGCGGCAAGGTGCCGGTACAGCTGGTGGACGTAGGCGCGCACCTCGAGTCCCTCGTGCGCGGGGAGCCTCGCCGGGTCGATGCGCGGACCTGCGACGACGATCATCCGCAGCGCGGGGACGAGCTCCTTCGCCTCCGGGAAGGCGGCGATCACCCGCCGCAGGAGGTCGGCGCCGACGCCCGAGCCGCCGACGGTGACGATGCAGACCTGCTCGTCCTCGCGATAGCCGAGCTCGTCCCTGAGCGCGGCGCGGTCGGCGAACTCGGCGGGATCGAAACCCGTGACGTAGCCGGCGAAGCCGTAGTGCTCCTCGGTCCACGCGCGGATCTCCGGCAGGTGCGGAGCGAACCGCTCGGGAACGATGTCCTCCGGGTTTCCGACGAAGACGGCCTGATCGCGCAGGCGCGGGAAGCGCGCGATGTGCTCGATCATCTCCTCGTTGTAATCGCCGGTCAGGAACGCCTCGTGCTCGCCGCCGTCCGGCATCGGCAGCCAGCCGACGAAGTCGGTGAGCCACGCGTACGGCGTCCGCTTCTGCTCGGGGTTTTCGTGCAGGTAGTAGTCGAGCTCCCACGCCTCGTCGCCGATCCAGAGGTCGTATTGCTCGTCGCGGACGAGGTCGTGGAAGACCATGAAGTTCGCGAGCAGGATCTCGTCCATGCGTCGGATCGCGTGGAAGCAGTGCAGGTCGTGCTCCGCTGACTCGCTCTCGATGTGGCGCGATTCGTTGGCGAGGAACGCGCTCGCCGGATGGATCTGCTCGCCGCGAGCCTCGAGCACAGCCGTCACGGGATGCTGGGCGAGCCAGTCGATCTCGAGGTCGGGGTGCAGGATGCGCAGCTCGTCGGCGATCGCCGCGTCGCGCTGCGCGTGGCCGAGACCGATGGGGGAGGAGATGAAGAGCGCGCGCTTGCGGCGCGACCTGCCGCGGGCCCAGCGCGTGGCCGGGCGCGCCGGCGCGACGAACTCGCGCAGAAGCAGATTGACCTTGACCGGGTCGCGCACGTGTGGGCCGTGCCCTGAGCCCTCGAGCAGGACGAGCTCTCCGCCGGTCGCCTCGGCGAGAGCGATCCCCCGGCCCTGGCCGGTGATCGCGTCGTCCGTGCCCTGGATCACGAGCACCGGGCAACGGACGCGGCTGCACAACTCGCGCGCGGCTTCCTCGTCGAGCCATTCCCTGAGCTGCGTCGCGATCAGGGTCTCCGCCGTCGTCTCGAGCCCCCAGGCGACGCAGTCCTCGATCGGCTTCGTCGAGTGCGGCTCCGTGAACATGTTCGAGAAGAAGAACTCCAGGAAGCCGCGGTAGTCGCGGAGCCAGTAGTAGCGGTTGTACTTCGCCCAGCCCTCGTCGGTGTCGAGCTCCTCGTTCCACGGGTAGAGCTGGCGCTCGGCGACCGGCTCGCCGAACGGCACGGAGGGGCAGATGAAGACCGCTCCCTCGACCCGTTCCGGCTGCTCGGCCGCCATGAGCAGCGCTCGTTGCGCGCCGAGCGAGAGCGCGACGATCGTCGCGCTCTCGGTGCCCGTCGCATCCATGACTGCAAGCGCATCTGCGGCGAACTCGCGCTCGTCGTAACCGCTCTCCGGACGATCCGAGCGGCCGTTTCCGCGCCCGTCGAACGTGAGGACGCGGCAGTGCCGCGCGAGGTACGGGATCTGCATCTTCCAGTGGCGCGAGTGGATGATCGACCACGTCGGCAGCAGGAAGACCGTCCGCTCCCCGGAGCCGTAGATCTCGTAGTAGAGCTTCACGCCGTCGCGCTCGACGTAGCCGGACTCGTCCGGGTAGCGCGCCCGCGTTTGTTCCGGCGCCGGCGCGGTCAGCTCGACGGTCATCGGGTTCTCCTCTCGAGCCAGCCGTCGATCCAATCCAGGAGCTCGCGGTGCCCGGTCTCGATCCCCGAGAGTCGCTCGAGCATGATCCCCTCGTTGAAGGTGTAGACGAGCGTGACGAGCGCCTCGGGCGGCAGGTCGAGCCCGAGCTCCTCGCGGACGTGAGCGAAGGCATCGACGAGGACGGCGCGCCACTCGGCGTGCACCCACGCGAGCCGCTCCTGGAGCTCGGGCCGGTTCCAGGCGAGTGCCTGCAGCTCGAACCAGATCTTCTGGTACGGCAGATCCTCATCGAGGTAGGCCATCGCCGTCCGCCACTTCTCGAGAAACGGGACGTCGGCTGCGTACAGCTCTCGCTGCCGCTCGATCAGCCGCTCGGTGAAGCGCTCGAGCACGCGCACGAGGAGCTGCTCCACCGAGCCGAAGTAGTAGTGGACGAGGCCGTGGTTCGCGCCGGCTTCGTCAGCCACCCGCCGCGTCGTGATGCCCGACGCGTCGACCTCGCCGAGCAGCCGTTCGGCGGCGTCGAGGAGCGCCTGCTCGGTCTCGTGTCCTGGGCGTACGGCTGGCTTAGACATTCGACTTATGCATTTGACTAAATCGACGCGCGAATGTCAAGTCCGACCCGCGGAGCTTCCAGACGTTGGGCGCTCGAGGTGGTCGGCTCAGGCGCGCAGGACGATCTCGAGCGCTGTGCCCGCGCCGGGCGTCGAGCGCAGCGAGAAGGCGCCGCCGATCGTGGCTGCGCGGTCGCGCATGTTCCGCAGTCCCTGGCCCGCGCCCTCGCCGTCGAGCTCGAAGCCGGCGCCGTCGTCCGTCACGAGCACGAAGCGCTCGCCGAGGCGCTCGCCGATCTCGACGTGGGCGCGCCGGGCGCCGGCGTGCTTGCGGACGTTCGCGAGGCTCTCCTGCACGATCTTGAACAGCTCGATCTGCTCGTCCGGCCCGAGCGTGATCGACGCGTCGATCGTCAGGTCGACCTCGAGCTCGCCGTCCGCGGTCAGCACGTCGACGTAGCGGCGGAGCGCGGCGTCGAACGGCGCGCGCCCCGATGCCGACGAGAGCGCGAGGATCGCGTAGCGCGCCTCCTGCTGGGCGAGCAGCGCAGCCTCCTTGAGCCGGGGAATCGTCTCCTTCGGGTCGGCTCCGGCCTCGAGCATCGCGGCGTGGGTCGAGACGGCGAACAGGTACTGCGCGAGACCGTCGTGGATCTCGCGCGCGACGCGGGCGCGCTCCTCGGCGACGGCTCGCCCGAACTCGGAGTTGCGGATCGCGCGCCAGACGCCGACGAGCAGCACGCCGTACGCGAGCAGCCGCAGGTAGTCGCCCTGCGACACGTCGCCGGCACGCACGAGCGGCGTGAAGATGAAGTGCAGCGACGAGAAGAGCATCAGGATCGCGCCGAGCGCGAGCCAGTAGTCGAGATCCTCGCCTTTGAGTCGGAAGCGGTTGCTGAACCCGATCACCGAGAGCAGATGAAGCAGCGCAGCGGCGGCGAGCGCGCCGGTCAGCGAGAGCGGCATCGACGGGTCGAAGCCGGACCTGAAGGTCGGAAGCCCGATTCCGAGTGAGCGCGTCATGCCCCAGGTGACGATCAGCGCGCCGACGCAGACCGCGAGCGCATTTCCGAGCACGAAGCGCTTGTGCTGCACGCGGCCGCGGGCGAACGGTGCGATCGCGATCAGCCCCCAGCCGAGCATCCGCCCGATCACGGCCGCCCAGAGCTCGGCGCGGCCGGCCGACGCCCGGGCGATCGAGGGGATGATCGAGAACGAGAGCCACGAGACCGAGGTGACGAAGAAGCCGCAGCAGAGGAAGAGGTCGAACCGCCGGCCTTCGACCGAGAAGCGCGTGCCGCTCAAGCAGAGCCACGAGCCCGCCCGCGAGCATGAACAGCGTCGCCAGGACGAGCTTCAGCTCGGGCAGTTGGTAGGGCGTTCGCAGCGACGGATAGCTCAGAAACAGACCGAGCGAGGCTGCGAGCAGCCCGAACAGGAGCACCTGGCCCCAGAGAAAGCCTTCCCAGCGATCCTCCTGCATCGCCGGATCTATCGGCAGAATCCCCGCAACGCATGACCGAGCGGATCCTCATCGTCGACGACCATCCGCTGACCCGGGATGCGCTCGCCGCCCTGCTGAAGCAGAACGGCTTCGACGTGGTGGGCCAGGCGGGCGGCGGGGAGGAGGCGATCGTCCTCGCAGGCGAGCTGGCACCCGACCTCATCCTGCTCGACCTCTCGATGCCGGACATGGACGGCCTGACGGCGCTGCCCAAGCTCCGCGACGCGGCTCCGAACACGGAGGTCGTCGTCCTGACCGCCTCCGAGGACGAGGACAGCCTGCTCGGCGCGATCCGTAGCGGCGCGGCCGGTTACCTCCTGAAGAGCGAGCCGCCCGAGCGGATCGTCGCGTTCCTGCGCGGCGTCGCCCAGGGCGAGGCCGCGCTCTCCGGCGCAGTCGCGCGGCGTTTGCTCGACCAGGTGCGCGAGGGAGGCGGCAGGACGGTCGTGCCGGAGTCGGTCGCGCAGGCGCTGACGGCGCGCGAGCTCGAAGTGCTGCTCCTGCTCGACCGCCACCTCGGCACCGAGGAGATCGCCCAGCGCCTCTTCATCTCCGAGCACACCGTGCGCTCGCACGTGAAGAGCCTGCTCGCGAAGCTCGGCGTCTCGTCGCGTCGCGAAGCGCTCGAGAAGCTCGCCGGCAGCCGCTGAGGCCATCCCCCACGGCGGGGGATACGGTTCGCCCGCCGCAGGTGTCGGCCGCGGCTCCACGCCCGCCGACAACATGAATGCGTCATACGGTGGCATTCCCTTCCTTCTGCGGCACTCGCCCGGCTCATCCGCCGGGCGTTTGCGCGTCTAGGGGCCGAAACTCACGAGCGTGGTTCAGCGCCAACGACCGCCGCTGCTCGCGGCCGTCGGCGTCGATGAACCACGTTCGAGGGGCAGCTAGCCGAACCCCTCGAGTGCCGCGCCGACGAGGTCGGGCAGCGTCTCCAGGTTGTAGCCGCCCTCGAGCACGGCGGCGACGTGCGGCGCCAGCGCACGAGAGCGCCGCGCCAGCTCGGTGAACCCGGCCGCAGAGAGCCGCATGTCGGCGAGCGGATCCTGCTCGTGCGCGTCGAAGCCCGCCGAGACGAGCAGCAGTTCCGGCTCGAACTGCCGGACTGCGCGCTCGACCGTCTCGAATGCTTCGACGTAACCCGCGTCGCCGGTGCCTGCGGCGAGCGGCAGGTTGACGAGCGTCGCGCCCTGCTCCTGCGGGCCGCCGGTGCCGGGGTAGAACGGCCACTGGTGCAGCGACGCGAAGAAGATCGTCGGATCGTCGCCCACGATGTCCTGCGTCCCGTTCCCGTGGTGGACGTCCCAGTCGACGATCGCCACCCGCTCGAAGCCGAGCTCTGCCTGCGCCCAGCGCGCGGCGATCGCGATCGAGTCGAAGAGGCAGAAGCCCATGGCGCGCGCCCGCTCCGCGTGATGGCCGGGCGGCCGCGCCAGCGCGAACCCCTCGCGGCGAACAGCCTCGATCGCCGCGCCTGCGGCCAGCAGCGCGGCGTCGAATGTCGTCTCCGTGCAGATCGTGTCGCCGTCGATCCAACCGCGCGTCGTTCGCACCTGCTCGACGAGTGCCGGAGTGTGGCAGCGCAGCACATCCGACTCCGTCGCCGCAGCGCACTCGGCGAACGCGAAGCGTGCATGCAGTGCCTCGATCCGTCCCTGCGACTCCGGGTGACCGCCCGTCGGATGTAGGCGCGCGAAGTCGCGGTGGCTTACGAGCTCGATCGACGTACCGCCTCGATTGCTGCGGCGACGCGACGCAGCCAGTCATCCATGGCGCGTGAGCATAGTCGGAGTCGTTACCGTCTCGTCATGCCGCGCGCGCTCTGGGGGAAAGCGCCGTTCGTCCTCTTGCAGCACTGGTCGATCTTCGCGGCGGTCGTCTGCTCGTCGGCCCTGGTCGCGATGGCAGCGGCCGGGGGGCCGCTGCTGCGTGCCGCCGTCGAGAGCGAGTCGCTGAAGGCGAAGCTCGCCGAGCTCAGTCCGCTCGGCGCGGGGCTGACGATCGAGACCAAGCCCGCGCCCGGCAACGCGCGCACGGACGCGGCACGTCGTGCCGCGGCGCGCAAGCTCGGTCTGCGGCTCCCGTCGACCAGGCGCCCGATCGTCACCACGACCGGGTCTGCTCAGGTCGGTGGGCGGGCCCTCGAAGGCGGCATCCCGCTCTACGTCGTCCCGATGGCGCGGGACGGCGCCCGGGCGCACGTACGGCTCGTCCAGGGACGCAGTCGAAGTGGTGTCCTCGTCGCCGAATCGGTCGCGAGGCTCGCGCGCGTGACCCCCGGCGGCCGTCTCCAGCTCGTCGAAACGTCGGACGACAACAAGCCGATCCGCTCCGTCTCGTTACCTGTCGGTGCCTCGTACCTGACGCTCGACTCGGACCGCGACAACCCGTACTGGGTCAACTTCACGTATCGCTTCCGAACCCGGAATCCGGATGATTCACCGCTTCCGACGTTCCTGCTCGTCGATCGCAAGCAGCTCTACGAGGTCGTGCGCACCGTCGGTGGCGGTTACCTGGCGAACACCTACGAGTTCCCGGTCGACGTCCGCCACATGACGCCTGCACGCGCCAAGCGCCTCGCCGCGACCTTCGCCGTCACGCAGCGGCTTCTCGCGCAGACGAACCCGACGAGCGCCGCACTCGGTTGCCGTGCGGGGCAGGGCGGGCGCTGTGTCTCGTCGAGCTCTCTCGAGTCGGCTGTCGAGCTTGCCAGGCGAAGTGTCGATGCACTGTCGCCGGTGATCGGACTGCTCGCGTCTTTCGCCGCCTTGATCGCGGTCGCGGCCGCCGTCGTCACCGGTGCGTTCAACGTGCGTCGTCGCGACGGTGAAGCGCGGCTCTCGGTGGTCGAGGGCGAGCGGCGAATTGTCTTCACCGCTCGGGCTGCTCTGGAATCGCTGCTGCCCGTCGCGCTCGGCACCGTGCTCGGCGCTCTGGCCGCCGGCCTGATCGTGCGTGCATTTGCGCCCGCCGGGACCGTCGAAGGCTCGGTCGTCCGAAGCGCACTTGGCGCGGCGTTCGTCGGTGCGGGCGTGGCCATCCTCGCGCTTGCGGCCGGTGCCTGGGCGGCCCGCGGCCCGACGATCGAGCGCACTCACGCTCTCCACCGCATTGCCCTTCCCTGGGAAGTGCCGGTCCTCCTGATCGCCGTGGCGACCTACATCGTCGTTCGCCGCGGCGGTGGTCTTGTGCACAACCAGGCGATCGGGTCGCATCCCCGCCTCGCGGTGCTGCTGTTCCCGCTTCTCCTCGCCGCGGCCGTAGCCGGGCTGCTCTCGCGAGTGCTTCGCCGGGCGCTCAGGCGGCGCGAAGCTCGCTCGAACGTGCTCTACCTCGCGCTGCGCAGGCTGGCCTCGGCGCGAGCGCTGCTCGTGCTCCTGACGGTGACGACCGCGGTTGCGTTCGCTGCAGTCACGTTCGCCGAGGTACTCGACGCGTCGCTCACCTCGAACAGCCGAGAGAAGGCCTTCGTGGCGAACGGAAGCGACGTCCAGGGGCTGATCGATTCGCAGCGTGCGCTGCCGCGTTCGTTCCCGGTCCCGATCGCTCGCGTCGTTCAGAGCTTCGACTCCGTCTTCGTTGGAGGCTCGACGGTCGAGGCGATGGTCGTCGATCCTGAAGCGCTACGTCGAGTCATCCGCTGGGAGTGGCCGAACGACCCGCGTACGGCGCTCGCTGCACTGACGGCGTCGGATGCAGCGCTGCCGGTGATCGCGAACAGCGCAGCTGCCGACGTCCACTCGATCGAGATCGGCGGCCACTCCTTTCCGGTCAAGGTCGTCGCGACGACGGACGCCTTTCCGGGCAGCGTCCGCGGCGAGCCGCTGCTCGTCCTGCCGGCCGATCGGCTGCGACGGGCCGAGCGGGCCGCAGGGGGCGCCGGCGATCCACTCATAGACTGGAACACGTTCGTGTGGGCCAAGGGCGACCCCGCGCGCGTCTCGCGGCTGCTCGCGCGCTCGCCTCTCGCGCCCTCGTTCATCACGACCGTCGATCATTTCCTCACGAGCGCCGAGTTGACGACTGCGGGGCGCGCCTACGGCTTCATCCGTGTCGTCGCACTTGCCGCGGCGCTCGTCGCACTGGCGGCGCTGTTTCTGTACCTCTACGCGCGGTCCCGCGTCCAGCGCGTGACCTCGGCGTTCCTGCGCCGGATGGGTTTTGGCGAGCGTCTGCAGGCGCTGTCTGTTGCGGTCGAGGCGGCAGCGCTCGTCGGGTTCGCCGGGCTGGCCGGAGCTGCGGCCGCGCTGATCGGGGCCGCGCCGCTCATCGCGCACGTCGATCCACTGCCGCAGTACACGCCGTCGGCGCACCTCGTCGTGCCCTGGTCGCTGCTCGCTGCATCCTTTGCACTGCTCGTGCTCGTGGCTGCCCTGGCCGGCGGCGTCGCCGGAGCATTCGCGAGCCGCGGCGAAGTCGGAGAGGCGCTGCGCGTTGCCTGAGACGATGTTGCTCGTCGAGAACGTCAGCAAGCGCTATGCCGTGGAGGCCGGCGTCGTCGAGGCTCTGCACGACGTCGACGCCGAGATCCCGCGCGCGGCGGTGACCGCGCTCGTCGGCGTCTCGGGCAGCGGTAAGTCGACGCTGCTGAGGTTGCTCGCAGGGCTCGAGGCGCCGACGCGCGGGCGCGTGGTCGCGGACGGCGTCGACCTCACCCCGCCGGCGCCGCGGTCATTCGCGGATTTTCGCCGCACGGAGGTGTCGTTCGTCTCCCAGCGTGCGGCCGACAACCTCTTTCCGCACCTGACCGTCGCCGAGCACCTTCGCGCCCGACACTGGCGGGTGGCTCGAGCGGCTCGGGATCGCGCACCGCCGGGAGGCTCGCGCCTCGCAGCTCTCGGGCGGCGAGCTCGCGCGCGCGTCACTCGTCGTCGCACTCGCCCGCAACACCCCGATCGTGGTCGTCGACGAACCAACCGCAGAGCTCGACCACGAGAGCGCACGGGCACTGCTCGATGCACTCACCGACGCGGCGAGCCTCGGCACGACCATCGTGGTCGCCACGCACGACCCTGACGTGCTCGAGATCTCCGATCACGTGGTCGAGCTCGCGCGGGGCCGAAACGCCGGCATCGCCACTCATCCTGCGCCGCCTCCGGTGACGACCGGCGGAGCCATCGCGCTGCGTGCCGAGCATCTGTCGAGAAGCTACGGACAGACCGTTGCGCTGGACGACGTCTCGGTCGAGCTGCACGCCGGCGAGCTCGGTGTCGCCGTCGGCCGCTCCGGGTCGGGCAAGTCGACGCTCCTGATGCTGCTCGGCGGTTGGCAGCGACCGGATCGTGGACGCATCGACCTACCGGCGGGACGCGCGTGGGCAGCACTCGGCTACGTGCCGCAGCGCTTCGGGCTCGTGCCCGAGCTGACCGTCGCGGAGAACATCGGGCTGCCCGGCCGTCTCGTCGGCAGGGAGGTGGACGTGCACGACCTGCTCGAGCGGCTCGGGCTCGACGGGCTGGGGCAGCGCGCGGTGACCGAGCTCTCGATCGGGCAGCAGCAGCGCGTCGCCGTCGCCCGGGCGCTCGTGCTGCAGCCCGCCGTGCTGCTCGTCGACGAGCCGACGTCCCATCAGGACAGCGCGTCGGCGGAACGTGTCTGGAGTGCGCTCGCCGAGGCTGCCCGCGAGGGCGCCGCGTGCCTCGTCGCGACCCACGAGCCGGATGCGCGGGAGCGTGCGCATCGCTCGTGGTCGATCGACGACGGCCGGATCGTGCCCCAGCGCTTCTAGCTAGCTGCCCGCGGCGGCGATGCGCTTCGACAGCGACTCGAGCCCGAGCTCCTGCGCGTGCGCAGACGCGCGCG
>CAVZYK010000018.1:0-113799 GCA_963779505.1 uncultured Actinomycetes bacterium | reverse complement strand
CGGCGCTGATGCCCGCAGTGGCGGGGCACCATCGCGACCACGTGGGGTGGGCATTGTGCTCGAAGGGATCAGATCTACCTTGTGCTTCTGAATGGAGGGGCAACGACGCGCTCCGGGTCAGCGGGCCTGAATCGAAGGCGGCCAGACTGAAGGCGTGCTCCCAGTAGCGCAGACCACGTCGTCGAAGCGTGCCGAAGGCGCGGCGGGACGAGCAGCCGGGCGTACGGAGCGATCGTCCATGCCTACCGGTCCGCCGGTTTTCAACTACGTCTGGCGCACGGTATCGCCCATCGCGAGCTGGCCGAGGATCGTCCAGGAGGTCTTCCTCCCCATCTCCTGGCGCTCGCCGCCGGGCTTCGGAACATCTGCGCGCAGCTTCGACCTGGCTCTTCCAGGTGGCGAAGAACGTCATTCTGGACGCCGTCCGCGCGCGGGACAGCCGCCCTCGGACCACGAGTCCGTCCCGAGGCGGAACGGTGGTGATCGTGGACGCCTCCTACGAGGAGCACCGAGACCATTCGCGAGCTCTGGTGCGCGGTGGAGCGATTGGACCTTGACCTGTGGATCGTGCTGCTGCTCCGCTGACGTCGCTTGGGGCTCCTACAACGAGATCGCGGGCACGCTGATGCTCAGCCTCGTGACCGTCAAATTGGCGGATCTTCAAGGTCGCCGAGCAGGTCCAGCTCGACGCCGAGCCTCGGCACCGAGCTCGACGCTGTCGCTGCCTGCTGAGCCGGAAGGCCCGGAGCGCCTGTCGCTTGGCTCACCCGCCACGAAACGCCAACCGCGTGAACGTGGGCCGAACCCCTGTTCCCAGGTCGACCCACGGTCCGCCGGTGATGTCTATCGTGGGCCTTGTGGATGGTCCCCGCCGTGTACGCCCAGGGTGCCGTCCCCGGACAGCTCGTCGGGCTCATCAGCTTTCGCTTCCTTCTGAATGTCCAGCTCCTCTCCGGCGAGCGAGAACTTCCCGGGGACCGTTTCATCTTCGCCTCACCGACCGGGTCGTCGTCCAGATAAAGGGTCAGCGTCCCCTCCGTCGGCAACTGCTCGTCGCTCTTCTTCTCCGCGTCGAACGACGCGGAGAGCAAGACGCCAGCGACGGGGATAGGCTTCGTCTTGACCCAACGACCCGCTCGAACCCGCCGACCGAGTTGAAGGTCACCCGAAGATGCCGCCCTTGAGGTAGAGCGCTGGGCCTGCTGGAAGCGCGCGCCCGGCGCGCAGCACCCCGTCGGCCTGCGCCGCAGCCACCTTCACCTCGACGGCGACCGCGTGAGGAGCGGTTCCGGATGTTCCGGCGGATCACCGTCGCTGGGACCTCGGCGAGTCGGCAGGGGGTAGACGGACCGGTCACGCGGCTTCGAGAGCTGCGGTCGTGGCGCTGAGCAGGATGCCCATCAACCCGCGAACTTGAGTGGCAAGGCGCGGTTGCCCGCCGCCTTTACTACGAGCAACTCGACGAGGTCCTCCAGCTGCTCCGGGCCGCCGTCGGCCAGGTCATGGCACTCGCGCTCGGATCGTTCTTGATGTTGAACAACTCCCAGCGCTGATTGTCGAAGTCGCCCCACGCGTTGGAAGCGCCGGTGTCACCGAGGTGCCTTCCAGCCGTCGCGGGACATCTGGATGGGCCTCCCCGAGCATCGAGTAGCATCGCGATACTCAGGCCTTCCTTCGCGTCGGCGTCCTGGAGGCTCCGACGCGAAGCTCTCACCTTCGAGGGGGACGCCGCGTGGTAGCCGTTGATGACCTCCGCAACTCGACGCCGAGCAACGCAGATCGTGGGCGCGACGTCCACTGCATGGGTGTGCTGTGTTCGCATCCCGGCTTTCCGACCTGGTGCGGTCACGAGACGATCAGATCGACGCGGGCGTGCCGCCCTGGTAGCTCGCGTAGCACTTCCACCTCTGAACGGCGTGTTGAACGCCCACGCCAACCTGTCGGGTAGTGGTGGTCGATCTTCGGGGTGCCGGATCGTCGACGTACTTGAGCGCTCCCTCGATCGTGTCCGGGCGCCCGTTGAAGAGCTTGTTCTCGTGGACCGAGCCGTTCGGGCCGCCCTCGCCGATGTGCCGTTGTCCGAGACGAGCACCATCAGCGTGTTGTCGAGCTGCCCCGATTCCTCCAGGTAGTCCAGCATCCGGCCGAGCTGATCGTCGGCGTGGCTGAGGAAGCCGGCGTACACCTCGGCCATGCGGGAGAAGAGGCTCTTCTCGTCGTCGTTCAGCGACCGAGGCCAACACCACGTCGAGCTCGCCCAGCTCCGGCTGGCGGGCTTTCAGGTCGGGCGTAGGGATTGACGGCGCAGCTCCCAGCTCTCCCGGAACGATCCCGAGCTTCCGCCGGTTTCCCGCGAAACCAGCGGGCATGCCTTGGTAGCCCATGCCGAACGTGCTCTGCCCCTCGCAATTGTCCGACCACTCCGTCGGGGCGTGATGCGGTGCGTGTGCGGTGCCGAAGGCGTAGGGAGGAGGAACGGCTTGTCCTTGGGAGCGACGACCTTGGCGTCCTTGATGAACGAGAGCGCCTTGTCGGTGATGTCGACCGAGAAGTGATAACCGTCCCGGGCTCCCCCCGCGCTCGAACCGCATGGTTGTTGTGCGTGAGGTCGGGATACCACTGGTTCGTTGGAGCGCCGAGGAAGCCGCAGATGCGCTCGAAGCCGCGCCCCAGTCGGCCCCTATTCTTCGTCGACGCGATGTCGATCTCGTCCTCGGGACAGAGATGCCACTTGCCGACCACCGTACGCGTCGAGCCCGAAAACGCCGAGGACGGCCTGGATCATCGCGCACTCGCCCGGGACGTGACCGGTCGCGACTTTGGGAAGCCCGACGACGCCTCGGCGACTGGATGGAATCGAGTTTGCCGCCACATCGACGATCCGTCTCAGCAGGCAGGAGCGCGAGGGTTAAACAGAGCGCGGCCGCGTGGAAGTTCGTGTAAAGGAGGCCCCGGTCGGCTGATGGCGCTTCTGATGTTGAGCGTCTCGATCAGCCCGCCGAAGGACTCCATCTACAAGCTGAACGTCGTCAAGGACGACGGAGCAAGATGTTTGGAGCGCCGTCGGGCGGAACCGGCGGCGTAGGGCATCCGAACTCCCGGTCCCACTTGCTGGATGTCGGTGCTTGATCGTGCCCTTGAACGGCTCGCCGATTGGCTTGTTCCTCCGCTTTCGAACCGGCGTGGCCGCCGGCCTGCGTTGCACGCCGTTGAACGAGGTCTTGGTTTCGAAGCACTGAGCAACACGATCGCTTCCCGTCATCCCTTCCGTATTGAGCCGCCCTAGGTGATCGGGGCGCTTCATCCAGGAGAAGATGAGCGCGGCCCGGCCGGCCCAGGAGAGGCATCGAGGGGCGTGTCGCATCTGCAGTCGATCGGTGGTGACGCCCAGGCGGCCCTCGAGTCGATCAACGTCCCGAGGACACGTCGTCGACCTGACCGGCGTCTGCGCTGGCTGGACAAGGCTGCGCGTCGCCTCGTCGGCGACTACGCGGAGGCAGTTCGCGATTGTAGTCGCGCCGGAGGATACCCGGCGGCGCGCGGAGGCTCTTCGCCCGCAACGTCACCGACCCGCACGGCGCGACCGACTCGAGGTCGTGGTGATGCGGCGCCGACGGCGAGCGCGTCGATGTCGAGTTCGAGCTCCGCGCCGTTGATGCAGGGCGACCGGGTGATCGGGGTCTTCGGCAAGTGGCATACGTCGAGGACTCGACGCCGCGAGTCCCGCATCCACATCTCACGCCCAGGAGCAGACCGTGAGCGCTGGGGCTGCCAGCTCGGGAAGCTCGACCGACGACATCGCCGCTGAGCTGCACCCAGCATCGAGACGGTGCGCAACCACATTCGCCACCATCCTGCGTGCGCTCGGCGTGCACTCACGGCTGCAGGCGGTCGCGATCTCGCGCCGCCAGGATCTCGTCCCGGGCTAGCCCCGACGCTGAGAGATCGACGCGGCGCCAGTGGGCTTCGCAGCGCGTCGATGAAGAGCGAGCACGGCCTGCCGGAGGCCGGCATGTCGCCGTCGCGTACCTCGACGCGGTAGGTCATCTCGTTGTCGTGGAAGCGCGGGTCGTGCAGCGTGACGACGACGTCGGGCGGTGCCTCCTTCGTGTCCGCGAGAAACGAGATCACGGCGGCGGGCGGAGCCGACGTGAAGCTCTCGGTGGCGCCGTCCCAGAGCTCGAGGAAGCGGCGCGACGGGATGTGCCCGGCCTCGCGCTGCGGATGGTTGGCAAAGTAGATCGTCGCCTCTGCGACGCCGTGCAACGTGATCTCGTCGTCATGCGCGCTGAACGCGGCATGCGTTTGCACGAAGACAGCGTCGAGGGACTCTGCTTGCTCGCCGCCATCAGCTCACCGCCGCCTCGGGCACCGCTCGCAGCTGGTCGCCGTGACAGAGCTTCCACTTCCGGCCGCTGCCGCAGCGTGCACGGGTCGTTGCGCCCTCGGCGCGCGTCCTCGGTTGCGTAGAGGCTCGGTGATCGAGGACGGCGCGCGGTTCTCCCGCAGCAACGCGCCCATGATCTGCATCGGACGGTCGACGTGATGGAAGAACGCCTTGAAGCCGGCGCACAGGTAGTTCAGGCCGGGGTCGCCGGACGGCGTCTGAATGAAGCGATCCTTGGGGCAGCCTCCGTGGCACGCGAAACGGACGTCGCAGTCGAGGCAGTACTGCGGCAGCGTGTCCCGCTTGTCGAGGCCGAACTGCACCTGCTGCTGCGAGGAGACGAGCGTGAGCAGGTTCGACTCCTTGATGTTGCCGAGGCGATAACGCGGCTCGACGAAGTGATCGCACGGAATAGAGATCGCCGGTGTGCTCGAGCGCGAGTGCGAGCCCGCACGTCTCGGAGTGCACGCACAGTCCAGGCGGCTCGCCGACCCAGTTCGCGAGCGCGACGTCGAACATCTGGACGTAGACCTCGCCGACGTCGCGTCGCACCCACTCCTCGAAGACGTCGATCAGGAAGCGGCCGTACTGCTCGGCGCTGACCGAGCGGTGTGTGACCTGCGAGCCTTCCTGCAGGTACAGGGGCCGATCGCGCCATGACGTCTCGGGCGCGCCGTCCTGCTCGGGGACGAGCTGCCGCTCGATGATCGGGATGAACTGGATGTAGCGCGCCCGGCATTCGTCGCGCAGGAAGCGGTAGAGCTCGCGGCCGTGATCGCCGTTGGCGGCATGCACGGTCGTCAGGGCGTTCCAGTCGACCTCGGCGCTCGCGCAGATGGTCGAGGCCGCGCATCACATCGGTGAACGAGCCTTTGCCGCCCTTGTTGACGCGGTAGGCGTCGTGCAGCGCTTGCGGCCCGTCGATCGAGATGCCGACGAGCACGCCGTGGTCCTTGAAGAAGGCCGCCCACTCCTCGTCGATCAGCGTGCCGTTCGTCTGGATCGTGTAGCTCGCCCGCTGGCCCGGGCGGAGGTACTGGTTCGCGAGCTCGACCGAGCGGCGGAAGAACTCGACGCCCATCAGCGTCGGCTCGCCGCCCTGCCAGGCGATCGTCACCTCCGGCACCGATGCGTGTGCCTCGATCAGCTGTCGGATGTACGTCTCGAGCAGCTCATCCGCCATTCGGAAGCGCGAGCCGGGGTAGAGCATCTCCTTCGAGAGGAAAAAGCAGTACGAGCAGTCGAGGTTGCAGACCGCTCCGGTCGGCTTAGCGAGCAGGTGGAATGCGCGAGGCGCGGACGCGGGTGGCGCGCTGATGGTGAGCTCGCCAGGTCGCCGACCATCTGCTCACCCTTCCCCCGGGCGCGCGAGCTCCGCATCACCCCAACCGGACGACCACGCCGATGCGGGGCGATCTAGGCTCGTGGTCGGCATGGCCGCCGACAAGGAGATCGAGACCATGGACGCGCTCCGGCGCACGCGTCTCGCGAACGAGCGCACCTACCTCGCCTGGTGGCGCAGCGCCTTGACCGCGCTCGCGGTGGCGGTCGGCACCGGACGGATCGCACCCGGGCTCGCGGGCGGCGCCGAGTGGCCCTATCGGGCGCTCGGCGCCGCCTTCGCCGTGCTTGCTGCTGCGCTCGCGGGCTGTGCGTACGTGCGGCAGCGGAACGTCGAGCGCGCGATCGCACAGAGCGACTACGCGCCACTCGACGGGCGGGTCGCACTGGGGCTTGCGGCCGTCACGGTCGTTCTGGCGGCCGCGACGATCGGACTCGTGCTCGCGGGCCGCTGAGCCGCTCAGGCAGTCGGGACGCAGCCGGCGACGACGGTGCCGTCACCGGGCACGGAGGACACCTGAACGGTGCCGTCCACCGCCGCGAGACGATGCGAGAGACCGACCAGCCCGCCCCTCGGGTCGATCGCCGCCGGGTCGAACCCGCGACCGTCGTCCCGCACCTCGAACCAGAGCTCGCCAGGCGCTTCCCAGACGGAGGCAGTGATCACCGCGTCGCGCCCCGCGTGCTTCGTCGCGTTCTGGATCGCCTCGAGCGTCGCGAAGTAGACCGCCGACTCGACCGACTGCGGATGACGCGCAAGACCGTCGACTCGCAGTGTCGCGTGGGCGTTGCCTCGAACCGCCTCTGCAAGCGCGGCGCGCAGGCCGAGGTCGGCCAGAACCGGCGGAAAGGCGCCGTGGGCGATCTCACGGATCTCGTCGAGCGCCCGGTCGACCTCGTCGCCGAGCCGCGCGAGCTCCGCGTTGGCGGCGCCGGCTTCCGGCGGCAGGTCCTGGCGCAGGCGCTCGAGGTCCATGCCGATCACGACGAGCCGCTGCTGCGCGCCGTCGTGCAGGTCGCGTTCGATCCGGCGGCGCTCGTCGTCCGTGAGCTCCAGCAGGCCATCCGTCTCGACGCTCAGGCGAAGCTCGTCTTCCAGGTGTCGCGTGTGGAGGCTGAGTCTGACCGCCGAGGCGGCGGCGTCGAGCAACTCGGGGTCCTCGTCGAGGAACTCGTCATACGCGAAGCCGGCGCGGGTCTCGGTTCCGTCCGAACGAACCTCGCGCCAGGCGCGGCCGGATCCCGGTGCCGGCGGATGCGTGGGCTCTCCGCCGACACCGACCCACCGCAGCGAGCCCTGCATTGCGAAACGCAAGCCGCAGGCCCGGGTCGCCGAGCGATTCCGCGGTCACGCGCTGCAATGCCGCCGCCGTGGGGAGTCGGCCCAGCTGCGACATCATCCGGGCGAGTCGCGATGCCGGCGAACGAACGGATGACGACGATCGAGAGTGCGAACGCGAGCGGGATCGCGATGCGCGTGGCCGTCAGCGACCAGCCGATCGTGTCGAGCACTTGAGGGTTGGTTCCGATCAGGTCCGTGGCCACGCCGTAGGCGCCGAAGGCGACGGCCCACGTGGCGGCGATCGCGTAGAGCGGGAAGAGGACGCGACGGCGTGGTGCCGAGGCGACGTAGAGGCGGATGCCGAGCAGGAACAGGCAGAGCACCGCGAAGAACGTCCGCCCGAACGAGACGATGTCCGAGAAGAGGCAGCCGCTCCCGGGCGTTCGGCGATCATGAAGGGGTTCTCAGGGCACGCGGCGGTGCAGCGGGCGAGCGGGGTGGCGCCGCTGACGTGCTTCGAGAAGAAGAACCACGGCACGAACGCGATCGCGACCGTCGCGACGAGAATGGCGAGCACCGTGGCGCTCGCGCGGTCGAGTCTGATCGTCGGGAACGTGAGCAACAGGTAGATCCAGACGATCGTCAGGATCGGGTCGGCGACCACGCCGAGCGAGTGGACGATCGGCGACGACGAGCCCTGCAGGGCCGCCAGGCCCGTCAGCGCTGTGATCCCGAGCAGCAGCACCCCGACCCGACTCGAGGGCCGCAACCTCAGCCAGAGCAGCGCGACGCCGCCGAAGGCGAGCACGTTGTAGAGCGAGAAGAGCGAGAACCAGCCAGGACGCACCAGCACGTTGTCGGCCGAGAGGATGACGGCGACCGTGCCGGCGGCCATGATCCCCGTCCCGACGCGCAGCAACGGCCATGCGTGGAGCGCAGGGTGTCTGGGCGCTGCTCGCTGCTGTGCTGGCGGCGGTTACTGCGGTCCGCCTTTCGCGTTGTTGGGAGCGTGCTCGAACGCCAAACCTAGCGTGGCCTGCTTGAGGTATCAAGCAGGCCGCTGCCTGAAGTCGGACGCGCGCGTCGGTGCGGCCGTAGTTCACATCGGATGATGTCTTGCCGCGCAACTACGGCGAGACTCGGCCGACAACGAGGTGAGGAGTTGCACATGTGGTTCGCGTTCGGGGGCCTGGCCGTGATTCTGTACGTGGTCCTGATCATCACGCTGGGGGTGGCGACGCTGCGCAACGGCCGCACGGGACTTTTCATCCTCGGCATCTTCTTCCCGATCTTCTGGATCTTCGGCGCGCTGAGCAGTCCGAGGACGCAGGCCGTCTGACGGCAAGCGCCTCGCGTCGCACGGCCGGCGGCGTATCTGCACGGCTCCTCGAGGAGACGACCTCCCGGCGTGACGGGCTCTGCGGGCTCGTCACGCCGGAGGCGGTCGTCGGGGAACGGTGGGTCTGACCCCGGTGCGTCACCCGGGGTGTCTGTTCGAGACGTGTCGGTGGGTCTGACCCCGGAAGAACCTCGGAGGCTCATCCCATCGGGAGGATGTCCAGGCGGGGGCGAGTCGTTTGCATTCGGGCTGCGCGTGGCTTCTCGTAACCGGCGCGACCGTCATCGACCTATCAGGAGGACGCTCACATGAGCAGCACGACAGCACGGACGGGTTACGCGGAAGCGACCGCGGCGGGGGTCGGTTGGGTCGTGTTCGCCTCGATTCTGCTCTTCATCGCCGGCATCTGGAATTTCATCGACGGGATCCTCGCGATCGGGTCGTCGCATGTGTACGTCGGCGGAGCGCACTTCGTCTTCAGCGATCTCAAGACCTGGGGCTGGATCGTGATGATCCTCGGGATCACGCAGCTTGCCGCCGGGTCGGCCGTCGTCAGCGGCGCCAACTGGGCACGGTGGTTCGGGATCGCTGTCGCGGGTCTGAACAGCATCGGTCAGTTGATGTTCCTGCCGGCATACCCGTTCTGGGCGCTCGCGATGTTCACCGTCGACATGCTCATCATCTACGGGCTCGCCGTCTACGGCGGCCCGAGACTGCGCGAGGTCTAGCGATCTCGCTGAGGCGGGCGCCGGCAGAGTGGGTGCCGGCGCCCACCTCAGGCAACCGAGAGGAGCGATCTGACTGATGTGCCGCTGGCTTGCGTACTCCGGTTCCCCGCTCGCGCTCGAGCAGCTGCTCTACGCGCCCGAGCATTCACTGATCGTGCAGAGCCTGCACTCGCAGCTCGGGGCGGAGGAGACGAACGGCGATGGGTTCGGCGTCGGCTGGTACGGCGAGCAGGAGACCCCGGCCGTCTTTCGCAGTATCGAGCCGGCGTGGAACGACCGGAACCTGCGCGAGCTGTCCGGGCACGTCACGTCGGGGCTCGTGTTCGCGCACATCCGTGCGTCGACCGGCTCACCGGTGCAGCAGACCAACTGCCATCCGTTCCGCCATGACCGCTGGCTGTGGATGCACAACGGCTTCATCGGAGGGTTCGACCAGGTGAAGCGCGACCTGGTGCTCGAGGTCGATCCGTCGCTCTTCGCGGGCATCGAGGGAACGACCGACACGGAGGTGTTCTTCAACCTCGCGCTCACCTACGGGCTGACCGACGATCCACCCGCCGCCGTCGCGCGCGCGGTCGGCTTCATCGAGGCGACCGGCCGTCGGCACGGCGTGGCGAGGAGCCCGATCCAGATGACGGTCGCAACGACGGACGGCGAGAGCGTCTGGGCGTTTCGCTATGCGAGTGAGGGCGAGCCGCGGTCGCTCTACTACAGCACCGACGTCAGGGCGCTCCGCGCCCAGCACCCCGAGGTGGCCCTGCTCGGCGAGGTCTCCGACGAGTCGAGGCTCGTCGTCTCGGAACCACTCGGGTCGCTCGCGGGCGCCTGGAACGCCGTCCCGCCGTCGAGCTACGGCGTCATCCGGGAAGGGGACGACCTCCTGCAACCCTTCACGCCCACCCCCTGAAGTGACGGTGTCCGACGCCTGCGCAGGCGTCGGACACCGTTCGAACTGAGGTCGAGCGTCCGCTAGCGGCGGCGCGAGACGCGCCGGGCAGTGCGGCGTGCCACTCTCCGACTTCCCATCATTGGCGAACCTCCTTCGTTGTCATGCGTTCGCGGGGACGCGGCCTGTCTCGAGCTCGTGGTGCGCCGCTGCCTCCTCGGCCGTCACGAGCCCGACCGCGACCAGGTCGAGCGGGCTGATGAAGCCGTCGCTGATCCGGAAGCCGCCGGCGCGCATGACGGCGTCGCGCAGCCCGACCGCCCACTGGTGCTCGACGAGGATCAGCGCGGCCGCCGAGTCGTTCGGGATCCCTTCGAGGATGTCCCACGCGTCGGGGTCGTTGCTGATCGGCTGGACGCCTCCCTCGGCGGCGATCTCTGCGCCGGCGGCCGCGCCTGCCTCGAAGCCTTCTTCGCCGTCCGCGCCCAGCCCGATCAGGGCACCGATCGTCGTGCCGAGCTCGATCGCTTCGTCGCGCGTCAGGTTGCTGAGGTGCTCGACCTCGACGTCCCCGTTCGCGTCCTTGTACGCCGCGAGCGCGTCGATGACGCGAATGGTGTCGCTCTCGCGCAGGCGCTCCAGCTCGGCCTTGATCTCACCGTGAAATTCCGGGTGGTCGAAGCCGAGGACGATGAGCTGTACCGGTCCTATTGCCATAGTGATCCTCCTCGTGGCGGAAACTCGGGACGCGTCTCTCTCCGCGCGTCCGTTGTCGATTCTCCGTGCCGTCAGGGCAACGCACTTCACCCGGTCTGGATGACGTGTTGCGCGGCGTCGGGAGCGATTGTTCGCAGATGTGACGATCTGGCTGCCGGCTCACCGGCGTGCCGCCGGCCGAGCGAAGGAGGACGCCATGAGCACCACCGCCAAAGAGCAGCCTGACGATACGAAGAAGCCGTCGGGAACGAGCGCGCGTCCAGCTCCGAAGGTCGTTCATCTGACCGAGGAAGAGCGCGTCGGCCGCGGCAAGAGCGCACGCGAGCAAACCCCGCGCACGAGTCATGCGGAGCTCGAGACGGACGGTCGCGATCCGGTGGCGATCGTCGACGCCGACAGCGCCGCCCGGGTGCCGGAGCTCGTGCCGATCCGCTACGGGCGCATGCTCGTCTCTGCGTTCACGTTTTACCGCGGCGCTGCGAGCCTGATGGCACACGACCTGGCGTCGACGCCGCGGACCGGCCTCAACGCCCAGCTTTGCGGAGATGCCCACTGCTCGAACTTCGGCGGCTTCGCGTCACCTTCGCGCGATCTCGTCTTCGACCTGAACGACTTCGACGAGACGCTGCCGGGCCCGTTCGAGTGGGACGTCAAGCGCCTCGCGGCGAGCATCGAGATCGCAGGCCGCGACCGGGGGTTCGACGACAAGGTTCGTCGCGCGAGTGTGCTTGCTTCGGTACGCGCGTACCGCGAGGGAATGCGGTCGTTCGCTGCGATGGGCAACCTCGGCGTCTGGTACTCACGGCTCGACGTCACACAGCTGCTGGCCGGGCTCGCCGCCCAGAAGCAGAAGCAGCAGGTCAAGACCCTGAAGCGGGCCGCGGCGAAGGCTCAGACGAAGGACAGCATGAAGGCGTTCGCCAAGCTGACCCAGGAGGTCGACGGCGAGCCGCGCATCATCTCCGACCCCCCGCTGATCGTGCCGATCCACGAGCTGGCCGGCGACAGGGACCGCGAGGCGATCATCGCCGAGCTGATGGAGCTCTTCCGCGGCTACCGGCGGTCGCTCCAGCCCGATCGCCGAACACTGCTCGAGGGCTACCGGTTCGCGGATCTCGCACGCAAGGTGGTGGGTGTCGGCAGCGTGGGCACGCGCTGCTGGATCATGCTGCTGCTCGGTCGCGACAACGGCGATCCGCTCTTCCTCCAGATCAAGGAAACCGGGCCGTCCGCCCTCGAGTCGGTGCTCGGGCGCAGTCAGTACCGCAACCACGGTCAGCGCGTCGTCGAGGGCCAGCGGCTGATGCAAGCGGCGAGCGACATCTTCCTCGGCTGGATCCACGTGAAAGCCGGGCTCGACGGGCAGCCTCGCGACTTCTACGTCCGGCAACTCTGGGACTGGAAGGCCTCGGCCGACCTCGACACGATCCTGCCGCAGGGCTTGGAGATCTACGCGGGCGTGTGCGGTGGCACGCTCGCGCGCGCTCATGCCCGCTCGGGCGATCGCATCGCGATCGCGTCGTATCTCGGCAAGAACGACGTCTTCGATCGCTCGATCGCGGAGTTCGCGGTCGCGTATGCCGATCAGAACGAGCGCGACTACGACGCGCTCGTGCAAGCCGCTCGCGACGGCCGCATCCAGACGAGGGAGGGCATCTAGCCCGGCTTGGCAGAACCTGCCACTCGTCCGCATTGGCCCCTGGTCCTCGGCGCACTCGGCGTCGTCCTGGCGGTGCAAGCTCTATTCGTCGTCTCATACGTCGGCGCGCTGCACGCGCCGGCACCGCGCGATGTGCCGTTCGGTGTCGTCGGCCCGCCGGCTCTCGTCGACGCGGTCGGTACGCGCTTTTCGCTGCGGACGATCAGGTACACGGACGAGGCGGCGGCGAAGCGCGCAATCGACCGGCGTCAGGCCTATGGCGCACTCGTCACGACTCCGGCGGGCCTGAAGCTCGTCGTCGCGCCGGCCGCGGGCAACGCTGTCGCGACGGCGCTCGCTACGGCGTTCACCACGGCAGCCGCCGCGGGCGGGCGGCAGCTCACGGTGGAGCAGGTGCATCCGCTCCCGAGCGGCGATCGCAGCGGCGCCGTGCCCTTCCTCGTCGTGATGGCGCTCGTGATCGGCGGATACCTCTCGGCGACGATCGCGACGACGATCGGCGGCCCTGCGACGCGCCGCTGGCGTGCGCCGGTGCTCGCCGGTGTGGCTGTGATCGGCTCGCTCGCGACCGATCTGGTCGCCGGGCCGCTGCTCGGCGCCATCCCCACCGACAAGTTCCTCCTGCTCTGGGCGCTCTTCGCCTTCGTGATGCTCGCGGTCGCGTGGGCCGCCGCGGCGTTACAGGTTCTCTTCGGGCCGGCAGGCACGCTGATCGTGATCGTGGTCTTCGTGATCTTCGGCGCCCCGGCGGCAGGCGGTAGCGTCCCGCGGCCGTTCCTCCCGAGCTTCTGGGGCACGATCGGCCCCTATCTCCCGCCTGGCGCGGGGACGACCGCCGTGCGCAACACGATCTACTTCGGCGGCCACGGCACCGGCCGCGCGCTGATCGTCCTCGCCGTGTATCTCGTCGTCGGCGGTGCGATCGTCGTCCGTGCCCGCCGCAAGGCTTCATCGCAGGGACTAGACGCCGAGGGCGAGGCGGCCGCGGCGGCAGTCGTCGTGGTCTAGGAACTACACCCAGCTAAGGATCGCGGACGACGGTCGTGCTCGCGATGAAGTCCTGCAACGCCCGCCGCCGGTCGTCGACGAGCACCGGCGCGAACCCGAGGAAGAGCGGCACGATCGCGAGCCACGTGCCGATCAGACGGAGCACCGAGCGGCCGAAGCTCGGCGGCGTGCCGGCCGCCCCGACCACCCGCACACGCAGGAGGCGCATTCCCGGCGTCTGGCCCGCGAGCGACCAGAAACCGGCGAAGTAGACGATGTCGAGCAGCGTCGCCGCGACCCAGGCGATCGCGACCGCGAGCCACTGCGGGCGGAAGCCGCCGACCACTGACGATGCGAGACCGACGAGCGCGCTGCCGATGACGAAGATCGCCGTCACGACGATCAGGTCGATCGCGAACGCGACGCCGCGGCTGACGAAGCCGGCGTACGGGACGGCCTCCCCGCGTGGCGCCCGGTGCGTCCAGGCGCGCGGCCTGCGCTCGAGCGTTCCGTCCGCCTGGTAGGCGCGGCCCCTGAGGTTCGCGATCACCTGGTCGCCGAAGTCCGCCCCTTGCTGCGTGAGCGCCTCGCGCAGAGCCGGGCTCGAGACGACGCGATGGAGGGCGGCTTCGAACTCGGGGCTCGAGAGGATGGTCTCGACGAGCTTCGCCGTCTGCCGGTCGTCGAGCGTCTCGCGCGCGACGCGCTCCATCACCTGGTGCTGCACGAGCGAGCGGCTGACCGACTCGGGCAGCGGTCCGGCGAGCACGCTGTCGAGTGCGCGCTCTGCCTCCGGTGCCGCCAGCAGGCTCTCGGCCACCCCTTCGAGCCGCCGGCGCGAGTCGATCTCGGCCTCACGGCCCGTCGCCGCCAGCACGTCGACGCGGCCCCGGACGAACGGCAGCCCTTCGACGATGCGCACCGGCCAGAGCATCGACCTGCCGGCAGTCGCGCCCGCGCGGCTCACCGTCACCGCCAGCCCGACCACCACGTTGCGCCCGTTCGTCGGCTCCGTCGCCATCGTCCTACCCTGATTGCTCCGGCGCCCCGTCATTTCGTCTGAAAGGGATGAATCGCCTCCCGGGCTTCGGCTCGGCGAGAGCGGTCAGGTCACGATGTATGAGGCTGGTCGACCTGCGTCCCGTCGTCTGATCGGTGTGATCGAGGCTCATCGCCGTCGTCCACCGGGCACAAAACCCCTGCATGTTGGAACCGTCCGGCATCGACCGCCGGTCTTGTTACGTTCCTCACCGGTTGCCAGGCGGCGTGCAGCCGTGCGGGGGTCACTGCGGTTCTGCAAAGGGGGACGGTGTTCCGCCTAGGAATTCTTGGCTCGGTGTCGCTCGGCGTGCTGCTGGCGCTCGCGCTCACTACCGCCCGCCCGGCAGAGACCGCCACGCCGGCGGATTTCGCGGACTCGCTCGTGGCGACTGTGCCGGGCCCGACGGCGCTGACGTTCACACCGGATGGCCGGATGCTCGTCGCGACTCAGCTGGGCCAGCTTCGAGTAGTGGTCAACGACACCCTGCTCTCGGCGCCGGTCGTGGATCTGGCGGCGTCCGTCTGCACAGGAGAGGAACAAGGCCTGCTTGGGGTCGCCGTCGATCCGTCGTTCGCGACGAACGGGTTCGTTTACCTCTATTACACCGACGACAAGGCCGGAACCTGCGAGAACCGCGTCTCGCGGTTCACGATGAGCGGCAACTCGACCGTCCCGGGCTCAGAGCTCGTGCTCATCGACGGGATACCGTCGCCCGCCGGAATTCACAACGCCGGCGACCTCCACTTCGGCAACGACGGCCTTCTCTACATCAGCGTCGGCGACGGCGGCTGCGACTACCTCGGCGACAGCGGCTGCGGGGGTGCGAACGACGCCTCACGCGATCAGAACGTCCTGCTCGGGAAGATCCTCCGGATCACGGCGACCGGAGCCATTCCGGCGTCGAACCCGTTCCAGGGCGCCGGCACCGCGCGGTGCAACGTCACCGGCCGCACGAGCGCGGGGCTGAAATGCCAGGAGACGTTCGCCTGGGGACTGCGCAACCCCTTCCGGATCGCGTTCGACCCGAACACGACGGCGACCCGGTTTTTCATCAACGACGTCGGTCAGAGCCTGTGGGAGGAGATCGACGAGGGTCAGGCCGGCGCCGACTATGGCTGGAATGTGCGTGAGGGAATCTGTTGCGGCGCCCCGGATCCGGGAATGACGGACCCGATCTACAGCTACGACCACTCGACCGGCTGCGGGGCCATCACCGGCGGTGCGTTCATTCCCAACGGTGTCTGGCCTCCGAGCTACGACGGCACCTATGTCTATGCGGACTACGTATGCGGCGAGATGTTCCTGCTTCGCAAAGGCACCGGCACCTCGTACACGGCCTCGAGCTTCGCGACGGGGAACGGAGCCCCCGTCGAGGTCGCCTTCGGGCCTTACGGCTCGACCCGGGCCCTCTACTACACGAACTACAACGACGGCGGCCAGATCCGTCGAATCGTCTACACGGGCAATGCGAATCGCGCACCCACAGCGTCGCTCACCGCTTCGCCGTCAGCAGGCCCGGCGCCGCTCAACGTCACGTTCGACGCCTCCGGGTCGGCGGATCCGGACCCAGGCGACACGCTCAACTTCCGCTGGAGTTTCGGCGACGGGTCACCGGACGCGCAGACGGCCGGTCCGACTACACAGCACGTCTACTCGGCTCCGGGAACATTCACAGCGACGGTCGTCGCGCTCGACAATCACAACGCCGCCTCCCAGCCCGTGACGACGCGGATCGATGCCGGCAACTCGCCGCCTGTGCCGTCGATCGACGCGCCGAGCACCGCGTTTCGCTTCAAGGTCGGGCAGGTGATCCAGTTGCGCGGCAGCGCGACCGATCCTGAGGACGGAACGCTCGCAGGCTCGAGCCTGAGCTGGACCGTGGTCAAGCACCACAGCACGCACACACATCCGTTCCTGCCCCCGACGAGCGGCAGTTCGGTCGACATCGTCGCGCCCGCGCCCGAGGACGTCGCCGCTGCGGCAAACAGCTACCTCGAGGTGATCCTGACGGCGACCGACTCGCGCGGTCTGTCGCGGACGACGTCGATGAACATCCTGCCGTCGAAAGTGACCGTCAGCCTCGCCACCAGTCCGGCGGGCCTTCCGCTCGAGCTGTTCGGGCAGCCGGCGCCGGCGTCCTTCGTTGCGTGGGAGAGTTGGCAGCTGACCGTGAATGCCCCGGACGGCTACGACACGAGCGGCAAGAACTGGGTCTTCTCGAGCTGGTCGGATGGTGGCGCAAGATCTCACACGGTGAGTGTTCCGGGCGCCGACGCGACGTACACCGCGACCTTCGCGCCGGGCGCGGCCGGTCCGGCCGGTCTCGTGGCGGCCTACGCTTTCGACGAGAACAGCGGTACCGCGATCGGTGACAGCTCGGGAAAGGGAAACAACGGGACGACGGCGAGCACCACCTGGGCGGCAGGGAAGTTCGGCAGCGCGCTGTCGTTCAACGGCTCGTCCAGCTGGGTCACGATCCCTGATTCGCCGTCGCTCGACCTAGCGCGCTCGCTGACGCTCGAGGCTTGGGTCAAGCCGACGACCGTCTCGGGCTGGCGATCGGTCGCGATGAAGGAGCGCACGGGTGGGATTCTCTACAGCCTCTATGCGGGCGAGAGTGGTAACAGGCCGCTCGGGCAGGTCGACAATGGTGCCGAGCAGAACGCGACCGGCACCACCTCGCTCCCGACGAACACGTGGTCGCACCTCGCCGTCGCCTGGGACGGCGCCACGTTGCGGCTCTACGTCGGCGGCGCTCTCGTTGCCTCGAAGGCGGTCGCAGGGTCGCTCGCCGCATCGACCGCGCCATTTCGGATCGGCGGCAACGGGATCTGGGGCGAGTACTTCTCGGGGGCGATCGACGAGGTGCGGGTGTACGACCACGCGTTGACTCCGTCGGAGATCCAGACCGACATGAGCCGTCCGATCGGGCAGGCGCCGGACACGGTTGCGCCGTCGGTGCCGGGGACCCCGACGGCGAGTGTGGCGGGCTCGTCGGTGACGCTTGCGTGGGCTGGTTCGACCGACAATGTCGGGGTTGCGCGCTATCGCGTGTATCGCTCGACGACGAGTGGTTTCACGCCTGGGGCTGCAAATCAGATTGGGACGCCGACGTCGGCGGGGTACACGGACTCGGGGCTTGCTGCGGGGACGTACTACTACAAGGTGACGGCGGAGGATGCTGCCGGCAACGCGAGTGCCGCGTCCGGTCAGGCCATCGGCGACGGTTGCTGCGGCGCCGGACACGGTTGCGCCGTCGGTGCCGGGGACCCCGACGGCGAGTGTGGCGGGCTCGTCGGTGACGCTTGCGTGGGCTGGTTCGACGGACAATGTCGGGGTTGCGCGCTATCGCGTGTATCGCTCGACGACGAGTGGGTTCACGCCTGGGGCTGCAAATCAGATTGGGACGCCGACGTCGGCGGGGTACACGGACTCGGGGCTTGCTGCGGGGACGTACTACTACAAGGTGACGGCGGAGGATGCTGCCGGCAACGCGAGTGCGGCGTCCGGTCAGGCATCGGCGACGGTTGCTGCGGCGCCGGACACGGTTGCGCCGTCGGTGCCGGGGACCCCGACGGCGAGTGTGGCGGGCTCGTCGGTGACGCTTGCGTGGGCTGGTTCGACCGACAATGTCGGGGTTGCGCGCTATCGCGTGTATCGCTCGACGACGAGTGGGTTCACGCCTGGGGCTGCAAATCAGATTGGGACGCCGACGTCGGCGGGGTACACGGACTCGGGGCTTGCTGCGGGGACGTACTACTACAAGGTGACGGCGGAGGATGCTGCCGGCAACGCGAGTGCCGCGTCCGGTCAGGCATCGGCGACGGTTGCTGCGGCGCCACCGCCGACCGGGCTCGTTGCTGGCTACGGGTTTGACGAGAACAGCGGCACCGCGGTCGTCGACTCCTCGGGCAACGCAAACAACGGCACAACCGGCACTGCGACGTGGGCGGCCGGGAAGTTTGGCTCGGCGCTTTCGTTCAACGGCACGTCGAGCCGTGTCACGGTGCCCGACTCGAACACACTCGACTTGACCCGCGCGTCGACCATCGAGGCCTGGGTGCGCCCGACGGCGCTCTCTGGTTGGGCGACCGTAGTCCTGAAGGAGCGGACCGGTGGGATTGTCTACAGCCTCTATGCCAACAACGCAGGCAACGTGCCCGTCGGCCAGCTGTGGACGGGTGCCGAGCGGGATGCCGCCGGCACGAGCAAGCTCGCCCTCAACGTGTGGACGCATCTCGCCGCGAGCTGGGACGGTGCAACCCTGCGCCTATACCTGAACGGGACCGAGGCCGGCTCGGTGGCGGTAGGTTCGACGCTCGCCGCATCGACAGGGCCATTGTCAATCGGTGGCAATGGGATCTGGGGGGAGTACTTCAAAGGCCTGATCGACGAGGTGCGGGTCTACGACCGCGCACTCTCAGCCGTCGAGATTCAGTCCGACATGCAGCGTGCGGTCTCCTCCGGTGGCGGCGCCCCTCCCGACACAACACCGCCCAGCGCACCAGGGACCTTGAGCACGACCGTCTCGGGCAACGCGGTTTCCCTCGCGTGGGGCGCTGCGACGGATGCGGGCTCAGGGGTCGCGCGTTACCACGTCTACCGATCAACGACTTCTGGCTTCACGCCGTCGGCAACGAACCAGATCGCAACGCCCACCGCAACCTCGTACGGCGATGCCGGCCTCTCCGCAGGCACCTACTACTACCGCGTAGCAGCGGAGGACGGCGCGGCCAACGTCGGGCCGACGACGAACGAGGCTGTGGGGACAGTGCAGTCGGCGCCTCCGCCCGGCGGACTGGTCGCGGCGTACAACTTCGACGAGCCGAGTGGGGTCGCCGTCAACGACAAGTCCGGCTTCGGCAACAACGGAACGGCCAGCGGTGGCCCGCTACGGGTGGCGGGGCACACCGCAGGCTCGCTGTCGTTCGACGGCGTCGACGACGTGGTCGTCGTTCCCAACTCCGCATCGCTCTCGCTCGCGTCCGCGCTGACGGTCGAGGCGTGGGTCAAGCCGTCGCAACTCGGCAGCACCTGGCGCACCGTGGCGCTCAAAGAGCGGTCCGGAGGGATGTGTTGGGCGCTTTACGCGCACGACTCGAACGGCACCGCCGCGCACATCGTCACGAGCGCGACCTCGACGGCCAACGGCGCGCGGCTGACCGTCAACACCTGGACTCACCTCGCGGCGACCTACGACGGCTCGGTGCTCGCCCTCTACCGGGACGGTTCTCTCGTCTCGTCAACCCTGGCGTCAGGCGCGCTGATCACGAGCACCGGCGCGCTGAAGATCGGCGGGAACAGCATCTGGTCGGAGCCCTTCGCCGGGCTGCTCGACGATCTGCGGGTGTACAGCCGTGCTCTCACAGCGAGTGAGATCGCGGGCGACATGCAGCGCCCCGCCTGACCCAGCAGCCACCCTTCGGGTCGAATTGGCGCAGCGGGACTCGGTCGACGTCGTTCGCCGGGCTGCCGCGGCCTTGGACCTGTGCCGGCGCCCCCGGACGAGGCGGCCCCGCCGGCCGCGAGTCGGGATAGTCATCCCAACGGGATGACCAGGCCGACCGGGCCGCCCGTCAGGATGGGGGAGTGACTCTGGCCGTGCGGGGCGTGAGATGAGCATCGCGGCGCCTGCGGCGGCGAGCCCATCCTTCTGGCGGCGGATCCACCTGAAGCGGATCCTGATCGGCGCGCTCGTCCTCGTCGTGATCGGCGCGCTCGCCTACCTGCTCGGCTGGGACCTCAGGGGGTGGTTCTCCAACCTGTGGGACACGATCACGACGATCGAGACGAAGTACCTGATCGCGGGGGTCGCGCTGAAGACCGTGCAGACGACGCTGACCGCGTTCGGCTGGTACTCGATCCTGCGGTTTGCGTATCCCGACCGCGTGCGTCTGCTCGACATCGTCGCCTGCTACGCGGCGTCGGTTGCGTTGAACGGGATCCTGCCGGCGAACCTCGGCACGCTCGCGCTGCTGCTGATGTTCACGTCGATCATCGCGGGCGCGACGTTCGCGGGCATCCTCGGTGGCTACGCGGTGCAGAAGATCTTCTTCACCCTCATCGGCGCCTTCGTCTACCTCTATCTCTTCTTGTCGGTCGGCGGGTCGTTCGACATCAAGTTCGCGTTCGTGCACGAGCACCCTTGGGCGACGGCGATCGTGCTGATCGGCGGCGGGTTCCTGCTCTTCCTTGTCCTGCGCCGGCTCTGGCAGCGCGTGCTCGTCTGGTGGGAAGACGCCAAGGAGGGCGGAGCGATCCTCTCGAAGCCACGGACCTACCTCGCCCGCGTCTTCCTGCCGTCGTTCCTCGCCTGGGTCGCGAGCCTCGGAGTGATGGCCGTCTTCCTCGCCGCCTACTCGATCCCGGTCACCTTCAGCACCCTGATGCGGATCTGCGGCGGCAACTCGATCGCGAACGTCACGTCAGTCACGCCCGGCGGCGCGGGCGTGACGCAGGCGTTCAACGTCGCCTCGCTGAGCGGCGTCGCCTCGCCGACGGACGCGACGGCGTACTCGGTTGCGCAGCAGCTCGTGACGACGACGTGGAACATCATCCTGGCCGTGATCCTCATGATCTGCGCGTTTGGCTGGACCGGCGGCAAGAAGCTCGTCTCCGAGTCGTACACCGGCGCGAAGGAGAAGGCGGCAGAGCAGAAAGCGGCGCACGACGCGAAGAAGCAGGCGAAGGACGACGCCGAGCACGCTGGGCAGGCGCCCGCCTGAGCGAGCGAGGATCGCCGCGCTCGGGCCGCTGATCGCCGGCATCGCCCTCGCCGGGGATAGGTCATGACGCAGAAGAACCGCAAACTGTTCCAACGGGGCGCGATCGGCGCGGTGGGCATCGCGATCGCCGTCTCGACGTTCGTCTTCTTCCTCCCGAAGATCGCGAATTACAGCGAGGTCTGGGATGTCGTCAAGGAGCTGTCGTGGCCGTGGGCGATCGCACTGCTCGCGGCGGTCCTCCTGAACCTGGCGACGTTCGCGCCGCCGTGGCAGGTCGCGCTGCCGGGCCTCAGCTTCATTCGTGCGATGGAGCTGACCCAGGCCTCGACCGCGCTGTCGATCGTCGCTCCCGGTGGCCCCGCCGTCGGTGCGGCGGGCGCGTTCGGGATGCTGCGCCGCTGGACCTTCCCCGCGCGCGACATCACGCGCGCCGTGACGCTGACCTCGCTCTGGAACCAGTTTCTGAACCTCTCCTTCCCGATCATCGCGGTGTTCCTGCTCGCGATCACCGGCGCGCAGACGGCGGCGCTCGCGACCGTCGCGTTCATCGGCGTCGCCGTGCTCGGCGTCGTGCTCGCGACGTTCGTTGTCGTGCTCGTCAGCAGCCGGCTCGCGAACGACCTCGGCGACCTCGTCGCCCGGCTCGCGAACTGGTCACTCGGCAAGGTCAGGCGCGGACCGGTGAAGTGGGGCGGCGCCAGCTTCGAGCGCTTCCGCCGGGACGCCGGCGACTTCCTCGCGCGTCGCTGGCACCTCCTGACGCTCGCGGCGCTTGCGGGGAGCCTGACGGTGTTCGTCGTGCTTGTCGTCTCCTTGCGCGCCTTCGACGTTCCCGCGTCGGAGGTGTCGCTCGTCGAGGCGTTCGCCGCGTGGTCGCTCGCGCGCATCCTCGGCTCGATCCCGATCACGCCTGGCGGCATCGGGGTGATCGAGCTCGGGCTGACCGGCGCGCTCCTCGGCTTCGGCGGGAACAACGCGGGGGTCGTCGCGGCCGTTCTCGTCTACCGCTTCCTGACGATGGTGCCGACCCTCATTCTCGGCCTGATCGCGGCGTTCACCTCGGGGCGGCATCGCCCGCCCGATCTCGCCGGGGCAGGGACACCGACCTGACACATCCGTTACGGGCGACCGCGATCGTGCTCGATCCGGGTCGCTGAGCGCTGTCGTTTTCGGCGCACGTCATTTTTCGAGGTCATTCTTCGATCGTCGCGCAGATCAGTCGTTAGATCTTCGTGTGGAAGGCTTGCGCTTCGCAGATGTTTGATCTATTCTCCGACGCGGCAACAACCATCAACACGATGCTGACCCAACCCAATACCTCACTCATTCATGCCGAAGCGACGTCCGTCGCCACGGCCTTGCCGTGCCCCGGCAGCTTCGATTCGAAGCGCCGGCTCGGTTACGTCCTTGCCCTCACTGGGAGGTCTACGCGCTAGTTCCCTAGCCGTAGAACGAGCCAGATGAGGGCGACCCAACTGGGTCGCCTTTTTCGTTTCTAAGGCGATCGATCCGCAACTCGGACCCAAAGGTGATGCTCAGCTTGAACAAGCTCTAGATCGAATCGAGGCCCCGCCTGAGAGAGAAAGACCTCAGCGTTGCTCGCCGTGAAATAGGCGCTGGCATTAAGCGTTCGCTTTTGCCTGCCTTTTTCCGAGAGCGCGCCTGAGCTCGGGCTCCAACGCCCCTCCACGTAGGACGACGACCGTTGCGGATCTGCGCAATCCGCGGTCGGCGATCCAGGGTCGAAGGGTAGGCGAGTGGCATGGACAACATCGTTCGGCGTACGACCGGACGTGACATGAAGACCCGACCGTCGCCGGCACTCGGTGCCCGCCTGCTGCGTCGATCTCCCAACCGGGGGATGGACGGAGAGGCGTCTGCACCCCAATCGCTCCGGGGTCGTCTAACCGGCAGGACGCCACGCTCTGAACGTGGAGATCGAGGTTCGATCCCTTGCCCCGGATCTGCACGGGCGAGTAGCTCAACTCGGGAGAGCGCTTGTCTCACACACAAGAGGCTGCTGGTTCGATTCCAGCCTCGCCCACTTGCTCGGACGACGGCGGATAGCTCAGGTGGTAGAGCGCCTCTCTGATACGGAGGAGGTCGCCGGTTCGACTCCGGCTCCGCCCATCTCGCGTGACCGTAGCTCAGCGCGGTAGAGCGCCCGTCTGAAACGCGGGGCGTCGCAGGTTCGATCCCTGCCGGTCACATCCGGCTCCGTAGCTCAACACGGCAGAGCTCCCGGTTCTTACCCGGGACGGTGCAGGTTCGACGCCTGCCGGGGCCATTCTCGGAAGGACTGCCACCGGCGCGGTATCCCGTCTCGAAAACGGGTGGGCCTTGCGGGCCTTGGGGGTTCGACTCCCTCTCCTTCCGCTGCTGGAGACAGCATGCAGAGCGGTCCGGCGTGGTCGAGTCGGTACGACGCGCGACTGTTAATCGCGAGAGGCAGGTTCGAGCCCTGCCGCCGGAGCTCCATGCGCGCGTAACAGGCCGTTACGAGCGCGGGTTTTGTGCCCCCGTGGTCGAACGGGCGATGACGCCGGGCCCTCAACCCGGAAGCTGCGGGTTCGAGTCCCGCCGGGGGTGCTTTGCACGATCGTCTGGCTGTGGGGGAGTAGGCCACCCCGCCGGCTTCGGGCGCCGGAGATCGCAGGTTCGATTCCTGCCGGCCAGACCTGCGCGGTAGAGGAGAGGCTGTCCTCGCGAGCCTCATGAGCTCGAGACCGTGGGTTCGAATCCCACCCGCGCTATCCGGGGATGTAGCTCAGATGAGAGAGAGCGCTCGCTTGTCAGGCGAGAGGCCGCCGGTTCGAGTCCGGTCGTCCCCGCTCGTGGTGGCCGTGGTGTAGTCGGAAGCACCCGGGGTTGTGAGCCCCGTCGGCGCCGGTTCGAACCCGGCCGGCCGCCCTTCGTTGTACGCGGACGCTGAGCACGTGGTGAGCTCAGCAGGCTGTAACCCTGTCGCCTCGGCTGTGGTGGTTCGACTCCACCCGTCCGCATCGTCTTTCGCCTGGGGATGTAGCTCAATCGGACGAGCACCTCGCTTGCAACGAGGAAGATGTCGGTTCGACTCCGACCGTCTCCACTCGAGCCTCCGTAGTGTCAACGGCAGCACGCGCCCTTTGTACGGCCGAGGTGTGGGTTCGACTCCTGCCGGAGGCTCCTTTTCTTCTGCGCGGACGTAGCTCAGACGGCAGAGCACCGGGGCGCCATCCCGGGGAGGCCCGTTCGACCCGGGTCGTCCGCTTCACGCCGAGACTCAGCACAGGCCTGTGGTGTAACCGGCAGCATCGCGAGCTCCAACCTCGCTGGTCCGGGTTCGATCCCTGGCGGGCCTGCTCGACCACAACGAATCGTCGCGGGCCGGAGCGGCTCGGTTATCTCATGGGGAAGAGCGGCCTTCGGGCCGTGCGGTTCGAATCCGCGCACCCGACTGCACACCACGACCGCGACGTCCTCCACCGCTGCTGCGGGCCGGAACGGTTCCGGTTATCGACTCCTAATCGACAGGTCGCGGGTTCGAGTCCCGCCCGGAGCTCTTCCGTGCTCCGGTAGCTCAGTTGGCAGAGCAGTCCGGGCCGCATCACCACGACCGCAGCAGCAGCATTCCATTCCCACCGCGGGCCGAAGAGGTCCGGTTACCTCACCCCGGAGCAGCGGGAGGCCGAGAACCTCCGTCCGGCGATGCCGGGTCTCCACACCGGTCTTCACACCACGACCGCGGTGAGCTCGTCCCGGCTGCGGGCCGGATGAGGACGGTTATCGGTAGAGCACCCGGCCCGATGCCGGGAGGTCGGCGGGTTCGAGCCCCGCCCGCAGCGTTCGCGCTTCGTAGCTCAGTCAACTCCGTTCTCTCGCTCTTCACGACCGCAGCGATCCGTCAATCGAACGAGGGAGGTCGCGATGTCCTACCTGCTTCAGTATGCGCGGCGCCCCGACTCGATTGCGCGCCGCAACCCGGCGGTCCGCGTCGACGAGTACGCACGTCTGAACCGCCCGGGCTTCTACGGCGACGCGTTCGTCCGCGTCTTCGTCGAGCACACGGGCGCTCGCCGGCGTCGTCGGCGGCACGATCCTCAGCTCGTGCTGCAGATCGCCGACTGCGTGCACACGATCAACCTCGAGTTCTCGCTCGAGACGGCCGAGCTCCGCGACAACTCGCTGTTCAAGGTCGACACGCTGCTCGATGCACTACACCGCTTCCGTGACGGCCTTGCAGCGGAGGCCGAGCTGCGGGAGCGCCCCACCAACACAACACATCCGAGCAAGGGAGGTGCAACATGTCGTATCTGAAGCGTCACGGCACGCGACGCGTGTCGCAGCGGGTGCCGCTGCCGGGCCAGGCTCCGAACTCGGCCGGCGGCTTCGCCTGGGCTGTCGACGGCTGGACGCGGCTGCGCCGCTTCCTGATCCTCGGCTCGGAGGGTGGCTCCTACTACGCGTCCGAGTGGAAGCTGACCCGCGAGAACGCGCAGGCGGTAGAGCAGTGCGTCCGCGAGGACGGTCTCCGCACGGTTGCAGAGATCGTTCGCGTCTCCGCCGACGGCCGGGCGCCGAAGAACGATCCGGCGCTGTACGCACTCGCGCTGGCCGCGGGCACGGGCGACGTGGAGACGCGACGCGCGGCGCTCGACGCGCTGCCGCAGGTCGCGCGGACCGGCACGCATCTGTTCCAGTTCGCGCAGTTCGTCGAGGGCTTCCGCGGCTGGGGCCGCTCGCTCCGACGAGCTGTCGGCCGCTGGTACACGGCGCGGCCGATCGACACGCTTGCCTACCAGGCGGTCAAGTACCGCCAGCGGCAGGGCATGACGCACCGCGACCTGCTCCGTCTCGCTCACCCGGCGCGTCGCGTCGGCGCGGGCAACCCGGAGCTCGACGTCTCGGCAGAGCACGCTCGGCTGTTCGAGTGGATCGTCCGTGGTGGCGACACGGACGGCCTGCCGGTGCTGGTCGAGGGCTTCGCGCGAGCTCAGGCGGCGACGACCCCTCGCGAGACGGCGGCGCTCGTGCGCGAGTACCGCCTCCCCCGCGAGGCGCTGCAGCCGGAGCACCTGACCTCGCCCGAGGTCTGGGACGCGCTGCTCGACGAGATGCCGATGACGGCGCTGATCCGGAACCTGGCGACGATGACACGCGTCGGCGTGCTCGCGCCGGGCTCGGCCGGCACGGCGAAGGCGGTCGCGCAGCTCGGTGACGCGGAGCGGATCCGCCGGGCGCGGGTGCACCCGGTCGCTGTGCTCGCCGCGCTCCGGACGTACGCGTCCGGCCGCGGTGTGCGCGGCCGCGGCGAGTGGAACCCGGTGCGGGAGCTCGTCGACGCGCTCGACGCCGCGTTCTACACGGCGTTCGGCAACGTCGAGCCGGCAGGTACCCGCGCTGCTGCTCGCTCTCGACGTGTCGGGCTCGATGACCGGCGGCTACGTCGCAGGCGTGCCGGGCCTCGCCCCGCGCGACGCCTCGGCCGCGCTCGCGCTGGTGACGGCCGCGACCGAGTCACAGTACGAGGTCGTGGGCTTCTTCGCCGGCAAGGGCGGCTACAAGAAGCGCGGTCGCCAGGTCTGGTCGGGTTACACCGACGGCCTGACGCCGCTGCCGATCTCGCCGCGGCAGCGGCTCGACGACGCCGTCAAGACGGTGTCCGACCTGCCGTTCGGCGGCACCGACTGTGCCCTGCCCATGCTCTACGCGCAGGCGCGCAAGCGGGAGATCGACACGTTCGTGATCTACACCGACTCGGAGACCTGGGCGGGAGACATCCACCCGACCCAGGCGCTCCGCGACTACCGCCACGCGTCGGGCATCGATGCACGGCTGGTCGTGGTCGGCATGGTCTCGAACGGCTTCTCGATCGCTGACCCGAACGACCCGGGGATGCTCGACGTCGTCGGCTTCGACACGGCGACGCCGCAGCTGATCTCCGACTTCGCTCGCGGCGCTCTCTGAGACGAGGGCGCCGCGAGCGCCCTTCGACGAGAGAGGAGGCGGAGATGCATCTCCACCTCGTGCGGGTCGTCGCGCGTCCGAAGGACGTGCCGCGCCCGGCCAAGGTCGTGCAGCTCGAGGCCCGTCGCGAGGCGCGCCTCCAGCCGCGACGCTTCAAGTGGCAGCCCCCGCGGCCTGCCGCGTAAGAACGACGAGCCGCGCTGCGGCTCTTCGTGCGGATGTGGCGGAACTGGCATACGCACCGGCCTCAGAAGCCGGCGGTCGCGAGACCATGAGGGTTCGACTCCCTCCGTCCGTACCTCCCCCACAACACCAACGAAAGGAGATCCCGATGATTGCGGAGCTCGTCGTTGCGACGACGCCGAGAGTGCACGCGCTGCCCGCACAACTTCGAGCCGCGAATGATCCTCGAGCTGGCCGATTGCCACGATCGGATCCAGCTCGACTTCGACGTCGACTCGGAGGCGGGCCGCAGCAACTCGCTGCACAAGCTCGACACCCTGCTCGCTGCCCTGCGGATCTTCCGCGAGGGCATCGTCGAGGAGTTCGAGCCGTATGACCGGCGCCAGCGCGAGCTGGACGAGCTGTGCCGGTGACAGCCGGGCCTACCGGCCGGCGCCGCACTCGGCGTCCGGCCGCTTGTACGCCTCCGTAGCTCAGTCGGAAGAGCAGCGGGCTTCGACCCCGCGCGCAGAGGTTCGAATCCTCTCGGAGGCTCTGACACCGTGGCCGAGTAGGACAAGGCGCGCGCCTGCAAAGCGCGACACGGCGGTTCGAGTCCGCCCGGTGTCTTGCCAACAGTGGCTTGCGGACAGTGTCTTGCCAACCAGAACGAAGACGACTAGAGAGGAGGGGGCCGATGAGCACGATCAAGACATTCGGCACGGTCGACGACCGGAGCCTCGAGCAGCTGACGCGGTGCATGGAGGCGGGTGACGCCGAGTTCGGCGTGCTCTGCGCCGACCACCACCCGGGTTACAGCCAGCCGATCGGCGGCGGTATCGCCTACGAGGGCTACATCTCGCCGTCCGGTGTCGGCTACGACATCGGCTGCGGCAACAAGGCAGTCCGGACCGAGCTGACCCGCGGCGACCTGGATGCGCTCGGCGGCGTCGACGCGGTGATGGGCGAGATCACACGGCGTGTCTCGTTCGGCATGGGTGTTCCGGCCGCCGAGCGGACGGATCACGAGGTGCTCGACGCGATCCGCAACGCGGACTTCGCGCCGCAGCGCAAGCTCGTGCAGCTGGCCGAGTCCCAGCTCGGCACGGTCGGTTCCGGCAACCACTACGTCAACGTGATGGAGGACGAGCAGGGCTGGATCTGGATCGGCGTCCACTTCGGCTCCCGTGGCTTCGGCCACAAGACCGCGTCGGGCTTCCTCGCGCTCGCGCAGGGCCTGCCGTTCGGTGGCCGCGCGCAGGAGGGTGAGATGGACTCGCCGCCGGTTCTGTTCGAGGTCGACTCGGAGCTCGGCGAGTCCTACGCGGCTGCGATGGAGCTCGCCGGCGCCTACGCGTACGCGGGTCGCGACGTGGTGGTGGACAAGGTGCTCGAGATCCTGGGCGCCGAGGCGGTGCACGAGGTGCACAACCACCACAACTTCGCGTGGCGTGAGGAGCACTTCGGCCGCGCGTACTGGGTGATCCGCAAGGGCTGCACACCGGCCCGGCCGGGCCAGGAGGGCTTCGTCGGCGGTTCGATGGGCGACGAGTCCGTGATCCTCGAGGGCGTCGAGTCGCAGGAGAACGAGGCGGCGCTCTACTCGACCGTGCACGGCGCTGGTCGCGTGATGAGCCGGTCGCAGGCAGCGGGCCGGATCCGGCGGCGGAAGCGCTACGCCTGCCGAGACCGGGACTGCGATCGCGTCTTCGACATCGACGGCATCAGCTCGGCCGCCGGTGTTCCGAAGCGGGGCGTCTGCCCGGACCACCCGGAGGCCGGTGTGATGAAGGTCTGGGTCGTCGGAGCAGGTGAAGCCGGGCGTCGTCGACTGGCCGGCGGTGCAGGCGCGGCTGCGCGAGCAGGGCATCGTGCTCGTCGGCGGCGGCGCGGACGAGGCGCCGGAGGTGTACAAGCGCCTGCCGGAGGTGCTCGCTGCGCACGGCGACTCGGTGCGCGTGAAGCACACGCTCCGGCCGCTCGGCGTCGCGATGGCCGGCCGTGATGTGCACGATCCGTACAAGGACTGAGGGCCGCGCAAGCGGCCCTCAGCCGTTTCGGGGCCGCATCGATCTGCTCGGTTGGTCGCGCACCGGCGACCGTGTTAGGCTCGGCCCCTGCGGCGACGGAAGGCATTCCGACGCAGGAGGGCGCTCGTGGCATCAGACATCTTCGCGAAGATCGGCGACATCAAGGGTGAGTCGCTGGACGACAAGCACAAGGACGAGATCGAGGTCCTGAGCTGGTCGTGGGGCGTGTCGAACCCAGGTTCGCGGGGCGGCGGCAGCGGAGGTGGCGCCGGAAAGGCGACCTTCCACGATCTCTCCTTCACGCATCACATCGACAAGGCGACGCCGCTCCTGCTGAAAGGCTGCGCGACCGGCCAGCATCTGAAGGAAGCCACGATCACGCATCGCAAGGCCGGCAAGGGCCAGCAAGAGTTCCTGATCATCAAGATGAACGACGTGATCATCACGAGCGTGTCGAACGGCGAGAGCCAGGACAGCCATATCGAGAGCGTCAGCCTCGCGTTCGCGAAGGTCGACCTCGAATACAAGCCGCAGAAGCGCGACGGGTCACTCGATGCCGGCCTCCACTTCAAGTACGACATCAAGGGAAACAAGGAGGGTTAGCTCGAGCGAGCCGCTGCCCGGCGAGGATCGCGCCCTCAGCCTCGACGAGGCCGTCTCGGTCGCCATCGTGCTGCAGCAGACTGGGCAGTGGGCGGCCGCCGACGAGATCTACCGCACCGTCCTCGAAGCCGCACCGGACCACGCCGACGCGTTGCACTTCTCCGGCGTGCTCGCCCACCAGCAGGCGCGGAGCGAGCAGGCGGTGGCGCTGATCGAGCGAAGCCTCGAGCTCGAGCCGGAGCGCGCGGATTGGCACAGCAATCTCGGCATCGTCCGGCAGGACCGCGTCGAGCTCGACGACGCGGTCGCCGCCTACCGTCGTGCGATCGCGCTCGAGCCGCGCCACGCCAATGCGCACAACAACCTCGGCGTCGTCCTGCGAGCCAAAGGCGAGGCGGTCGAAGCGGAAGCGGCGTATCGCGACGCCATACGCATCGACCCCGAGCATTCGGACGCGTACCACAACCTCGGCGTGCTGCTGAACGGCCAGAAGCGCTCGCACGAAGCAGCGATCTGCTTCTCGAAGGTGATCACGCTGCGGCCGACGCATCCTGACGCACGCAGGTTGCTGGCGCTCGCACACTGCACCCTCGGCGACGTCGACAAGGCGATCGAGGTATTCGAGGAATGGCTCGCGGAAGAGCCGGACGATCCCATCGCACGCCACATGCTCGCCGCCTGCTCGGGACGCGACGTGCCGGCGCGCGCCTCCGACGCATTCGTCGAAGCGACGTTCGACAGTTTCGCCGGGAGTTTCGACGCCAAGCTCGCGAAGCTGCTCTATCGAGCGCCGGCCCTCGTCGTCGAGCTGCTCGCGAGGTCGGGCGTGGAAGCGTCGAACGAGCTCGACGTGCTCGACGCAGGCTGCGGTACCGGGTTGTGCGGCCCGCTGCTCGCGCCGTACGCCCGCCGGCTCGTGGGCGTCGATCTCTCGGAGCGCATGCTTGCGCAAGCGCGCGTCAGGGAGGTCTACGACGAGCTCATCAAGGGCGAGCTGACCGACTACCTCACTGCGTCCGCCGGCATGTTCGACGCGATTGTGTCGGCGGACACCCTCGTCTACTTCGGGCCGCTCGAGGAAGTCGTGCAGGCGGCGGAGGGTGCGCTGCGACCCGGGGGACACGTCGTCTTCACGGTCGAGGAGCAACCCGAGTCCGGATACTCGCTGAGCGTGAACGGCCGCTACCGCCATGCGCGTCAGTACGTCGAGCGCACGCTCGTCACCGCCGGACTGAACGCGGAGATCGAAGCGGCCGAGCTGCGCCTCGAGGCCGGCGATCCGGTTCAGGGGCTGGTCGTGCGGGGCAGCAAACCGCCCGCCTGACAGCCGTCGACCGATGATCTCCCGGTGTCAGCACGGTCTCTTGAGGGACAACCAATAGGAGGTACCGAGGTGGGAGCAATCCACGTGCACGAGTTCGTCAGCCTCGACGGTGTGATCGATGCGCCGACGTGGACGTTCGACTACGGGTTCGTCCCGAAGATGGGAGAGGCGATCGCCGCGTTCACGGGGCGCTCCAAGGGAATACTGCTCGGGCGCACGACCTACGAGATGTTCGAGCCGGCATGGTCGACCCGCACCGCCGAAGACGACCCGGGGGCTCCCTTCTTCAACGACACGACCAAGTACGTCGTCTCGGGAACGCTCGAGACGGCGACGTGGCGCAACTCGGAGCTGATCGGCCCGTACGACCCCGAGACGATTCGTAGCCTGAAAGACCGGGTCGACGGCGACCTCTATGTCAGCGGCAGCGGCTCGCTCGTGCGGGCGATGCTCGCGGACGGTCTCGTCGACGAGCTGCACCTCTTCGTCTACCCGCTGACGCTCGGCTCGGGGCCGCGGCTCTTCCCCGAAGGAGCTGCTCCGCTCACGGCGTCGCTCGCAGCCTGCGAGTCGTATGACAACGGCGTCGTCTACCTCAGCTACCGATGGCAGACGTGACGCGGTTTGCGCGGATGGACGAGCGGAAATCACCACACGATCGGTATCGGCGAACAGAGGAGGAACCATGCCGCCGCGTGGGGTCAAGAAGGGAACGAAGCGCGCCCGCCAGTACGAGCACATCAAGGAGAGTGAGCTCGAGCAGGGCGTGCCGGAGGATCTTGCCGAGGAGATCGCCGCACGCACGGTCAACAAGGAGCGCGCTCGCGCCGGCGAGTCGCGCGAACGGTCGCGGACGTCGACGGACGACATCTCGTCCGGCCGGCGCGGCGGCCTTCGGTCCGGCACGAACCGGCCGAAGGGCCGCACCTACGAGCAGCTCTACAGCGAAGCGAGGCACCTCGGCATCGAAGGCCGGTCGAAGATGAACAAGGCGTCGCTCCAGCTCGCCGTCGACCGGAAGAAGTAGCTCGCTCGCGGCGACTGCCGCTACTTGACCTTGAAGTGCTGGAACATCACCGACTCATGGGCGGAGCAGTACGCCTTGTAGGCGCCCGCCGCGAGCTTGATCGTCATGGTCTTCGTGCCCTTGAACGGGACCGACGTGAACGTCCATGACTTCCCGTGCGGACCGTCGAGCTCATAGTTGTGCAGGTTCGAGTCGTCGTGGATGACGAGTGTGTACGTCCCTGCCTTCAGCGTCTTGGCGACCTTCCCGTTCGACGTGTTCAGCGAGATCTTGTAGGCGTCGTTCTTCCCGACTGTCCCGACGAGCTTCGCGTGCGGCGTCGCGTGAGCGCCGAACGCCAGCGCGGCCGTTGTGGCTGCGAGGGCGAATCCGAGCAGTGTCATGGCGCCGATGCGCTTCATAACGTCCTTCCCTTCCCGTTGGGGTAGCAATTACCTGGGACTACGGCGACCTGCGCGCGGCAGATTGGATCGGCACGCGACGTTCAGGAATCCTTCAGAAGCGGGCAACAGTTCCTTTGTCGCGCGACGCGCCTTCGGCCATGCTGCGAGCATGCGATGCGTCGTTGTCGGTGCCGGGATCGTGGGTCTCGCGGTCGCACGCGACCTGCGGTCGCGCGGCGTCGAGGTCGTCGTCGTCGACCGCACCGGTGTCGGCGCCGGCGCCTCGGGAGTGCAGCCGGGCGGTGTCCGGCAGCAGTGGGGCACACGCGTCGCCTGCCGCCTCGCAGTCGAGTCCGTCGCGTTCTGGCGCGAGGCCGACAGTCGCCTGTCGTCTCGCGTCCCTCTGACGCTCCGCCGCGGCGGATATCTCTTTGCAGCGCACAGCCGGGCGACACTCGAGCGACTCGACGCGAACGTACGGCTGCAGAACGAGGAGGGTGTCCCGTCGCGGCTCGTCACGCCCGCGGAAGCAGCCGAGCTCGTGTCGGGGCTACGTATCGATCACCTGGCGGGCGCCGCGTGGTGCGGCGAGGACGGGTATTTCGACCGTCCGCAGTCGGTGGTGGAGGCGTTCGCCGCGGGCAGCGACGTTCGCCGCTTCGACGTGCGGTCGATCGACGCCACAGCAAGCGGCTGGCGCGTAGAGGGCATCGACGCAGACGCCGTCGTCGTCGCTGCGGGAACCGAGACGCGCGCACTCCTGGCGCCGCTCGGGATCGACCTCCCGCTCGTCGCCGAGGATCGCTACCTGTTCCTGAGCGACCCGGTCGAGGAGCGGCTGCTCGAGCCGCTCGTCGTCGCACCTGAGCTTGCGTTCGCGGCGAAGCAGCTCGCCGACGGACGCGTTCTCGCGAGCGACCTCGCCGCGCGCGGGGACGCCGAGTCGGGCCGGATGCGCTGGCGGGGTTCGATCCGCGCCGCGATCGAGCAGCTACTGCCGCGCCTCGAGTACGTCTCGTTCTCTCAGCTCGTCCCCGGCGTCTACGACGTGACACCCGACCACCAGCCGATCCTCGGCTCGGTCGCAGACGGGCTCTTCGTCGCGTGTGGGTTCAGCGGCCACGGCTTCATGATCGCCCCGGCCGTGGCGCGGATCACGACCGACGCGGTGCTCGGCAATCGCGACGGAGTGCTCGACGTCCTCGGGCTCGATCGCTTCGCCGCAGGCAGGCTCGTCCCCGAGCCGCAGCTCGTCTAGGCCCAGTCCGCCACGATCGCGTCGAGCTCGACCTCGACCAGGACGCCCTCGGGGATGAAGCCGGCGACGAAGTAGGTCGTGTTGGCCGGGTCGATGCCGGCGAACGCCTCGCCGTGCGCGCGAACGGCCGCATGCCAGTCGGAGCCCTCGGCGAGCAGGAGCCGCGTCCGGGTCACGTCCGCGACGGAAGCGCCCAGCTCGGCCGCGGCCGCGATCGCCTTCGCGATCGCCTCGCGCGTCTGCCCGTACGCGTCGCCCGGATACAAGGCGACCCCCTCGGACAAGGCAGCCGTGCCGCTGACTGCGACGTGCGCGCCGACGCGAACAGCCCGCGCGTAGCCCGCGAGCCGCTCGAACTCCGATCCGTCACGCACTGTTCGCCTCGTCACGCACCCATTCTCGCGGCTCGGGCCGGTCGGTACGATCGGTCGTCCGTTGACGACGGCTCCGACGGCGATCACAGAGACTCCCGGCCGGCGCGCCCGCCGCTCTGGCCGCGCCGACGGGCTCTTCCGCTTCGTGCTGCGCCGCGTCGCCGCGTTGGCCGTCCTGCTGCTCGGCATCACGGCGGTCACCTTTCTGCTCACGCAGCTCGTACCGTCGAACGCGGTTGCGACCAACCTCGGTGAGCAGGCTGCTGCCGACCCCGCGGCGGTTGCCGCCTTCGAGCACCACTACGGCCTCGACAAGCCGCTGCCCCAGCGCTACCTGCTCTACCTGAACCACGTCCTCCACGGCGACCTCGGCCAGTCCTCGCTCACACACGCCGCCGTCAGTCACGACCTCGGCACCTTCATCCCGGCGACGGCCGAGCTCGCGCTCTACTCGGTGCTCTTCGCCGCGTTCGTCGGCGTCGGGTTCGGCGTCATCGCTGCGCTGCGGCGTAACCGCCCGACCGACCACGCCCTCCGCGTCACGTCACTCGCCGGCATCTCGATGCCGACGTTCTGGATCGCGCTCGTCGCGCTCTACGTCGGCTTCTACAAGCTCAACTGGTTCCCAGGCGCCGGACGGCTCGATCCGGGCGTCGACCCGCCGCCGGACGTCACCGGGCTGTACACGATCGACGCGCTGCTCGACCGCAACTTCGGCCTCTTCGGGCAGTCGCTCCACCACATCATCCTGCCCGCGCTCGTGCTCGCCGCCTTCAACGTCAGCCTCCTGACGCGGTTCACGCGCTCGGCGGTGCTCGAGGTGATGGGTAACGACTACGTGCGCGCCGGCCGCGCGAAAGGCCTGCCCGGGCGCCTGGTCGTGCCGCGCTACATCCTGCGCCCAGCGCTGCCGTCGGTGATCACCGTGCTCGGCCTGGTCTTCGCGAACGTCCTCACCGGCGCCGTGCTCGTCGAGAAGATCTTCTCCTGGCCGGGGATCGGCCAGTACGCCTACCAGGCCGCCGTCAATCTCGACGTCCCGGCGATCGCCGGCGTGAGCATGTTCGTTGCCGTCGTCTACGTGACCGTCAACTTCGTCGTCGACATCCTCTACGCGGTGATCGACCCGAGGATCCGGCTCACGTGACGCACGTCCCGGTCGCCGTCGCCGCGCCGCGCAGGCGCTTCTCGATCTCCGCGTCCTGGCGCCAGCCGCTCGCGATCATCGGCATTGTCATCGCCGTTGCGTGGATTCTGATCGCGATCTTCGCCCCGCTGATCGCGCCGCACGACCCACTCGCCCAGACCGCCCCTCCTGCGCAGAGCCCGTCGTGGTCGTACCTCTTCGGCACCGACGCGCTCGGACGTGACGTCTTCTCTCGCGTCATCTACGGCTCGCGCGTCTCGCTGCCGATCGCGCTCATCCTGGTCTTCCTCGCCATGGTGATCGGGACGACGATCGGTGCGGTCGCGGGCTACTTCCGCGGCCCTGTCGACGGTGTCCTGATGCGGCTCACCGACCTCGTCTTCGCCTTCCCGGCGATCATCCTCGCGATGGTGGTGGCCGCAGTGCTCGGCCGCGGGCTCTCGAATGCTGCCCTCGCCATCGTCGTCGTCGCGTGGCCCGCGTACGCGCGCGTAGGCCGCGGGCTCGTGCTCTCGGTCGGAGACTCCGAGTACGTGCAGTCGGCGCGTTTGCTCGGAGCGTCGAGTCGCAAGACGCTGTTCCGGGACGTCCTGCCGAACGTCGCCGGTCCGATCTTCGTGCTCGCGACACTCGACCTCGCGAACGCGATCCTGCTCCTGGCGGGTCTCTCGTTCCTCGGGCTCGGGGCGCAGCCGCCGACGGCGGAGTGGGGGTCGATGGTCGCGGACGGCACGCAGTACTTCCAGTGGTGGTGGATCGGCACGTTCCCGGGGCTCGCGATCTTCACCGTCGTCCTGGCGTTCAACTTCCTCGGCGACTCGCTGCGCGACGTCTTCGACCCGCGCACCGCTCGGCGCGTCGAGGAGGCGCCGTGAGCACACTCGCCGTGGAGGGGCTGCGCGTGCGGTTGCCGACGCCGGCGGGCGACGTCACCGTCGTCGACGGCGTCGACTACGAAGTGCAGCCGGCCGAGGTCTTCGGGATCGCCGGCGAGAGCGGTAGCGGCAAGACCGTTTCGATGCTCGCTCTGCTCGGGCTTTTGCCCGAGGGCTCGACCGTCGAGGGATCGGCGCGCTTCGGCGACGACGACCTGATCGCGATCTCACGACGCCGGCTCCAGAGCATCAGTGGTCGCGACATCGCGATGGTCTTCCAGGACCCGTACACGTCGCTGCATCCGATGCTCTCGGTCGGCAAGCAGCTCACCGAGCATGTGCGACTCCATCTGGGGCTCGACCGCCGCGCGGCCAACGATCGCGCGGTCGAGTTGCTGGACGACGTGCGCATCCCCGACCCGCGTGCCGCGTTGCGGCGGTTCCCGCACCAATTCTCGGGCGGTATGCGTCAGCGGATCGCGATTGCGATCGCTCTCGCCTGCCGGCCGCGATTGCTGATCGCCGACGAGCCGACGACTGCGCTCGACGTCACCGTGCAGGCCGGGATCCTGCGCCTGCTCGACCGGCTCCGTCGCGAGCACGAGCTCGCTGTCGTGCTGATCACTCACGACCTGGGCGTCCTCTCGTCGATCGCCGACCGTGTCTCGATCTTCTACGCGGGCCGCGTGGTCGAATCCGGTGTGCGCGAAGACGTGCTGCAGCGTCCGCGGCACCCGTACACCCGCGCGCTACTGGACGCGCTTCCTCATCCGGAGGCTCCGAAGGAGCAGGATCTCGTCGCGATCGCGGGCGCGCCGCCGACACCGGGGCGGATCCCTCCCGGTTGCGCGTTCCATCCCCGCTGCGCGTACGCGATCGAGGAGTGCAGCGCGATCGTGCCGCCCCTCGAGCCCGTCGGGGACCGGCGGCTCGCCTGTCACGTCGACCCGTTCGCCGGCGCATGAGCGTTCTCGAGCTGCACGACGTCGTCGTCGACTACCACGGCCGCGGTGGCCGCGTGCGCGCGGTCGCCGGCGCCAGTCTCTCGATCGAGCGCGGCAAGATCGTCGGTCTCGTCGGCGAGTCCGGTTGCGGGAAGTCGACGCTCGCGCGCGCCGCGGTCGGCCTCGTCAAGACGACGAGCGGCGCCGTCACCTTCGAGGGACGGCCCGTGACCTCGCTCGGCCGGCGGGCCCGCCCGGCCGAGCTCGTCAAGCTCCAGCTCGTCTTCCAGAACCCGTACTCGTCGCTCAACCCGCGCCGCACGATCGGCAGCCAGGTCGCCGACGGCGCCGGGCGAGATCAGCGAGACGCGAAGGTGCGCGAGCTGCTCGAGCTCGTCGGCCTGCCCGCGAACGCCTTCAAGCGCTTCCCGCACGAGTTCTCGGGCGGGCAGCGTCAGCGGATCGCGATCGCCCGGGCGCTCGCCGCCAATCCGTCCGTGATCGTCCTCGACGAGCCGCTCGCATCGCTCGACGCGTCGGCGCAGGCGCAGCTCGCGAACCTCCTCAAGCGGCTCTCGCGCGAGCTCGACGTCGGGTTGCTCCTGATCTCGCACGACCTCGCGATCGTCCGGCACGTCGCCGACGACGTGTCGGTGATGTACCTCGGACGGATGGTCGAGATCGGCCCCACCGATGCGCTCTGGGAGGCGCCCGCGCATCCGTACACCGAGGCGCTGACCGCGGCCGTGCCGCGCGCGGACGGCGCGGGCGTCCTGCCGGAGGCGCTGCCCGGCGAGGTGCCGGATCCCGCGCACCCGCCGTCCGGCTGTCGTTTTCACCCTCGCTGCCCGTACGCATTCGACCGCTGCCCGGTCGAGGAGCCGGCGCTGCTGGAGCTGACGGCGGGGCGCAGCGCTGCGTGCTGGCTGCAGGCGCCGGGGCAGCCGCCGCAGCCGCTTCCCCAACTGGTGGCCTCGCCGGGAGTCGAATAGTCTGGAAAGCCCCCCGGGAATCGAGCCAAGGAGTCAAACAGTGAGTCGTTCCACATTCCATAGATGGCGGCTGATCGTGCCGCTCGTCGCGCTGACGGCGCTCGCTTGCGCGGCCGCCGCGCTCGCCGCGAGCTCGCATCGCGCGGCCGGGTCGACGTTCGTCGTCGACAACTCGTTCACGCTCAAGACCTCGGACCCGCAGCGCGCGTTCGATCCGACCGGGTCGATCGTCGACCGCGGCATCTTCGACACGCTCTTCACCTACAACAAGGGCGACCTCGCTCACCCGGTGCCGCTGCTCGTCTCCTCGTGGAAGGCATCGAACGGCGCGAAGACGTTCACCTTCAACCTGAAGCCGAACGTGCATTTCGCGAACGGCGACAAGCTGACGTCGGCTGACGTCGTCTTCTCGCTCAACCGCCTGATCAACCTGAAGGGGAACCCGGCCTTCCTGCTCGACGGCGTCGTCGTCAAGCCGTTCGGCAAGTACCGCGTCGTCATGCGCTCCAAGACGCCGGCAGGGCAGTTGCCCGCGATCCTCGCCAACCCGTCGACGGGCATCGTCAACTCGAGGCTCCTGAAGCAGCACGGCGGCAGTGCCTCCGTCGGCGCCGACCAGAAGGACAAGGCCGAGTCGTGGCTCAACTCCTCCGCCTCGGTCGGTGCGGGCAGCGGCCCGTACGTCCTCTCGGCGTACAGCACGACCTCGCAGGTGACCCTGAAGCGCAACACGAAGTACTGGGGCGCCAACAAGCCGAAGTTCGACACCGTCGTGGTTCGCAACATGGTCGCGGCCACGCAGCTGATCAATGTCGGCCGCGGCTCGCACGAGGTCGCGATCGATCTCGCGTCCGACCAGGCGCAGTCGCTCAAGTCGAACTCGCGCGTCAAGGTCTCGCTGCAGCCCTCGACGTGGGTGTTCTGGCTGTTCGCGAACAACGACAAGGCGATCTCCTCGGTCACCTCGAACAAGCAGTGGCAGAACGCGATCCGCTTCGGGCTCGACTACAAGTCGATCCTCTCGGTCGCCGGCCCGGGCGCCTACCAGACGCCGGGGATCATCCCGTCGATGTTCGCCGGCGCCCTGCCCGCGAAGGAGGCGGTCAAGCAGAACGTCCCCAAGGCCAAGGCCGCGCTGCAGGCCTCGGGGCAGGCGAGCCAGAGCGTCACGCTCGAATACCCGAGCGACCTGACGATCAACGGCGTGCCGTTCGCGACGCTCGCGCAGAAGGTGCAGTCGAACCTCAAGTCGATCGGCATCGACGTGCAGCTGTCGGGCTCGCCGACCGGCACGTGGCTGACGAGCTACCGCAGCGGCAAGATGGCGTTCGGGCTGTCGCTCTGGGGCCCGGACTACCCGGATCCCGCCGACTACCTGACGTTCGCACCGGGTGACCTCGTCGGTCTGCGCGCAGGCTGGGCGAAGGGCGCGAACGCCGTCGATCGAGAAGACGGCCGCTGCGGCTGCCTCGACGACCGACGCGAAGAAGCGGACGGCGCTGTTCCAGCAGTTCCAGCGTCAGCTGAACGCGAGCGGCCCGTACTTCCCGCTCATGCAGCCGACGCAGGTGTTCGTCTCGACGTCCGACCTGAAGAACGCCGTCTACAACTCGGTGTATTCGATCGACGTCACGAAGGTCGCGCCGAAGTAAGCGCGCTAGTTGACGACGAGGGCGGCGGGATAGGAGTTGAGGCTCCGCCCGCCGCCCTCCTCGACCACGATGATGTTCTCGATCCGCAGGCTGTAGCGGCCGGGGACGATGATCGACGGCTCGTCCGTGAACGTCATGCCGGGCGCGAGCGGCGTCTCGTCCTCCGTCGAGAGGAACGGACGCTCGTGCACGTCCATGCCGATCCCGTGGCCCATCCGGTGGCGGAAGTGCTCGCCGAGGCCGGCGTCCTCGATCGGTCCACGGCAGGCGGCGTTGACCTCCTGCGCACGTGTGCCCGGCGTGGCCGCGGCCTTGCCGGCCTCGTAGGCGGCGAGCATCACGTCGTACGCGTCGAGGTAATCGCGCGGCGGCTCGCCGCAGTAGACCGTGCGGCCGAAGTCGGAGCAGTACCCGTCGACGACGCCGCCGAAGTCGAACATGACGGACGTGTTCGCCGGGATCGGCGACCGGCCGGTGTCCGTGTGCGAGTCGAAGTCGGCAGGCTCGATGCCCGTGAAGATGTGCGTTGCGAACGACGGGCAGCGTGAGCCGGCGGCGAGCAGCTCGTGCTCGACCGCCTCGGCGAGCTCGAGCATCGTCACGCCGGGCACGACGAGCGGCGCGACGGCGGCCATCGTGCGTTCCACCGTCTCGACGGCACGGCCCATTGCGGCGAGCTCCTCGTCGGTCTTCGTCCGTCGGAGCTCGTTGACGATGTGCGAGCCGGTCTGCAACCGCTCGAAGCCGACGGCGCGGCCGAGGTGGAGCGCGGTCTCGGTCCAGACGCGATCGCCGACCGCGACCGGCCCGTCGATCTCCTTCGCCACACGCTCGAAGAGCGCGGCTCCGTCGTCGGTCTCGTTGACGACGATCACCTCGCCCGCCGGCTCCTCGCGCAAGTCGAACGCGGCGAACATGCGCGGAAACAGGAAGACCGGGTCGCGTCCGGGGCGGAAGAAGGCGCCCGTGACCCAGCCGTGCGCGTAGGACGCTTCGCCGAAGTTCGGGATCTGCCGCTCGACGCCCGTCAGGTACTCGAGATCGGCGGACGGAGCGAGGAAGAGCGCGTCGACGCCCCGTTGCTCGAGCCGCTCGGAGAGACGCCGCTGGCGGGAGGCGTAGTCGAACACGCCGTGACGCTAGCTGACGACGTCTTCGTCGTTGTGGAGACCGGCGACTACGCTTGCTCTGGTGGAGGAGAACACCTTTCTCTTTACGGATATCGAGGGCTCGACGGGCCTGATCGACCGGCTCGGCGCCGAGTACGTCGGCGTGCTCGAGCGCGAACGTGAGCTGGTGGCCCAGTCGGTACGCGCCGCCGGCGGCCGAGTCGTCGATTCGCGTGGGGATGAGGTGTTCGCCGTGTTCTCGACCCCGCGGGCGGGCGTCGACTCTGCAATCGCGAGCCAGCGGGCAATTGCGACGGAACCATGGCCGGCTCCGGTACGAGTCCGCATCGGGCTGCATACGGGGCGAGCTGCCGTGGCGGGCGATGGCTACGTCGGGCTCGCAGTGCACCACGCCGCGCGGGTCGCGCAGGCGGCGCACGGCGGCGAGATCATCGCCTCAGAGTCGACGGTCGCGTCGCTCGACCACGACTCGTTCGCCGCACACGATCTGGGTGACTTCGAGCTGCGTGGGATTCCCTGTGCGACCCGATTGTTCCGGATCGTCGCGCCGGATCTGCAGGGCGAGTTTCCTCGACCGAACGCGCGACCCTCGATGCCGGCGACGATCAGGGTCGTGCTCGCCGACGACTCGGTCCTCCTGCGGGAGGGCATCGCGGCGCTGCTCGACCAAGCCGGCCTCGATGTGGTGGGGCAGGCTGGAACGGCGACGGACCTCCTCGACCTGATCGAGTCCACCCTGCCCGACATCGCGATCGTCGACATCCGCATGCCGCCCACCAAGACCGACGAGGGGATTCGCGCAGCGGCCACCATCAGGAGCCGGCACCCTCGGACGAGCGTGCTGCTCCTCTCGTCGCACGTCGACGTCGAGAACGCCGTTCAGTTGTTCGGCAACGAGGTCTCAGGTCTTGGCTATCTGCTGAAGGAGCGCGTCGCCGACGTCGACGAGTTCGTCGCCGCTGTGCATCGGGTTGCACGCGGCGGAACGGCGATCGACGGCTCGATCGTGAGCGAGCTGCAAACAGGCATGTGGCCGAAGCGCGCTCACGAGATCCTCTTCGCCGTCGCCGCGGACGCTGCGGTCCTCGGCGACTAGGTCTAGTCGCGTTCGCGTTAGCCGACGACGTCTTCGTGGTTGTGGATGCACAGCCAGCGCCCATCGGTCTTGCGCCAGACCGAGGTGTTGCGGATCTGCTCGTCCGGGACGCCCGCGTCGGGCGGGAAGCGCACGACCAGGACGTGCCGTACGAGCGCGATGTCGCCGAAGACGTCGATCACCGGATCCTGCGCGTCCAGGTCGCTGGGGGCGGGGCCGCCGGGAGGTCTCGCGTCTCGCACGGCGTCGAGCTCCGCACGGCCGCGTACGAGCGGCGCGTGCGCGGAATCCCAGACGGTTGCGTCCGGCGAGATGTTCGCGTCGATCGCCGCGCGATCGCCTGCGAGGAACGCGGTGTAGACGGCCGTCACCGCGGCCCACACCGCCTCCTGGTCTCCAGACATGCAGTGATGCTACGCATGTCGACCAAGCGAGGAACCTTCGCAAAGTGCGGCACTCCTGACAGCCGGGCGCTTGTCGACTCCGGCCTCCGGCGCTAACGTTCCATGTGCACCGAGCGCGGAGCGTGAGTAGGTCGAAACCGTCCCCGAGAGCCATAGGCGGAAGCCGAAGGTTCGTGGGGGTGGTGGACGAAAACGCCACCGGCTCGGTGAATTTTTTTGCCCTTTTCCGTCCTGGTGAGGACGTGGTCGTGCCGAGTTCGAGTTATCAACAGCGGGGCTGCCGTAGGACGGGAACCCCGTGAACTGGCGTCGTCGCATGTGGATAACGTGTTGAGACTCGCATCTCCGACCGGCGGTGTGGCGGCACGTTGAGCGCAGATGCCCGTCGCCTCGATGAGGCGAAAGTCGAGACGCTGCGAGCCTGGGGCGACGGGTTGCGCGACGATCCGCGTGAGGAGGTGCGGGCCGCCGGTCGCGCCATCACGATGCTCGTCGAAGAGATCGAGCGCTTGAACATCGATCTCTGGCACGCGCGGACGGATCGCCTCCAGACAGCGCCAGAGCCGCAAGCAGTGGAGCAACACGAGGCGGCCGTGCGGGCCGAGCCCGTTCAGCGTGGGTTGCCGCCGGCGCTGCCTGCCTTCTGAGCGGACCCCAACGAGGGCGACCGGGTCCGTCCCGGAGCGATCAGGTTCGACCTGCCGATTAGGATCGGCGCGGATGGAGAGCGGAGCGGCGACGTGACGGCGCGGCTGAGGCTGACGCGAAAGCAGATCCTCGCGTTCCGCCGGAAGGTCGGAGCGCTCGATCAGCGGCTCCCGGCCGGGCGACGGTCGCTGCGGCAAGCAGCGTGGGCGGGCCTGCAGGACAGCATGCCCCGCGCAGCGCTCCTCTCCATTCACGCGCGCGTGGATGGGGCAGGACCGGCTGCCTGGGACGACCCCTCGCTCGTCCAGGTGTGGGGGCCGCGGTACCAGGTGTATGTCATTGCGGAACCCGACCTCGCCGTGTTCACGCTCAGCCGGCTTCCGGACGCGGGCAAGATCCGGCAACGGGCCGACGATCTGGCTCCTCGCGTGCACGAGCTGCTCGGCGGCGAGCGGATGCGCTACGGGGACGCCGGACAGGCGCTCGGCGTCCATGGGAACATGCTCCGCTACGCCGCGCTGACCGGCAGGCTGGCGATTCGCTGGGAGGGTGCGCGGCAGCCTCTGGTCTGGACCGTCCCGCCTCCGGCCATCACGCGGACGGAGGCGACACTCGAGCTGGCGCGACGGTTCCTGCGCATCTTCGGCCCCGCCGGGCCGGAGGCTTCGGCAGGTGGGCGGGGATCGATGCACGAGAGGCCGTTCGCGCATTCGACCAGCTCGGCGGCGAGCTGATCCAGGTGCTGACGCCGATCGGGGAGGCGTCCCTGCTCGCGGCCGACGAGTCGACGATTCGCGAGACGCCGCTACCCGCGGCGGCGGCGCGACTGCTCCCGAGCGGCGATGCCTACACCTTGCACGGCACGAGCGACGACCGCGCGCTGCTCGTGCCGGACGCGGCGCAGCGCGCAGAGCTATGGACGCCGCGTGTCTGGCCGGGTGCGCTCCTCGTGGCAGGCGAGATCGCCGGCACCTGGCGCCGCGCGCAGCGCACGATGACGATCCAGGCGTGGCGGAAGCTCTCGCGCGTCGCGCGCGCTGCGGTCGTCGCAGAGGCCGAATCGCTGCCGCTACCCGATCCGGGTGACGGCATGGTCGTCCACTGGACCTGACTACGGCGTCTCGTCGTCGGGGCCGACGCCGAGTGTCTCCAGGTGGTCTTCGTCGAGACCCGGGATCGGGTAGGTGCGCAGGCCGTGGTCTTTGACCCAGTCCTCGAACGGCTTCCGCAACGAGTCCACCATCACCACCTGGAACACACCCTTGTGCTTCGACCGCGCGACCCTCAGCGGTTCCGCGTCTGTGACCTTCTTTGCCGGCCGGAACCGGTCGCCGGCCGATTGCAGGGCGCGAACGACCTTCTCGCGGTCTTCGGTCGAGAGGTTGTCGGCAGCCACCTTGGCCGCCAGCGCGAGCTTCAGGAGTTTCCCGACAGGAGCCACCGGATCGACGTTACCTATACGTCGCGTCAGTCGGTCGAGAGCGCGGCGGCCGGAGACGGCTTCACGTCGGCTCGCCGCGCGGGCGCCGGCAGCTTGAGGCAGAAGAAGACGCCGAGCGCCGGCGCGAGGGCGCTGACCGTGAGGGCAGTCTTCAGGCCGACCGCGTCGGCGATCGCGCCCGACGCGACGGCTGCGATGCCTCCGATCCCCATTGCCAGCCCGACCGAGAGGCCGGACGCCATGCCGACGTGTCGCGGCAGATAGAGCTGGCTGAGCACCATCGTCACCCCGAACGTGCCGACGACGCAGACACCGACCAACATCAGGGCGAGCACGCCGATCGTGCCACCGATGTAGATGAACGCGAGGATCAGCGGTGTCAGGAGCGCCTGCGTGATGACGAGCGTCACCCGCAGGCCGATCCGGTCGGCGACCGGTCCGAGCATCAGCGTCCCCGCCGCGCCCGACAGCAGCATCAGGAAGAGCAGACGGTTCCCGTCCGCCTTCGAGTGACCGAGCGAAACGACCCAGAGCGGCACGAACGCGAGCAGCGTGAACCACGCGACGCTCCGCAAGGAGATGACGATGCCGAGCAGCGTCATCGCTCGTCGCCGGTCGTCGCCACGGCCCATCGCAGTGCCGTCCTGCCCAGGCGCGAGCTTCGCGAGGTGAGGCACCACGCGGACCAGCGCAAGCGACGCGATGAACACGGGCACCATCGCCACGAGCCCACCGACGAGCCCGAGCCACACGACGAGCTGGCCCGTCACGAATGCGCCGAGCGCGTAACCGGCGTTGCCGCCCGTGTTGAAATACGACATGCCGCTCGCACGCTTCCGTCCACTGGCGTACGCCGCGAACTTCGAGCCCTCGGGATGGAACGCCGCGACGCCGAGGCCGCCCGCGAGGACGAGCAGCAGCACGACGGGGTAGACCGGCGAGATCGCCGCTCCGCCGACGCCGACCGCGGCGAGCATCGTGCCCGCCGGAATCAGCCAGAGCGCGCCCCGGCGATCTGACCACAGACCGAAGAGCGGCTGCACGAGCGACGACGACGCGGTCGCGGTCAGGAGCAGCATCGCAGCGAGGGCATAGCCGAGGTGGAAGCGGTCCGTCATGAACGGGATCAGCGCGGGGACGCTGCCCGACGCAAAATCGACCGCGAGATGTCCGCCGGACAACGCCGACATCGCTCGCTTGTCGATCCCCGTTCTCACGTCGGCCCCATCACTCCTAGGCTAGCCGGGAGCCTCGGGCTCGCCGCTCTGCGGCGGTTCAGGCAGGATGGCCAGATGGCTGCCGTTCCCAGCATTGCCTTGAACGACGGCAACGCGATTCCGCAGCTCGGGTTCGGCGTGTTCCAGATTCCGCCGGCCGAGACGGCGCAGGCGGTGACGCACGCGCTCGACGTCGGCTATCGCCACATCGACACGGCCGAGATGTACGGCAACGAGCACGGTGTCGGCGAGGCGATCCGCGAGCGCGGCCTCGAGCGAGGTGACGTCTACGTCACGAGCAAGCTGAACAACGGCTTCCACGAGCCCGACGACGCCCGCCGCGCGTTCGAGGAGACGCTCGCGACGCTCGGCTTCGAGTACGTCGACCTGTTCCTGATCCACTGGCCGCTGCCGACGCTCTACGACGGCGACTTCGTCGCGACCTGGCAGACGCTCGAGCAGTTCAAGTCCGACGGTCGTGCGCGATCGATCGGCGTCTCGAACTTCCAGGTGGCACACCTCGAGCGACTCGCCGCCGAGACGGACACCGTCCCGGCCGTCAACCAGATCGAGCTCCATCCGTATTTCCAGAACCGCGAAGTGGCCGCCTACGGGCGCGAGCACGGCATCGCGACGGAAGCGTGGGCGCCGATCGCCCAGGGGAAGGTGCTCGACGATCCGACGCTGACGGAGATCGCCGGCCGTGCCGGGAAATCCGTCGCGCAGGTCGTGCTGCGGTGGCACATCCAGCGCGGCAACATCGTCTTTCCGAAGTCGGTCACGCCGGACCGCATTCGCGAGAACTTCGAGCTCTTCGACTTCGAGCTCGCTTCCGCCGACCTCGAGACGATCGACGCGCTCGACCGCGGCGAGGCCGGGCGAGGCGGGCCGAACCCCGACGTCTTCGCCTACATCCCCAGCTGAGCGTCGAACGCGTTGCCGAAGACCCGGCCCGGGTCGAGGCGCGCGCGGAGGTCAAGGAACTCCGGCAGCCGCGGATAGCGCGCCGCGGGCGACTCGGCGAACACCTTTCCCCAGTGCGGTCGCGCGGCGAACGGAGCGAGCGCCGCCTCGATCCGCGGCAGTAGCGCGAGCACCTCGCCGGCGAGCGGCTTCCAGGTGAAGTGGAAGCAGACGCTGTCGCGCTCGTGGAACGGGCTCAGCCAGAGGGTGTCAGCAGCGACCGCGCGGATCTCGGACGTGAGGAGCAGCGGCGTCAGGAGCGGCCCGAGCGGGCGCAGCGCTCGCAACGCGTCGACGGCCTGGTCGCGCGCGACCGCGAACTCCGACTGGAGCTCGTCGCCGCCGCTCGGCGTGAACCCGAGGCGGAAGTGCGGCAGCCGCTCGCCCGACGGCCCCGGCACACCGAGCTGCTCGGTGCAGTTGGCCGTGTCCGCACCCGGGATCGGGTGGCGCGGTCCGTCTGCTGCCGGCGCCCCGAAGCACGTATCGAGCGCGTCGACCGACTTCACCCAGACCTGGTGGATGCCGGCGTCTGCCCAGAGGGTGAAGAGGCTGGTGCTGTAGCCGAGCGCGAGCAGGTCGTCGAGGCTCGCCTCGACGGTCGCCCAGGGGAGGCCGTCGAAGACGTACTGGCGGAGCTCGAACGCCGGCACCACGTCGAGCGTCACGCGTGCGACGAATCCCAGTGTGCCGAGCCCGACCACGAACCCGTCGAAGTCGTCGTCGCCGCGCTCGATGTGCACGAGCTCGCCACTGGCTCGCACGAGGTCGAGCGCGGCAACGGATGCGGCGAGCGACCGATTGCGCGCGCCCGACCCGTGGGTCGCTGTCGCGACGGCTCCCCCAACCGAGATGTGGGGCAGCGACGCGTAGTTGGGAAGCGCGAGACCATGCTCCTCGAGCGTTCGGCCGAGCTCGCCGTAGCGGACACCGGCTTCGACGGTGACGGTGCGCTCGTCGATCTCGACGATGCGGTTGAGCTGCTCCGTCGAGAGCAGCGTGCCCTCCGTGTCCGCAACCCGGCTGAACGAGTGTCGTGTTCCGAGCGCTCGGATGCGCGCCGCACCCGCGACCAGGTGCTGCGCTTCCTCGACGGTCGGCGGTGCGACGACGCGCGCGGCCGAGTAGGTGAGGTTGCCGGCCCAGTTCTTCGTCAACGGAGAAGCGCTGCGCCCGCGCGGCGGCGTCTAGTTTGCATGGCAGTCCCGAACGTACTATAGTGAACCCAATGGTTCAGTATCCAACAACCGTCGACCGCGCATTCGCAGCCCTCGCCGACCCGACTCGCCGTGCCGTCCTGGAACGGCTCGGGACCGGAAGGGCGACGATCAGCGAGCTCGCCGAGCCTTTCGGTATGTCGCTGACCGGGATGAAGAAACACATCCGGCTGCTCGAGGAGGCGCAACTCGTGACGACGGAGAAGGTCGGCCGTGTCCGCAGATGCATGCTCGCGCCGTATGCCTTCGAAGGCATCAGCACGTGGCTGCAGCGGCTCGACCGCTTCGCGCAGGTCGTCGAACGGACGAAAGGAGCACGATGAGCACCACTGCGAAAAAGGGCAAGCAAAAGTCCGCCAAGAGCACCGCCAAGAGCGAGGGGTTCTCGGCCGAAGAAAAGGCGGCAATGAAGGCGCGCGCTCGCGAGCTGAAGGCCCACGAAGATGGCGAGAGTGCGGTCACCGCTGCGATCGCCGCGATGTCGCCGCCGGATCGCGCCCTCGCCAAGCGCATCCATGCGATCGTCAAGGCCAGCGCACCCGACCTGGTGCCGAAGACGTGGTACGGGATGCCCGCCTACGCCAGGGACGGAAAGGTCGTCTGCTTCTTCCGTGACGCAGGCAAGTTCAAGGAGCGGTACGCGATGCTCGGCTTCAACGACACCGCCAAGCTCGACGCAGGCTCGATGTGGCCGATCGCCTACGCGTTGACGAAGCTGACCGCAGCCGACGAGGCAAAGATCCGGGCGCTCGTGACGAAAGCGGTGAGCTGAGATGAACGAGACCACCGTCACCACTCCGCACGAGCTCGAGATCCGCGTCGAGCGGATCTTCGACGCACCGCGCGCGCACGTCTTCTCCGTCTGGACCGACCCGAGCCTGATCCCGGAATGGTGGGGCGACGGCACGGTCGTCGAGGAGATGGACGTCCGTCCGGGCGGTGCCTACCGCTTCCGCACTGCCTACGGCGTCGTCGAGGGTGAGTTCCGTGAGGTCGATGCGCCCGAGCGGCTCGTGCAGACGTTCCAGAACCACCTGCAGACCCTCGAGTTCGAGGATCTCGGCAACCAGACGAAGCTGACGCAGACGATGCGCTTCGCGACGGCCGAAGAGCGTGACACCACGATGCAGTACGGCGTCGAGGAAGGAGCGAAGAGTGGATTCGCGCGCGTCGACGCAGTGCTGCAGCGGCTACCGCTCGATGCCTGACTCGATCGCGCTGAGGTGGAGGCCGTCGCGCGGTCTGTCGCGCGACGGCCTCCGGTGACGCGAGCCGGCTAGCGGGTGGCGCTGAGCTCTGGTGCGCTCTCGCTCCAGCGCGCGGTCAGCGCGTAGAGGACGATCACGCACAGCCCCAGCGTGGTCAGTGTCCAGAGCGGGTACTGGCTGTTGCCGAGGAACCCGAGCTGGGCGATGAAGTTCAGGGAGACGAGCACGATCGTGAACCAGCGTGCCCATCCCTGTCCGCCGAGGAGTCCCATGCCCGCGAGAACGAGCAGTACGCCCCAGATCAACATGATCCAGCCCCAGGTCGTCAGGTCGACGACGATGAAGCCGGACCCTGAGACCACGTAGTAGTTGTCCCTGAACAGGGCGATCAGGCCCTGGAAGAAGTCGAGCATCCCGACGATCAGGATCAATATGCCGGCGAAGCCGATCCAGCCGGCCATGCTCTTGGAGTTCATCCCTACCTCCTGTTGGGGACGTCACAGGCGCGCACAGGAATGAGTCCCGCGGCCTGGGCGTCCGACGACGGTCGATTCGCGGCAACAATTGCACCCGCTTCGGACGTGTCGTTCGTCACATGACCCGCCGCTCCTCCTTTGGGCATGCTCGGTCAGACAACGAAAGGAGCGCGAGGGATGACGAAACTGGGGGTCGTCTTCACGGCGGACCGGCCGCCCGAGGAGCTCGCTGCGTTCGCAACCGCCGCCGAGTCGGCGGGCCTGGACGAGTTGTGGCTGTGGGAGGACTGCTTCCTGACCGGAGGAATCGCGACGAGCGCGACCGCGCTCGCGGCGACAACGCGCATCACGGTCGGCCTGGGCGTCATGCCGGCGGTGTTCCGCAACGCCGTTGCCGCGGCCATGGAGGTCGCGACCCTGGCACGGCTCCATCCTGGTCGCTTCGTCGCCGGCCTCGGGCACGGCGTGCCCGCGTGGATGGAGCAGATCGGCGCGCTGCCGCCGAAGCCGGTGCGCGCGCTCGAGGAAACGGCTGTTGCCATCCGGCGCCTGCTCGCCGGTGAGAGCTTCAGCGTGGCGGGCGACCACGTCAACCTTCGTGACGTCCGCCTGGCGCGACCACCTACGTTGCGGCCGCCGCTCGTACTGGGCGTGCGTCGTCCGCTTGGGCTACGCGCCTCCGGTCGTGTCGCAGACGGAACGATCCTCGCCGAGCCGTCCGCGCCCGCGTACATCCGCTGGGCGCGCGAGCGCATCGAGGAAGGCCGAGCGTCCGCCGGCCGAACCGATCCGCATCGGATCACCATTTTCGTCAAGGGCCGCATCGACGCCGACCGCGGACATGCGCGCGATGCAGTCGCGCACATGCTGCTCGACGAGGGCGTCGCCGTGCAGCTCGCGCCGCTCCAGCGCGATGCGGAGCTCGCTGAGCTTCGTGCGCTCGGCGATCCCGTGCAGATCGCGCCGCTGCTACCCGACGACCTGCTCGACGACCTCGCTGCTGCGGGTACGGCCGAGCAGGTCCTTGCGTCCCTGCGCGCGGTCGCGGACACCGGTGTCGACTCGATCGTGTTCGTACCAATCGGCCCTGAGCCGGACGAGCAACTGAGGCTGCTCGCAGAGTCGATCGCACCCGCGTTCCACGGCTGAGGACGGCCGGCGGCGAGGACCACCACGGGCGGTTCGTCGAGAAGCTAGGTCGCGCCGCGCTCCCACTGCTCGCGGGTCAGCTCGTACTCCACTTCGCCCTGGTCGGCGCCCTCGGCGTCCGTCATCGAGGTGGGGAAGCTGCGCACGTACGTGAGCCCGGACCGCTCGAGCACGGCCCGCGAGCCGGCGTTGACGCTCAGGGTCTGCGCGATGATCCTGTCGAGGCCGACGTCGTCGAATCCGTACCGCACGAGCTCCCGTGCACCCGCCGAGGCGAGCCCCTTGCGCCATTGACGGCGCAGGAGCCTGTAGCCCAGGTCGGCTACGCCCGGATCGTCGGGCTGGTCAGGCCCGTGGGCGGGCTGAAGAATCCACCAACCGACGAACTCGTCGTCGACGAGGCCGACCCAGAAGCCGAGCCCGTCCACCTTCCGCGCGGCTGCCAGCCGCCGCGCGTGGGCGACCTCGACCTCCTCGCGTGTGCCGGCGCGACCGCCGAGGTAGCGCATCACCTCGGGATCCGAGTCGAGCTCCACCTCCCAGTCGAGGTGCTCGTCGGCAAGCGGCACGAGCGTGAGCGAGCCGGTGTGCAGGGTCTGCTGAGGCACGGGTCGAATCATCCAGGTCGCGTCTGACCGGTGAGCGGAGCTTGGAGTGAGGCCCGCTGTGGGCCTCACTCCAGCGATCCAGGTGTGCCGTCGTGTGTTGTCAGGCGGCCGGGTCGATCAGCCGTGCCAGCGCCGAGAAGGCTGCGTAGCTCGACTTGTGGCTGCCGTTCGTCTTCTCGAGACCGCTCTTCCAGGCGTTGCCTGCGGAGTCGCGGAACGTGAACCAGATGAACATCTGGACGTTCTTGTCCGCTCGGGCGACCTTGAGGGCCTGCTTCACGTAGGCGGACTGCTGTGCGTACGTGACACCGTGCGGCTGCTCAGGCTTGCTCTGATGCCCGTACTCGGTGATCCACACCGGCACGTTGCGGTGGAAGAGCTTCTTCAGGTTGAGCTCGAACTGCGGCAGCAGCGCGAGCGTCACGTTCGGGTAGCGCACCTTCTGCAGCGGCTTCATGTTCGGCCTCGTCGGATACGGGTGCGTCGCCCAGGCGGTGAACTTCAGCCCCTTCTGCTGCGCAAGCAGCCGTGCGAAGGTTCCAGGAGCGACCGACTGGCCCTGGCCGCTGATCCCGATCGGCTTGTCGCGGCCGAGGTTCGAGGTCTCACCGATCGCGACCTGCGCCGACTTGTTGCCGGCCTTGATGCCGGCGTAAGCGGCCTTGTAGAGCTTCGCGTAGTTCGCCGGGCTGACGATCTTCTTGCCCGAGAACTGCGGCGTCAGGAAGAGCTGGAGGTTCGGCTCGTTCCAGACCGACCACAGCCTGACGTTGCCGTGGCCGTGGCTGCCGTCGTAGCGATCGGCAAGCATCCTGGAGAACGTCGTCAGGTCGGACACGCGCTTGGGCATGTGATTCGGCGTCTTGCCGCCGTTCGCCCACTTCGGCGTGCCGTTGATGTTGATCATCACGCGCATGCCGTTCTGAGCTGCGTTCGCGACGAGCTCGTCGAGATCGCCGAGGCGGTACTGCGGGTCGTTCCCGTTCGACGCGCGGGCGGGCTTCTTCGGCGCGATCTGCTGCCAGTTGGCGGTCGTGTGGATCACGGACGCGCCGGCGGCCGCGGCCTCTTCGATATTGGTCGTGCGCTCGGCCGACCAGCGGAAGCTGGCGTCGTCATAAAAGCCGATCGGCATGTGCGTCGCAGCACGAACCGCGGCGACCGGCAGCGCGAGCAGCGCCACCAGCGATATGAGCGCGAGGCGGACGGGTTTCGGCATGGGCGTGGTACCCCCTTCTTCAGGTTTCTGGGCGACACTCGACCGTAGCGCCGATCCCGTCAAGAACGTGTAAGCAGCGGTACGAGGACGGCAAAAATCGAGTCTGGGAGCCGACTTACCCGACCACTGCCGCCTGCACACCCACCTCGATCGCTCTCGTGCCTGAAACCGGACGAACGGTCTTCCGGCCGGCCGCAAAGGGGCGTGTTTGCGCTCGGCACATGGGGTAGCAGCGAGTACGACAGTCATCCGAGGAGAGGGGTTTCTGATGAGGTTCGAGTCTTTGCAGGATGTGTTCGCGGAGCAGCTGAACGATCTCCGGAGCGCCGAGGAGCAGCTGGTCGAGGCGCTGCCGAAAATGGCCGGCGCCGCGAGCTCGGAGGAGCTTCGGAAGGCGTTCGAGGAGCATCTCGCGCAGACGCGCGGGCACCTCGAGCGGATCGATGATCTGCTTGCGACTTCGGGCGTCGCCCGGACTGGCGAGGTGTGCGCCGGCATGAAGGGTCTGATCGAGGAAGGCTCGAAGGTCATCCGGGCGTCGGGTGAGCCGATGGCCAAGGATGCGGCTCTGATCGCCGCGGCGCAACGCGTCGAGCACTACGAGATCGCCGGATACGGGACCGCCGCGACGCTCGCCAACAACCTCGACCTCGACGATGCAGCCGAAGTCCTCGGCCAGACTCTCGACGAGGAAGAGACCGCCGACAAGCTGCTGACGAAGATCGCGACCGGCGGCAAGTTCCGCAGCGGGGTCAACCAGCAGGCCGCGCGGTAGGTCGTCGACGAATGCGGGAGAAGCCCCAAGCGGCCGCGGCTTCTCCCGCATCCGGAGAGATGAACGAGCGTTTCGAGTTCGGCACGGCGGATGCGCTCGTCGTGATCGACGTGATCAACGACTTCGAGCACGAGGACGGCGATGGCCTTTTCGTGTCGTTCGAGGAGAGATTGACTGCGATGACCGAGACGATCGCAAAGGCACGAAGGGACGGCGTTCCGATCATCTACGTCAACGACGAGCGCGATCGCTGGGACAGCGATGCGCCCGCGCTGATCCGAACCGTGCTCGAGAGCCACCGCGGCGCCGACATCGCCAGGCCCCTGGCACCCCAGGAGGGTGACCACGTCCTGCTGAAGCATCGTTACTCAGCGTTCGACCACACGCCGCTCGACTTGCTCCTCGAGCGGCTCCACATCGATCGGCTCGTCTTGATCGGGGCGGCAACCGAAGGCTGCATCGTGCAGACCGCGATCGACGCACGCGAGCACGGGCTCAAGACGACGATCATCGCGGACGCCTGCGCCGGCACCGATCCAGAGCTCGAGGCGATCGCACTCCACTACGCCGGCCGTGTCGTCGGCGCGCACATCGCGCATCGTCAGTAGCTGCGCGGTTGCTGCCACGGCCAAGTCCGGGGAGCGGGAGTCGCCCGTCGTCGCGCGCGACGTCCCGCGGCGGCTCGGCGGTTAGTGCTTCCTCGGCTGCTCGAGCGCGAACATGCGGAGGTAGTACCGGAGAATCCACCGCTGGTAGTCGTCAGCGCTGAGGCCGGCGTGAGCGGTGAGGATTCGGTAGTTGCCCCAGTCGAGTGCGACCCAGAAGGTCTTCTCGACGTCGTCCGCGTGGAGATGCCCCATCCCGGGCTTGCCGAGCAGGGTGCGAACGGCCCAGTCGACGCCGTACCGACGGTTCTCGATCATCTGCCGCCAGAGGGCGGCGACGCTCTCGTCGCTCTTGGCGGCCTGCTCGACGACGAATGCCAGGTCGGCCGAACGGCTGTTGACGCCGCGGAGGTGGCCGGCATGGAGCTCGAGCATCGACCTTGCGTCGGGCGCGGCCTCGATCTGCACCGTGATCTCGCGGCCGCTGATCGGGAGCGGGTCGATGTCGCCGCGGATCGCGTAGTCGACGGCCGCCTTCAGGAGGACCGGCTTCGTCCGAAAGATCGCCTCGACCGTGCTCGGTGAGACGCCGGCCCGCTCGGCGATCGCCGGGACGGTTGCGCCCGGCCAGCCGCGCTCCTCGAAGCTCTCTTTCGCAGCTTTCGTGATCAGCGCGCGCGTGCGGAGGGCCGCGCTTTCGCGCACCGGCGCGTGGTAGGGGCGGGGTGCCCTATCTATCTTGCGCGGCATCGTTTAAGGTCGCACCATATCCAATAAGGCTTCACCACAGTGAAGCAAAGACTGGACGCGAGCGACTGCGGCGTCCGAACGCGGGGAGGGTACGCATGAAACGCACCTTTGAAGCTAGCGCCTGGCTGGTTCGCCTGCCGGCACTAGGCGCGGCGGTGCTCGCTGCCGCCGTCGTGGTGGTGACGGCGACAGCCGCCGGTGGGCCGGTCGCGAGCGGTCTCGTCAATCCACGCGGGATCACAACCGGGCCCGGCGACCGCTTGCTCGTCGTCGAAAGCGGCACGGGCGCGATCGACGAACTGCGCAAGGGCGGCTCGCGGACGTTCGCCACGGTCCCGGGCGCGGTCGACGTCGCGACCAACGGGCTCGGCAACACCTATGCCGTGATCGGCGGGCCGGGGCCTGACGCTCCGCCGCCGCCTCCCGGCTCCAACTTCTCACAGCTGGTTCGGATCCAGCCGAACGGCGACGTCAAGCTGGTGGCCGACATCGGTGCCTACCAGGTGACGCATCCGGACGAGGACGACCTCGACCAGCCGCCGAATCCGTCGGAGTCGAACCCGAACGGCCTTGCGCTGTTGCCGGGCGGGAACGTGCTGGTCGCGGACGCTGCGGCGAACGATCTACTGCAGGTGGACGTCCACGGCCGGATCACGACGCTCGCCCATTTCAGGCCCGAGTTCGTGCCGTGGGGACTTCCCTTCGGGCCGCCGATCGGCACGATCGTTCCTGCCGAAGCTGTACCGACCGCCGTTGCGGTCGGCCCCGACGGCGCCTACTACGTCTCCGAGCTGACGGGCTTCCCGTTCGCCAAGGGAGCTGCGCGGATCTGGCGCATCGAGGCCGGCAGCGTCGAGGCGGTGTGTGACCCCGTCGCCTCGCACGGCGGCTGCAGCAGTGTCGCGACCGGGTTCTCGTCGGTGCTCGACCTGACGTTCGGCCCCGACGGGACGATGTACGTGCTCGAGCTGGCCAAGAACGGGCTCGCCGGCGCGCTCGTGCTGGGCAACGAGTTCCCGCCGATCGGCGCACTCTGGGCCGTCAAGAACGGTGCCCGGACACTCGTCTCCGGGTCGCTCGTCGCTCCCGGTGGTGTGGCCGTCGATGCGAACGGGACGATCTTCGTCACGACGCTCACGTTTGGTCCTCCCGGCGGTTCGGTGCTGCGCCTGAACTGAGCTCGTGCGAGCAGGGGCCCGTTCCATCGGGCTCCCTGCTCGCCCGCAGTCCCGCGCGCTCCTGTGCTCAGCGGGGCGGTCGGCTCGTCGCGCGCACCACGAGATCGAGCGGCAGCGTCTCGACGCGTGCGGGAGCCGGGTGGCCGGCGAGAGCCTGGAGGAGCAGCTCGGCGCCCCGGCGGCCGCTCTCGAAGAGCTGCTGGCGAACGGTGGTCAGCCCTGCGTACGACGCGATCTCGATGTCGTCGAACCCGATCACCGACAGCTGCTCGGGCACGTCGATCCCGAGGTCGCGCGCCGCTTCGAGCACGCCGAGCGCCTGGACGTCCGAGGCCGCGAACACGGCAGTCGGAGGATCAGGGAGCCGAAGCAGCTCGTCCGCGATGCTGCGCGCGACGTGACGGCTCTGCGTTCCCTCCCGGACGTACTCGGCCCGGATCGGGACACCGGCCGATTCGAGGGCACGTCGGTAACCGTTCGTCCGGTCGCGGCTCGACTGGAAGCGGAAGGGGTCGGCCGGCTTGTCTCCGATGAACGCGATGCGGCGATGCCCGAGGTCCAGGAGATGGCGGGTCGCGAGCTCGCCTCCGGCGACGTCGTCGATGACGACGCTCGGCAGCCCGTCGTGTCGCGCGTCGATGAGCACGCACGGGATCGACTCGGCGCGCAGCCGTCGCACCTCCTCGTCCGGCGGGATCAGGGAGACCACGAGCAGGCCGTCGGTGCGGTGGGCATCGGCGAGCAGGCGGAACGCGCGCTGCTGGCGATCCGCGGACTCGACGTCGTAGAGCGCGAGGTCGTACGGTGAGGACGCGAGCGCCGTCACGACACCGCGGACTCGCTCGATCGGCGAGGCTTCGGTCAGAAACGGCAGCACGACGCCGATCACGAGCGTTCGCTTCAGCGAGAGGTTCTGGGCGACCGAGCTCGGCCTGTACTCGAGCGCCTGAATTGCCTCGAGCACCCGCTCACGCGTCGCCGTCGCGACGTTCCCGCGGTCGTTGACGACGCGCGAGACGGTGGCGATGCCAACCCCCGCCCGGGCTGCGACGTCGGCAATCCGAGCCGGTGGTTTCGGAACCGCTTCCATGCCGTTCTATTTAACCTTTTGCCGCGCTTTATACGTCGAAAGTCGTGGGATGGTGCTTGATTTCCCATCGGTAAGGGGCATAATCTCGCCGCCCATGTTCCTGAAAGCGGTTCCAACCAGGAGAACGCATGCGACCGCAGCGGGAGTCGATCGGTGACGCGACCGACCGACTCCCAGCCGTTCTCGATAGCTCGAAGGAGGAACTCTGTAGTGAACGTGCATCGGATTCACCGCAGCGCCCGCTGGTGGACAGCGCTTGGGCCTCGTGCTGGTCGCCGCGCTCGCGGTCACGACCGGCGTGGCCCTCGGCTCGCGCCAGAGTGCGAAGGCATCGACGATCACGGCTCTGATCGGAAGCTCCGGCCCGGCAGAGACATTCGCCGTCAACAACGCCGCCAAGGCGTTCACCAAGCGGACCGGGATCGAGCTCAAGGTCGTCGTGGCGTCCGACCTCGGCCAGCAGTTGGCCCAGGGCTTCGCCTCGGGCAACCCGCCGGACATCTTCTACCTCGGCAACGACCAGGTTGCGACGTACGCAAAGGCAGGCGACCTTGCGCCGCTCGACAACCTGAAGAACGTCAAGTCCTTCTATCCGAGCCTGCGGGCGGCCTACACCTACAAGGGCCATCTGTACGCGGCGCCGAAGGACTTCTCGACGCTCGCGCTCGTGCTCAACACGAACTCGTGGAAGAAGGCGGGACTGACGGCCAAGAGCTACCCGAAGACCTGGAAGCAGCTGGCCGCAGTCGCGAAGAAGCTCACCCGGTCGGGCCAGGTCGGCCTCTGCACCGGCCCTGAGTTCCACCGCCTCGGCGTCTTCATGATCCAGGCCGGCGGCTGGCTCGTCTCGAAGGACGGGAAGACGGCCACCATCAACAGCAAGGCCAACCAGACCGCCTTCAACTTCGTCAAGTCGATGATGAAGGCAGGCTCGTTCAAGCTGACGAACCAGCTCGGTGCCGGCTGGGGCGGCGAGGCTTTCGGCAAGCAGCAGTGCGCCATGACGATCGAGGGCAACTGGATCTCGGGCGCAATGACGCACGACTACCCGACCGTCCCGTACAAGGCGATCGAGCTCCCGGCGGGCCCGGCGGGGAAGGGCACGCTTCAGTACGACGGCGGCTGGGGCATGGCTGCCGCATCGAAGAACAAGGCCGACGCGATGGCCGCGATCTCCTACCTCACTCAGACCAAGGTCGAGATGGGGAACGCGAAGGCCTTCGGCGTGATGCCGTCGGTCAAGGCGGACGCGAAGGAGTGGAAGAAGCTCTATCCGCAGTTCGCGGCGTTCCTCGCGGGTGCCGACTACTCGAAGAGCATCCCGACGATTCCCGACATCGCGACCGTGCTCGGTGACTTCAACCAGCAACTGCAGGGACTGCCACAGTCCGATCCCAAGCCGATCCTGAACCGGGTCAACGGCGAGCTGCAGTCGATCCTGAAGTAAGCAGTTCCCGACCGACGAACCGGTGAAGCCCGCCGGCGGCGATCTGCCGCCGGCGGGCAACGCCCGACAGCGAACGGACGAGGAAGGGAGGCGAGAGGTGGCGCGCGTCGCAGCAGGCCGTTGGTGGCGGTGGCGGGAGCCCGGGATTCGTGGTCATCAGGCGGCGGCCGGCTGGCTCTTCATCGCCCCTGTCATCATCATCCTCGGCGTCTTCCTCCTGATACCGATCGGCATGGCGGCCTGGGTGAGCATCTCCGACTGGAACGGCAACGGCAGCCCGTTCGGCGCCAACGCGCACTACGTCGGGCTCGAGAACTACCGCCACCTGCTGACGGAGCCCGGGCTCGATCAGAACAACTTCGGCACGGCGATCCGCAACAACGTCTACTACGTCCTGCTGGTCGTTCCGATCCAGACCGCGGTTGCGCTCTTCCTCGCCGTCCTCGTGAACAGGCGGCTGCGAGGGGTCGGGTTCTTCCGGACCGCCTTCTACTTCCCGTCGGTCACGAGCTCGGTCGCGATCACGGTCCTCTTCCTCTTCCTCTTCTCGCCCGCCGGCGTGATCAACAAGCTCCTGTCGTTCGTCGGCGTGAACGGGCCCGGCGTGGTTCTACGACCCGCGCGGCCTCTTCCACGTCATCCTCGACCAGCTCGGCGTCCACCAGTCGGCCTCGCTCTCGAACCAGTTCTTCCTCGGCGTCAGCTACTGGGACTGGCTGTCCGGCCCGAGCGTCGCGATGTGCGTCTTCATCATCATGGCCGTCTTCACGACGTCGGGGACGTTCATGCTGCTCTTCCTGGCGGCGCTCCAGAGCATCGACGAGTCGATCAACGAGGCGGCTGCACTCGACGGCGCGAGCGAGTGGCGCAAGTTCCGCTACATCACGGTGCCGATGATCCGCCCGATGCTCTTCACGGTCGTGACGCTCGGTCTGATCGGGACCTGGCAGATCTTCGACCAGATCTACGTCGGCACGAAAGGCAGCCCGTTGAACACGACGTTGACGCCGGCGTTCCTGTCGTTCAACGCCTCCTTCAACAGCAACAACTGGGGCGTCGGCGCCGCGATCGCGTTCATCCTCTTCGCGATCATCGTCTTCTTCACGCTCGTGACCCGGCTCTCTCACCCGCAACCCGGACCGCGTGCCGCGACGGCGCCGCTTCGGTCCGACGCAGGGTCTCGGCAATCCGGATGCGTCGCATGTCGTGTCGGCCGCGCCTGAGAGCACGCCGTGACCAGCAGCTCCCTGCACGGAGCGACGCGAGCGCGGTGCGGCGACACCGTCTCGGGCACGTGATCACCTACAGCTTCCTGATCGCGCTCGCGATCGTCTACATCTTCCCGTTCGTGATCGCGATCGTCACGTCGTTCAAGACGGAGCCGAACGCGACCGCCAACCCGCTCGCCCTCGTTCCGGACCCGGCGACCACGCACGGCGTTCCACGACCTCCACCACAGCAACGACTTCTTCCTCTGGGTGAAGAACTCCGTGATCGTGACCCTCAGCGTCACGTTCCTGCGCGTGTTCCTCGACAGCCTCGCCGGCTATGCGCTCGCGCGTCTCCGGTTCCGCGGACGCGCCGCGGCCTTCGCGACGATCGTCGCCGTGATGGCGGTGCCGGGCGTCGTGCTCCTGATCCCGAAGTTCCTGATCATCCGGCAGCTCGGGATCTACGACACCTACTACGGAATGATCGTGCCGCTGCTCGTCGACGCGGCCGGCGTGTTCATCATGAAGAACTTCTTCGAGTCGATCCCCGTCAGCGTCGAGGAGTCGGCCCGGATCGACGGCGCGAGCCTCTTCCGCATCTACTGGTCGATCGTGTTGCCGATGGCGCGTCCCGCGCTGATCACGCTGTTCATCCTGTCGTTCCAGGGATCGTGGAACGAGCTTGCGCACTTCATCATCTCGACGCAGAGCACGAGTCTCGACACGCTGACGAAGGGAGTCGCGCAGCTCGCCTCCGGGCAGCTCGGCTCCGGCAACCGCTACCCCTTGAAGCTCGCAGCATCGGTGCTGATGACGATCCCCGTCGCGGTGCTCTTCTTCGTCTTCCAGCGCCGAATCATGAACGCGTCCGCGGGCGCGGTGAAGGAGTAAAGGAGCTCGCCATGGCCGCAATCACCTTCGACGACGTGACCAAGACCTACGGTGACGGCCACCGCGCCGTCTCCGACCTCAACCTCGATGTCCAGGACGGCGAGTTCGTCGTGCTCGTCGGCCCGTCCGGCTGCGGCAAGACGACCGCGCTGCGCATGATCGCGGGGCTCGAGGAGATCTCGGACGGCCAGATCCGGATCGGCGAGCGCGTCGTCAACAACCTGCCGCCCGGTGCGCGCGACATCGCGATGGTCTTCCAGAACTACGCGCTCTACCCGCACATGACGGTCGCTGAGAACATCGGCTTCGCGTTGCGGATGCGGAAGGTGCCGAAGGCGGAGGCCAAGCGGCGGATCGCGGAGACGGCGCGCATCATCGGCCTCGTCGACCACCTCGACCGGAAGCCGGGTCAGCTGTCCGGCGGCCAGCGCCAACGCGTGGCGATGGGCCGCGCGATCGTGCGCGAGCCGCAGGTCTTCCTGATGGACGAGCCACTCTCGAACCTCGACGCGAAGCTGCGCGTGCAGATGCGCGCCGAGATCTCTCGCATCCAGCGACAGCTCGAGGTCACGACGGTGTACGTCACCCACGACCAGGTGGAGGCGATGACCATGGGCGACCGCGTCGCAGTCATGCGCAAGGGGCTGCTGCAGCAGTTCGACGCGCCGCAACGCCTGTACGAGCGTCCGGCGAACCTCTTCGTCGCGAGCTTCATGGGCAGTCCGGCGATGAACGTGCTCGAAGGATCGCTCGAGCGTGACGGCGATGCCCTCGTCTGCCGCATCGGCCCGGCGTCGCTCGTGCTACCGCCGGAGCGGTCGGCGCTCGCGAGCCACGTCGGGAAGCCGATCGCCGTCGGCATCCGGCCGGAGGCGCTCGACGAGCCCGGCGGGCGCTACGGCGACGGCGGCAGGCTGGGCGGGCGCGTGCTGGCCGTCGAGGCACTCGGCTCCGAACAACTCGTGCACGTCGAGTTCGACGCCAAGCCCGTGCTCGTCGAGGACGTGCTCGAGGGGCTCGTCGACCAAGAGGAGGCCGAGGAGCTCCAGGAGCTCGGAATCGTCGCCGACAGCTCGCGCGCGACCGTCGTCGCCCGGCTCGATGCGTCGGCACGCGTTCGGCCGGATGAGCCGATCGAGCTTGCGGTCGACCTCCGTCACCTCCACTTCTTCGATCTCGCCAGCGGTGAGGCGATCGGTGTCTGAGTCGACACTGCAATCCAACCGCGTGCGCGTCACGCTGCTCGACGGGTCGACGTTCGTCGTCTGCGACGAACGCGGCGATGTCGACGGTGTCTCCGCGGCGTCTGGTTTCTTCGCAGCGGATACGCGCTTTCTGTCGCGTTCCGTCCTGACGATCGACGGCGACCGCGGCGAGCCGGTTGGGTTCGAGCAAAGCGCGCCGCACGTCGGGGTTTTCGAGCTCGAGTGGGAAACCGGGTTGGCGGTGCGGCGCGAGTTGTTCGTCGGACGCGGCCTCGAAGAGGAGGCAACTGTCTGGAACCGGTCCGACCGCGAGGTGGAAGTGGTGGTCGAGCTCGACCTCGCATCCGACTTCGCCGACATCTTCGCGGTCAAGCGCGTGGAGGATCTCGGCGCACCCGGCGTCTCGGAGGTGGCGCCGTCGCGACCGGAGCACTGGCAGGACGCACGCACCGTCGAGTTCGCGGACGAAGGATTCCCGGCGCGGACGCTCGTGCATCTGGCACCGGCGCCCGACGAGACCGACGGAGGCACCGCGCGCTACCGCGTTGCGACTTGCGTCCGGCGAGCGCTGGCAACTCGGCGTTGCGGTGCAGTGGCTGCTGAACGGAACACTGGAGCTCGACGCTGCCGCGTTCGAGGCGGGGCTGCGCGAAGATCGTCGAGAGCGGGACGCGTCGCTGGCTGCGTGGTGGAGCTCGGTGCCGCGGCTGCAGGCGCCCGGCGAACCGAGCCTGGGTCGGGCCTGGGCGCAGTCGCTCACTGATTTGGCAGCGCTCCGGCTGCACTGGGCGCGGAGCGGCATGGTGCCGGCGGCCGGCCTGCCCTGGTTCATGACGCTCTTCGGCCGCGACGCCTTGATCACCTCCTTCCAGGAAATGCTGCTCGGTCGCGAGGCGGCCGCCGGCACCCTGCGCGCGCTCGCCGACGCGCAGGCGCAGACGGAAGACCCGGAGCGCGACGCCGAGCCCGGGAAGATCGTGCACGAGCTGCGGCGCGGCAAGACTGCGTTGATCTGGAAGGACCGCTACTACGGCACGGTCGACGCAACGCCGTTGTTCCTCGTCCTCCTCTCGGAGCTGTGGCGCTGGAGCGGCGACGACGAGATCGTGCTCGAGCTGGAGCAGGCGGCGCGCCGCGCGCTCGACTGGATCGACTCGTTCGGCGATCGCGACGGCGACGGTTTCGTCGAGTACTTCCGCCGCGCGACCCACGGCATCGACAACCAGAACTGGAAGGACTCCTACAACTCGATGGTCTTCCGCGACGGCTCGCTCGCACGCGCGCCGATCGCACCGAGCGAAGTGCAGGGCTACGTCTACGACGCAAAGTTGCGCATGGCGGAGCTGGCACGGCGCGTGTGGGGTGACGAGGCGACCGCCGTGCGTCTCGAAGCCGAAGCGGCGACGCTACGCGAGCGGTTCGACGCGGCGTTCTGGCTGCCGGAGCGCGGCTGGTACGCGCTCGGCCTCGACGCGGACAAGCAGCCGGTCGATGCGCTCGCATCCAACATGGGCCATTTGCTGTGGAGCGGCATCGTTCCCGCCGACCGGATCGCGCAGGTCGCCACAAAGCTCGTCTCGGGGCCGCTCTGGTCCGGCTGGGGGGTTCGAACGCTCGCCGCCGACGAGCGCGCGTTCGACCCGCTCGAGTACCACAACGGCACCGTCTGGCCGCACGACAATTCGCTGATCGCGCTCGGCCTCGCGCAGTCTGGACGGCGTGCGGAGGCAGAGCTCGTGGTGCGCGCGCTCCTCGACTGCGCGCCGTTCTTCGAGTACCGCCTGCCGGAGCTCTTCGCCGGCGGCGAGCGCCGGCCCGACGAGGCGCCGGGCGTCGTGCCCACGTCTGCGCGGCCGCAGGCGTGGGCCGCCGGAACGCCGCTGCTCCTGCTGCGCGCGCAGCTCGGCCTCGAGCCGGACCCGGACGCGCGCGCACTGCGCGTCACCGCGGACACGCTCCCGCCGTGGCTCGAGGGCCTCGTGCTCGATCGCATCCCCGCCTTCGGACGGCACTGGCGCGTGCGCGTGGAGAACGGCACCGCCTCCGTCGAGTCGTAGCCGTCAGCCGTCGCCTCCGGCGAACGCCTGGGCGGCCGCCGCCACGATCTCGTCATGCGGTACGTCGCGCAGGTGCTGGGCGATGTTCCAGCGGTGCCCGAACGGATCGTCGAGTTGGCCGTGTAGGTCGCCCCAGAACATTTCCGTCAGCGGCTGTCGGACCTCGGCGCCTGCTGCGACCGCCTGCGCGAAGACGCTCTCTGCGTCGGAGACGTCGAGCGCGAGGACAGTGGCAGTTCCACCGATCGATGGCGGGGCGAGCACGCCCAGCTCGGGAAACTCGTCGGCGAGATGCAGGAGTCCGTCGCCGATTCGCAGCTGCACAGACATCAGGCGTCCGTCGGGTGTCGGGATCCGGCTGAGCTCTTCGGCGCCGAAGGCGTCGCCGTAGAAAGCGGCGGCGCGGTCGGCGCCCTGGACGACGATGTGCGGTGTGATGGGCATGCGGCAAAGACTACGACTCCGTCCGGGCCGAGGTGGCCGCCGGGACTAGAGTCGCGCTGGTGCGGATCTGTTCGTTCCTTCCGAGCGCGACGGAGATCATCGCCGACCTCGGATTGATCGATTCGCTGGTGGGCGTGTCGGAGGAGTGTCGCTGGCCGCGCGAGGTGATCGGCAAGCCTGTCGTCACGGCGGCGCGGATCGATCCGGCGAGCATGTCGAGTCTCGAGATCGACGACGCGGTCCGCGCGTCTGTCCGCGATGGGCGTTCGCTGTATTCGGTCGATGCAGACCTGATCGATTCCCTCGCGCCGGACGTGATCGTGACCCAGGACCTGTGCGCTGTCTGTGCCGTATCGAGCGGTGAGCTGGCGTCGGCGTGTCCGGTCGACGCGGAGGTGCTCTCCCTCGATCCACGCACGCTGGCTGAGGTCGCCGGCACCGTACGTCTGCTCGGCTCGCGACTTGGCGCCGACAGGCGTGGCGAAGAGCTCGCGGCGCGGATGCTGAAGACGATCGAGAGCGTCGCTGCATCGGTGCGAGCGTTGCCAAAGCGCAGGGTGTTCTTCGCGGAGTGGATCGATCCGCCCTTCTGCGCCGGGCATTGGCTGCCGGAGATGATCGATCTCGCAGGTGGCGTCGATGTTCTCGGTCGCGCCGGGCAGCCGTCGCATCCGACGAGCTGGGACACCGTCTGGGCGCTGGAGCCGGAGCTCGTCATCGTCGGGCCGTGCGGATTCGATGTCGATCAGGCGGCGGCGCGGGTCGGCGAGATCGACTTCGCGTGTCCGGCGGTCGCGGTCGACGGAGATGCCTACTACTCGCGGCCGGCGCCGCGGCTCGCGGACGGCGTCCGCCAGCTTGCGCACGTGCTGCACCCGGAGATCGCGCCGGACCCAGGGCTACCGATGATCGGGCTCGCAGGTCCCGCTGCGCGTACGTCCGGCTTGCTGCGTCGCCAGGGCTGACCTCAGCTACGCCGTGATCCGACGACCTTGCCGTATGTACCTTGACGGTTATATAACCGTATGGGTACATTAAGGAGATGGACACGTTGCTGCACGCGCTGGCGGACGAGAGCCGGCGCACGATGCTCGAGATCCTGCGCTCCCGTCCGGCGACGGTCGGCGAGCTCGCCGAGGCGCTCCCGATCGCCCGGCCGGGTGTCTCGCGACACTTGCGGGTGCTGCGAGAGGCCGGACTCGTCGAGGTCAAGCACCAGGCCCAGTGGCGCATCTACGAGCTGCGACCCGAACGGCTCGCCGAGCTGGACTCCTGGCTCGGGCGCTATCGCGTCTTGTGGGAGCAACGTCTCGACGCCCTACAACTGGAGATCGCCCGCGGGAAGCGGGGGAAAGGAAGGACGACATGAATGCGATTCTCGGCAGCATGCGCCGCATCGACGAGAGGCGCGGTGCGGTGCGCGTGGAGAACGTCTACGACACCGATCTCGCCGACCTCTGGTCGGCCATCACCGAACCCGAGCGATCTGGCCCGCTGGATCGCCACCGTCGAGGGCGACCTGAGTGTCGGAGGCGTCATCGAGGCGCGATTCACCAGTACCTGGGAAGGGCCGGGGCGCATCGACGTCTGCGACCCCCGAACCACCTCGTGCTGACCATGGAGCTCGGCACCGACGACGAGGCGTGATCGAAGCCGTCCTCACGGCGGAAGGCGAACGCGACCCGGCTCGTCGTCGAGGAGCGCGGGCTGCCGCTGGACGTGATCCACCATCACGGCGCGGGTTGGCAGGCACATGTCGAGGATCTCGGGCGCTACCTCGCCGGAGGCGAATCGACGTGGAAGGCTCGCTGGCAGGAGCTCGCGCCGGCGTACGAGTCACTCGGCGTGACGTGAAGATTCGTCACGGGCCGAGATCGGTCGCGGCGTGATCCCCCGGTCGACGATCGTGCTCTGAGGCGGAGGGGTCGGCACGCGGTCACGCCGCCTCGCCGGCGGTTTCATGCGGGTCGCCGGGAACCAGCTCCGCTGCGACCTCATAGTGCGTTGCCTCGAGATCGCGCTCCACCAAGAATCGATCGTCTTCCGGATAGAAGACTGCGGTTTGGTAGTCGTCGCCGGCGAACGCCTTGACCGCGTCGAGCGAGTCCCAGAGCGTGAACATCACGAACTCGGTGCTGTTCGCCGATGTCGCGGCGCAGCATCCACACGCCGCGGTTCCCGGGGGTTGACGAGTAGGCCGGAACGCCGGTCCCGGCCATGTACTGCGCGTAGGCATCGGCCTTGCTTCGCTGGACCGCTCCTCGCCAGATGCGTGCAATCACGGTCTCCTCCTTCGGTCAGCCGAGGCGGTGTGCGGTGGCGCGGCGGGTAGCTGCACCCTGGCGCAGAGCCCGCCGGCGGTTCGGGGGGTGAGGGTCAGGGTTCCGCCGTGTGCTTCGGTGATGCTGTTGACGATTGCCAGACCGAGGCCGACACCTGCGTGGTCGGAGCGGATGCGTTCGGTGCCGCGAAGAAACGGTTCGGCAAGTGTGGCGACCACCTGTGGGGTGAGCGTCTCGCCGGTGTTCTCGACCGTCAGTACCGCACTCTTGGGGTGAACGCTGGTCGTGACCCACACGGTGCCCTGTCGAGGCAGATTGTGGACGATCGCGTTCTGCACGAGGTTCGTCGTCATCTGCAGCAGAAGCGCGTGTGAGCCGATGATGGGGGTCATGTCGCCGGACGTCTCGATCGTGAGGCCGCGATTTTCTGCGAGAGGAAGGAGCGTTTCGGCGGCCTCTTCCGCGATGAGGGAGAGGTCGACCTGTTCTCGGGTGAAAGATCGCTGGTCGGCCCGGCTGAGCAGTAGCAACGCTTCGGTGAGATCGATCGCTCGGGTGTTGACCGCGTGGAGGCGGTCGACGAGCTCGCCGGCGTCGCGGTTCGGATCGCTGCGGGCCACCTCGAGCAGTGTCTGCGTGATCGCCAGCGGGGTGCGCAGCTCGTGCGAGGCGTTGCCTGCGAATCTCTGCTGTTCGGCGACATGCGCCTCGAGCCGCGCAAGCATGGTGTCGAAGCTGTCGGCGAGCTCGCGGAACTCGTCCTGACGGCCTGCCAACTCGATCCGGTGGGAGAGCGATCCAGTCGCGGCCATGCGTGTGGCATCGGTGATGCGGGTCAGAGGGGCGAGCATGTGGCCGGCGAGCAGCCACCCTCCCACCAGGCCGAAGACCAGCAGGAACGTCATCACGATGGCCGCGGTCGGAGCGAAAGCGCGCCAGAGGGCGGCGTGGCTGCGCACCACGAAGATCACACCGGGGTGCACACCACGCGAAAGGGAGAAGTACCCGACCACGAGCAGCACGGCGCCCGCCAGCATGAGGAAGCCGGCGTAGCTGAGGGTGAGCTTGAGGCGAACGCTCAGACCAGGGGCTCTATCCACGCTCTTCTGCCTCGCGCTCGGTGTCTGGTTGCGTGTCGATGCGGTAGCCGGCGCCGGCCACGGTGGCGATGATCCCGGGTTCGCCGAGCCGCTTGCGCAGTCCCGAAACCGTGATGCGGACGGCGTTGGTGAACGGGTCGGCGTTCTCATCCCATGCTCGCGCTAGAAGCTCTTCGGCGCTGACGACACCGCCTTCGGCGGCGACGAGGACTTCGAGCACCGCGAACTGCTTCCGGGTCAGCGCGATGTAACGGTCGTCGCGGTAGACCTCTCGGCGGAACGGATCCACCCGCAGGCCTGCGATCTCTCGCACAGGTGGCCTGTTGTGGGCGCGCCTGCGGTCGAGCGCTCTGAGGCGGAGCACGAGCTCCTGCAGCTCGAACGGCTTCGTGAGGTAGTCGTCGGCGCCGAGCTCGAACCCGGAAGCCTTGTCGTCGAGCCGGTCGGCAGCGGTGAGCATGAGGACGGGCATGCCGCTGCCGGTGGCGACGATGTGCTTGGCGATCTCGTCGCCGGTGGGTCCGGGAATGTCCCGGTCGAGGACGGCGATGTCGTAGGCGTTGACGCTCAGCAGCTCCAGAGCGGCGTCGCCGTCAGCTGCGATGTCTGCCGCGATCGCTTCCAGGCGCAGCCCGTCACGGATCGCGTCCGCCATCAGGGGCTCGTCCTCAACGATCAACACGCGCATCCTCGGATGCTACGAGCTGACGCATTTCGTCGGCATATCGAAAACCGGATACGGGCTGGCAACACCACGCTGCCTTGAATGGCGGCATGAGCTACAGCGAACCAGCACGGACAACAACCCGGCGGATTCGGATTCGCAGGAGACGTGTCGCCAGTCTGCTCGTCGTCATCGCGGCGATCTGCCGCCCTCGGCTACCAGGTGCTGGCGTCCTTGTCCTCGACGGCCGCATCTCCTATCGACATCCTCCGCAGTGAGCAGCGTGGAGCGGCCGGCGAAGCGCTATCGAGCACGGTCTGGCCGGCGCAGGGCCAGGCCGCGTTCATCCAGACAGGTCGGCCGCAGATACAGGTCGGCCCGAACCAGCACGCGGCTGCAATCGCGAGCGTCGCGAAGGTGATGACGGCCTATCTCGTGCTCCGTGACCACCCGCTACGACTCGGCGAGGACGGCCCGACGATCACGCTCACCGACGCCGATGTCGCCGACACCGACCGACGGCGCGGGCAGGAGGAGTCGGTCGTGTCCATCGCCGCCGGAGAGCAACTGACCGAGCGGCAGGCGCTGCAGGCACTGCTGCTGCCGTCGGCGAACAACATCGCCGTGGTTCTGGCGCGCTGGGATGCCGGTTCGGTGGCCCGGTTCGTCGTCCGGATGAATGCGACCGCACGGTCGTTGGGCATGACCCACACCCGCTACACCGATCCGAGCGGCTACGACGACGCAACCGTGTCCACAGCCGCCGACCAGGTGCGTCTTGTCGATCGGGCCATGCGCCTGCCGGTATTCGCGAGCATCGTCGCCACATCGAGCGCGACGCTGCCGGTCGCCGGCACGGTGCACAACACCAACACACTGCTCGGGCACAACGGGTTTGTCGGCGTCAAGACCGGCTCGACCGCCGCTGCCGGCGGCTGCTTCGCCTTCAGGGCCATCCGCTGGATCGACGGCAAACGGACGACGATCACCGGGGTCGTGCTGGGGCAGCCGGGCCACGACCAGATCGCGGCGGGCCTCGCGGCCGCCGACGCCATGGTCGACCGCATCGCCGGTCATTCACCGCGCCAGGTACCGGCGATGCCGGAGCTCGGGCAACCAACTCCGCCACCGGGAACGGGCTGACGTACACAAGAGCGGTCGGCAGGACGCAATCGGGATGCGTCCTGCCGACCGTGCGTTCGTTTACTGCTTGGCGGGTCCCGGGTGCGACACGGGCGCCGGTCCGACGGGCTCGCCGCCCGGTCCGCCTGCGAACGTGAGCCACGGAATCGACGGCTGGAAGCCGACAGGCGGCTTGCTCCAGTCACAGACGCCGTCCGGGAACGCCTGCTGCAGGCTCGCCCATTGCGCCGCGGTGAACGTCACCGAGTAGTCGGCCGGATCGAGCGGCTTCAACTGGCACGCCATCGCGTTGTCGACGAGCGGCTCGCCCGCTGCGAGCCGCGAGTCGCCGAAGTACGGGAACGCTGCCGCACACGTGGCGGGATCGGTCGTCTCGGTCAGCGCCGGGCCGATGAAGCACTCGTCGGCCGCCGTCGCCGGCTTGTCGTCGAGCACCTTCTGCGAGAGCGGAACGTCCCGCGTGTCCGACTCGATCGTCGAGAGCCAGCTGTCCATCGTGAGGAAGGACTTCAGCGCGATCGAAGGTGGAGGCGCGATGTTCGTCGGCACGAAGGCTGCGTCCCACGTCCAGATCAGCTGGTTGCCGTGCCCGCCGTTCGCCGCGTCGAGCCGGGCTCGCATGCACGTACGAGTGGTAGTCGGTGTGGATGTCGTTGAAGAGATGCTCGGAACCGCGCAGATCGATGATCGGCACGTTCGCGAGTTGTACGCCGTTCGTGACCTGACCTGTGCGGTAGGCGATCGACTGTGCGACGAGATCAGGAGCGGAGCGGGCCGCCGTGAAGTTGAGGTCGATGTCGGTACCGCCGACGCTCTGGTTGAGCGCGACGAACTGATCCGGCTGTGATCGTCCCCGCATTCAGCGCACTGAGCCCGTACTCGACTCCCACGTTGGAGAACGGGCTGCGGGCGAAGCCGTCGCTCGGCCGGAAGCCCCAGATCGCCGACTGGTAGTCCTGCACGTCGCAGCGCACTCCGTGGGGATTCGACACGGGGTCGTACACGAGCGACGCGAACGGCGTTCCGGTGAGGTTGCAGTTCGACACGCGTGAGGGAATGCCGACGGGCGCGAAGCTGAGATCCCACGCGGTGCACACGCCGGGGTCGTGGACGCCCATCACCGCAGCCTGCTGCGCAGCGGTGAAGCCGGGAGTGCTGAAGTAATGGCGCAGGAGGTGGCAGTCGTTGACCTCGTTCGCCGTCGTCCAGCTGTCCTGGAAGCTGCAGTTCGGCTGGATGCCGTCGAGGAGGCCGGGATAGTCGGCGGCGATGACGTGCTGCTGGATCGAGCCGCCCGAGCAGCCCGTGCCGATCGTGTAACGGATGCCGCCGTACGTCTCGATGATGTGCTCCTTCAGCATCATCAGCGCCTCCGCCGAGACGACGTCGTTCGCATCGTTCCCGCGAATGTTGAGGTTGTTGTTTGCGACCATGAACCCACGCGAGAGCGCGAGGTCGACCACGTCGTTCTGCGGTGCGCCGTTCGTATGCCAGGGCGCGGTTCCCCCGCCGAACTGGTAGAGCAGCTTCTGGTTCCAGCCGGGCGGTGACGCCCAGGGCGGCGAAGCGGGCGCTCGGATCTGCGAGCACGCTGACGTCGTACAGGCCGCGGTCCATCGCACCGTGCTCGGAGCGCACGATGTACGGCACCGTCACACCCTGGTCGGTCGTCGTCGACGCGATCGACGACGCGGCAGGTGGCGACGCGGGGTTATACGCCTGGAACGTATGCGTCGTCGCGTTCATGTAACTGAACGAGACGATCGGCGTGCCGTCGCACTGCGCATCGGTCGGCACCGGGAAGCCGGTCACCGTCTTGCACACCCACGGCTGCACCTGCGGCCCGGCGAAGACCGGTCCGCCGCTCGGATGATTCGTGATCGTGAGATGAACGGTCGGACCCTTCTTCATCGACGCCATCAGGTCGTTCGCGCCGTTCGCAAGGCCTGTGACGACGCCTTCGTAAGCGCCGTTCGAGCGCACTGCGAACATCGAGGTGACGTCTCTTCCGTCGAGGCTCACGCGAACCGTCGACGGATCGACGCGGTTCGGCAGGACGACCTGCACGAGCGCGTCGCCTCCCGAGACGAGGTCGGAGCGGTTCGACAGGCCGACGAGCTCTGGCTGCCCGCCGTTGTTGCCGGATGCGGACGGAGACTTCCCGGCGAACGTCTGTGCGGACGCGCCGGGGATCAATATCGTGCCGGCGAGCACGAGCAGGACAAGTCCTGCCAATCGCGCTGCGACCATAGACTCGCTTGCCATCTCTGGCCCTCCCTTTCCTGGAAGCTGGATCTCGGGGAGTCTTCCAAACGGGGAGGTGCTTCGTGACAACGCGGTGGGGCTCAGTACCCACGACCGTCGTCGGCGAAGATGACGTATGAGCGCTGACGTCCTCGTGACGCGATTCCAGTCTCAGTTCCTGGGTGAGCAACGAGGTGCCGATGCCGGCGAGGTCTGCGAGCGCTTGCTCGCCGTCCAGGCACAGGACCTTCGCTGTGCCCGCTTGGCGATTCGGGCGCGCACGAGCGGCCTGACGGTCACTGACGTCGACCGCCGGCTGAACGACGGCAGTCTCGTGATCGGCTGGCTCAACCGCGGCACGCTCCACCTGGTCCGGCGCGAGGACTACTGGTGGCTCCATGCCTTGACGCACGCCACCGCTGTTCGTCGCCAACGCGCGCCGGCTGGCGCAGACCGGCGTCACGGCTGAGGACGCGGAACGGGGGGTCTCCCTGATCGAGCGCGCCCTCGGCAGCGAAGGTCCGTTGAGCCGCGACCAGCTCCGCGGTCGCCTCGATGCCGCCGGGGTCCCGACCGCCGGGCAAGCACTCGTGCACCTGCTCATGCTCGCCTGCCTGCGCGGCATTGCCGTCCGCGGGCCGCTCGTCGAAGGGCGGCATGCCTATGTGCCGGCGGCCCAATGGCTCGGTCAGCCTCGCTCGGTCGAGCGCGACACGGCGCTCGCCGAGCTGGCGCGTCGCTACCTGATCGGGCATGCGCCGGCCACCGATCGCGACCTTGCGAAGTGGGCGGGACTACCCCTGCGCGATGCCCGGGTTGGCCTGACGGGGATTCAGGCCGCGCTCGTCGAGCGCGGCGACGGGTTGCTCGAGCTCGACGACACCGGCGGCGACGGCGCGCCGCGTCCCTGCCTGCTCGACCGATGGGATCCGATACTCGTCGGCTGGCAGTCGCGCGACCGACTCCTGGCCCACTACCCGCGCCTCGATTCGCCGGAGGCGCATTACCGGCCGTTCGCCTACCTCTCGGGGCAAGCCGTGGCGCTCTGGAGTCTGCGCGGGAGCGAGGTCGAGCTGGAGGAGCCCTTCATCGCCCTCACACATCGGCAGCGGCGCGCGCTCAGTGCGGACGCCGCCGATCTCGTGCGCTTCCTCGCTCCCGCTGTCGAGACCCGCGGTGACGGTCTCGAGGGGAGGCCTCGTGACGGGTGGTACGGTCGTGGTTGCGGCGCCGACCCTCACGGTCTTGATGAGGGGATGCCCTCCGCCCAGCTGCGAAGGGTACGAGCCCAGTCGTCTGAGGAGGAGATCATGGAACGCTTTCCTTGGCATCCGAAGTTGCGGCACGCCCTGGCCCCTGCACCCTTGGCGATCGCGTTCGTCACCGCGCTGGCGTTGGCGGTCGTCGCAGCGGCGGCGATGGCCGCAACGAACGGAACGCGGGGCGCCGCCGCGCCCGGCCCAAACGGCTGTCCGACCAACAAGAGCCTGAAGACTGCACCGATCGCCGACCTCGCACCGCCGGCGCGGACGCAGATCGCCGCGTTCGACGTGCTGTCCGGGCCGATCAACAAGCAGACGCAGACCTTCACGCTGAAGGTGCGCGTCGGCAGCACGTGCAGCGTCAACATCAAAGGCGCGAGCGTCTACGTGACCGCAGTGCCCTACAACCAGTTCAGCATCCCGGAGGAAGAGCTCACCGGCGACGACGGCACCGCGACGCTGGTCTTTCGCCGCGACGCGAACTTCCCCGCGAGCAGCAAGCAACAGCAGCTCACGCTCTTCATCCGTGCAACGAAGCCGGGCGAGGACCCGCTCGCCGGCGTCTCGACTCGGCGGCTCGTCGCGGTCGACTTCTCCGGTTAGCTCTCGTCTCATGCCTACGGCCGCGCCCCGCGGCGCGGTCGTAGGCATCTGGATCAGAGGCCACTGACCCCTACTGGCCAGGGCCGTCGCGAGCGGGTCTTGTCAGGAAGGAAGAAAGCTGAGACGATCGCCGTCTTGTGAGTGCTGCAACAAGCAGCGCCCTCGAAAGGAAGGATTGCGCAGTGGAAACAGTCGGCACGGCCCGTCTGACCCGCGCCATTCCGCCGCAGCGCGCGATCTCCGCGAGCGTCTCACGTCGCGAGATCAACGCCGCCTTGGCTGACACTGATGGCATCCCCGAGCTGAAGCTCGATGTCGTCTCGGTCGACCGCGGTGAACGCGGGACAATCAGCATGACCTGGAGTCGCGATGAGCTCGAAAGGCTCCTCGAGGCCGGCTCCGAGAAGGAGATCGTCTTGACCTTCGACCAGGAGGAGCTCACGAGCTTCCTGGGCGACGTCGAGGCGCACGGCATGCGCACGGGCGCGGCAGTGTTCGCTGTCGCGGCGGCAGGAGCCCTCGGGACCGGCGCGTCGCTCGCGAACGCGTCGATCGCAGGTGGGGAAGGTGGCGGCACTGCGGCGACGCCCACCGCCGCGATCTCCGGCGCGGCTGCTGCGGATGCGTCGCAGGTGCGTTCCGAGGCGATGAACGAGCAGTACGGTCTCGGCGCGGCAGGTGGGGCGGCTGCTGCGGATGCGTCGCAGGCGCGTTCCGAGGCGATGAACGAGCAGTACGGTCTCGGCGCGGCAGGTGGGGCGGCTGCTGCGGATGCGTCGCAGGCGCGTTCCGAGGCGATGAACGAGCAGTACGGTCTCGGCGCGGCAGGTGGGGCGGCTGCTGCGGATGCGTCGCAGGCGCGTTCCGAGGCGATGAACGAGCAGTACGGTCTCGGCGCGGCAGGTGGGGCGGCTGCTGCGGATGCGTCGCAGGCGCGTTCCGAGGCGATGAACGTCGAGTACGGCCTCGGTGCGGCAGGTGACGCGGCTGCAGTACACGCCGTCGAGCAGCGAGGCGCAGCGATGAATGAGGCGTATGGCCTCGGCGTGTCCGCAACGGACTCGTCCGTCAGCGACTCCTCAGGTGGCGGAGTACCCGTCGACGATGCACTTCTCTTCGGTGGTCTGCTCCTGACGATCGCGGGTGCGACGTTTGTCGTTCGCCGCGCCTCCACGCCACCGCTGGCATAACGATCCACGCACCAGCTGGAAGCCGAGCGCCTGCTCAGCTTCCAGCTGATGTGAATTGAGCGCCAGTCATGCCCACAATCGCTCCATAGCGACGCTCGAACTCTGAAGGTCGCCGATCCAGCGCCGATCCCAAAACGCTCGGACGGCGGTACATTCGGACCGTGGCCGATCGGCGCGACGACCTCACCTCTGCCGACTGGCTCGTCTGACGAGCTGACCGAGCACGCCGCGCGGAACCGCGCGTACTGGGATCGCACGAGCGACTGGTACCACGGGGCGAACGCTCGATTCATCGAGGCAGGCCTCGCCTGGGGGCTGTGGCAGATTCCCGAGAGCGAGCTGAACGTGCTCGGCGACGTGACCGGAAAGGACGTGCTCGAGCTCGGCTGCGGCGCGGCCGAGTGGTCGCGGGCGCTCGCGCGCATCGGCGCGCGCCCTGTCGGGCTCGACAACTCGGAGGCGCGCCTCGCTCGTGCGCGCGAGGCCGGCGCCGACTTCCCGCTCATCCACGCGAGCGCCGAGTCGCTGCCGTTCGAGGACGCGCGTTTCGACGTCGTCATGTGCGACTACGGCGCGACCACGTTCGCGGACCCGTACCTCGTCGTCCCCGAGGTCGCGCGGGTGCTCCGGCCGGGCGGGCTCTTCGCGTTCTCGAACTCCTCGCCGCTCGGCTGGGTCTGCTTCGACAAGGAGTCCGACACGTACGTGCCGCGGCTCGTCAACGACTACTTCGGCCTCCGTCGCTGGGACGATCCCGACGGGGCGACGGAGTTCAACCTCACCTACAGCGGGTGGATCGCGGTCTTCCGCAGGAACGGGTTCGCGGTGGAGGACCTGATCGAGATCCAGCCGCCGCCGGGCGCGACCTCGACGTACCGAAACGAGGCCGAGACGGAATGGGCTCGGCACTGGCCGATGGAGACGATCTGGAAGGTCCGCAGGACGTGAGCCGCGTCGAGATCACGGCTGTGGTCGATTAGCCGACGAGGCATCTCTCCCGTAACGTGAGCTCGCGTAGATGCGGATCGCGATCCTTACTCGGCTGCCCGCGGTCTTGCGAGGCCTCACGCCGATCATCCGCGAACGTGGCCATGAACTCGTCGGTGTCGTGACGACGGAAGGCCCGGCCGGTCGCTACGGCGAGGTGCCGCTTTCGTCAGTGGTCGACGCGCGCCCTGCCGGCGTCGACATCCTTGTCGCCGACAACTCGAAGCGCTTTGCGCCGTTGCTTGCAGCGCTCGAACCCGACCTTGCCGTGTGCGGCGGCTTCCCGGTGCGCATCCCGGCGGACGCGATCGCCGTCCCGCCGCTCGGTGTTCTGAACGGCCATCCGTCACCCCTCCCCCGCTATCGCGGCCCGAACCCGATCGGATGGGCGCTTCGAAGCGGGGATCCCGAGCTGGGATTCACGTTCCACTTCATGGACGCGGAGTTCGACACCGGCCCGGTCCTCCTCCAGGGCGCGGCTCCGCTCACTCACGCCGAGCGAGCCGACGACGTCCTTGGCGTGCTCTTCCAGCTGTGGAGCCACCTTGCTCCCGCAAGCGCTCGCCCGCATCGAGGCAGGTGAGCGCGGTGCCGAACAGCGTCCGGAGGGCGAGAGCTACGCGGGCTTCTTCGAGCCCGAGTTCGTCGAGCTCGACCGGACGCGCCCGGCCGAGGAGGTGCAGCGACAGGTACGCGCGTGGTGGGTGGCCGCGGCACGCGACGGCGTCCACGGGCCCCTGACCGAGGTGAACGGGGAGCGGATCCGCGTTCTGCGCAGCCGCCTTGACGACCGCGAAGGCGGCACACGCGTCCTGTGCGGCGACGGCCGGCCGCTCTGGATCGTCGAGACGGCTCCCGCCTAGCAGTCGAGTCGGGTGAGGCGGCGGTTCAGGTGAGCGGCAGCCGATAGACGAAGCCGCTCGTCGTGTCGGCGAGCCACAGCGACCCGAGGCCCGCCGCCAGTCCGTGCACGTCCACACGGCCGCGGGCGGTCGCAACGGTGGTGACGCGGCCGCGTGGCGTCACGCGCCGGACTGCGATCATCGTCGGGAAGCCGCTGCGGTCGATGGCCGCACTCCGCACGGGCACCCAGAGCACGCCGCCGTGGGCGACGACATCGATCCCCGTGCCGCCGATGCTCACCGTGCGACGCTTCACGCCGGTGGCAGGGTCGAGCTCGAGCAGCGGCACACCGCGCCCCGTCACCCAGAGGCTGCCGCCGAGCAGCGCGAGACGCTCGGCGGCCGCGTTCGCGCCGTCGAGCGTCGCGAGGCGCGCCGGCGTGTTCGTCTTCAGGTCGACGCGGTAGAGCGTGTTGTCGCGGTGGGTGATCACCCACGCGCGCGTGCCGGCGAAGACCATGTCGGCCGGCCCGTCGCCGACCGGCACGCGCGCAACGACTGCGTTGGTCGACGGCGAGACGCGCAGCACCGCCGCGCCCTGGTCGTCCGCGACCCACACCGAGCCGCCGCCGATCCAGATGTTGTACGGCGCGTTCGCGCGGAGCTCGATCCGCTTGACGATGCGCGCCGTGCGCAGATCGACGCGGTAGAGCGTCGAGCTGTCGAGGGCCCAGGCCGAGCCGAGCCCGACGGCGACCGCCGTCACGGGCGCGTCGACGCGCACGGTCGCGGTCTGCCGCCCGCTGGGAAGGCTCATGCGTACGAGCCGCGCCTGTTCCTTGCACGCGAGCCAGGCGGTGCTGCCGTTCAGCGCCAGCGTCATCGTCGGCCAGAAAGGACCGGCGGCCGCGCACCCGCGCACGGCGTGCGCTTGCGGCACCCGGCCTAGCGTGGCCGACCCGGCTGCGGAAGCCGCGACGAGTGCGCCGACCAGCACTGCGAGTACTCTCATGCTGTGAATGTAGCGACGAACTCGCAGTAAATCCAACGATGATGCGGAAGCTTGAACGGCATGTCGACCTCCTCCAGGAGCTGTACACGACGGGCGTCCTGATCGGTCTTTTGGTCGACGAGGAGCTCGAGCGGGCGGGGATTCCGCAGGCGCAGTTCGCGTTCATCGGCTGGGTGACGCGGCTCCAGCCGGTGACGCCCAGCAGGCTCGCCGCCGAGACCGGCCTCCCGCCGACGACGGTTCGCGACTACATCCGCAGGCTCGTTCAGCGGGGGGATGCGCGCAAGGTGCCGAACCCGGACGACGGACGCTCGTACCACCTCGTCCTCACACGCCGCGGGCAGGCGGTCGCCGATCGCGGCTGGCCGGCGGTGGTCGCGGCGTACGAGCGGCTGGCCCGCCACCTCGAGCGCCCGCACGGCGAGCACCTGGCCGTCGCACGCGAGCTGCGCGCGGCCGCCAAGGAAGCCCTCGCGGCAGGTCCGTCAGCTCAGGAGCGGTGAGGGAGGTTGACCAGAGGTTGATCGTTCCGTTGCCTCGTTTGGCGACGTCCGTCGGAAACGGCCATGCGGCGCAGCGTGCACCGCCTGCCCAGCCGGCGTTCTGCTGGGAAGCCGAGGCAGCGCGCTCGGGAGCAGCGGCAGCAGTAGGCTGGAAGCGATACGAGCGAGCAGAAGGAGCTGTCCTTGCCTGAGCGCGACGGTTACATCGCAGGGGTGCCGTGCTGGATCGACACGACCCAGCCGGACCCCGACGCCGCGGCGACCTTCTACACCGGCCTGTTCGGCTGGGAGTTCGAGAACGTGATGCCGGCGGGAGAGCCGGCGAAGTACCTGATTGCCCGCATCCGCGGTGGCGATGTCGCGGCGATTTCGTCGCAGTGGGAGGGCGCGCCGCCGGAGGCAGTCTGGAACACCTACATCTGGGTCGACGATGCCGACGAGTCGGCCGCGAAGGTGCGCGAGGCAGGCGGCAGCAGCGTCAGCGAGCCGGTGGATGTGGGTGAAGCGGGCCGGATGGCCGTGCTCGCCGACGCGGAAGGCGCCGTTTTCTCCATCTGGCAGGCGCGGGAGCACAAGGGAGCGCGGGTCGTGAACGAACACGGAGCGTTGAACTTCAACATCCTGAAGACGGGCGATCTGGAGGTTGCAGAGCGGTTCTACGGCGCCGTCTTCGGCTGGACGACACTCGATCTCGCCAGTGGCCAGTTCTGGGCCATGAGCGCCTACGGTGACTATCTCGAGGCCCGCACTCCCGGAACGCGCGCGCAAGCGGCCGAGTTCGGCGCCGCCGGATTCGAGGAGGTCGTGGCAGCGATCGCCCCGCTCACCGGCGGCGACGCGCGTGCCTCGTGGAACGTCACTTTCGGAACCGACGACGCCGACGCGACGGCCGCGAAGGCCATGGAGCTCGGTGGCACGGTGGTCGTTCCTCCGGTCGATGCGCCGTACTCGCGATTCACCGTGCTGCGTGACCCGCAGGGAGCGACGTTTACAGCCTCGGCATTCGTGCCCGAGAACAAGGACGTCGGGCGCGCCGCCTGAGCGTTCGCGCCCCAACGGGCAGGTTGACAAACCGGTTCACGACGTTGCCGGACCGGATAACAGCTTCGGTGGCTCGGCGGGCGCCTTCTCAATCAGGTCGCTCAGACCGCCGGGTCTGGACTATGGCGTTGGGGCGGTTCGGTCGCGCACAGGATTGTCTCTCGCGGTCGACCCGGCCGGCTGGAAGAGCTCGATCGGGTTCCCGGACGGATCCTCGAGCAGAACCTGCTTGCCGCCGGGACCGCTGATGATGTCGTTTCGGAAGTGCACTCCCTCGGGGCGCAGTCGATCGACTTCGGCGGCGATGTCGTCGACGACGAAGTGGATGCGGTTCCATCCACCCGGCTCGGGGTTGCGACCGTCCGGCATCGGCCGTCCCGCTGAGCTCTTCGGTCCGGCGAGCAACAATCGCAGCCGGCCGCGGACGACCTCGGCGAACGCGGGAGACGCGTTGTGGCCGAGCTCGAATCCGAACCTCTTGGTGTAGAAGTCGATCGCCTCGTCGACGTCGTGGACCATGTAGCGCACGCTCACGAGCTCATCGCTCACGCGAATCCTCACCTCCAGCTCTTCGGCTCTCCCTGACCGATACCCCTCAATACGTGTCTCACACCGGTGGGCCGATGGCAGTGACCGCCGCTCTGTCGGCCGCTGCGGTGGGTGACCTTGCCGCTGGCGGTTCGGACGATTCGTGTGCAGCCGACGATCACGCTCGGTCTCGTGGTCGAGTGTCGCGCTCGCGGCCGTCGTCTGCCGGCTCGGGGCGTCGCTAACTTCGTCTTTCGAGCCCGTCCTCAAGGGGCATCGTCGATCAAGGCAGCGCGAGGAGGACGTACGCGCCGACAGGCTTGTCTTGTTCGGTGCGTGTGGACGGTCAAGTGTAAGGGGGCGGACCCGCCAGTTGGCAGGTCCGCCCCTGCTATCGCTGCTCTACGGGTTTTGCAGGTACGGCCCGAGGACGTCACAAAAGAGGCTGAAGTCGCTCAGGAGATCGGGATGCGGCCCATGCAGCCCAGCCAACGTTTCGGAGATGAAGTCACCCATCGGGTCGTTTGGATCCCCGGTGTACTCGTAGACATCGACGAAGGTGACAGGCCCAGCATCACGAATCAACGGCGGGCCACGTGTGATCGACAGCTTCTGAAACAGACCCCCGTAGGTAGTCATGATCGTGACCGTCCCCGCCTGCTCGTCGATCACGGGCGGCAATGTTTGCTTGGCCGGCCCGGCGAAGGAGACCGTGGCTGACTTTCCATTGTCGGCCGTGAAGACGCCGAAGAAGGTGCCGCTCATGAAGAACGTGCCGCTGCCCGTGTCGCGGAAGACCGACGTGCCGTGAGCGGCGAGCGTTCCCGAGAAGCCGCAGACCGTCTCCGGGTGCGTGTCCGAAAAGTGCTCGACCTTCGTCGATCCCGCTGCGAGACTCGTTGCCGCGGCGACGCACGCCAGCACCGTCGCGATTCCCAGCGGTAGAAGTTTCGTTCGCATGACCTTGCCCCTTCCGGTCGGATTTTGTCCATGTCCGCAACCGAGGCTAGGAATCCGCGCCTAAGATCCGGCAAGATCACGCCTAGACCGTGGCTAAGTCATTGCGGCTCAAGGTGTTTCTCACTGGTCGGGTCGCAGCCGAGGCGAACGGTCGCGTGCTGAACGAGGCGCGCTTCCCGGGGCGTCAAGGTCGGCTTCTCTTTGCCTACCTGGTCGCAGCGCGGAGCAGGCCGGTACCCCGCGACGAGCTCGCGGATGCGATTTGGGGGGAATCGCCGCCCGCGACCTGGGAGAAAGCGTTGACCGTCATCGCGAGCAAGCTCCGCGGCCTGGTCGCAGAAGACGGGATCACGCTCACGAACGCGTTCGGCTGCTACCGCCTCGACCTGCCCGAGGGGACATGGGTCGACCTGTTCGCAGCCGCGAGCGACGCACAGGACGCGGAAGAAGCGCTCGCCGCAGGCGAGCTCGACCAGGCACGGGCGGCGGCTGAGTCGGCAGAGTCACTGGCGCGCCGGCCGTTCCTGCCCGGTGAAGACGGAGCGTGGGTCGAGCAAGAGCGACGCGACCTCGCCGACATCCGCGAGCGCGCGTTGAGCGTCCTCGCCGATGCGTGCCTGCGTTCGGGCGCCGCGCGGGAGGCGGCAAAGTGGGCGGAGGAACTGATCGCGCTGTCGCCGTTTCGCGAGGCTGGGTACCGCCGTCTGATGGAGGCACACGTCGTCGCGGGAAACCGCGCCGAAGCACTTCGCGTGTACGAGCAGTGCCGGCAGCTTCTCGCGGAAGAGCTGGGCGCGTATCCGTCGCCGGAGACAGACGAGATCTACCGTGCATTGCTGGAGGCGCCGCCGGCGTCCGTTCGAACGACGCCGGCTCTACCGCTCCCGTCGGAGCAGGCAGTCGAGCGAAGGTCGCGGAAGCGCCGCGCAGTCCTTCTCTCTGCGCTCACCGGCGTGATCGCTGCCACTGTGGTGGTTCCGCTCATGGTGTTCGGTCACGGTGGAAGCGGCCGCGCGGCCGTCTCGGCGGCCGGCGACTCGCTGGGCGTCTTCGACGCGCGCTCGGGTCGCCTTGTGACGCACATCGGCGTCGGCGCAACACCCACTGCCGTCGCGGCCGGCGAAGGCGCGTATTGGGTCACCAACGCCGACGGCCACACGGTGTCGCGGATCGACCCGGCAACGACCGCCGTCGTCCAGACGATTCCGGTTGGCAACGGCCCGAGCGGGATTGCGATCGGCGCCGGCGCGGTCTGGGTGGTCAACAGCCTCGACGGCACGGTCTCGCGGATCGACCCGGGTACGAACACGGTCGTCCAGAAGATCACTGTCGGAGGCGGGCCGCTCGGGATCGTCTACGCGGCCGCGTCGGTCTGGGTCGCGAACAGCGGCGAAGGAACGATCACGAGGATCGAACCCGACAGCGGCACGACCAAGACGCTTCCGGTCGCCGCGACCGAGCTCGCCTTCGGCGCAGGCACGCTGTGGGCGAGCCAGCGTGCCGCGGGCAAGGTTGTTCGCATCGATCCGAAGACCGGGAAGCAGGTCGGCGTGACCGCGGTCGGGAACGGTCCGACGGGGATCGCCTTCGGCTATGGCGCGGCGTGGGTGGCGAACAGCCTGGACGGGACGGTCTCCCGGATCGATCCCGACACGAACTCCGTGACCGCGCTCGTGACCACCGGGAACGGGCCACACGCGGTGGCGGTCGATGCACACGGCATCTGGGTGAGCGACCAGTTCGACGGCAACGTCGTGCGGATCGATCCCAGCACGAACCGGGTGGCGCAGCCGGTGAGCGTAGGAGGCCGTGCGTTGGGACTGGCGATGTCGGGCGACGCTGTACTCGTCGCCGTCCGTCAGCCGGGCGCCGGCCACCGCGGTGGGACGCTCGTGCTGCGGGCTGAGCGGCTCAAGAAGGGGGACATCGTCGACTTCATCGACCCCGCGCTTGCCACCACGACGGACACCATGCCACTCCTGCGGATGACCGGCGACGGCCTCGTCGCTTTCAACCAGGTCAGCGGTCTGGCCGGAACACAGCTCGCAGCCGACCTCGCGACTTCCCTGCCCGAGCCGGCGGACGGCGGCCGCACGTACACCTTCCGGCTGCGCTCCGGCATTCGCTACTCGGACGGTCGGCCGGTGCAGGCGACGGACTTCCGCTCCACCTTCGAACGCAACTACGCGCTCAAATCCCCCGTGATGTACCACGGGATCGTCGGCGATGCGCGATGCAGGGAGCACCCGAAGCAGTGCGACCTCTCGCGCGGGATCGTCGCCGACGACGTTGCCCACACCGTGACCTTCCACCTGATCCGGCCGGATCCCGACTTTCTCTTCACCCTCGCGAGCCCGTTCGCCTACGTGCTGCCGGGCGACACGCCGCGGCGTCCGGCCGGAACGCATCCGCTGCCCGCGACCGGCCCTTACATGATCGCGACCTACGAGCCGAGGAGAATGCTCAGGTTCGTCCGCAATCCGTTCTTCCGCGAGTGGTCGCGGGCCGCCCAGCCGGCCGGGTACCCCGACCGCATCGACATCCGTATCGCCGGCACCTCGGACGAGGTGATCCGCGACGTCGTCGACGGCACTGCCGATGTCGCGCGGTGGGCCAGGCCCCTGACCCGGAAGCAGGCGTCGAGACTCGAGATCCAGTATGCGAGCCAGCTGCACTCCAACCCGAGTCCGAACATCCAGGCGTTCTTCCTCAACACGCGCGTCCCGCCGTTCGACTCGCTCGACGCGCGCAGGGCGTTCAACTTCGCCCTCGACCGCGCCGCGGCGACGGAGGCCTGGGGCGGGCCGAGCCTCGCCCAGCCGACGTGTCAGGTCCTGCCGCCGAACATCCCCGGCTACCGCCCCTACTGCCCGTACACAGCCGGCTCGACGAAGCGCGGCCAGTGGACGGCACCCGACCTGACGAGGTCGAAGGCGCTCGTGGCACGCTCGGGGACCCGCGGCATGAAGGTCACCTTCTGGGCGTTGCCGGAGGCGAAACGATTCAACCGGGTGGCCGTGAAGGCGCTTGACACGCTCGGGTACCTCGTCACCGTGAAGACGGTCGCCGGTTTCGACCGTTACTACCGTGCAGTTTCCGACTCGCGTAAGCGGGCGCAGATCGGGTTCGCCGGCTGGTACTCCTTGACCCCGGCGTCATTCTTGGTTCAGCTCTTCAGCTGTTCCGCGTTCCTGCCCCGGAGCCCCGAAAACCTGAACGTGACCCAGTTCTGCGACCCGGCCATCGACCGCCGGATGCGGAGGGCGCAGGCACAGTCGTTGAGCGACCCGATCGGGTCACGCGCACTCTGGCAACGGATCGATCGCGAGGTCACTGACGCGTCGCCTTGGGTGACGTTCGTTGCGTCGAAGGACGTCAACTTCCTCTCGAAACGCGTCGGCAACTATCAATGGAGCCCGTCGATGGGCATGCTCATCGACCAGCTCTGGGTACGGTAGGACAGCGCTGACAGCAAGGTGGTGACGGCGTCGGAGAGGGCGTCGAGGGCGGCGCCCTAATTGATCGCGCTGCAATGACGTAGCCACGGTCTAGGCGTGATCTTGCCGGACTCTAGCCGCCCGTTCCTAGCCTCGGTTGCGAGGAGATATGGACAAGACGCTTACCTGTGACTGCGGATTCATCGCCCGGGCACCCGACGACTTCGGACTCGCCGCAGAGGTGCTGCATCACGCCTGGGAGACCCACCGGATGCCGCTCTCGCACGACGAAGCGCTGCTGCTCCTGTTCCACGCCGAGCTGGCGGAAGGGACCGCGATCCCCGCGCGACCACAGACCGCAACAGAAACGGAGGAGCAATGAAGCTGTGCCGGGGTGGTATGGGAGCGGATACTGGCTTGTCACCAACGGTCGCGCGTACACGCGACAGAACATCAGCGAACGCGGCATCGAACGGGCCGGCGTGCGAGCCGGGCTTGGCAACGGCATCCGTGCGCACGTTCTGCGGCACAGCTTCTGCACGTTCGTTGCCGAGTCGGGCATTCCGCCGAACGTGGGCGCTGCCCTTACCGGGCAGGTTCGGGGTGCGCGCAGAGGTTGACCAGAGGTTGACCAGCGCGGACTGAGCCCCGAAATCGAGAAGTCCAAGAAAGCGAAAGGCCCGCATTTGCAGGCCTTTCGGGTGAGCCCTCTAACGGACTCGAACCGTTGACCCCCTCCTTACCATGGAGGTGCTCTACCAACTGAGCTAAGAGGGCAAGCCGCCCAAGGGTAGCGCGATATGGTCGGGCGCGATGCGCAGCCGGAGGACGATTACGGTCGTCGGTTGTCACGCCGGCGGCGAGGTGGGGAACGTGGTCGTCGGTGGCGTTCTGCCGCCCGCCGGGGCAACGGTGTTCGAGCAGATGGAGACGCTCCGTGCGGACGATTCCCTGCGTCGCCTGCTGCTACGCGAGCCGCGCGGATCGGTCGCGGTGCACGCCAATCTGATCGTGCCCGCGACGCGCGATGACTGCGACGCGGGCTACATCATCATGGAGCCGACTGAGTACCCGGCGATGTCGGGGTCGAACACGATCTGCGTCGCCACTGTCCTGCTCGAGACCGGGATGGTCGAGCTGCGCGAGCCCGAGACGACGCTCCGTCTCGAGGCGCCCGGCGGAGTCGTCGAGGTGCGCGCGACGTGTCGCGAGGGACGCGTCGAGAGCGTCGAGCTGACGAACGTTCCGTGCTTCGTCGAGTGTCTCGACGCGCCGCTCGAGGTCGACGGCATCGGCACGCTCTCGGTCGACGTCGCCTACGGCGGCATGTGGTACGCGATCGCCGACGCGGACGCGCTCGGCTTCGCGATCGAGCCCCACGAGGCGCGCGAGCTCTCGGCGGTCGGCGAGCGCATCCGCCTCGCCGCACGCGAGCAGCTCCCATGCGCGCATCCGGAGAACCCCGGTATCGCGGGCGTCAGCATCGTCCAGATCGCCGGACCGTGGCAGGGCATCGACGCGACCTCGAAGAACGCCGTCGTCGTCGCTCCCGGCCGCCTTGATCGCTCCGCGACCGGCACGGGGCTCTCGGCGCGGCTCGCAACGCTGCACGCGCGCGGCTCGATGCGAGTCGGCGACGCGATGACGCACGCATCGCCGATCGGCTCGACCTTCGACGGCCGCATCGTCGCCGAGACGACCGTCGGCGGCCGCCCGGCGATCGTGCCCGCGATCCGCGGCAGCGCGTGGATCACCGGCATCACACAGGTCTTCGTCGATCCGGACGACCCGTTCCCCGAGGGCTACCTGCTCTCGGACACGTGGCCCGGCGACGACGTGCAGGGCTAGCTGCGCTCGATGCGCGCGAGCGCCTGCGCGGGCGTCGAGCCGTACGTCGGCTCGCCGGCCAGCGCCGACGCAAGCTCGTTCGCCTCGCGAATCACGCGCTCCCGTTCCGCTTCGAGTTGCCGGACGGCGACGAAGAGCGACGCGTGCGCGTGAGACGCCCAGGCGATCAGCGCCGGGTGCGCCCGAGCCGCCGGCGTCGACGTCGCGGAGGTCCGTTGAGAGCTGCCGCGCGCGATCCTCGAGTAGCGGCAGCTCTCGCTGCCAGTCGGCTGCTTCGCGTTCCAGCTGCGCCGCGTCGGTGCTCGCCCGTCCGAGCGCGATCTCGGCGACCGACAGGTGATCCTCGGCGCGTGCGAGCGCTCGGCCGGCGAGCTCGCGGCGTTCCTCGTCGCGCGCGTGCTCCAGCGCGGCCTTTGCCTCGCCGACCTCGGCGCGGCGCCGCTCGACCTCGGCGACGGCCGACTCGGTCGCGGACCGCGTGCGGCGCTCGGCTTCGTCGTAGCCCGCGAAGAACGCCTCGAGCGCCTCGGCGCGCCCGCGCACCTCGCGCACGGTCTCGTCGAGCTCTTGCAGGCTCCGCTCGCGCGCCGCTAGCTCATCGTCGAGCGCGGCAAGCCTGCGCAGATCGTCGATCGCACGCCGGTCCACGGGCTCCATTCTCGCAGGCCACACCTGCGCGTAGCGGCCAGGTCCCAGGGACAGTCCCCGGGACATGGCCCCTTTGGCAGTGCGGTTCCGATGTTTTGTCCGACCCGCGCGGGACAATCACCGGGCGATGTCAGCAGGGTGGACGCCATCGCTCACCGTCCGGGAGGTCGGCCACCGCTGCCGGTTGTCCCTCGACGGGGTCTCGTGGGGCGACGGCGACACGTTGCAGGAAGCGGCCGACGATCTCGTCGCGCGGCTGCGGACGATTGCACTGACACTGCGCTCGAACGGCTGGAACATGCCCGCGACGTTCGGGCCGCCCGACGTGCGCGTGCTGTCCTTCCTCTGCGAGCTCGGCGAGCTCGCCGCGCGCGGCGATGACCTCCGGGAGCGGGTGCTCGGGTTCGCCGGCGACCGCGTGTGACCGCGTTCTCCCGCCGGCTCCGTCGTCAAGTGACGTAGAGGTACATCTACGTCACGCCGTCGCGGCGACGTGCTCGGATCACCGCATCGACGCCGGTGCCTGCCACCGGCCGAGGGCGGTCCTCGGCGACGGCCAGCTCCCACCGGCCCGGATCGAGGGCGGCGCGCGCGGCCTCGACAGAGACCTGCACCTGGCCTGCCGCGGCCGTCGCTTCTCCCGTGGTGGGGTCGATCGGGCCATGCCCGACCAGGAACAAGGTTCCGCCGGGCGCGACCCCGGCCGCCAGCCGCCGCACCAGCTCCTCGACCGAGCCAGACACGTGGACATACAGGGAGACCACGAGGTCGTACCCGTCGCGCTCAGGCGTCCACGTTGCGAGATCGGCTTCGACCCAGTCGATGCGCTCCGCGACCTCCGGCCCCATGGCCTCGGCCGTCGACCGGGCATATGCCAGGGCCGTCGCGGCGAAGTCGACCGCGGTGACCTGCCAGCCGCGCGCAGCGAGCCAGAGCGTGTCGGAGCCGTGGCCGCAACCCGCGTCGAGCGCACGTCCGGGACGCAGCTCGCCGTTCTCTGCGGTCAGGTGGTGGTTCGGGGGCCGCTGCGCGACGCGATCCCCGTGCTCGCCCAGGGCCTGCGTCCAGCGCGCTTCCCAGGAGTTTCGGTCGTACTCGCTGATCGTCAGCCTCCCCCTGGATCGCAGGCCGGGAATCGCAAAGGCACGAGGCGGCCCCGGAGGCCGCCTCGAACCATGCAACAGTCACCTGCAACTGTCGGAGTGGGGGCGGGAGGATTCGAACCTCCGTAGGCTGAGCCGACGGGTTTACAGCCCGTTCCCTTTGGCCGCTCGGGCACACCCCCGGGAAAGCGCCACGATTGTAGCCTCACCGCGTGTGAAGCGCTTCGACGCCGTCGTCATCGGTGGTGGGCCGGCCGGATCGACCGCGGCGATTCATCTCGCCGCGGCAGGCGCCGAGGTGCTGCTCGTCGACCGCGCGACCTTCCCGCGCGACAAGCCCTGCGGCGGCGGTCTGACCACGCGAGCCTTCCTTCAGTGCCCGGTCGACCCGTCGCCGGTCGTCGAGGAGGTCGTCGACCTCGTCGAGCTCCGCTTCCGCTTCGGCCCGTCAGTCGTGCGCGGCTCCGGCCCGCCGCTGATCCGGATGACGCAGCGCCGCCGTCTCGACGCATTCCTGCTCGACGCGGCCCGCGAGCGGGGGGTCGAGGTGCGCGAAGCGACGACGATCGATCCGCGGCAGGCTCCGGCCGATGTCGTGATCGGCGCCGACGGCGCGAACGGCGTCACGGCGAAGGCGTTCGGGCTCGCGCACGGAATCGTCCACGGCGTCGCGTTCGAGGGAAACGTCCCGTACGGCACCGTCTCCCGCGAGCGCTACGCCCACCGGGCGGTCGTCGAGCTCGGCGACTTTCCGGGCGGCTACGGCTGGGTGTTCGCGAAGGGAGACCACGTCAACGTCGGCGTGGGTGCCTGGCAGACGGAAGGCCCTCGGATCAGGGAGCTGCTCGCGAAAGTCTGTGAGGGTCACGGCCTCGATCCGTCGGCGCTCGAGGGACTGCGCGGTCACCGCCTGCCGATGCGCAGGCCCGGCAGCCGGATCGCGGGCGAGCGCGTCCTCCTGATCGGCGATGCGGCGGGCTGATCGACCCGGTCTCGGGCGACGGCATGTACGAGTGCTTCGTCTCCTCGCGGCTGGCCGCGACCGCCACGCTCGACCTCCTCGCCGGCCGCGCGAGCACCCTCGAGCCCTACGAGGCCGCGGTCGAGGCCGCCCTCGCCCCGCTGCACCGGGCCTCCTGGCAGCTGAAACGCGCCTTCGATCGCTGGCCGCGCGCCTCGTGGCAGCTGGCGCGGCGCCAGGTCGTCTGGCGCAGCATCGAGCGGCTCCTGCTCGCGGAGTTGACCGCGCCCGGCGAGCAGCGTGGCCTCGCCCGCCTGCCGCTGCGGGCGCTCGAAGTGCTCGGCCGCACCTAAAGCACGCGGCCCCTCCTGCCGACAACGGGGTCGAGATGGATCTCGACGACCTCCTGCGGCGCGCGGTCGATTCCGGCGCGTCCGACATTCACCTGAAGCTCGACCGTCCGCCGATGGTCCGACGCGACGGGGCTGTGACGGCGCTCGAAGGCACCGCAGTCGCTGACGAGCGCGGACCTCGATGCGTATCTGCGCGCGGTGACGGCGATCGCGCCGCAGCGTTACGACCTCTTCCACGAGACGGGCGATCTCGACATCGCCTACACCTCGGACGACCTCCCGCGCTTCCGCGTCAACGCGTTCCGGCAGCGTGGGGCGGTCAGCTTCGCGCTCCGCGTGATCCCCAAGAACGTGCCGCGGTTCGAAGACCTCGGCCTGCCGCAGGGCGTTCGCTCGCTCGCGCAGGAGCACCGCGGCCTCGTGCTGGTGACCGGCGCGACAGGCTCGGGCAAGACGACGACGCTCGCCGCCATGATCGACTTCATCAACCGCTCGCGCGACTCGCACATCGTCACGATCGAGGACCCGATCGAGATCCTGCACCCCGACCACCGCTCGATCGTCAACCAGCGCGAGGTCGGCCTCGACACCGAGACCTTCGGTCAGGCCCTCCGCCGCGCGCTCCGCCAGGACCCGGACACGATCCTGATCGGCGAGCTGCGCGACGCCGAGACGGCGCAGACCGCGCTGCAGGCGGCGGAATCCGGCCACCTGGTCTTCTCGACGCTGCACACGGTCGATGCGGCCGAGACCGTCGGGCGCATGATCGAGTTCTTCCCCGAAGGCAAGCAGGTGCAGATCCGGTCGATCATGGCCGGCGTCCTGCGCGGCGTCATCTCGCAGCGGCTCCTGCCGCGCGTCGGCGGCGGCCGTGTGGCTGCCGTCGAGGTGATGATCAACAACTCGCGCATCGGCGACCTGATCCGCGAGAACAAGCCGGAGGAGATCACGGACGCGGTGGCGGAAGGCGACTTCTTCCACATGCAGACGTTCCAGAAGGCCCTGATCGACAAGGTGGTCGAGGGCGCCGTCGACCGCGAGGTCGCCGCCAACGCCTCGTCGAACCGGCACGACTTCATGGTCGCGCTCGAGTACGCCGAGAAGGCGCACGAGATGGGGATCGACCCGACGGCGCCTGCGGCGGCGGCGATCGTAGAGCCCGAGCCCGTAGCTGAGCCGGAGCCCGAGCTGATGCTGCGCCTCGCGCCGCTCGGCGAATGAGACGGCTGCTGCTCGTCGCGCTCGTCGCGCTCGTCGCGACCGGCGCGGCCTCCGCCGACACGTTCGAGGTCGTCGGCGATCAGCCCGCTGTCGTCGACTACCAGTGCGCTCCCGAGCGCACTCGCCCCGAACGAGTCCGGCGTCATGTTGCCGGAGCTCCTCGCAGCGCCCGTGGCGCCGCAGCAGCTCGGCTGGTCCGACCTCCTGCCCGTCTGGCAGGCCGCCGGCCAGGCCTACGGCGTCCCGTGGTCGGTGCTCGCGGCGATCAACAAGATCGAGTCCGACTTCGGCCAGAACATGGGGCCGAGCTCGGCCGGCGCGATCGGCTGGATGCAGTTCATGCCGGACACGTGGGCGCGCTGGGGCGTCGACGCGAACGGCGACGGGCTGCCCGATCCCTGGAATGCCGAGGATGCGATCTACTCGGCCGCGCGGTACCTCGCGGCTACCGGCGGATGCGACCGACATCTCGAGCGCTGTCTTCTCGTACAACCACGCGCAGTGGTACGTCGACGAGGTCCTCCAGCTCGCCCAGCAGTACGCCGGCGGGTCGGCGGACTTCGGGCCGGCACTCGAGGCCGCGCAGGCGGACCTCGACGCGGCCAAGCAGGCTGTGCTCGACGCGAACCAGCGCGTGCTCGACGCGCAGGCGAAGGTGACCGAGCTCCAGGCCCGCGCCGACGAGCTGCTTCAGAAGGCGACGTCGGAGACGCTCTTCAGCGACCGGCTCGCCACACAGAAGCTCGCGACGCTCGCAGACGTCGACGTCCAGGCCGCCCAGGCGGAGGTCGCGGCCCGCCAGTCGGAGCTGCAGACCGCCGAGGACGCGCTCACCGCTGCGCGTGACCGCGCGTCCGGGGCGTCGTTCGCGCCGGGCTCAGGCCAGGTGCTCGGCTCGCCGAGCTACTCCGGCGGCTACGTCTTCCCCGTCGCCGGCGGCGCGGGCGTCGTCAGGGTCGGTCACACCCACCACGACTACCCGGCGGCCGACATCGCCGCCCCGGAAGGGACGCAGCTCTACGCGCTCTCCGACGGCACCGTCCAGGACGCCTCCAGCGAGCCGAGCGGCAACTGCGGCATCGGCTTCACGATCGCCACGACGGACGGCCTCGTCTGGACGTACTGCCATCTCGCCTACCTCGAGCCGACGGTCGTCGCGGGCGCCCAGCTGGCGGCCGGCCAGCCGGTCGGGCTCGTCGGCCAGACGGGCCACGCGACGGGACCGCACCTGCACCTCCAGCTGCAGCCCGCGACCGCCTACCCGCAGGACGAGCCGTGGTTCCAGAGCTTCGCGGGCTCCGCGTTCTCGTGGTCGGACGGTTTCCAGACGGAGACAGGCTCCGGCCCGGTCTTCGAGGTCGTCGACTGAGGGCTCCGCCTCGACGCGGACGCTCGACTCCGCCTCAGGCCCGGTCGTGCTGTTCACGACTTCGGGGGCTTAGGTCCCGCCCCGGATCTGCCGAAAGGACCTCGTATGCGGACGTTCGTACCGCGCCTCGTGGCGCTGACTGTCGTGTGGCTGCTGGCAACCGCGGCCCTGACGTACGCCGCCGCCCAGAAGATCTCGACCCCATCGACGACGCCCGCGGCCACCACGAGCGCCGCCGCGCCGCCGGCCCTCCTGACGGTGCCGGACGTCCGCCGCCAGGCCTACACCTTTGCCAAGGGAACGCTCAGCGACGCCGGTTTCGCGTGGAAGGTGACCGGCTCCGTGCGGGGCTATGCCTCGAACACGGTCGCCGCGCAGACGCCCGCACCGGGCACGCAGGTGATCGACACGGGCGCCCCGACGATCGTCCTGCGCCTCGCGCGCAGCGGCGCGCAGCTCGGGATCCCCGAGCGCGGTTCCGTCGGTCGCACGGCACGCGGATCCGGCTCGCTGCGCTCGCCTCCAACGAGGTCAAGGTTCCCGCGCACGCCGTGAAGAAGGCGGTCGCCAAGAAGACGGTCGTCAAGCACACGGTCGTCAAGCACACGGTCGTCAAGCACACCGTGAAGAAGGCCGCCCCGGTCGTGCGAGCGAAGCCGAAGGTCGTCGTCAAGAAGCGCACGGTCCACGTCGCCGCCAAGCGCCCGCCCGCGTTCGTCGTTCCGGGCGCGCGGCGCGAGCCGCTCGCCGAGCCGCCGCTGACCGTGCGCGCGAACGCGCTCCTGACCTGGCTCGCGCGTCATCCGAAGGCGACGCGACGCGAACGTCAAGCACTGGCTCTACCAGCACGCGTGGATCGTCGCCGGCGCCCGCATGGGGTGGTGGCACGGAGCCTCCGCGCTGAAGATCCTGATCGCCGCCGATGATCGCGTCTGGGCCCTCTGGGGCATCGGCGCTCGCAGCGAAGCGGTCGCGAAGCACGCGCTCGCGGAGGTCGAAGCGAGGACGTCGTGACCGGCCGGCTGGGCGACGACGGGGGCTACACCCTGATCGAGCTGCTGGTGGTCATGGCCCTCCTCTCAGTCGTCGTGGGCGGCATCGTCACACTGTTCGCGTCCGGGCTGAACTCGGAGGCCGACCAGAACCGCCGCTTCCAGGCCCAGCAGGACGGTCGGCTCGCGCTCGACAAGCTGCGCCGCGAGGTCCACTGGCGCCTGCACGATCTCGACGCCGAACACCTACAACACCGCCCTCTCGTCGGTCACGATCTACTTCCCGAGCGACAACTGCGCGTTCCGGGAGCCACAGCGTCACCTGGTGCACGACCGGCGGCTCCGGGCGCTACGCCCTCTATCGCATCGACTCGACGAGCTGCACCGGCGCAACGGTGAAGTTCGCCGACTACCTGACCTCGGGAACGATCTTCACCTACCTGCCGCCGAGCTCGCATCTCGTCACGAGCACGTCGCTCGGTCAGGGAACGGGCTCCGGCGCGATCGTCACCCAGGACCTGGCGAGCACGCTGCCGCGACTGCACGTCGACATCAACCTTCAGCTCCGCGGAGGCCTGGTCGACGGCTACCGGCTCGTCGACGACATCGCGTTCCGCAACGGTCCGCGCGCCTGCGCCGGAGGCACCGCATCGTGCTGAACCGGCTGCGGACCGAGGAGAGCGGCATCGCGCTCGTCCTCGCGCTGATGACGATGATCGTGCTCGGGATCCTCTCGACGACCGTGATCTTCTACTCGACGCAGTCCCAGCATCAGTCGAGCTACTCGAAGGCGTCGGACGTCGCCTATCGTCTCGCCGAAGCCGGGATCAACAACGCGTCGGCGACGCTCGGTCTCGCGACCAACAACGCCCAGAACCAGAGCACGCTGCCCTCCACGGAGGCGACGGCCCTCTCGCAGAGCCTGGGCGGCGGCACCGCCAAGTGGTGGGGCACCTACGACGTGCTCTCGAGCACGTGGACGGTCTACGGGAAGGGCATCGTCACGAACCCGAACATCGGCTCGTCGGAGGTGACGCGTCAGCTCTCCGCGAACATCAGGGTCTCGCCGTCCCTCACGCAGCCGCTGAACGCGCAGGCCTGGAACTACTGGTTCGCGACCAACCAGGGCGGCCCGAACGTCTGTGACGTGTCGATCTCGAACAACGTGGAGGTGGACGCCTCGTTCTACATCATGGGCAACCTCTGTCTCTCCAACAACGCGAAGATCGTCGAGGACCTCGCCACGCCCAGACTGCCGATCATCGTCTCCGTCCAGGGGAAGTTCGGCTACTCGAACGGGACGTCGATCGGCCGGTCGGGAACGAACACCGTGACCGAGGTGCACCTGAACGGAGGCTGTGGCAACACGAACCTGACCACGACCCACACGTGCAAGGCGTATCCCACGTCCGGCTTCGACCCCGTCTACGCACAGATCTTCGACACGCAACGGAACAGTCGTGACGCCGCCGACGATCGACTGGGCCTACTGGTACCAGAACGCGAGCCCTGGCCCGAAGCATCCCTGCACAACCTCCACCTCGCCGCCTGCCTGGGAGAGCACGGTTGCTCCCTACAGCACGCAGCAGGACATCTCGGGGACGTACCCGAACGGCAGCGTCACGACGCCGTTCAACCTGACACCGTCCCAGAACTACTCGTGCGTGACGCCGAACGGCTCGATCAGCTGGAACGCCGCTACGAAGACCTTGACCGTGAGCGGCGTCATGTACATCGACGGCAGCGCGGCCGTGACGAACCAGGCGGTGAACGAGTACAACGGCATGGGGACGATCTACCTCTCCGGCTACCTGACCGTCGACGGGATGATGTGCGGCAAGCGCAACGCCACGCAATTCGGACTGCGACTTCACGAACTGGAACCCGAACACCGAGATGCTGATCGTCGGCGCCCACGGCCAGGACGCGAGCGGCCGGTCGGTCTTCCTCGACAACAGCGCCAAGTGGGAAGGCGGCATCTACGGAACCGGGATCGACTACCTCAGCAACAACGCGGTGATCGAAGGCCCGACGATCGGCGGGACGTTCGCATTCCTGAACAACGTCGTCCTGAAGCCGTTCCCCATCATCACCACCGTCCCGCTCGGCGCTCCCGGCAACCCGAATGTCTACGCGCAGCCGAATCCGCCGACGGGCTACAGCGGGTAGACGAAGCTGCCGATAGAGGAGTCATGAGCTTCGCCGCCGCCGGACTCGCCTTCTTCCCCGCCCTCGCCATCGGCTCGTTCCTGAACGTCGTCGCCGCCCGGGTGCCGCTGAAGCGCTCGGTCGTCTCACCACCGTCGGCCTGCATGAGCTGCGGGACCGAGCTCTCGTGGCGCGACAATGTGCCCGTGCTCTCGTGGCTGCTCCTGCGCGGACGCTGCCGCACGTGCAAGGCCGAGATCTCGTGGCGCTATCCGGCAGTCGAGCTGGCCACGGCGCTGCTCGTGGCAGCCTGCTTCTGGAAGTTCGGCCTCACCGTCGACGCGGCCATCGCGTCGTTCTTCTGCGCCGTCCTCGTCGTGCTCTCGGCGATCGACCTCGACCGGCGGATCATCCCGAACAACATCGTCCTGCCGGCCGCCGCGATCGTGCTGGTCGCGAACACGGTCGTCCACCCGTCCTTCGAGTGGATGGCCGCCGGCTTCGGGGCGGCGCTCTTCCTCCTCCTGGCCGCGCTCGCCTACCCGCGCGGCATGGGGATGGGGGACGTCAAGCTCGCGCTGCTCCTCGGGGTGGCGGTCGGGCGCTACGTGCCGATCGCGCTCTTCGCAGGGATGCTCTCGGCCCTCGTCCCGTCCGCGGTGCTCTTCTCCCGCCACGGGATGAAGGCGCGCAAGATGGCGATCCCCTTCGGGCCGTTCCTGGCCTTCGGTGGCCTGGTCGCGCTCTTCTTCGGCAAGCCCCTGCTCGACGCCTACCTGAGCATCCTCTAGGCGTTCCGGCTCGGTCCGTCCCTCGAAGGAGGGATTGACGCAGGAGCTCGTGCGTGGGTGCACAACCTCAAGTGCCCATGCCTTTCTGCCGATACCTCAATCGAGGGATATGAGCGACGACTTCACACTGAGGATCGCCCCATCCGCAGGCGATGAGACCTCGACCGAGCCGGCCGGGAGGCTTACCCCTGGCGACCTCCAGCAGATCAACGAGCAGGCGGAGCTCCTCGCCGACCTGCTCGCCGCGACCGGCCTCCTGACGCCGGACAAGCTCGCCCTCGCGAAGGGCCGTGCGGGCGCCTCCGGTTCGCTCGCGCAGGCGCTCGTCGACGAGGGCGCCGCCAGCGCCGACGGCATCGCGCGCACGCTCGCCGCCCGCTACCAGCTGCCGCTGATCGACCTCGGGATGATCAACGTCAACCCGGAGGCGTCGAAGGTCGTGCCGCTACACGTGCTCGAGCGCAGCAACGCGATTCCCTACGAGATCGACGGCACCATCCTGCGTGTCGCCGTCTCGGATCCCGGCAACGTGCACGCGATCGACGAGCTCCGGCTCGCGACGCGGCTGACCGTCGAGCTCGCCGTTGCGTCGCGCGACGACGTCGAGGCGGAGGTACGTCGGCTCGTCCGCCAGTCGGAGGCGTTCGGCGCCCGCGCGGCGCTCGACGAGGAAGCCGAGGCGTTTGCCGCCGAGGAAGAGGACGCGGACGACCTCGAAGCCGACGACGGCATCTCGGATGCTCCGCTCGTCCGCCTCGTCAACTCCGTCATCTTTCAGGCGGCCGAGGACGGCGCGTCGGACATCCACTGGGAGCCGCAGGAGGACTCGCTCGTCGTCCGGCTCAGGGTCGACGGCGTGCTGCACGAGGTGCAGCGGATCCCGAAGCGTCTCGCTCCGGGTGTGACGACGCGCCTGAAGGTGCTCGCGAAGCTCGACATCGCCGAGCGCCGCAAGCCGCAAGACGGGCGCATTGGCCTCAACGCCGCTGCCGCGGGCCGCATGATGGACATTCGTGTCGCCGTCCTGCCGACGGTCGAAGGCGAGTCGATCGTCATGCGTCTCGTCGACAAGTCGAAGAAGGTGCCGACGCTCGTCGAGCTCGGCCTCTCCGACGACATGCAGAAGAAGATGACCGAGATCTTCATGCGCCCGACCGGTGCGCTGCTCGTGACGGGGCCAACCGGCTCCGGTAAGTCGACGACGCTCTACGCGGGGCTGACGCAGGTCAACCGGCCCGAGATCAACATCATCACCGTCGAGGACCCGGTCGAGTTCAGGCTTCCCGGCGTCAACCAGGTGCAGATCAACAACCGTGCAGGCTTGACCTTCGCGGCGGCGTTGCGCTCGATTCTGCGTTCCGATCCCGACGTGGTGATGGTGGGAGAGATCCGGGACGGCGAGACGGCGAAGATGGCGATCGAGGCCGCCCTCACCGGCCACCTCGTGCTCTCGACGCTGCACACGAACGACGCACCAGGCGCGCTGACCCGTCTGAACGAGATGGGGGTCGAGCCGTTCCTGACCGGCTCGGCCGTGACCGCGGTGCTCGCCCAGCGTCTTGCGAGGAAGCTCTGCACGCATTGCTGCGAGATGTACACGCCGTCGGTCGACGACCTGCTCAAGGCCAAGGTCTCGCCCGACGTCGCGGCGATGACGGACGGCATGGCGCTCTACCGCAAGCGCGGCTGCCCTCGCTGCAACCAGTCGGGCTACCGCGGCCGGATCGGCATCTTCCAGCTGATGACGATGAACGAGGAGCTCGAGACGCTCGCCGCACAGAAGGCGCCGCGCGAGGACATCGAGCGTGCCGCGATGGCGCACGGCATGCGTGGACTGTGGGACGACGGGCTCGCCAAGGTCGCCGCGGGGCTGACCTCGGTCGAAGAGCTCACCCGCGTCACCGTCTAACGACTACAGACGCGCAGGCGCTCGACCGCGCGCTGCAGACCTGCCGAGTCGAACACGTACGGGGTTGCGTTCCTCACGTCGTGCAGTGGTGCGTCGAACTCCTCGGAGCCGGACGACATGTTGATCGCGTAGCGCACGGGAATCTCGTGGCAGATGCAGAGCACCGTCTGCTCGTCGCGCCGGAGGATGCGCTCGTACGCGTCGGCGTAGCGCCGTGCGGCGTCGTTCAGGCTCTCGCCGCCGGGGAACGGCTCGTCGCGCGTCCGTCCGTGCTTCCACGTCCGGTAGTCGGCGAGCGTCCGTCCCTCGAGCTCGCCCAGCCGGATGTCATCCAGGTCGCCGTCGACCACGCGGGGCACCCCCGCCGCTCGAGCGTCGCCGAGTGCGATCCGTGCGGTTTCCTGGGCGCGCGGGAACCGTGAGACGACGCAGAGGTCGATCTGCACCGCCGCAACCTGCTGGCCGAGGGCAACTGCCTCCTCGCCGCCTTGCGCCGAGAGCCCCCGGTCTCGCGCCGGATCGCCGTTGACGATCCGATCGACGTTGAACAACGACTGCCCGTGCCGGGCGAGCAGCAGCAAACGCACGCTGCGACGCTACCTGCCGCGCGATGTAGATGTACCCCTACATCACTCGAGCCAAAAATCGGCTTTCCTGCAGGGATCGAACGGCTCCCGACTAACCGCTTCAGGATCGGTACGTCGTTGAACACCATGGCCCGGGGTCTGGTCACACTGGCAGCGCTCGCCGCCGTCGTTGCCGCGCTCGCGGGCGGCGCTCCCGCGGCGACCCCGCAACTGCCCGCCCAGAAGGCCGCGTTGAAGGCGATTCAGCGTGCCACGGCCGCGCACGCGATCGAGCCGGCGACAGCGGCTGCGGCACGGGGCGAGATAGCGCGCGCGGCGCGGCTGATCCGTGCCCTGCCGTCGGGGCGGCGCGAGCACATCGGGGTTGCGCTCGGAGAGCTCGCGTCGTTCTCGGGCCGCCTCACGCAACCGCGCGCGCTCGCGCTGGTCGGCGAGCTGAAGGCGAACGACGACTACTTCGCCAAGCACTACGCGCCGTCCCCACGCACCGACGTGACCGACGCTGACGGAATCGTCTACCGCTACTTCGCCGGCCGATGTCTCGAGTTCCACCCGCTTGCGAACTTCGGCGCGCTCAACGCACGCGTCGCCGCCGGTGACGCCGACGGCGCGCAACGGCTCGCGGCGGCGCTCGTCGCGCGCAGCGTCTATCAGCGCGGGGGAGGCATCGTGTGGGAGTACCCGTTCCCGTTCAGCGGCGGCAGGCCGGGCTGGACGTCGGGGATGGCGCAGGCCGTGGGCGCCCAGGCGCTCGCCCGCACGGCGGAGCTCGTTCCCGATGACGCGGCGGCACTGCGCCGTTCGGCGACCGCGGCGTATCGCGCGATCCCGCGCCACCTCCTGACGTCGGTCGCCGCGGGCCCGTGGATCAAGCTCTACTCGTTCGGCTCGCTCGTCGTCCTGAACGCACAGCTGCAGGCGGTCGTGTCGCTGCAGTCCTACGCTGAGGTCGCGGAGGACAGCGACGCCGCAGCCCTCGCCGAGCGGATGCGCCGCGCCGCTGCGGCGACGCTCGCGCGCTTCGACTCCGGCTACTGGAGCTACTACGCGCTGCCGGGCGACTGGTCGCCGCTCGACTACCAGCAGTACGTCGTCGGGCTGCTGAAGCGCCTCGGGCCGTCCGACGAGCGCTTCGCCTCGGCGGCGACGCGGTTTGCCGCATACGCCAAGCAGCCGCCGGCGTTCAAGGTCACTACGGGCAACCTCGGCTCGCTGCGCTTCTGGCTCTCGAAGCCGGCGACCGTCACTGCGACGACCGCCGCGGGTGCGACCAAGCGCCTCTCGCTCTCCGGCGGCTGGCACTCGCTCGGCTGGTCGGAGCCGAAGCGCGCAGGCTTTTACGCGGTACACGTCGGCGCCGTCGACTGGGCGGGCAACCGCTCCGCCTTCGACACATTGCCGATCGTGCGTGCCGCCGCGACGGCTCCCCAGCCGAAGGCCGCGCGTCACACTGCGGCCGCACGCGCTGCCGGCCCGCCGCCGCTCGCCGTCGGTGCGGGTATCACCGATCCCGGTCAGGCTCCGGCTGCGGTCGCCGCGGGGCTGCGCCTTGTTCGCTTCGGCGTCTCGTGGCCGGCCGGAGCGGTCGCACCCGATCCCGGGCTCGTCGCCGTGTTGCAGCGTGTTCCGGCACGGCTCGGGATCGTCGTCGACCTCTACGCGGCGCCCGCGGACGACGCAGCACGGGCAGCGCTCGCGCAGTACGGCGCGTCGCTCGTCCAGCAGGTGCCGTCGATCCGAGACGTTCTGCTCACACCCGCGCCGACGGTCGCGGCGGCGCCGTCCTACGCCGCGACGCTCGCCGCGCTCCGGAATGCCGTCGTCCCGACGGGCATCCCGGCCGCGGTCGGCCCTCTGATCGACGGCGCGCAGAATCCGAAGCCGGTGCTGGCTGCGATCGGCCAGGCGCTCGCCGCGACCGGCGCGGTTGCGGACGTCGTCGGCTTCAAGCCCGCGCCTGCGGTCGGCAAGAACCTCTGGACGGTCGCGAACGTGCCGCAGGTGACGGCCGCCGTCGGGCAGGGCTTCGCGAACGTCCCACCCGTGCTCGTCGACGGGGTCGTGGCGACGCCGACGGCCGCCGCCGACCTGATCTCGGGCGCGGCCTGCTCGACGACCCTGCAGGGGATCGTGCTCGAGCAACTGACGGCGGACGCGCGCCTGACAGCCGCGGTCGCCGCGGCCCAGCGGGGAACGGTTGTCTGCCCCGGACTCGCGTCAGGCGTGGACGCGACGACGCTCACCTTCCCCGAGACGCTCACTCCGCCTGCGTCGGCGCAGGTCGTGCTCGGCTGCTCACGCGACTGCCTGTATCTCGTCACGCTCGTGCGCGCCGACGGGACGCCGGTCGTCGCGAAGCGCGGTGCGCTGCGCGGAGGCGCTGCTGCAGCGACCGTCACGCTGCCGCGGACGACGCTGAAGGCCGGGACGTACACGATCGACGTGCGCCTCGTGGCGCAGGTCAATCCGGGCGCCGTGGCGCGGCTGACGAGCCCCGAGCTCCGCGCGGACGTCGCGGTTCGCTAGGCGGCCTGGATGTCGCAGCCGAGATACATCAGCGCCTCGACCGCTTCGGTCACGAACGCGACCGCTTGCCGCGCGTCGGCGAAGGTGTACGGGCCGGCGCGAACCGGGGTGACCGCGTTCGGCGGGTACACCTCGGTCTCGACGACGCACTCCTGGCCGTAGTCGATCGCGCGCAGCACGGCAACCGACCGGCCCTCCTTGCGCGCGTGCCGGACGAACAGCTCCTTCGCGCCCGACGGGACGGTCGGCGCGTCGCTCACGCGGCGCGGGACGGTTGCCGGTGTCGTCTCGACCGGCGTCGTCGTCGTCGGCGTCGCAGCCGGCGCAGGTGCCGCGGTCGTGCCGGCCGGTGCGTGCGACGCGGTGTGCGCCGCCTGCTGCACGGTCGTCTTGTCGTTGAAGCCGGGCATCTGCAGGTACAGCGTCCCGGGACGGACGTAGACGAGCGTCGCCGGCGCGGTCGGCAGCTTGCCGATCAGCGCCGTCAGCGCCGAGGCGTCACCGCCGTCATGGTCGACGCTGACGCGGACGAAGGACGCGCCGGCGAGCCGTGCGCCCGCCTTCGTCTCGCGCGTCGCCAGCACCGCGACCGAATCCGAGGACGACGTCAGCGCGACGAGCGTCACGCGGTGAGCCGCGAGACCGTGCGCGATCGAACGGGGGAGACCAAGCTTCAGCGCAGCGACGAGGTGTGCGTTCAGCGGCTTGCGCTTGACCGGCTTCGCCGCAGGCTTCGCCGGCTTCGTGCCCGCGAGATGCCGAGCCTTCAGCGAGAGCACGGTGTGCGGAGCGGCCGAGGAGCTCGACTGGTTCATCGCGAGCGTCACGAAGCCGAGCGCAAGTGCGACCACTGCAAGCCCGCCCGCGATCACGATCCCGCGCAGGTGCGGAGAAAGGACGTCCATGAGAGTGCTATCGGCGCGAGAGCGGCCGGGCTTGAGTCTGGTCCCGGCCCGAGACGCAGAGAGGGCGCGGATCTCTCCGCGCCCTCTCCGGGTCGAGCTGACGTGCCGTCAGGTCGTGCTTACGGGCAGGGCCCGGAGACGATGTCGGCACCAGGGCCGTTCTTGAAGAACGTGTACGCCCCGACCGTCGACTGGATGCAGTACGTGGTCGCCGTCGGCGCCGTCGTGCCGAACGTGATGTTCTTGATGCCGGCGTCGTAGCTCGCCTGCAGCTTGCCGAGGTCGACGCCGAGGTAGCCGTTGTGGTCGGCGGCATACGCCTCGACACCCGGCACGGCCGAGCGCACGTTCGCCTGTGCGGCCGACTTGTTGGCGCGATCCTTGAAGCCCAGGTAGGACGGGATGGCGATCGCCATCAGGATGCCGAGGATGATGATGACGACCAGGAGCTCGATGAGCGTGAAGCCCTCGTTACCCTCCAGGCGCGTCCGCAGTTTGTTCAACATATGTGTCGCAGCTCCCTTCCGAGAAGCGTGAATTACCGGTGGCACAGATCGCTATCGGCGCGTAAGGGATCGACGAACGCCCCCAAATGAGGGATCTGCATCCCTCGTCGTGAGGGATGGCTCGCAGAACGCGGAAGGGCGCGGTCTCCCGCGCCCTTCCGGCCGTGCTCAGTGCTGCGTCGTCGTCGTTACGGGCAGGGGCCGGAGACGATGTCCGTGCCAGGCCCGTTCTTGAAGAACGTGTAGCTGCCGACAGTCGACTGGATGCAGTACGTGGTCGCCGACGGCGCAGTGGCGCCGAAGACGATGTTCTTGATGCCGGCGTCGTAGCTCGCCTGCAGCTTGCCGAGCGTCACGCCGGTGTAGCCGTTGTGGTCGGCGGCATACGCCTCGACACCGGGGACGGCCGAGCGCACGTTCGCCTGTGCGGCCGACTTGTTGGCGCGATCCTTGAAGCCGAGGTACGACGGGATGGCGATCGCCATCAGGATGCCGAGGATGATGATGACGACCAGGAGCTCGATGAGCGTGAAGCCCTCATCGCCCTCGAGGCGCCTCCGCAGGTTGTTCAGCATTCAGGTGCTCCTTTCGAGAGAGCAGTCGGGGTGGTGGGGAGCCGGAAATGGGTCGTGTTACGGCCGGAAGGGCGCGGTGTCGCCGCGCCCTTCCGGTCTAGAGATCAAGCTGTGCAGCGCGCCTTACGGGCAGGCGCCGAGCAGGATGTCTGCGCCCGGGCCGTTCTTGAAGAACGTGTAGGCACCGACCGTCGACGAGATGCAGTACGTGGTCGCCGTCGGCGCGGTGGCGCTGAAGACGATGTTCTTGATGCCGGCGTCGTAGCTCGCCTGCAGCTTCGCCAGCGTCGCGCCGACGTAACCGTTGTGGTCGGCGGCGTACGCCTCGATGCCGGGGACGGCCGAGCGCACGTTCGCCTGTGCGGCCGACTTGTTGGCGCGATCCTTGAAGCCCAGGTACGACGGGATGGCGATCGCCATCAGGATCCCGAGGATGATGATGACGACCAGGAGCTCGATGAGCGTGAAGCCCTCGTTACCCTCCAGGCGCGTCCGCAGTTTGTTCAGCATGTATTCCGGCTCCTTCCGAGAGCGTCGGTGCAAGTTGGTGGCCGGACACGTATCGACCGTCCGAGCGACGGCCTTGTTCCCCCATTCGGGGGGATCTGTGTCACTCGGCGCGCGTGACTCTTCGCCGGGTCCCGCGTCGGCTCGGGTGCACGAATACGTGCGCCGACGAATCCCTCAAGTCAGGCTCGGGCCGTGCCGATAGCCCGACGGAATGTCTGATGCGGCCATCACATCGATCGATCAGCTGCTCACGCAGATGGTGCAGCTGAACGCGTCGGATCTGCACATCACGGTCGGCTCGCCGCCCGTCGTGCGTCTGCGCGGACACCTACAGCGCTTCGACGGCGTGCCGTCGCTGAGCGCGGACGAGACGCGTGACCTTCTCTATCGCATCCTCTCGAGCGAGCAGCAGAAGCGGTTGGAGATCAACCGCCAGCTCGACCTCGCGCACTCGATCCCGGGTGTCGCCCGCTTCCGCGTCAACGTCTTCTTCCAGCGCGAGACGCTGGGCGCCGCGTTCCGTCTGATCCCGAACGAGATCAAGTCGCTCGAGGAGCTCGGACTGTCGGCGTCGCTGCATCAGCTCGCGGAGAAGCCGCGCGGCCTCGTGCTCGTGACGGGACCGACCGGCTCCGGCAAGTCGACGACGCTCGCGTCGGTGATCGACGAGATCAACCGCACGCGGCACGACCACATTCTCACGGTCGAGGATCCGATCGAGTTCCTGCACCGTCACAAGGGCTGCATCGTCAACCAGCGCGAGATCGGCGTCGACGCGACGTCGTTCGCCGAGGGCCTGCGCGGCGCGTTGCGCCAGGACCCCGACGTGATCCTCGTCGGCGAGATGCGCGACCTCGAGACGATCGCGACCGCGATGACCGCGGCCGAGACCGGCCACCTCGTGTTCGGCACGCTGCACACGCAGAGCGCGCCGGGAACGATCGACCGCATCATCGACGTCTTCCCGCCCGAGCAGCAGGAGCAGGTGCGCGTGCAGATCGCCGGCACGCTCCAGGGCGTCATCACCCAGGCGCTGCTGCCGACCGCCGACGGGCAAGGGCGCGTCCCCGCGCTCGAGATCCTGTTGCCGGACGACGCGGTGCGGAACCTGATCCGCCAGGGCAAGGTCGAGCAGATCTACTCCGTCATGCAGACCGGCACGGCCAAGGGCATGGTGACGATGGAGCAGTCGCTCGCCGAGCTGATCCTGCGCGGTGTGATCACGAAGGAGCTGGCCCTGTCGCGCTCGTCGCGGCCGGAGCAGCTCGCGGGCCTGCTCGAGCGCGCCGGCTTCGGCACGGAAGAAGACGACGCGAACGAGACGAACGGCCATCAGCCTGCGCCTGCGGCGCCCGACCTCGCCTTCAGCGGGCTGCGCGTCACCGGGAGCTAACCGTGTCGGGCTCGATCTGGAAGAAGGAGTTCTCGTTGCGCAAGAAGGACGAGGAGACCGCCGCCGAGGAGGCGCACGTCGCCGCGCCCGTCGAGCCGGTCGCCGCCGAGCCGGCGGCTGACGCAGGCGGTCGACCAGCCGTCGGTCGCGCCGCTCCCGGAAGTGACCGGCGACTACGGCTGGCTGACCGCGAACTTCGATCCGAACGAGGTGCCCGAGAACATGCCGACCGTCTCGGCGCCGCAGGTGCCGGTCGCGCCCGCCGCGGCGGCTCCTGTCGAGGCACCGACCGCGCCCGACCTGCCGGCCGTCGTCGCCCCGGCCGTCGTCGTGCCGGCGCCCGAGCCTGTCGCCGCGCAGCCGAATCGAGCTCCGCGGACTCGACCGATGCCAAGACGCCCTTCTGGAAGAAGGAGCTCTCGGTCAAGCGCGGCCCGAAGGAGGCAGAGTCCGCCAAGGAACCCAAGGCACCAAGGCGCCCAAGGAGAAGAAGGTCAAGGCCGAGAAGCAGCCGAAGCAGCCAAGGAACCGAAGGAGCAGCAGCCGCCGTTCTGGAAGCGCGAGGTCTCGTTCGGCAAGAGCAAGGACAAGGCCGTCGCCGAGCAGTCGCCGCCAGGAGGCGCAGCCGAAGACAGCCGAAGGAGAAGCAGCCGCCGTTCTGGAAGCGCGAGCTCTCGTTCGGCAAGAGCAAGGACGCAGCCGGCGAGCAGGCCGTCAAGGCGCCGAAGGCCAAGCGCGTCAAGGGCGAGAAGCTGCCCAAGGCGCCGAAGAAGCAGAAGGCTCCCACCCAGGGCAAGGGCGGGCTCGTCGGGCTGAAGATCGGCGCGTCGCAGATCGCGGCGGCGCGGGTCGCCAACTCGAACGGGTCGCCGGAGCTCCTCCAGGTGGCGCGGATCGACCTGCCGGACGGCGTCGTCGTCGGCGGCGAGCTGCGCGACATCGAAGGCCTCGCTTCGGCGCTCAAGGAGCTCTTCGCAAAGCACAAGCTGCCGAAGCGCGGCGTGCGTCTCGGCATCGCGAACAACCGCATCGGCGTCAGGACCTTCGAGATCACCGGCATCGACGACCCGCGGCAGCTCGCGAACGCGATTCGCTTCCGCGCGCAGGAGACGCTGCCGATCCCGCTCGAGGAGGCCGTGCTCGACTGGCAGGTGCTCTCGGAGCACGTCGACCCGGAGTCGGGTCAGGCAGTCAGGCGCGTTCTGCTCGTCGTCGCCTACCGCGAGCTCGTCGACCGGTACGTCCTCGCGTGCAAGCAGGCGGGCATCAAGCTCGCCGGCATCGACCTCGAGGCGTTCGCGATGCTGCGCGCCCTCTCGGCACCGCCGGCCGCCGACGCGCCCGAGCCAACCGGCGCGCAGGTCGTCGTCAACGTCGGCCACGACCGCTCGACCTTCGCCGTCTCCGACGGTCGCCATCTGCGAGTTCACGCGTGTGCTCGGCTGGGGCGGCCAGAGCCTCTCGGTCGCGATCGCCCGCGCACTCGACATGACGCCGTCCGAGGCGACGCCGATCAAGCACGCCCTCTCGCTCGTCGCCACGTACGCGCCGCCGGACGGCGTCTCCGTCGAGGCGATGAACACCGCGCGGGACGCGGTCAACCGCGAGTTGCAGTCCTTTGCGCGCGAGCTCGTCTCGAGCCTGCGCTTCTACCAGAACCAGCCGGGCTCGCTCGGCATCGGCGAGCTCGTGCTCACCGGCGGAACGGCGCACCTGCCGGGCTTCGCGGACGAGCTGAACCGCATGATCGGTGTTCGCGTCCGCGTGGGCGATCCGCTCAATCGTGTCGTGATCCCGAAGAAGTTCCGCGAGCCGGATGAGTACTCGCTCGGCTCGCTGACGGTTGCAATCGGCCTCGGGATCGAAGACTGATGCGTTCCGTCAACCTGCTCCCGAGAGACGATGCGTCACAGGGCCGTCGGCTGCCGCCGCCGCCCGTGCTCGCGGCGTGCATCGGCGTCGTCGTGCTCACCGCGGCGCTCGCTGTGATGTTCCTGTCGGCGAGCGGCAACGTCGCCAAGCAACAGCGCGCGCTGCAGGACGCACAGGCCACGTACAACGCATTGCCTGCTCCCGCCGCGCCGTCCTCGGCGGAGACGGAGCTGCCCGCGCTTCGCACGACGCGCGTGACCGCGCTCGCGTCCGCCCTCGGGCAGCGCGTCGCGTGGGATCGGCTGTTGCGCGAGGTCTCGCAGGTCGTGCCGAGCGACGTCTGGCTGCTCAACCTGAACGCGCAGTCGCCCGCAGTCGGTGCCGCGGCCGCCGCTGCCGCCACGCCGGGCACCGTCACGCAGACGTTCACCGTCGCCGGCTGCACCTACTCCCAGGATTCGGTCGCTCGCTTCCTCGCGCGACTCGACGTCGTTCCCGACCTCTCCGACATGACGCTCGGCAAGTCCCAGTCCGGCGGTGACACCGGCACGGTGTCGACCGGTCAGTGCCCGAAGGGCATGGTCACCTTCACCCTCCAGGGCGCCGTGCGCCCGGCTGGAGCGACGTCGTGAAGAAGAAGCTCGCGGGCCTCGACATGCGGCTTCAGATCGGCGGCGTCGTCGTCGGTCTGCTCCTCGTCGGGTTCCTCGCGCACCACTTCGTCGTCGCGCCGCAAGGCGCCAAGGCGGCCAAGATCCAGACGCAGATCGACGCCACGCAGGCGCAGATCTACCAGCGCAAGGCCGACCTGAAGGCGGCGGGCAAGCCGCCGACGATCGCGGTCGCCGACCTGTTCAAGCTCTCGCGGGCGATGCCCGACCGCTCCGACATGCCGGGAATCATCCTGACCCTGAGCCAGGTCGCGCGCGAGGCCGGAATCAGCTTCCAGCTGATCGAGCCGGTCGTCGGCGCCCCGGCCGACACGACGGCGAGCGGCTACCAGACCCAGCGCATCCACCTGCTCTTCAACGGCGACTTCTACGGGTTGAGCGACTTCCTCTACCGCCTGCGCAGCCTCGTCGTCGTTCACGACGGCAAGCTCGCCGCCACGGGCCGGCTCTTCAACACCGACACGGTCATCTTCAACGTCCCGCAGGACGCATTCCCGAACATCTCCGCCGAGCTGTACGTGAACGCGTACGTCTACCAGCCTGCGCCGCCTGCAGCAGCGACGCCCGGCACGACGACCGATCCGGGCACGACGACGACGCCCTCGACGGACACGGCGCCGCCCCCGAGTGGCGCGACCGCGGCGGGGGTGAGTCCCTAGTCATGGCGGCCAAGAAGAAGGTCGACCCGATCAAGCAGCGCGAGAAGCGCGCGAAGATCGCCGCGATCGGCGGCGTCGTGCTGCTGCTCGCCGTCGCCGCGTGGCAGGGCCCGAAGATGATGAAGCTGATGAACCAGAAGCCGGTCGTGCCGCCGACCTCGGCGGCTGCACCCGTGGGCACGAGTGCACTTCCGGGCACGGGCGCGCAGACGACGACCACCGCGTCAGGCGAGCTTGCAGACACGGACGTGCCGCCGGCCGCCCTCGACGGCGGCCAGCTGGTCTCGTTCGACGTCTTCCAGACGAAGGATCCGTTCCGGCCGCAGGTCACGAGCGCGGACGTGGCGGCTGCGGACGCCGCGGCCTCGGGCGCGACGGAGACGCAGAGCGCGCCGGGCACCGGCTCGCGCGTCGCGTCGTCCGCGACGACGACTCCCTCGATCGAGGTGCAATCGACGACGACACCGGCGACCGCCGTGCCCTCGACCGCTGTACCCTCGACGGCGCCGGCGCCGAGCACTCCGGAGACCACCACGACCGCCAAGCCCGCCGCGCCGACCGTCTCGATCTCCGTCAACGGAGCGACCTCTCACGTCGCGCGCGGTGGTGCGTTCCCGAGCAGCACGCCCGTCTTCCGGCTCGTCTCCTGGACGAAGGGCGCGGCACGGATCGGCATCGTCGGCGGCTCGTACTCGACGGGCGACCCGACGCTCGAGCTGACCATCGACAAGCCGGTCACCCTGCAGAACACGAGCAACGGCCAGCGGTACAAGCTCGTCCTGCTCTCCACGCCTTAGAGGGTGGAGGCCGCGGCCGAAGCTGCCGATAGACCCGGCATGGGCGGAATCCCCTCACCACGCGACGAAGTCCGGCTTCGGCCTGATCGAGCTGCTGATCTCGATCGTCGTGCTGCAGATCGCGCTCCTCGCGCTCGTCGGTGCCTTTGGCGCCGGCGCGGTCGCGCTCGGGCGCGCTGCCAAGATCAACACGGCGGCAGTGCTGGCGGACCAGCAGATGGAGCTCTACCGGTCGATGCCCTACGACGCGATCGGGCTCGATACCGCAGCCGCGCCGACAACCGGTACGTACATCGCCGACACGACCGTCTGCCCGGCGAGCCAGAACCCTGTCTGCGGCAATAGCGGGCCGGTCAACAACACGAACAACAGCACGTGGAGTTGCACCGCTGCGAGCGGCTCCTCCAGTGTTTCGACCTACTTCTCGGCGAACGGCGTCAACCCGTGTACCGCGCATCGTGTCGTCAACAGCGTCTCGACGCCGCGCTCGCCGGATTCACGAACCTACTACGTCGACACGTACATCAAGTACGGCACGCTGACCGCGGGGCAACGGCCGGCGAAGCAGGTCTCGATCGTCGTCCGCGAGGAGGCGACTTCGAAGGAGCTTGCGCTCATCGCCTCGACGTTCGACTGCGCGACAGGCAACGCCGCGAACGCTGCTCCCTGCTAGCGAGGGCCGTTTCGCTAAGGGTCGGCGCGCCGCATGCCGATAGAGAGCCTAGACGCATGGCGGCATACGCGTATACGGCGATCAACGCCCAGGGTTTCCTCTCCGACGGTGAGATTCACGCGCCGACGGTGGATGCTGCGCGCGAGCAGCTGAGGATCCGCGGCCTCCTGGCGGAGAAGCTCGAGGAGCTGCCGTCGGTCGGCGAAGTCGGCATGAAGACCGCCTTCAAGAAGATCAAGCCGAAGTCGCTGCAGATCTTCTCCCGGCAGTTCGCGACGATGATCGAGGCGGGCCTCAGCGTCGTCGCCGCGCTCGTCATTCTCGAAGAGCAGACCGACGACAAGTACCTGCGCGTCGTGATCCACGAGTTGCGCGCCGACGTCGAAGGCGGCCTGCTGCTCAGCCAGGCGATGGACCGTCATCCGAAGGTGTTCGTGCGCCTGTTCGTCTCGATGGTCGAGGCGGGCGAGGCGGCAGGAATCCTGGACCAGGTGCTCGACCGCATGGCGTTCCAGATCGAGCGCGAGACGAAGCTGAAGAGCCGCGTCAAGGGCGCGATGATGTACCCGATCATGGTGTTGATCTTCGCGACGCTGGTCCTCACCGGCATGTTGCTCTTCCTCGTCCCGTTCTTCACCAAGGTCTTCCTGACACTCGGCGGCAAGCTGCCGACGCTGACGCAGTGGGTCGTCAACGCATCGAACTTCATCAGGAGCGACTGGTACCTGATCATCGCGTTCGGCATCGGTGCGACGTTCGGCTTCAAGAAGTGGCGGCGCACCGACCACGGCAAGCGCAACTGGGACCGCTTCAAGCTGAAGCTGCCGATGAAGATCGGCGACGTGGTGCTGAAGATCACCATGGCGCGCTTCTCGCGCACGTTCTCGACTCTCGTTGCCGCGGGCGTCGACATCATCCGCGCGATCGAGATCACCGCGACGACCGCCGGCAACTGGGTCGTCGAGGATGCATTGATCGAGGCGAAGGCGCGCGTGCACGAAGGTGTGCCGATCTCGCAGCCGCTCGTCGAGAACCCGGTGTTCCCGCCGATGGTCTCGCAGATGATCAAGGTCGGCGAAGAGACCGGAGAGCTGGACAAGATGCTTGCGAAGGTCGCGGACTTCTACGAAGAGGAAGTCGACGCGTCGATCGCAACGCTCACGAGCATCATCGAGCCGGTGATGATGATCGGCGTCGGCCTGATGGTCGGCGTGATCATCATCGCGATGTACCTGCCGATGTTCAAGATGCTCACGCTCGTCAAGTAACCACCACCAACCGGCCGGCACCCTGAGCTCGCTCGGTCCGGTCGTCGACGAACTTCCCGCCGAGGTCTAGCTGCCGAGCTTGCGAAGGACGTCGCGCATCGGGGTGAAGGTCACGCGTTGGTCGCCAGCGACGAACAGACCTGGACTTTCGAGTTGGGCGAGAGCGGTACGGCCCGCCCGGATTGTGCTCGTCCGGCCGTCGCCAAGTCTGCGGAGCGTGACCGACGCGCCTGAGGCCGTGACAAGGATGTCGCGATCGAGATCTTGGAGCCTGAGGCCGCTCGCGGCGGGGAACCGGTCCGTCCGCAGGCCGGAGGTAGTGTCGTAGACCTCGACGGCGTCGGCGGTGCGGATCGCGAGCCGGTCGCCGGAAAGTTGTGCGGAACGCGCGCGCACATCGAACTCCTGCAGGACTGATCCCCGCCCGCCCAGCAGTCTGAGGCCGCTCTCCGCTTGCACCACGATTCGGCCGGCGTCGACGGCTAGTACGCTCAGCTCGCCGTCCGCCGTTGCGACGCGTAAGCAGCGGCGGGCGCCGGACGCCTTTGGAATCGAGTATCCAGTCCCGTACATCTCAGGGCAGCGTTCGATGCCCGGCATCCGCCAAACGGTTGAGGCGGTGACGTAGCCCGTCTTGCGGCCCGATGGGCACTGAGTCGGGGCACCTGGCCCCTGGTTGAGTACTGCATCGGCGTCGCAACGCTGCTCGACAGTGAAGGCGAGCAAGCCGCCGTCTCCGAACGGCTCGAGCGGGAACTCACCGTCGCCGCCTTCGCTCGAAGCGCCATAGGCAATCGTCGCTGGGCGCGGCTGAGCGACCGCCGCCGTCTCCATCATCGTCTCCAGGGTATTACCGCCGTCGAGGTGCAGCCAAGCTGCCCGCGTTCCAGCAAGGGCTACCGCCCGCGTGCCTTCGCGCAGGCTGATGTCCTGGCCCGGCCCACAGGGATGCTGGAGACGGACGACCCGACCGGCCATCGGCTCCCACACGACGACGCTCGCACAGTCAAACGACCGACCACCGTTCTGCACGTACGGGGCGGCGACGATGAGCGCGATACGGTCACCGTCGGCCGCAAGCGCGGTCACCCGCCCGCGGGTTGCGAGCGTGCGCGGCTGCCCAGCCGCGGGCACGGCGACCGCGACCGTGAAGACAAGAACGAACCCGAGCGCCACACCGACAAGAAGCCGCCTTTTCGCTGTTCGCACTCTGAGGTCGTTGGCGGGACGGTCCTGCACAAGCCCCAACATAGACCGAAAACTCGCCTGCGCCAGCGTTCCGCAGTGACGCCTGACGTTCCGAACCTGGTTCGCTCTTTGAACCAGGTTCGAGAGTCTGCTCGGCAGCGCGAGGCGCTCTGAACTCTGGAACCTGGTTCACACCACGAACCAGGTTCCGGGACTGTGGGCTGCCCCAGCGTTCGCGAGTGCACCTGATCGTCAGGTCGTTGGCGATTCGCGATGCCGGTTGAGTACTGTCGCGCCATGAAACTCGCGGGCGTGCTCGAGACGGTCCTCTACTACGCGCCGGGCGAAGAGGAGGCGCTTGCGCGGTTCTATGGAGAGGTGCTCGGCCTGCAGAGGGTCGGCCGAGAAGGTCTCACGTTCCGTGTCGGCCAGGGCTTGCTGCTTCTCTTCGACAGGGAGCGCTCGGTGCGTCAGTCGAACCCTCCGCCGCACGGCGCTGTTGGATCGATTCACACCTGCTTCGTCGCAGCTGCCGACAACTGTGAGACGTGGAAGCAGCGCTTGGTCAGCCACGACGTTCGGATCCTCGACGAGGTCGTATGGGGCAATGGGGTCACGTCGTTCTACTTCCACGATCCGGCCGGGAATCTGCTCGAGATCGCAGACGGGGATCTCTGGCCTAAGGATTAGCTCGCTCTCGCCTGGGGCGGCGTTCGCGACCGCACCCTGAACGAAGACCCGCCTAGACTCTCCGCGTGATTGCTGTCAGAGCGAAAATGTTTGCCGTTCAACTCGTCGCCTTCTCCGCGGTTGGGTGGCTGCTCGCGGGAATCCTTGACGTCGTGGGATGTTCCGTTTGTCAGATGCGCTGGTTGTCTCCGGGCTTCTGATGGGTGTCGTCACTGGGCTCGTTGCGTTCCAGAGTGGCGGCAGCCCGCTCATACGTCGGGCATCTCCAATCCTGAACATGCCGCTCACGGATGGGGTTGGTCCTGGCGTTACTCCGTCAGGCGCGGGCGCACTTGCGGTCGCAAGCGCGGGCATCGCGGCGGTGGGACTTATCGCGGCGGGCATCATCCTCGGGTAGCCGCGCCCTCGCTTGGGCCAGTGTTCCGGAATGACGCCTGAAGCGCACCGACGGCGGAAGGGAACGGCCAAGGGGGTGCGTACTGCAGCTCTACTCCTTGTAACCCCAACCGCCGGAGAACGATCCCGGACTGCCACCGTACTTCCCACAGTCGCGGCACTTCAGGTAGCCCTCGCCCTCGGTCACGTACGGAGCCCAACGGTGAAAGCCGAGCACACATCGGAGTTTCTTCATTACCCCGCCTCGAGCGCGAGAACCAGTCCGCGCCAACTGTACGACAGCCAGATGGAGAAGCACAACGGGCTGGACTGCGCCAGTGTTCAGCAATGTGCCTTGACGCTGCCGTTCCACCGGCGCCAGTATCGGGATCAGGGATCGGCGCCGACTGAGGCGCCATCGATTCCGAGGCCGGGCTATGCGAGTCCTCGTGCTGCCCAGGCGTGCGCTGTCAGCAGGAATGGTGCGGTAGGGAGTTTCTCGCGGCAGCGTTCCCGCAGCCGGGCTTGTCGCGCGGGATCGAGTCCGGCGACATAGCTTCCGGCAGGTCCGACGCCGAGCGTGAACGGCTCCCACCATTCTTCGAAGCTCGAATGCTCGACGCGGATCGAGAGAGCCGACTCCTCGATCTCCTGCAGTCCGGCGGCGGCGAACAACTCCGCAAGATGGCCTTCGCGAACGCCTGCGAGGTGGGACTGGTCCACGACCTCGGGGTCGAGCTCGCGCGCTGCGTCCCAGAGCACGCTAATCGGACCTCGGCCGCCGGCGTAGTCCCAGACGGACGCCGCCACGACACCGCGCCTCCGAGTTACACGCACCATCTCCTCCACTCCCGCGGCGGGGTTCTCCATGTAGAGGACGACCAACTGCGCCAGGGTCGCGTCGAACTCCGCGTCCTCGAACGGCAACTGCTCGGCGGCTGCTCGCCGCACGTCGACGCCAGGATGGCGCTCCTCGGCCGCGGCGATGAAAGGCCCGGATGGATCGACTGCAGAAACCGCTGCCGCACCGAGTCGTTTGACCAACTCGGCTGTCAATGCGCCCGGGCCACATCCGACGTCGAGCACTCGTTGTCCTGCGGAGACCGCTGCGAGATCGGCCAGCTGAGGCGCAAGCAAGAGCGAGTACCTGCCCATGAAGCGGTCGTACGCGTTCGGGTCCACAGTGAAGCTCATCGGCGCAATCTACGCCTCGTCTTGCGGCA
>CAVZYK010000017.1:0-187080 GCA_963779505.1 uncultured Actinomycetes bacterium | reverse complement strand
GCGTGACCTCGTTCCAGCTGCCCGTCGTCGCAGCTCAGGCCCTGGAGACTCGCGAAGGCCGCCGAGTACGCACCCGGGGCGACGATGCCCGGCGCGGTGCGTGTGTTGTCCCACTGCTGCTGCGCCGCGAAGAGATCCGCGGACTCGCCGCCGCCGCCGCCGTTTGCGACGCCGCCCTGCGAGGAGCGCTGGAGCTCCTTGCCGGCGAGCTTGATCTTGACGCTGGACTGCGGTGACGCCGAGTGCGTGCGGCTCGTGGTGACGAGCCCGGCCAGCACTGCCGCGAGCACCGCGACGGTCGCCGCGAGGACGAGTGCTGTCCGCTTCCCCCTGAAAATCCGCATCTAATCCTTTCGTTTGACCCCGACCGGTGACGCCTCGGGAGCGGCTGAGAAACTCTGCTCCAGGCGGTCGACGATCTCCTTGTTCAGGCTGCGGCCGGTACCGGACGCTGCGTCGTTGAGACGCACACGAAGCTCCTCCGGCATGCGGAGGAGAAAGCGATAGATGCCCTCCCCGGCCACGCTCGCGGCATCGTAGAGGCTTGATAGAGAAACCGCAACCAGCTGATATCAGCCGTGCGGGCGCGCCATCTTGCGGTAGTCGAGCGCCTCGTCGAGCACGTCCTCCGAGACACCCTCCTCCCGCGCGACCTCGCGCAGCGAGCGGCCCGACGCCGCCGCCTTCTTGACGATCTCGCTCGCCTTGTCGTAGCCGATGTGCGGATTGAGCGCGGTCGCGGCGGCGAGCGTCGCCTCGGCGAAGCGCTCGGTCTGCTCGAGGTTCGCCTCGATCCCCGAGACGCACTTCTCGTCGAGCAGTCGGCTCGCCGAGGCGAGCAGCTTGATCGACTGCAGCAGGTTGCGGGCGATCAGGGGCACGAAGACGTTCAGCTCGAAGTGGCCCTGCATGCCGCCGATCGTGATCGCGGCGTCGTTGCCGATCACCTGCGCCGCGACCTGCGTCACGACCTCCGGGATGACCGGGTTGACCTTGCCGGGCATGATCGACGACCCCTTCTGCAACTCGGGCAGGAAGATCTCCGCGAGTCCCGCGCGGGGGCCCGAGCCGAGGAAGCGCAGGTCGTTGGCGATCTTCGTCAGGCTGACGGCGACGGTCTTCAGCGCGCCCGAGGCCTCGACGAGCCCGTCGCGCGCCGCCTGGCTCTCGAACGGGTCGGCCGGCGGCGAGATCGTGAGGCCGGTCGCCTCGGTCAGCTTGGCGCGCACCTGCTCGGCGAACTGCGGATGCGTGTTCAGGCCGGTGCCGACTGCGGTGCCGCCGAGCGGGATCTTCCCGAGGCGCTCGAGCGTCGACTCGACGCGCGCGCGGCCCTCGCGGATCTGCGCGGCGTAGCCGGAGAACTCCTGGCCGAGCGTGACGGGAACCGCGTCCATCCAGTGCGTGCGGCCCGACTTGACGACGTCCGCGAACTCCTCGGCCTTCGCCTGGAGCGCCTGCTCGAGCTTGGCGAGCGCCGGGAGGAGGTCGTTGACCGTCTCGTCGAGCGCCGCCAGGTGGACGGCCGAGGGGAAGACGTCGTTCGAGCTCTGGCCCATGTTCACGTCGTCGTTCGCGTGCACGCCCTCGCCGGCGACGGCAGCGATCACCTCGTTGGCGTTCATGTTCGAGGAGGTGCCGGAGCCGGTCTGGAAGACGTCGATCGGAAACTGGTCGTCGAGCTCGCCGTCGGCGACGCGGTCGGCCGCCTCGGCGATCCGGGCAGCCTTGTCGGCGTCGAGCAGGCCGAGCTCGCCGTTGACGCGCGCGGCGGCCGCCTTGATCCGCCCGAGCCAGCGCGCGACCGAGACCGGGATCGGCTCGCCGGAGACCGGGAAGTTCCCGATCGCCTTGGTCGTCTCACCGCCCCAGAGCTCGCGCTTCGCCGCCGTGTCCGTCACGGAGACGAACGTTAGCTGGCGATGCGAATGCGACGGTCGGGCAGCAACCGGTCGCGGAGGCGCTTGCGCAGCGACTCGTCCAGCTCTTCGAGAGAGGCCCAGCCGACGTACGCGCAGCGCGGGCACTCGTGCTCAGGCTCTTCCCGACGCTTTCCGCAGTTGAGGCACTCGACCATGCAGGGCAGAGCGTGCGCGTGCCTAGGCACGTTTGCGTCCCCCGATCAGGTGATCGGGGACCGATGCTTACGCCCCGTATGCAGCAGCTTTTCCCACGTGTGGAGCTTGACGCGTGGGCGTCCGAGCGGCTCGCCGGCGCTCCGCTCGGCGGCATCGATCGCCTGCCAGCCGGCCTGCTCCACGTGCTCCACGCCGCGGCGCTCCAGGAGCGCCTCGAGCGTTTGTGTGGAGTCCACACTCGTGGGGTTCAGTTGGCCTGCCCGCGCGTCCTCGAGCAGCGCCGCGATCGTCTCGGTTGCGTCCTTCTTGTTGGTGCCGATGACGCCGCTCGGGCCTCGTTTGATCCAGCCGGCGACGTAGGTGCGCTCGGCGCCCTCGACGCGGCCGCCGTCGTTCGGGATCGTCCCCGTCGACTCGTCGAACGGGACGCCCGGCAGCTCGACGCCCTTGTAGCCGACGCTCCGCAGCACGATCCCGGCCGGGATCAGCTCCGGCTCGCCCATCGGCCGCGCGACGATGCGGCCGTTCTCCTCGACGAGCTCGTTGCGGACGACGCGTACTCCTTCCACCCGCTCGTCCCCGACGATCTCGACCGGAGACTCGAGGAACCGCAGGACGATGCGGCGCGGCCTGCCCTCCGGCGCGCGCTCCGCGTACTCCCGCAGGAGATCGACGTTGCGCCGGGCGCGTTCGCGATCGGCCTCGAGCTCGCGCTCGCTCGCGGGATCGAGCTCGAGGTCGGCCGGGTCGACGATCACATCCGCGCCGGCGAGCTCGCCGAGCTCCTTCAGCTCCGGCGGCGTGAATGCCGCCTGCACCGGCCCGCGGCGGCCGATCATCACGATCTCCCGCAGCCCCGAGCCGACGATCGCGTCGATCGCCTCGTGCGTCGTGTCCGTCGGCGCGAGCTCCTCGGCCGTCAGCGCCAGCATCCGGACGCAGTCGACTGCGACGTTGCCGTTCCCGACCACGACCGCGCGCTCGTGCGAGAGGTCGAACTCCAGCTCCTGGAAGTCCGGGTGGCCGTTGTACCAGGCGACAAATGCGGTGGCGGGCCACGAGCCCGGCAGATCCTCACCGGGGATCCCGAGCCGCCGATCGGTCTGGGCGCCGACCGAGTAGACGACGGCGCCGTACAGCTCGAGCAGCTCCTCGTGCGAGACGTCACGGCCGATCTCGACGTTGCCGAAGAACCGGAAGCCGGGCTTCGAGGCCGTCTTCTCGAAGGCGCGCGAGACGGCCTTGATGTTCTCGTGATCGGGCGCGACGCCGAGGCGAACGAGGCCCCACGGCGTCGGCAGGCGGTCGATCAGGTCGACCTCGACGACCGGATCCTCGCTCTTCAGCAAGGCATCGGCCGCATAGAAGCCGGCGGGACCAGAACCGACGACAGCGACGCGCAACGGCGGCGTGCTCATGGGGCGATCGTAGTTTCGGCGGGAGCTAGTGGGCGCAGGTGCCGCAGCCGGCGGCCGCATCGGGCGCTTCGCCCTCGGCCACCTGGAAGCTCGAGCCGCACCCGCACGCCGACGCGACGTTCGGGTTGTCGATCTTGAAGCCCGACTCCTGCAGCGTCTCGAGGAAGTCGATCGTCGAGCCCTTCAGGTACGGCGCGCTGAACGGGTCGACCACGACCTTGACGCCGTGGAACTCGAGCTCGTGGTCGCCCTCCTGGGCGCCGCGGTCGAACCCGAGCGCGTACTCGAACCCGCTGCAACCGCCGCCCTGGATCGCGATGCGCAGCACCTCGGCCTCGCCCGCGGGCTCCTCCGCCATGATCCCGGAGACCTTCGACGCGGCGCGCTCGGTGAGCGTGACGAGGGTGGTCTCCTGCTGTTCGACGGTTGCCATGACCAGAGTGTAGCCAAGGGTGCTGCGGCGGGAACTTCGTGACACCTGTAACGCGCTTGACTCCACGGATTGCGGTTCCGTTCGTAGCGTGCCGAACGATGGTGCTAGCGTCACCGCCCGGACGTCCTAGGGAGGCAGGTTGTTCAACGACTGGTTGCCGTTCGCGATCTTCGGGGTCTTCGCCCTGGCGATCCCGGCAACGATGGTGATCGGGAGCTTCGTCTTCGCGCAGCGTCCGCATCGGCGCGTGCGCGCCCGGACGATCCCGTTCGAGTCCGGCGTCTCCCAGGGGCCGCCGCAGCGGCAGCGCTTCACGGTCAGCTTCTACCTGACGGCGATGCTCTTCATTCTCTTCGACATCGAGATCGTCTTTCTCTATCCGCTCGCGGTGATCCTCCACCTGCTGAGCTGGTTCGGGTTCTTCGAGTTCCTGGCGTTCCTGGCGATCCTGCTCGTCGCCTACGTCTACATCTGGCGGAAGGGAGCGCTCGAATGGCACTAGACAAGCCGCTCAAGGACCTGGGCATGAAGTCGGAGCGCCTCCTGTGGCCGAAGTCGAGCAAGTTCGAGGACGAGGTCTCGGACCTCGAGCAGAAGGTCGGGCTGACGACGCTCGCGAAGGCCGTCGCCTGGGCGCAGACCAACTCGATGTGGCCCGACACGTTCGGGCTCGCGTGCTGCGCGATCGAGATGATGTCGATCGTCGCGAGCCGCTACGACATCGCGCGCTTCGGGATGGAGCCGTTCCGCGGCTCGCCGCGGCAGGCCGACCTGCTGATCGTCTCGGGCCGCGTCTCGCACAAGATGGCCGCGCCGCTGCGGCAGATCTACGACCAGATGCTCGAGCCGAAGTGGGTGATCGCGATGGGCGCCTGCGCGTCGTCGGGCGGCATGTTCAACAACTACGCGATCGTGCAGTCCGTCGACAAGATCGTCCCCGTCGACATGTACGTGCCCGGCTGCCCGCCGCGGCCCGAGCAGCTGATCGAGGGGATCGTGCGCCTGCACGAAGCGGTCAAGGCCGGCGTGCCGCCCGCGTACGAGCTGCGAAGCGTGGCGTCGTGAACGACTGGAACGCCGTGCCGGGACTGCTCGAGGTCAAGGAGCAGCATGACGAGACGACCGTGGTCGTCGAGCTCTCGCAACTCGTCGAGGCGGCGACGCATCTGCGCGACGAGGCCGGCTTCAACTTCCTGTCCGACATCACCGCGGTCGACTACCTCGGCTGGGGCGACGAGGGTGTCTCCGGCTACATCGGCACAGCCGGCGGCCGCGACATGAACACCCCGATGACGCAGGGCCACCAGGTCGTGCCGCTCGCCAAGCCGAAGCGGTTCGCGATCAACTACCACCTGCTCGCACTGCAGGAGCGCCCCGAGCGGGTGCGGCTCCAGGCGTGGGCGGACGAGGGAGAGGCGGTGCCGAGCGTGATCCGCGTCTGGCCGACCGCCGACTTCCACGAGCGCGAGGCCTACGACCTGATGGGCATTGCCATCGACGGCCACCCGAACCTGAAGCGGATCCTCCTCGACGACGACTGGGAAGGCCACCCGCTGCGCAAGGACTATCCGCTCGGCGGCGAGCCTGTTCGTTTCTCGGAGGAGCGCTGATGGCCGCGACCCAGCCGCGCACGCGCGGACGCAGGCCGATCTACGAGGGCACGCGGATCCCGACGCCGATCCCGACCGTGCTCCGGACGACCGAGCAGATGCTCGCGACGGGCGACATCATGACCGTCAACTTCGGCCCGAACCATCCGTCGACGCACGGCGTGCTCCGCCTTGTCGTCGACCTCTACGGCGAGGACGTGACGGGGCTCGAAGCAGTGATCGGGTATCTGCACACGGGCTTCGAGAAGAACATGGAGCAGAAGACGTGGTGGAAGTGCATCCCGTACGCGCCGCGCATCGACTACGTCTCCTTCCAGAACAACGAGTACGTCTTCGTCGGAGCGGTCGAGAAGCTGCTCGACCTCGAGATCCCGCCGAAGGCGATCTGGATGCGCACGTTGATGGCGGAGCTGAACCGCATCCACTCGCATCTCGTCTGGCTCGGCACGTCGGCGCTCGAGCTCGGTGCGATCTCGATGTTCTGGTACGCGTTCCGCGAGCGCGACCTGATCCTCGACCTCTTCGAGCTCGTCGCGGGCTATCGCATGCACACGCGGTACTTCCAGGTCGGCGGGCTCGCCGAGGACATCCCGCGCGGCTTCTATCCCGAGGCGCGCAAGTTCTGCGAGTGGATGCCGAAGGCGGTCGACGACTACGAGACGCTGCTCTCGCGCAACAAGATCTGGCTCGAGCGGACCGTCGGGCTCGGCCTGCTCTCGCGCGACGACGCGATCGCGCTCGGGCAGTCAGGGCCGGTGCTGCGCGGCTCAGGCGTCGACTGGGACATCCGCCGCGCGGAGCCGTACCTCGCCTACCACCAGATCGACTTCCGCGTCCCCGTCTATCCCGAGGGTGACGTCTACGCGCGCTACCGCGTGCACATGGACGAGATGCGCGAGTCGGTGCGGATCATCGAGCAGTGCATCGACCGGCTCGAGAACATGGAAGGCGAGCCGTGGATCGCCGACGACCGCAAGATCGTCCTGCCGCCGCGGCACGAGCTGCACACGTCGATGGAGTCGCTGATCCACCACTTCAAGATCGTCACCGAAGGCTTCCGCGTGCCGGAGGGCGAGGTCTACTTCGCGATCGAGTCGCCGCGTGGCGAGCTCGGCTGTTACCTCTGCTCGGACGGCGGCCCGAAGCCGTGGCGCGTCAAGTTCCGCGCACCGTCGTTCGTCGCGCTCGAGGCGACGGCGACGATGATGCAGGACGCGTTGATCGCCGACATGATCGCGATCGTCGGCTCCCTCGACACCGTCATGGGCGAGGTCGACCGGTGAGCGCGCTGTACGAGGCGATTCAGGCGGAGCGCGCGAAGTACCCGGCCGACTCGGAGAGCGCGGTGCTCCCGGCGCTGCGGCTTGCGCAGACCGAGCACGGGTGGCTCTCACCCGACGTGCTGCGCGAGGTCGCCGACGCGCTCGAGGTGACGCCCGCATACGTCAAGTCGGTCGCGTCCTTCTACGACCAGTTCCACCTCGCGCCGGTCGGCGAGCACCTCGTCGAGGTCTGCACCAATGTCTCGTGCGCCGTCGTCGGCGCGCAGCAGGTCGTCGAGGCGTTCGAGTCGGAGCTCGGTTGTCACGCCGGCGAGACCTCCGAAGACGGCAAAGTGACGCTCCGCGCGGTCGAGTGTCTCGGCGGCTGCGGCTGGGCGACGATCGTCGCCGTCGACCACCACTACCGGACGCACGTCAAGGCGGACGACGTCCCGGCGATCGTCGAGGAGCTCCGGGGTCGAAGGAAACGGTGCAGATGGCGACTGACGTCAAGAAGATCATCCTGGCCGACGCCGACGCGCACGACCTGACGAAGCTCGCCGAGTACGAGGCGGCCGGCGGCTACGCGGCGCTCGCGAAGGCGCGCGCGATGACGCCTGAGGCGGTGACCGAGGAGCTGCTCACGTCCGAGCTGCGCGGTCGCGGCGGTGCGTTCTTCGCGACCGGCCGCAAGTGGTCGTTCGTCCCGTCGAAGGAGCAGATCCCGAAGCCGCACTACCTCGTCGTCAACGCCGACGAGTCGGAGCCGGGCAGCTTCAAGGACAACGAGATCCTCTCGCGCGTGCCGCACCGCTTCATCGAGGGCTGCCTGATCACCGCGCACGCGATCGACTGCGACAAGGTCTTCGTCTACATCCGCGGCGAGTACAGCGGCCCGTACGAGATCCTCGTCGGCGCGCTCGAGGAGCTGCGCGACAAGCCGGACGTGCGCGGGAACGTGACGATCGTCGTCCACCGCGGCGCCGGCGCGTACATCTGCGGCGAGGAGACGGCGCTGCTCGAGTCGCTCGAGGGCAAGCGCGGACAGCCGCGCTCGAAGCCGCCGTTCCCGGCGATCTCCGGTCTCTATGCATCGCCGACGGTCGTCAACAACGTCGAGACGATCGCGACCGTCGCGCCGATCATCGCGATGGGCGGCGCGGAGTACGCGAAGCTCGGCGTCGAGAACTCGCGCGGCACGCGCGTCGTCTCGATCTCCGGCAACGTCGTCAACGGCGGCAACTACGAGATCGAGTCGGGCATGTCGCTGCGCGAGATCATCTACGACCTGGGCGGCGGCATTCCCGGCGGACGCGAGCTGAAGGCGGTCGTGCCGGGCGGCTCGTCGACGGTGATCCTGACGAAGGACGAGATCGACGTCGGCTACGACTTCGACTCGCTCGCGCAGTTGCGCACGGCGATGGGCTCGGCGGGGATCGTCGTGCTCGACGACCGCTGCTGCATCGTGCAGCTCGGCATCCGCTTCTCGGAGTTCTACGAGCACGAGTCGTGCGGCAAGTGCACGCCGTGCCGTGAGGGCACGCGCTGGCTGACCGCGATCCTGCGCAAGCTCGAGGACGGACGCGCGACGCAGGGCGACCTCGACCTGCTGCTCGACGTCTGCGACCGCATCAACGGCAAATGCCTCTGCCCGCTCGGCGACTCCGACGCGATCATCGTCGCCTCCTACGTCGCCAAGTTCCGCGACGAGTTCGTCGCGCACATCGAGCACGGTGGCTGCCCGTTCGGCGGCAACTCGTCCCTCGACCACGTGCTGGCGCCGATCCAGATGCACTCGCACTCGCCGGTGGCCGAGGTTCCCGCATGACGGCAACAGCTTCCGACCTCGTCACGGTCACGATCGACGAGCGGACGGTGCAGGTGCCGAAGGGCACCGGCATGGTCGAGACCGCGCAGGCGGCCGGCATCGAGATCCCCGTCTTCTGTTACGAGCCGCGACTGGGGCCGCCGGTCGGCGCCTGCCGCATGTGCCTCGTCGAGGTGGAGGGGATGCCGAAGCTGCAGGCCGGCTGCACGCTGACCGCGCAGGACGGGATGGTCGTGCGCACCGCGCGCTCGTCGCAGCAGGCGGCGGAGGGCCAGAACTCGACGCTCGAGTTCATCCTCGTCAACCACCCGCTCGACTGCCCCGTCTGCGACAAGGGTGGCGAGTGCCCGCTGCAGGACCTGACCTTCCGCTACGGCCCCGGCAACACGCGCATGACGTTCCCGAAGCGCACCTTCGAGAAGCCGATCCCGATCTCGCCGTTGATCGCGCTCGACCGCGAGCGCTGCATCCTCTGTTACCGCTGCACCCGGTTCAGCGAGTCGGTGGCGGAGGACGGCCAGCTCGTCGCGATCAACCGCGGCGCGCAGTCGGTGATCGCGACCTTCGAGGACGAGCCGTACAAGGGCCACTTCTCGGGCAACGTGACCGAGATCTGCCCCGTCGGCGCGCTGACGTCGACGCAGTACCGCTTCGAGGCGCGGCCGTGGGAGATCCAGAACGTCCCGTCGGTCTGCGGCCTCTGCCCCGTCGGCTGCAACATCAGCGCGACGACGCGCGAGGGGCAGGTCAAGCGCATCCTCTCGCGCAACCATCCCGAGATCGACGAAGGGTGGCTGTGCGACAAGGGCCGGTTCGCCTACGCGCACCTGCAGGCCGCCGACCGGATCGTCGAGCCGCTGCGCAAGGCCGGCCCGCGGCGCTTCGAGGCGATCTCGTGGGACGACGCGATCGACGAGGCCGAGCGGATCCTGCGCGACGGTGGCGCCACGACGGTGACCGCGCTCTCGGGCAGCGAGTCGGTCGAGGAGGCCTACGGGCTCGGCAAGCTGCTCCGCCAGGGTCTCGGCGCGCACAACGCCGTGCTGCTCGAGGAGCCGTGCGACGCCGGCGGGTCACCGCTTTCGGCGCTGCGTGACGCGCAAGACGGTGGCCGTCATCTCCGACGTGCCGGTCGTCGAGCGCGCCCCGGTCGTCGACCTCTGGCTGAAGGCCGCGCGCCGCGCCGGTGCGACCGTCACCTACGGCGCACCGACGGGTGCGGTCGACGCTGTCGTCGCCGACGATGCGTCGAAGCTCGCGGGCGTGACGGCGACGCACACCTATCTCTTGCCGCTGACCCCGAACGGTCGCGGCGTCGCCGATGCCTGGAGCGCGGCGGGTGACGCCGATCCGGAGGACGCGAAGCCCCGCGTGCTGATCATCTCCGGCGACGAGGCTGCGATCGACCCGAGCGTGCGTGCGCTCGCGGCGGATGCCGAGACCGTGATCGGGATCGGCATGTTCGAGGAGAGCTTCCGCGGCCTCGCCGACCTCGTCATCCCGGGCACGAGCTATCTCGAGCGCGACGGCACGACGGTGAACCTCGAGGGCCGGCTGCAGCGTCAGCGCCGCGCCGTCCTCGCGCCGGTGCCGGACCTGCTCGCGTGGGTCGCGAAGCTCGCCGAGCGCTTCGAGGTCGAGCTGTCGCCCTACGCGTCGGTCGTCTTCGACGAGGTCGCCGAGCACTGCTTCGGCGGCATCACCTACGCCGAGATCGGCGAGCGGGCCGAGCTGCCGGAGCGCGGCGAGGCGCCAACCGCAACCCCCGCAAGTGTGGACTCCACACAAACGTCAGGGGTCAGCGGCTGCATCGGGCCTCCGCCTCGTGGCCTACCGCCCGCTCTTCACGGGGCCGGCGGTCGAGCGCACGCCGGAGCTGCAGTTCCAGCGGCCCGATCCCGTCGTCGAGCTCTCGGCCGACGACGCGCGCTCGCGCGGGATTCGCAACGGAGCCACCGTCACGGTGTCTTCGAACGGGACGTCCGTCGAGCTGCGCGCGAAGATCGCGCGCGACCTCGAGGCCGGCGTCGTGCGCATCGCCGTGGATCACGCCGCCGATCTCCACCCCGTGGTGGAGGTGAAGGCGTGACCGAACCCTGGTGGATCACGGTCCCGAAGGCGTTCATCGTCATCAACATCGTGATGCTGTTCTTCGCATTCACGACGTGGTTCGAGCGGAAGCTGCTCGGGCGGATGCAGCTGCGCTACGGGCCGAACCGCGCCGGCCCCAAGGGACTGCTCGTGCCGATCGCCGACCTGCTGAAGCTGATTCGCAAGGAGGCGTTCGCACCGTCCGCGGCCAAGGAGCCGCTCTACATCCTGGCGCCGGTGATCTCGATGTTCACGGCGCTGCTCGCGTTCAGCGTGCTGCCGTGGGGCCCGGGCTGGACGGTCGACGGCTACTACATCCAGGGCTCGGTCGCGAACCTGCCGATCTCGCTGATCCTGATCTTCGCGCTCGGCTCGCTCGGCATCTACGGCTTCATCGTCGGCGGCTGGGCCTCCGAGTCGAAGTACTCGATCCTCGGCGCGATGCGCACCTGCGCGCAGCTCGTCTCCTACGAGGTGTCGCTCGCGCTGAGCGTGCTCGGCGTCGTGATGATGGGGCAGTCGCTGAACCTGACCGAGATCGTCGACAAGCAGCAGGCGACGCTCTGGTTCTTCATCCCGCAGATCGTCGGGCTCGTCGTCTTCCTGATCGGCGGCACGGCTGAGACGTCGCGCGCGCCGTTCGACCTGCCCGAGGCGGACACCGAGCTCGTCGCCGGGTACCACACCGAGTACTCGGGCATGCGCTGGGGCCTCTTCCAGGCCGCCGAGTACGTGAACCTGCTCGTGCTCTCCGGCCTCTGCGTGACGCTCTTCTTCGACGGCTACCACTTTCCGTGGGTCGAGTCGCTCGACAAGTTCGGGCCGATCTGGTTCACGCTCAAGCTCTTCTTCTTCATCGGCCTCTTCATCTGGCTGCGCGCGTCGCAGCCGCGCCTGCGCTACGACCAGCTGATGCGCTTCGGCTGGAAGGTGCTGCTGCCGGTCGCGACCGTCAACGCGCTCGTCACTGCGTTCCTGGTGGTGCTCGTCAAATGAGCTTCGTCGTCCCGAACACCTTGAAGGGCTTCGGCGTGACGCTGAAGCAGGTCTTCAAGAAGCCGATCACGCAGCAGTACCCGGAGTTCAAGCGCCCGGTCTATCCGCGCTACCGCGGTCGTCACCGCCTGCACAAGCACGAGAACGGGCTCGAGAAGTGCGTCGGCTGCTCACTCTGCGCCGCGGCATGCCCCGCGGACTGCATCCGCGTCGTGCCGGCCGAGAACACGCCGGAGAACCGCGTCTCCGCGGGCGAGCGCTACGCGCGCATCTACGAGATCAACATGTCGCGCTGCATCTTCTGCGGCTACTGCGAGCTCGCCTGCCCGTTCGACGCGATCACGCTCGGCAACGACTTCGAGATCTCCGAGCACAACCGCGACGACCTGATCTACACGAAGGACATCCTGCTGGCGCCGCCGATGAAGCGCGTTCCCGTCGCGGACGCCGCTCTCTACGACACGCCGATCCCCTACTACAAGGATCACTCGTAGTGGCGAACTTCCTGGTCTGGGTCGTCTGGGTGGTCGCGGCGTTCGCGTGTCTCGCGAGTGCGCTCGCGGTCGTCTCGTTTCGCAACCCGTTCTACTCGGCGCTCTCGCTGATCGGCAACCTCGCCTCGCTCGCGGTGCTCTTCCTGCTCCTCTCGGGCGAGTTCGTCGCGGCCGGCCAGGTGCTCGTCTACGGCGGCGCGGTGATGGTGATGTTCCTGTTCGTGATCGCCTACCTCGGCGACCGCAGCGAGGACTCGCCCTGGTCGGGCGGCCCGTCGTGGCAGATCGTCGGCGCGGTGCTCGCCGGTGGCGCGCTGCTGGCCGAGGTCTGCGTCGTCGTCGGCCTCATGGCCGGCGGCCTCCTCTCGAGCACCCAGCCGGTCGACCGGTCGTTCGGCTCGCCCGAGTCGATCGGGAAGCTCTTCCTGACCGACCACCTGCTCGCGTTCGAGATCACGTCGGTCGTGCTGCTCGTCGCGGCCGTCGGCGGGGTCGTCCTCGGCTCGCACGCGCGCCAGATGGAGGGCGATGCACGGCCCTGACATCCAGTGGTACGTCGTCCTGAGTGCGCTGCTCTTCGCGACCGGGGCACTCGGCGTCATGTTGCGCCGCTCGCCGCTGATCATCCTGCTCTCGGTCGAGATCATGCTCAACTCGGCCAACCTGCTGCTGATCGCGTTCTCGCGGCTGCACGGGCGTGAGGACGGCCAGGTCTTCGCCATCTCGGTGATGGCCGTCGCAGCGTCCGAGGTCGTCGTCGGGCTGGGCCTGATCGTCGCCATGGGGCGACGCAACGTCGAGCTCGACGTCGACAAGCTGAGGACGCTGCGCGGGTGAACGCCGCCGCCTGGACCTGCCTGCTGCTGCCGCTTGCCTCGGCGGTCGCGATCACGCTCTGCGGCACGCACATCTCGCGCCGCCTCTCGGGCTACGTCGCGACGATCGCGGCGCTGGGCGCATTCGCGGCGGCCGTCGTCGCCTTCGTGATCATGCTCGGCGAGAGCCCCGACGAGCGCGCGCACACGACGACGTCGTGGACGTGGCTCTCGGCCGGCCAGTACCACTTCGGCTTCACGCTCCTCACCGACCAGCTGAGCGTGATGATGATGCTGATCGTCGCCGGCGTCGGCTCGCTGATCGTCGCCTACTCCGTCGGCTACATGGACGGCGAGGACGAGGAGCGACGGTACTTCGCGTACATCTCGCTCTTCGTCTTCTCGATGCTGCTGCTCGTCCAGGGCGGCAACCTGCTGCTGCTGCTCGCCGGCTGGGGCATGGTCGGCCTCTCGAGCTACCTGCTGATCGGCTTCCACCAGGACCGCCCGTCGGCGATCGCGGCCGCCAAGAAGGCGTTCGTGATGAACGCGTTCGGCGACGCGACGATGGCGCTCTCGCTCTTCCTGCTGGTCCAGCACACCGGCCAGCTCGACTACGCCGGCGTCTTCGCCACGTCGCCCGACGGCGGCACGGTCGCGAACCTGATCGCACTCGGACTGCTCGGCGGCGCCGTCGCGAAGTCGGCCCAGATCCCGCTGCACACGTGGCTTCCCGACGCGATGGAAGGCCCGACGCCGGTCAGCGCCCTGATCCACGCGGCGACGATGGTCACCGCCGGCGTCTACCTGATCGTCCGCTGCCACACCCTGTTCGAGAACGCGTACGTGATCCAGGACCTCGCGGCCGGGCTCGGCGCGGCGACGCTGCTGATGGCCGGGCTTGATCGCGCTCGTGCAGGTCGACATCAAGCGCGTGATCGCCTACTCGACGATGTCGCAGATCGGCTTCATGTTCGTCGCCGCCGGTCTCGGTTCGTACGCGAACGCGATGTTCCACCTGATGACGCACGCGTTCTTCAAGGCGCTGCTCTTCATGGCTGCCGGCCTCGCGATCCATGCGATCGTCGGGGAGCAGGACATTCGCAAGCTCGCAGGCATCGGCAAGCTGATGCCGTTCACGAGGATCGTCTTCCTCGTCGGGTCACTCGCTCTCGTCGGCATCCCGCCGTTCTCAGGGTTCTTCTCCAAGGATCCGATCATCGCCTCCGCCCTCGACCACGGCGCGTTCGGCATCGTGATCTTCGTCGCCGACGTGATCGGCACGTTCCTGACCGGCGTCTACGCGTTCCGCCTCTACTTCATCGTCTTCACCGGCGAGCCGACCGCCTTCGCGCGAGAGCACATCCACCTGCATCAGGGCAAGGATGCGCCGCTCGCGATGCGCTGGCCCGTCGCCGTGCTCGCCGTGCTCGCCGCGATCGGCGGCTTCCTCCAGTTCGCGCCGTTCTGGACACCCCTGACCGACTGGCTCGACCCGGTTGCCGCGCCGCTCGTCGAACCGACCAACACCCAGGAATTGATCGCCTCGGTGCTCGCCGTCGCGGCCGGGCTCGCCGGCATGGCCGTCTCGTGGGCGATCTACTCGGCGAAGCGCGTGGCGGCGCCGAAGCCCGTGCGCCTGTTCGAGAAGCGGTTCTACTGGGACGAGCTCTACGACCTGATCTGGTACCGCCCGGCCGACGCGATCGCGCGCGGGCTCTACGCCTTCATCGAGAAGCCGCTGATCGTCGGCTCGCTCGCCGCCGTCACCGGCGGCGCCGGCTTCGGCTCGCGTGAGCTCGGCCGCGCGCAGAACGGGCTCGTCCGGTCCTACGCGCTCGCACTCGCGAGCGGGCTCGCCATTCTGATCGTCGTCTTCGTGAGCGTGCGATGAACCACTGGCTGACGACGATCCTGATCTTCCTGCCGGTCGCAGGCGCACTGCTGGTCGCCGTCGCACCGCTCCCGGGCTACTGGCTGGGGTCGCTCGCCGCGCTGATCTCGCTCGTCGAGATCGGCTTCTGGATCTCGGCGGCCGCACGCTTCGACTTCGGCGACCCCGGGCTGCAGTTCCAGCAGCGCCACGCGTGGTTCGACGACCTCGGCGTCAGCTACCACGTCGGCCAGTACGCGTTCTCGCTCTGGCTCGTCGGCGCGACGGTCGTCGTGATGGCCGCGTGCGTGATCTACGGCTGGTGGGCGGGCCGCGACCGGGCGCGCGCCTACTTCTCGCTGATGCTGATGCTGACGGGTGCGATCGTCGGCGTCTTCACGGCGCAGGACCTGCTGCTCTTCTACGCGTTCTTCGAGGCGATGCTGATCCCGCTCTACGTGCTGATCGGCGTCTGGGGCGGCCCGCAGCGGCTGCGCGCCACGCTCACGTTCGTGATCTACACCGTCGTCGGCTCGCTGCTGATGCTCGCGTCGATCGTCGTCTTCGGACTGCAACAGGGCACCTTCGACCTGACGCGCATGGGCACGTCGTCTTCGACGTGGCTCTTCCTCGGCTTCGTGGCCGCGTTCGCGATCAAGTCGCCGCTCTTCCCGTTCCACGGCTGGCTGCCGATCACCTACCGCGAGTCGCCGCCGGAGGTGTCGGCGGTGCTCTCCGGCATCGTCTCGAAGGCCGGCCTCTACGGCCTGCTGCGGATCGCGATCCCGAAGTTCCCCGACGTCGTCGACGACTGGCGCGTCGTGCTGCTCGTGCTCGCGTCGATCTCGCTCGTCTACGGCTCGCTGCTCGCGTTCCGCGCGCCCGACTTCCGCGGCGTCATCCTCTATTCGTCGCTCGCGCAGTCGGGCCTGATCGCGCTCGGCCTCTTCGCGAACAACGACCTCGGCTACGACGGCGCGGTGCTGCAGATGGTCAACCACGCGCTCATCTCGGCCACGCTCTTCCTGATTGCGGGGATGGTCGAGCGGCGTACCTCGACCGGTGAGTTCCGGTTGCTCGGCGGCATGGCGCGCGGTCGGCCGGCGCTCGCGACGCTCGTGCTGACGATCGGCGTCATCTCGCTGGCGGTGCCGCTCTCGACCTCGTTCGCCGGAGAGTTCCTGATTCTCGCGGGCGTCTTCCAGCAGGGCTGGGGCTGGGCCGTCGTCGGCGCCGCCGGGATGGTGCTGGCGGCGATGTACATGCTGCGCGCGATCTCAGGCGTGCTGCACCAGGACGTCGGGCCGGCGGTGCCGGACTCCGCGCTCGACCTGCGACTCGGCGAGCTCGCGGTCATCGTCCCGCTCGTTCTCTGCCTGCTCGGCCTCTCGGCCTATCCGAACCTGATCTCCGGCCGTGCCTTCGGCGGGAACCACGCGACGGCGCAGGTCGACGCGGAGCTCGCCGCTTCCGGCGGGCAGGTCACGATCCGAAGCACCGTCGGCTGCATCACGATGAGCGCAAGCAACCCATGCGTGGAGCCGTCGCCGTGATCGTCAAGCCGCACGTCGACTGGTTCTCGCTCTCGCCGACGCTGGCGCTGCTCGCGACAACGGGTCTGCTGCTGATGGTCGCCGTCTTCACGCGGCGCACGACGCGGAAGGCAGCTGCGGCAATCGTGGCGTTCGCCGGGTTCGTGACCGCATTCGTGCTTGCGATCGTCGTCGACGCGAAGAGCCCGGAGGCGGCCGTCCAGGTGCACGACGCGATGTTCCGCGACCGCTGGGCCGCGCTCGCCCAGGTGCTGATCGCCGCCTCGGGTGCGATCGCCGTACTCGTCTCCTACCGCGAGCGCTGGCGGGACGAGACGGTCGCCGAGTACTACGCGCTCCTGGCCGCCGCCGGCGCCGGAATGCTGTTCTTCGTCCAGGCGTCGAACCTGATGACGCTCTTCCTGGCACTCGAGTGGTTCTCGATCGCGCTCTACGTCCTCGCGGCGATCGACATCGATCTGATCGGGTCGCTCGAGGCGGGGCTCAAGTACCTGATCGTCGGCTCTGTCGGCTCTGCGACGCTGCTGTTCGGCTCGGCGCTCGTCTACGGCGCGACCGGCTCACTCAGCTTCGACCGGATCGGCGCGTTCGGGCACGGCGGCGATGCGATGCTCGTCGCCGGCCTCGCGTTCATCATCGTCGGGCTCGCATTCAAGGCGTCGGCGGCGCCGTTCCACATGTGGACGCCCGACACCTACCAGGGCGCGCCGACGCCGGTGACCGCGTTCATGGCGTCGGCGACCAAGATCGCCGCGCTCGCCGTCACCTACCGCCTGCTCGTGACCGCGTTCCCGCAGGACGAGCGGCTCTGGACGGTCGCCATCGCGGTGATCGCGATCGTCTCGCTCGCGTGGGGAAACATCGCGGCGCTCGTGCAGCGAAACGTGAAGCGGATCCTCGCGTACTCCTCGATCTCGCACGCCGGCTTCATGCTGATCGCCGTCGCCGCGAACAACCCGCTCGGCGCCCGGGCGCTCATGTACTACCTGATCCCGTACGCCGCGATGTCTCTCGGCGCGTTCGCGGTGATCGCGGCGCGCGAGCGGGAGCTCGGGGTGCCGGTCACGCTCGACAACCTCGCAGGCCTCGGCTGGGAGCGGCCGTTCTTCGGCATCTCGATGTGGGTCTTCATGCTCGGGTTCCTCGGCTTCCCGCTGACCGGCGGCTTCGTCGGCAAGTTCTACGTCTTCGCGGCTGCCTACGACCGCGGCTGGTGGTGGCTGATCGTCGCCGGCGTGATCGCGACGATGATCTCCGCCTACTACTACCTCGGGATCGTCCGGGCGATGTACTTCCGCGACGCGGTCGAGCTGCAGCTGGCTCCGGCGGGCGGCGCGCCGCCGCGCGAGCTGTTGCTGGGCGCAGGTGTCGCCATCTGCGTCTTCGTCACGATCGGCTCGTTCTTCGCGGTGGCGCCGCTGATCGATGTCGCCCGCGCGGCGGCCGACTCGCTGCCTTTCTAAGGCTTCGCGGGCCGCAGCGCGAGACGCGCGTACGGCGCGGCGGCGACGACCGCCTTCAGCACGAAGACCGCCAGGCAGGCCATGAGGGCCGAGGCGCCGAGCGGCGGCACGACGCCGGCCTCGGTCGCGGGCGACCGGACGGCGCACGAGAGAACGACGAGGCACAGGGCGAGCGCCCAGAGCAGGGCCTGCAGCCCGCCGACGGAGTCGTCGCGGCGCTCGAGGTATGCACCGAATGCGACGAGCCCTGCGACCGCGGTGAACGGGACGGCGGCGAGCAGTGCGTCGAAGGCGAGGCCGTGCGCGCCCCGCGCGTCGGCGAGCGCCGCTGCGAGCACAAGGAGGGCCGGGAGAGCACGACGTCCCACGGACACCTAGCTTCTCTCTCGGGGCGGACGGTCCTTCTATGCTCACGGCGATCCACGATCCTGACGGAAGGAGCTCCTGTGGCGTCACTCACCTGGCTCGGTCATGCCTCGTTCCGCCTCGACACGGACGACGGCAAGCGCATCTACGTCGACCCGTGGGTCAGCGGCCCGACGTGCCCGGAGGCCGAGAAGGAGCCGGAGCGCGCCGACGTGATCGCCGTCACGCACGGCCACGGCGACCATTCGGGGGACGTCGTCGCCCTGCAGCAGAAGCTCGGCTGCAAGGTGATCGGGATGGTCGAGCTGATGGCGTGGTTCTCGCAGAACGGGATCGCCGAGGACGACCTCGTGGCCTTCAACAAGGGCGGCACCATCGAGGAGGCAGGAGTCCGCTTCACGATGACGCACGCGTTCCATTCGAGCTCCGCGCCCGACCTCAGCTACACCGGCGAGCCCGCCGGCTTCGTCGTGCATGCGGACGGAAAGCGGATCTACTTCGCCGGCGACACCACCGTCTTCGGCGACATGCAGCTGATCGCCCGCCTCTACCAGCCCGACGTCGCGGTGCTCCCGATCGGCGACCACTTCACGATGGGGCCTGAGGAAGCCGCCCTCGCGCTCGAACTGCTCGGGAACCCGCGCTGCGTCCCCGGGCACTGGGGCACGTTCCCACTCCTGACCGGGACGCCGGACAAGCTGGCGACGCTGACCGCCGCTCAGGTCGAGCGCATCGAGCCGGGAGAGACCGTCCAGCTGTGAGGGAGAGATGGTTCGGAGCGACGGGCCGGCGGGTCCCGGAGATCGCACTCGAAGGAGAGCTCGAGCTCGACGACGCGCTCGTCCTCGACGCGCTCGAGAACGACGCGCTGCGGCTCGCGCACGACGCGGGGCGGCCGGTGGTCGTCCGCGCGGCGACCGCCGAGGACGTCCGTGCAGCGCTCGCGCGTCCAGAAGTGGCGTGCGCGCTCGTCACCGACCGCAGCCTGCTCGAGCTCGACCTGACCGAGCTGACGTATGGCTGACCGGATCGTCGCGACCTACTCGATCGCGGCCTGCGATCTCGAGGCGGGCCAATGGGGTGTCGCCACGCAGTCGAAGTTCCTCGCCGTCGGATCGGTGGTGCCGTGGGCCGAGCCGGGTGTCGGCGCCGTCGCGACCCAGGCGTACGCGAACCCACGCTACGGGCCCTGACGGGCTCGCGCTCCTGCGCGGCGGCGCAAGCGCCGCCGAGACGGTCAAGGCGCTCACCGAGGCCGACGAGGGACGCGAGCACCGCCAGCTCGGCGTCGTCGACGCGACCGGCGGCAGCGCCTCCTTCACGGGCGGCGAGTGCTTCGACTGGGCCGGCGGGCAGACCGGCCCGTGCTTCGCCGCCCAGGGCAACATCCTCGTCGGCGAGGAGACCGTCGCTGCGCTCGCGACGACCTTCACCGCGACGGCGGGCAGTCCGCTCGCGCAGCGGCTGCTCGAGTGCCTCGCCGCCGCGCAGGCCGCGGGCGGCGACCGTCGCGGCCAGCAATCGGCCGCGCTGCTCGTCGTGGAGCGCGACGGCGGCTACGCCGCGCTGAGCGACGTCCTCGTCGACCTGCGCGTCGACGACCACGCACAGCCGGTCGCGGAGCTCGCACGGCTGTACGGCGCCCATGACCTCCTCTTCGGCAAGACACCCCGCGAGGAGTGGGTCGACTGTCGACGACGCGCTGAGCGCCGAGCTCGGCGAGCGGCTTGGCCGCCTCGGCTACGACGGCGACCTCGCCCGGGCGCTCGACGCCTGGGCGGGCACGGAGAACCTCGAGGAGCGGGTCGACGGCGTCGAGCGGCTCGATCCGGTCGTGCTGCGGGAGCTCCGGGCGCGATGAGCGACGACGCAGGCTACGAGATCCTCTCGATCGACGACCTCGACCGCTACACGACTCCCCAGGGGTCGCAGGTGCTGCGGCCGTTGCGCCGGAGGATCGGGTTCCACCCGTTCGGCGTCAACGTCTGGGTCGGCGAGGCGGCAGGCGACCACGTGGTCGAGCCGCACCGCGAGCCCGAAGGGACCGAAGAGCTGTACGTCGTCGTGCGAGGACGCGCCGCGCTTCACCGTTCTCGACGAGACGTTCGACGCTCCCGTCGGCACGCTCGTGCACGTGCCGCCTGCGACGTTCCGTGAGGCGACGGCGCAGGAGCCGGGCACGACGGTGCTCGCGATGGGCGCCACGGCAGGCAAGGCGTTCACGCCGGGAGCCTGGGAGGACTTCTTCGTCGCCTACGCCGAGCTCCGCGCCGGCAACGCCGAGCGTGGCCGGGCAGCGATGCAGGAAGCGCTCGACCGGCAGCCCGATGAGTGGCAGGGGGCATACAACGCCGCCTGCTTCGAAGCGCTCGCGGGTGAGACGGATGCTGCGCTCGACCACCTGCGGCGCGCGGTCGAGCTCGACCGGCGCGAGGTGCGGCGCTACGCACCCGAGGACACCGACCTCGACTCGATCCGCGACGACCCCCGCTACGCCGAGCTGCTCGCATGAGCGTCGTGCACGTCGACGAGCTGCAGGCGATCGAGATGCCGGACGGCTTCGTCTGGCGGCCGGTGCGACGCCACTTCGGCATTCGTGCGTTCGGCGTCAACGCGTACTCGGCGCTCGAGGCCGGAGGCCAGATCGTCGAGGAGCACACCGAGGGCACACTCGGCCACGAGGAGATCTACTTCGTGCTGCGCGGGCGCGCGCGGTTCACGATCGACGGCAACGAGCACGAGCTCGGGCCCGGCCAGCTCGTCTTCGTCCGCGATCCGAGCCTGAAGCGGAGCGCGGTCGCGCTCGACGACGACACGGTGGTGCTCGCGCTGGGCGGGAAACCCGGCGAGCCGCACACGGTCTCGGCGTGGGAGGCGATGTTCGCCGCCGTCCCCGCGTCGCGCGAAGAGCGGTGGGACGAGGCGATCGCGATCCACGAGGAGGCGCTCGCGGAGCAGCCCGACCACGCGGCGCTGCTCTACAACCTCGCGTGCATGGAAGCGCGGGGCGGCCGGCACGTGGACGCCCTGCTGCATCTGAGTCGGGCCGTCGCGCTGGAGCCGAAGTGGGCGGAGCACGCGCGCAAGGACTCGGACTTCGCGGCGATCCGCCACGAGCCCGGGCTTTCCGAGCTAGCCTCTAACGGCGGTCGCCCGGCAGGCGTGCGCCCTGCGCGAGCGTGCGCAGCGCGGGCACCGGGTCGGCCTCGGGCTGCGCAACGACGAGCACTGCGCCGAAGCCCTCCGTCGGGACGAGCGCGTCCACGACCGCGTGCAAGCCGATCGCGAGCGCGAACGACTTGTGCGCGAGCTCGCCGCCGAACGGCACGAGCTCCTCGGGTCGTGCGTGGCCCGACAACACCTCGCCGTACGTGACGGCGCCCATGGAAACGTCCGCGACGATCGGCTTGCCGTCACTCGACGGCACGGCGATCGCAAGCGGGTTCGTGCCTGCGAGCGGCGGCCCGCCGGCCGGCGGCGGCAACCGCCGCGGCGAGGTCGCGGTCATGAGCGCGACGAGCCCGCCGTCCGCGAGCTTCCGCACCCAGTAGCCGAGCGAGCCGGTCGGGAACGTGCTGCTGCAGACGACGACGCGTGCGTGAGCCGGCGGTGACGAGAGCTGAGCCTCGACGACAGCGGCCAGCGTCAGGTACCCGAGGGCGCCCCCACCGTCCCAGCGCTGGTAGCCCGGCTCGTCGGTGACGCAGGACGGCGAAGCCGCGACCGGCAACTCGTCCCAGGTCTCGAGCCACTCGATCCGCGACAGGCCGTGACCGCGCAGGCCGCGGCGTTCCGCATCGAGGAAGTGCTCTGCGAGGGTCTCGACGTCGGCGGGCGCGAAGCCGAGCGCCGCCAGGCGCGGGCGCGCTTCCTCAGGCTGCACGGCCGCTGAAGCGGATCGTCGGCCACGCGCGGGCGCGCGCGATCGACCTCAACCGCCGGTCGGGGTTGACTGCGACGGGGTGGCCGACCGCCTCGAGGAACGGCACGTCGCTGTACGAGTCCGAGTACGCAGTCGAGGACTCGAGATCGAGCCCGTCGACCCCGGCGAGGTCGCGCAGGGCGCGCGCCTTCCCTTCGCCGTGCGCAGCCCGCAGCGAGCGGCCCGTGTACCGGCCGTCGACGATCTCGCAGGTCGAGCCGATCGCACCGTCGAAGCCGAGGTCGTCCGCGATGTGATCGACGATCTCCTGCAGCGTCGCCGACACGATGTAGACGCGCTCGCCTCGTTCGCGATGGTGCCGGACGAGGTGCAACGGCTCTGCGTAGACGAGCGGGCGCAGGACCGGCTCCATCGCATCGCCGACGAGTGCCTGCATCTCCTCGACCGAGAACCCGGCGAGGATCTTCATGCCGTCCTCGGCGGCGGAGCGCACCCGCTCGGCGCTCGCGCCGCGGGCGGCGAAGAGGAGCTGCCAGAACGCCGACTTCGCCAGGTCGATCCGTGAGATGAGGCCGCGCGCGCGGAACGACGGCGCGAGCGCGAGCACGGACGACCGCCTGATCAACGTGCGGTCGAGGTCGAAGAACGCTGCGGACTGCACGCTCAGGAGACGAGCGGCAGCGTGCGCGTGAACCCGCCGACGCGGCTCTCGTCGATCAGTGCCGCGATCTCCGAGATCGCCCGGGCCGCGTCGTTCGCCGGGTCGCTGACGACGAGCGGCACGCCGGCGTCGCCCGACTCGCGCAGCGCGACGTCGAGGCCGATCTGGCCGAGCAGTGGAACGCCCAGCTCGCGCGCGAGGCTCTCGCCGCCGCCCGAGCCGAACACATCCGACGTCATGTTCTCGACGACACCCGCGACGCGGAGCCCCGTCTTCTGGGCCATCGTCGCGGCGCGCGAGGCGACCTCCTGCGCGAGCGGCTGCGGCGTCGTGACGACGACGGTCTCCGCGCGCGGGAGGAGCTGGCCGAGCGAGATCGAGACGTCGCCCGTGCCGGGCGGCATGTCGACGACGAGCACGTCGAGATCGCCCCAGTGCACGTCCTGCAGGAACTGCTCGAACGCTCGGTGCAGCATCGGCCCGCGCCACATGACGGGCTGGTTGTCGTCGAGGAAGAACCCGATCGACATCAGCTTCAGGTCGTGCGCGACCGGCGGGATGATCATCTTGTCGACGACGACGGGCTTCTGGTCGATGCCGAGCATGTGCGGGATCGAGTGGCCGTAGATGTCGGCGTCGAGGATCCCGACCTCGTGCCCGCGCGCGGCGAGCGCAGCGGCGATGTTGACGGTCACCGTCGACTTGCCGACGCCACCCTTGCCGGAGGCGATCGCCAGCACGCGCGTGGTCGCCGGCAGCTGGACGCCGCGCACCTCCGCGCCGCCGCGCAGCTGTGTCGTCAGCGCCGCCCGCTCGTCGGGCGACATGACGTCGAACTCGAGCGACACCGAGTCGACACCGGGCAATGACGCGACGTGCTCCTGCACCTGGTCCTCGAAGCTCGAGCGGAGCGGGCAGCCGACGACCGTCAGCGCGATCGTGACGGTCACTGCGCTGCCGTCGATCCGCACGTCGCGAACCATGCCGAGCTCGGTCACGGGCTTGCGCAGCTCCGGGTCGATCACCCGGCCGAGCGCCTGCAGGATCTCCTCGTGCGTCGCCACCAAGCCGAGGGTAGCGGGCCGAGGTCTACCGGGTGAGCGCGTCCGCCAGCTGGCGGCACAGCTCCTCATTGCCCGCAGCGACGACGCGTGAACGCCCGACCAGGTCGAGCGGCGCGCTGCCGAACGGCGGCTCGTCGGGCAGGTCGATCGCGAGGCCCTGCTCGCGGACGAGCAGCTGCGCAGCGGCGATGTCGACCGACCGTGCCGCCTTCAGCGAGACGACGCCGTCAACCCGTCCGGCAGCGAGGTGGCAGAGCGTGATCGCAAGCGACCCCATCACGCGCAGGCGGTGCGCGACACCGTCGAACCGAGCGGCGTTCTCCGAGACGTAGGCCGTCGTCGTCGCCTCGAAGGAGAGGATCTCCAGCTCGTCCTTCGGGCGCTCGACGATCGGCGCGCCGTTCAGTCGTGCGCCGCCGCCGCGCGTCGCCGTCCACTCTTCGCCGGTGCCGAAGTCGAAGACGTAGCCGAAGACGACGTCGTCCATCGTGTCGCCGTCGGCGACCGCGATCGAGATCGAGAAGAACGGGATGCCGCGCTTCGCGTTCAGCGAGCCGTCGATCGGGTCGACGACGACCGTCCACCGCCCGGCGCCCTCGACACCGACCTCCTCGCTGACGATGCGCACGTCCTCACCGCGGAAGCGCTCGAGGATCACGCGCTCGGCGGCAGCGTCGATCGCCGTCGTCTCGTCGCCGCCCTCACCCGCGCCGACGACGGGCTCGCGGTCGGCGCGCAGGGCAGCTCGTCGAGCACGCGCGCGACGTCGTCCCGTGCGTCGCGGCAGAGCGCGTGCCAGTCGGTCATACCGGGTGGAAGAGCAGGCCGGACGTGAGCTTCGGGAAGAAGAACGTCGACTTCTGCGGCATCGTCTCGCCGGCATGCGCGAAGCGCGACACCTGCTCGACGGTCACCGGTTGGAGCAGGAACGCCGCCGCGGCGTCGCCGCGGTCGACGGCAGCGACCGCCTCGTTCGCGTACGCGGTGTAGGAGACGCCGCGCGGGTCGAACGACTCGACGACGCGCGGGCCGAAGTCGTCGTCGGTCTCGACGTGCGTGTAGCGGCCGCCGCGGTAGAGGGTGACGCCCTCGCCCGGGACGGGGACCTCCTCGCCGGGAACGTCGCCGAGCTCCTCGACGAGCCGGTGCGTCGGGAAGATCTCGACACCCGGAGCGCGGGCGGAGACGAGGATCGCGAAGGTGTGCGTCGCGCTCGGCTCTTCCTCACGGAACGCGACGGCGGTCTCGTAGCGGTGGTGGCCGTCGGCGATCAGGAGCGGCGTGTCGAGCGTGATCTCCCCGCTCGGCACGTGCCAGGCACGCGTGCGGACGCCGCCCTCCTCGACGTCGAGGTCCGGCTCGCCGTCCGGGCGAGCGAGCACGGGGTCGGCGTCGTAGAGCAGGAAGATCGGCTCCAGCTGCGTCCGCGTGGCGCGCAGCAGGCGCAGGCGGCCCTCCTTCGGGCCGGCGTGCGTCCGCTCGTGCGGCAGCACCTCGCCGGCCGAGTACGGCGTCACGGGCACCGAGGCGGCGAAGCCCTCGCGCGTGCGGGCGACGCCGTCGGGGCCGACATAGTCCTGGGCGACCCACCAGACGCCGGGCTCGGCCTCGACGAGGACGCCCTGCTCGCGCCAGGCGCGCAGGTCGTCGGCGGCCTGCTGCTCGGAGTCCGGCAGCGTCAGGTGAACGACGTTGTACGGGCTGCGCTCGAGGTATTCGAGCCGCGCCTCGTCGGAGATGACGTCGTACGGAGGCGCGACGAGCGCGTCCAGCGGGCCGACCTTGGCCTGGTCGTAGCGAAGCGCTCGGAAGGGCCTGACGGTCGGCACCTCGCCAGCCTAGTCTGGGCATGTGGTGCGGAGCCTGGAAGAAGCGGCAGCGTGGATCGACCGGGCCGGCCTCGCACTCGTCTTCCCGAAGGCCGACCTCGTCCTGCCGTCGCTCTGGGAACAGGTCAACGGCAGTCCCGAGCAGAACTGGGCGATCCGCGATCCCGACGGCGGCTTCGTCCGCTGGAGTGAGCCGATGTCGTTCCTCTGGGGCGCGAAGGACGATCTGCCGGCGGCCGGGCTCGCGTGCGTCGGCAAGCACCTCGCGCGGGTCTCGGCGTGCATCGCGCCGCGCCTCCTCCCGACGCTCGTCGCCTCGCGAGCGGATGCAGCGCCGGAGGGCCTCGAGGCGGAGGTCGTCGCGATGATCGAGGAGGGAGGGCCTGCGACAGGCCCCGAGCTGCGGGCTGTCACCGGCGCGGCGAAGAAGGACGTCGACAAGGCGGTCGCGTCGCTGCACCGGCAGCTCGTCCTGACGACGTCCCACCTCGTCGAGCAGGACGGCCCGTGGGGCGCGATCGCACACGAGCTGCTCGCGCGCAAGTGGCCGCTCCCGGCGACGCTGCCCCCGCTCGCCGACGCGCGCAGGGAGCTCGCCGGGCTCGTGCTCGCGCACGCCGGCGAGCTGACCGCGGCCGACCTGGCGGCGCCCTTCGGCTGGCGGCGCAAGGAGGCGGCCGCCGTGCTCGACGAGATCGCCGAGGGGCGCGACGCGGAGGGTTTCCGCATCTGGGCCCGGCCGTAGACTGCTCCCGTGACGATCGCCGAGCTCGCAGAGGATCGGGTCGTCGAGGCGGTCTACGCGGTGCGGACGAAGCGCAAGCTGCGCACGAAGTCCGGCGCGGCGTACCTCGCGCTCGAGCTGGTCGACCCGACGGGCCGCATCGAGGCACGCGTGTGGAACGACGTCGAGCTGCTGGACGGGCGCTTCACCGAGGGTGACGCGGTGCGCGTGCTCGGCCGCGTGGAGAAGTTCCGCGACCGGCTGCAGCTCGACGTGCGGTCGCTCGAGGCGAGCGACGTCGACCCGACGTCGCTGACGCCGGCGTTGCGGCGCGACGCGGACGAGCTGCGCGGCTTTCTCGATTTTCTCGTCTCGGAGCTCGCGCATCCCGGGCTTGCCGCGACCGTGCGCGCCGTGCTCGCCGACCGCGACCTCGCTGCCTGGCCGGCGACGCCCGACGATCACCACTCGTACGCGGGCGGCCTGCTCGAGCACACCGTGGGTGTGGCGACGCTGGCGCGGGAGACGACGCAGCTTCACCCGCGTCTGCGCCCGGATCTGCTGCTCGCGGCGGCGTTGCTGCACGACGTCGGCCGCACGCTCGAGCTCGGGCCGGGGCCTGGTTTCGCGCTCACCGACGAGGGCCGCCTGCTCGGCCACGTCCACCTCGGGCTGCGGCTGATCGAGGAGCGCTCGGAGGGGCTGACCGCGGGTCAGCGCGCGGAGCTCCTGCACTGCGTCGCGTCGCATCACGACGCGCGCGCGGCGCGAACGGCGGAGGCGTCCGTGCTCTACCACGCGAATCAGCTCGACGCCGTCGCAGCGACGCGCAAGGTCGATTGACGCCGCTGCTCCTCGCGCTCGGCGCGAGCCTCGCCTGGGGAGTCGCAGACTTCGTCGGCCCGCTGTTGAGCCGGACGCTCGGTCTCCTCCGGATCATGTTCTGGGGGCAGGTCGGCGGGCTCGCCGGGATCGCGATCGTCGTCGCGATTCGCGGCGAAGGGCCGGCGGGCTGGGGCGTCCTCTTCGCGGTCGCGGCCGCGATCGGCGGGACGCTCGGCCTGTTCGCGTACTACCGCGGCATGCAGATCGGCGCGATGAGCGTCGTGGCGCCGATCGCCGGTGCGTCGGCGGTGATCCCGGTCGTCTTCGGGATCGCGACCGGAGACGACCCGTCGCGTTGGCAACTGGTGGGGATGGGCTGCGCGCTCGTCGGCGTCGCGCTCGCGTCGGTCGAGCATCAGGAGGGCTCGCACCGCCTCGCCGCCGGAGTCGGCCTGGCGCTCCTCGCCGCGCTCGGCTTCGGGATCTACTTCCCGTGGATGCATGCGGCAGGCAAGGTCGACTTCTGGTGGGCGTCGCTGATCTTCCGCACCGCGGCCCTCCTGCTCGTCGCCTCCGCCGTCGCGGTGGCGCGACCGAACCTCAGGCTGAGCCGGCGTCACCTCGCAATCGCGCTCGCCGTCGGGCTCGGCGACATGCTCGGCAACCTGCTCTTCGCCGCATCGTCGATCGAGCGGCCTCGTCAGCCTGACCGCGGTGCTTGCCTCGCTCTATCCGATCGTGACGGTGCTCCTGGCAGCCGCCGTCCTGCACGAGCGCGTGGAGCCGCTGCAGAAGACCGGCATCGTGCTGACGCTGACGGGCGTCGTCCTGATCAGCGTCTGACCGCGCGTCCGCGGGCGCCAGACGTTGAAGCGGATGTTCAGGACGTCGCCGTCTCGGACGACGTACGTCTTGCCCTCGAGCCGCTGCTTGCCCTGCTTCGACACCTCGGCGTGCGAGCCCGCGTCGACGAGGTCCTGCCAGTCGACGACCTCGCAGCGGATGAACCCGCGCGCGATGTCGGAGTGGATCGAGTCCGCCGCGTCGAGTGCGGTCTCGCCCTGGCGGAGCGTCCAGGCGCGCGTCTCCTTCTCGCCCGCGGTGAAGAACGTGATCAGGTCGAGCGCGTCGCGCAGCCGGCCGGCGATCTCGTCGAGCGCGGACTCGCCGCCGTCGCGATAGGCGGCGGCCTCGTCCTCCGGCAGCTCGGCCAGCTCCGCCTCGAGCTTCAGGTCGATGCCGCCCGGGCCGTTCTCGACGGCGATCATCGGCTTCGTCGTCAGCGGCTCGAGCTCCGGCGGCAGCTCGCCGGCGTAGTCGATCAGCGCACCGCCCGCATCGACGTGCGCGAGCACCTTCTTCAGCTCCTCCAACTCGGCCCGCAGCTTCGCGTCGCCGGACTTCGCCTGCTTCTCGACGCGCTCGAGGCGACGCTCGACGTGGTCGCGGTCGGCGACGAGCAGCTCGAGCTTGAAGGTCTCGAGGTCGCCGGACGGGTCGGCGCCCGCGCCGAACCCGGCGAGGACGACGAGCAGCGCATCGACCTGCCGCAGGTTCCCGAGCTGCGCCTCGCCGGCGCCGGGAACGTCCTGGATGCGGATCGTCGCCGGCGTGATCTTGCGCGCGCTGACGACCTGCGCGAGCGCGTCGAGACGCGCGTCGGCGATCGGTGCCATGCCGACGTTCGTCTTGCCGTACTCGCCGCCGCCGGTCCGGGTGAGCGCGGTGAACAGCGACGTCTTCCCGCTGCCGGCCGGGCCGACGATGCCAACTTCGAGCGCCATGCTCTAACCCGTAGCTTCGCGCTTCTCGAGCTGCTTCTGCAGCGAGACGAGCGCGCGATGCTGAAGCGACTTGATCGCACCCTCGGTCTTGCCGAGGATCGTCGCCGCCTCCGCGTTCGCGAAGTTGAAGACGAACTTGAGCGTCAGGACCTGCTGCTGCTCGGGCGAGAGATCCTCGATCAGGTCGAGCATCGTCTTCTGCCCGATCGACTGCAGCGCGCCGTGCTCGGCCGACGTCGACTCGTCGGGATCGGGCTCGGGCACCTCCTCCTCCGGCTGCCAGCGCTTGTTGGCGCGGAAGTGGTCCATGGCGAGGTTGTGGGCGATCCGGAAGAGCCACGCCGAGAACGGCGCGGACTGCCAGCGGAACTTGCCGATCGCCTCGAGCATCTTCAGGAACGTCTGCGTCGTCAGATCCTCGGCGTCGTGCCGGTTGCCGACGCTGACGTGCAGGTAGCTGTAGATCCGGTCGAAGTGGATCAGGTACAGCTCCTCGAGCGCGCCCCGATCGCCCTTCTGGGCCTGCTCGACGAGCGCGCGAACGCGCTTGGTCTCGCTCTCCTTCTTCTGCGTTGCCGCCTCGCTCATGTCGTCTCGTTTGCTGCCCTGCGCGCGGGGGCGCGTAACGTCGCTACGCGACGGAGCCGAAACCGACCCGGCTCTCGCGGGCCCAGCGCTTGACGAAGACGACCCGCTGCAGCGAGATCGTGTAGCGGCCGTCATCCGCCTCGAAGGAGTAGGCGCTGTCGTGGTCGCCGGCCAGGGCGCGATCGAGATCCTCGGCGGTCGAGATGGGCACCAGCACGGACAGCACCTGCTGGCCGTCGAAGGCGATCTCGATGCGGATGCGCTCGTTGTTGTCAGTCATCGCTCACGAACTCTGCCAGAACGCCGCCGGTCGCCTCCGGGTGGACGAACGCGACCTGCAGCCCGAAGAGCCCGCGACGCGGCGAGTCGTCGATCAGCTGGGCGCCCTCGGCCCGTAGCCGGACGAGCTCGGCGCCGACATCGTCGACCTCGAACGCGACGTGGTGCATGCCGGGGCCGCGCTTCGCGAGGAACCGTCCGACGGGCGTATCGGGCCCGAGCGGACGGAGCAGCTCGATCCGGCTCTCACCGACTCGAACGGACGCCGCCTCGACGCCCTGGTCCTCGACGCTCTCGCGGTGCTCGAGGCGGGCGCCGAAGAGCTCCTCGTAGACCAGCAGCGACGCGTCGAGATCGGCGACCGCGATCCCGACGTGATGAACGTTCTTCGGCGCCATGACCTGAGCCTACCCCCGCCACTCCGAGGCCAGCAGCGCGTAGTCGAGCTCGCTCTGCCACTCGCCCTTGACCCACTCGTTCTCGACGAGGTGCGCCTCGAGCCGCATGCCGAGCTTCTCGAGCACGCGTGCGGAGCCGGTGTTGCGTGCCTCGGTGCGCCCGACCAGCCGGTGCCAGCCCATCGTCTCGAACGCGAAGGGCAGGAGAGCACGCGCAGCCTCGGTCGCATACCCCCGCCCCTGGTGCTCGGGGTTGAACGTGAAGCCGATCTCCCCGCAGCGGTGCAGCTCGCTGACCCACTGCAGCGCCACGTCACCGACGAGCGCGCCGCCGTCGCGCAGCGTCACCGCCGTGCTCAGCCAGTCGCCTTCGGCCGCGAACGCCGCGCCGCGAATCTTGCGCGCGAGCAGGTCGCGCGTCTCCGCCTCGTTGCGCGCGTCGTTGTACAGCCACCGCGCGACCTCGTCGCTCGACTCGATCGCGTACAGCCCGTCGAAGTCGCCGTCGCCGTATGGACGCAGCAGCAATCGCTCCGTGACGATCGGCCAATCGGGCGCGGCTGACACGCCGCGAGCCTACCCCGTGGGGTCTGCGCCGAGCGCCCGCACGACTCCGACGGAGTCGGAGGACTGCGAGTCGGGCTCGACGCCGACGAAGAGCTCGACGAGCTCCTCGCGCGACAGCGTCTCGTGCTCGAGCAGCGCCGCCGCGACGCGGTCGAGCGCGACGCGGTGCTGCGAGAGCAGCCGGACCGCCTCGGTGTACGCGAAATCCGTGAGCCGTGCCTGCTCGGTGTCGCGGAGCTTCTTCGTCTCCTCGGAGAGCGCGTAGTTGTCGGCGCGCATCGTGCGCGACGTGACCGACTCGCCCATGCCCCACTCGAAGACCATCGCGCGCGCGATCTGCGTCACCTTCTCGAGGTCGTTGGCGGCACCGTTCGTGACGCGGCCGAAGACGAGCTCCTCGGCGGCGCGTCCCGCGAGGGCCATCACCATCCAGTCGGACAGCTCTTCCTTCGTCTCGAGGTAGCGCTCCTCCTCGGGGAGGTGGAGCACGTAGCCGAGCGCCGTGCCGCGGGCGATGATCGTCGCCTTCTGCGGCTCGTTGCCGACGAGGTGCGAGACGAGCGCGTGGCCGCCTTCGTGGTAGGCCAGGATGCGCTTCTCCTTGTCCGTGACGACGCGCCGCTGCTGCAGGCCGGCGACGACACGCTCGAGCGCGTAGTCGAAGTCCTCCATCGCGAGCTCGTGGCTGCCGCGGCGCCCGGCGCCGATCGCAGCCTCGTTGCAGATGTTCGCCAGGTCGGCGCCCGTCAGGCCGGCGGTCTGCCGCGCGACGCCGTCGAGGTCGACGTCCTCGGCGAGCGGCTTGCCCCGCGTGTGCACGAAGAGAATCTCCTTGCGGCCCTTGAGGTCGGGCGGCTGGATCAGGATCTGCCGGTCGAACCGGCCGGGGCGCAGCAGCGCCTGGTCGAGATCCTGGAGGCGGTTGGACGCGGCCATGACGACGACCTGGTCGCGCGGGCCGAAGCCGTCGAGCTCGACGAGCAGCTGGTTGAGCGTCTGATCCTGCTCGCGGTTGAACGAGTGGCCGCTGCGCGCCTGGCCGACGGCGTCGAGCTCGTCGATGAAGACGATCGCCGGCGCGTTCTTGCGTGCTTCCTCGAAGAGCTTGCGGATGCGTGCGGCACCGAGGCCGGCGAACATCTCGACGAACGCCGAGGCGCTCTGCGCGTAGAACCGCGCGCCGGACTCGTGCGCGACGGCCTTCGCGGCGAGCGTCTTGCCGGTGCCGGGAGGCCCGTGGAAGAGGATCCCCTTCGGGACACGCGCGCCGAGCGACTCGAACTTCTGCGGGTCGCGGAGGAAGTCGACGATCTCCTGCAGCTCTTCCTTCGCCTCGTCGAGCCCGGCCACATCCGACCAGGTGACCGAGGACGCGGAGCCGGGAGTGATCTCCATCGGCTTCACGCGCGGCATCAGCTTGACCGTCTTCCAGAGGAGGTAGACGACGATGCACATCAGGAAGAAGAAGAGGACCGGGATCCACGTCAGGGCGAAGTCCGACATGAACTGTCCGAAGTCGAATGCGGCGACCATCAGTCTCCCATCGGCAGGCTGCTGCGGAACCTAAAGCTCCGCCAGCACCTCGTCCACAGAGGCGAAGCGGACGCCGCCGTCACGCCAGGCGGCGACACAGCGGGCCGTGCGGCCCTCGTCCAGGCCACGAGAGGCCTCCTCGACGAACGTGACGCTCCGGCCGCGCGCCAGGAGGCCGCGAATCGCGGCGTCGTTGCAGACGTCGGTCGCGACGCCGAAGAGCACGATCTCCTCGGGGTCGAGGCGGCCGAGCAGCACGTCGGCGTTCGGGTTGGTGAACACGTCGAAGCTCTTCTTCAGCAGCAGGAACTCGCGGCCTCGCAGCCAGTGCTCCGGCACGACCGTCAGCGCGAGCGGCACCGGATCGGCCTGGCTCGTCTCGGCGATCTTGGCGGCGCCGTTCGTGCCGCGCAGGCAGTGCGGCGGATACGTCGTCTCGAAGTCGGGGGTCTCCGAGATCTCGGTATCCGTCAGCTCGTGATCGTCAGCCGAGGCGACGTGCGGAATGCCTGCCTCGCGCGCTGCGGCGACGAGGCGCTGCATCGCCGGTACGGCCTCCATCGCGGCCGGGACCGCCAGCTTCCCGTCGGCGTGCACGAAGTCGACCTGCGTGTCGACGTCCCACAACAGCTTCTTGGTCACGCGACGCGTTCGAGGCGCGGGTTCGGACGCATGCGCCGGCCGAACTTCGCGGACGGACGCCCGTCGGTGATCACGATGTCGCCGGTGAAGTCGTTCGAGCCGCGGATCAGCGACGAGCCGACGCCGTACGCGTCGACGGGCACGTCGTCGGCCTCGAACTCGCGGATCTTGTCGACCGTGAAGCCGCCGGAGACGACGATCTTCACCGCGTCGAAGCCCGACGCGTCGAGCGCGTCGCGCACCTTGTGGACGAGCCGCGGATTGACGCCGGTGGGACGGAAGTCGCCGAGCTCCTCCCAGAGCGAGCGGTCGACGAGCGCTTCCGACGTGTCGAGCCGCACGCCCCAGAGCCGCGGGCCGAGCGCGCGCGCGACGTCGAGCGCCGTGCGCACCGAGTCGTTCTCGAAGTCGACGAGCACCGTCACGTTCATGTCCGTCGGGCGCCCAGTCGGCGAAGTGCCGCGCGGCGGCGACGGTGTCGCCGCCGTACGCGGCGATCAGCGCGTGCGGCACCGTTCCGAGCCCGGAGCCGCCCCACCACGACGCCTGCTCGTCGGTCGTGACGCCGATCGGCGCGCCGACCACCTGTCCCGCGACGTACGCCGCGTAGCCGTCGCCGGTCTGCACGCGGTGGTGGTCGTGGCGGGCCGGCATGAAGATGATCGGCTTGCCGTTCGCGGCTTCGAGCACGTGCACGACGTTGGTCGTGATCAGCGTGCGCCGCGCGAGCGTGCCGAGGTAGAGAGTCTCGAGATGCGCGAAGGTCGTGTAGTCGCCTTCGATCGTCAGCACCGTCTCGTAGGGCGTGATCAGGTCGCCGTCGTAGAGCGCGTGCACCGTCAGCGCGTCCCAGTCGTCCGCGCAGAGCTTGAGGATCGCGATCGCCTCGTCCATCCCGCCGAGGTAGGCGTCCTTCTTCTGGAACACCTGCAGCACGACCTGCGGGCGTCTGCCGTCCCGCAGCAGCGTCGAGCGCGTGTGGTTGAAGTACGCGTCGGTGTAGTAGCCGGCGCGCATCTTGTCGACCGGCAGGTCGAAGATCGACGGCTCGAGACGCCTCCGTGTCGTGATCACGCCGCGCGCGCCTCTTCTTCGAGTGCGACGCAGGCGCGCAGCGCGGCGTCCGCGACCTCGAGCTGGTCGGCGCTCGGCTCGCGTGTGCCGAGCCGGTGCTGCAGCTCGTGGCCCGGCAGGGCGAGGGCGCGCGCGAGCGGTTGGCGTGGGTGCCGGGTCATCCAGCCGAAGATCTCCGTCGAGGCCGCGAGGGCGCCGACGGTCGCTGCGAGCTTCGCGGCGGGACGGTGCCGTGCCGGCACCTGCTCGACGAGGATGTTGCCGGCGGCCGTCGTCAACAGCATCGGGCCGACGAGATGTGAGCCGCAGCGCTCGTGCTCCTTCGGCCGCGCCTCGCCGTGCTCGTAGGTCCCGATCGAGATGTGCTCGGCGCCGTGGTACTCGGCGAGCTCGCCGCCGCGCAGCGCGAACGCCGCGGGCGCGAGCGAGAGCGCTCCGGCGAGCAGCTCGCGGGTGACGGGACGGAGCGTCGTGCGACGGATGGCCTGCAGGACGACGGCACTGCCGAGCATCGCGGCCAGCACGCCGCGGCTCTGCATCGGGAGCTGCGCCTCGGGCAGCGCGCGCTTGACCTGCGGCAGGAGCCCGAGCGCCTCGGCGATCCGCGCAGGGCCGCGCAGGATCGGGTTTCGCACCTGCGACGCGCTGGAGCCGCTTGCGGCGCGCGACGACCTTCAGCTCGCCGTCGTCCGTACGGACCGCGCACGCCCAGGCAGTCGGGCCGTGCACGAGCACGCCGTTCGCGAGCGCCATGCCGCCGAGCCGGATCTTCTCGGTCACCGGGAAGAGCGTAGCCGCAGGAGGGCCTGCAGCCGTGCCGCCGCCGGGCCCGGGCGGCCGTCGCCGATCGCCGTGCCGTCGAGCTCGACGACCGGCATCACCTCGCGAATCGACGACGTCGTGAACGCCTCGTCGGCGCGCGCCAGCTCGGCGAGCGGCAGCCGCCCCGTCCGGGCGGGCGCGAGCTCGAGCGCAAGGGCGCGCGTGACGCCGGGGAGCACGCCCGGGCCGGCGGCCGGGGTATAGAGCTCGCCGTCGACGTGCCACCAGACGTTGGCCGTCGCGGTCTCGCGGACGATGCCGCCGGCCACGAGCAGCGCATCGTCCGCGCCGGCGTCCTCCGCAGCCTGGCGCGCGGCGAAGGAGAGGGCGTAGCTCGTCGCCTTGACCCCTGCGAGCAGATCCGGGACGGGAGCCTCGATCGACCGCAGCGAGATCCCTCGGGCCCGTTCGTCCTCCAGGCCGGGCGGCAGCTCCGCGGCGGACGCGACGAGCGCGCTCTCCGTCCGGTAGAGCCGCAGCACGTGGTCGGGCGGCGCGGCCGCGGCAACGAGCTGGGCGAGCTCGCCTGCGCCGTCCGGCGCCGACAGCCCGAGCGCGTCGACAGGAGGCGTGCAGCCGCTCGAGATGCCGCTCGAGCAAGAACGGCTTGCCGCCGTAGACGCGCAGGGTCTCGAAGGCAGCGGCGCCGCGCAGGAGCGCCTCGTCGTCGGCGCGGAAGACCGGCTCGGCCGGGTCGACGAGACCGCGCCCGGCGACGGCGAGCGCGAGCAGCTTCACGCGGGGACGAGCCCGCCGACGGCAGCGAGCAGCGGTCGCGCCTTGACCCACGACTCCTCGACCTCCTGCTCGGGCTCGGAGTCCCAGACGATCCCGCCGCCCACCCAGAGATGCGCGCGCCCGTCGGCGACCGCGAAGGTGCGGATCGTCAGCGCGAGCTCGAAGTCGCCGTTCGCGTGGATCGTCCCGATCGCGCCCATCGAGGCGCCGCGCCCGACCGGCTCCAGCCGCGCGATGTGGTCGATCGCGGAGATCTTCGGAGCGCCGGTGATCGAGCCGCCGGGGAACGTCGCGTGCAGGATCTCGGCGAGGCCCGTCCCCGGGCGGAGCCGCCCCTCGACGGTCGACTCGAGGTGCGTCACGCCGGCGAGCTCGCGCTGGCGCATCAGCTCCGGCCAGCGCACCGTGCCGGGCTCGCAGACGCGGGAGAGGTCGTTGCGCTCGAGGTCGACGATCATCATGTGCTCGGCGGCGTCCTTCTCGTCGTCGACGTCCTCGCCCAGCGGACGCGTGCCCTTGATCGGCCGCGTGACGAGCAGGTCGCCGCGCCGCGCGAGGAAGAGCTCCGGCGAGGCGGAGACGATCGCCCAGCCGTCGCCCGTCAACGCGCGGCCGTGCAGCGGCCGCAGCCCGGCGAGCGCGGGCACGAGCGCGTGCGGGTCGCCGCGGAACGGCGCGCTCAGGTGCTGCACGAGGTTCACCTGGTAGACGTCGCCGCGCGCGATCGCATCGCGCACCGCGTCGATCGCCGCCGCGTAGTCGGCGGCAGCCCAGGTCGGCACCCACTCACCGGCGCTGAACCCACTTTGTGTGGAGTCCACACAAGCGCTGGTCGGTTGGGCTGCCAGCAGCGGCAGCCGGCACGGCTCCGCCGGGGCCGGGGTGTCGTCGCGGCGGAGGGAGCTCCGAGAGGCCGTACGCGAGGAAGACGTCGACGTCGCAGCCGGCTGCGGCGACGTACTCGGCGAGCTGTTCGAATGCGCCCGCCGGCTCGTAGAGCTCGAGCATCGCTACCCGCAGACGGACTGCGCGGCGTGGCGCAGCCAGCGCACGCCGAGCTCGAGGTCCTCGACGGGGACGCGCTCGTCCGCCGAGTGGATGAGGCGGGCGGCGGTCTCCGAGTCCATCGCACGCGCCGGGAAGAAGCCGTACGCGACCGTGTCGAACGCCTGCCGCAACCAGTGCGAGTCGGTGAAGCCCGCGACGCAGATGGGCGCCGCGACCGCTCCGGGCTCCTCCGCCTCGACGAACGACTGCACCGCGTCCCAGAGCGGGCCGCCGATCTGCGAGCGGGTGCCGCCCTGGCGCTCGAGGTTGACGAGCTCGTAGTCGCCCTCGCCGAGGTACGCCCGGATCGTCGCCTCGGCCTCCGCCGGCGTCTGACCCGGCAGGAGCCGCGTGTCGACCGTGATCTCGCAGAGCGCCGGGATCACGTTGCGCTTGTCGGAGGCATGCGCCATCGTCGGCGCGCACGTCATGCCGAGCAGCGGCTCGATCAGCTCGCCGGCGAGCGGCGCGATCGCGCGGGCCGCGGTCAGCGCGTCGGGCGCCGGCGGCACGTCGCCGAGCAGCGCATGCAGAAAGCCTTCGACCTCAGGGATCAGCCGCGGCTCGACCGAGAACGACCCGAGCCGCTCGACGAGCGGTGCCGCCTTCGCGAGCGCGTTGTCGGCGATCCCCGGCATCGACGCGTGGCCGCTGCGCCCGTGCACGCGCAGCATGAACGGGGAGCTCATCTTCTCCGCGGTCGAACAGAGGTAGAGCACCTTGCCGCCGAGCTCGACGCGGTCGCCGGCGCCCTCGTTGACCGAGAAGTCGGCGCGGACCGCATCCGGGTGAGCGTCGACGAGCCACTGCAGGCCGAAGCCGTCGCCGACCTCCTCGTCGGCTGCGGCGATGAAGATCAGGTCGCCCTCGCCGCGCCAGCCTTCGCGCGCGAGCGTTGCCAGCGCGACGGCGCTGGCCGCGACCTCGCCCTTCATGTCGAGCGCGCCGCGGCCCCAGACCTCGCCGTCGACCAGCTCCGCGCCGAACGGCTCGCGCTGCCATTCGCGCGCATCGGCGAGCACGACGTCGGTGTGCGAGAGCAGCGCGAGCGACGGCCCGCCGCCGCGGCCCGGGATGCGCGCGACGAGGTTCGCGCGCTCGGGCACCTTCGCGTACAGCTCGCAGGCGACGCCCGCCGCCTCGAGGTAGTCGCGGAGCAGCTCGGCCGCCGCGGTCTCGTTGCCGGGCGGGTTCGTCGTGTCGACCCGGATCAGCCGCTGGAGGAGATCGACGACCTCCGTCAACGCCGGCGGCCGGTCACGAGGAGGTAGGGACGCTCCTGCGTATACGGGCTTGCGTCGCCGAACGCGTCCAGCCACGCCTGGTGCATCTCCTCGCCGCGGTCACCGAGAGACTCGTAGAGCGACCTGGTCGGGCCGTAGTTCTGCGAGAAGTCCTGCCAGTAGTCCTCGACCGAGTCGTAGGTGACGGTGTTCATCCTCGTGTCGAACGTCAGGTCGAATGCGTCTCCGAGGAGCGCGCGGACCTTCGCCTCGTCGCCCCAGTCGAACGGGCTCGAGGGCGGCGGCGCGGGCTGGAACGGGAGCATGACCTTGAAGAGATCCTGCACACCGCCGCGCCGGGCGTCCAGTTCGCGAGCGCGATCCGGCCGCCGGGCTTCGTGATCCGCGCGAGCTCCGACGCTGCGGCCTGGTGGTCGGGGGCGAACATGATCCCGACCGAGGAGCCGACCGCGTCGTACGACGCATCGGGATCCTCGAGCTGCTCGCAGTCGCCGACGCGATAGTCGATGTCGAGCCCGCGCTCGGCCGCCCGCTCCTTCGCGGTCTCGATCAGTCCGGGCGCCAGGTCGATGCCGACGACGGTCGCACCGGACGGCGCCATCAGCTCCGCGACGCGGCCCGTGCCACAGCCGAGGTCGAGCGCCCGCTCGCCCGGGCGTGGAGCCAGCGCGTCCGCGACCGATTCGTGCAAGTCCTCGATCGACGCGGCGATCCGGTCGAACGGGCCGTTCCCCCACATCACGCTCTGCCGCGCCTTCAGCTCCTCGAACGCCATCACTTCCTCCTTCCGAGGACGAGCAGGTAGCGGCGCGGGACGCGCACGACCTCGTCCGTCCGGTAGGTCTCCTGCAACTCGACGAACGCCTGGTGGAACGCCTCCTTCTGCTCGTCGTCGAGCCGCCCCAGCAGCGTCACGACGGGCGGCGCGGACTCGGAGAAGAGCTGCCAGATCTCCTCGCCGGAGTCGGCCTCGATCCAGAGCGTGCCGTCCTCGAACTCGAGCTCGAAGTCCTCGCCGAGCATCGCCTCGACGTGATCCTCGCGGCCCCACTCGTAGGCTTCACGCCCCTCGATCGGCTCGTCCGTGAACCGGCGATAGAGCTCGCCGAGCTTCGAGTTCGGCTTCCAGGCGGTGAAGCCGACGCGACCGCCGCTGCACGTGACGCGCGCGAGCTCCGCAGCGACGTTGGCGTGGTCGGGCGCGAAGACGAGGCCGAAGTTCGAGAGCAGGACGTCGAAGCACGCGTCCTCGTACGGCAGGTACTCGACGTCGCCCAGGTCGAACTTGACGTTTGCGCCTGCCTCCTGCGCGCGCCGGCGCGCCTTCTCGAGCATCGGCTCCGCAATGTCGATCGCCGTCACGTCGCCACCGGCGCCCGCGGCTCGAATCGCCACCTCGCCGGTGCCGGTCGCGAGATCGAGCACCCGGTCGCCCGGCCGGACGCGCAGCCGCTCGACGAGCTCGTCCTGCACGGGGGCGAACCGCGCCGCGATCCGCTCGTACGACCCGACACTCCAGACCTCACTCACGTTCGTGAGAGCATACTTTCGAGCGTGACCGACCTCTTCAGTGAGGCCGCGGGGCGTCGCCTCGGTGCCTCCGCGCCGCTGGCGCAGCGTCTGCGGCCGACGACGCTCGACGACTTCGTCGGCCAGGAGCACGTGATCGGGCCGGGTCGGGCGCTGCGGCTCGCGATCGAACAGGACCGCGTCCCGTCGATGATCCTCTTCGGGCCGCCGGGCAGCGGCAAGACGACCCTGGCGCGCATCGTCGCGCAGACGACGGGTGCGGAGTTCGAGGAGCTCTCGGCGGTCTCGGCCACCGTCGCGAACGTGCGCCAGGTGCTGGCGAGCGCGCGCGAGCGGCTCGGCACGAGCGGGCGGCGGACGATCCTCTTCCTCGACGAGATCCACCGCTTCAACAAGGCGCAGCAGGATGCGCTGCTGCCCGGCGTCGAGGAGGGGCTGCTGACGCTGATCGGAGCGACGACCGAGAACCCGTACTTCGAGGTCAACTCGGCGCTGCTCTCGCGCGCCCAGATCTACGAGCTCGAGCCGCACTCCGTCGAGACCCTGCGCGGCGTCGTGCAGCGCGGCGCCGCCGAGCTCGGTGCGACCGTGTCACCGGAGGTCGAGGAGATGATCGCCCAGCGCGCCGGCGGCGACGCGCGGAACGCACTCAACATCCTCGAGCTGACCGTCGAGACGGCGCGCGCCGAGGGTGTCGACGTCGAGGAACGCCACGTGGACGACGCGGCGCGCAAGCGGCCGCTCGCCTACGACAAGGGCGGCGACAAGCACTACGACTTCATCTCGGCGTGGATCAAGGCGACCCGCGCAAGCGACGTGCAGGCGTCGGTCTACTACCTGGCCGCGATGCTCGAGGGCGGCGAGGACGCGCGGTTCATCGTGCGGCGGATGATCGTGCTCGCCTCCGAGGACATCGGCAACGCCGACCCGCAGGCGCTGCTCGTCGCGGTCGCCGCTGCGCACGCCGTCGAGCATGTCGGGCTGCCCGAGGCGCGTCTCAACCTCGCGCAGGCCGCGGTCTACCTCGCGCGCGCGCCGAAGTCGAACGCCTCCTACGTCGCGCTCAAGCGCGCGCAGCAAGACGTGCGCGAGCGAGGTCACCTGCTCCCGCCCGCAGCGCTGCGCTCGGCGGCCTACGCCGGCGCGAAGAAGCTCGGCCGGGGCGAGGGCTACGTCTACCCGCACGACCGCGCGGAGGGCTTCGACGTCGACTGCCTGCCCGAGGAGCTGCAGGGGTCGGTCTACTACGAGCCGTCGGGCAACGGCGACGAGCAGCCCGTCGAGCGCCGCGCGACCGGCCGGCCGCCGCAGTAGCGTCTAGAGGATGCGGGCGCCGAGCGCGCTCGCGACGAGCTCGACGGCGAGCGTCGCCGTCGCGTTGGCGCGGTCGAGAATCGGGTTCACCTCGACGACGTCGAGCGAGTCGAGCAGCCCGGACTCGGCAACGATCTCGAGCGCGAGGTGCGCCTCGCGGTAGGAGAGACCGCCGCTGACCGGTGTGCCGACACCCGGCGCGAACATCGGGTCGACCGCGTCGAGGTCGAGGCTGACGTGCAGGAACGGCGCGCCCGCGAGGAACGTGAGCGCGTCGCGCAGCACACGCTCGACGCCGAGCCGGTCGATCTCGCTCATCGTGTAGACGCGCACGTCGAGCTCCTTGATCAGCTCGCGCTCGCCGGGGTCGAGCGAGCGGATGCCGACGAGCGCCGCGCGCGTCACCGACGGCGTCGGGTAGAGGTCGCTGTGGAAGACGTCACCGCCTGCGCCGAACGCGGCGGCGAGCGGCATGCCGTGCACGTTGCCGGTCGGCGAGGTGCTCGGCCGGTTCAGGTCGCCGTGGGCGTCGATCCAGAGCGCTGCGCCCGGGCCGCGCGCCTTCGCCATCCCGCCGAGGGTGCCCATCGCGATCGAGTGGTCACCGCCGAGCACGAGCGGCAGGAACTCCTGGCCCACCGCTTCCTCGACGAGCGCGGCGATCCGCTCGCACGCCTGCTTGATCGGCCCGAGGTAGCGGGCGTTCGCGGCGCCCTCGTCGGTCGCCTCCGGCACGGCGGAGCGGACGTCGCCCCAGTCGTAGACCGCCCGGCCGAGCGCGCGGATGCGCACGTCGAGCTCGGCGTAGCGAATCGCCGACGGCCCCATGTCGACACCGCGGCGGCCCTGCCCGAGATCGAGCGGGGCGCCGATCACGGCCACGGGCGCTCCACGCCGCTCGGCCGGGGTTTCTTGCATGTTCACGCGGAAAAGGGTACGCCAGCACTATGACTGCTGCTCCGATCAGGGTGCTCCTCGCCGACGACGACAAGCTCTTCCTCGCCTCGCTGAAGGCACTGATCGACCGTCAGCCCGAGCTGATGGTGGTGGCGGCCGCCGAGAACGGCCTCGAGGCGATCGAGCTCGCGGCTTCGCTCGAGATCGAGGCCGCCGTCATCGACCTGCACATGCCGCTGCTCGACGGTGTCACCGCCGTCTCGCGCCTGCGCCGCGACAACCCGAGCCTCTGCCTGATCGTGCTGACGGGCGACTCGGACGCGTCGCTGCACCGCGCCGCCGCCGAGGCGGGCGCGGACGCGGTGCTCGAGAAGCACGAGCTGGCGCGCGGGCTCGTCGACCGCCTCGCGGCCGCTAGACGGCCCACGTAGCGCGGAACCGCGTCTGCGCCTCGGAAGCGTCGTCGAGCTCGATCCCGAGCGTCGCGAGCTTCGTGCGTGCGATCAGGTCGTCGAGCTCGGCAGGGAACGACGTCAGCCCCGGCGCAAGCTGCCCGGAGGCGAGCAGGTGCGCTGAGAGCGCCTGCACCGAGAACGAGAGATCCATGATCTCGACCGGGTTGCCGTCGAGCCCCGCGATGTTCACGAGCGCGCCGTCGACGAGCACGTGCGCGCGCTTGCCGTCCGTGACGTAGGTGCGGACGCCCGGACGCGCGTCGATCGTCTCGTCCGCCGCGCGCGCGAGCGCCGCGACGTCGATCTCGCGGTCGTGGTGACCCGCGTTCGCGAGCACGACGCCGTCCTTCAGCAGACCGAGCGCGTCGCCGGGCACCGCCTCGATCAGGCCCGTCGCCGTCACGACCACATCCGCGTCGGGGAGTGCTCGGGCGAGCGGTGCGACGCGAAAGCCGTCCATGTGCGCGGTCAGCGCACGCACGGGATCGATCTCGACCACGGTCACGCGGCCGCCGAGCCCGTCCGCCGCGCGGGCGACGCCCTTGCCGACCCAGCCGTAGCCGACCACGCAGAACTCGCGGCCGGCCGCGAGCACGTTCGTCAACGCGAGGATCGCCGTCAGCGTGGTCTGGCCCGTGCCGTACGGGTTGTCGAACATGTGCTTGCAGCGAGCGTCGTTCGCGGCGATCGCCGGGAAGCTGAGCTTGCCGTCGGCGGCGAGCGCACGCAGTCGCGCGACACCCGTCGTCGTCTCCTCGCTGACACCGCGCAGCCGCGCATACAGGTCGGGCTCGTGCTCGGCCATCCTGCGCGTCAGCTCGAGCCCGTCGTCGATCACGAGCTCCGGGCCGGTCGCGGCGACCGCCAGCAGATCCGCGGTGAACTCGTCCGCGGAGACGCCGTGCCGCGCATGCACCTCGACGCCGCGCTCGACGAGCGCCGCACAGACCGCATCCTGGGTCGAGAGCGGGTTGCTGCCGGCCGCGACCACCTCGGCACCCGCCTCGCGCAGCGCGAGCACGAGGCACGCGGTCTTCGCTTCCAGGTGCACGACGACCGCGAGCTTGCGGCCGCGCAGCGCACCGTCGGCCAGACGGTCTGCGAGCAGCCGGTGCAGGACGGGCATGTGCTGCCGCGCCCACTCGATGCGCCGGTGCCCCTCCGGTGCGAGCGACGGATCAGCAATGCGGGTCAACGAGTGGCGAGGGCCGGACTTGAACCGGCGACACCACGGTTTTCAGCCGTGTGCTCTACCAACTGAGCTACCTCGCCCTGGTGTGCGGGGTGAGTGTAGCCGCACGAAAAGAGACGTCCGGACCGGAGTGACCGCGTCGCGAACGTCCCTGTCCAGCGACCCTACGCCGTTTTCGGGCGCTCGGCAAGCAGCGACAGGCCGGGCCCGGTCGCCTGCTCCAGGAGCACGACGAGGCCGCGCCGCTCGAGCTCGGCTCGGACACGCGGCAGCGGCACGTAGATCGGCGTGCGATCGCCCATGCTGTAGGCGATCGCGACGTGCCCGCCGGGCGCGACGACGCGGACGAGCTCGTCGAAGAACGGGATCATGTTGTTCAGGGCGACGAGCTCGAACGCTCCGTCAGCGAACGGCAGCTCCGATGCGTCGGCGACCTCGTACCGCTCGCGCTCGGACGTCGCGCGGCGGCGCGCGTCCTCGATCATCTGCGGCGACACGTCGGCGCCTGTCACCTCCGCATCGGGCCAGCGCGCCGCGGCGAGGCGCGCGACGGCGCCGCTGCCCGTGCCCAGATCGAGCACGCGCGCGGGCACTGCCGGCACGGCGGCGAGCGCGGCGTCGATCGGTCGCAGCCTCGTCTCGTCGACGCGCAACGCATCCCACTCGGGCGCGAGCCGGTCGAAGTTCCTGACGACGACCGGCCGGGTCAGCCGCCACAGCCACGGCCTGCGCACGACCACGTCCGTGATCATCCGCATCAGGCGCTGGCCGCCGGTCATCCGACGGCGATGCGCAGCTCGTCGCCGAGCCCGACTCCGGTCAGCCTGGCGGCGTCGCCGCGGCTGATCGCGAGCGTGACGAGACCGTACGAGTCCTCGTAGACGATCAGCTCGCCGGGCGGTGCGTCCGCGAACGTCCCGGCGACGACGGCGTAGTAGCGGTCGAGCGTGAGGCGAATCTCGACGCGGTCGCCGTCGGACACGCCGAGCCCGTCGAGGTGCCGGCGTCGGGCGTTCGTCGCGACGTTGCCGAAGCGATCGACCGCGAGCACCGTCGCCGAGATCTGCGTCCTGCCGACCTGCGGGTCCGGCACGTCGACGCGCACGAGCTCCGACGGCTCGAGCGACGGCCCGAGCTCCGCGATCGGCACACCGGCAGCGAGATGCGCAGCCGCCGGCGCGAAGATGTCGCGTGCGTGAAAGGTGCGCGAGACGTCGGGCAGGCGGTAGCGCTCGTCGACGAGCTCGTGCGCGACGTCGATCTCGAACTGCTCGGCGGCGAGGATCAGGAGGCCGTTGTCGGGGCCGACGAACACGCGCCCGTCGACCGTGCGCACGGCGATTGCGCGGCGTTCGCCGCCGACGCCCGGGTCGACGACCGCAAGGTGCACGCCGGCCGGCATGTAGACGGTCGTGTTGCGCAGCACGAGCGCGCCCTGGAGCACCGACTGGGGCTCGATTCCGTGCGTGATGTCGATCACGCGCGCGTCCGGCGCGATGCGCGCGATCACCCCGTGGCAGGTACCGACGAAGTCGTCCTGCAGGCCGAAGTCCGTCAGGAAGGTGATGACAGTCATCTCTGCGAGTCCATCAGATTCGCGACCGCCGCGACGAGCCCGTCGAGGTCGTGCGACGCAGCCTCGCCGGCGACCGTCAGCCCGACGCTGCGAGCGACGCGTGACGTCTCGGGGCCGATCGTGGCGGCGGGGGCTGCTCCGCCGAGGGCGGCGTACGCCCGGGCGGCCGACCCGGATGCGAGCACGACGACGTCGCCGTCGGGCGGAACCGGCGTCAGCAGCCGCGTGCGGTAGAGCGGGACGAAATCGGCGCCCAGGGCGTCGATGGGGGCACGGCGTGCGCCCTCGGCTGCGGCGAACAGCACCCGGCCCGGCGGCCGCGGGAACTCGCGCAGCAAGCCGTCCTGCGACGACTCGACGGGGACGAACGCCGGTTCGATGCCGTGCGCGCGCAGCGCCTCGGCGGTGCCCGGCCCGACCGCAGCGACCGGTGGCAGGTTGCGCCCGCGGCGAGCGATCTCGTCGGCGCCGTTCGGGCTCGTGACGACGAGCCAGTCATAGCCGGCCCCGTCGACCGGCTCGTCGGAGGTGCGCTCGATCTCGATCAAGGGGCACTCGACGACCTCGGCGCCGAGCTGCTCGAGTCGCGCGACCAGCGGCCCGGCCTGCGCCCGCGGCCGCGTCACGATCACGCGCACGGCGCGCCGGCCCCGTCGTGGCTCGCGGCGAGCTCGATCAGCTCCTGCGCCAGCGCCTCGGGATCCTCGCCGCTGCGCCGCTCGAGCCAGCCGCCGTCGTCGGCCGCGATCAATGCCTGCAAGACCGACCCGTCGTGATGCGCGGCGACCGGTGCCAGGCACCCGGCTCCGATCGTCGCGACACACCGGCGCTCCGGCTCGACGCGGCGTCGCGTCTCGGCATCGTCCGCCTCCGCCACGCGCTCCTCCTCGCCCGCGCGCACCTGCAGCGCGAGCGCGCCCTGGGCCGCCTCCGGCAGCATCACGGCCGGATCGAGCCGCGCACCGATCTCGTCCTGCAGACCGAGCCGGTCGAGCCCGCAGGCCGCGAGCACGATCGCATCCAGCCCGCGCTCGCGCAGCTTGCGGAGGCGCGTGTCGACGTTTCCTCGCAACGGCTCGATCGACAGCGTCGGCTCGAGCGCCAGGAGCTGCGCCCGCCGGCGGGCGGAGGCGGTGCCGATGCGCATGCCGGGACGAATCTCCGCGGCGCCGATCAGCGCATCGCGCGGGTCGTCGCGCTGCAGGTAGGCCCCGACGACGAGACCGTCGGTGTCGCTCGACGTCATGTCCTTGGCCGAATGCACCGCGACGTCGATGCGCCCCGCGAGCAACGCCTCCTCGATCTCCTTGACGAAGACGCCGCGCGCGCCGATCTGGCCGAACGGCTGCTTCCGGTCACGGTCGCCCGCGGTCGTGATCGGGACGAACGCGATCTCCACGCCGGGGCGCCGCAGCAGCGCGGCGGCCTGCTCGGCCTGGGTCAGTGCGAGCCTAGAGCCGCGAGACCCGATACGGAGGAGCACAGGTCGACCTCCCTCCCCGCTTGCTGCGGGCACAGGTCGGCTGACCGAGCTTCACCCGCAGGAACGCCGACGGCGCGACGACCGGCAGCGGGCGCTCGATGCGGCGGTTGTCGTCGTTCAACGCTCGTCCTCGAGCCCGAAGAGATGCCGCACCGCGTCGGCGTACGCCACGCCGTCGGCGCTGACCGCGGCCTCCTTCATGCGCACCGTCGGCAGGTGCAGCAGCTTGTTCAGGATCTGCGTCGTCACCGACTCGAGCGTACGCCGCTCGTCGTCGCTGACGCGGCCCTCGACCTTGGCGAGCTCGGCGCTGCGGATCTCTTCGGCCCGCGCGCGCAGCGATGCGATCGCAGGCACGACGTCGAGGGACGCGCGCCAGGAGCGGAAGCGCACCGACTCCTCGGCGACGAGCTGCTCCGCACGCGCAGCCTCGGCGCGCCGCCCTGCGAGCGTCTCGGCCACGACGGCTTCGAGATCGTCGATGTCGTAGAGGAAGCAGCCGTCGAGGCTGCCGATCGCAGGATCGAGGTCGCGCGGCACGGCGATGTCGATGAAGAAGAGTGGATTGCGGTGACGAGCGGGCACGTCGGCTGCGCGCACGACCTGCTCCGGCGCGCTCGTCGACGAGACGACCACGTCGACCTCCGCGAGCCGCGCACCGATCTCGTCGAGCGCGAGCGCCTCGCCGCCGAAGCGCGCCGCGAGCGAGCGAGCCGCGTCGGGCGACCGGTTGGCGACGAACGCGATCTCGGCGCCGCGGGAGGAGAGGTTCGACGCGGCGAGCTCTCCGATCCGGCCGGCGCCGATCAGGAGCACGCGCCTCCCGCCGAGCTCGCCGAACACCTGTGCCGCGAGCGCCGCTGCCGCAGAGGAGACCGACGCGGGGCTCTCGCCGATCGCCGTCTCGGTGCGCACGCGCTTGCCGACGGCGAGCGCCTGGCGGAAGACACGATCGAGCAGCGGCCCCGGCGACGCGACCTCGTACGCGGCGCGCACCTGGCCGAGGATCTCCCCCTCGCCGGGCACGAGCGAGTCGAGGCCCGCGGCGACGCGGAAGAGATGCAGCGCAGCCGCCTCCTCGTGCAGGTGGTAGAGCGTGCCGTCGAGCGACTCACCGGCGAGCTGCTCGAGCGCCGCGACCGCGGCCGCCTCGTCGTCGCCGACGATGTACAGCTCGGTGCGGTTGCAGGTCGAGAGACAGACGGCGTCGCCCAGCTCGCGCGCAAGCGCGGCGGCGCGTGGCAGGTCGAGCGTCACCCGCTCGCGCAGCTCGACGGGTGCGACGTGATGCGACAGGCCGACGAGCGCGAGCGTCACGTGAAGTGGCTCCCCGCGAGTGCGAGCCGCGCGACGATCACGAGCACGAAGCCGCCGAGGGCGAGGTACGCGGCGCGCCGGCCGGACGGCCGCGAGACGAGGAACGCCGAGTAGACGAGCCAGGTCAGGAGCGTCACCACCTCGAGTGCGTCGAGGGAGCCGCCGTCGCGGCGCTGGCGGATGACGCCGGCGGCCAGGCCGAGTGTCAGGAGCGGCAGCGAGACGGCGATCGTGCGCCACGTCAGGCGCTCGAGCGACGCGAGCGGCGGCAGGCGCAGGCGCAGGATGTCCGCAGCGCGCCGCTTCAGCCGCGACTCCTGCCAGAGGTAGAGCCCGGCGAGACCCGCAGCGAGCGTGAAGCCGGCGAACGCGGCGAGCACGAGACCGACGTGCAGCACGAGGAAGAGATTGCCGTAGTCGGAGCTCTCACCGGCGCCGGTGCCGCCGCCGACCCGCGCGACGATGAAGAGAACCGCCGCCAGCGGCATCACCGCCAGACCGAGCAGCCGGAAGCGCGGGCGGCAGCCCCAGATCAGGTAGGCGCCGACGACGAGCCAGACGAAGAGGTTGAGCGAGCCGGCCCACGTCGACCACGGGAAGCCGTCGGTGCGAGCGGCCTGCACGATGAGCAGCGCCGTCTGCGCGAGCCAGCCGATCCGAACACCCCACGTCGCCGCGCGTGAGCTCCGGGGCCATGCGTAGGCGAACGCCGCCTCACCGTAGGCCAGCAGCGCCGGCCAGAAGAGCGCCTCAACCATGCGTCTTACGCGCGCTCTCGACCATGGCACCGACCTCGCGCTGCAGCCGCTGCAGCTTCGCGGCGATGATCGCGACCCAGAGCAGCACCGTCACGAAGACCACGAGGTACGCGGCTGCGACGTACTGCCACTCGGACGGCGTGTCTCCCGTCATGCGATCAGCTCGCGCAACTCGCGCAGGTTCGCGTCGAGCCGCTTGCCGGCGAGCTCGACCTGGTAGAGCGTCGCGAAGAGCGCGAGCATCCCCGCCAGCGAGACGAGGAACGTCACGAACTGCGAGCCCGACATCTGCGGGCCGTGTGAGTTGAAGACGACCGGGTGGATGAACTTCTGCGAGAGCCGGATCGCGAGGAACGAGACCGGGATCAGAACGACGCCGAAGAGCGCGTAGACCGCCGACATGTTCGCGCGCGACCGGCCGGGCTCGAGCGAGAACCGCAGCATGAAGTACGCGCAGTAGAAGAGGAAGAGCACGAGGAAGAGGACGAGCTGGTTCTCGCTCCACGACCACCAGACGCCCCAGGAAGCGCGCGCCCAGATCGAGCCCGTGAGGAGCGTCAGCGCGCCGAAGACGACACCCTGGTGGATCGCGACGTAACTCTCGACATCGGCGCGCTCGTCGCGTTTCCAGAGCACGCGCAGCGCCTTCCACGCGCCCCAGCCGAAGCAGACGTACGCGGTCAGCGCGATCGGGACATGGAAGTAGAAGATGCGCTGGGAGAACCCCTGGTCGGCGTCGGTGGGCGCCCAGAAGAAGATCAGGGCGATCGAAAGTGTCAGCAGGACGACCGCGAGCGCACTCGTGGCCACCGCGCTCCGTGCCGCAAGGGTGCGTCTCACGCGGCGAATGGTAGTCCGGCGGCTCAGACCTCGGCGACGACGTACTCGAACATCGCCCAGGCGAGCAGCACGAAGATCGCGTCATAGAGCACGAGGAACCAGAGATAGCCGCCGACGCCGCCGACGACGATCGGGATCGCCATGGGCAGGAAGAGCAGCGGCAGCAGCAGCTCGCGGGCGCGCCCGGCGACCGCCATCGCCCCGAAGAGCGTGCCCACGGCGGCGATCCCGACGTCGGCGAGGGCAACCGCCGCCACGGTGCGTCCGTCGACGGCCGAGAAGAACGCGCCGAAGGCGGGCAGGGCGACGACCTCGGCGCAGACGAGGAAGGCGAGCACGGCGAGCGACTTCGCGAGCCAGATCGCGCTCCGGTCGCACGGTGCGAGCACGAGCGCGTCGAAGAGGCTCTGCTCGCGCTCGGCGACGAAGGCCCGCGTCAGCCCGAGCAGTGCGGTGAAGATGATCGCCGACCAGAGAAGGCCGAGCGCGGCCTTGTCGCCGGTGCCCCGCGGCAGCGCGAAGTGGAAGATCGTCAGCGCCGCGATCACGAAGAGCAGCATCGAGGGGAGCGTCTCCTTCGCGCGCAGCTCGAGCAGCAGGTCCTTGCGCGTCAGCGCGGCGACGTCGGCGAAGTAGGTCATGCGAACGCCAGCCGGGCGGTTGCGAAACGCTCGACGCGCTCCGGCTCGTGGGTTGCGACGACCGTCGTCCGCGGCTCGGCGAGCACGCCGTCGAGCAGCACCGCTGCGTCGGTGTCGAGCGCGTTGAACGGCTCGTCGAGCAGGAGCAGTTCCGGCTCGTGCAGCAACGCCCGGCAGAGCCCGAGCCGCTGCTGCATGCCGCGGGAGAAGGTGGAGACGCGGTCGTGGCGCACCTCCCAGAGCCCGAAGCGCTCGAGCAGCATGCCGATGCGCTCACCGCGCTCGGGAATGCGGTAGAGCCGGCCGAACAGCGTCAGGTTCTCGAGCGGCGTCAGCTCGCGGTAGACGAGTGGCTCGTGACCGAGGTAGCCGATCGTGTGCCGCGGCGGCAGCGCCAGCGTGCCGGCGTCGGGCGCCAGCAGCCCGGCGAGCACGCGCAGGAGCGTCGTCTTCCCCGAGCCGTTCGGGCCGGTCACGAGCAGGAAGCCGCCGTCGGGCAACGACACGTCGACGTCGCGGAACACGCGGCGGTCGCCGAGGCGCTTCGCGAGACCGGCGCCCTGCGATCACGACCGGTAGACCTCGGCGGCCGCGCGGTGGAACCCGTCCGGCGCATCGGCCGCGTCGAACGTGTCGGCGATCTCCTCCATCTCGCCCACCCAGCGCCAGCCCTTCTTCGCCGCGGAGCGCTCCGCCGACGCGAGCCGGTCGAAGAGCTCGGGCTGGGACAGGCGCCATTCGTCGGCGAGCGCGTCCTCGACGCCGAAGTGACGTGCGACATCCCGCACCGCGAGCAGCAGCGCTGCGGTGCCTTTCGACCAGGCGGCGTACGCCATCTTCAGTGCGGATGCATCGGGCACGACGCGTGCGTCGACGATCGATCCCGCGAAGAGCGCCGCCGACCTCCGAGGCGTCGGCGCCCGAGAGGTAGAGCCGCGTCTCGCCGGCGGCGCGCGGCGGCGGCCCGATGATCCCGCCGTCGACGAAGCGCGGGTGCAACGCGCCGATCTCGGCTGCGCGCATGGGTGAGATCGCGTTCGCGTCGACGTACGTGCCTGCGAAGCCCTGGGTCGCGCGGGCGACCTCGAGCGCCGCATGCGGTGGGCAGACCGAGAGGATCACCTCGGCTTCGTCGACGAGCGCGGCGAGCGTGCCCACGTCGCGCAGAGCCGCCGCGCGCGCCCGCGACTCCTCGCTCCGCCCCTCCGAGGCCCAGAGCACGTCGTGGCCGCGCTCGCGGAGCGCGTCGCCGATCGCGGCACCCATCTCACCCGGGTGCAAGAGCCCGACGATCACAGCACGTCGGCGAGCACGAAGGCGAAGAACGCGACGGAGATGACGCCGTTCATCGTGAAGAACGCCGCGTCGAGCCGGCGCAGGTCGCCCGGCCGCACGAGCGTGTGCTCGTAGAGGAGGAGCGCCCCGACGATCAGCACGCCGACCCAGTAGAGCCACCCCACGGAGACGCCGAGCCCGACGGCGATCAGCAGCACGATCGTGATCATGTGGAGGATGCGCGCGCCGGTGAATGCACCGACCTCGCCGAAGCGCGTCACCCAGGAGTGCAGCCCTTGCTCGCGATCGACGTCGGCATCGAACAGCGCGTAGAAGAGGTCGAAGCCGGCGACCCACGCGGCGACGGCCGCGCCGAGCGCCCACGACTGCCACGGCAGCTTCCCCGTCACCGCGGCCCAGGCGCCGATCGGCGCCAGCCCGTCGATCGCGCCGAGCCAGAGGTGGCAGGTCCACGTGAACCGCTTCAGGTACGGGTAGACGACGAACGCGATCACCGGTATGGGCGCGAGCCAGCGGACGAGCGGGTCGAGTTGCCAGACGGCGCCGAGGTACACCACGAGCGACACCACGCAGAAGACGATCACCCCCACGTGCGTGAGCGCGCCGGACGGGAGCTCGCGGCCCGCCGTGCGCGGGTTCGCTGCGTCGATGCGCGCGTCGATCAAGCGGTTGAGCGCCATCGCGAGCGAGCGGGCGCCGACCATGGCGACCGTGATCCAGAGCAGGTCGTGCGCCGACGGGACGCCCTCGACGGCGAGGAACGCGCCGACGTATGCGAACGGGAGCGCGAAGATCGTGTGCTCGAACTTGACGAGCCGGTAGTAGAGGCGGGCGATTCCCATCGGCTAAGTCTGGCTGTGCTGCGTCGCCTCGTCGCCGAGAAGCGCCACCGCGTGGCCGAGCGCGGGGCGCAGAACGGCATAACCGTCCCGGCAGCCGCCGGTCGAGCCGGGCAGGTTGACGACGAGGGTTCGCCCGAGCACCCCGGCGACACCGCGTGAGAGCAGGCCATGGGGCGTCTTGGCGATCGAGTCGGCGCGCAGGGCTTCGGCGATGCCCGGCGCCTCACGCTGCAGCACCGTGCGCGTCGCCTCCGGCGTGACATCGCGCGGCGCGAGGCCGGTGCCGCCCGTCGTCAGAACGAGGTCGGCGCTCGCGGCGAGCTCCTCGATCGCGACGGCGATCGCGTCGGCCTCGTCGGCGACGACGCGCCGGACGACCGCATACCCGTCGGTGCGCAACAGGTGCTCGAGCAGGTCGCCGCTCGCGTCCTGCGCCTCACCGCGCGACACGCGATCGGAGACGGTCAGCACCGCCGCGTTCACGACTTGGTCTTCTCCAGCAACTCGACGCTGAACGTCATCTGCTTGTCGATCGCCTTTGCCATGTCGTAGACGGTGAGCGCGGCGACCGAGGCCGCGGTCAGCGCCTCCATCTCGACGCCGGTCTGTGCGCTCGTCTCGGCGGCCGCCGTGATCTCGACCTGGCCGTCGCCGACGACGAGCTCGACGCCGACATGCGAAAGCGCGAGCGGATGGCAGAGCGGAATCAGGTCGGACGTCTTCTTCGCGGCCATGATCCCGGCGAGCTGGGCCGTCGTCAGTGCGTCGCCTTTCGGCAGTGCACGCAGCCGGGTCGCGGTCTCCGGCGCCATGCGCACGATCGCGCGTGCCACCGCGCGCCGCCGCTGCATCGGCTTGCCGCCGACGTCGACCATCTTCACGGCACCACTCTCGTCGACGTGCGACAGATCGCTCTTCGTCATGCACCCACGTTACGTGACCCGCGCCGCGCCAGCGCTGCGTCGAAGTCGGCGAGCTGCGCCTCCGTCCAGGCCGCGATGTCGTGCGTCAGTACCTGTTCACGCAGGCCCGCTGCGCGGCGACGCCGCTCGTCCGGCGGCATCGTCAGCGCCTCGTGCAGCGCATCGGCCTGGCCCGCCACGTCGAACGGATTGACCGTCAGCGCCCAGGGCGCGAGCTCCTCGTGCGCGCCGGCGTTCTCGGAGAGGACGAGCACACCGTCGCGCGTGTTGACGAGCGGCCCTTCCTTCGCCACGAGGTTGAGGCCGTCGAAGACTGCGTTCACGAGCAGCACGTCGTACTGCTTGTACGCGGCGACGGACTGCGGGAAGTTGTCGGCGACCTGAAGGTCGACCGGCAGCCAGCCGTCGGCGGCGAAGCGGCCGTTCACATCGTTGACCGCCCGCTCGATCTGCTCCAGGTAGGCGGCGTACTCCGGCACCGCCTGCCGCGACGGATCGAGGAGTGCGAGCATCGTGACGCGCCGGTGCCACTCCGGATGCTCTGCGAGGAAGAGCTCGAACGCGCGGAAGCCGCGGACGATGTTCTTCGATGGGTCGGTCCGGTCGACACGCACGATCAGCTTCTCGGGGCGCTCGATGCGCGCCTCCTGCTCGCGCACGGCGTCGCTGCTCGCGAGGGAGTCGAACTCCTGCGGATCCACCGAGATCGCATGGTGCGTGACCGTGGTCTCGCCGACGTCGCCGCACGTCGCGACGAAGTTGCGCGCCCACCGCTCGGTGTGGAAGCCGACGACGTCGTTGGCGAGCAAGCCGTCGAGAATCGGATCCCGCAGCGCCGGCGGCAGCGTGCTCAGGTCGGCCGGCCACGGGATGTGCACGAACTGCGCGAGCAGCGCCTGCGGATGCGCGTCCCGCACGAGTCGCGGCGCGAGGTAGAGGTGGTAGTCGTGGAAGAAGACGATCGCGTCCGGTCTGTTGTCCAATTGGGCGACAACCGCCGCCGCGAACGCGGCGTTCACTTCGACGTAGCCGTCGCGCCACGCTGCATGTGTCGACCGGTCGATCACCGGTGCGTCGGCGAGCCCCCAGAGCGAGTGCTGGACGAACCAGAGCAGCGGGTTCGCGATCACGTTGTAGTACGCGTCGTACGCACGCGGGTCGTGCGCGACGAGCACGACGTCGGTGCCGCCCTCGGTCGCGACGACGCGATCCTCGTCGGTGCTCGCACTCGCGATCCACGTCACGTCGTGCTGCTCGCGCAGCCCGCGCAGGGCCGTGACGAGACCGCCGCCACCGCGCCGCTCGATCCGCGCGCCGTGCTCGTCGCGGTCGTACGAGACGGGGCCGCGGTTCGAGACGACGATCAGCGGGCGCCTGTCGGGCACGTCAGACCGTGACGATGTCGCTGTCGCCCGTATCTCTGCCGGCCAGCTGGTTGAAGAGCACCAGCCAGTCGCGCAGGAGCCGCGGCGTCAGGAAGTGCCGGCGCACGTGCTCCTTGCCCTTGAGCGCGCGCCGACGCGCCTCGACCGGGTCGCGCAGGATCTCGATGCACGCCTCGGCGCACTCCTCGATCGAGCCGACGAGCCAGCCCGTCTCTCCGTTTTCTATCTGGGCAACGATCCCGCCCACACGCCCCGCGACCATGGGCCGCGCCTTCCAGAGCGCCTCGGTCACGGTCAGCCCGAAGCCCTCCTTCGTCGACTTCTGCAGCGCGGCGTCGGAGTGCACCTGGAAGGCGTTCACCTCGACGCCGCCGACGTTGTTCATGTTGCTGAGGATGTAGATGTCCGGATCGTCGCCGGCGTGCTCGACGGTGCGGTTGTAGTACTCCCACCCTTCGGGGTCGTCGTGCGCCATCGAGCCGATCAGCGCCAGTTGCACCTCGGGGAAGCGGCGCTTGACGATGCGGTACGCGTCGATCACGCCCACGGGGTCCTTCCAGGGATCGAACCGCGAGACCTGAGTCAGGAGCGGCCGTTCGACGTCGATGCCGAACTGGTCGACGATGTACGCCGCGTCCTCCGGTGAGAGGGCCATGTTCTTCGGCTGCAGCGGATCGATCGCCGGCGGCCAGATCGCGACAGTCGCGAGACCGTCCGCCTTCGGTGCGTACTCGCGCATGTGGAAGATGGACGCGTCGTAGTGGCGCAGCGACGGCAGCAGGATGTCGAACGCATCCGGGTTCGGTGTCGAGAAGTCGATGTGCCCGCGCCAGATCCACTTCGCCGACCGGCTCGGGAACGCATCGATCATCGCCGCGGGCTGCGGGTCGTGCACGATCACGTAGTCGTAGTCGGCCTCGGAGAAGTTGGCCGCGTTCTCCGCGTTGTAGCGCGCGAAGATCTCGCGCTCCTCGGCGGTCAGCGAGCGCGGGTCGCCCTGGAGCGCGTTGTGCATCGCCTTCGTGACGTTGTAGAACTCGTCCGTCCCTTGCATGATCCGCCACTCGACGTCGAGGCCCGCGTCGGACATCAGCGGCACGAGCGTGTAGTTGATCTCGGCGACGCCGCCGCCGAACGCGGTCGCCGAGATGTGCACGACGCGAGCGCCCGCAAGCGGCTCGGCGAGCCGCTTGATCTCCTCCATCAACCCGCGCGTGACGAGTGTCCGGTAGTCGCCGAGCGACTTGTGGCCGACGTTGACGAGCGGCAGCACGAAGCGCGACTAGGCCAGGTGCTTGACGAAGCGGAGTGAGGAGCCGCCGGCCGCGCGCTCGGTGATCTCGAGCTCGTCGGCGAGCGCCTTGATGATCGCGATCCCGAGGCCGCCCTCGGAGAGCTCGTCGTCGTCGAGCCTCGTGCTCGAGCCGGGCGGGGGCTCGAAGCCCTCGCCCTCGTCGGCGACCTCGACGACGAGCCGATCGGCGTAGAGCTCGTAGGTGATCTCGACCGTGCCCTCGCCGCCCGCGTAGGCGTGCCGGACCGAGTTCGTGCAGGCCTCGGTCAGCGCCAGCTTCAGGTCGCCGAGCACCTCCTCGCCGAGCGGCTCGGCGCGCAGGCGTGCGATCCCGGTCAGGGCGAGGCGGCCGAGCGTGATGTACTCGGGCTTCGCCGGGATCGTGAGCCGGATCGACTGGGCCTGAGCGCCGTTCGCGCCCGCCCCGGTGCCGCCGTTGCCGTCAGCCGCAGCGCTCATCGCGTACCGCTTTTCCCATAGATCTGCACGTTAAACCTCGGAGATTCTGTCGAAACTTCGACACCGGGGACACTCGACCCTCTCGAGGAGGCTTCCCGGCCGTTCCGCTTTCCGAACCCTCCGGTGCTACCCGGTCGTCGGGCGGTTGTCGAGCGTGACCGAGACCTTGCGCCGCTCCTTGCCGTTGACGACCGTGAACGTGGCGGTCTCGCCCGGCAGCAGCCGCTCCGAGACGATCCGGACGACGTCCTCGGCATGCGTGACCGGCACGCCGTCGATCGCGACGATCGCGTCGCCGCCGACCTTCACCGCGACGCCCTGGTAGACGGTGTCCTTCGTGCCGGCCTTCAGGCCCGCCCGGTCGCCGGCGCCGCCCGCTTTGACGACGTCGATCAGTGCTCCCTGCTGGGCTGCGTACCCGAACTTCTTCGCGATCGAGGGGGTCAAGTCCTCCGTCGTGATGCCGACGTAGGCGTACTTGACCTGGCCGGACTGGGTCAGCTGCCGCAGCGAGCGCTTGACCGAGTCGATCGGGACGGCGAAGCCGACGCCCTCGAAGCCGGAGCCGGTGCCGCTGGAGCGGATCTGCGCGTTGATCCCGATCACGCGGCCGCGGGCGTCGAAGAGCGGGCCGCCCGAGTTGCCGTGGTTGATCGGCGCGTCGGTCTGGATCGCGTCGACGAGGTTGTAGCGGGTGGTCAGCGAGGGGATCGAGCGGCGGATCGCCGAGACGACGCCGACGGAGAGCGAGTCGACGTTGCCGAAGGGGCTGCCGATCGCCGCCACGGGCTCGCCGACGACGACCCGGGACGAGTTGCCGAGCGGCACCGGATCGAGCGTGTGCTCGGCGGGGTCGACCTTGATCACGCCGACGTCGTCGAAGAGGTCGTAGCCGACCACCCGCGCCTGGACGCGGTCGCCGTCCGAGAACTCGACGTAGACCGTGCCGGCGGCGCTCGCCTTGCCGACCTGGCCCTGGCCGGCCGTCGTGATCACGTGCGCGTTGGTCAGGATCGTCCCGTCGGTCGAGACGACGAAGCCCGATCCCTGGCCGGCACTGGCCGCGGGCGAGCTCGGGTCGTCGAAGTACGAGACGATCGTCACGACCCCGGCCGAGCGGGAACGGTAGATCTGCGCCGGCTGGAAGCCGTTGCCGACGATCGGCTTGGCCGCGACGACGGGGCCGCCGACGCCGCTCGCGTCGGTCTGCTGGCGCACGACGACGGTCTTCGTGGTCGTGCCGCCGTCCAGCCAGCCGGTCGCCTTGGCGACGACGAGCACGGCGACGCCGCCGAGCACGGCAGCGATCAGGGCGAGGGTGGCGGCAGAGCCGGTGCGCACGGGCGGCCACTGTAGCCGCCTGCGCGGGCGTGTCCCAGGGACAGTCCCCGGAACAGGGCCCGGAAGCGTCAGGTCCCAGGGACAGTCCCCGGGACCTGGCTCGAATGGGCGGGCGGAGAAGAAAGCACGTGAAAACGGCCGCCCGTTTTCACGTGCTCGAATCTGCTCGAACCTACTCGGCGGCGACGAGGGCGCCGACGTCGGCGTCCGCCGAGAGCACGAGCGTGAAGAGCGTCCAGCCGTTCTGGGAGTCGAGCTCGATCCGGCCGCCCATCACCTCGGCCAGCTCGCGCGCGATCGCCAGGCCGAGGCCGCTGCCCGAGGCGCGGCCGCCGTCGAGCCGGTAGAAGCGCTCGAAGATCTGCTGCTGGGCGTCGCGCGGGATGCCGGGCCCGTCGTTGGCCACCGTCAGCGTGGCGCGACTGCCGTCGAGGGCGCTGCTGACCCGCACCGTCGTGCCGGCCGGCGTGTGCACGAGCGCGTTCTCGACCAGGATGCGGCCGATCTGGCGGGCGCGCTCGGTGTCGCCGAGCGCCACGACCCCGTCCTCGCGGGCCACGTCGAGCGGATGCGAGACGGTCGCCGCGCGGGCGCGGAACTCCGCACCCAGGTCGTCGACGAGCTCGCCGAGGTCGATCGGCTCGGTCGTGACCGCCAGCCGGCCGGCGTCGAGCCGCGAGAGGTCGAGCAGGTCGGTCGCCAGCTTCGCCAGGCGGTCGACCTGCTCCCGCATCTGCGCGAGGAACTCGTCGCGCGTGCCCTCGTCGAGGCCGGGGTCGTCCAGCAGCTCCAGGAAGCCGCCGAGCGAGAAGAGGGGGGTGCGCAGCTCGTGCGAGGCGTTGGCGATGAACTCGCCCCGGGCCCGGTCGAGGTGCGCGAGGCGCAGGCGCATCCGCTCGAAGGAGCGGGCGAGCTGGCCGACCTCGTCCGAGCCGTGGTCGACGACAGGCTCGTCGAAGCGTCCGGCGGCGATCCGATCGGCGGCGAGCTCGAGGCGGCGGATCCGCCGCGCGAAGGCGCTCGCGCCCGCGTAGCCCAGCAAGACCGCGAAGACCATCGCCATCGCGCCGGCGATGAAGACCCGGCGGCGCACGACGGAGACGACCTGCAGCTGGTCGTGCATCGACGCCGAGAGCAGCACGACCGAGCCGCCGAGCGGATAGGCGACCTCGGCGTAGGTCTGGCCGCCGCGCGAGACGGTGCCGCGTGCGAGCGTCAGCCCCTGGATCGCCTCGAAGGCGACGGGGTCGTTCTCGACGTCGCTCGAGTCCGTCTCGGAGGCCGAGTCCGCCACCGGCTCGAGCAGGGCCGGCACCGTGTTCTGCAGGTCGAAGACGACGATCCGCGCGTTCACCTTCGGCGCCCAGGCTTCCGTGAACTGCTGCTTCAGGTACGGACGCCTCGGGATAGTTCGGGATCGCGGTCGAGCGCAGCGACCGCTCGAGCGCGCGCAGCTCGTTCGCCTCCAGCGACGAGCGGTAGGACGGCACGACGATCAGGTAGACGATCGCCAGCACGCCGGCAACGACGATCAGGAGCGCGAACGCGAGCCTCGCGCCGACGCTCCGGAACGGGCTCACCGGTCGCGGAAGCGGTAGCCGACCCCGCGCACGGTCAGGATGTACTCGGGCGTCCGTGGCTCCGCCTCGAGCTTCTCGCGCAGGTGCCGGACGTGCACGTCGATCGTGCGCGGATCGCGGTAGTCGGCGCTCTTCCAGAGCGCCTCGAGCAGCATCCGCCGGCTGAAGACCCGCCCCGGTTGCGCGGCCAGGGCGCGCAGGAGCTCGAACTCGACGTAGGTGAGCTGCACCGCCGCGCCGCGCACCTCGACGATCCGCCGTGGCACGTCGATCCGCAGGCCGTCGTGCTCGATCACCTCCTCGACGACATCGAGCGAGGTGTGTGGGGCACGCGCCCGGCGCAGCAGGGCTCGCACCCGGGAACGGAACTCGCGGATCGAGAACGGCTTCGTGATGTAGTCGTCGGCGCCGAGCTCGAGGCCGATCACCTTGTCGAGCTCGTCGTCGCGGGCGGTCAGCATGATGATCGGGACGGTGCTCGTCGCCCGCAGGCGCTTGCAGACCTCGAGCCCGTCGAGCCGCGGCAGCATGATGTCGAGCACGACGAGGTCGACCGGCTGCTGCGCGAACTGCTGCAGCGCCTCTTCGCCGTCGGCCGCCTGGATCACCTCGTAGCCGTCGCGCTCGAGCGGGAAGGCCAGCACCTTGCGCACGGCGTCCTCGTCGTCGACCAGCAGGATCGTGGGGGCGGGGTCGGCCATCGCGTCGCTGGCCTACTGTAGCCCTCGGCATGTCGGCATCCCCTGTCAGCGCCCGGGGCGGCGGCGCGCGGCGGCGCAAGCGCCGCGGCTCGCTCGAGCGTCCCGTCAACGCCCGGCTCTACCGCAGCAGCTTCCTGCTGCTCTCGCTGCCGCTGCTGATCCTCGCCTTCAGCATCACGCGGCCCGGGCCGTTGCCGGCGCCGCTCCTGCCGCCGAACTTCGACGGCGCGGCCGCCCTGGATCTGGCGAACGACTTCTCGAAGCGATTCCCGGACCGGGCGCCCGAGGCGCCGGGCTCGCTGGCGGCGGCGCAGTGGTTCCGCGACCAGATGAAGCCCTACCTGCCCGTCTCCTCCGACGCCTGGCGGGAGGACGTGCCCGGGCTCGGCAACGTCGAGCTGCACAACCTGTGGGCGGTCGTCGGCGGACAGTCCTCGGATGCGATCGTCGTCATGGCGCACCGGGACAACACCGGCATCGGGCCGGGGGCGAACGACAACGCGAGCGGCACCGCTGCGCTCGTCGAGCTTGCACGCGGCTACGCGCAGGCGGACACACCCGCGGGCGAGCGCGTCCGCCCGGCGCACACCCTCGTCTTCCTCTCGACGGACGGCGGCGCGTTCGGCTCGCTCGGGGCCGTCCGCTTCGCCAAGCAGCTGCCGTTCCATGTCGTCGCCGTCGTCAACCTGCGGGGGATCGCAGGCCCCGGGCCGCCACGGATCGTGATCGCCGGTGAGACGCCGCGCTCGCCGGCGGCGGGACTCGTCGAGACGGCGGCGAAGCGCGTGCTCGAACAGACCGGCTCGCGGGCGACACGGGCGGGCTTCGGCGCGCAGCTCCTCGACCTCGCCTTCCCCTTCACGCTCTACGAACAGGGCCCGTTCGTCGCGCGCGGCATCCCCGCCATCACGCTGACGACCGCCGGCGAGCGTCCTCCGGATGCGTTCACGGATCGGCGCTCGCTGCTCGTCCAGGGCCGGCTCGACGCGATGGGCCGCGCCGCCCAGGACCTCGTCGGCTCGCTCGACCAGGGGTCGGAGCTCGCCCAGGGCACGACCGCGTTCATCTGGGCGGGCGACCGGATCATTCGCGGCTGGGCCGTGCAGCTGCTCCTGATCGGCCTGCTCGTGCCGTTCCTCGTCGGCGCGGTCGACCTGTTCGCCCGCTGCCGGCGACGCGGCATCCCACTCGCTCCCGCGGCTCGCAGCCTGCGCAGCCGCCTCGCCTTCTGGCTCTTCGCCGGGCTCGCCTTCTATGCGTTCCGCGCGGCGGGCGCCTGGCCCACCGGCAACGGCCGGCCGCCCGCGCCCGACACGGGAACCGCGGGGAACTGGCCCGTCGTCGCGCTGATCGGCCTCGGTGTCGTCGTGTTGCTCGGCTGGATCGTCGCGCGGCAGCGGCTCGTTCCGCGCCGGCCGGTCGCACCGGACGAGCTGCTCGCCGGCGAGACGGTCGCGCTGCTCGCGCTGGGTGTCGTTGCGTTGCTTATCCTGGCAACAAACCCGTTCGCGCTGATCTTCATCCTGCCCGCCGTGCACGCGTGGCTCTGGCTGCCGCAAGTCCGCAACGGCCACGCGTCGGCGCGCGTCGTCGTCTTCGTGATCGGGCTCGCCGGGCCGATCGTGCTGCTCGCGTCGTTCGCGAGCCGATACGGGCTCGGGTTCGACGCACCCTGGTATCTCGTCGAGCTGGCGGCGGTTGGCTATGTGCCGGTCGCCGTCGTCGCGATCGCACTCGGCTGGACCGCGTGCGGCGCACAGCTCGCCGCGGTCTCCGCCGGGCGCTACGGCCCGTATCCGCCGGCGTCGGAGCGGCCGGCACGCGGCCCGTTGCGCGAGCTCGTGCGCACGATCGTCCTGACGACGCGGGCGCGGCGGCGCGTAACCGAGGAGCGTCGTCGCGCGGTCGGCGGCTAGCTGCGCCCGGCCACCGCTAGAGCGACAGGTAGCTGACCGGCGCGCCGGCCGGCACGGCGCCGTCCCCGCGCGGAACGAGCACGAGTGCGTCGGCGGGGAACGCGCGCGCGATCATGTGCGAGTCCTGACCCGTCACGGGCTCGAGCACGACGCCCTCCGGCTCGACGCGAACGCGCGCCCGAACCAGCTCGTCCCGCGCGTCGTTCCGCGGCAGGTCGACCGCGGCGCGGCCCGGCAGAAACGCCGGCTGCGGCCGGGTCGCACCCTGCAGTGCGAGCAGTGCGGGGCGCACGAAGAGCTCGAAGCCGACGAGCGACGAGACGGGGTTCCCCGGCAGGCCGAAGACGAGTGTCGTTCCGCGCGTCGCGAATGCGATCGGCTTGCCGGGCTTGACGGCGACGCGCCAGAACACTTCGGCCGCGCCGAGCTCCTGCAGCGCGCGGCGAACGAGGTCGTGCGGGCCGACCGAGACGCCGCCTGAGGTGATCAGCACGTCCGACTCGAGCCCGCGGGCGAGCGCCTCGCGCGTTGCGTCGGCGTCGTCTGCGACCGGGGCGAGCACGACCGGCTCGCCGCCGGCCGACCGCACCTGCGCGGCGATCAGGGCGGTGTTCGACTCGTAGATCTCGCCAGGCCCCAGCGTCTCGCCGGGAGCGCGCAACTCGGAGCCGGTCGCGAGCACGGCGACCTGCGGCCTGCGCGCGCAGACGACGGACGCGAGCCCAACCGCGGCGAGTGCACCCACCTGGGTCGGCCCGAGCAGCTGGCCCGCGGAGCCGATCGTCTCGCCGCTGCGCGCATCGCCGCCACGCGGGCGAACGTGCGCGCCGGCGTTCACCGCCTCGACCCGGACGACGTCGCCCTCCCGCTCGGTGACCTCGACCGGCACGACCGCGTCCGCACCCTCCGGCACCACTGCGCCGGTCGAGATGACGACCGCCTCGCCCGCGTCCTGCGGGCGTCCGAGCGGCGAGCCGGCGGCCGACTGGCCACCGACAGGGAGGCGGCCGGGCGTGTCCGACGCGCGCACCGCGTAGCCGTCCATCGCCGAGCTGGCGAACGGCGGCAGGTCGACCACCGCGCGCGCGTCCTGCGCCAGCACGCGGCCGGCAGCGGCAGCGACCGGGACCGCTTCGGCGGCGATCGGCTGCACGCGCGAGAGCACCTGGTCGAGCGCTTCATCGATTCCCGGCAGGTCGTCCACGCCGACTTCACGATAATCGCCCGCATGGCCGGGGATCTGATCGCGGGGCGCTACCGCCTGCACGAGACGCTCGGGCGAGGCCCGATGAGCTCCGTCTGGCTCGCCGAGGACGAGGAGCTGGGTCGCCGCGTCGCCGTCAAGACGCTCGCTCCGAGCGCCGACCGCTCGCGCTTCGAGCGCGAGGCCCGCGCCGCCGCCGCGCTGTCGCACCCCAACATCTGCGCCGTCTACGACTACGGCGAGGCAGACGGCAAGCCGTTCATGGTGCTCGAGTACCTGCCGAACGGCTCGCTCGAGGAGCGGCTGAAGGCCGGCCCGCTTGCCGACGACGAGACGATGCGCATCGCAACCGAGCTCGCCGCCGGCCTCGCGCACGCACACGCACGCGGCCTCGTCCATCGCGACCTGAAGCCCGCGAACGTCCTCTTCGACGTCGAGGGACGCGCCAAGATCGCCGACTTCGGCATCGCGCGCATGGCCGACAACCTCGGGCTGACCGAGGCGGGGACGGTGCTCGGGACCGCGTCGTACATCTCGCCTGAGCAAGCCGCGGGACAGCCCGCGGGGCCTGCGAGCGACGTCTACTCGTTCGGCGTCATCCTCTTCCGGATGCTCACGGGGCGGCTGCCGTTCGTCTCGACGAATGCGATGGAGCTCGTCCGCATGCACCGCGACGACGAACCGCCGGCCGTCGCCGACGTGCGTCCCGACGTGCCGCCGCGGCTCGAGAGCATCACGACCGCCGCCCTCGCCAAGGATCCCGCCGACCGCCCCGCCGACGGCGCTGCGCTCCTGCGCGAGCTGCGCGGCGACCCGGGCGACGCGACGATCGTCGCCGCGCCGGGCGCGTTCCCGCCGCCGGCGGAGACCGACGCGACCCAGGTGCTGCGACCGGCTGCGGCTGCCGGCGCGCGACGGCGGCTGCCGGTCGTGCCGTTGGTGATTGCGCTCGTCGTGCTGCTCGGCGGCGGCGTGGCGCTCGCCCTCGCGCTGAGCGGTGGCGGGGGTGGCGACGGGTCGTCGACCCAGGCCCCGCCGCCGTCGCTGAGCCTGCCGTCGGTTCCGTCCGCGACGACCCAGGCGACCACGACCGAGGCGACGACGACAGCCGCGACCTCGACCGAGGCCACGACGACTGCGCCCACGACGACCGCCCGCACGACCACGGCTCCGCCGCCGACCACCGCACCGGTCACGACCCTGCCCGTGACGACCGCACCCGTGACGACGCTCCCGGTGACGACGGTCCCGCCGCCGACGACCGCACCGGTGACGACAGCGCCGACGGTGACCGACACGACGCCGACCACGACGGCCGCAGCGCCGCTCCAGGGCACGACGACGACCGTCGCACCGTGAGAGCGCTCTACTTCGGCACCTACGACCGCGACCATCCGCGCAACCTGAACGCGATCGCGGCGATGCGCACCGCCGGGATCGACGTCGTCGAGCGCAGCGTCGCGGTGCATGGCACAGGCGTGCTCGGCGTGCTCAGCGTCGCGTCGGCGGAGACGCGCTTGCTCTGGCCGAGGCGCCGCGCGTTCGACATCGTGATCGTCGGCTACCCGGGACACTTCGACGTCCCACGAGCGCGCCGGCTCGCAGGCAAGCGACCGCTCGTCTTCGACGCCGTGCTCTCGCTCGAGGACGAGCTCGTGGGAGTGCGCCGGCGCTTCCGTCCGCGCTCCGCCGCGGCGACCGTGCTGCGCGTCGTCGACACGCGCGCGCTGCGGCTTCCGGACCTCGTCGTCTGCGGCACGCGCGTCGAGGCGGCCTACCTCGAGGGCCTGGGCGCCAAGCGTGCAGAGGCGGTGTTCCTCGGAGCCGACGAAGAGCTGTACGGCGAGACCTGGTCGCCGACGTATCCCTTCACCGCCGTCCACTTCGCCGACCCCTCCGCCGACGTCGTGCGAGCGGCGTCGGCGCAGACGGACGTCCCCGTGCGGGTCGCGGTGCGCGACGAGATCGCACCCGAGCAGCTCGGCATCGCGGTCGCGCACGCGGGCATCGTGCTCGGCAGCTTCCGCGAGTCGCGCGCGATCCCGCCGACGGTCTTCGACGCGCTCTCGACAGGCGCACCCGTGATCACCGCGGACACGGTCGCCGCGCGCGAGCTACTCACCGACGGCGAGTCGGCACTGCTCGTCCCGCCGGACGATCCGGCGGCGCTCGCGGACGCGGTCACGCGGCTCGCCGCGGACGACGAGCTGCGCGCGCGCATCGCCGCAACGGGTAATCGCGTCTTCCGGGAGCGCGCGAGCCGGCGCGCACTCGGCGCGCGCTGGGCCGAGCTGCTCGCGCCACTCGTGTAGCGCGGGAGGCCTCTAGCCCGGCGGCAGGTCGGTCGTCGTCACCGGCGGCGGTGGCGGGGTGGTCGTGACGGGCGGCGGAGGCGGCGCCGCTGCCGTCGTCGTCTTCGGAGTCGTGTGGGCCGGCGGCGGTGTGGCGTGTGTCGTCACAGCCGGTGGCGGAGCCGCGGTCGTCGTCGTCGTGCTGGACGTGTACGGCTGGGTGTACGTCGGCGCGTAGGTCTGGGTGTAACCGAAGCTCCCGTAGTTCCCGCGGGTGATCGAGCGCCAGACCGGATAGCGGTTCGGCAGCTCGAAGCCGAGCACCTTGTGGTGCCAGAGCGCCGCCGCCATGTACTCGTGCCAGATCGGGACGGGGAAGGTCGCGCCCGCGACTTCCTGGCCGTGCACGTTCAGCATCGGGATCTCGCCCTTCGGATAGCCCATCCAGACGACGGTGCTGAGCTGGCGCGTGTACCCGTCGAACCACGCGTCGGCGTGGTTCTCCGTCGTGCCCGTCTTGCCGGCGTTCGGGTGCAGCCCGTCGGTCGAGCCGGCACCGGTGCCGTAGAGGGCGTTCTGGCGCAGCACGTCGTTGACCTTCCAGGCAACGCCCTCGCTGACCGCGCGCTTGGTCTGTGGCTTGCCCCAGCCGCTGTCCTCGTCGACCTTGTTCCCGGGCAGGATCACCTTCGTGATCGCCATCGGCTTCGCGTAGATCCCCATCGCCGCGAAGGTCGCGTAGGCAGCCGCCATGTCGAGCGGCGAGACGGCGAGCGAGCCGAGGCCGATCGACGCGACGGGCGTGTCCGGCGACATGTGCACGCCGAGCCGGTGGGCCATCTGCCACACGTATCGCGGGCCGACGTCGAGCGTCAGCTGTGCGTACACCGTGTTGTCCGACGAGAGCGTCGCGCGCGTCAGCGACATCGACCCGTGGTAGTCGTTGCCGTAGGTGTGCACCGAGTACGGCTCCTGGCACCAGGGGCCGCGCGAGCAGGTGAACGGCGCCGACGTGTAGTACGTCGAGTCGGGGTCGACGCCTTGCTCGATCGCCGACGCGAGCACGAACGTCTTGAACGTCGAGCCTGCCTGGCGACGCGACTGCGCAGCAAGGTTGAACTGGTTCTTCGCACTGCGCACGACAGCGGTCATGGCGCGGATCGCGCCGGTGCCGGGCTCGACCGAGACGATCGCCGACGCCGGGTCCGACCGGTACGGCAGGACGTCGCGCATCGCCTTGACGGCGTTCCGCTGCAAACGCGGGTCGATCGTCGTGTAGACCTTCAGCCCGCCTTCGCGAACGGTGTTCGCGCCGTACTCGCGCTCGAGCTCGTCGATCACGTACGAGAAGAAGTACGGCTGCTTGATGCGCGTGTAGATGCGGCCGGCCTTCAGCCCGAGCGTGTTCGACTTGACCGCGTGGTCGTACTGGCGCAACGTCAGCGCGCCGTTCGAGAGCATCGCGCGCAGCACCTCGTCGCGGCGGTCGAGCGCTGCCTGCGGGCTGTGGAACGGGTCGTAGATGGACGGCGCCTGCGGCAGGCCGGCGAGCATCGCCGACTCGAGCAGCGTCAGCTGCGACGCAGGCTTCGAGAAGTACGTCTGCGAGGCCGCCTCGACGCCGTAGGCGTGGTTGCCGTAGTAGACGGTGTTCAGGTACTCGTTGAGGATCTTCGACTTCGGCCACTTGCTCGAGAGCTTGATCGCGAGACACGCCTCTTTCACCTTGCGCTTCAGCGTCTTCTCCTGGCCGATGTAGAGGTTGCGGACCAGCTGCTGCGTGATCGTCGAGCCGCCCTCGACGACCTTGCCGGCCGTCACGTCCTTCCACGCGGCGCGCGCGATGCCCTCGTAGTCGACGCCGCCGTGCTGGTAGAAGCGCCGGTCCTCGATCGAGACGGTCGCGCGCGGCAGCCACTTCGACATCTGGCGGTTCGAGACCGGCTCGCGGTTGCGCTCGGCCGGGATCGAGCCGAGCACGGAGCCGTCGCGCGCGAACACGAACGAGTTCTGGCCGATCTCGACCGGGCGGAGGGTGTTCAGGTTGCAGCTCTGCGAGAGCGCGGCGCCCGCCCCGAGACCGGCGCTGAGCACCGCGATGATGACGACGACCGCGAGCACGCCGAGGATCACGCCCGCGCGGCGGCGGCGGCGGATGCGGTCTGCGCGCTTCTTCTTCCGGCCGCGGTGGCGGAGGATGAAATCGAGGTCGTCGGAGCGGCGCGGGCTCATGCGGATCGCTGCTCGAGGCGCTCGGCGAGGACGATGCGGAGCTCACTCTCGGCGAGCTCGGCCGACCCCTCGCCAGGGATCCACTTGCGGACGAGAATCGTCGCCTTGTCACCTGTCAGGTCGCTCACGAATACCTCTTCTCCCTCGCCCTTCAGCGACTCGACGACGCCGCGCAGATCCGGGCCTGCAGGCACCTCGATGGTGACCTCGGCGAGCGACGACTCGCTTCGGATCGTGGAGTTGCGGATGGTATCCGAGGCCAGCCTCTCGTTCGGGACGACGAGCCGGTCGTTGTCGCGGGTGCGGATCCAGGTGTAGGTGAGGCCGATCTCCTCGACGACCCCCTTCGTGCCCTGCACCTCGACCTCGTCCCCGAGCCGCAGCGGCTGGGAGATCGCGATCAGGACGCCGGCGACGACATTGCCGATCGTCCGCTGGCTGGCGAAGCCGATCACGAGCCCGATCACGGCCGAGGACGCGAGCACACCGCCCGCGATCGCACGCACCTGGGGGATGACGAGCAGCGCCGACATGACGCCGACGAAGATGATCACGGCGAAGAGCGTCCGGCGAAGCACCCGGTAGCGCGTCATCGAGCCGGGCGCGAGGTTGTGCCGGCGGATGCGCCAGTCGACGATCTTCGCGAGCGCCGCCGCCAGGACGATCACCACGACCGCGACGAGCAGGTGCTGCCAGAAGTCGGACATCGCCAGCATCTATTCGTCCCAGTCGATCGGTTTCCGCCCGGCGAAGCCCTCGCCGATGCCGTGCCAGTGCTCGACGGCCTCCTCGCCGACCTGCCAGCAGAGCTCGACCTCGGTCCCGTCGCGCAGGGCGGGGAAGTCGAGCAACCCGGCGTCGAGGTCCTTGATCTGCACGCCCAGCTCGTCCAGCTTGTCGACGCACGCGACGGCCGCGTCCGCGAGCCCGACGAGCTCGGTCTGCGCCTCGTTCAGGTCGCCGGCCGCGTAACCGCCGCCGTTGCCGCCGATCGCGGTCACGAGATCGCGTTGCGTCCGCTCGAGCTCACGCATGCGCTTGCGCACAGCGACGAGGCGCTCCGCGACCGGGCGCACTTCGGTGAGGGCACTGTTAGCCTCGGCGGGAGTGAACATGCGATCGGGCACGGCGCCGGAACATCGTATGGACGAGACGGCGCGGCTCGCAGGCTGGCTCGTGCTCGTCGGTCTGATGATCGCGGTCTCCTATCTGGGACGGGCGACGGAGGGGAAGCCCGACCCGAACGTCCTCTACCAGTGGTCGACCGCGATCGGCGGGATCATCCAGGACGGGATCGTGCTCGTGCTGGTGCTCGCGCTGGCCGGCTTCAGCCGGCAGCTGCTGGCGCTGCGCCGGCCGACCTCGCTCCGTCGACGCGTTCAAGGTGGTCGGGGTCGCGATCGTCGCCATCTATGCGTTCGAGGTGCTCTACAGCGCCCTCGCCCATCCCGGGAACGAGCAGGGGCTCACGCCCACCGCCTGGCAGCCGGCACATGCGACGGCGTACATCGTGAACGCGATCGTCATCTGCACGTGGATCCCGTTCGTCGAGGAGCTGACCTACCGCGGGCTCGGCTACTCGCTGCTCGTCCGCTTCGGCCGCTGGCCGGCGATCCTCGCCGTCGGGATCCTGTTCGGGCTCGCGCACGGCCTCGTCATCTCGCTGCCGATCATCGCGGCGTTCGGCTGCGCGCTCGCGTGGATCCGCGCGCGCACCGACAGCGTCATCCCCGGCATGTTCCTGCACGGCCTGTTCAACCTGGTCGCGCTGGTGGCCGCCGTCACCATCCACGGCTAGATTCCTGAGCAGTGCGTCGCGTCGCCCTCGTTGCGCTCTTCGTGCTCGTCCTCGCGCCGTCGGCGCACGCGGCGCCCTGCGGCGTCACGTCGACGCGTGTGGTCGGGTCGGCGCCGCTGACGGTCACGTTCACCGCCACGTGCACATCCGCGACCTATGCCTGGAGCTTCGGTGACGGCGAGGAGGGGCTGGGCGCATCGGTGCAGCACGTGTACGGCGCCGGCGCCTTCCGCCCGACGCTGACCTCCGACGCGAGGCGCGGAAGCCGCACCGGTCGTGACCGCGATCTCGCTCAAGGTGACGGGGCCGAAGGTCGCTCGCTATGCGCAGCGCGTGACGCTGCACGCGAGCGTCATTCCGCGCGTTCCCGTGACGCTCCGGGGTAGGCACTTCGTCAACGGGAAGCTGCGCGATCCGCATCCTCGGCACCGCACCCTGGACGGCGCAGGCGCTCGGCGTCCGCGCCGCGCCGGTCCGCATCGCAGTGATCCCGAAGCTGACGCTGCGCACGATCGGCAGCCCGGTCGTCGGTGGCCGCGTACGTGTCGTCGGCACGCTGCACCCCGCGAGTGCCGGCACGGTCGTCGGGCCTCGGCTCGTCGACACGCGCACGGCGCGCGTCGCGCACGTTCAGCTGCGCTCGCGGCCGGCCAAGGGCTGGCGGTCAGTGAGCGCGGCGACGTCGCTCTCGGTCGTGCAGCCGAACCTGTCGCTGGGTGCACGCGGGGCGAGCGTCCGCGAGCTCGAGCGGCGGCTGGCCGAGCTCCACTACGCGATCAAGCGTGACGGCTACTTCGGCAGCGAGGACCTCGAGGCGGTCTACGCGTTCCAGAAAGTCGAGCGGCTCGCGCGCACGGGAAGTGTCGATGCGACGCTGTGGGCACGCATCGTCGCGGCGCACGCACCGCTCGCCCGGTACGGCGGCGACCACATCGAGATCGACAAGACACGCCAGGTGCTGTTCATCGTGCGCGGCGGCAAGGTGACACTGACGGTGGCGACGTCCACGGGTGCAACGGGCAACACACCGCTCGGCACCTGGCACGTCTACCGCAAGGTCGGCGGGTTCGACTGGGTCCTCTACTACCCGAGCTACTTCCTGCGTGGCTTCGCCGTCCACGGGTATCCAGATGTGCCCCCGTACCCGGCGTCGCACGGCTGCGCGCGCATCCCGATGTGGATCGCGCAGACGGTCTACGCGCAGATCGGCTACGGCTCGACGGTATACGTGTACCAATGAGCAACGCCGACGACGAAGTCGCACGGTTCCGCGAGCGGATCACCGAGCTCGACCGGCTGATCCTCGACGCGGTCAACCGCAGGCTCGAGCTCGTCGCCGAGCTGAAGCGCTACAAGGACGCGAACGGAATCGCGTTCGTCGATCCCGACCGCGAGCGCTCGATGGTCGAGACGCGCGTCGAGGAGAACGACGGGCCGCTGAGCGACGACGGGCTGCGCGCGTTCTACGTCGAGCTGCTGGCGCTGACGAAGCGCGAGCTCGAGCGCTGACCGACTCGGTCAGTCGTCGTCGCGCTCGGCCTGCTCGGCGTCCTCCTCGACCTCGGCCTCTGCGAAGTCCTCCGCCGAGACCTTGTCGAGGAAGCGCTTGAACTCGTCGACGATCTCCTCCTCGTTGACGTCGTCGCCCTCCATCTCGATCGCCGACTCCTCGATCACGTCGTCAGCGGCGAAGATCGGAGCCTGTGCGCGCACGGCGACCGCGATCGCATCGGAGGAGCGCGAGTCGATCTCGACCTCGGACCCGTTCTGGGCGATCGTGATCGATGCGTGGAACGTGTTCTCGCGCAGCTCCGTCACCGTCACGCGCACGACCTCGGCGTCGAGCTCGCCGAGGATGTTCATCAGCAGGTCGTGCGTCAGCGGCCGCTGCGCGGTCGCGCCCTGGAGCTTCATCAGGATCGCCGCCGCTTCCGGGTGACCGATCCAGATCGGCAGGTAGCGGTTCCCGTCGGCCGTCTTCAGCAGCACGATCGGCTGCTTTCCGACGAGGTCGAAGGAGACTCCGTAGATCGTCATCTCGACCATCACCTCGTAGGTTACCCCCGCCCCGGGGGCCAAACGCGGGCCGGGTTCCGGCTACACTGCGGCCCGCGCATTACCCGCGATGCGGGCGATTAGCTCAGTTGGTTAGAGCGCCGCTCTGATAAGGCGGAGGTCCCTGGTTCGAATCCAGGATCGCCCATCGGCGACACCCCCGGTTCCAGCCGGGTTCGTTCATTTCGCGACGCCGTAGGCATCGCTGACCGTCTGGACGACCGAGCGGCCGGCGGCGTCGGTCGCGGTCACCCGCAGGGAGGCGGAGCCCGAGCCCGGGTTGCGGACCTGGACGGTGCACGCGGCGCGCTTGCAGCGTGTGGCTGCAGGTGACCAGGTGGTGCCGCCGTTCCAGGAGGCTTCCACCACGACGCTCGTGATCGGGCTCGGCGTCGCACCTGGCGCGAGCCGGAAACGGACGCCGAAGGAGAACGGCCCGGGCGGCGCGGTGTTCAGACTCGAGAGCGACAGGTCGTAGTCGACGTTGATCAGCGGCAGCGTCTCGTGGTCCGCCGCCGGCCGCTCCGAGGTGAAACGCCAGCGGGTCTCGACATCCTTCGAGCGCTGCCAGAACCCGTTCTCGCGATGGGTCGCGTACACGAGCTCGTACTGATGGCTTTCGGGCTCCGCGAAGGTCTGCATCCAGAGCGGATCGTCGCCGGCGGCGGCGAGCTCGCCGTCGACGTAGAGCTTCCCGTCGAACTCGCCGAGGTAGAACGGGTAGCCGATGTGGCCCGCATCGTCCGCGAACGCCGGCTGGAACATCCAGAGGTAGTCACCCTCCCGATACGGGGCGGCGCGCCAGTCGGTGAAGTCCGTGAGCGGCGAGGTCTGGGCGACGATCGGGCCACCGAACCAGTGGTCGCGAATCGTCTCACGAGCAGCGACCGGCCTCGTCGGCGCGTCGAGCGCACCTTCGGGCCGACCAGCGGCGTCTCGCACCTCGACGGTGCGCTCCCACTGGGCGCCCGGGCTGGCGTAATGCGTGACTGTGCCGGGCACCGCGACGGGCCGGACAAGCCCGAAGGCGGCGATCCCAAGCGACTGAACCCAGCCGAGATGCATGTCCCAGACCCGATGGCCTGCGTCGGACGTGCCGCCGAGCGACCGATAGTCCTCGACGAACGACGCGACGTGCTTCGCGCCGCCGTCGAGCACGGCGCCCGCCGGAACGAGCCCGTCCCACGAGCCGACGAGGTCGTAGATGTACTCGGGCGAGGAATGCGTCTCGAGCTGCGCATCGCTCACGTCGCCCGAGCAGGCGAACGGCGTCGAACGGGCGGGCCTGGAACGCCGGCAGCGGAGCGGGCTGGTCGAGCGTTGCCGGCGCACTCGGCGCCGTCACCGGCGTACGCGACCATGGCGGCGGCACCCGCGGCGGCCAGCGTCCGTGCTGCGTCGCCCAGGTCGCCGCAGGTTCCCGAGACGACGGCGATCGCCCGCTTGACGCCGGCCGTGCTCGGGGCCGCTGCCGTGCCCGCGTCGACGACGCGGAAGTCGCCGCGAAGTGCGGGCACCGGCACGTCCCACGCCGGCTGCGCCGGCCGCCGCAAGCGGCTGCAAGGAGACGGACCGCTCGTCACCGACGCGAAGATCGGCGGCCGGCTGCGAGAGCATCCCCCAGAGGGCGGAGCTCACCTGTGGCTTCCGGCGTCGACGCGAGCGGCGTCGCGAACAGGCGGTCGGTCGAGCCGGTCAGCATCAGTCCGCCGCTGCCTGCTGTCGCCGTCCCACTGGACGAGCATCGCCTGCCCTTCGTTCCAGGCTGGGCGATCGGTCGCAGTACGAGAAGGGCTGCGCAGCCGCCTCGTCGAGAACGACCGACGTGTTCGCATTCAGGTGGATCGTCGGCTGGTAGGCAACGATCCCCTCGTGCGCCTCGTCAGCTGCGAGTCCGAATGAGATTGCACCCGCGCTGTACGTGCCCGGAGGGACGCGGAAGGTCGACGCTCGGCGGGACCTGCGCCCGTGAGCTCCCGCTGGTCGTAGTCACCGGTGTCGAGCCCCAGCAGCGCAACGGTGTGCGTCGCATCCTGCGTGCCAGGGCGAGGCTGCACACGGACGGTGAGGTCGTAGTGCTCGCTCTCGAGCGAGAGCCCGAATGCCGTACGCACCGACCCCAGCTCCCGGCGCGCTTGCCGTGATCACACCGGAGTGATCGCCGGCGCCGGCCGCAGCCGGATCGACGATCGACGTCGACCTGTGCAGCTCCGCCCGCCGGCACGACCAAGCTGCGGGCGGAGAGGGACACTCCCGCCGGCGCGTCGCCCGCCGGATCCTCTGCGTCCAGCGCGAGCGCGAGCGTCACGTCCTTGGTCGCGAGGTTCGTGTAGGTCAAGGACGTGCGCGTCACAGCGAGCTGCGACTGCGGGTAGGGGTAGAACCCGAGCTGCAGCGACGGATCCGTGACGATCGTGTCGGCGATCGCGAGCGCGGCGTCGACGCGGCCGCTTCCGGCCTCGAAGGCCGTCGCACCTGCGACGGGAACGGTCGAGTCGGCAACGGCGTCCTTGAGCAGCTCGCCGTCCCAGCTCGGATGCTCCTGCTTGAGGATCGCCGCGAGCCCTGCGACGTGGGGCGTCGCCATCGACGTGCCGTCGAGATCGGTGTACCACTCGTCGACCGGGTTGCCGAGCGAGGTGCCCGCCGCACGAGCGGCCGTGATCGAGACGCCTGGCGCGACCACGTCCGGCTTCAGGGCGTGATCGCCGATCCGCGGGCCGCGACTCGAGAAGTACGCGAGCGTGTCGGAGGAGTCGACCGCACCGACGGTCAGCGCAGCGTCGGCCGCTCCGGGTGCGGTGATCGTGTCGGGCCCGTTGCCGCCGTTGTTGCCGGCCGCGACGACGAACAACGTCTTCGAGCTCGCGGAGAGATCGTCGATCGCGCGGCTGAGGGGGTCGGTGCCGTCACCGGCAGCGTCCCCGCCGAGGCTCATGCTGACGACGTCGGCGCCCTGGGCTACCGCCCACTCCATCCCGGCCAGGACCCACGAGTCCTCGCCGAAGCCGGCATCGGCGAGAACCTTGCCGACCAGCAGGTGCGCGCCAGGAGCCACGCCCTTGTACTTGCCGGACGAGGCGGCTCCACTCCCGGCGATCGTCGATGCGACGTGTGTGCCGTGACCGTTGCCGTCGACGACGCTCGAGTCGGTCGTGAAGTTCGACGTGCCTGTGACGCGGCCGGCAAGATCGGGATGCGTCGGGTCGTAGCCGGTGTCGAGCACCGCCACCGTCGTCCCGGCACCGTCGAGCCCGGCAGCCCAGGCCGTCGGCGCGTGGATCTGCGGGACCGAGACGTCGAGCAGTGCGCGCACGCGGCCGTCGAGGTCGACGTGTGTGGCGCCGTCGGTCAGCGCTGTGGGAGCGCCGGCAGCGTCGGTGTTCGTCGTCAGAGAACGCCAGAAACCGTGCGCGTGGCTCTTGTCGGCAGCGAACGCGGCGGCGCCGAGAGCAGGCAGCGTCACGGTCTTGCCGGCGTCTGCGAGCGTCGCGCTTCGCGCCTCGCCGGCCGCCGCAGAGCCACGGCCGTAGTCGACGATCACAGGCAGCGTCTGCCGGCGCGCATCGTCGTAACCGAGACGGATCAGCTTCGCGACGTCGAACAGATCGCGGTCGACGCGGTTCGCGGCGAGCAGCGGTGCGGCCGAGCGCGGAACGACGTAGAGATGGTCGCCGACTTCGCTGATCGCTGCATCGGGCACGGCCCCGTCGGCACCCGCCTCGAGGCTGACCGAGCGCTTGCCGTCGGCCCGCGTCAGCACTCGGACGACGTCGCCGGTGATCAACGTCACGCGATGCCACGCCGCAGGCGCGGCAGCCGGACGCGGAGGGCTGCCTGCGGCGGCGCCGGACAGCGGCACGACGAGCAGGACGCTCGCGGCGAGGCCGGCGAGGAGCCGCGCAAACCGAATCATGTGGAGATCCTTTCGTCGGGCGGGACGGGGCGGGTCTCGAACCGCTGCTGAACGCGCTCGGCGCCCGTCAGGATCCATCCGTAGGACGGGAGCGGTCAGCCGGAGTTAGTTCCGCTCGACGAAACCGGCTTCGTGGAGCCGCTGAATCGTCGGGAGCGCCGCCTCCGCGTCCGGCAGGTCACCGACGGGTACCGATCCGTCGAGCGCGAACAGCGCCCGCAGAGCCGCCGGGTCGACCGGCACCTCGATGCCGGCGCCCTCGTCGAGCCGCGTCACGAGGTGGGCGTGGCGGTACCCGCCCTCGGACCAGCGAAGCTGCTCGGCGAGCACGTGCGGCGCAAGCCGCAGCCGCTCTGCGCGCAGGTCGCCTCGAAAGTCGTGTGCAGCGAACACGCGCTCGAGCTGGTCGGTCGCCGGACCGGTCGGCCCCGATTCCGCGTCTGCGGAAGCGAACCAGCCGTCGGCGCCTCCCGCCCGCTTGCGCAGCACGAGGCCGCCGGTCGTCAGCGTGCCGATCGACGCCCGGTCGTAGTACTCGACCCAGCGTTCGGCGGCGGGCTCGCCCGCCCACTTGAGGGCGTACTCGAGCGGGTCCTCGGTCACGTAGCGAACGAGCCACGCGTCGCAGCCGGCGCCGGCGAGCCACCCCCGCACACGCTCGCTCCAGTCGTCGCCTGCGCCGTGCCCCCAGCAGATGAGCATCGACGCGAAGCCGCCCGGCTCGAGATGCTCCGCCGCGCCCCGCGCAACGAGTCGCGAGATCTCGTCGCCCTCGAGCCCGGCGTCGCGAAAGATCAGATCGGTGTCGGGCGAGACGACGAAGGGCGGGTTGGAGACGATCAGATCGAAGAGCTCGCCCTCGACCGGCTCGAAGAGGCTGCCCTCGCGCAGCTCGACGTTCGTGACGTCGTTCAGCTCGAGGTTCAGGCGGGCCACCCTGAGCGCGCGTTCCGTCACGTCCGTCGCGACGACGTGCTCGGCGTGGCGTGATGTGAGCAGCGCCTGCGAGCCGCAACCGGTGCCGAGGTCGAGCGCGCGGCGGGCAGGGCGGCGCAGCGTCAGCGCCGCGAGCGTCCGGGTCGCGTTGCTGATGCCGGCGACGTGATCGAACGCAACGTTGGCTTCGTGGTCGTGCGCGACGTAGAACCCGTACCACTCGTCGACCGCGAAGGAGCGCGGTGAGCTCAGCCTCGCCCTCGAGCAGTCCCGCCGCGAACGCCGCGTCGAGGTCGAGCGCCTCCGCGGCCGCGGACCTCGGCACGCTCTCGCCCGCGAGGAAGAGGCGAGCGAGGGTGGCGAGCGGCCCGTCGAGCCTGCTTGCGTTCGCCCGCGCAGCACCGGCGCCGACAGGCTGGTCGACGCGCAGCGCCGCCGATAGGGCCTCCTGCGTGTAGCCGGCGCGGGCGAACGCGTCGCGCAGGCGTGCCTGTGCGACGGTCGTCACGGGCTCAGGTCGCGCCCGGGCCGCCCCGCTTCAACGTCGGATCGGTTGCGCGCTTCAACGTCGGATCGGTCGCGCGCTTCAACGTCGGATCGGTCGCGCGCTTCAACGTCGGATCGGTCGCGCGCTTCAAGCGTCGGATCCGTCGCAGTCCTTCTGGACAGCCGCGCCCTTCCACGTCGCGTCCTTGTGAACGCCGCGCCCTTCTGCGCCGCGTCGATCTTGTGTACCGCCTGCTTCGACGTGGCGGAGGCATGACCCGGTGTGGTAGCCGCGATCGCATCGCCCGCGCCGGCGATCAGTGCCGCGGCGGAGAGACCTGTCACCGCAATCTCCTTCAGACCATGCGCCTCGACCTCATCCTCGGTCTCGACAGCTTCCGGCTCGTCGTGCTCGGACATGGACGCTCCTCCCTGGTCAGGTGGTCACCTACAAGACGTCGTTCCCGGTGCGGATCTTCCCCGCGGCCGGCGCGGAATGTCCACGAGCGGACGAGCGCAACGGACTCAGTGCAGGGCGCGTGTGCGGCGGACGTAGTCCTCGACCGCGTGCAGAAAGCCTTCGTCGGACGCGAGCTCGGCCACCGTGTCCTTCGTCAGCTCGTCGAGCTCTCGGTCGTCCTTCAGCTCACGCAGAAACGGCGCGAGGCGCCCATCCTGGGACAGCTGCGCCATGCGGAGGAAGAGATTCCGCGTGTCGTCGTCCTGCGAGATCGCCTCGAGCGACTCGATGTCCTGCAGCCACAGCCCGTCCATGCTGGTGCAACGGTCACCCGCCGCGTTCGGTTACGGGGTGGCGAGCAGTCGTCTCGAGGGCCTCGGCGAGCTCCTCGAGCTGCACCTCGCCGTCGAGCGGGACGTGCACGCCGGCGGTGCCGACCTTGGCCTCGAAGCCCGTCAGGGCCTTGACCGCCTCCTTGATCCGCCCCGCGACGACCGGGTCGACCGACGTCGCCTTGCGCTCCTTCGTCCGGGCGCCTGCCCAGCGGGCGGCGCGCTCGGCCGCACGCACCGAGAGGCCCTCGCGGACGATCCGGCGCGCCAGCTTGCGGCGGCCGTCGTTGTCGGGGACGGCCAGGACTGCGCGGGCGTGGCCCTCGGTCAGCTCGTTGCGGCCGACCATCGCGAGCACGTCCTCCGGCAGCTCGAGCAGCCGGACCCGGTTCGAGACCGCCGGCTTCGACCGCCCGACCCGCTCGGCGACCTCGCCGAGCGAGAGGCCGAACTCGTCGAAGAGAATCGCGTACGCGCGAGCTTCCTCGATCGGAGACAGGTCCTCGCGGGCGACGTTCTCGACGAGACCGAGCAGCAGCGTGTCGCGATCGTCAGCGTCGCGGATGACGGCCGGCACCTCGGCGATGCCCGGCCTCGCGGGCGGCGCGCCAGCGGCGCTCGCCGGCGATCAGCTCGTAGCCGCCCTCGAGCCGCGGCCGCAGCACGACGGGCTGGATCAGCCCCTGCGCCTTGATCGACTCGGCCAGACCGCTGACGGCTTCGCCGTCGAAGCGCTTGCGGGGCTGCTTCGGGTTGGGATGGATCTGGTCGACCGAGATGCGCGCGAGCTCGGGCTCGGAGCCGCCGATCAGCACCTCGAAGCCGCGGCCGAGACCGCGGCGCGCAGGCCCGCCGCTAGGGACGTTCGACAAGTTCCATCGCCACCTTCCAGTAGGCCTCGGCGCCGCGCGAGCGCCGGTCGTAGTGGGTCACCGGCAGGCCGTGGCTCGGCGCCTCGGCGACGCGAACCGAGCGCGGCACGACCGAGCTGAAGACGAGGTCGCCGAAGTGCTTGCGCACCTCCGCCTCGACGTCCGTCGAAAGGCGCGTGCGCGAGTCGGCCATCGTCAGGAGCACGCCGGCGATCGAGAGCTTGGGGTTCAGACGCGTCTTGATCATGTTGATCGACTGCACCAGCTGCGCGAGCCCCTCGAGCGCGTAGTACTCGGTCTGCACCGGCACGATCACACGGTCCGCGGCAGCGAGCGCGTTGACGGTCAGCGCGCCGAGCGACGGCGGGCAGTCGAGCAGCACGAAGTCGAAGCCGTCGGCGTGCTGCAGCGCCTCCGCGAGGTAGCGGTCGCCGTCGTCGCGCTGCGAGAGCTCCACCGCGGCACCGGCGAGCTCCGGCCGCGACGGGACGAGGAAGAGATTCTCGAACCGGGTCGGCTTGGCGAGCTCGGAGAGCGGCGCGCCGTCGAGCAGGTCGTACGTCGAGGTGCCGTTGGCGCGCATGCCGAGACCCGAGGTTGCGTTCGCCTGCGGATCGAGGTCGACGACGAGCGCGCGCTCACCCGCCTCGGCGAGGCAGGCGGCGAGATTGATCGCGGTCGTCGTCTTGCCGACCCCGCCCTTCTGGTTCGCGAACGCGTAGACCTTGCCGGGCATCAGAGGGCCAATCTAGCGATCAGGCCGGATGGTGAATCCGCTTGAAACCGTGGTTTTTGGCGCAGTTTGCGGCGAGCTTGATGTGGTGCTGCGTGCGTTCCACATCAAGCCTCTACGCCAGCGGCCGCTTCTTCGCCACGCCGACCCGGCGCGGGAAGCCGTCCGGGGTCGGGCCGGTCTTGCGGACGAGGAGGAAGCCGGGAGGCGCGTCCTCGAGCTCGCCGGCGATCCGCGCCGCGACCGCCGCCACCCGTTCGCGCTCGGCCGACGGCCCCACCCAGAGCACGACCGCGCCGCCTGCCCGCACGAGCGGCAGGCACCACTCGACGGCCGTCGGAGGATGCGCGAGCGCCTTTGCGACGGCGACACCGGCCCAGTCCGTGGCCTGCTCCTCGGCGCGGCCCCAGACGACGCGCGCGTTCGCGGGCGCCCAGGCCTCGAGGAACTCGGCCTTGCGGCGCTCCGCCTCGAGCAGCACGACCTCCCGGTCCGGCAAGACGTGCGCGAGCGGGATGCCCGGCGCCCCACCGCCCGAGCCGACGTCCACGAGCGGGCCGTCGAAGCGCTCGACGAGCTCGCGCCCCCGCAACGAGTCGTCGAGGAGCATCGCGCGCGCCTGGTCGAGGTCTGTGATCGCGGTCAGGCCGGGCGTCGCGACGACGGCCGCCAGCCAGTCGTCAAGCGGGGAAGACGACGACGTAGCGATTGGGCTCCGTCCCCTCACTCGAGGTCTCGACGCCCTCGAGCTCCTTCAGCCGCTCGTGCACGATCTTGCGCTCCGCGGCCGTCATCGGCTCGAGCAGCACCCGCTCGCCGCGCGAGGCCCGCTCTGCACCGCGCAGCGCGATCCCCTCCAGGGTCAGCCGGCGCCGGTCGCGGTAGCCCGCGGCGTCGACCGTCACGGGCTTGCCCGCCGTGCCGCCGCGGGAAAGGGCTGCGTTGGCGACGTACTGCAACGCGTCGATCGTCTGGCCGTGCTTGCCGATCAGGAGGCCGAGGTCGCCGCCCGTGCAGGTGGCGAGGATCCCCGTCTCGTCCTCGCGCACATCCACCCGTGCGCCGATCCCCATTGCCGCGACGACGTGCTCGACCAGCTCGCGAACGCGGGCTTCGTTCTCGGTCTCGTCGCGCGCGGAGCGGGCGGCGGCGCTTCTTCGGCCGCGTCGACGGACGCGATCACGCGCGCCGGCGTATAGCCGACGCCGAGCAACCCGCGTTCCCCTTCCGAGACGACCTGGAAGCGAACGCCCGCCTTGTCGAGCCCCGGCGCCAGGCGCTCGAGGTCGCGCAGCGCCTTCCACTTCGCCTCGCCGACCGTCTCCCCCGTGGCCTCCACGGAGACCTCGGTCACCGCCGTGCGCCGCCCTTCTTGCGCTTGACGCGGCGCGGTGCGGCCTGCGGCTTGGGCGTCTCGGCCGCGGGAGCGCCGTTCTCCTTTGCCTCCTCGGCCTTCGCCGGCGTGCGCGAGCTCCGCTTGGGGCCTGACGACGCGCCGAAGAGCTTCGGCGCCGGCGTCTTCGGCACGAGCCGCCGGGTGACGAGCCCCTGCCCGACCGTCCACAGGTTGGTGGTCATCCAGTAGAGGATCAGACCCGTCGGGAAGCGCGAGACGACCGTGATGAAGACGAGCGGCAGCACCATCATGATGTTGCGCTGCGTCTTGTCCATCGTCGCGCCCATGAAGTACGTCGACGCGACCTGCGAGCCGGCGTACACCGCGAGCAGCACGTAGCCCGACCAGTGCGCCGTGCCCTTGTCGGCGATGTTGGGGACGACGTGCAGCCACGAGCCGGTGATGTGCTTCGTGTTGTTCTTGAGCGTGAAGTAGAGCGCGATGAAGACCGGGAACTGCGCGAGCAGCGGCAGGCACGACGCGGCCGGGTTGATGTGGTTCTCCTTGTAGAACTTCATCAACTCCTCGTTCAGCTTCGTGCGATCGCCCTTGTACTTCTGCTGGATCGCCTTCATCTCCGGCGCGTGCGCCTGGAGCGACTGCATCGAGTGGATCTGCCGCACCGTCAGGGGCACGAGCAGGATCCGCACCAGCACGGTCAGCGCGACGATCGACCACGCCCACGGGAGCCCGACGGAGCCGTGGAAGAAGTCGAGGATCGACTTCATCACGTTCTCGAGCGGCGACAGGATCGAGAAGAGCGGCATCACGGGTAGTCGACACCTCCGTGCGACCACGGGTTGCAGCGAAGCAGCCGCCACGCGGCGAGCGGCACGCCGCGCAGGACGCCGCGGTTGCGGATCGCGAGCACCGCGTACTCGGAGCAGCTCGGGTGGTACTTGCAGGTGTTCGCCGGCAGGAACGGCGAGACGACGAGCTGGTAGAGCCTGATCGGCGCCACCGTCAGCGTGCGCAAGACCTGCGTCATGCGGCCTTCCCGAGCGAGGCCTTCTCGAGCAGCTCGTCGACGCGCGACTCGAGCCAGTCGAAGCCGTTCGCCTCGGCGGCCTCGGGCAAGCCCTGGCGCACGACGACGACGTAGTCGTTGGCAGACGGGATGCGCTCGAGCCGGCCGCGGACGATCTCGCGCAGCTGGCGCTTGATCCGGTTGCGCACGGGCGCGTTCCCCACCGCCTTCGGCACGGCGAACCCGAGCCGGGGCTCGCCGACGGTCTCGTCGCGCTGGAACCAGTAGAGCGTCAGGAACCGCGTCGAGGCCGACCGACCCTGGCGGTAGACGGCGTCGAAGTCGCGGGAGCGAGAAAGACGATTGCGGCGCTGCAACGGACCTACGCCGAGAGGCGCTTGCGGCCCTTGGCGCGACGGCGCTTCAGGATCATGCGGCCCGCACGGGTCGACATGCGGTTGCGGAAGCCATGCTTCTTCGCCCGCTTGCGTACGTTCGGCTGATAGGTCCGTTTCATGAGTCCCGTGGAGGAGGTTTGGCCACATCGGATCCGGCCGCGGGCGAGTATAGCCGGACCATTCCAGGCGACTGTTGTCCACAGGCTCTGCACATGGCAAAAGCCGTGGAAAACGCGACACCCGATCGGCCTCGGACACGGTTATCCACACCTGTGGAGAGTCGTGTGGAGCGGGGGAAAAGCCCTGCAAATCGCAGACATTGACGGGGTTGGACATGCCGCGAAATCCTCATTGAGAGCCGCCTCGGACGCTGCTATGCTCGCGCACCCCGAGACCCTGACGAGGAGCGTGCAAACAAGCGTGGAGCACCAAATCGAGCTGACGGCGGACAGCCTCTGGACAGACGTCGCGGCTCGGCTGCGCGAAGCGCTCAACGACACGACCTTCCAGACCTGGTTCGGAGAGGTCAGCGGGGCCGAGATCGACGGCGACGCCTTTGCGGTCGCCGTGCCGAACGACTTCACGCGCGAGTGGATCGAGGGGCACTTCCTCGACCTGATGCGCGCGGCAGTGCGCGACTCGGGCGGCGGGGATCTGCGCGTGCAGCTGCGCGTCGCCGAGGCGCTCGACCTGCCGGCGCCGCAGCCCGCCTCCGCGGTGCCGTCGTCCGTGACGCCGCTCCCGCTCGAGATCGTCAGCGAGCGGCCGCGGGCCGAGAGCCCCGGCATCAACCCGCGCTACACCTTCGACTCGTTCGTGATCGGCTCGTCCAACCGCTTTGCGCACGCGGCCGCGCTCGCCGTCGCCGAAGCGCCGGCCCAGGCCTACAACCCGCTCTTCATCTACGGGCACACGGGGCTCGGCAAGACCCACCTCCTGCACGCCGTCGCGAACTTCGTCACCGACCACGGGGGCGGGCTCACGTGCCGCTACGTGACGTCGGAGACGTTCATGAACGACTTCATCAACAGCCTCCGCGACAAGCGCATCGAGGGCTTCAAGCAGCGCTACCGCACCTATGACGTGCTGCTGATCGACGACGTGCAGTTCTTCGAGCACAAGGAGCGGATCCAGGAGGAGTTCTTCCACACCTTCAACTCGCTCTACGAGGCCGGCCGGCAGATCATCATGTCGAGCGACCGGCCGCCGCGCGAGATCTCGACGCTCGAGGAGCGGCTGCGCTCGCGCTTCGAATGGGGGCTGATCACCGACATCCAGCCGCCCGACCTCGAGACGCGCATCGCGATCCTGCGCAAGAAGGTCAAGAACGACCAGATCGAGATCCGCGACCCGGAGCTCCTGACCTTCATCGCCTCTCGCGTCTCGACGAACATCCGCGAGCTCGAGGGCGCGCTGACGCGCGTCGTCGCCTTCTCGTCGCTGACCGGCCGGCCGCTGACGCCCGACCTCGCGCAGGACGTGCTGAAGGACGTCTTCCCGCAAGGAGAGAGCACGCAGATCTCGATCGAGCGGATCCAGGAGCTCGTCTGCGACCGCTTCGGCGTCACGCACGAGGAGCTGACGGGCGACCGCCGCTCACAGAACATCGTCTACCCGCGACAGGTCGCGATGTACCTCTCACGCGAGCTGACGGACTCCTCGCTGCCGAAGATCGGCAAGGAGTTCGGCGGTCGCGATCACACGACGGTGATCCACGCGACGTCGAAAATCGCACGTCTGATCCGTGAGGACAGGGCTGTGTACAACCTCATCCAGGAACTCACAGCTCGCGTGCGTCAGGCGCGCTAGTCGTGGAGCCTGTGCAAAGCCCCCTGTTGTCCCCCGTCCGCCCCCACAGGGAAAATGAGACGGCGAGCACGTTTGCGCGCCTTATCCCCGGTCCCACAGGGCTTATCACTACAACGAGGTTTATCTAAATGATTGACTCAGAAATCGTAATGGGCACCGGCCTGAGGATTACCGTCGCCAAGGACGAGCTCGCCGCCAAGCTGGCGCTCGTCGCGCGCGGCGTCTCGACGCGCACTGCCGTGCTCGTGCTGGGCGGCATTCAGCTGCGCGCCGAGGAGGGCAGCTTGCACCTGGCCGCCACCGACATGGAGATCTCGCTGCGCGCGACCGCGGAGGCGCAGGTCTCCGGCGAAGGCACGACCGTCGTGCCCGGCCGGCTGCTGCTCGACATCGCGCGCTCGCTCCCCGACAGCGAAGTGACGATCGAGCACCGCCCCGAGGAGGCGACCGTCGTCGTCACCTCCGGCACGGCGAGCTACCGCCTGCACACGTACTCGGCCGAGGACTTCCCCCGGCTGCCGGACGTCGACACGGGCGTCTTGCACACGGTCGACCGCGACGCGCTGATCGAGACCGTCGCCCGCGTCGGCCGGAGCGCGTCGCGTGACGAGAGCCGGCCGGTGCTCACCGGCATCCTCGTCCGCTTCGAGACCGGCAAGATCGTCATGGCAGCCACCGACTCCTACCGGCTCGCCGTCAAGGAGACGACCGTCAGCGACGAGCTGCCCGAGCTCGAGGCGATCATCCCGGCGCGTGCGCTGCAGGAGCTCTCGCGCATCGCGTCGTCCTCGGACGACCTGCAGCTCGGCATGCAGGACAATCACGTCGTCTTCGGCTCCGACGGCACCTGGCTGACGACGCGCCGCATCGACGGCCAGTTCCCGAACGTCCGGCAGCTGCTGCCCGAGCAGTTCGAGCAGGAGCTCGCGCTGCCGCGCGAAGAGGTGCTCGATGTCGTGCGCCGCGTCTCGCTGATGGCGCAGCGCAACTCACCGCTGCGGCTGCGCTGGGCCGACGGCGAGCTGACCGTCTCGGCCGTCACACAGGACGTCGGCGAGGCACGCGAGTCGCTGCCGGCGCCGTACACGGGCGAGCCGATGGAGATCGGCTTCAACGCGGAGTTCCTGCGCGACGGGCTCGAGTCCGTCGACTCGGACACGGTCAAGTTCAAGCTGATCAGCCCGCTGCGCCCGGCAGTGCTCGAAGGCGACTCGGACGACTACCTGTACCTGATCATGCCGATCAGGCTCGCGGGCTAAGCCGGCCTGATCGCAAATCGCCTGACGCTTCGCCAGGTTCGCTCGTACGCGTCGCTCGAGCTCGAGCTGCGGCCGGGCATCGTGCTCGTGGTCGGGCCGAACGGGGTCGGCAAGACAAACCTGCTCGAGTCGCTGCACGTCGCGACGCAGGGCTTCTCGCCGCGCACACGGCAGGACGCGCAGCTGATCCGCTTCGGCGAGACGGCCGGCCGCATCGCGGTCGACGGCACGCGGGACGCGTTGCGGCTCGAGCTCAGCGTCACGCTCCGCCAGGGGCAGGCGAAGGAAGCGCGCCTGAACGGGGCGCGCCTGCCGTCGGCCGAGTCGCTGCGGCGCGAGGTCGCGACGCTGGTGTTCACGCCCGACCGGCTGGCGGTCGTCAAGGGCGGTCCGGCAGCGCGGCGCGCGTACTTCGACCGCGTGCTCGGCAGGCTCTTCCCGGCACGCGCGGGCACGCCGCAGGACTACGCCGCGACACTCGCGCAGCGCAACGCAGCGCTGCGACGCGTGCACTTCGGGCTCGCGCCGGCGGAGTCAGCTCGAGCCGTGGACGGAGCGCATCGCCGCGCTTGCCGCAGCGCTCGTCGACGAACGGCGCGCGACACTCGAGGCGCTCGCACCGGCCTTCGCGGAGCGCGCCGACGAGCTCGGGTTGCCGGCTGCCCGGCTCGGCTACGACGCGGTGGCGCCGACTGCGGCGGACCTCGAAGCGCGCCTCGCGCGCGATCTCGAACGAGGTACGACCGGGCTCGGGCCGCACCTCGACGACGTGCTGGTCGCGAGCGGCGAGCGCGACCTGCGCCAGTACGGCTCACAGGGCGAGCAGCGGCTGGCGGTGCTCTCGCTGCTGCTGGCCGAGGCGGAGCTCCTGCCGAGCTCACCGCTGCTGCTGCTCGACGACGTGCTCTCGGAGCTCGACCTCGGCCGGCGCCGCGTTCTGGCGGAGCGGGTCGCGGGCATGGGTCAGACGATGATCACTGCGACGCATGCGTCCGCGCTGCCGATCGATCCCGCGCAACTCGTGGAGGTGGAGCATGGATCCGCTCGGTAGCGAGATCCGCGCTGAGCTTCGCCGCTTCGGCCCGCAGGCCGGGATGGCCGAGCTCGTGGAGCGCTGGCCGGACGTCGTCGGCGCTGCGATCGCGCGCAACGCCTGGCCGGCGCGCATCTCACGCGACGGCACCGTGCAGGTGCACACCGCCGACTCGGTCTGGGCCTTCGAGCTCGGCCAGCGCGCGCCCGAGATGGCCGAGCGCCTGCGCGCGGCGGGCTGCGACGTCCCGCGCCTGCGCTTCGCTCCCGGGCCCGCTTCCGTCGGCCGACGAAGAGGCCGTTTCGACGCGGATCGAGGCCTCGCCGCAGGACGAGGAGCGTGCGCGGGCAATCGCCTCCACGATCACTGACGAAAAGCTGCGCGAAAGTGTGCAAAAAGCGGTCAGTTTGGGGCTTGCAAAGGGGCGCGGCACCCGCCCGATCTGATACACTCTCCGTGCCTCGCAAAACCCGCGTTTTGCAGGCATTTTCACCTTTATGGCGAAGACCCAGGCAAAGGCCGGTTACTCGGCCAAGGACATCACCGTGCTCGAAGGCCTCGAGCCGGTCCGGCTGCGGCCCGGGATGTACATCGGCTCGACCGGCATCCGCGGCCTCCACCACCTGGTCTACGAGATCGTCGACAACGCCGTCGACGAGGCTCTCGCGGGCTACAACGACTCGGTCTCGGTGACGATCCACCCGGACAACTCGGTGACGATCGTCGACCGCGGCCGCGGCATCCCCGTCGATGAGATCCCGGGCACCGGAGTCTCCGCGCTCGAGGTCATCCTCACGAAGCTCCACGCCGGCGGCAAGTTCGGCGGCGACGGTTACAAGGTCTCCGGTGGGCTGCACGGCGTCGGCGCGTCCGTCGTCAACGCGCTCTCCGACTGGCTGATCGCCACGGTCGAGCTCGACGGCAAGACGTACCGCCAGGAGTTCGCACGCGGCGTGCCGCAAGGGCCGATGCAGGAGCTCGGGCCGAGCTCCGAGAACGGCACCACGATCTCGTTCCAGCCCGACGCGACGATCTTCGACGAGACCGAGTTCCACGCCTCGACGCTGGTCTCACGCCTGCGCGAAATGGCGTTCCTCACCAAGGGGCTGCGCATCACCTTCGTGGACGAGCGTGTCGACGGCGAGACGGTCGAGTTCCACTACGAGGGCGGCATCAAGGACTTCGTCTCCTACATCAACGAGTCGAAGGACATCGCACACAAGCACGTCGTCTACTTCGAGAGCGCGACCGACCAGGGCGAGGTCGAGGTGGCGATGCAGTGGAACAACTCCTACCAGGAGTCGGTGTTCTCGTTCGCCAACAACATCAACACGCACGAGGGTGGCTCGCACCTCTCCGGCTTCAAGGCTGCTCTGACGCGCACGCTCAACGACTACGCGCGCTCCAAGGGGCTGCTGAAGGAGAAGGAAGACAACCTCGACGGCGAGGACGTGCGCGAGGGGCTCGCAGCAGTCATCTCCGTCAAGCTGACCGACCCGCAGTTCGAAGGTCAGACGAAGACGAAGCTCGGCAACCCGTGGGTACGCGGTCTCGTCGAGCAGGCGGTCAACGCGAAGCTCGCCGAGTTCTTCGAGGAGAACCCGCAAGACGCGCGCCAGGTGATCAACAAGGCGATCTCGGCTGCGCGTGCGCGCCAGGCTGCCCGCAAGGCGCGCGAGATGACGCGTCGCAAGTCGGCACTCGAGTCGATGTCGCTGCCGGGCAAGCTCGCCGACTGCTCGATCAACGACCCGTCCGCCGCAGAGCTCTTCATCGTCGAGGGCGACAGCGCCGGCGGCTCGGCGAAGATGGGCCGCGACCGGACCTACCAGGCGATCCTGCCGCTGCGCGGGAAGATCATCAACTCCGAGAAGAACCGCATCAACAAGGTGCTCTCGAACAACGAGATCCAGGCGATGATCACGGCGATCGGTACGGGCTTCGGCGACGAGTTCGACCTCGAGAAGCTGCGGTACCACCGCATCATCGTCATGACCGACGCCGACGTCGACGGCTCGCACATCCGCACGCTGATCCTGACGTTCCTCTACCGGCAGATGCCGGAGCTGATCGAGCAGGGGCACGTCTATATCGCGGTGCCGCCGCTCTACAAGGTCAAGCTCGGCAGCCAGGAGTTCTACTTCGAGAAGGATCAGCAGCTCGAAGAGCTGCTCGCTCGCGACCGCATCCCGAACGTCGAGATCACGTCACGCGACGGCGAGGCGCTGAAGCTGAGCGAGGCACGGTGGGCCAGGCTCTCGAGCGCGCTCCAGCAGTACGAGGGCTACTACGCGCGGCTGCGCTCCGACTTCGGCGCGCCGGCGGCGGAGCTGATGGTGCTGCACCGGCTGATCGAGCACGAGATCGAGACGCCCGACGACATCCAGTCGGCCGTCGACGCGATCGGCGAGAACGGCTACGTCCTCTCCGTCGTCGAGAAGGCCGACGAGGAGCTGCGCGTCCGCGTCGTCGAGACCGAGACGTCCGCTGCCCGCAACATCGCGGTGCCGGTCGACCTGCTCGGCTCTCCGATCTACACCAAGCTTCGCCAGGCCTACGCGCGTCTGATCGACGTCGTCGGTGCGCCGCCCTTCACCGTGCGCGTCGGCAAGGAGCTCGTCATCGCGGAGTCGTTCGAAGAGCTGCGCGCGATCGTGCTCGACGCTGCCAAGCAGGGCATCCAGGTCTCGCGCTTCAAGGGGCTCGGCGAGATGAACGCGGAGCAGCTCTGGGAGACCACGATGGATCCCGCGAAGCGTCTGCTGATGCGCGTCGATGTCGAGGACGCCTCTGCCGCCGACCAGATGTTCTCGATGTTGATGGGCGATCAGGTCGAGCCTCGCCGCGTCTTCATCGAGCAGAACGCCAAAGACGTCAAGTTCCTCGACGTCTAGGGAGGGGAGATGAGCGAGCTAGAGACAGGGGCGCTTGGCCCCGGGCGCATCGAGTCCCGGGAGCTCGAGCAGGAGATGCGCACGAGCTTCCTCGGCTATGCGATGCACGTCATCGTCTCGCGCGCGCTCCCCGACGTGCGTGACGGCTTGAAGCCGGTGCACCGGCGCGTCCTCTACTCGATGTGGAGCAACGGCAACCGGCCCGGCCGGCCGTACGTCAAGTCCGCCAACATCGTCGGTTACGTGATGGGCAACCATCACCCGCACGGCGACGCGTCGATCTACGACACGCTCGTGCGCCTCGCGCAGCCGTTCTCGTTGCGCTACCCGCTCGTCGACGGGCAGGGCAACTTCGGCTCGATCGACGACGACCCGGCCGCCGCGATGCGCTACACCGAGGCGCGTCTCGCGAAGCTCGCCGAGGAGATGCTGCGCGAGCTCGACTCGGACACCGTCGACTTCGGACCGAACTACGACGAGTCGAAGCGCGAGCCGCTCGTGCTGCCTGCGCGCTTCCCGAACCTGCTCGTCAACGGCAGCTCCGGCATCGCCGTCGGCATGGCGACCAACATTCCGCCGCACAACCTCGGCGAGGTCGTGAAGGCGATCGTCGAGCTGATCGACAACCCGAACGCGAACGTCGAGGACCTGATGAAGCACGTCAAGGGCCCCGACTTCCCGACCGGTGCGTACATCGTCGGCCGCTCCGGCATCCGCGACGCGTACCGGACGGGCCGCGGCCGCGTCGTCATGCGCGCCCGCGCCCACATCGAGGAGCTACGCGGCGGCAAGAGCGCGATCATCGTCACCGAGCTGCCCTACGGCGTGAAGAAGGGCGGCGACGCCGGCGTGATCAAGAAGATCGCCGACCTCGTCAACGACAAGGTGCTGACCGAGATCTCGGATCTCGCCGACCACTCGGACCGGTCCGGCATGCGCATTCAGATCGAGCTGAAGCGCGACGCGGTGCCGCAGGTCGCGCTGAACAAGCTCTTCAAGCACACCCCGCTCCAGACGACCTTCGGCGTCAATGCCGTCGCGCTCGTCAACGGCATTCCGCGCACGCTCTCGCTGCTCGAGCTGATCACGCACTTCCTCGACTTCCAGCGCGAGATCGTCACCCGCCGCTCGAAGGATGAGCTGCGCAAGCGCGAGCGCCGCGCGCACATTCTCGAGGGCTACCTGACCGCGCTCGACAATCTCGACGCAGTCATTCGGCTGATCCGCGCCGCGCCCGACACCGACGCGGCCCGCACCGGCCTGATGGAGACGTTCGCTCTCTCCGAGCTCCAGGCATCCGCGATCCTCGAGCTGCGGCTGCGCGCACTGACTGCGCTCGAGCGCAAGGGGATCGAGGACGAGTACCGCGACATCAAGGAGCGCATCGACGAGCTGCGCGCGCTGCTCGGCGACGAGTCGAAGATCGATGCGCTGATCAAGGAGGAGCTGCTCGAGCTGAACACGATCTACGGCCGCAACGACGATCGTCGCAGCGAGATCGTGGCCGCAGAGGAGGAGCTCGAGCTCGAGGACCTGATCGCGGAAGAGGACATGGTGATCGCGATCACGCAGTCCGGCTACATCAAGCGCCTGCCCGTGACTGCGTACCGCGAGCAGCGGCGCGGCGGCATCGGCGTCATGGGCATGGACCTCAAGGACGAGGATTACATCGAGCACCTGTTCGTCGCCTCGACGCACGACTACATCCTGTTCTTCACGAGCGTCGGCAAGGTGTATCGCCTGAAGGTGCACGAGCTGCCGCTCGGGTCGCGCCAGTCGAAGGGCCGCGCGATCGTCAACCTGCTGCCGTTCCGCCAGGACGAGACGGTGCGTGCGGTGATCCAGACGCGCGCGTTCGAGGAGGCGAAGTACCTCCTCTTCGCAACGAAGAAGGGCGTGGTCAAGAAGACCGAGCTCGCTGCGTACAACACGAACCTGAAGGCAGACGGGATCATCGCGATCAAGATGCGTGAGGGCGACGAGCTCGTCGGGGTGCGTCACAGCTCGGGCGACGACGACGTCCTGATGGTCTCGCGCGGCGGACAGGCGATCCGCTTCACCGAGCGCGACGTGCGCGCGATGGGCCGCGACGCCTCGGGCGTGCAGGGCATGCGGCTGCGGGGCGACGACGAGGTGATCTCGGTCGCGATCGCCGCCGATGACGCCGACCTGCTCGTCGTGACCGAGAACGGCTACGGCAAGCGGACTCGCGTCGCCGACTATCCGAAGAAGGGCCGCGGCGGCATGGGCGTCAAGACCGTCCAGCTGACCGAGGCTCGAGGCCACCTTGCAGGCGCACGCGTGGTCAAGGACGGCTACCAGGTGATGCTGATCTCGACCGGCGGCACCGTGATTCGCATGTCGGTCGACGACATCCGCCGGATGGGCCGCTCGACGCAGGGCGTGATCGTGATGCGGCTGCGCGAGGGCGAGCTCGTCTCGTCGCTGGCACCCGTGGTCGAGTCGGGTGACGACGCCGCGGTCGTGGACGACACGGTCGTTGGACGACCCGGTTTTGCGTCGGCCGAGCCGCCGCTCGAGCCCGACCCCGACGCCGCGGCCTGAGTCGTCTCGCCGTCTCGCGGCGGCGGCGCAAACCCTCACTCTTTCGGCTGATATCTGCCGAAAACCCCTTCCCTTTTTCAAATAGGCGGGTTATAAGTGCAAACGAGGGGTCGGGAGACAAACGAGCAAAGGAAGCCCTCGGATGGCGTACTCGAAGCAGGTCGATGTGCTCGAGCCGATCGACATGGCGGAGCATCTGGACAAGATCGAGCTGTATCTCGGACAGGTCTGCGCGATCGCGGGCATCTCGAAGATGCAACTCGACTACTGGACGAACAAGGCCCAGATCCCGACCAAGGGGAAGAAGCAGCGGATCTACGACATGCAGGCTGTCGAGACCGTGATGCTGATCAAGCAGGCGAAGGACAAGGGCCTGAACCTCGGCGCAGCGATCGACGCGGCACGTCGCTTCCGCGACAAGCCGGCTGCCGCCTAGGACGTCCTACCCAAGCTCTGCTGCGGCTTGATCCGGCGAGACCGGGTTGATGTAGACCCCTGCGCCCAGCTCGAGACCGGCGAGGCGCGTCGTGCGCGGGAAGAGCTCGAGGTGCCAGTGCGGGCCGTCGTGCAGCCAGGCGTTCAGCGGCACGAGCGTCTCGCCACGCACGCGCTGCAGCCGCCGCACGACCTCTGCGAGCAGGCAGAGCGCAGGGCCGAGCAGGTCGCTGCGCAGGCCCTCGGGCTCGGAGCGGGCGGGTGCGATCAGCACCTCGTAGGGAACGCGGCTCGCGACCGGGCAGCCGGCGACGAGACCGCCGCGCTCGAGCACGGGGATGACCTCCGGCAGCCCGCGCTCGGCGATCACGGCCGGTGGCGGCGCCGGCAGCCAGGCGAGCTGCGAATGCGAGTGCGGCAGCGAGGCGCCTGCGTCGCGGCCCTCGTTCAGGAGCGGAAAGCAGTGGCCGCCCACGTCGCGCGCGCGTCGCTGCCAGGCTTCGGCAACGAGCTCGAGCGTGGGGTCGGGCAGCTCGCCGACCGAATGGACATGCGTCGGCCCGTGGATCACGACCTCCTGGTGCTCGAGCGCCGGGTAGAGATTCGGCACCACGCGCACGTCCCAGCCGGTCGGCCCGTCGCCGAGCCGCAGGCTCTCCGGCGGTGTCTGGTCCTCGTGCCCGGCGCAGAACGGGCACGCCTCCGCCGAGTCGCCGGCAGCGGTCGACGCTCCGGGCCGGGTCGCGCGCGCAGGCGCAACTGCGACCCAGCGTCCGGTCATCGGGTCATGCCTCAGGTCCGCCATGGCGCAATTCAACAGGTGTCGGCGCCGATGTAAGGATTCGGTACGCGGAGGACAGGCGCTCTTGAGTGAGAACGCAGTCTGCGGCACCGTAGGAACGGGGTCGTTCGCATGCAAAAAGCCGTTCTCGCCATCGCCGCCCTCGCGGCACTCGCTGCCCCCTCGCTTGCCCGCGCAGGTGACGTGTCGATGCACGTGCGAGAGATCCCGCTCGGCGGGCGGTCGCTTGCGGCGGTGCAGCCCTCGCAGCACTTCAACATGCTCGCGGTGCACTGGATCGGCACCGGCACCGTCGCCTACCGCACACGCAAGCTGCACGGGACGTGGCAGCCCTGGCGCGACGCGGACGCAGACAACCGGACCGGTGCCTGGCACGACGGGAACCTCGACTGGACCGGCGCGTCGGGCGGTCTTCAGTTCCGCGTCACAGGGAAGGTGCGGCGGCTCCGGTCGTACGAGGTCTGGTCGCGCGTCACAGGTGCGCCCGCTCGCGCGCTCTCGCAGGCCGGCACGCCGGCGATCGTGACGCGGGCAGCGTGGGGCGCGAACGAGGAGATCGTGCGTGCTCGGCCGTCGGTCGCACCCGCGGTGCGGCTTGCGGTGATCCACCACACCGCCGGCACGAACTCCTACACGCGCGCGCAGGCACCGGCGATCGTGCGCGGGATCGAGGTCTACCACGTGCAGGGAAACGGCTGGAACGACATCGGCTACAACTTTCTCGTCGATCGCTTCGGCACGGTTTACGAAGGTCGCGGCGGCGGCGTCGAACGGAACGTGATCGGCGCGCACGCCGAAGGGTTCAACACCGGGACGACCGGGATTGCGCTGCTCGGCAACTACATCAGCGCCGTTCCGCCACTTGCACAGCAGAACGCGCTCGCGAAGCTGCTCGCGTGGCGTCTCGACGTCGCGCACGTCGACCCTCGCTCGACGGTCGTCTACACGTCGGGCGGCAACGCGAAGTTCCGCGCGGGCAGGGTCGTGACGCTGCGGGCGATCTCCGGCCATCGCGACACGGGGCCGAGCGAGTGCCCCGGCGGACGCGCCTACGCACTCTTGCCGGGGCTCGCGCAGCGTGTCGCCCTGATCGGGCTGCCGAAGCTCTACTCGCCGACCGTGATCGGCTCGCTGGGCGGCCCGATCCGGTTCCAGGCGCGGCTCTCCTCCTCGCTGGCGTGGACGGTCACCGTCGTCGACAGGCTCGGCAAGCCTGTCGCAACAGGCACCGGCCGTGGTGCACGCGTCGACTGGACGTGGCTCTCGACCGGCGCGAAGGGTGGGTACTCGTGGACGATCAGCGCGCCGGGGATCAGGGTCGCGACGGGCACGCTCGGAGCCCCGGGCGCGGGGCCACCACCACCGCCCGCCACGTTCTCGCTCACGAACCTGGTCGCGAGCCCGAGCGTGATCACGCCGAATGCCGACGGGAGCGGTGACACGGCCACCGTCTCGTTCACGCTCGGCACGGCGGCGCAGATGTACGCGCAGGTGCTCGACGCGGGTGGCGCACCGCTCCTGACGCTGCTGAACGAGACGCGCCCCGCCGGGGCGAACTCGTTCTTCTGGGGCGCGCACGTCCTGCCCGACGGTCGCTACCGGCTTGCCGTGACGGCACGCGCGGGAGGCAAGACGGTCACGAAGGCGATCGACGTCGTCGTCGACCGCACGCTGGCCGGTCTCCAGGAATCGCTGCCCGTGATCTCACCGACCGGCGACGGCATCAACGACACCGTCACCTTCTCCTTCTCGCTCGCGCAGAACGTTCCCGTGCGCGTCGAGATCGTGCAGGACGGCTTCGCCGTCGCGACGCCGTTCCAGGGGCAGCTCGGGGTCGGGCCGCACGCGGTCGACTGGGACGGGACGACGAACGGTGTTCCCTTGCCGGACGGCGCGTACGTTGCGCTCGTCACGGTCACCGACGCGCTCGGCGACGTGCAGCTCTCGCTACCGCTGACGATCGACACGATCCCACCGGTGCTGAAGCTGCTCGACGCGAAGACGCTGAAGTTCTCGCTCAGCGAGCCGGCGTCCGTGACCGTGGTCGTCAACCAGAAGACGCGGCTCGTCAAGAACGCGCCGAAGGGCACGTTCACGGTCGGCTACGCGGGCACGGTGACGGGGCTGACGGCGGTCGCGCAGGATGCGGCCGGCAACGTCGGGCCGGCCGTCACCGGGTGACGCGCGCGAGCCACGACTCGTAGCCGAGCTCGAGCCGCTCGAGCACGTCGACGAGCAGAGCCAGCCGATCCGCTTCGACGGCGCCGGCGCCGGCCCACGCCGTGCGCCCGACGTTGATGCCGATCCCGAGCACCACGCGTTCCTGTGCCTCCGCGAGGATCCCGGCCACCTTCTTCCCGTCGACCAGCACGTCGTTCGGATGCTTGATCGACGCCGTGGGTCCGATCGCGCCCGCGACCGCCTCGGCGGCGACGAGCGTCAGCTCGGGCCAGACGCGCGACCGGCGGGGGCGGCAGCAGGGCGACCGAGAAGAGCAGGCCCGTCCCGGGCTCGTCGATCCAGGTGCGTCCGAGGCGCCCGCGGCCCTCCGTCTGGTGCTCCGTCAGGGCGACCGCGCCGTGCGCCGCGCCGGGCGGAAGCATCCTCTGGGTCGTCGCCGCCTCGGGCGCGTAGTGGTATTCGCGGCCGTAGGCACCCCGCAGGGCAGGCAGGACGACGTCGGGACGCAGTGGCACGGGCACTAGAGTAGGCCGGGCCGTGCAACCTCCGCCTCGCCGCAACCGTCAGATCGTCAGAGACCTGCGCCCGGATCGGCCGCTCGTCTACGAACGGCTCTCGGACCCCATTCTCGTACGACGTGTCAAAGACGGAGACCAACTCGCCCTCGCGGCGCTGTGCGCCCGCCATGCGGAACGCGTCCACCGGATCGCGCTCCACGTCCTTCGTGACCCCGAGGACGCGAACGATGCCGCCCAGGAATCGATGGTCAAGCTCGTGCGGCGCGTGAAGCAGTTCCGGGGCGACTCGCAGTTCTCGACGTGGCTGCACCGCCTGGTCGTCAACACGTGCAAGGACGTCGCCCAGGCGCGCTGGGCGGCCGAGCGCCGGACGGAGCCGCTGCTCGAGGACACGCGTGTCGCGCGGGACGGCGATCCGGCGCGGGAGCTCGCCGCTGCCGAGACGCGACGCGAGCTGGGCGCGTGCCTGGCCGAGTTGCCCGCCGCCCAGGCGAGCGTCGTCGCGCTCAAGGACGCGTTCGACGCGTCGTTCGACGAGATCTCGGAGGCGACGGGGCTGCCCGTCGGAACCGCCAAGTGCTACGCGCACCGAGGGCGCTCGACGCTCCGGGAGAAGCTCTCCGCATGAGCGCGCCGTTGCTGGACAAGGCAGCCATCGAGGCTGTGCTGCCGCATCGCGACCCGATGCTCCTGATCGACGAGGTGCTCGAGCTCGTGCCGGGCGAGCGTGTCGTCGCGCGGAAGACCGTCACGGAAGAGGATTGCGCGGGCCACTTCCCCGGCAACCCGATCATGCCCGGCGTGAAGATGGTCGAGGCGCTCGCCCAGTGCGGCGCAGTGGCGGTGCTCTCGCAGCCCGAGAACGCGGGCAAGCTCGCGCTCTTCGCCGGCATCGACGACGTTCGCTTCAAGCGCGTCGTGCGGCCCGGCGACGTGCTGACGCTCGAGTGCAATGTTGAGACCGTGCGTGGCCCAGTCGGTCGCGGCAAGGTGAAGGCGACCGTCGACGGCCAGCTCGCCGTGCGGGGAACGCTGACCTTCGCGGTCGGAGCCGGAGCCGACAGCACGTGATCGGGCAGACGAACGGCGTTCCGATCTCGATCACGGGGCTGGGCTGCCACGTGCCGGAGCGGGTGCTCACGAACGACGAGCTCTCGACGCTCGTCGACACGAACGACGAGTGGATCATCGAGCGCACAGGCATTCGCGAGCGGAGGATCGCGCGAGACGACGAGGCGCTCACCGACATCGCGTTGCCCGCGTGCCGGCGCGCGCTCGAGATGGCGGGCGTCGCGGCGAAGGACATCGATCTCGTGATCGTCGCCACGGTCACGCCCGACATGTCGTTCCCGTCGGCGGGCGCGCTGATCGCCGACGAGCTCGGTATGCCGGACGCCGCGGCCTACGACCTCAGTGCCGGCTGCACCGGCTTCGTCTACGCGATCGCGCAGGCGCACGCGATGCTCGCGGCCGGCCTGGCCAAGCGCGCGCTCGTGGTCGGCGGCGACGTGCTCTCGAAGATCCTCGACTGGGATGACCGCTCGACGCTCGTCCTCTTCGGCGACGGCGCGGGCGCGGTCGTGCTGGAGCGGGTCGATGAGAGCGGCTTCCTCGGCTTCGAGCTCGGCGCGGACGGCGGCGGCGGCGCCAACCTCTGGCTGCCGGGCAGTGGCTCGCGGCGCTTCGACGAGCCCGAGAAGTACGTGAAGATGAACGGCCGCGAGGTGTTCAAGTTCGCGACGCGGGTGCTCGTCAGCTCTGCCGAGGCGCTTCTCGACGAGTGCGACCGCACGATCGACGACGTCGACGTCTACGTTCCGCACCAGGCGAACGTCAGAATCATCGACCATGCGGTCAAGAAGCTCGGCGTGCCGCAGGACCGCACCGTGATCAACGTCGAGAAATATGGGAACACATCCTCTGGCTCGATCCCGCTGGCACTTGCCGACGCGGCGGAGGATGGCAGGCTGCAGCCCGGAAAGCTGGTGCTGTTGACCGGGATGGGCGCGGGGCTCACCTGGGGATCGGCTTTGATCAACTGGACACACGAGACGACTGGAGCGCTGGCATGACCAAGATCGCGTTCATGTTCCCGGGGCAGGGCTCCTTTGCCGCCGGTATGGGGAAAGACGTGGCCGAGGCCGTGCCGGAGGCGATGGCCGTCTACGACGAGGGCTCGGAGGCATCGGGCCTCGATCTGAAGGAGATCTGCTTCCACGGCCCCATCGAGGACCTCGTCCACACCGAGGTGCAGCAGCCGGCGCTCGTCGCGACGTCGCTGGCGCTCGACGCGGCGCTGCGCACGCCGCGGGATCCGGCCCGACTACGTGGTCGGCCACTCGGTCGGAGAGTTCGCGGCGCTCGGCTCGGCGCAGTCGCTCTCTGCGCGCGAGGCGATCGGGCTCGTGCGCGAGCGCGGTCTCGCGATGGCGGCGACCGCGAAGGAGCATCCCGGCTCGATGGCGGCCATTCTCGGCCTCGCCGACGAGGCAGTCGAAGCGCTCTGCAAGAAGATCTCGAACGTGTGGCCGGCGAACTACAACTGCCCGGGCCAGCTCGTCATCTCCGGCGAGACGCCCGCGGTCGAAGAGGCCTGCGTCGAGGCGGAGCGCGAAGGCGCCCGCCGCGCGATTCGGCTGCGCGTCTCCGGTGCGTTCCACTCACCGCTCGTGGCGCGCGCGGGCGACCGGCTGCGCCCGGCGATCGAGAAGGTGCATCTGACCGAGGGCAAGGCGGCGTTCATGTCGACGGTCACCGCGAAGATCGAGGACGCCCATCGCTACGGCGAGCTCCTGATCGAGCAGCTGACCGCACCGGTGAAGTTCACGCAGTCCGCGCGCGAGCTGTCAACCAAGGCGTGACGACGTTCGTCGAGGTCGGGCCCGGCAACGTGCTCGGCGGTTTACTGAAGAGGATCGACCGCAGCGTTCGTGTGTTCTCCGTCAACGACCTCAAGTCGCTCGACGAGGCGACGGAGGCACTTGGCTAGCGACGGTTTCGCGTCACTCGAGGGGAAGACCGCGCTCGTCACGGGCGCTTCGAAGGGCATCGGCCGCGCGATCGCGGAGGAACTGGCGCGCGCCGGCGCCAGTGTCGTCGTCGGCTACCGCTCGGGGAAGGACGACGCCGAGGAGCTCGCGACGGCGATCGGCGGGCGCGCGGTCCAGGCGGACGTCTCGAGTCCCGATGACGCGCGGCGGCTCGTCGAGGAAGCGGGCGACGTCGACGTGCTCGTCAACAACGCCGGCCTGACGCGCGACGGCCTGCTCGCTCGGATGTCCGACGACGACTGGGACACCGTGATCGCCACCAACCTCAGCTCGATCTTCTACACGTGCCGCGCTGTGACGCGGCCGATGATGAAGAAGCGCGGCGGCTCGATCGTCAACATCAGCTCCGTCGTCGGCGTGCACGGCAACTGGGGCCAGACGAACTACGCCGCGTCGAAGGCGGGCATCATCGGCTTCACCAAGTCGCTGGCGCGGGAGCTCGGCTCGCGCAACGTGCGTGCGAACGTCGTCGCGCCCGGCTACGTCAAGACGCAGCTGACCGAGGTGCTGCCCGAGGAGGCGACCAAGGCGATGATCGCGAACACGCCGCTCGGACGCGTCGCCGAACCGGCCGAGGTCGCAGGGGCGGTACGCTTCCTCGCATCCGACGCAGCGGCCTTCATCACCGGTGAAGTGCTGCTCGTCGACGGCGGACTGGGTATGTGATGAGCGAGAACGGACAACGGCGCGTGGTGATCACGGGGCTTGGCATGGTCAGCCCGCTCGGCAACGACGTGGAGACGTCGTGGTCGCGTCTGCTCGCGGGCGAGTCCGGCGCCGCCGAGATCACCGCGTTCGACCACACCGACTACAACGTCCACTTCGCCTGTGAGCTGAAGGACTTCGACCCGACGGTCTGGATCGACCGCAAGGCGTCGCGTCGCATGGATCGCTTCGCGCAGATGATCCTCGCGGCCGCGCGCCAGGCCGAGACCGACTCCGGTGTCGACGTCTCGTCCGCGCCCGACCGCTTCGGCGCGTCGATCGCGACCGGGATCGGCGGGCTCCAGAGCTACCAGGAGTGCTACCACGTGCTCCTGACGCGCGGCCCTGACCGCGTCAGCCCGTTCTCGATCCCGTCGATCATCCCGAACATGGGCGCCGGGCTGGGTCTCGATCGAGCTCGGCACGAAGGGGCCGCTGATGAGCGAGTGCACGGCGTGCGCAGCGTCGAACATGGCGATCGGCGACGCGATGGACGAGATCCGCCTCGGCCGTGCCGACGTGATGTTCGCGGGCGGGACCGAGGCTCCCATCACCGAGGTCGGCATCGCCGGCTTCGACGCGATGCGGGCGCTCTCGCGGCGCAACGACGACCCGGCGCGTGCGTCGCGGCCGTTCGACCGGGAGCGCGACGGGCTCGTGATGGGCGAGGCCGGCGGCCGTGATCGTGCTCGAGGAGCTCGAGCACGCGCAGGCGCGCGGGGCAAAGATCTACGCCGAGCTCGTCGGCTACGGCATCTCCTCGGACGCGTCGCACATGACGGAGCCCGATCCGACCGGCGAGAACCCGGCGCGCGCGATGACGATGGCGCTCGCCGACGCCGGGCGTCGACCCGACCGAGGTCGGGTACGTGAACGCGCACGCGACGTCGACGCCGCTCGGCGACTCCGCCGAGACGCGCGTGATCAAGCGTCGCGTTCGGCGAGGAGCACGCGACGACGAAGCTCGCCGTCTCCTCGACGAAGGGCGCGACGGGCCACTGCTTCGGCGCGGCCGGCGCGGTCGAGGCGGTCTTCACGGTGATGGCGATCGCCGACCGGAAGGCGCCGCCGACGATCAACTACGAGAGCGAAGACCCGGACTGCGACCTCGACTACGTCCCGAACGCGGCGCGTGACCTGCCGGATCTGGACGTCGCCGTCTCGAACTCGTTCGGTTTCGGCGGCCACAACGCCTCGATCGTCGTCCGTCGTTTCGAGGGCTAGCGGCACCTCGAACGGTGCCAGGCACCGTTACGAGAGTGCGACGATTTGTTCAAGGCCCTTGTGCGCCGGTTGACCGTGCCGCAGACTCGGTTGTCCCCCGGTGGGAGCCGGCTCGCCTGCGCAGAACGGTGCCTGGCACCGTTCGGACGGCGTGAGCAGGGCGCACAGGAGCGCAAAGCAGGAGAAAGGACGTCACTAGCGGAGCGCGAATGGCACGTCCTAATGGGAGGTCGTGTCACAAGCGTTGCCGTCCGGGGCGACGCGCACCATCCAGCCATGCGCCTCGTCGAGGTCGGCGACCGTCTGGTCGAGCTGCACATACGCCGCTCGTCCCGCGTCAGCGGTCACCGGATCGTCGTTCGCTTCGGCTTCTCGCCGGAGCTCGTCGTCCGGCCGCGCGCGACCGAGGCCGAGATCGACGCCGCGATCGCGGCCAACCTCGGCTGGCTCGAGCGCCAGCTGGCCAAGGCCGCCGCGCCGACCCTCGGCCTCGACCGCCTCACCCTCACCGCCGAGCAGGGCCGCCGCGAGGCCCGCGCGCGGATCTCGCTGATCGCCCAGTCGGAAGCTGCCGCGCTCGGAGTCGCGTACGCGCGCATCTCGCTGCGCGACCAGCGCAGCCGCTGGGGCTCGTGCTCGACGACCGGCACCCTCAGCTTCAACTGGCGGCTCGTCCTCGCACCGCACGACGTGCTCGACTACGTCGTCGTGCACGAGATCTGCCATCTCGTCGAGATGAACCACGGCCCCGGCTTCTGGGCGCTCGTCGAGAAGCGGCGCCCCGCCTACGCCGAGGCGAAGGAGTGGCTGGACGAGCACGGCTGGGAGATCCTGGCCTACAGGCCGCCGGAACAGATCGCTGCGTAAGCTCTGGCGCGTGGAGCGCTGGGCGACCTTCGACTGTTACGGCACGCTGATCGACTGGGACGGCGGCGTGCGCGCCGAGCTCGAGCGCATCTTCGGCGACGAGCACGCGGACGAGCTGCTCGAGCGCTACCACCAGGTCGAGCCCGAGTTGCAGCGCGACGGCAGCCGCAGCTACCGCGAGGTGCTGACCGAGTCGCTGCGACGGCTCGGCGCGCCGCCCGGCGAGGAGCACGCGCTCGCCGAGTCGCTCCCCTCGTGGCGCTCGTTCACCGAGGTGCACGGTGCGCTGACCGACCTGCGGCAGCGTGGCTGGAAGCTCGGCGTCCTCTCGAACACCGACACGGACTACATCGCAGCCTCGCTCGTGCAGATCGGCGTCCCGTTCGACGAGGTCGTCGTCGCGCAGGAGATCGGGTCGTACAAGCCGGCTCACCGGCACTGGGAGGAGTTCTTCTCGCGCACCCGGGCTCCGCGCGAAGGGCACGTGCACGTCGCGGCGTCGCTCAGCCACGACGTCGTGCCGTGCCAGGAGCTCGGCCTGCGCTGTGTCTGGATCAACCGGCTCGGCGAGGATGTGGGCGCGCACACGCCGACCGCGACCCTGACCGACCTCTTCTCGCTGCCCGGGGTGCTCGATGAGCTCGTTCCTGCTTAGGCCCGCGACCGACGGCGACGCGGACTCCGTCGTCGAGCTCGTCTCGGCGCTCGACGTGGCGCTCCTCGGCTCGACGGACTACTCGCTCGACGACCTGCACGACGAGTGGCGCGACATCGCGCCCGAAGACCGGTTCCTCGTCGAGGACGACGGCACCGTGGTCGGCTACGGGACGATCGAGCTGAACCCGCAGCACGGGCAGTCCGACGGGTACGTCCACCCGGCGCACTTCGGGCGCGGTGTCGGCTCGTTCGTCGTCCGCGAGCTCGAGCAGCGCCTCGCCGAGCGTGGCGTGACGCGCGTGCAGAACGCGGCGCTCGTTCTCGACCCGCGCGCGCACGAGCTGCTGCGGGCGCAGGGCTACAAGGAGATCAGGCGTTTCTGGCACATGAGGATCGAGCTCGAGCAGGAGCCGCCGGCGCCGCAATGGCCGGAGGGGCTCTCGGTCTCGCGGTTCGATCCCGCCGACGCGGCCGCGTTCCACGAGGCGTACGAAGCCGCGTTCGCCGACCACTGGCAGCACGAGCCGCAGTCCTTCGAGGCCTGGCGGCGGAACAGCATCGACCGAGACGACTTCTCGCCCGAGCTCTGGGCGGTCGTGCGCGACGGCGACCAGATCGTCGCCGGCACGATCCTCCGGCCCGAGCGCCTGGGAGTGGCCTGGCTCGCCCGGCTCTTCACGCGGCGTGAGTGGCGGCGCCGCGGGGTCGGAGAAGCGCTGTTGTACGACGCGTTCGGTGCGTTCTGGCGGCTCGGGAAGCCGACGATCGGGCTCGGCGTCGACGCACAGAGCGACACTGGGGCGCAACGGCTCTACGAGCGCGTCGGGATGCACGTGCACTGGGGCGCGGTCGTCTTCGAGAAGGAGCTGTCATGAGCGAGTTGCGCAACCTGCGGGTCGAGGACGCCGAGCAGGTCGCGGCGCTCTTCGTCGAGGCGTTCGGCAAGGCGCGCCGGCTCGACGCGGAGGAGATCCGCACCTGGATCGACAACAAGGAGCTGAAGCCGGAGCACCTGCGTGTCCTCGAGGAGAACGGCGTCGTCGTCGGCTACGGCGACATCTGGATCGAGGACGACGAGGTCGCGCTCGACGTCGCCGCGCCGGGGCACTGGGAGACCTTCCTCGACTGGGCCGAGGCGGAGGCTCGCGCCCGCGGCGTCGTGGCGCGCGCGTACTTCCCGGCCGAGCACGAGCTCGAGCAGATCGTCGCGCCGCGCGGCTACCGGCTCGTGCGCTCCTCGTACACGATGGAGGTCGACCTCGATGAAGCGCCGCAGCCGACGTTGCCCGCCGGCCTCTCGCTCCGCTCCTTCCGGGACGAGGACCGCGAAGTTGTGCGCGCTGCGCTGAACGAGTCGTTCAAGGACGACTGGCACCACCATGACGTGTCGCCGTCGAACTTCAACGAGTTCTATCTCAAGCAGCGCGGCTACGACCCGTCGCTCTGGCTGCTCGCCTGGGACGGCGACGAGCTCGCCGGCTTCGTGCTCGCGACTGCCGAACGAGTCGGCGACACCGACCTCGGCTGGGTCGGAACGCTCGGCGTGCGCCCCGCGTGGCGCCGCCGCGGGCTCGGCGAGGCGCTCCTGCGCGCGGCGTTCGCCGAGCTGTTCGCACGCGGCCGCCGGCGGGTCGGCCTCGGTGTCGACACCGAGAACGTGAGCGGGGCGCTGCGCCTGTACGAGCGCGTCGGCATGCGGCCGATCGAGCGCAACGACAACTGGTCGCTCGAGCCGTGAGCGCGTTGCGTGCGCGGTGCCCGGACTGCCGCACGCTGACCGCGGTCGCGATCGGCCCGGAGTACCAATGCCACTCCTGCGGCCGTGAGTTCGCGGCCGGGCTCGTGCGTGTGCCGCGCGCGTGGGGCGACGACGGCGAGCAGATGGCCGCGGCCGCGAGCATGGCGCTCCCGTGGCCCGAGGCCGCGGTCGTCGACGAGGAGACGCTCGACGCGCAGCTTGCGACGACCGCCCGCGAGTTGCCGGAGCGGCCGCTCGTGCTCGGCGGCTGTTGCTGCGCGCACGTCGGTGCGGTGCGTGAGCTTGCTCGCCGGCACGGCCGTCTCGCTGTCGTCTGGATCGACGCGCACGGCGACCTCAACACACCCGCTTCGTCGCCGTCCGGCAACGCCTGGGGGATGCCGCTGCGGATGTTGATCGACGCCGGCGACGTCGACCCGAAGGACGTGACGCTGCTCGGAGCCCGCAGCCTGGACCCACCCGAGGAGGCGTTCATCGAGGCGGCAGGCATCAGGCGGGAGCTCGCCCACCTGCAGGACAACGTGTACGTCGCACTCGATCTCGACGTGGTCGAGCCGCCGCAGCTCGACGTCTTCATGCCCGAGCCGGGCGGGCTCGGGATCGGGGAGATCGAGCAGCTCCTGGCCTCCTTCCCGCGTCCCGTCGGCGCCGGCTTCACCGGCCTCGTCGCCTCCGAGCGCAACGAGGCCGCCCTGACGCGCTTCGGGCACGCGCTCGGGCTCTAGCGCGCGTTCCTGCAACCGTCCGAGCCTGGAGGGGGTCTAAGCTCTACCAATGGCCGAGACCCGGATCGACGTCCAGGTCGAGCACAAGCACGCTCCGCCCCAGACAGACATCAAGCACCCGAATACGTGCCCCAAGTGCGGCTCGCACTTCCGCGACGACGAGCTCGCGGCCGCGCTCTGGGTTTGCGGCCATTGCGGCCACCACTTCCCGATGCCGGCCCGCGCCCGCATCGCCTGGTACGCCGACGAGGGATCGTTCGTCGAGGAGTCGGTCGACATCCGCTCGGACGACCCGCTCGAGTTCTTCGACCTGAGGCCGTATGCCGAGCGGCTGTCGGAAGCCGAGCTGAACACCGGCCTCGGCGAGGCGATCGTCGTCGGCCAGGCGGCGATCGACCGCCACCCCGTCGAGCTGGCGGTCATGGACTTCTCGTTCATGGGCGGCTCGATGGGCAGCGCCGTCGGCGAGAAGTTCTCGCGCGCCTGCGACTCGGCGATCGAGCGCGGCGTGCCGCTCGTCTCGGTCACGAGCTCGGGCGGCGCTCGGATGCAGGAAGGGATTCTCTCGCTGATGCAGCTGCCGAAGACGGTCTGCGCCGTCGAGGAGCTGCACGACGCGCGTCTGCCGATGCTGACCGTGATGGCGCACCCGACGACCGCCGGCGTGCTCGCCTCGTTCGCGTCGCTCGGGGACGTCACCGTCGCAGAGCCTGGAGCGCTGATCGCATTCACCGGGCCGCGCGTCGTGCAGCAGACGACGCGCGAGAAGCTGCCGGAGGACTTCGGGCTCGCCGAGCAGAACCTGCGCTTCGGCCATCTCGATGCGATCGTGCCGCGAGCCGAGCAGCGGGAGCACCTGGTCAAGCTGCTGCGGCTCTTCGGTACGGACTCATGACCGACCGCGAGCACGAGCTCAACCTGCGGCAGCGGCTCTCCGGGCTCTCACGCCTGCCGCTGCTGCGCGGCGCGAAGGTCGAAGGTGAGGCGCAGCGGCTCGAACGCCAGCTGGAGCGCCTGCAGGCCGACTCGAGCGACGAGGCGATCTGGCGCTCCGTCGAGCTCGCCCGCCACCAGGACCGGCCCTACACGATGGACTACGTCGAGCGCCTGCTCGAGGACTGGGTCGAGCTGCACGGCGACCGTGGCCGCGCCGACGACGGTGCGCTCGTCACCGGGCTCGGCAAGCTCGACGGCCGCACGGTCGCGCTCGTCGGCCATCAGAAGGGCCGCGACGTCAAAGAGCGTCTCGACCGGCAGTTCGGGATGGCGTATCCCGAGGGCTACCACAAGGCGATGCGCGTGATGGAGATCGCCGAGCGCTTCGGGTTCCCGCTGGTCTCGCTCGTCGACACGCCGGGTGCCTATCCAGGCGTCGCCGCCGAGCAGCACGGGCAGGGCGGCGCGATCGCCCGCTCGCAGGCCGCGATGTCGCGGCTCACCGTCCCGACCGTCGCCTGCATCATCGGCGAGGGCGGCTCGGGCGGGGCCGTCGCGATCGCGGTTGCCGACCGCGTGCTGATGCAGGAGAACGCGATCTACTCGGTGATCACGCCCGAGGGCTGTGCGGCGATCCTCTGGCGGGACGCCGGCGAGGCGAAGAAGGCGGCCGCCGCCTTCAAGCCCGACGCGCTGCACTGCCTCGACCTCGGGGTGATCGACGGCGTCGTCGCCGAGCCCGAAGGGGGCGCCCAGACCGATCACGACGAGGCGGCGCGCTACCTGGGCGAGGCCCTGGCGGAGACCCTGGCCGAGCTCTCGGAGACCCCGGGCGAGGAGCTGCGGCGCTCGCGGCGGGCCAAGTTCCGGGGCATGGGCGTCTTCGCCTGAGAGACGCACGGCGTCCGCCGAGCAGGGGTTTCCCGCCGGGCTTTCCACACCATCCACAGGGTTTTCAACGGGGGCAAATACCCCCCGAGAACGCGTCGAGGCCCGCGTGGAAGCGGGCCTCGAGCGCCTAACCCCCCGTCAGGTGGAGAAGCTCGAGCGGGATTCTCCCCGGGCGGCCGGACCCAAACATCGCCTCAGCGCGGAACGTCGCCGTGTTCAACCTTCGCGCCTGTGGATAACACCTAGCTCGATGCCACGCGCGATCTGGTCCGGCGCCATCTCCTTCGGGCTCGTCTCGGTGCCTGTGCGGCTCTTCACGGCGACGGAGTCGAAGGAGCTCAAGTTCCACTTCCTCGACCGCCGGGACATGAGCCCGATCGGCTACGACAAGGTGAACAAGGACACCGGCAAGCACGTCGAGCGCCGACGACGTGATCCGGGGCTTCGAGTTCGAGAAGGGGCGCTTTGTCGAGCTCGAGGACGAGGACATCGACCGCCTCGACATCGAGCTGACGCACGCGATCGACATCTGCGACTTCGTCTCGATCGACGAGATCGACCCGCTCTACTTCCGCAAGGCCTACTACCTGCTGCCGCAGGAAGGCGCCGAGAAGCCCTACCGCCTGCTCGTCAAGGCCCTCGAGGAGACCGGCCGGGTCGCGATCGCGAAGATCGTCATCCGCAACAAGCAGCACCTTTCATGCGTGCGCCCGGTCGGCAAGACGCTGGTGCTCGAGACGATGTACTACGCCGACGAGGTGCGCCGGCCCGAGGACGCGCCGGCGCCGCAGGTTCGCCCGGCCGAGGTCGAGATGGCGAAGTCGCTGATCGAGAACCTCGCCTCCACGTGGGACCCGAAGCGCTACCACGACCAGTACCGCAATCAGCTGCTCGACCTGCTCGAGAAGAAGGCGGAGGGCGAGCCGCTGCCGGAGCCGCAGCAGGAGACCGGCGGCGAGGTGATCGACCTGATGGACGCGCTGCGCCAGTCCGTCGCCGCGACCAAGAAGAAGCGGGCGCCGGCGAAGCGCAAGGCAGCGACCGGTACGAAGAAGAAGGCGGCGGCCGCGCGGAAACGCAAAGCTTCCTGAGTGCCCGACGACCGTCTCTCCGACTATCGCCGCAAGCGCGACCCGAAAGCGACGCCCGAGCCGTTCGGCTCGGGTGAGCGCGGGACGCAGCCGACCTTCGTCGTCCAGCGCCACGACGCGAGCCGCCTGCACTACGACTTCCGGCTCGAGCGCAACGGCGCGCTCGCCTCGTGGGCGGTGCCGAAAGGCGTGCCGCTCGCGCCCGGCGACAAGGTGCTCGCCGTCCACGTCGAGGACCACCCGCTCGAGTACGGCAAGTTCGAGGGCGAGATCCCGAAGGGCCAGTACGGCGGCGGCACGGTCGAGATCTGGGACAACGGCACGTACGAGCTGCTCGAGGAGAAGCCGAACGGCCAGCTGACCTTCGAGCTGCACGGCACGCGCCTGCGGGGCACGTGGTCGCTCCTGCCCACGCACATGGACGGCAAGGAGCAGAACTGGCTGCTGATCAAGCGCAGCGACGCCGACGGCTCCGAGTGGTACGCCGGCCAACAGACGTACCGGCCGATGCTCGCGTCGCTCGCGAAGAGCGTCCCGCACGGCGAGGGGTGGACGTACGAGGTCAAGTTCGACGGCTTCCGCGCGCTCGCGTACGTGCACAACAGCGAGTGCAAGCTCCTCTCGCGCAACGAGAAGGAGCTGAACGGCCGTTTCCCCGACGTCGCGAAGGCGCTCGTCAAGGCCGTCAAGAGCCCGAACGCGGTCGTCGACGGCGAGATCTGCCGGATCGACCCGACGGGCCGGACGAGCTTCTCGGAGCTGCAGCAGGGCTCCGGCCCGCTCGTCTTCTACGCCTTCGACCTGCTCGAGCTCGACGGTGAGTCGCTCCTCGACCTGCCGCTGACCGAGCGCAAGTCGCAGTTGCGGAAGCTGCTCGACAAGCGCGTCACGACGGTCGCCTTCTCCGAGGACTTCGACGACGGTGACGCGCTGTTCGAGGTCGCGCAGGCGCAAGGGCTCGAGGGGCTGATCGCCAAGCGCGCCGACAGCACCTACAAGCAGGGCAAGCGCACGCGGGACTGGTTGAAGGTGAAGACCGAGAACAACGAGGAATTCGTCGTCACCGGTTACACGCGCGGCGGCGGCCGCCGCGCCGACACCTTCGGCGCACTCGTGCTCGCGGTCAACGAAGGCGACGAGCTGCGCTACGTCGGCAACGTCGGCACCGGCTTCGACGATGCCGAGATCGACAAGCTGTTGCGATTGCTGCGGCCGCTGCACCGCGACACGCCGCCCTTCACGGTCGCTCCGAAGATGCCCCGCGTGCGCAAGGGCGACGTGCAATGGGTCGAGCCGCAGCTCGTCGCGCAGGTGCGGTTCGGCGAGTGGACGCACGACGATCATCTGCGCCACCCCGCCTACCTCGGCATCCGCGAGGACAAGAGCGCGGGCGAGGTGACGCGCGAGCAGCCGATCGCCGACGTGATCCGGCTCGGCAAGCGCGAGCTCCGCCTCTCGAATCTCGACAAGCCCTTCTGGCCCGACGAGGGGATCACCAAGGGCGATCTGCTGCGCTACTACCAGGCGATCGCGCCGACCGTCCTGCCGCACCTCAGGCAGCGGCCGTTCACGATGCGCCGGTATCCCGACGGCGCGTACGGCAAGGCGTTCTTCCAGAAGGACGCGCCGACGCACATGCCCGACTGGATCCCGCGCCACCGCGCGCTCGTCTCGACCCGCGACAAGGGACGCACGAAGAAGTGGGTCGAGTTCCCGGTCGTCGACGACGAGCTGGGGCTGCTCTGGATGGTCAACATGGGCTGCATCGACCTGAACACGTGGTACTCGCGCGTCGACAAGCCCGACCGGCCCGACTTCTGCCTCTTCGACCTCGACCCGACGCCGGAGGTGCCGTGGGCGCAGACGATCGAGGTGGCGCTGATCCTCAAGGAGCTGCTCGACCAGCTGGGGCTCGTCTCGTTCCCGAAGACCTCCGGCGGCAAGGGCTTCCACGTGCTCGTGCCGCTCGACCGCCGCTCGACGTTCGAGCAGTCGCGCGCGTTCTCCGAAGTCGTCGCCGGTGCGATCGCGCGCGCGCATCCGAAGCTCGCGACGACCGAATGGTCGAAGGCGCGCCGGCGCGGCGTCCTGATCGACTCGAACCAGAACGGCGAGGGCAAGACGATCGCCTCCGTCTACTCCGTGCGACCGAAGCCGAACGCGCCGGTCTCGACGCCGCTGCGCTGGGACGAGGTCGACGACAAGCTCAACCCGTCGATCTACACGATGCCGGTCGTGCTCGAGCGCGTGCAGACGCTCGGCGACGTCTACGCCGACCTGCTGACGACACGCCAGTCGCTGACGAAAGCCCTCAAGTCTTTGGAACAGTAGGCCGCGTGCGCGCCGCCTCCTTCGCCACCGTCAGCTCCTTGCCGTCGATCACCGCGTAGCGCATCGCGATCGCGCTCAGCTCCTCCGAGGCGTCCTTGGCCGCCTTGCCGAGCTTGGCGTCGAGCGTCGCGGGATCGTCGAGGTAGAGCATCCGCGTCCAGAACGTCGTCAGGACGATCGAGACCCACGGCATGAAGATCGCGTTCCGCTGCAGGGCCGCGGACGGCCGCTGGACGAAGAACGCGACGAAGATGCCGACGGTCAGCCCGCAGAGGCCGATCGCCGCGACCGCCTCGCCGATCGAGGTCGCCTCGAGGCCCTTCACGAACGCGGCGATCACCGCCGCCAGCCCGAAGACGAGCATCGCCAGGTAGGCGACGAACACCGTGCGGTACGAGCGCCGCAGATACGCCGTCGTGCGCGCGAGCGTGCGCACGTCTTCACTGAGGACGGCGGCTGCGAGCTCGCGCAGCTGCGCCGTCGTTTGAACAGGGTCCCCGTGCCGCGGGCGGGTCAGCCGCATTGCCATGGCAGACCTCCTCGTCCGTTGTCTCGCCGGACGACTCTACGTCAGTGAGCGCACGCCGTCCACCACCAGCTGCACGGCGATCGCGGAGAGCAGCAGGCCGAAGACGCGGGTCAGGAAGCTGAGGATCGCCGGGCTCGTCGCGCGTGTCACCCGCTCGGCGACGATCAACGCCACTCCGACGCACGCGACCGCGGCGATGATCGCGGCGATCACGGCGACGTGCCCACCTGCGCCCGGATGCGCGCGCCAGAGCACGATCGAGGTGGCGATCGCGCCCGGCCCGGCGACGAGCGGCGTCGCGAGCGGCACGAGCGCCACGTCCTCCGCGCTCGCCCGAATCCCCGCCCGGGAAGTCCGAGCCGCGCAGCATCTCGAGCGCGACCAGCATCAGCAGCAGGCCGCCCGCGATCGAGAGCGAGCCGAGCGAGACGTGCAGGTAGCGCAGCACGATCTCGCCGAAGACCGCGAAGCCGAGGATCAACGCGCCGGCGGCGATCACCGCACGCACCGCCGCGCGCTGCCGCTCCTTCGGCGTCAGATTGCGAGTGATCGCGACGAAGATCGGCGCGTTCCCGATCGGGTCGGTGATCACGAAGAGCGTCACGAACGTCTCGCCGAACGCGCGCAGGATCACGGCGCGGCTCCGAAGAGCGGCAGCAGTCCGTCGAGCCCGGTGATCTCGACCGGCACCGGTGAGGAGAAGGCGTCCGCCTGCAGCTCGAGGTCGAGGTGCTCCACCGGCTCGCCGCGGGGGCTGACCAGGTGGCTGCCCGTCTCGGCGTAGCCCAGCTTGCGCGAGACGCCGAGCGACTGGGGATTGCCCTGGATCGCGCCCGAGGTGGCGCGCCGGGCGCCGAGGCCCTCGAACGCGAGCTGCAGCACGCCTGCGCGCATCTCGGTGCCGAGGCCTCGGCCCTGCCAGTCGCGGCCGAGCCAGGAGCCGGTGTCGACCGTCCGTTCCTCGGCGAATCGCTTCCCCCGTAGCGCCTGCACGCCGACGGGCTGCCCGTCGGCGAAGGCGACGAGGTTCAGTACCCAGGCGTCGGGACGCCAGCGCCCGAGGCTCGAGACGTGGTGCTCGACGAACCCGTTCTCGAAGTCCGGCTCGCCGGCGGCGTCCGTCCATGCTTCCTCGAACGGCATTCGATCAGGGTCGTGGATGCCGGCCTGCGCGACCCGTGCGAGCGAGCGCAGCTCGGCGGCCGTGGCGAGCCGCAGCTCCAGCCTCGGCGTGCGCACGCGCAGCTTGGTCAGCGGCGACGGCGGTCGCAGGAAGAGCACGCGCTCGTCGACGACGTCGAAGCCGAGCTTCGCGTAGAGCTCCTTCGGCCAGTCGTCGGCGAGCGCCTCGAGGAACACGAGCTCGCCGCTGCGGCCCGCCTCGTCGACCGCTGCCTGCACGACCGCGCGGCCGAGCCCGCGGCCGCGGAACTCCGCCAGCGTGTTCACGTCCTCGATCTGCGCGACGGCGCCGTCACTGCGCAGCTCGCAGTAGGCCGCGACGCGCCCGTCGACGAACGCGGCGAAGAACCGGGTGGGGACGGCGGCGATGATCCTGCGCTTGCCGCGGTCGAGCAGCTGCGAGAGCGACAGGTCGCCCGTCGGCTCGGCGACGGTCACCTCGCGGCGCGCGTCGAGCAGCTCGTCGAAGTCGACCTCGCGGACCATCGAGGTGTCGACGACGCGGTCGGCCTCGCGCTGCCGGGCCATGATCAGGTGCGGTGTGACGTTCCAGCCGAGGGCGGCGAACCCGCTCGCGGCCTCGCGCCCGTCGCGCTCGACGACGACCTTCCGGTGGAGGAACGTCTCCATCGCCTGCTCGGCCTCGTCGGCGAGGACGACGGCCGGCGCCGGCTCGGCGGCGCGCAGGTAGTTGAGGTCGTAGACGTTCGCGACCGAATCGGCGAACAACCCGACGGTGTGCGGCCCCGGGACGACGCGCTCCGAGACCGCCTCCTCGAGCGTGTGTCGGAAGACGCGGATGCGGTCGGCGGGTTGCACCGCAGCATTCTCGCGGTTACTCGAGCGCGGCGAGCCGTTGCCGGAGGAGCCGTTCCTCGGGCCCCGGCGGAACGAGCTCGAGCGCGCGTGTCAGCGCCTGCCGTGCCGCTTCGGGGCGGCCGAGCCGCACCAGCAGCTCGCCCCGCGCCGCGTGCAGGTAGTGGTAGCCGTCCAGGTCGAGGGTCTCGAGCAACTCGAGCCCGTCCGCCGGATCGCCCGCCTCTGCGATCGCCACCGCCCGGTTGAGCTGCACGACGGGTGAGCCGGTGACACGGGCGAGCTCGCCGTAGAGCGCAGCGATCTCTGCGCGGTCGCGCTCGTCCTCCGAGTGCAGCGACGCGATCGCCGCCTGCAGGACGTACGGGCCGCGCCCGCCGAGCGCGAGTGCGCGGTCGAGCACGACGCGGCCTTCCTCGATCGCGGCTCGGTCCCACAGCGAGCGGTCCTGGTCGTCCAGCAGGACGAGCTCGCCGTCGCGGATGCGCGCAGAACGGCGTGCGTCCTGCAGCAGCATCAGCGCCAGGAGCCCGGCGACCTCGGCCTCGTCGGGCATCAGGTCGGCGAGCGACCGTCCGAGCCTGATCGCCTCCGCCGCCAGGTCGGCGCGCCCGCCGTAGCCCTCGTTGAAGATCAGGTAGACGACCGCCAGTACCGCGACCAGCCGGTCCGGCAGGAGCTGCGGCGGGGGCACGCGGAACGGGATGCCGGCCGTCGTGATCTTCCGTTTCGCGCGCACGAGCCGCTGCGCCATCGTCGCCTCGGGCTGCAGGAACGCCCGGGCGACCTGCGCGGTCGAGAGGCCGCCGAGCGTGCGCAGTGTCAGCGCAACCTGCGCGTCGATCGAGAGCGCCGGATGACAGCACGTGAAGAGAAGCTCGAGCCGCTCGTCGGCGAACGTGTCGTCGGTCATCTCGTCCTCGTGCGCCTCGGGCACCTCCAGCAGACGCGTCTTCGCGAGGAGCGTGCGCTCGCGGCGGATCCGGTCGATCGCCCGGTTGCGTCCCGTCGTGACGAGCCAGGCGCCGGGGGCGGTGGGCGTGCCGTCCCGCGGCCAGCGTTCCGCCGCGATCGCGAACGCCTCCTGCGCGGCCTCCTCGGCGAGGTCGAAGTCGCCGAGGAAGCCGATCAGCGCCGCGAGGACCCGTCCCCATTCCTCGCGGAAGACCGTCTGCAGGTCGGTGCCGCTCAGGCGCGCTCCACGATCGGGCGCACCTCGACCGCGCCCGTGCGCGCTGCCGGGATCCGCGCTGCGACCGCGATCGCGTCGTCGAGGTTCTCGGCGTCCAGGAGGAAGAAGCCGCCGAGGACTTCCTTCGCCTCGGTGAACGGCCCGTCCGTCGTCAGCGTCTCGCCGTTCTGCGAGCGCACCGTCGTCGCCGTGTCGCCCGGCTGCAGCTCCGAGCCGCCGAAGATGCCGGGGCTCTCCGAGACCTGCGCGTACTCGCCGTAGATCGCCTGCTTCTCCTCTTCACTGCGGCTCTCCCACTCGGTGTCGTTGCCGTAGATCAGCAGTGCGTACTTCACGATCGACCTCCCTTGCTCGTTTGTCCTCTCTACGACGAACGGGATCCGCCGAAATCGACAAGGCGTTGCAAGAACGTCAGCGAGCCGTCCTTGTCGAGCATGTCGTTGAGGTTGCCGCACTTCGGGCTCTGGACGCACGAGGGGCAGCCGTGCGAGCACGGGCAGCCCCGGATCATCGCGGCGGTGTCCCGCACCCAGCCCTCGAACTGCTCGAAGCCGCGCTCCGTGATCCCGACGCCGCCCGGCATGGCCGTCGTAGACGAACACCGTCGGGCGGCCGGTCTGCGGATGGATGTTCGTCGAGAGCCCGCCGATGTCCCAGCGGTCGCACATCGCCCACAGCGGCAGCAGCGCGATCAGCGCGTGCTCGGCCGCGTGCAGCGTTCCGAGCAGCTTCGGCATCTCGTCGAGCTCGGCGAGCTGGTACGGCTCGGGCAGGAACCAGATCGCCTCGGTCGCGAACGTCGTCGGCGGCAGCTCGAGCGGCACGAGCTCGATCCGCTCCTGCGAGCTGACCGTGCGCCGCTCGTAGCCGACGACCTGCTCGGTCACCTCGATCTCGCCGAAGTGCAGGTCGAGCCCCAGACGCCGCTCGCTCCGTGTCGGCGCGACGATCTGCGTCATCGTGTCCTTCTTCGCCTGCGTGTACCAGTCGCCGGTGAACGGCTCGACGACGGCGTAGAGCGTGTTCAGGTTCAGCTCGCGGACGAGGAACGACTCGCCGAGGTGGAGGTAGATCGCCCCCTCGTGCACGGTCGAGTAGGCGCGCGAGCGCTCGACCATCCCGAGCACCGCTCCGGTCGAGCCGTCGACGATCGAGAACGCATCCGGGTCGGCCGAGCGCAGCGCGACCCGCGACGCCGGATGGTCGGTGCCGCCCCACACGATGCCGGCGGGCGTGCTGCGCAGCTCGGGATCCTCGCGCGCGAGCTCGAGCGCCTCGGGGCCGAGGAGCGCTGCGTCCTCGTCCGTCAGCGGCGCCTCGTAGGCCGCGCTGCGCACGTGACCGCGCAGCACGCGCGGGTTTGCATGGTCGAGGATCGCGGCCTCGACGCGCCGGCCGAGCAGCTTGTCGGGCTCGCGCATGAAGAACTGGTCGAGGCCGTCCTCGCTCGCGACCAGCACCGCGAGCCCGCTGCCGCGGCGGCCGGCGCGTCCCCACTGCTGGCGCAGCGACGCAACCGTGCCCGGGAAGCCGACCGAGATCACGCAGTCGAGCAGGCCGACGTCGATGCCGAGCTCGAGCGCATTCGTCGCCGAGACGCCGAGCAGCTCGCCGTCCTTCAGCCGGCGCTCGATGTCGCGGCGCTGTTGTGCGGTGTAACCGGCCCGGTAGGGCGAGAGGTGCGTGTCGTCGCCGAGCCGCTCGGCGGTGAACCGATGGATCAGCTCGGCCGCCTTGCGGCTCTTCGCGAACGTCAGCGTCCGCAGGCCGCGCTCGACGAACATCGCCTGCAGCCGCGCCGCCTCGGCGAGCGGCGAGCCGCGCAACCCGAGCTCCGCATCCTGCAACGGCGGATTCCAGAGCACGACGGTGCGCTCCGAGCGCGGCGCCGCGTCGTCGCCGACGACCGTCACCTGTTCGCCGAGCAGCGCGGTCGCGAGCTCCCCCGGGTTCGAGATCGTCGCGGAGGCGAGCAGGAACTGCGGCTCGGCGCCGTAGATGCGCGCCAGCCTGCGCAGGCGGCGGAGGACGTTCGCGACATGCGAGCCGAACACGCCGCGGTAGACGTGCGCTTCGTCGACGACGACGTAGCGGAGGTTCGCGAGCACGTCGCCCCAACGGTCGTGGTTCGGCAGCAGGCCGACGTGGACCATGTCGGGGTTCGTCAGGATCACGTTCGACCACTTGCGGATCTGCCAGCGCTGCTCGGTCGGCGTGTCGCCGTCGTAGATCGCCGGCTTCAGCCGAGGTATCTGCAGCTCGGACAGCGTGCGGAACTGGTCCTGCGCGAGCGCCTTCGTCGGGTAGAGGTAGAGCGCGCGCGATTTCGGCTCGCGTGCGACGGCGTCGAGGACGGGCAGGTTGAACGCGAGTGTCTTCCCGGACGCGGTGCCGGTCGTCACGAGCACGTGGTCGCCCCGCGCCGCGGCGTCCCACGCCTCGCGCTGGTGCGCGTAGAGCCGGTCGACGCCGATCGCGTCGCGCACCCGCGGGTCGAGGCCGTCCGGCAGGTCGGCAAACCGGGCGTCGCGCGCGGCTTCCTCGCCCAGGTAGGCGAGCTCCTCGCCCTCGAGCAGACCTTCCCAGCGGAGGACGTCGACGCTCATGCCTCGATCGTAGAGGGGGCCTGGAGGCCCCGGGCGCTGCTAGGTTCGGGCCACCGGGGTGCCTCGTCGGAGGCTGAGATCACACCCGTCGAACCTGATCCGGGTCATGCCGGCGAAGGGAGGCCATGAGCGTTCCACGCGTACTGACGATCGCCGGCTCCGACAGCGGGGGCGGCGCAGGCATCCAGGCCGACCTGAAGGCGTTCGCGGCCGCGGGTGCCTACGGGATGTCCGCGATCGTCGCGCTGACGGCCCAGAACACGGTCGGCGTGACGGCCGTGCACGAGGTGCCGGCCGAGATCGTCACCGCGCAGATCGCTGCGGTGTTCGACGACCTCGGCGTCGACGCCGCCAAGACGGGGATGCTCGGCTCCCGGGCGGTGATCGACGCGGTCGCCGACTGCGCTCGAGCAGCCGCCGTGTGCCGCTCGTCGTCGACCCGGTGCTGATCGCGACCTCGGGCGCGCGCCTGCTCGCGGCAGACGCGGTCGGTGCGCTCGTGGAGCGGCTCTTCCCGCTCGCGACGGTCGTGACCCCGAACCTGGCGGAGGCACAGGCGCTCGCCGGCAGTCGCCTCCGAGTCGAAGTCAGAGCTCGCCGAGCGCCTGGTCGAGCTCGGCGCGGCGGCCGCGATCGTCACCGGCGGGCACGGCGAGCCGGTCGACCACCTCTTCGACGGGACGCAGCATGTGGCGATTCCCGTCGAGCGACTTGCCGTTGCGGCAACGCACGGCGCCGGCTGCACGCACTCCGCGACGCTGGCCGCGCTGCTCGCCCGCGGGCTGTCGCTCGAGGACGCCGCGCGTGGGGCGTCACGAGCGGCGACCGACGCGGTGCGCCACGGACTGGCCGAGCTCGGAGCGGGCGACGGCCCTGTCGACATCCTCAACCTGAAAGGACGCGCGTGACACCTGGAGACTCTCTGCACCGCTTGCGCGAGGCGAAGCCTCTCGTCCACCAGATCACCAACTATGTCGTCATGAACGAGACGGCCAACGCGACGCTCGCGCTCGGCGCACTGCCGGTGATGGCGCACGCGCGGGAGGAGGTCGAGGAGATGGCCGCCATCGCCGGCGCGCTCGTGCTGAACATCGGCACCCTCTCTCCACACTGGGTCGATGCGATGATCGCAGCGGGAAAGGTGGCGAACGAGCGTGAGATCCCCGTGGTGCTCGATCCGGTCGGCGTGGGAGCGACGCGCTACCGCACGGAGACCGCAGGGCGGATCCTCGACGAGGTGCGCGTGACCGTCCTGCGCGGCAACGCGGGCGAGGTGGCGACGCTCGTCGGCGTCGAGGCCGAGGTGCGGGGCGTCGAATCGATCGACGCGGGCGGTGACCCCGCAGAGCTCGCCGCCCGCGCCGCGCAGAGCCTCGGACTGGTCGCGTCGGTCACCGGGCCGGTCGACCACGTCTCGGATGGCCGGCGGACGATCGCCGTCGAGAACGGCGATCCGATGCTCGCCACGATCACCGGCACGGGGTGCATCTCGAGCGCGCTCACCGGCTGCTTTCTCGCCGTCAACGCCGACCGGCCGCTCGAAGCGGCGGCAGAGGCGCTCGTCGCGCTCGGTGTCGCCGGCGAGGAGGCTGCGCGTGACGCCAAAGGCCCCGGCTCGTTCCACGTCGGCCTGTACGACGCGCTGGCGGCGCTCGATCCCGCGACGCTCGACGGCAAGGCGCGCACCCGATGAAGGTGCACGCGATCGTGGCTCACCTGGAGGGCGCCCGTTGGGCCGTCACGGTCGGGGCGACGGTCGTGCAGCTGCGGGTCAAGGCCGGCACCGAGGAGATCGTGAAGCGCGGGCGTGGCTTCCGCGAGCTCGGCGTGACGTTCGTCGTCAACGACGACGTCGAGGCCGCGCTCGAGCTGCATGCCGACGGCGTGCATCTCGGCCAGAGCGACCCAGGCGCCGTCCGCGCACGACGCGCGGGGCTACTGCTCGGCCGCTCCGCGTCGACGCTCGAGCAGGCACTCGCCGTGGACGCGGACTACCTCGGCGTGGGGCCGATCTGGGAGACGCCGTCGAAGGACGACGCCGAGCCCGCGATCGGCCTGACGGGCCTGCGCTCGATCTGCGAGGCGGTCTCCGTGCCGGTCGTCGCGATCGGCGGCGTCGATGCGCTCAATGCCGGCGACTGCATCCGGGCGGGCGCCGCCGGCGTCGCCGTGATCCGTGCAGCCTCCGACTCCGCGCTCAGGCAGGCCGTCGATGAGGCTCTCGGAGAGCGGTGAGCTCGGGCTCCTCGCGGAGCTCGAGCGGCTCGGCCTGATCGTCGGCGTCCAGCACGACGCCGCCCAGCTCGCAGGCGACCTCGTCGTCACACAGGATGCGCTCGTCGAGGGCGTCCACTTTCGGCTCGACTGGCTCTCCTGGCGCGACCTCGGCTGGCGTGCTGCGGCCGTCAACCTGAGCGACCTGGCGGCGTCGGGGGCGGCTCCGGAAGCGCTGCTCGTGACCCTCGTCGCGCCCGCCTCGACCAGGACGGAGGACGTGGTCGAGCTCTACCGAGGGCTTGCGGAGACCGGTGTCCCCGTCGTCGGCGGCGACACGACGCAGGGGCCGGTGCTCGTCGTCTCGGTGACCGCAGTCGGTAGCAGCGCGCGCGTTCCCGGTCGCGCGGGGGCGCTGCCCGGCGACGCGCTCGTCGTGACCGGTCCGCTCGGCGCCGCCGGCGCCGCGTTCCGCGAGCGGCGTTACGTGCGGCCACCGCTCCGGCTCGCGGAAGGTCGCTTGCTCGCCGCGCATGCGCACGCGCTGATGGACATCTCGGACGGGCTCGGCGTCGACGCCGGCCACATCGCGCGCCGCTCCGGCGTGCGCTGCGTGCTCGAGCTCGACCGCGTCCCGCTCGCAGCGGGCGCCACGACCGACGACCTCGCGTTCGGCGAGGACTACGAGCTACTGGCGGCCGTGGCCGAGCCCGGGGAGCTCGCGGTGATCGGCCGCGTCGAGTCAGGCGAGGGCGTGCTCGTGCTGCGCGACGGCGAGCCGGTCGAGCTCGCAGGCTGGCAGCACTTCTCCTAGAGCGTCTTGCGCGGGTAACAGAAGTCGACGAGCCAGCGGCCGTGCACGTCGTGCAGCTCGCAGCTGTAGACCTGCTGCCCGGCGAGCTTGCCCGCCGCGGTCTCCTTCGGCAGCATCAGCACGTCGTAGCCGAGCACGTGCCGGTACTGGTACTTGAGCACCGTGCCGAACGTGCGGTAGCCCGCGGCGGAGTACGGGACGATCGGCAGGTTGCCTGCGAGCCAGTCGGCGCGCGACGTCCCGATCTTCATGTGCGCCGTCGCGAGCGGCCAGGACCGCTCGAGGTGCTGCCGCGTGAAGGCGCTCGGCACGAACACCGAGAGCGTCGCCAGCGCGCCGGCCTTCTCCTGCGGCGTGGCGAGCACGGTCTTCGGCAGGCGGAACACCTGCGCCTGCTTGGTGGTGTCGATCGGGGTCGAGAGCGTGTGCCCGGTGTTCGGGACGAAGACGATCAATCCGGCGACGACGAGCACGGCGGCTGTAGCGAGCGACCCCCACAGCAGCCGGACGCGCGCCCGGTGTGAGGAGGGCAGCCCGGCCATGGCATCAGGGTAGCCACGGCCGAGCCGCCATTCTCAGGGCGTTCAGTCGGCTGAATACGTCGGATCGACCGAGATGATCAACGACGTCGGCGCGCTCGCCGGGACCGCCGTGAAGCCCGAACGCGCCAGGAAGACCATGCGCGATCCGGACGGCAGCGGCGAGAACGTCGTCGTGGTGCCGCCGCCGACGATCCGGCCGGTGGCGTCGAGCAGCACGATCGAGAGCTTCGCCACGGCCAGCGTCTGCGGCGAGGTGTCGTTGACGATCTCACCGTCGACCTCGCCGATCCAGCCGGAGTCCGTCTCGCTCGGCAGGATGCGGAGGTTGACGAAGTGGGGCAGGATCCGGGGCTTGCCCGGCTCGTGGGAGAGCACCTTGATCGTCACCTCGAGGTTCGAGACCGGCGTCTGCGTGCGCAGGTGCAGCGAATCGCCGAAGGCGAACATGCCGCTCGCGGCGACGAGCTCGACCTTCTTCGTCACCGTGCCGATCAGCTCGCCGCTCGCGGTGGCGAAGTTGATCAACAGGTAGGTCTCGGTCGCGTCCTGCGTGGTGGACGTGTTCTTGAGCAGCAGGCCGTAGCTGACCGTGCTGCCCGTGCCGAGCTTGTCGTTGCGCTGCGAGAAGCCCTGCTTGTCGACCATCAGGTGCGGCGTCGAGTCGACCTTCGTCGCGGCCGCCGGCTTCACGAGCCAGGTGCCCGTGCGCTGCCAGGTGACGCCGCAGCGGACCGACCAGCGAGCCTGGCCGAGCGCGGCGTTGTTCGGGACGCGAACCATCCAGGTGACGAGGCCGTCATGGGCGTGCTTGATGCCGGAGGACTGCCGGGAGCCGTCCGAGTAGCGCGCTTCGGCGAGACAGGCAGCCAGGGACGGCGTGCGAACCGAGACCTTCACGGGCTGTCCGCGATGCACGATCACGGGACCCGCCTCGGTCCGGGCAGCGGCACCGGAGGCCGACAGGGCGGCAAGTGCTGCTGCGATCAGTGCGAGTGGGACGACGGAGCGGAGTGACAAGGTTTCCCCCCAGGGGTTCGTGCCCGTCCGCCCCCGGTCGGGTTTACGGTCTGATCGTCGGCACGATGCGGGTCTCACGCGTCCCCCGCACGAGGGATTAGAGGTAGTCGGCGAAGCTGCGGGCGAAGTGCTTCTTCGGCCGCGCGCCGAGCACGGTGCAGCGCACCTCGCCGCCCGCGAAGAGCATCACCGTCGGCAGCGAGAGCACGCCGTAGCGGTCGGCAACCCGGGGATTGTCGTCGATGTCGATCTTCACGAACTCGACCGCCTCGGAAGCCGCGGCGAGCTCCTCCAGCGCCGGCTCGATCGCCTTGCACGGGCCGCACCAGGGCGCCCAGAAGTCGACGACCACCGGTGAGCCGGCCTGCAGCACCTCGGCGTCGAAGGTCTCGTCGGTGACGGTGCGCACGCCCGGACGTTAGCCGCGCAGCCGCAGCAGAGGCACGCGCCACACGGCTTCGAGCATGATCCGCCGGCTCATCTTCGAGTGCCCGACCGTGCGATCGTCGAAGACGATCGGCACCTCGATCACCCGGAAGCCGCGGCGTTTCGCGCGGTAGGTCAGCTCGATCTGAAAGGCGTAGCCCTTCGCGGTGACCGCGTCGAGGTCGAGCGCCTCGAGCACGGCGCGCCGGAAGCACTTGAAGCCTCCGGTCGGATCCTCGACGCCCATCCGCAGCCAGGCCGCCGTGTACAGGGAGCCCCCGCGCGAGATCGCACGGCGAATCAGCCCCCAGTTGCCGACCCGCCCGCCCGGGACATAGCGGGAACCGAGCGCGACGTCGGCGCCGTCCTCGACGGCCGCGATCAGTCGCGGGACGTCTGCCGGATCGTGCGAGAAGTCGCAGTCCATCTCCAGAACGAGCTCGGCGCCCTCGTCGAGTGCGCGGCGGAAGCCGGCGAGGTACGCCGGGCCGAGGCCCTCCTTGCGCTCGCGGTGCAGCACGGAGACGAACGGCAGCTCGGCACGCGAGCCGGTCGGCGATCTCTCCGGTGCCGTCGGGGGAGTTGTCGTCGATCACGAGCACCCGGTCGCCCTCGCGCAGAACGCCCTGCAGCGCGCGCAGCATCGCGTCGAGATTCTCGCGTTCGTTGTAGGTCGGCAGGCAGACGGTGGCGCGCATGTCGGCGCCTATGATCGCCACCATGGCCGAACTGCCGCGGAACGACCAGCTCGCGGAGCAATTCGAGCTGCTCGGCGACCTGATGGAGCTCGAAGGAGCCGATCTCTTTCGCATCAACGCCTACCGCAAGGCGGCCGCGAGGATCCGCGAGACGCCTTCGTCCGTGGCGCAGCTCGCGCTCGACGGGAAGGCCAAGGCGCTGCAGGGGATCGGCAAGACGATCGAGGCGAAGATCGTCGAGGTCGTGGAAGACGGTGAGATCCACGCGCTGACGAAGCGGAAGACGGAAGTGCCGGCGGAGGTCGCGACGTTCATGCGCCTGCCCGGCCTCGGCCCGAAGACGGCGCGGCGGATCTGGCAGGAGCTCGGCATCACGACCGTCGATGGGCTGAAGGCGGCGGCGGAGGCGCAGGAGCTGCGGGGGCATGCCGGGATCGGGCCCGGCACGGAGCAGAAGATCGCCGAGGCGCTGGCGCGCCCGCGCGCCGCGGAAGGGCCGCATCGCGCGCTGCTCGGTACCACGCTGCCGAAGCTGCGCGCGGTCGTACAGGTGCTGCAGGAGCACGAGGCGTCGGTCGAGGTCTCGCTCGCCGGCTCCGCGCGCCGCATGCGCGAGACGGTGCGCGACCTCGACATCATCGCGACGGCGACCGACCCGCAGGCGCTCGTCGACTACTTCTGCTCGCTCCGCTGGGTGGTCGACGTCGCCGCCAAGGGCTCGACCAAGGCGACGGTCGTCTCGCACGACGGGCTGCGCTTCGACCTGCGCGTCGTGCCGCCGGAGAGCTACGGCAACCTGCTGCAGCACTTCACCGGCTCGAAGCACCACAACGTCGCGCTGCGCGAGGACGCGGTGCGTCGCGGCTACTCGATCTCCGAGTACTCGGTCACCGTCGTCGAGACCGGCGAGGAGCATCGCTTCGCCACCGAGGCAGAGGTCTATGCGTTTCTCGGCTACGACTGGATCCCACCGGAGCTGCGGGAGAACGGCGGCGAGCTCGCCGCCGCGCGGAAGCACGAGCTGCCTGCGCTCGTCGAGCTGAGCGACCTGCGCGGCGACCTGCACACGCACACGACCTGGTCGGACGGGAAGGACTCGCTGGAGGACATGGTGGCCGCGGCGATCGAGCGCGGCTACGCGTACTACGCGATCTGCGACCACTCACAGCGCCTGCGGGGCGAGTTGCTGCACCAGCAGGCCGAGCAGATCGACGCGCTGAACGAGGTGGTGGCGCCGTTCCGGATCCTGAAGGGGATCGAGGTCAACGTCCGCCCCGACGGCACGCTCGACGTCTCGGAGGAGGAGCTTGCGACCCGCGACTGGGTCGTCGCCTCCGTGCATTCGCGCTTCGAGCACGATTCGACCGAGCGGGTGCTCGCTGCGATGGAGAGCCCCTACGTCGACTGCATCGGCCATCTCACGAACCGGAAGATCGGCAAGCGGGCGCCCGCGCCCGTCGACGTGGAGCGGGTGATCGAGAAGGCGCTCGAGACCGGGACGTTCCTCGAGATCAACTCGCAGCCCGACCGGCTCGACCTGACCGACGTCAACGCGCGCGCCGCCCGCGAGGCGGGCCTGAAGCTCGTGATCGACTCCGACGGGCACGAGATCGGAGCGCTCGACTACGTCGAGCTCGGCGTCGGACAGGCGCGCAGGGCGTGGCTGACGAAGGACGACGTGCTGAACACGCGCACGTGGAAGCAGATCGAGAAGCTGAAGAAGAAGCGTTGACGTCGTTCGGCGACGACCTCGCACGCGCAACCGCCTGGGTCGAGGACTACCTCGCCCGCGTCGGCGAGCTGCCGGTCGCGGCGACCGTCGTGCCGGGCGAGCTGCGCGCGCAACTGCCGGACGCGGCGCCGGAGCAGGGAGAGACGTTCGAGGCGATGCTGCGCGACCTCGACGAGCTCGTCCTGCCGGCGCTGACGCACTGGAACCATCCGCGGTTCTTCGCGTGGATCGCGAACACGGGCTCGGAGCCGGGGATCCTCGCCGAGCTCCTGATCGCGGCGCTGAACGTGAACGGCATGACGTGGCTCTCGTCGCCCGCCGCGACGGAGCTCGAGCTGACGGTGCTGGACTGGCTCGCGCAGCTGCTCGGGTTGCCCCGGGGCTGGCACGGCCACATCGAGGACACGGCGTCGACGTCGATGATCGCCGCGCTCGCAGCGGCGCGGACACTCCGGCCCGGCGGTGTCGTCTACGCGTCCGAGCAGGCGAACTTCAGCGTCGAGCGCGCCGCGCGGCTCGTCGGTCTCGACTTCCGCAAGGTCGAGACCGACGACGCGTTCCGGATGCGCGCCGACTTCCCGCTCGACGACGCAACCGCCGTTGTTGCGACCGTCGGAACGACGTCGACCACGTCAGTCGACCCGGTGCCCGAGCTCGCGCGCCGCTGCGAGGAGGCGGGTGTCTGGTTGCACGTCGACGCTGCGTACGCGGGCTGCGGCGGCGGTCTGCCCGGAGCTCCGCTGGTGCCTCGAAGGCTGCGAGCGTGCCGACTCGCTCGTCGTCAATCCACACAAGTGGCTGTTCACGCCGATGGACTGCTCGGCGTTCTGGACGCGGCGTCCCGAGGTGCTGCACGAGACGTTCGCGCTCGTGCCCGAGTACCTCGCGGCGACCGACGCCGCCGTCGACATCAAGGACTACGGGCCGGCGCTCGGCCGCCGTTTCCGCTCGCTGAAGCTGTGGTTCGTGCTGCGCTGGTACGGCGCCGAGGGGCTGCGCGCGCTGATCCGCGAGCACGTTCGCCTGGCGCAGCTCTTCGCCTCGTGGGTGGCGGCCGAACCGGGCTGGGAGGTCGTCGCGCCGCATCCGTTCTCGATCGTCTGCTTCCGGCACGTCGAGGCGGACAACGACGCGCTCGCCCGCGCGGTCACCGCGACCGGTGAGGCGTTCATCGCGTCGGCCGTTTTGCGCGGTCAGACGATCCTGCGGATCGCGATCGGCAACGCGGCGACGACGGAGGACGACGTCCGCCGCACGTGGGAGGCCTTGAAGCGGTGCGCGGCGTGATCAAGGCGGTCGTCTTCGACCTCTGGGAGACGCTCGTCGACTGGGACCGCGAGTCGGCGACGAACATGCTGCAGGCGGTGGCCGGCCGCTCCGGTCTCGAGCCCGACGAGTTTCACCGCCGTTGGGACGCGGCGGACAATCCGCGCTACATCGGCCCGATCCGCGACGCCCTGCGTGGCGTCGGCGTTGCGGACGAGGCGATCGAGGACGTCTGCGCGCTGCGCCTCGACTACACCCGGCGCGCGCTCGTACCGAGAGCGGGCGTCGTCGAGACGCTGCGCACCCTGCGCGAGCGCGGCTTTCGCGTCGGGCTGATCACCGTCTGCAGCGAGGACGTCGAGGTCGTCTTCCCCGAGACGGAGCTGGCGGGGCTCTTCGACGCGGAGGTCTTCTCGAACGCCGTGCGGCTCGCGAAGCCCGACCCGCGGATCTACGTGCACTGCTGCGAGCTCCTCGGTGTCGAGCCGCAGGAGGCGGTGTTCGTCGGCGACGGCGCGAACGACGAGCTCGAGGGCGCGCGGCGCGTCGGCATGGAGGCGATCCTCATCCACCGTGACGGCGAGGAGCCGCCGTGGCCCGGCCTGCAGGACTGGGACGGCCCGCGCGTCACCTCGATCCCGGCGGTGCTCGACGTGTTGCCGGACGCGCCCGCGGGCTGAACCGGACGTGTCCCAGGGACTGTCCCCGGGACATGTCCTCAGGCGTGCACAATCCCGCCCATGCCCCGCGTGCGCAGGCCGAGGCGCCAGGCGCCGGTGCTCGAGCTTCTCCAGGCGACCCTGCCGGAGCTCCGGCGCGGGCTGACCGAGAGCGCCGCGCGCACCGTCGCCTACGAGCTGTTCGAGAAGCTCGGCTACGGCGCCGTCGCGGTCGCCGACACGCACGAGGTGCTGGCGTTCGTCGGCGCGGGCGCCGACCACCACGCCGCCGGCGACAAGCCGATCCGCCCGGTCTACGAGGCGATCGCGCGCGGCGGGCCGCTGCTCGCTCCGCTCGGCCTGCGCACCGAGTGCAAGCACCCCGCCTGCCCGCTCGGCGCGGCCGCCATCGTCCCGCTGCAGCTGAGCGACGGCCCGGCCGGGGCGATCGTCGCCTTCGCGACCGCCGGCTCGCCGCTCGACGAGACCGCCGTCGAGACGCTCGAGGCGCTCGGCGACCAGTTCTCCGCCCAGCTGCAGCTGTCGGAGCTGACGACGGCGACGACCACCGCACTCCAGGCGCAGATGGAGCCGCACTTCGTCTTCAACGCGCTGAACACGATCGCGGCGTTCATCCGCACTGAGCCCGAGCGGGCGCGCGCGCTCGTGCTCGCGTTCGCGGATCACCTGCGCAGCCGGCTCGCGCGTCCCGGCGAGCTGATCACGCTCGAGGAGGAACTGCGGCACGTGCGCAGCTACCTCGATCTGGAGCAGGCACGGTTCGGATCGCAGCTCCAGGTGACGATCGACGCCGCGCCGGACGCGCTCGACGTGCGCTTGCCGCCGCTGCTCGTTCAGCCGCTCGTCGAGAACGCGATCAAGCACGGCAAGACCGATCGCCCGCTGCATCTGCTCGTGCGCGCGCGTGTGCGGCGCGGCCGCCTGCGCGTGACGGTGCGCGACGACGGGCGCGGGATCGCGCGCGACGCGATCGAGCGTGTGCTCGAGCCCGGCGTCGGGGAGGGAACGGGCCTGGGTCTCGCCAACGTCAACAGGCTCCTGACCGCGCACTACGGTGCGGGCGTGCGGTTGCGCTCCTTTCCCTTCGGCACCGTCGTCCGCCTCGAGGTGCCGACCGCATGATCCGAGCGTTGCTGGTCGACGACGAGTCTCCGGCGCGCTCGGAGCTGCGCTATCTGCTCGCGAAGCACGAGGACGTCGAGGTCGTCGGCGAGGCCGCAAGCGCGCAGGAGGCGCTGACGCTCGCGCGCGACCTGCGCTACGACGTCGTCTTCCTCGACGTCGAGATGCCGGGGCTGACCGGCGTCGAAGCGGCGCCGCTCGTGCGCGAGCGCCGCGACCCGCCGGCTGTCGTCTTCGTCACCGCCCATGAGCACTACGCGGTCGAGGCGTTCGCGGTCGAGGCGTTCGACTACCTGCTCAAGCCGGTCGACCCTGAGCGACTCGCGCGCGTGATCGAGCGGCTGCGCGAACGGACGACCGAGAACGCCGTCCCCGTCGAGAAGATCCCGGTCGTCGCCGGCGGCGGCACCGAGCTGCTCGACTTCGACCAGGTGCACTATGCGCAGGCCGACGGCGACTACAGCCGCGTGCACACCTACGACCGCTCGTACCTCTGCACCGCGTCGCTCGGCGAGCTCGAGGAGCGGCTCGGGACGCGCTTTGCGCGCATCCACCGTTCGTACCTCGTCAACCTCGGCAAGGTCGCGGGCGTCCGCCGCGCCGCGCCGGACCGGTTTCGCCTGCAGCTCGCGGACGCGGACAAGACGGAGCTCGACGTGGCGCGCCGCCAGTCGCGGCAGCTCCGTGAGCGGCTCGGCCTTTAGGAGGGGCTGACGGAGAGAGTTGTGTCGCCGGGCCGCGCTGTCGCCCCGGACGACGAACGCCCTCCCGCCAGACCCTCCTAGAGCTGCGTCAAGAGCTCGGCGAACGCCTCGGTCGACCCGAGCACGAGGTCGGCGCGCTCGCCGAGCTCGACCGGCCCCTCGGTCGAGACGACCGCGACCCGGACTGCCGCCTCGAGGCCGTCCAGTGCGGCGAAGCCGTCGAGGTCGGTGGTGTCGTCGCCCGCGTAGAGCGCACGCCTCAAGCCGCTCTCCTCGAGTAGCGCTCGCACGGCGGTGCCCTTGCTCGCGTCGATCGGCGGCAGCACCTCGAGCACCATGCGGCCCCAGCGTGGGCGAAAGCCGAGCTCGAGCGCCGCTGCAGCGACGGGCTCGAGCTGCTGCCGCGCCAGCTCCGGATCGGGCTCGTTGCGGTAGTGGAACGCGACGCTGAGCGGCTTCACCTCCGTCGCCGGCCACGGCACCTCGGCGGCGAAGCCGTGGATGCGGCCCGCCCAGGCCTGCGCAGCCGGGTCGAGCTCGAGCCCGTGCTCGCCGGCGTAGGTCAGCTCGTCGACGCCGACGATCGTGCGGGCCAGTTCGCTCGAGCGCCCGGTCACGCAGGCGACCAGGCCGTAGCGGCCGGCGAGTCGCCGCAGCTCGACACGTGTGCCGTCGGGCACGCGCGCGTCCTCCGGCCGGGCGACGATCGGCGCGAGGACGCCGTCGACGTCGAGGAAGATGGCCGCGCGTTCGGGCTCGGCGGCGAGCAGGGTGAGTGGGTCCACGCTCGTAGAGTAGGCGCCATGGCGACCGCGAAACTCGTCGGCATCGGTCTGGTCGCCGGCGCATTCGGTGCGCTCTTCGGCGTCGGCGGCGGCATCGTGATCGTGCCGCTGCTCGTCTTCCTCTTCGCATTCGACCAGCGGCGCGCTTCCGCAACGTCGCTCGGGGCGATCCTGATCACCGCTGTCGCCGGCGCCGCGACCTATGGGTTGCACGGCGAGGTGAAGCCGGGTGCCGCGGCGATCGTCGGGTTGCCGGCGGTCGCCGGCGTGCTGATCGGCACGTCCGTCCAGCAGCGGGTGCCGCTCCGTGCGCTCACCTACGGCTTCGCGATCGTGCTGGCGGCGGTCGGCGTCAGGCTGCTCGTTTGACGATCGTCCTCGTCGGGTTGCTGGGCCTTGCCGCCGGCGTGCTCGCCGGCCTCTTCGGCGTCGGCGGCGGCATCGTCTTCGTGCCGGCGCTCATCTTCGGGCTCGGTCTGTCGCAGTTGCACGCCGAGGCGACGTCGCTGCTCGCGATCCTGCCGACGGCGATCGTCGGCTCCTGGCGCCAGCACCGCTACGGGAACATCGATCTTCGCGCTGCGCTGACCGTCGGCCTCGCCTCGATCATCGGCGTCCAGGCGGGCGTCGCGGCGGCCGAGTCGCTGCCCGAATCGCAGCTGCGCCGGCTCTTCGGAGTGCTCTTGCTGATCACGTCGGCACAGATCGCCTGGCGGGCGCGGCGCGAATCGTGAACACTTCCCCGGACATGAGCGAGCACGAAGACATCTGGATCCCGCTCGTCGACGAGCCGATCGGCTCGATCGTCACCGCCGCCCAGGCCGACGATCCCGAGATCGACCGTCTCGTCTCGAGCCCGCACCGGATTCTCGCCTTCCGCACCTTCGCGTACATCCGTGTCGGCATCCTCCTCGGCCAGTTGCTCGTGGAGAACGACGTGCCGGAGTACGACGGGACGGAGACGTGGATCGACGCGCTGCTGCGCGACCCCAAGCATCGCGAGGCGGTGGTGGCCGAGTTGCGCGCGGTCGCGGAAGAGGTCGCCGCCGACCCGCGCTACGCGAACGAGGAGCCGATGGGGCCGGACGACGCCGCCCGCGAGCGCTTCCGCGAGTTCGCGAAGAAGCAGCTCAGCTAGCGCGACGCCGCGTAGGCGACGCCCGCGGTCGCGACGAAGCCCGCCACCGTCAGCAGAACGCGTCGCAGCGACGGATGAGCGTGCGCCTCCGGCAGGAGGTCGGTCGCGCCCATGAAGAGGAAGAACCCGGCGTAGACGGCGAGCAGGTAGCCGAGATGCAGCTCGCTGACCGTGACGATCGTGCCGACGATCGCGCCGAAGATCGGCGCTGCCGCGTCGAGCGCGAGCCACCGCATCGCAGAGCGGACGGAGCCGCCCTGCCGGAGGATGAACGCCACCGTGTTCATGCCGTCGGCGAAGTCGTGTGAGACGACGGCGATGAAGACCAGGAACCCCGTCGAGGTGTTGACCTGGAAGGCGAGGCCGATTCCGAGCCCGTCGATGAAGCTGTGCGCCGACAACCCCAGTGCGCCGAGCGCGCCGATGCGGCTGTGGGCGAGTGCGTGCTCGGCGTCGTCGCGGTGATGGAGCACGAGCGCGCGTTCCGCCAGGAAGAAGGCGAGGAACCCTGCGCCGACGAGCCACGTCACGGTGCGGCTGTTGCCGACCGCGTCGAACGCCTCCGGCAGCACGTCGAACAGCGCGACCGCGACGACGATCCCGCCCGTCAGGGCGATCAGCGTCTCGAGCTCGCGGCGAGCTCGCACGGCGACCAGGCCGCCGCAGATCGTGGAGACGGTCGTCAGCGCAGCGAGCGGGACGGCGATCCAGGTGGCCGCCGCGATCATGCGGCGCAGCGTCCGCAGGTGCCGTAGATGTCGACCTGGTGGGTCTCGGCGCGGAAGCCGTGCTTGCGCCGCAGCTCGGCGGCGGTGGGAGCTGCGCAGAGCTCGGTCTCTTCCACCTGGCCGCAGACGGTGCAGACGAGGTGGTGGTGGTGGCCGGCGTGGCAGCGCACGTACGTGGGGCGGCCGTCGGTGGCGAGCGGGCGGATCGAGCCCGTGCGCCGCAGGAGCTCGATCGTGCGGTAGACGGTCGCGAGGCCGAGCCGCGGCTCCGCGATGCGTGCCCGGTCGTAGAGCTCGACGAGTGTGAAGCCGCCTTCGCTGGCGGCGATCGCGTCGAGCACCGCCTGCCGCTGTGGCGTCACGCGGGTGCGCGGCGGCAGGGCGAGATCGTGCGGAGCGGCGGGCATCTGCGCGACTCTAACTGAGAATCATTATCAAGACAAGAAGGAGGTGGTCGGGGATCGCTGGCAGAATCAGTTCCTCGTGCGCCGCCTCGTGCTGCTCCTGCCGCTCGTGCTCCTCGCCTTCGGCTCCGCCGAGGCAGGCGGCCCGGCGCACAATCCCGGCGCGACGGCGACCGCCTGGGCGATCAGGGTCTCGCCCGCGAACGCGAGCTCCGCCGCCTCGCCGTCGATCACGTCGCCGCCCACCGCAGCTCCGTCGGCCGGCAGCTTCACCTTCCCCTCCGACGGCTCGATCGTCCGCGCCGGCGTCGATCACCGCGAGCGCGACGACCGCGGTCACGACGGTCGCGGCAGCGCACGCCGAGAGCGTCGTCACCGGCCTTTCCATCTTCAACGGCGAGATCACCGCCGACGCGGTCACCGCGCGCGCCTCGGCCGGGACCGGCCCGTCAGGCGCCGGCGGCAACGCGAACGGCAGTGGGGTCTCGAATCTCGTCGTCAACGGCGCGCCGGTCTCGTCGGGCCGCGTGCCGCTCGGCGACTGGGGACAGTTGACCGTCGGCGCGCAGGGGATCGATCGCAGCGCCCCCGAGGGAGCGCTCGGCTACCGCGGCTTCGTCACGGTGCTCGACATCCACCTGACCGCCGACCACGGAGGCCTGCCGGCGAACAGCGAGATCCAGATCGGCTATGCGGAGGCGGCCGCGCAGACGGCGCCGCCCGCAGCGCCCGCGGTGACGACGACGGGCACCGGGACCGACGAGGCCCCGACGACCACCGACGAGCCGAGCACCGGCGACGCACCGCGCGACCGCCCGAAGCACACCGCGACCGACAAGAACGGCCCGCTGAACGTGACGCCGAAGCTGACGGCCAAGCGCTACGTCTTCCCCGTCTACGGGCCGGTGTCGTACATCGACACGTTCGGCGCGGGCCGGGCAGACGTCTCCTACCACCACGGCGACGACATCTTCGGCCAGCTCGGCCAGCCGCTGCTCGCCGTCGCGGACGGCACGATCTTCTCCGTCGGCTGGAACAAGATCGGCGGCAACCGGCTCTGGCTGCTCGACGAGAAGGGCAACCAGTTCTACTACGCGCACCTCTCCGCCTTCGCGACGACGAACGGCGCGCACGTGCGCGCCGGCCAGGTGGTCGGATTCATGGGCCGGACCGGCGACGCGGAGGGAACGCCGTACCACCTGCACTTCGAGGTGCATCCGGTCTCGCTGCTCTACCTCGGCTACGACGGAGCGGTCGACCCGACGCCGTACCTCGAAGCATGGAGCCACCAGCAGGATCTGCCGTTCCCGATCGCCGCCGGCTGGGCGCCGCTCGTGCCGGGCGGGCCGTCGGCGCCGGAGCCGGGTGCCATCCTGCTCGGCATGACCGACATCTCGACTGCCGACGGCCTCGATCCGGCGTCGCTCGAGCGTGCGCTGACACCGCTCAAGGCGTCAGCGTTGATGCAGACACTGGTGCCGACGGTGGTCGCTCCCGCGACCGACCTCGGCCGCGGCTAGCTGGTCGTGCCGCCGTTCGTGCTCGACGACGGATAGTCGCCGCCGAAGTCGTCGTCCCCGCCGCCGATCATGTCCCTGACCCACTTGCGCGTCTCCGGGCCGGTGATCGGGTTGAAGAGGATGCCGAGGGCGATGCCCGCGATCAGGAGCGTCGTGTTGCGACCGTGATGCTCCTTCTTGCCCTGAAGCCGGTCGGCAGCGTTGCGCAGATCCTCGACCGCCTCCTTCAGCTTCTCGCGAACGTCCTCGTCCGTTGCCACGCGCGTGGCCAGGGTGACCGCGCCGCGGCCGCCGAGCAGCTCGTTGTACAGCTCCTTGGCGGTCACGAACGCGCTCATCACGTCGTCGCGTAGCTTGTCGTCCGACATCGCACGCTCGACGTACGGTTTGACGTTCCCCGCCGCGTCGTAGACCTTGTCTCTTGTCTTGGCCATGCTCGTCAAATCCTTTCGCCTCGTTACCGCGCGCCTGATACCCGGCGCCATGCGACCCAAACAGCTTGCTCTGGTCGTGTGCCTCATCCTCGCAGGCTGCGGGGGGTCGAGCGAGCCGGTCAAGCCGCCGACGCGGGTAGCCGGCCCCGGGTTCAGCTTCCGGGCGCCGAGCGGCTGGCAGGTCCAGCGGAGCGACGGGAAGGTCGGGGCGAGCCACGATTCCGAGCTCGTCCAGGTTGCGAGCTTCCGCCTGCTCAAGCCCTACCGGACCGAGCTCTTCGACCGGGTCGAGGGTGAGCTCTCGACGCGGATGGGGCAGCTGGCGCAGCAGACCGGCGGCAAGGTCTCGGCGCCGCGCACCGTCACGACCGACGGCGTCCGCTCGCATTCCTACACCGTCACGGTCGGCGACCACGTCGACGAGTACACGTTCGTCCTGCGCGGACGCCGCGAGTATCAGCTGCTGTGTCGGCGCAAGGCGTCGCACGGCGACGACGCCTGCCGGCAGTTGCTCACGAGCTTCGCGACGACTTAGCGGCGAGCCGCTCGGCCTGCTCCGCGCGGCGCGGGCGGCTGCGGCGCTTGCCTGCGAACGCCGCGGCGAAGACATCCTCGATGCGGTCGGCCGGGATGAACTCGATCGCGGCACGCGTCTCGGGCGGCAGCTCGTCGAGGTCGGGCTCGTTCTCGCGCGGGAAGATGACGCGCTTGAGGCCGGCGCGCTGCGCGGCGAGCGACTTCTCGCGCAGACCGCCGATCGGCAGCACCTGCCCGGTCAGCGTGATCTCGCCGGTCATGCCGACGTCGTCCGCGACCGGCTCGCCGCGCACGAGCGACGCGAGCGCCGTCGCCATCGTGACGCCGGCCGACGGCCCGTCCTTCGGCACCGCTCCCGCAGGCACGTGAATGTGCACGTCGTGCTCGGCGAACCAGTCGGCCGGCAGGCCGAGCTCCTCCGTGTGCGAGCGGATCCACGACAGGGCGGCGTGCGCCGACTCCTGCATCACCTCGCCGAGCTGCCCGGTGATCTGCAGGCGGCCCTTGCCCGGGTACGCCGTCGCCTCGATGAACAGGACGTCGCCGCCGACACTCGTATACGCGAGGCCGGTCGCGACGCCCGGCTGTGACGTGCGCTTGCGGACCTCGCCCGAGAAGCGCCGCGGGCCGAGCCAGTCGCGCAGGCGCTCGTCGTCGACCTTCACCTTCGTTGCGAGTCCTTTCGCGATCTGCGTCGCGGTCTTGCGTGCGATGTCGGCGATCCGCCGCTCGAGGTTCCGCACGCCGGCCTCGCGCGTGTAGTCCCGGATCACGATGCGCAGCATCTTGTCCGGGAGCGTCAGCTGCGAGCTCTTGAGCCCGTTCGCCTTCAGCTGCTTCGGGACGAGGTATCGCTTCGCGATCCCGAGCTTCTCCTCCTCGGTGTAGCCCGAGAGCGAGATCACGTCCATGCGGTCGAGGAGCGGCCCCGGGATCGTGTCGAGCGTGTTCGCCGTGCAGATGAAGAGCGTCTTCGAGAGGTCGAACGGCAGATCGAGGTAGTGGTCGCGGAACGTCGAGTTCTGCTCCGGGTCCAGCACCTCGAGCATCGCGCTCGCCGGGTCGCCGCGCCAGTCGTTGCCCATCTTGTCGATCTCGTCGATCAGCATCAGCGGATTGGCCGCTTCGGCATCCCGCAGCGAGCGGATGATCGAGCCGGGCATCGAGCCGATGTAGGTGCGGCGATGCCCGCGGATCTCCGACTCGTCGCGCACACCGCCGACCGAGAGCCGGACGAACTTCCGGCCGAGCGCGTTCGCGATCGAGTGCCCGAGCGAGGTCTTGCCGACCCCCGGCGGGCCGACGAAGCAGAGGATCTGGCCCGAGATCTCGTTGCGGAGCTTGGCGACCGCGAGGTACTCGATGATCCGGTCCTTGACCTTCTCCAGGTCGAAGTGGTCGGTGTCGAGCACCTCGCGCGCGTGCTCGAGATCGAGGTTGTCCTTCGTGTACTCGCCCCACGGCAGGGTCAGGATCCACTCGAGGTACGTGCGGATGACGCCGTACTCGGCCGCGGCGGACGGCAGCTTCTCGAGCCGGCCGAGCTCGCGCTCGGCGGCCTTGCGCGACTTCCTCCGGGAGGTTCGTCAAGGCGACGAGCTGCTCCCGCAGCTCCTCGACCTCGGCCTGCTCCGGGTCGCCCTCGCCGAGCTCCTGCTGGATCGCCTTCAGCTGCTGCCGGAGGAAGTACTCGCGCTGGCCCTTCTCCATCTCCGACTGCACCTGCGACTGGATCTTCGAGCCGAGCTCGAACACCTCGAGCTCGCGATTGAGGATCGCCGAGATCCTCCGCAGACGCTCCTCGACGTCGACCGTCTCGAGGACCTCCTGCCGCTCCTCGGTCTTGATCGTGCGCAGGGTGGACGCAACGAGGTGCGCAAGCGCGCTCGGGTCGTCGACGTTCGCCGCCGCGAGCTGCAGCTCCTCCGGCAGGTACGGCGCGAGCCCGATGATGCGCGCGAAGAGCCCCTGCACGTTGCGCGTCAACGCCTCCACCTCGGGTGTCTCGGTCAGCACGTCGGGCAGCGGGTTGAACTCGCCGAGCAGGTACGGGTCGACGTCGAGGCGGTGCGCCAGCCTGACGCGGTCGAGGCCCTGGACGAGGATGCGCAACGTGCCGTCGGGCACCTTGATCATCTTGTGGACGAGAGCGACGGTGCCGACCTCGTACAGGTCGTCCCAGCCCGGCGCGTCGATCGACGCATCCCGTGCGGTCACGAGCGCGAGCAGCCGGTCGCCAGAGACGACGTCGTCGATCAGTCGGACCGAGCGCTCTTGCCCGATCGCGAGCGGCGACATCGACTGCGGGAAGACGACGGTGTCCTTGAGCGGCAGCACCGGGAGTGCGGCCGGGTACTCGAGGGCCTGGTTGACGAGCTCCGGCGTCTCGAACGTGATGTCGCTCATGGCGAGCTCGAATCGGGGGCGTCGCCGCTCACGCCAGCCAGACCTCGATCGTGACGCTGCCCGGGGGCGGGGCGACGTCGGCGACGGGCAGCTCGACCGTCAGCACGCCGTGCTCGAGGCTCGCGCGCGCGTGCGTGGGATCGACGTCCTCCGCGAGCCGGACCTGGCGCTGGAACGGGCCGACCTCGATCTCCATCTGCTGGTAGACCCGCCCGGGAACCTTGGGGCGTTTCCGCTCGCCCGCGACGATCAGGACGCGCTCGCCGGCGACGACGCGAACGCTCTGCGGGTCGACGCCCGGCAACTCGACGACGACGGTCAGTGCGTGCGGGTCGTCCGTGTGGAAGCAGTCGACGTTCGGCCGGAATCCGTGTCGGAGCCCGGAGAAGCGCGGTACCTGCCAGAGGTCCGCGAAGAGCTCTTCGATCTCCTCCTGCAGCTTGTCGACGTCGCGTCGCGTCACGGTTCGTTGAACCGTACCCTCCGGCCTCCGATCGGACGCATCGATCGTCGATGTCCGTCCGGCGGTCGGCGGAAGATCGCCCCCGTGGAACCGATCCTCCCGCGCTGGGCCAGCTGGACCTTCCTGCTCTACGCGGGCGGGCTGACGATCCTCGGCGCCTCGCTCGCAGCGCTCTCGACGCTGGCCGACGAGCACGGCGACGCTGCGTTCGTCGGCTACGCGCTGCTCTTCTTCGTTGCGGCGTCGGCGGTCGCCCTGCTCCTGCGCCGCGACGGCGGGCATCCGATCGCGGCGGGGGTGATGGCGGTGATCATGGTCGCGCTCTTCGCCGGCTTCGTCGGCGCGCTCTACACATGGGCAGGCTGGCTCGACGATGGCGCGGCATTCAGCGGCTTCGATCTCGCACGCCTGACCCTGGCGCTGCTGACGCTCGCCGCGGCGGTCGTTGCGCTCGCCCTGTTCCGCTTCCCGCTGCTCGTGCTCGTGATCGTCCTGACGACCTGGTTCTTCTGTCACCGACCTGCTGTCGGGCGGCGGCAACTGGTCTGCGACCGTGACGTTCCTCGTCGGCCTCGTCTTCCTGGTGGTCGCGGCGAGCCTCGACACGGGTGGCCATCATCCGTACGCCTTCTGGCTGCACGTCGGCGCCGGGCTGACGATCGGCGGCAGCCTCGTCTACCTCCTGCACGACGGCGACTTCGAGTGGGCGCTGATCGCGATCGGAGGCTTGCTCTATGTCGCGCTCGCCGCCCGCTCCTCCCGCTCGAGCTGGGCGGTGCTCGGCGCGATCGGGATCCTGCTCAGTGCGGCGCACTACGCGACCGGAGACACCGCCGTCTCGCTCGTGCCGTTCATCGGGGTCGATTCGAGCGCGAACGGCCTGCGCGGCCCGATCGTGTTCGCGGTCACCGGCTTCGTGCTGATGCTCCTCGGCGGGCTACTCGCCCGCCGCATGGCCCGCCGGCGCCTCGCGGCGTAACCGACGCGCCCGCACCGGACCTGGCTCGGATGTGAAGCGCACGTCGCATTGGCTGCCACCAGACTGGTCTCGGCCAGCCATGTCCGGAGGGCGGCCTTACCGATTCCGTACGCGGGCGCAATCGAACGTGAACGCGCGCGCTGGAGGATCGACTCATGCGCATCCTCGCTGCTTGCATCGGGATCTTCGGGACGCTCGTCCTGCTCGCTCCCGTCCACTAGCGCCTTGATCGAGAACCGCACGGCTGTTCCACAGCCGGCCTCTCGCTCTCATCTAGCGTGCGCGCATGCGCGCGGCTCCCGCCCTGCGCGGCGGACTGGTCGCGCGCCTGGCCTGGCTCGTCGCCGGCCTCTTCCTCTTCTCCTGCGGGATCGTCTTCTTCCTCGCCTCGCGCCTCGGGCTGCCGCCGTGGGACGTCCTGCACCAGGGGATCGCGAAGCACACGCCGCTTTCCTTCGGCGCCGCCAACGAGGTCGTCGGCCTGATCGTGCTCGTGCTCGCCTGGTCGCTCGGGGCGCGAATCGGCGTCGGCACGGCCGCGAACGCGATCCTGATCGGCCTCTTCGTCGTGCTCCTGCAGCCGCTCGTCACCACCCGCGCGGTGCTCGGCCTCGACCTGGCCGGCCGGATCGCCCTGCTCGCGGCGGGGCTGGTGCTGTTCGGCGTCGGCTCGGCCCTCTACATCGGCGCGGCCCTCGGCGCAGGCCCGCGCGACTCCCTGATGCTCGTCGGCGCGCACCGGACGGGGTTCCGGCTCGGCTGGGTCAGGGCGCTGATCGAGTCGACCGTGCTGCTTGCGGGTTTCGCATTGGGAGGTCACGTCGGGGTCGGTACCGTTGTCTTCGCGGCGTTGATCGGCCCCGCGGTCGAGACGTCGTTCTGGCTCTTCTCTCGCACCGCCCTCGCACGCTGAATCCATGACGCTCTTCGCACGCATCTTCCGCCTCGTCTGGGGCGGCGACGTCGACCGCGCGCTGCGGCCTGTGCTCGCCGTCGGCCTGACGGGCTCGATCGCCGGCTCGGCGCTCTTCCCCTTCCTCGGCATCTGGGCGATCAAGGAGCTGCACGCCTCGCAGAGCGCTCTGGCGACGGCCTTCCTGGTCGGCGCCGTCCTCTCAGGCGCCATCGGCTACGTCGGCGGGCACGTCTCCGACCACATCGGCAGGCGGCCGCTGATCCTGATCGGGTGGGGCTTCCAGGCGCTCGTGCCGCTCGGCCTGCTGCTCGTCGGGAACAACAAGCTGGCGGGGCTGACACTGCTGGCGCTCTTGCCGGCCTTCGGCTCTCTCGGTGGCGCGGCCGACCAGGCGATGGTCGCCGACCTCGTCGCGCCGGAGCGACAGGAAGCCGCCTACGCGTCGGTGCGCGTCGCGCAGAACCTCGGCGTCACGATCGGCCCGCCGCTCGGCGGGCTCTTCCTGATCGGCGGCAACTGGAACCACCTCTTCCTCGGCGTGTTCCCGCTCGGGCTGCTCGCAGCGTCGATCGCCTACCGCTACATCCCGCGCGGCGGCGCGTACGCGCCCGAGGGGCCGCCGCAGCGCGGGTCGTTCGCCGTGATCATCCGCGACAACCCGTTCCTCCTCTTCATGCTCTCGTCGGTCTTCGCGACGATGACCTACGTCGCGACCGAGACGCTGCTCCCGATCTCGGCCACGACGACGCACAATCTCGCGCCCGCGGCGTGGGGCGTGCTGATGGTCGTCAACCCGCTGCTCGTGACCGTCTTCCAGCTGCGGCTGACGCGTTGGACGGCGCGCATCCCGTCGTCGGTGAAGCTCGGCGTCGCGATGCCGATGATGGGCCTGCCGTTCCTGCTCCTGAACGTCAACGGCAGCGCGCCGGTGATCGCGCTCGTCATCTTCATCTTCGTGATCGGCGAGATGCTCTGGGTGCCGACGTCGCAGGCGGTCGTCGCCGCGCTCGCGCCGCAGGACATCCGCGGCGCCTACATGGGCGCGTTCGGCAGCACGTGGTCGGTGGGCTGGGCGCTGACGCCGTTCCTCGGGCTGCAGGTGCGCGACAACTACGGCGACGCGACGATGTGGATGTGCGTCGCCTTCGTCGGCGTGCTGGCCGGGATCACCGGGTTCGTCGCTGCGCGGGGCCGCGACCCCGAGCCCGCTATAGCATCGACCGCATGAAGGGACTGATCGCCGCCGGCGGCACCGCGACGCGCCTCGAGGAGCTGACGCGCGTCACGAACAAGCACCTGTTGCCGGTCGGCCGCTGGCCGATGGTCTATTACCCGCTGCAGCTGCTGCAGCGCGCGGGTGTGCGTGAGGTGCTGCTCGTCACCGGGCAGCAGCACGCGGGGCAGTTCATCGACCTGCTCGGGAACGGCAACGTGCGCTCGCGCGTCGGCGACGAGCAGCTCTTCGACGTCGACCTCTCCTACAAGGTGCAGGTCGAGGCCGGGCGGCATCGCGCAGGTCGTCGGCATGGCGCGGGACTTCGCGCGCGGCGAGAAGCTCGTCGTCTGCCTCGGCGACAACATCTTCGAGCACAGCCACGCTGACGCGATCACCTCGTGGGGCGACGGCGCGATGGTCTTCGCCAAGGACGTCCCCGACCCCGAGAACTTCGGCGTCATCGCGTACGGCGACGACGGCGCGGTCGCCGACATCGTCGAGAAGGCCGGCATCGTCGACACGCGCTACGACGCGCCGCCCTCGAGCGACGCCGTGGTCGGCCTCTACTGCTACCCGCCCGACGTCTTCGAGATCATCGACGGGCTCGCGCCGTCGAGCCGCGGCGAGCTCGAGATCACGGACGTCAACCGTGTCTACGCCCAGCGCGGCGACCTCGACGTCCGGCGTGTCGAGGGCTGGTGGCACGACGGCGGCAAGCACTGGGGCGACCTCGCCGACGTCGGCCGCCTGATCGAAGAAACGGGCGCCAACAAGATGACGCTGGTCACCCGCATTCCTCTGCGCCGTTTCGACGACGAGCGCGGGTTCTTCATGGAGCTGATGCGAGCGAGCGCGCTGCCGAAGCCCGTGCGCCAGGCGAATCTCGCGCGGTCGCGGCAGGGTGTGATTCGCGCACTCCACTACCACGAGCGCGGACAGGACGACCTCTTCCTCTGCCTGCAGGGCATGGTGCGCGTCGTCGTGCTCGACCGCGGGACCGGCGAGACGTTCACCGAGGACATCGGCGAGGACAACCCGGTCGCGCTCTACGTGCCGGGCATCCACGCGCACGGGTACGAGGCGCTCACGGACTGCCTCTTCTGTTACTTCGTCACGGAGGAGTACGACGCGGCTCACCCGGACGAGCACGGCGTGCCCGTGGAACGACCCGCGCGTCGTCGACCTCTGGAGCACGCGATCGCCGATCCTCTCGCAGCGGGACCAGACGGCGTCGTAGTCACGGGCGCGGGCGGGCAGCTCGGGCACGCGCTGCTCGAGTCGTTTCCCGGCGCACGTGGGCTGACACGCGCCGACTGGGACGTCGCGCTCCCGCCGCCGCCGGGTCTCGAGGCCGACCTCGTCCTGCACGCCGCTGCCTGGACGAACGTCGACGCCGCAGAAGACGACCCGCAGGGCGCAGCGGCGGTCAACGTCGGCGGTGTCCAGCACGCCGCCGAGCTCGGCGTGCCGCTCGTCACCTGGTCGAGCGACTACGTCTTCGACGGGACGAAGCGCGAGCCGTACGTCGAGTCGGACGGCCCGTCGCCGCTCGGCGCGTACGGGCGCACGAAGCTGCACGGCGAGGGTGCGGCCGGCGAGCTCGCCCGCGTCGTGCGCACCTCGTGGCTCTTCGGCCCGACCTCGAAGAACTTCCTGCTGACGATGCTGCGGCTCGGCGCCGAACGCGACGAGGTCGCGGTGGTCGACGACCAGCGCGGCTCCCCGACCTACGTCGGTCATCTCGCCGACGCGACGCATCAGGTGCTCGACCTGCCACCCGGCGTCTACCACGTCGCGGCCGCCGGTGACTGCACCTGGGCCGACTTCGCCGAGGCGATCTTCGAGGACGCGGGGCTCGCGACCCGCGTGCGCCGGATCTCGAGCGCCGAGTTCGGCGCGCGGGCGCCGCGCCCGGCCTACTCGGTGCTGCGCAGCGAGAAGGGTGCACCCGAGCTGCCGCACTGGCGCGAAGGCCTGCGCGAGTGCCTCAGGCGACTCGGCGCAGCCGCTTCCTCGCCCGGCTGACCTGGTCTGCGTCCGTGCCCGTCACCCGGCCGCCGGTGACGCGCACCGACGTGCAGGGCAGCACGTGCGGCTTGCCGGGGAGGCAGTCGCTGTAGAGAAACGGGTCGACGGTCCGCAGCGGCAGGCCCTCGAACGTCTTGCCGAGATAGAGCTGTCCGTGCACCGAGACGAGCTCCCGCTCGACCGCCTCGCTGACGTGCACGCGCGGCGCGGCGGCCCATTCCCAGGCGAAGAGGGCGATGGCGGCGACGACCACGGCGGCCGTGACGACCCGACGCTTCACGCGCGGGAAGGTACCCTCCCGCCCATGCGCGTGCTGGTCACCGGCGGGGCGGGCTTCATCGGCTCCCAATTCGTGCGCCGTCTCGTCGAGGCGGGCGACCAGGTCGCCGTCCTCGACAAGCTGACGTACGCCGGCAACCGCGCGAACCTCGAGGGGGTCGACCACGACTTCCACGAGGGCGACATCGCCGATCCCGCTGCGGTCGCACGCGCCGCCGATGGTGTCGACGCGATCGTCAACTTCGCCGCCGAGACGCACGTCGACCGGTCGATCATGGGCCCGGCCGAGTTCATCCTCACGGACGTGCTCGGGACGCAGGTGCTGCTCGACCACGCGCGGCAGCACGGCATCCGGCACCTGCAGGTGTCGACCGACGAGGTGTACGGCGACATCCCGCTCGACGCCGAGCCGTGCACCGAGGACGCGCCGATCCGGGCCTCGAGCCCGTACTCGGCGTCCAAGGCCGGCGGCGACCTGCAGGTGCTCGCATACGTGCGCACCTACGGCGTCGACGCGCTGATCACGCGCGGTGCGAACACCTACGGCGCGCGCCAGTACCCGGAGAAGTTCCTGCCGCTCTTCATCACGAACGCGTTCGAAGGGCAGCACCTGCCGGTGTACGGCGACGGCAAGCAGCGGCGCGAGTGGCTGCACGTCGCAGATCACTGCGCGGGCATCGAGCTGGCGCTGCGCAAGGGCGAGGCAGGCAACGTCTACAACGTCGGCGGGCAGGAGCGCGAGAACATGGACGTCGTTCGCCGCATCCTCGACCTGACGGGCGCGAGCCCCGACCTCGTCCGGCACGTCGCAGACCGCCCCGGCCACGACCGGCGCTACTCGGTCGACTCGAGCAAGCTCAGTGGCCTCGGCTGGCAGCCGAAGCACTCGTTCGACAGCGGCGGCCTCGAGGAGACCGTCGACTGGTACCGCGAGCACCGCGACTGGTGGGAGCCGATCAAGTCCGGTGACTACAAGCGGTACTACGACGAGCAGTACGCCGCTCGCCTTGCGTAGCTAGTCCGTCAACAGCGCTTCTCTGCAGCCTTTCGCAGCCGGTCGATCTCCTTGCGCGCGCCCTGGATCGACTCGGAGCGGTCGAGCAGCGTCACGACGTCGGTGCAGTTGCCGAGCCGGTAGCGGGTGTACGCGAGGTTGTAGGCCGCGTACGCCTCGGTCGTGCTGCCCGTGCCGGACAGCTTCGCCACCGCCTGCTCGAGCAGCGGCAGCGCCCCCGCGAGGTCGCCTGCCTGGATCTTCGCGTAGCCCGCGTCGTTCAGCGCCGAGCCGCTCGCGCCGCTCGAGGCCGTCGTGGACGGTGTCGTCGTCGAGGCGGGCGGCGGTGTGGCCGTGACGGTCTGGTGCACGGTCGTGCCCTGGCTCGTGACGGTCTTGACGATCGTCCTCGGCCCGGCCTGCGTCGTCGTCGTCGTTGTCGCCGCCACGCGAGTAGAGGACCGCGGCGAGGATGCCGGCCGCGACCAGCAGCGCCACGAGCGCCGGGATCCACCAGCGCGAGCCGCCGCCGGGCAGGACGGTCGTGGCTGCGGTCGCCGGCGCCGGCCGCTCGATCCACGTGTCGCCGGCGTCGTCGTGCAGCGCCCGGCGCAGGTCGCCGACGAACTCCGCCGCCGTCGCATAGCGATCGCCGGGCTCTTCGCGAGCGCCCGCTCGAAGACCGGGTCGACCGTGGCCGGCACAGCGCGGTTCGCCTCGTGCAACGACGGGATCGGAGCCGTCACGTGGGCGGCCGCCTCGGCGGTCGGCGAGTCGGCCTGGAACGGCCGCCTGCCCGCGAGCAGCTCCCACGCGACGATCGCGAGTGCGTACCGGTCGCTCGCGGCGCCTGCCCGCTCGCCCCGCGCCTGCTCCGGCGACAGGTACCCGGCCGTGCCGAGGATCGTGCCGGCCTGCGTGAACGACTCCATGCCGGACGCGGTCGCGATCCCGAAGTCGGCGACCTGAACGTTCCCGCGGCCGTCGCGGATCAGGTTGCCCGGCTTGACGTCGCGATGGACGACGCCGGCCTCGTGTGCCGCGTCGAGCGCGGCGGCCGCGTCGTCGAGCCAGCCGAGCACCTGCGACGGCGGGCACGGGCCTGGTGGACGCTCCTCGAGGCTGCCGCCCGAGAGGTACTCCATGACGATCAGCGGGCGTCCGTTGTGCTCGTCGACGTCGAAGATCGTGACGATGTTGGGGTTGCCCGAGAGGCGGGCGGCCGCGAGCGCCTCCCGCTTGAACCGCTGCCTCAGCCCGTCGTCCTGCGCATAGCGCTCTGCCAGCACCTTGACCGCCACGTCACGACCGAGCTCCTGGTCGGTGGCGCGGAAGATCTCGCCCATGCCGCCGCTCCCGATGTGTTCGGGGTCGCGGTAACGGGGAGGAAGGGTGTTGGTCGGAACGGGCATGCCAGGCTGGGCAACAGGTGGGGTTCCGCATTCGACGGGATGGAAACGTTCGGTAAATCCTGGCCGTGGTGTCGAGGGGCTCGGCTACCGTGCGCCCGCATGCTCGCCGACGGCAGGGGTCGTTTCGCCCTCCGGCTCGGCGTCGTCTGTTTTCTCCTCGCGGCAGGCGGCGTTTCCTCGCTGCTCGCAGCAGGCCCGCGCGCGCTCCGGGCGTCGACCGTGACGACCGCGACGGTCGTCACAAGCCCTGCTGCGAGCGTCCTCGTCCTGCGAGGGCACGGCTGGGGGCACGGTCTCGGCCTCAGCCAGTGGGGCGCCTACGGCTACGCGAAGCACGGCTGGACGTACGACCGGATTCTCGCCCACTACTACACGGGCACGACGCTCGGCCCGGCGAAGGTGACGACCGTCCGTGTGCTGCTGGTCGAAGGCAAGAAGGCGACGCTCGACTCGGTCGTCGCCTGGACCGTGACCGACGCGACGGGTCGCAAGGTGGCGCTCGCCCCAGGCACGCTCGTCCTGAAGCCGAAGCTCGCGGTGCCGGGCAAGCCGCTGACTCCGCCGCTGACCTTCACGTCGAAGCAGCCGCTCGTCGTCAACGGCAAGCCGTACCGCGGCAAGATCCGCGTGCTCAGCGACGGGAAGACGCTCCAGGTGATCGACGTGCTCGGCCTCGAGGCGTACCTGAAAGGCGTCGTGCCGGCGGAGATGCCGTCGGCCTGGTTGCCCGAGGCGCTGAAGGCGCAGGCGGTCGCCGCGCGCTCGTATGCGCTGGCGGGTCTCGCGAAGGGGAAGGACTACGACCTCTACGCCGACACGCGCAGCCAGGTGTACGGCGGTCTCGATGCCGAGGTGCCGGCGACGAACGACGCCGTCGATGCGACGAAGGGCGAAGTCGTGCTCTACGACGGCAAGGTCGCCAACACGCTCTTCTTCTCCACCTCCGGCGGGCGCACAGCCTCGGCCGCGGAGACGACCGGGACCGGTGTCCCGTACCTCGTCTCTGTCCTCGACCCGTACGACACGGCATCGCCGTATCACGACTGGGGGCCTGTGCTCTTCGACGCGGCGAAGGTCGCCAAGCAGTTGAAGCTGCCCGCGCCGCTGGCCGACCTGCGGATGACGACCGGCCCGTCGGGCCGTGCGAAGTCCGTCACCGCCCTGACCGCCGACGATCGCCAGGTGACGCTCACCGGCTCCCAGCTGCGCACGCTGCTCGAGCTGCGCTCGACGTGGTTCACGCCCGCGCTGCTCTCACTGGCCCCGGCCGCGAAGACGATCACCTACGGCGGCGCCGTCTCGCTGACGGGCTTCGCGCGCGGCGTGGACGGCGTGTCGCTGGAAGCGAAGACCGCTGCCCAGGACTGGACGCCGGTCGGCGACCTGCTGCTCGACGGCGAAGGTGCGTTTGCGACCGTTCTCAAGCCACAGGTGGCGACGCAGTACCGCCTCGTCTCCGGCACGGTCCGCGCCGGGCTCGCGAAGATCGCCGTCGCGCCGCGGGTCGACGCACAGGTGACCGCCGCCGGTGCGCGCGGGACGATCCGCCCGGCGCTCGTCCGGCGCTCCCGTGCAGCTCCAGCAGCAGTCGGGCACGGTGTGGTCGACGCTTGCGACCGGCGCCACCGACGCCGGCGGCGCCTTCAGCTTCGCCCAGGTGCTCGCGACGGGCACCTATCGCGTCCGCTGCGTACCGGGCCACGGCCTCGCGGCCGGCCTCTCTGCTCCGATCGCGGTGCCGTGAGACGGCCGCTCGCGCTGGCGGTCGCGGCACTCGCACTCGTGCTGCCTGCCTCGTCGCTCGCGTTCGACAACACGGAGCCGCTCGCGGCGAAGCAGTGGTACCTCGAGCAGGACAACGCGTGGTCCTTCTGGCAGGCGCCACCGAAGCTGTCCCCGATCCGCGTTGCGGTGATCGACTCGGGCATCGACGGCGGTCATCCGGATCTGATGGGGCGTGTCGTTGCCGCGAAGTCGTTCGTCGGCGGCTCGCCCTACCGCGACACGCAGGGTCACGGCACGTTCGTCGCCGGGGAGATCGCCGCGAACCCGTCCAACAACGAGGGGATCGCCGGGCTCGCGTTCAACGCGCAGCTCGTGATCGCGAAGGTCGTCCAGGGAGACGGTGAGATCTCGCTCGAAGGCGAGGTGGCCGCGATTCGCTGGGCGGTCGACCAGGGCGCACGCGTGATCAACCTCAGCCTCGGCGGCGTTCGCGACCCGCTCGACGCGAAGCTCGACACGTACTCGCCGCTCGAGCAGGCGGCGATCGAGTACGCCTACTCGAAGGGCGTCGTCGTGGTTGCCGCGGTCGGCAACGGTCCGCAGTCGCCCGCGACGCCGTGGCGGTTCGCGCACTACCCCGCCGCGTTGCCACACGTGATCGGCGTCAGCGCGATCCGCCGCAACGGCTCGGTGCCCGCGTACTCGAACCGGGACGCGGTCTACAACGACCTGACGGCTCCGGGCGACGCGATGTTCTCGACGGTGCCGCGAAACCTCGTCGAGAAGGGCGAGAGCTGCGTCGACCATCCCTACTCCGACTGCGGGCCGTTCGAGTTCCGCAACGCGATCGGGACGTCGTTCGCCGCGCCGCAGGTGTCTGCAGCGGCCGCGCTGCTGCTCGGGCAGCGCCCGTCGCTGCGGCCGGAGCAGGTCTCCTGGCTGCTCGAGCGGAGCGCGTCGGACGCATCGGCGCTGACGGGCTGCTCGATGTGCCCGACCGGCCGCGACCTCTACACGGGCTGGGGCACGCTCGACGTGCTCGCCGCCCTGACCATGCTCACCGATGGCACCAAGCTGCCCCCTCCCGACCGGCTCGAGCCGAACGACGACGCAGGCCCGTGGGCGCACGCGCTGCCGCCCCTGCCGCGGACGATCGACGCATCGCTCGACTACTGGGACGACAACATCGACGTCTACCGTGTGCACCTGAACGCGCACGCGAAGCTCTTCGCGCGGCTGACCGGCAAGGGCGTCGCTCAAGCTGGCGCTCTGGGCGCCGGGCACACAACACGTCGAGGGCCTCAACGTGCACGCCGAGGCGCGCGTCACCCAGGGACGGAAGACCGGCGCGCAGGTGCGTCTCGCCTACCGGGCGCCGAAGCCGGGCATCTACTACCTCGAGGTGAAGCTCGTCTCGAAGGCGCAGGATCCGGTGAGCTACCGGCTCGCCCTCGCGCGCGGCTAAAGATCGCTGCGGCCCCGGCGAGCGATCTATCGTGCCGTGCGTGGTTGCGGCAGCAGCGGTCGTAAGCATGTGAACCGAAAGGAGCGGCGTCATGGCACAGCCGGATCTCACGGATGAGGACCTGGGCCAGCTGGTCGAGCGCGTCCGAGCAGCCGCCGGAGCGTTGATGCAGGGCGACGTCCGGCGCTATTTCGAGCTCGTGAACGAGGCGTCCGACTTCACGCTCATGCCCCCGACCGGTGGGCCGACGAGGCGCGGCCCCGACACGTCACCGGAGGGAATCGAGGCACTGGAGAAATTCTTCGCAGGCAGTGGAGACGCCGACTTCGAGCTCGAGCAGTCGTACGCATCGGGCGACCTTGTCGTTCTGGTGGGCGTGGAGCGGCAGCACGGCACTGTCGGCGGGCTGCCCGAGCAGGACTGGTCGTTGCGCGTGACCCTGGTGTTCCGTCGCGAGGGTCTCGACTGGCGACTGGTGCATCGGCACGCCGACGCTCTCGTGCAGCCGATCAGCATGGCTCAGCTCTCCCAGCTCGCACGCGGCGCAGCCGACGCGGGCTAGCCCCGGGTCCAGTAGCGTCCTCGCGATGAGCGCAGCGAGCCGCGTTGCCCTGGTCACAGGTGCGAGCCAGGGCATCGGCCGCGTGGTCGCATCTCAGCTCGCGGCGTCGGGATTCGCGGTTGCCGCCGCTGCACGTTCGGTCGAGCAGCTGCAGGAGTTGCAGGAGCAGACCGGCGCGCTGCCCGTCCCGCTCGACGTGACCGACGCGGCGGCCGTCGGCAAGGCAGTCGCCCGCGTCGAGTCCGAGCTCGGCCCGATCGACCTGCTCGTCAACAACGCAGGCGTCTCGGGACGGAGCGGCGTGTCCTGGGAGCTCGACGACGCGGAATGGTGGCGAGTGATCGAGGTGAACCTCCTCGGGTCGTTCCTCTGCAGTCGGGCCGTCATGCCCGGCATGGTGGCTCGGCGCACCGGCCGCATCGTCAACGTCTCCTCGAACGCAGCCTTCTTTCGAGTCGGCGCCGACCTCGCCGGTGTGATCAATTCCGCCTACATGGCGAGCAAGGCCGCGGTCGTCCGGTTCACCGAGGCTCTCGCCGCGGAGGCCCGGCCCGCCGGTGTGCAGGTCTTTGCGATCTCTCCCGGCACCGTCAAGACCGACATGACCGCCACCACGTTCGCCGACCAGTGGGACGAAGACGACTTCTGGTCCCGCCCCGAGTCGACCGCCGACCTGATCGAGTTCATCGCCTCCGGGGCGCTCGACCGAGCTGTCAGGCAGGTACATCCATGCGACCGCGGACGACTGGCGGGCGCTCGCCGCTCGCGACGCAGAGATCCTCGAGCGAGACCTGCTCGCGCTGCGACTGCGCTCCGCGCGGGACGCTTAGCCGCCGTTCGCGCGCAGCTCCTCGTCGGCGACGGGCCGCAGGACGCGGGCCGGGCTGCCGACGACGAGCATGCGAGGTGCAACGTCCTTCGTGACGACGGCGCCGGCGCCGACGAACGCCTCCTCGCCGATCTCCACGCCCGGGCAGAGGATCGCGCCGCCGCCGACGCGGGCGCTGCGCCTGATCGTCGGGCCGCGCATCTCCGCCTTTCGCTTCTCGGTCCGGCCCATGTAGTTGTCGTTCGTCGTCACGACGCACGGGGCGATGAACACGTCCTCCTCGAGCGTCGAGTACGCGGTGATGTACGCCTCGGCCTGGATGCGCGTGCCGTCGCCGACCGTCGTGTCGTTCTCGATCAGCGAGCCGCGGCCGAGGATGCAGTTCGAGCCCAGCGTGACGCGCTCGCGGATGCACGACTGGTCGCCGACGATCGAGTTTGCGCCGACGGTCGACCCGGCGAACACGATCGCGCCCGTCGAGACGACGGTGTTGTCGCCGATCTCGGTCGGCGGCAGCGGGTCGCGCTTGGCGGTGGAGCTGGCGCCGAGGGAAGGCTGCTTCCCGACGACGGCGTTCTCGAGCACCCGGACGCCCTCACCGAGCACCGTGCCCGGGTAGACGATCGCGCTCGGGTGGATCTCAGCCATTGAGCGAGTTGGTCAGCATCTCGAGCGCCCGCACGACACGTGCGCCGTCCTTCGCGACGCGCGCCCGCTCGCCGTTGCCGTCGATCAGCTCGAGGAAGTGCGTGCACTCGAGACGTAGCGGCTCGTCCGTTGCGATCTTCGGGATGAAGATGTCGCCCGAGCGCGTCTGCCACTCGCCGTAGGTCTCGGCGCGCTTCCAGGGCGACTTCTCGTAGACCGTCACCTTCCGCTCGAGCTCCATGTCGTCGAAGACGACCATCTTCTCGCGACCGACCACGGTCAGCTTCCGCATCTTGTGCGGATCGAGCCACGAGAGGTGCATGTGCGCGATCTTGCCGGAGGGGAAGCGCAGGTAACAGAAGACGACGTCCTCGACACCCGGCGTCAGGAAGTCGCGGCCGTACGCGACCGCGACCTCGGGATCCTCGTCGAGCAGGTAGAGGATCACCGACAGGTCGTGCACGCCGAGCGACCAGAGCGCGTTCTCGTTCGTGCGCACGATGCCGAGGTTCTGCCGGTTGCCGTAGACGCAGAGGACGTCGCCGAGCTCGCCCGAGTCGATCAGCTCCTTCAGCTTCAGCACGCCGGGGTGGTAGAGCAGCAGGTGCCCGGGCATCAGCACGCGGTCGCGCGCGGCGGCGAGCTCGACGAGCTCGTCCATCTCCGCGGCGCGCATCGCCGGCGGCTTCTCGACGAAGACGTGCTTGCCGGCCTCGAGCGCCTGTTTTGCGAGCGCGTAGTGCGTCGGTACCGGCGTCGCGACGACGATCGCGTCGAGCGTGTCGTCGGCGAGCAGGTCGGCGTAGTCCGCTGTTGCCTGCGCGCCGGGATAGCGCACCGCCTGACGTGCGCGCAGCTCGTCGTCGAGGTCGCAGATCCAGGCGAGCTCGGCCAGCTCGTCGAAGTTACGGGTGAGGTTCGGGCCCCAGTAGTTGAGCCCGACGACGCCGACCCTCGTCGAGGCCACGCCTAGAGCTTCCAGACCTTGCCGTCGATCTCGTGGCCCTTCGTCGCGTTGCGGAAGTCCACGATCACGTGGCCGCGCTGGACGACGTCGCCGTAGTCGATTCCGGAGTGGTGAGTGACGATGGCGACACAGTCGTAGTCCTGCGGCTCGAGCGGCGCCGACGTCATCCCGTCGAACTCGGGCACGAAGGGGTCGTGGTAGGAGACCTCCGCGCCGGCGTTCTTCAGGAGCTGGATCAGCTTCTCTGCGGGCGTCTCGCGCATGTCGCCGATGTCGGGCTTGTAGGCGACACCGATGATCAGGATCTTCGCGCCGCTGACCGACTTCGAGGCGCCGTGGTTCAGCGCCTGCGAGATCAGCGAGCGGCAGAAGTACGGCATGTTGTTGTTGACCTCGCCCGCGAGCTCGATGAAGCGGGTCGAGAAGTCGAACTCGCGCGCCTTCCACGTGAGGTAGAAGGGGTCGATCGGGATGCAGTGGCCGCCGAGACCGGGGCCGGGCTTGAACGACGCGAACCCGAACGGCTTCGTCGCTGCCGCGTCCACGACCTCCCAGACGTCGATGCCCATCCGGTCGGTGAGCTGCGCGAGCTCGTTGACGAGAGCGATGTTGACGGCGCGGTAGATGTTCTCGAGCAGCTTGGTCAGCTCCGCGGCCTCGGGCGTCGAGACCTCGTGCACCGTGTCGATCGCCGCGCGATAGACCTCCGCGGCCGCCTTGGTGCTCGCCTCGTTGATCCCGCCGACGACCTTCGGCGTCGTCTTCGTCGTCCAGTCCTCACGACCCGGGTCGACGCGCTCGGGCGACATCGCGAGGTGGAAGTCCTCACCGGCTTTCAGCCCCGAGCCCTGTTCGAGGATCGGCTGCACGATCTCGCGCGTCGTCCCGGGCCACGTGGTCGACTCGAGCACGACGACCTGGTTGCGCTGAAGAACCGGCGCGAGGCTGCGTGACGCGCTCTCGATGTACGAGAGGTCCGGCTCGCGCTGTCGCGAGAGCGGGGTCGGAAGCGCGATCAGCACCGCGTGCGCGTGCTTCACCTGCTCGTAGTCGCTCGTCGCGACGACGAGACCCTTCTCTGTCAATGCGGACAGGCGCTCCGAGCTGACGTCCTCGATGTGGCTCTGCGCCGCGGTTGAGAGCATCGACGACGTGCGGCTGCACGTCGACGAGCAGCACCCGTTGGCCGGCTTCGCCGAAGGTCGCCGCGAGCGGCACGCCGACGTAGCCGGCGCCGATCACGGCCAGGTCGTAGTGGGGTGTGGCCGACAAGGCGCTCAAGCGTACAGGGCAGAGGCGACGCGTTCCGCAGCGTGGCCGTCGCCGTAGAGCTCGGGCGCGTCGTCGGGGAAACGAGCCGCGGCGATCGCGTCCGCGAGGCCCTCCGGCTCGGTGAGGGTGTTGGCGCCGGCGTTGACGGTGTCGACCCATTCGGTGTTCGGGCGGATCGTCACGCACGGGACGTGCAACCAGTACGCCTCCTTCTGCAGCCCGCCCGAGTCGGTGACGACCCGTTCGGCGTTCGCGACGAGCGCGAGCATCGCGAGGTAGCCGAGCGGCTCGATCTGCTCGACGTTGTCCGCCGTCGTCAGCCCGAGCTCGCTCATCGCGAGCCGGGTGCGCGGATGGACCGGGAACACGAAGCGTGTGCCGGACTCGTTCAGCGCCTCGACGATGCGGCGCAACCGCTCCGGCTCGGTGTTCGCTTCTCGATGGAGCGTGAGCACGGTGTACGGACCGTCGACTGCCGGCGGCCCGTGCTTGGCGGCGAGCGGCGTGAAGAGCCTGGTCGCGTCCGCCATCACGTCGCCGACGACGACGCTGCGGCCCGCGACGCCCTCGGACTCGAGCTGCCGCGAGGCGCGCTCGTCGGGCGTCAGGAGCAGCGCCGAGCGGCGGTCGACCTCGATCCGGTTCCGCTCCTCCGGCATCGAGAGGTCGAAGCTGCGGAGCCCCGCCTCGACGTGCGCCACCGGCCGCTCGCCCGCAGCGAGCGTGCCCGCCAGGGTCGAGTTGGTGTCGCCCATCACGAGCACCCAGTCGGGCTGCTCGAGCTCGACGAGCTCCCTGATCGGGGCGGTCATCGCCTCCGGGTCGGCGGTGCGGAGATCGAGGCGGTGCTGAGGCTCGGGCAGGCCGAGCTCGTCGAAGAACACCTGCGACATCTCGGGATCCCAGTGCTGGCCGGTGTGCACGACGGCCTCGTCGATCCCCGCCTCGCGCAGGGCGAGGGAGAGTGGCGCGGCCTTGATGAACTGTGGGCGATTGCCCACCACGGAGAGAACGCGCACCCCCGCTACGATACGCGACGCATTCGGGCCGTTAGCTCAGCTGGTAGAGCAGGGGACTCTTAATCCCAAGGTCGAAGGTTCGATCCCTTCACGGCCCATCCGTCAGTCCTCGCCGTGCTCGGCGAGCCATGCCCTCGCCACGCGTTTCTGCGCGCGAGTCAGCCAGGCGTCGATCACCATCTCCCGCAGCTCCGCCCGCTTCGAGGCGTGCCAGGTCGGGAATCCGGATCAGCACGGCCGGGTAGTTGTCGAAGTGCGGCGTCGTGAAGAAGACGCCGCGCGGATCGGCCAGCACCAGCTCTTTGGCCTCTGGCCCGTCGACTCGGAACATCAGGACGTCGTCGAGTCGCTCGCCTGTTGCGGCGTCGACGGCGTCGGGGCGGCGGCCGCGCTGAAGACAGAACGCTTTCCCATGCACGAGGTACGAGGGGCGGCCGTCGTCGGAGAGCTCCTTCGTCGTCTCCGGCAGCTCGAGAGCGAGCTCGTCGAGGTCGCGCATCGTCGCCACCGCCGAAGCATGCCGAAGCCGGCGCTTACAGACGTCTCACAGGCCGCTGTCAGCATTTCCGACTGGATGAGTCGGGAAGGCCGCCTCGGGATCACGTTGCTCGGTGTCGCCGTCGCACTCGGCGCGCTCGGGGATGCGCTCTTTCACGGCCGCCCCGCCGGGTTGAACGTCCTGCTCTTCGCCGTCTGCTTCGTCGGCTCGCTCGCGCTGCTGCTGAAGGTCGCCCGCGCACCGCTGCACCAGGGCCGGCGCTGGATGGCGCTGCCGCTGCTCGTCTTCGCCGCCGCGTTCGCGTGGCACGACTCGCCGCTGCTCGCCGCGACGAACGTCCTCGCGCTCGCCGGGGCCGTCAGCCTCGGCGCGCTCAGGCGCGCGCAGCCGCGGCCCGACAGAGGCGACGGTCTCCGAGTACGCCGCCGGGCCTCGCCTCTGCCGGCGTCGGCGCGCTTGCGGGCGGCGCGCGTCTCCTCGCCGCGGAGCTCCCCTGGCAGAGCGCGGCCGCGACGTTCCGCGGCTCGCGCGCCGCCGCGTTCGGCCGCGGCGCCGCGCTCGGCCTGCCCGTGTTGCTCGTGTTCGGCGGGCTCTTCGCCGCCGCGGACACGGTGTTCGCGCACCTGCTCAGCTCGAGTGTCCCGAGCCTCGGCAGCCTGCCCGCGCACGCCGCGATCGCCGCCGGCATCGCCTGGCTCTCCGCCGGTCTCCTGCGCGACCTCGCCGCGCGGCGTGACGACGAACGTGTGCTGTCGGCGGACCGGCTCCTCGACCGCGTTCGCGCGCCTCGCGTCGGCGTCACCGAGATCGGCGTCGTCCTCGCTGCGCTCGACCTGCTCTTCCTCACCTTCGTGCTGGTGCAGGCGCGCTACCTCTTCGGCGGCAGTGCGCTCGTCGAAGCACACGCGCATCTGACCTACGCGCAGTACGCGCGCCACGGGTTCTTCGAGCTCGTGGTCGTCTCGGTGCTCGTGCTGCCGGTGCTCCTTGCGGCGAATGTGCTCGTGCGCTCGCGCGTCGTGCGGCTGCTCTCGGCGCTGCTCGTCGCGCTCGAGCTCGTCGTTGCGCTGTCGGCACTGCAGCGTCTGCGCGTCTACGAGCGCGAGTACGGCCTCACCGAGCTGCGGATCTACGCGATCGGCGTGGTCGCCTGGCTCGTCGTCGTCTTCCTCTGGTCGTGCGCGACCGTGCTGCGCGGCGAGCTGCGGCGCTTCGCGATCGGCGCCGTCGTCTCCGGGTTCGCCGCGACCGCGGTGCTGAACGTGATCAGCCCGGACGCGCTGATCGCCCGCACGAACCTGACGCGGCCCCACGTCGACGTGGTGTATCTCGCACGACTGAGCGACGACGCCGTGCCGACGCTCGTCGATCGCCTGCCGACCGTGCGCGACCCCGCCGTGCGGCGCGAGCTGGCGCGACGGTTGCTCGCGCGCTCGGTCGACGGTCAGTCGCTGCTCTCCTGGAACGCGGCGCGCAGCCGCTCGCGCAGCGTCCTGCTCGAGCGCCGCGCCGAGCTGCGCGCGCTCGCCCGCTGAACAGGCCGAAGGCCCGCTGTGGCGGGCCTTCGGGTGGTGCGTCCTGCGGCAGGTTCGTTCGAGAACCCCTAGAACGGGTTGATGCGCTGCGGCTTGTCCCAAGCGACGCGGATGATGTCCGCTTCGGCCTCGACGGCCGACTCGGGCCTCGGGTTGGCCGAGGCGCGCTTGCCGGTCGGGCGGCGCGGTGCGGTGGTGTCCCACGAGAGACGGTTCATGCGTGCACCTCCTGGTGCTCCTCGTTGACGGTGGGCGCGGGGGCGCGTGTGATGCGGATGTCCCCGCTGACGGTCTTGGCGCGGATCTCGACGAGCGGGCCGTCGGTGGCCGGCGCCTCGGGCGACACCTCGAGCTCGGAGCTCGTGTCGCCGCTGACGGTTGAGCAGTCGAGAAAGACCTTCGAGCCGCGGCGGACGCCGATGTGGACGTCGCCGGAGACGGAATGCGCCGAGACGTTCCCGCGCATGACCGCTCCGTGCTCCTGGTCGCCGCTGACGGTGCTCACGGTCACGTTGTCGTCGGCCTCGCCGATCCTGACGTCGCCGGAGGCGGTATTGACGTTGATCGAGCCGCGCACCGCGCCGAGCTCCGATGTCGCCCGATGCGCTCTGCACGTTGACGCCGCCTGCGACGTCGCGGACGTTGACGTCGCCGCTCGCGCTCTTGACGTTGACGCCGCCGAGCACGCGGTCGGCCTCGACGTCGCCGGATGCGGTCGCGACGTTCATGCCGCCGATCGCGCCGCGCACCAGCAGGTCGGCCGAGCGTGTGCGGGTGGTGAGCAGCGAGCCCTCGGGGCAGCGGACGCGGCAGGTGACGCCCTGGCGGCTGAAGAGGTTTCCGAGGCTGAACCCGCTGCGCTTCTGCGGCAGGTCGACCAGCACGCGCGAGCCCTGCAGCTCGACCCGCGCGTCGTCGACGAGCTGCTGAGCCTCGTCGTCGTGGGCGAGCAGCTCCACCTCGACGCGGCCGTCGAGCGTCGCGTCGACCTGGATGTCGCCGGAGTTCAGCCGGATCTCGACCTCGGGCGTTCCCTGGATTTCGAATGTCTTCTGCATCGTCCGACCTCCTCGTTAGCTCTGGGCGTAGCCCGAGAGGCGCTTGCCGCTGACATGGACGGAGCGCGACTCGGTCGCGCGTGCGATCGCGCGGATGAGCCACGCGTTCGTCGAGATCCCCTCGGCGTCCGATGCCTTCTCGACCGCCGTCTTCAGGGACTCGGGCAGGCGCAGGCTGATCCGCGCCGACAGCTCCTCGCCGACCGAGCCGGCGCTCTCGCCCGGCGCGTCGACGAAGACGAGCTCGGGCTCCTGGCCCGCGAGGCGAACCTCGATGTGGCCGGACGGGAGCTTCGAGTTCAGCTCGAGTGCGGCCTGGGAGAGGAGGTCGAGGAGCTTCAGCCGCAGGTTCGAGCCGAGCGCGTCGCCGAGCCGCCGTGCGATCTGGGCGGAACGCTCGTCCCCGAGCTCTGCGAGCCCCTGGAGATCCTCCTGCAGCCCTTCCAGTACGATCGTCAGATTCATGATGATGTCACTATGACATCACCAGCGGCATCTGTCAAGCATCAAGGCGACATGTTTCCTACATCGGGCCGGAAACCCGCTCCAGTGCTTAACTCAGCCACAACGTGACCCACAGGGCGGCGCCGACTAGGGTCTGCGAATGGCGACCGAGGCGATCAGCCCCTCCTCGCTGCACGGGGCGGACGACGCAGACCGGAGCCGCCAGTGGCGGGCGCTCGCGCGGACGGCCACGGCCGTCGCGGTCCTGACCTCGCCCGTCGTCTTCACGTGGTTCTACCTCCACCAGCAGCTCGACTTCCGCTACGCCCTGCTCCTGACGGTGATCGAGGTGGCGGCCTTCCGCGGGCTCGTCGACCTGCTCTTCCGGCGCTTCATCGAGACGCCGAGCCTCTTCGGGGTCGAGAGCGAGGCCCTGCGCGAGGCGGACATCGTCGCGCGGCGCCGCGTCTCCTTCTGGCGCACGATCTGGAAGCTCGTCCGGTTCGTCGTCGTCGTCGTCACCCTGATCTGGCTCGTGCTCGTGTTCTTCGGCCAGGGCCTGACCTGGGTCGAGACGGCACAGGGCTTCTGGGACCGGCTCGGGAACCTGTTCCAGCCGGGCTCGCTCGGCACGCTGGTCACGCTGCCGCTCTTCTTCCTCTTCAACTTCCTGATCTTCATGGGGCCGATGCTCCTGATGGGCATCTCGCAGATCCGCGGCTACCAGCCCGGCGACGCCGAGTGGGGGGTCAAGCTCGAGCACGTCCGCGGCCAGGCCGAGGCGAAAGAGGAGATCCGCCGCATCGTGACGCTCTGGCAGTCGGGCGAGCGCTTCGAGCGCTCGGGCGGCAAGCGCGAGCGCGGCCTGCTCTTCCTCGGCGCGCCGGGAACGGGCAAGACGATGCTCGCCAAGGCGATCGCCACCGGCTTCAACTCGCCGTTCGTGACGATCCCGGGCTCGGGCTTCGCCCAGACCTTCGTCGGCCTCGACTCGATCCTCGTCCGCTACCTGGCGCGCAAGGCAAAGCGGCTCGCGCGCAAGTGGGGCGGCCAGTGCATCGTCTTCATCGACGAGATCGACGCCGTCGGCATGCGGCGGAGCGCGCTCGGTGGGAGCGCGACCCCGAGCGCCGTCTATGCCGAGCCGACGTTCGAGCAGTCGGGCGACCTCGTGCTCGAGACGCGCGCGTGGCGCGACAAGCAGTTCGAGCTGCGCGCGCCCGAGCGCCGGCAGCCGAACCGGTTCGTGCAGTTCATCAACCAGGCCGTGCCGGGCGTCGGCGGGATGTTCGGCGGCGGTGGCGGTATGGCGCTCAACCAGCTGCTCGTCGTGATGGACGGCCTCGACAGCCCACCGCTCGGCAAGCGGATCGTCACGAACACCGTCAACACGCTGCTCGACGCGATGTACGTCGTGCCGCCGCGGGTGCGCGGGCACTCACTCCGGCTGCCGCCGCCGCGGCCGCGCAACGAGCAGATCTACTTCATCGGCGCCACGAACGTCCCGATCGAGCAGCTCGATCCGGCTCTCACGCGCCCGGGACGGATGGGGCGGCACGTCTGGTTCCGCACGCCGACGAAGCAGGACCGCGAGGACGTCTTCGACCTCTACCTCGGCCGCGTCTCGCACGACCCGGACCTCGACCGTCCCGAGCGCCGCGACGAGCTCGCACGCATGACGATGGGCTATTCGCCGGCGATGATCGAGCAGGTCTGCTCGATGGCGCTGACCGTCGCGCATCACACCGGCCGGGAAGCGTTCGGCTGGGAGGAGATCGTCGACGCGATGACGACCGTCGAGTCCGGCACCGCCGTCAACATCGAGTACGTGCCCGAGGAGACGCGGGCCGTGGCGGTGCACGAGGCGGGCCATGCCGTCGCCGCGCACGCGTATCTCAAGGGCGCCGAATCGACGCGTCTGTCGATCCGGCGCCGCGGCGGCTCGCTCGGGCACCACATGGCGCTCCAGAAGGAGGAGCGCTTCTCGTCGTGGCGCAGCGAGGAGATGGCGCGGCTGATCTGGGCGCTCGGCGCGATGGCCGCCGAGCGGGTCTTCTACGGCGAGAACTCGACGGGCGTCGGCGGCGACGTGCAGGCGGCGACCGACCGTGCCGCCTGGATGGTCGGCGCCTGCGGCATGGCGCCCGAGTTCGTCGAGCTGAGGTGCGACGACGAGTCGGAGGACGAAGCGAGGGAGCGCGTCATGAAGCGCTTCCAGAAGATCGGCACGCAGATCGTCAACCGCACCGGCTCGGGGACGATGGAGGCGGCGGTGCTGCACGACCACAGCCAGCGCCAGATGGTCGAGCAGCTGCTCGGGCAGGCCTACCTCGCCGCCCACCATCTCGTCGAGGCGAACAAGGAGGCTGTCAGCCGGATCGCCGACGAGCTCGTCCTGCGCCGCGAGCTCTACGGCGACGAGATCCTCCAGCTGCTCGACGCCCAGGATCTGCGGGTGCCCGAGGTCGACCTGACGAAGGACGAGGCATGGCCCCGGCTGTAGACGACTCGACGCGCCGCGACAAGCACCTGTTCCGGCTCGCCTACGGGGTGCTGGCGCTCGCCTTCTGGGTCTCGCTCGCCGGCTTCGTCGTCCTGCTGGCGCGTCCGAACCATTCGAAGCCGCTCGTCTGGTCGACCTGGCAGCCGAAGAACCAGGGGCTGACGGGCGCGCACGAGATCGCGCAGCGGATCGGTCCGAGTTACAAGAGCCCGAACGGGACACAGCTCGTCGCTGTGCAGGAGCACGGCCCCTCGGTGCAAGGCCTGCATCTCGAGGCAGTCGGCGTGCGGCGGCTCGGCCTGAGCGGCCAGATCGACCCGTACATCGGCCTCTTCGGCACCGATCGGACGCTGATCTACGCGTTCTGCGGGCTGCAGACGAACTGCTCGATCGACGGCGGCGCCACCGTCAAGGAGCAGGTCTTGCGCCGCGAGGCGCTCGAGCTGTCGCTCTACGCGTTCAAGTACCTGAAGAACGTCGACCAGGTCGTCTCGCTCGTGCAGACGGTCAAGGACGGCGGCACGAGCGCCGTCTTCCTGCGCAAGGACGATCTGCGGGCCGAGCTCGAGCATCCGTTGCACGAGACGCTGCCGCTGCAGGCGTCGCGCATCGCGTCGCCGGTCGCCAAGCGCGAGGACAAGGTCGTCGACGCGCTGACGCTGCCCAACACGTTCCCCGCGCACTACGAGTCGCTCCCCGACGGCGACGCGATCCTCGTGCTCGACGTCTCCGCCCAGCCCAGCTCGTAGACGGTTTCGCCTGCCAGGAGTACCCTGGACACGTTCTGCGAGGACGTCGTCAGGGGTAAAGCATGAGCCAGGCCGTCGACAGCTCTGCGTCGGCCCTCGCGGGATCCCGCGAGCTGCTCGCTGCGGTCCTGGCGCATCTCGGCGACGGCATCGTCGTCCACGCGCCGAACGGCGACCGGCTGTACGCGAACGACGCGGCGGCGCGCCTGACCGGCTTCGCGTCGGCCGAGGAGCTGCTCGCGGCGACGCCCGAGGTGGCGCTGGCGCGGTTCGACGTCTTCCACGCGGACGGGACGCCGATGAAGCGCGAGGAGCTGCCCGGGCACCGCGCCCTCGCGGGCGAGGAGCCGGCACCGACTCTCGTCCGCTACCGCCCGGCCGGCGGTGGGCCCGACCGCGTCTCGCAGGTCTCGGCGGTCCCGGTCCGCGACGCGCAGGGCGAGCTGCTCTACGTGATCATCCATTTCCGCGACGTGACCGACGAGCCTGTCTTCGCGGCCGAGGCCGCGGGCGCGCTCGAGAACGCCTCGCTCTACCGCGAGGCGAAGCGCACGTCGGCGCTGCTCGACTCGCTCTACAACAGCGCACCGATCGGCCTCGGCTTCTGGGACCGCGACCTGCGCTACGTGCGCGTCAACAACGCGCTCGCCGTGATCAACGAGCGCCCGTCCGAGGATCACCCGGGACGGACGTTCGCCGAGGTCGTCCCGCACCTGGCGCCGGCGCTCGAGTCGATCGCCCGCCGCGTGCTCGAGACGAGCGAGCCGGTGACTGCGCTCGAGATGGTTGCGGGGACGCCAAGCGATCCCACGGCGCAGCGGTTCTGGCTGACGAGCTACTACCCGGTGCTCGACCGCGACGGCGACGCGCTCGGCGTCGGCGCCGTGATCGAGGAGGTGACCGACCGGCGGCGCGCCGAGCAGCGAACCGAGTTGCAGCACGTCGTGACGCGGATCCTGTCGGCTGCGGACGCCGTCGACACCGCCGTCACGCGGGTGCTGGAGACCGTCTGCGAGGCGCTCGGCTGGGACGTCGGCTGCTACTGGCCGCTCGATCCGGAAGAGCCGCGGGTGACGTGGGCGCGCGCGGGTGTTCGCGCCGACGGCTTTCTCGAGATGACGCGGCGGATGCCGCTCTCGACGGCCCTCCTACCGGGACGCGTGGCCGAGTCGGGAGAAGCCGAGTGGCTCGATCACCTCTCGCCCCCGACCTTCCCGCGTGCCTCGGTCGCGGAGGCCGAGGGCCTCTCGTCCGGCGTCGGGTTCCCGATCCTGATCGAGGGACAGGTGGGCGGCGTCCTCGAGATCTTCTCGCAGGCCCGCCGCGCGCGCGATCCCGAGATCCTGCAGACCCTGGTCGCGATCGGCGGCCAGCTCGGGCAGTTCCTGCGCCGGAAGCGCGCCGAGGACGAACGCCTGCAACTGCTTCAGCGCGAGCGCCAGGCGCGAGCGGAGGCCGAGAGCGCCGCGGCGACGCTGCGCAAGCTCGCGCGCGTGTCCGAGGTGGCCCTCGACCGCATCGGGCTCAACGAGCTGCTCGAGGCGCTGCTGGCGCGGATCGCGGAGGTGCTCGACGCGGACAGTGCGGCGATCCTGCTGCTCGGCGCCAACGGGGAGCTGGGGGTCCGAGCGGCGTTCGGGCTCGCGGGCGCGCTCGAGCACGCGCGCACGATCCCGCTCGGCGCCGGCATGGCCGGGCGCGTGGCGGCGTCGCGTGCCCCTGCCGTGATCGCGGACCTGGCCGAGGTCGAGCTCGTCAGCCCGGTGCTCCGCGAGCGCGGGATCAACTCGCTGGTGGCGATCCCGCTGATCGCGGACGACGCGGTGATCGGCGTCGTGCATGCCGGCTCGGAGGCGTACGCGCAACTTCACGGACGACGACGCGCGCCTGCTCGAGCTGATCGCCGAGCGCATCGCGCTCGCGATCAGGAGCGCGGCCCTGATCGAGGCCGAGCGCGCGGCGCAGGAGCGCCTCGCGTTCCTGAGCGAGGCGAGCGTGGCACTGTCGTCGTCGCTCGACCTCGAGACGACGCTCCGCCGGACGGCGCAGCTCGCCACCGCACGCTTCGCGGACGCGGCGGTCGTCGACCTCGTCGACGGCGACTCGATCTCGCGGGTCGTGCTCGAGGTCGCGGAAGGCCGGCTGTCGCAGGAGGTGCGCGACGGGATTCTGGCGAACCCGCCCTCGCCGGACGACGACGGTGGCTCCGCGCGAGTGATCCGAACGGGGCTCGAGGAGGTGCTCGCCGACCTGGACACCGACCCGGCGCCGCTGGCCGCCGTCACCGCGGCCGTCCGGGGATCGCGCCGACGCTCGAGCTGCTCCGGCCGCGCGCCCTCGTCTACGTGCCGCTGCGGGCGCGCGACCGCATTCTCGGTGTGCTGGCGCTGATCCGTACGAGCGAGAACTTCAGCACGGGCGACGTCGAGACCGTTCGCGAGCTGGCGGCGCGGGCCGCGGTCGCGGTCGACAACGCCAACCTCTACAGCGACGCCGAACGAGGACGTGACCGCCTCGGGTTCCTGGCGATGGCGAGCGCGCTGCTCGGTGCAGATCTCGACGAGGGATCGGCCCTCGAGCGCCTCGGTGCGCTCGTCGTCGACGAGTACGCCGACCGGTGCGCCTTCCACCTCGCCGGCGAGGAGGCGACGAGCGTCGTCGCCTTCGCGGACGCGACGGCCGGCGACGGTACCGGCGAGCCTGATCCGCGCCTCACCGACGCCGCGCGTCAGGCGATCGCGACGGGCAGGGCCGAGCTGGCCTCCCGGCTGCCGCCGACGGAGAGCGGCGTGCATTCCCTCCTGACCGTGCCGCTCGTCGCGCGGGGCCGCACGATCGGCGCCATGACCTGGGCCTGGGCGGAGCGCTCGGACAAGTACACCCCCGCGGATCTCGAGTTCGCGCTCGACCTCGGCCGGCGCGTCGCGATCGCGATCGACAACGCGACGCTCTACCGCGAGGCTGAAGAGCGCGCGCAGGCCGCGCGTGTGCTGGCCTCGGTCGGCGACGGCGTCTTCTTCGTCGACCGCCGCGGCTGCGTCCGCACGTGGAACCGGGCCGCAGCGGCCGCAACGGGCCTGCGGCCCGTCGACGTGCTCGACCGGCCCGCCGTCGAGGCGATCCCCGGCTGGGCGAACATCGCCACGCGCGTCCCGGTCGCCGACGAGGCCGTGATCACGGCTCCCCGGCCGGAGTCGCTGCCGCTCGACCTCGGGACGCACGAGTTGTGGCTCTCGCTGCACGGCGTCGCCGTGCCGGACGGCATCGTCTACGCCTTCCGCGACCTGACCGAGGAGCGGGCGCTCGAGTCGATGCGCACGGAGTTCGTCTCGACGGTCTCCCACGAGCTGCGCACGCCGCTCGCCGCGATCTACGGCGCGGCGATGACGCTGCGGCGGAGCGATGTCGCGCTCGACGACGACCAGCGCGCGAAGATGCTCGACGTCGTCTCCGGCGAGGCCGAGCGGCTCGCGCGTACGGTCAACGACATCCTCTGGGCGAGCCGCCTCGATGCCGGCTCGCTGCACGTGGCGATTGTGTCGTGCGACCCGCTGCGGCTCACACGGGACGTCGTCGAGGCCCAGCTCGCGCACCTCGAGAGCGGTTACGAGCTCGTGCTCGACGCGCCCGACGACCTGCCCGACGTCGTCGGCGACCCCGACAAGATCGGCCGCGTCTTGATCAACCTGGTCGACAACGCGATCAAGTACTCGCCCGACGGCGGCCGGGTCGAGGTGAAGCTCGCCCGCGCCGGCGGCGGCCGGGTGCGCTTCGCGGTCACCGACCAGGGGCTCGGCGTGCCGCCGTCCGAGCAGCGGCGGATCTTCGAGAAGTTCTACCGCCTCGACCCCAACATGACCCGAGGCGTCGGCGGGACGGGCCTCGGCCTCTTCATCTGCCGTGAGCTCGTGCGCCGCATGGACGGCCGGATCTGGGTCGAGTCCGCCGGCCTCGGCCAGGGCTCGACGTTCAGCCTCGAGCTGCCCTCCGCGTGAACGCAGAGAGGGCGGCCTCGCGGCCGCCCTCTCCGATGCGTTCGTGCGCTGCCTGGCTTAGTAGCCGGGCGGAGGTGCGTCTTCGACGTACGTGGTGCGCCGGCGGGCGCCACCGACGCCGCCCCAGCTCGACCAGAACATCAGCGACAAAACGAGGCCAACCGCACCGACGATCATCAGGATGATGCCGATGGTGTTGATGTCGAGGCCCGACACCGTGGCGTTGACCGCCCAGGTGAGGATGGCGCCGACTGCGATCAGGATCAGGCTCACTCCAATGCCCATGAAAAAGTCCTCCTTCAGTTGCTCCCGACGGTGACCAGATGCCCGTGTGGGCACTGAGTGAACGTCTGACCGGCGAATTCGGTTACGGCTCACCGGATCCTGTGTTCATCTAATGTTGGCGCGCGTGCGTAGGGGATCGGTCATTCAGCTCGTGGCGATCGCGCTGGTCGCGGGCCTGGTGGCGACGGCAGTCGCCCTTTTCATTCCATGGCTGCCGGTCGCGGCGGGCGAGGAGGCCGACCGCATCCACTTCGTCTACTGGTTCACGACGGCGATCTGCATCGGCGTCTTTGCGGTCGTTGCAGCCGTGCTCGGCTACTCGATCTGGAAGTTCCGCGTCAAGCCGGATGACTTCTCCGACGGCCCGCCGACGCACGGCCACACCCAGCTCGAGATCATCTGGACCGCGATCCCGGCCATTCTCGTGACGGCGATCTCGATCGTCAGCGCGATCGTGCTGGCGCAGAACTCGAACGCGGGCGACAACCCGCTCGTCGTCAAGGTCGTGGCGCAGCAGTTCGCCTGGACGTTCACGTACCCGAACGGGAAGACCTACGGGTACCTGACGATCCCGGAGGGCCGCCACACGAAACTCGAGATCACCGCGAACGACGTCATCCACTCGTTCTGGGTGCCCGAGCTCTCGCAGAAGCAGGACGCCGTCCCGGGTGAGACCAACAACCTGATCGTGACGCCCACGCGCACCGGCAACTTCCCGGTCATCTGCACCGAGCTCTGCGGCCTCGGCCACGCCGTCATGCGGAGCCACGTCGAGATCATGGGCGCCACGGCGTTCGACCGCTGGCTCAAGGGCGGCGGCCAGGCAGCGGGTGCCGCGCCTGGTCTTGCGGTCTTCCAGCAGGCGGGCTGCGGCGGCTGTCACACCTTCAAGCCGGCGGGCGCGAACGGCAACGTCGGCCCCGACCTCGACAAGCTGAAGGAGCTCGCCGCGAAGGCGGGCCACGGCAGTGAGGCGGACTTCATCCGCGAGTCGATCGTGAAGCCGGAGGCCTACATCGAGCCGGGCTACCCGGACGCGATGCCCCACATCTACGGCGGACAGCTCTCCGCGAAGCAACTCGCCGACCTCGTGCAGTATCTGGCGGCAGGCTCATGACCGACGTCGCGCACGCCCACGAGCACCACGTAGCGCCGCCTCCGCGCACCGGCATTCACCGCTGGACCGGGCCGGGCTGGCTGCGCGTCCTCTGGGTGATGCCGATCTTCATCGGCATCGGCTTCGCCATCCCGGGTCTCATCCGCTGGCTCGCCGACTGGCAGCCGATCTGGAAGGGGCAGGTGATCCTGACCGTCCAGCTCGTGACGGCGCCGCTCGGGTTCCTCGTCGGCATCGGCGGCTTCGACTACTGGGCTCACTACGCGATCGGGCGGCCCACGCTTCCCGAGGATCACTCGGGCCACGGCGCGAACTCGTGGCGTGACTACTTCCGCGTCAACACCGACCACAAGGTGATCGGCATCCAGTACGTGGTCACGACGATCATCTTCTTCTGCATCGGCGGCCTGCTCGCGATGCTCTTCCGCGCGGAGCTGGCGCAGCCGGGCGACCAGTACTTCAACCCTCAGACGTTCAACGTGCTGATCTCGGAGCACGCGGCGCTGATGATCTTCCTGTTCGTGATCCCGGCGTTCGCCGGGCTCGGGAACTACGTGATCCCGCTGATGCTCGGCGCCGCCGACATGGCGTTCCCGCGCCTGAACGCGCTCTCGTTCTGGCTGCTGCCGATCGCAGGCGTGATGCTCGTCGCCGGCATGGCCACTCCGGGCGGCGGCCCGTCGGCGGGCTGGACCGCATACGCGCCGCTCAGCGTGCACCAGCCGCTCGGTCAGATCTTCTTCAACATGGGCGTCCAGTGGGCCGGTGCGAGCTCGATCATGACCGCCCTCAACTTCCTCGTCACGATCATCACGATGCGCGCGCCGGGCATGACGTTCTGGCGGATGCCGCTGCTCGTCTGGGCGAACTTCACGACGTCACTGCTCGTCGTGATCGCGACGCCGTTCATCGCCGGCTCGCAGTTCTTCGTCATGTTCGACCGCGTCATGCACATGAACTTCTTCGAGGTCAGCGGCGGCGGCTACGTGCTCGGGTACCAGCACATCTTCTGGTTCTACTCGCATCCGGCCGTCTACATCATGATCCTGCCCGGCTTCGGGATCATCAGCGAGATCATCGCGGTGATGAGCCGCAAGCCGATCTTCGGCTACCGGCTGATGGCGCTGTCGCTGATGGCGATCCTCGTGCTCGGATTCTCGGTCTGGGCGCACCACATGTTCGTCGCCGGCATGGCGGGCTGGCTGCGCGTGCCGATGATGGTCACCTCGATGGTGATCGCGGTGCCGACGGGAGTGAAGGTGTTCTCGTGGCTCGCGACGATGTGGAACGGGCGACTGCATTTCACGACGCCGATGTTGTTCGCGACCGGCTTCATCTCGATGTTCGTGCTCGGCGGGCTCTCCGGCATCTATCTCGCGTCGGTGCCGATCGACATCCACGCGAGCGACACGTACTTCATCGTCGCGCACATCCACTACGTGCTCTTCGGCGGCTCCGTCTTCACGATCTTCGCGGGCATCTACTACTGGTTCCCGAAGATGACCGGCCGGATGTACGACGAGCGGCTCGGCAAGCTCCACTTCTGGCTGACGTTCATCGGCTTCAACCTGACGTTCTTCCCGATGCACTACATCGGGCTGCAGGGGATGCCTCGCCGCGTCGCCGACTACGCCGATCGGTTCGCCGACATCAACCTCTTCATCTCGATCGCCTCGTTCGGCCTCGGCGCCTCGACGCTCGTCTTCCTCTACAACATGGCGCGCTCGTGGGCGCACGGGCCGATCGCGCCCGGGAACCCGTGGCGCGCGCTGACGCTCGAGTGGCAGGTCTCCTCGCCGCCGCCGACGTTCAACTTCGACGAGATCCCGCAGGTCGTCGGCAACCCGTACGAGTACGGGACGCCCGGCGCGCGCCACGCGATCTTCGGCGCGCCCCAGCCCGAGCAGGTCGAGTCGACCCCGATCGGCGCCGACTGATGAGCCACATCCTCGTGATTGCGAACGAGACCGCCGCGTCGTCGACACTGCTCGACGCCGTGCGCAGCACGGCGGGCAGCGACGACCTCGTGACCGTGATCGCCCCGGTGAACGAGCCGAACCAGGGCTACGTCGTCTACGAGGACACGCGCCGCGCCTCCGCCGGCCGCCGCCTCGACCGCACGCTGACGGTGCTGCGCGAGTCGGGCGTCCCGACGCAGGGCTTCGTCGTCGAGACCGGCCCGGTGCAAGCGGTCAAGGACGCACTGGCGCAGCTCGAGCCGCGGGTCGACGAGATCGTCGTCTCGACCCATAGCGTCGAGCGGTCGGGTTGGATGCGCCGCGACGTCGTTCAGGAGATCGAGCGCACGGCGCAGGGGATCCCGGTCAAGCACGTGACCGTCGAGCGCGATCCCGACGAGAACACCAACGTCCTCGTCGTCGCGAACCAGACCGTGCTCTCGGACGAGCTGCTCGATCGCATCCGGAAGCGGGCCGCGCAGGGGAAGGCCGCGTTCCTGATCGTGGCGCCGCAAGCCGACACGGAAGAGCACGACGACGCGGACCGCAGACTGCGCCTCGCCCTCACCGAGCTGCGCAGCGAAGGGATCAACGCACACGGGCAGATCGTCCACCCCGACCCACACACGGCGGCGCTGAACGTCGTCCACGACGAGCGCGTCGACGAGATCATCGTCTCCACGTTCCCGGGCGAGAAGAGCGGCTGGTTGCGGCGCGACCTCGTCGAGCGTCTGCGCAAGGACACCGGCCTGCCTGTCGACCACGTGATCTCGCCCGTCCGCCAGGCGGTCACTTCATGAGCGCCGCCGCCGAAGCGCACGAGCACCACGGGCCGCCGCCGATCCATTACAGCTCGCGGGTCTCGCCGGCCCTGCTCGGCATGCTCCTCTTCATCGCGTCGGAGATCATGCTCTTCGGCTCGTTCTTCACGGTCTATTTCTTCGACCGCGTCGTCAACAACGGCGTCAACGGCGTCTGGCCGCCCGGCGCCCTTCCAGCGGCCGGTCTTCGTCGCGGGTCTGAACACGCTGATCCTCGTCTCGTCGAGTGCGTCGATGCACTGGGCCGACACCTCGGTGAAGCGCGGCAACCGTGCAGGTCTCAAGGCGGGGCTCGTCCTGACGCTCTGTCTCGGCACGTCATTCCTGCTCACGCAGTTCATCGAGTACAGCCGCCTCGGCTTCAACACGAGCGACACCTCGTTCGCCGCGACGTTCTTCGGCCTGACCGGCCTCCACGGTGTGCATGTCTTCGTCGGCCTGATGATCCTGCTCGTGATGACGATCCGGGCGTTCCGCGGGCATTTCTCGCCCGAGCACCACCACGGGATCGAGCTGGGCGGGATCTACTGGCACTTCGTCGACGTAATGTGGATCGTCGTGTACGTGACCGTCTATCTTCTCTAGCCCCTGATGCGAAATCCCTTCCGGAGCGAGGCTGAAGCGTTCCGGTTCGTCTGGCTGACGATCGGTTACTTCGCGCTGATCGTGATCGCGTCGCTCGTCAACCGCTGGCTCGGCGTGGCGGTCTTCGTGGTGCTGACCGGCGGTCGTCGCCTGGTGGCTCTTCTCGCACGGCGACCCGAAGGAGACGTCGCGGCAGACCCCGGCGCCGAGCCCGCCCGACGAGCACCGGATCCTCGTTGCGGCGAACGAGACGGTCGGCGGGCCCGAGCTGCTGTCGGAGATCAGCAAGCGCGCCGGCAACCGTCACGCACGCGTGCTCGTGGTCTGCCCGGCGCTCAACTCACCGCTGCGCCACTGGGCGAACGACGAGGAGCAGGCCCGGACCGACGCGCAACAGCGCCTCGAGAGCAGCGTCGCGTCGATGCGTGCGACGGGGCTCGACGTCGAGGGCGAAGTCGGCGACGGCGACCCGATCCAGGCGATCGAGGATGCCGTGCGCACGTTCCAGCCGGACGAGCTGATCATCTCCACGCACCCGCCCGGCCGGTCTCACTGGCTCGAGCGTGGTGTCGTCGAAAAGGCGCGGAGCCGCTTCGACATGCCGCTGATCCACGTCGTCGTCGATCTCGACGCAGACGGCGACGACAGCCAGCCGCGCTGACGATCGCGATCGAGCAGCTCGATCCGCTGCCCCTGCGCGCGGAGTTGCGGGACGTGCACCGCTCGGCGCTCGGCGCCGGCGCGCTCTCGGACGAATGGGCCGCGAAGCGTCTGCCCGAGCATCGCGAGCGCGACGATTTCGTCTTCCTCGCCGCGCGTGCGGGGGACGAGGTCGTCGGGTTCGCCTACGGCTACACCGGCGCCTACGGGCAATGGTGGACGGAGAGCGTCGCGCGCTCGCTCAGCGCCGGTCAGCGCGAGGAGTGGCTCGACCTCCCGCACTACGAAGTCGTGGAGCTGCACGTCCGGCCGACCTGGCAGCGCCAGGGCATCGGCAGCTCGCTGCTCGCGCAACTCCTGACGCGGCAGCCGCACGACCGCGCGCTGCTCTCGACGCAGCTCGGGTCGCGCAAGGCGCGCGGCTTCTACGCGAAGAACGGCTGGCAGGAGCTGGCGAGCGTCGACTTCGGCACCGGCTATCCGCCGTACGTCGTGCTCGGGAAGAGGTTGTTCTGAGCTACTTGCCGGCGCTGGCGGCGACGTACGCGGCGACGGCCTTGATCTGCGCAGCCGTCAGCTGACCCTTGAACGGCGGCATGCCGCCGCCGCCGTTCGTGACCTGCTTCTCCACCGTCGGCTCGGACGGCTTCAGCGAGTCGAGATTCGGGCCGACGTTGCCCGTCGACGCGGCGGCCTTCAGCGTGTGGCAGCTGCCGCAGCCCGCAGAGGCGAAGATCGCCTTGCCGTTCGGCTTCGCCGCCCCGCCGCCGCCCTGGGCCGTCGTGGTCGTGCCGCCGCTCGGGGCAGCGCTCGCGCGCGCGGCCGTCACCCCGCAGTGGGCGTTCCCCGAGCACTTCGCGATGTAGACCGCGATGTCGTCGGCGTCCTGGCCCTCGGCCAGATTCGCCGGCATCGGCTCCTCGGGGTAGGCGATCTGGCCGCGGACGACATCGGTGATCGTCGACTCGTCGAAGCCCTGCGCCTTGGAGGACGCGAAGGCGTCGTCGAGGTTCGGGCCGAGCGTTCCCTTCGACCCGGCGTCGGCGAGCGTGTGGCAGGTTGCGCACTGGACCTTCGGGTCGAGGAAGAGTTGCTTGCCGCGGCTCGCATCGCCCTCGGTGACACGCTTGACTGCGCCGCACCCTGCGGCGGAGAAGGCGACGACCAGGGCCGCGAGGATGAAGAGCGCGTTCCGCAGTGTCTACGAGGACGGTTGAGAGACCCCGTCGAGCTTCGACACCGCTTCGTCCCGTGTCCCGTAGATCGCGAAGACGCGGTCGAGCCCGGTGATCTCGAAGATCTTGGTGATGTTGCGATCGCTGCAGACCAGCGAGAGCTGGCCGTCGTTCGTCCGCAGGCGCTTGACCCCGCCGACGAGGACGCCGAGCGTCGTCGAGTCGATGAACGTCGTGTTCGAGAAGTCGACGATCACCTGCTTCCCGCCCTGGGCGATCACCTCGAGCAGCTGCTGCTTGAACTCCGGCGCGGTGTACAGATCGACCTCGCCCGCCAGTGAGATGACGTAGCTGTCGTCGGAGAGCTGCTCGGTCTTGATGTCGAAGTTCATGTCTCCCCCTGGTCGATTCGGGCGGGCCTGAGTCTAACCAGACGCGGCGCCGGAAGCGCCGAGACCTGCCTGCGCCTTCGCCTGCGCGAGCAGCTGCTTGACCCGCGGAGCGTCGACGTCGGACGGGGAGAGCTTCAGGAAGCGCTGGTACGCCGCGATCGCAGTCTTGTAGTCGCCGGCGGACTGCGCGGACTGCCCGAGCTGGTACTGGACGCTGACGTCGTCGGGTGTGAGCCCCGCCAGCTTCTTGTACGCGGCCTCGGCGTTCTTCTGCGCGCTCTGATAGTTCGAGAAGGCGGTCTGCTGCTTCGTCGACGCCTGCTGCTGGATCACAGCCGCGATCGGGTCCTGCAAGCCCTTCGGGTCGCCGAAGATCTTGCCGATGACCGTCGTCGCGGGCGGGGCGAACGCCGCATAGGGCGATGCCGTCGCGCCTTCGAGCTGCGCATTCTGGTAATCGGTCGCGTAGTTGCGCGAGAGGATCCCGTACTGCGCCGCGAGCTCCGAGAAGCCCGTGTCGTCCTTCGGCTTCAGCGCGGTGTAGCGCTGCAGCGCGCTGACGGCCTCCTCGGTGCGCTGCTTCTGCTCATAGGCCGTCGCGAGGTCGCGCCAGGCCGTGGCGTTCTGCGGTTCCTTGTCGACCTTCTTCTGGAGGCTGCCGATCGAGGCGCCGCCGCTCGATGAGCCCGAGCCGAACGCGCTCTGGAAGATGTCACTGAGCCCGTTCGAGCCCGAGCCGACTCCCAGCAGGACGAAACCGAGCACGAACGCGACCGCGAGGAAGACGTACGCCCACTTGGCGTGGTTGCGGAGCCGCGAGAAGAACAGCTCCTCCTGCCACTCGGGCGTCTTCTGCTTCTTCGGTGCCGCGGTTACTGATGCGGCCCGAGCATTTTGCGCCGGACGGCGCTTGCGGTGCTGCGTACCTCTCGCCACGTATCCTCGTCTTCGCTTCGATACCGGGTCTGCCCGTCGACGATCGTCGCGAGCACTCGTTCCGGCGAGCCTCCGAAGACGACGGCCGCCGCGGGATCCTCGACCGGATGGTAGGGGCTTCCCGCGAGCGACACGACCGTCAGGTCGGCACGCTTTCCGGGCGTCAGGGTACCCACCTCTCCGTCCATTCGCAGAGCGCGGGCCGCCTCCGCCGTCGCGAGGGCCAGCGCCTCGGCCGCGAGGAGCGCCTCGGGGCGCCGCTCACGGGCCCGGGCGGCGTAGATCGCCGCCCGCATCTCCTCGAAAACGTCGAAGGAAGGCGTCGAGGCGGGTGAGTCCGTGCCGAGCCCCACCGTGATGCCTGCGGCGCGCAGCTCTGCCAGGGGCGCGACGCCGCAGCCGAGCAGGGCGTTCGACCGGGGGCAGTGGGCGACCGGCACGTCGCGCGCGGCCAGGAGGGCGATCTCCTGCTCGTCGACCTCGACGCAGTGGGCGCAGAGGAGGTCCGGCCCGAGCACCGGCTCGAGCGTCGCCACGGCGCGTTCGCCGGTCGGCGGCACGAGCAGCGCCGCGATCCCTTCCCAGGGGCCCTCGCCCCGCTGGAGCCAGTCGTTCTCGCTCGCCGACTCGGCGAGATGGGTGCCGACCGGGATGCCGAGCGACAGGCACCACTCGTAGACGGCGAGTGAGCACGTGTACGGAGCGTGCGGCGAGACCCCGATTCGCACGAGCGCCGACTCGGCGATCCGGTCGCGCTTCTCCTGGAACTGCTGCGCCGCGAGCGCCGGGTCCTGCGCGAAGACCTCGAGGTAGACGATCGCCCGCAGCCCGAGCTCGGTAGCCGCGGTCGCAGATGCGCCGGAGAAGCTGTAGTCGGCGGAGGTGGTGATGCCCGACTGCAGCGAGTCGGCGACGCCGAGCCGGGCGAGGGCGAGCATGTCCTCGTAGTCGAGGAGGTTCTTGCGCGCGGCATGGGTCGCGATCCACGGTCCGAACGCCTGGCCGTCGCCGAAGCCCGCGTACAGCGAGTACTCGAGGTGCGAGTGCGCGTTGACGAAGCCCGGGACGATCACCGCGTCGTCGAAGTGCGTCGCCGCCCGTCCAGGCGCGACCTCGATGATCTCTCCGCCCTCGAAGCGCACGCGGCGCGCCGGCGATCGGCGGCCCGTCGACGGGCAGCACCCAGTCGGCGGAGACCTCGGTCATTCGACCGCGGTGGTGACGGTCTCGGGCCGCCAGCGCCGCTCGAAGAATCCCGAGACGGCCAGCGAGATCAGGTAGAGCGCGAGCAGCGGCACCATCTCGATCAGCGTCGTCACCGGGTCGACGCCGGGGAGCGCGACGGCGAGCGCAGTCATCGCGACGATGCCGATCCGCCAGTTCTTGCGCAGCTTGCGCGAGGTCAGGACGCCGATGCGGACGAGTCCGAGGATGAAGAGCGGCACCTGGAAGACGACGGCGACCGCGAGCATGACGAGCGAGACGAAGGAGTAGTAGTCCTTCGCCCGGATCTGGATGTTGTAGAGGTTCTCGTCGTAGCTCGTCAGGAATTTGAGCGACGCCGGCAGGACGACGTAGTAGCCGAAGAGAATCCCGCAGATCGTCAGCACGGTGGCGAACGCGACGAGCCAGCGCACGCCGCGCTGCGTCCGCTCGTCGAACGCCGGCGCGAGGAACGCCCAGAGCTGCCAGAGGAGGATCGGCAGCGTGATCACGATCGCGGCGTAGAGCGAGACCGTCAGCGACGTCAGGAACGGCTCGGCGACACCGAACGTGATCGGGTGGCGCTTGTCCGCCGGCAGCGGCTTGTTCAGCCAGTGGATGAGCCGGTGGTGGAACGCGTACGTGAAGATGAGCGCGAGCACGAGCGCGCCGCCCGCCACGAAGATGCGATTGCGCAGCTCGTCGAGGTGCTCGACGAGCGTCGCCTCTTCGCCGTGCTCGAGGCGACGGGGTAGCCGCTTCATAGCTCTCTAGGTCGTGTGGTCGTGCTCGCGCTGCGGTGCCGGCGTCACGGGCGCGTCCTGCGTGACGCTCGACGTCGGCAGCGCCGCCGGCTCGTCGTCGCGGTCGTTGCCCGTGACCGACTCCTTGAACTCGCGCATGCCGCGGCCGAGCGAGCGGCCCATCTCGGGAAGCCGCTTCGGCCCGAAGAAGATCAGGACGACCACCAGCAGGATGAGCAGTTCCGGAAGACCGATCCAGCCAGGCATGCCGGAAGGGTACAGCGTTTGGCCGAGGGCGAGGCCCGGAATGACGTAGAGATGGCTAAGAGCCCGATCCACGAGCAGGTCGTCCTCGTCACCGGCGCCTCGGCCGGTCTGGGCCGTGCAATCGCCCGGTTGGCGGCCTTCCGGGGCGCGCGCGTCGTGGCCGTCGCTCGCGGCGGCGACGCCCTCGATGCGACCGTCGACGAGCTCGATCGGATGGGCGCCGAGGCGATCGGGGTGCAGGCGGACGTGGCGTCGCTCGACGACTGCCACCGCGCGGTCGAGGAGGCGATCGACCGCTTCGGGCGGATCGACACCTGCTGCGCGAACGCGATGGTGACCGTCTACCAGGAGGCGCGCGAGCTCCAGCCCGAAGAGCTGCGACGGGTACTCGACGTCAATTTCTTCGGTGCCGTGAACACCTACTGGGCGGCACTGCCGCATCTGACGGAGTCGCGCGGCACCTTCGTGCACGTCAGCTCCGCGCTCGCGTATCGCGGCATTCCGCTGCAGGCGGCGTACTGCTCGTCCAAGGCAGCCGGGCGCGCGTTCTTCGAGTCGGCACGCGTCGAGCACGCGAAGCACGGGATTCCGGTCGACATCTCGCTCGTCCTGCCCGGGGCGATCAACACACCTCAGTTCGAGACGGCGCGGCAGTACCTCGGCAAGCAGCCGCAGCCGGTGCCGCCGATCTACGAGCCTGAGCCGTTTGCCGAGGCCGTGCTGCACTGCTTCGAGCGCCCGGTGCGCGAGCTGCCGGTCGGCTGGGGCGCACAGAAGCTCCTCTGGGGGCAGAAGCTCTCGCCTCGTGCCGGCGACCTCGTGCTGCGGCGGAACGGCTGGCGCGGGCAGCACACGGACGAGGACAAGCCGGTCGGCTCGCCGGACAATCTCGTCGAGCCGCTGCCCGGCGACCGCGGTGCCCGAGGCCGCTTCTCGGCGCAGGCCCGGGACAGCACGTTCTGGACGTCCTTGAGGCTGCGGCGGCTCCTCGTGGGTGCTGCGGTCGCGGGGGTAGGCTTGGCTACGATGGGTATCACGAATTCACGCGAAAAACCGCTGATTCGCTAGGCCGGAGGAGTCACAATCTTTCCATGGCAACGCTAGAGCTCAAGGATCTCCACGTCGCGCTCGAGGACGGGACGCCGATCGTCAAGGGCGTCGACCTGACGGTCTCCTCGGGCGAGGTGCACGCGATCATGGGGCCGAACGGCTCGGGCAAGTCGACGCTCGCCTACGCGATCGCCGGCCACCCGGCCTACGAGATCACGAGCGGCCAGATCCTGCTCGACGGCAAGGACATCACCGAGGCCGGCGCCGACGAGCGCGCCCAGGCCGGGCTCTTCCTCGCCTTCCAGTACCCGCACGCGATCCCGGGCGTCACCGTCACGAACTTCCTGCGGCAGGCGCTGAACGCCGTGCGCAAGGCGAAGAACGGCGGTGTCGACGACCCGATGCCGGTGCCCGAGTTCCGCAAGACGTTCCTCGCCAAGATGGACGACCTCAAGGTCAGCCGCGAGCTCGCGTCGCGCTACCTGAACGACGGGTTCTCCGGCGGCGAGAAGAAGCGCGTCGAGATCCTCCAGATGGCGATGCTGCAGCCGAAGATCGCGGTGCTCGACGAGACCGACTCCGGGCTCGACATCGACGCGCTCAAGGTCGTCGCGAACGGCGTTCAGCAGCTCGTCGGCCCCGACATGGGCGCGCTCGTGATCACGCACTACCAGCGAATCCTGAACTACATCAAGCCGGACTTCGTCCACGTCTTCGTCGGCGGCAAGATCGTCGAGGAGGGCGGCTCGGAGCTTGCCGAGAAGCTCGAGGTCTCCGGCTACGAGCAGTGGGAAGTCAAGGAAGAGGTAACCGTCTAATGGCCCAGACCGAGAGCGAGATCGTCCAGGGAATCGGCTCGGACTACGGCGTCAAGTACGGGTTCTCGAACCCGGACGAGGCCAAGGACTACTTCTTCAAGAGCGGCCGCGGCCTCTCGCACGAGCTCGTCGACGCGATCTCCGCGCACAAGAGCGAGCCGGAGTGGATGCGCGCCTTCCGCCACAAGTCGCTCGACTACTTCAACGCACGGCCGATGCCCACGTGGGGCGGCATGCCGTCGCTGCACGAGATCGACTTCGAGAACATCTTCTACTACATCAAGCCGACCGAGAATCAGGCGAATTCGTGGGAGGACCTGCCGGCCGACATCAAGGACACCTGGGACAAGCTCGGCATCCCGGAGGCTGAGAAGAAGTACCTCGCCGGTGTCGGCGCGCAGTACGAGAGCGAGGTCGTCTACCACAAGCTGCAGGAGAGCCTCGAGTCGCAGGGCGTCATCTTCCTCGACACCGACACCGCGCTCCGCGAGCACGAAGACATCTTCAAGCAGTACTTCGGGACGATCATCCCGCAGAACGACAACAAGTTCGCCGCACTCAACAGCGCAGTGTGGTCGGGCGGCTCCTTCATCTACGTGCCGAAGGGTGTCCGCATCGAGCTGCCGCTCCAGGCCTACTTCCGGATCAACGCCGAGAACATGGGCCAGTTCGAGCGCACGCTGATCATCGTCGACGAGGGCGCGTACGTGCACTACGTCGAAGGCTGCACGGCGCCGATCTACTCGTCCGACTCGCTGCACTCCGCGGTCGTCGAGATCGTCGTCAAGGAAGGCGGCCGCTGCCGCTACACGACGATCCAGAACTGGTCGAACAACGTCTACAACCTCGTCACGAAGCGCGCCATCGCCGAGAAGGACGCCACGATGGAATGGGTCGACGGCAACCTCGGGTCGAAGCTGACCATGAAGTACCCGGCGATCTGGCTGATGGGCGACGGGGCGCACGGCGAGGTGCTGTCGATCGCGTTCGCCGGCAAGGGCCAGCATCAGGACGCGGGCGGCAAGTGTGTCCACGCCGCGCCGAACACGACGAGCGTCATCACGTCGAAGTCGATCTCGAAGAACGGCGGCCGCGCGGGCTACCGCGGGCTGCTCGAGGTCGCGAAGGGCGCGCGCGGCGCGAAGTCGAAGGTCGTCTGCGACGCGCTGATCCTCGACGAGGAGTCGCGCTCCGACACCTATCCGTACATCCGCATCGACGAGAACGACGTCGACATCGGCCACGAGGCGACGGTCTCGAAGATCGGCGAGGAGCAGCTCTTCTACCTGATGTCGCGCGGCCTCTCCGAGTCCGAGGCGTCGGCGATGGTGGTCAGCGGCTTCGTCGAGCCGATCACCAAGGAGCTGCCGCTCGAGTACGCCGTCGAGATGAACCGCCTGATCCAGCTCCAGATGGAGGGGTCGGTTGGCTAGAGGCGACGCAGCTTGATCGTCGAGCGGACGGACTTCATCGCCGTCCCGGTCACCGACATGGAGCGCTCGAAGCGCTTCTACGGCGAGACGCTCGGGCTGCCGGCAGTCGACGAGCGCGGCTTTCCCGAGTATCAGCTCGGCGAGAACGTCAGCGTCTACCTCCTGAGCATGGAGTCGATCGGCTCGAGCTTCCAGGGCCCGCACACCGCCGGCTTCGCGCTGCGTGTGCCCGACGTTGCAGAGACGCGCAAGGAGCTGGAGGCCAAGGGAGTGGAGTTCCACGGCGAGACGCTGGACACGGGTGTCTGCCACATGGCGTTCTTCCGCGACCCGGACGGCAACGAGATGGTCCTGCACCGCCGCTACGCGCCGAAGGACTCATGAGCACCACACTGACGCGCGAACAGGCCGCGAAGCGGTTCGACGAGCTGCCCCTGCCGACGACGAAGGACGAGCACTGGCGCTTCACGTCGCTGCGCGGCTTCAGCCCGAACGGACAGGTCCCAGGGACTGTCCCCGGGACGGTCCGGCTGAGGCGATGCTCGACCTCGAGGCCGCCGGCCGCGCCGTCGTCACCGAGAGCGGGATCGAGATCGTCGGCGCGCCCGAGGGGATCACCTTCGAGCCGCTGCCGGCGGACTACCCGTCGAAGCTGATCCCCGACGACGACAAGTTCGCGCTCGAGAATCTCGCGCGCTGGCAGCACGGCCTGCTCGTCCGCGTGCCGAAGGGCGTCGAGGTCGACAAGCCGCTCTACGTCAAGGTGACGTCGAACGGCGGCTCGCTCTACTGGCGCATGGTGATCGTCGCCGAAGAGGGCTCGCGCTTCACGGTGATCGAGGATCTCTCCTCGGCCGCTCCCGACACCGTCGCGTACACCAACGCGGTGGTCGAGGTCTTCGTCGGGCCGACCGCGAAGGTCGAGTACGTCTCGCTGCAGAACCTCTCGCAGGAGACCTGGCACTTCGGCCGGCACAAGGCGTGGCTCGAGCGCGACAGCGAGCTCGACTGGGTGATCGGCGGCTTCGGCTCCAAGCGCGGCAAGGTCTGGATCGAGAACGACCTCGCCGGGCAGGGTGCGACGTCGCGCGTCACGGGCGCGTACTTCGCCGACGGCACGCAGCACCTCGACTACGACACGTTCCAGGAGCACATGGCGCCGAACACCGAGAGCGACTTTGCGTTCAAGGGCGCACTCCGTGAGAACGCATCGGCCGTGTGGCGCGGGATGATCCGGGTCGAGGAGGGCGCGCAGAAGACGAACGCCTACCAGGAGAACCGCAACCTGCTGCTCTCCGACACGGCACACGCCGATTCGATCCCGGGTCTCGAGATCATGGCGAACGACGTGCGCTGCACCCACGGCGCGACGCTCGGCAAGGTCGACCGCGAGCAGCTCTTCTACCTGATGGCCCGAGGACTCTCCCGGGCGCAGGCTGAGCGTCTGATCGTGCGCGGTTTCTTCCAGGACGTGCTCGACCGCATCGAGCTGGAGCCCGTGCGCGAAGCGCTCGGCGCCGCGCTCGAGGCCCGCATCCCGCAGGCTTAGAGGGTTGTATTCTTCGGGGCGACCCGGGGAAAGGAGACCACATGCTGGGTCGCAGAGCAGCCGTCGTCGGATCGGTCGTGGTGCTCGCCGTTGGTGGCGGGGCTGCACTGGCCGCCGCGCACGGCAGCTCGCCGAGCAAGCAGCCGGCGCAGAGCCCGTCTCTCGTGCCGCAGCAGAAGGTGCAGCTCAAGCTCCAGCGTTCGCAGCGCGGACAGGGCGAGCACCACTGCAGGCACCAGAGCGCCGTCGCGCCGGCGGACGTCTAGCGACGCCCGGTGCCAGGCACCCTGAGGTGCCTGGCACCGTTCGGCGCTGATTGCCGTTCGGCGAGGCGGCTACAGCTCGTGGTTCGCCCGGATCACGTTCTGCGGGTCGACCTGCGCCTTGATCCGCTTCAGGCGGTGATAGGCGGCCTCGCCGTGGAACGAGCCGGGCTTGCGGCTGCGCTCGGCGAAGTTCGAGTACGTGTGCTCCGCCTGCCACGGCTCGAGCGACGCGAAGAGCCGCTCCAGCGCGCCGTGCACTGCCGCGGCTGCCGGCGGCACGGGTGCGATGCCGACCGCGAACGTCAGGTACTCGTGCTCGAAGTGCGAGAGCGCACCGTGCTCGGCCTTCGGACGCGCGACGGCGCCGCCGAGATGACGCACCTCAGCCGAGAGGAGCGGCGAGCCGACCGTGTTCGCCACGAACGCCTCGATCGCCTCGGCGTCGAACGCCGTCAGCATCGTGCCGTCGCCGACGCCGGGGGCCGGGCCTTCCGGATCCATGTGCAGGCGTGAGAGCTCCGGCATCGACATCGTCTGCACCGTGTCCATGACGGGGCCGAGCTCGCGCAGCGGCGCCACCCAGTGCTCGCCGTCGACGGCCTCGCCCGCGTAGATCGCCTCGACCACCACGAACGACTTGCCGCGAACCGGCTCCGGAATGAACTCGAGCGGCGGGAACTGCAAGATCCGGCCGACCGACGTCATCTCCTCCGGGACGATCTCCGTCCAGGCACGCCACGCGGTCAGGACCTCGGACGCGCGCTCGACCGGGAACCAGAGGATGCCGGCATAGACCTGCTCGTAGGGGAAGAGGTTGAACTCGATCGCCGTCACGACGGCGAAGCTGCCGCCGCCGCCGCGAAGCGCCCAGAAGAGGTCGGGGTCGTGGTCGCGGTCGACGCGCTTGAAGTCGCCGTCCGCCGTCACGAGCTCGATCGCCGTCACGTTGTTGGCGCCGATGCCGTGCTTGCGTGCGAGCCACGAGAGCCCGCCGCCGAGCGTGTAGCCGACGACACCGACGTCCGGTGACGACCCGGAGAGCGCGGCGAGGCCGTGCTCGGCGGCCGCCTCGACGACGTCGATCCAGATTGCGCCGGCTTCGGCGCGCGCGATCCGCCGCTCGGGGTCGATCGTGACGCCGCGCAGGCGATGCGTCTTGAGCAAGATCGTGTCGTGCATGTCGGCGAATGCCGAGGCGGCATGTCCGGTGCCCTGCGGAGCGACCCGCAGGTCGTTCTCGCGGGCGAAGTCGATCGTCTCGGCCACGTCGTTCGCGCCTTCGACGACGACGACCGCCGTCGGGCGCTGGTCGACGGCGAGGTTCCAGGCCTGCCGTGCCTCGTCCCAGGCGTCGTCGCCCGGCACGTAGACCTCACCAGCGATGCGCGAGCGCAGCTCGCGCACGTCCGGGCCGGCAAGGCCCGCGATCTGCGTCACGTTGTCCATTGCTTCCTTCCAGTCGGGGTCGTCCCGACTATGGGCCGTGCGCGATCGCGTGTCGTCGGCCGTCCTGCCGATTTGATTTCAGCCCGGCGGACGACGGTCCGTCGTCCGTCAGGACGAGGCGTCCGCCCGGCTCAGTTCCAGCCCATCGGCTCGTAGCCGCTCGTCCGCGGTGCCGAGACGATCAGCACCTGAGCCGGGTCGGGGCCGGGGTTCATGACGTGCCGGCGGAGTGCCGGATCGATGCGGGCGAACGTTCCCTCGGGCGCGGGATGCTCCTTGTCGTCGATCACGAGCACGGGAGAGCCGGAGAGGACGATGAACACCTCTTCCTGGTCGCGCTCGGTCTCGTCGTGCGCAGGGATCGAGCCGCCGGCCGGGATCTCGACGAGCCCCATTCCGAGCGAGCCGAGGTCGAGCGCGCGCCGGCAGAGCGTCCAGTTGCCGTTCGTCTCCATGTCGTCGCGGTGCACGATCACGAACTCGTTCATCAGGCGCTCCTCTGTTCGGCGAGCTGCTCGGGAACGCGGCGGGACGCGTTCGAATAGACGTCCTTGCGCAGGATCTTGTCGCCCGCGAACGGGAAGATGTCGACGCCGTCCCACGAGATGACCGGACCGTCGGGGTGCGTCGCAGTCGCCGTCCACTCCTGCACGACGAAGCCGTCTCCCGTGTAGCGCGAGCGCTCCGCGAATTGCAGGTCGGGCCAGTTGGCGAAGATCGAAGCGATGTGCCCGCGGACAGCCTCGCCTTCCGCGCGTTCGCCGGCGGTGTGGTTCTCGAAGACCATCCCCGGTGCATGCGCGTCGCAGATCGCGTCGAGGTCCTGTCGGTTCCACGCCTCGTTGTAGGCGTCGACCACTTCCTCGAGCTTCTTCATACGGAGACCTCCCTCGTGCGCGTTACCCCGCACGTTTCTCTATATCACCCAAGCGGGTGATTTATCGATGGCGTTCTCCGAGTGACGATTCGTCCCTCAAACAAAGCGGAGGGACTGCAATGCATACGAATACCCCCGCTGCGGCGCTCATGCTCGGCTTCGTCATCGTCGTGATCCTCGGCTACGCGAGGGCGATGCTGCGGCGTTAGAGGCGGCCCTCATCGGGGTCGCGAGGGGCGAGGGCGCGTTCGAGCTCAGCGAGCCGCTCTTCCACGCGCGTCAGCCGTTGTTCGAGCGATGAGCCCGGCTCGGCCTGCTCGACCTGCGGCTCCGTCGAGGCTGCGTCGCTGTCCTCGCCCAGGAGGTGGATCCAGCGCTCCTCGCGCGTGCCGGGGCGGCGCTCCTGGCGCTGCACGAGCTCGCGCTCGACGAGGCGCTCGAGCGTCGACTCGACGTCCGGGACCGATGCGAAGTGGTGCAGCCGCTCGCTGCGCGCGCGCAGCTCGGCGGCCGTCTGCGGGCCGCGCAGCATCAGGACCGCCAGGAGCGCCGTCTCGGACGGCAGCAGGCCGAGCGCTTCGTCGAAGAGTTGTCGGTACTTCGCCGCGCGTGAGCCGGGCCCGCTCGCGAGGCGCGACCAGCCGATCGTGCCGAGCCGCTGCACGGCCTCCCGCACGGTCGACTCGTCGAGGTCGAGCACGGGATCGCGGTTCGTCGCCTGGTTGCAGGCGAGCCGCAGCGCGTTCAGCGACAAGGGGTACTGGTCGGGCGTCGTCCGCTGCTTCTCGAGCAGGCAGCCGAGGACACGCAGCTGGACCGGATCGAGCTGATGAGCCGTCACGCCCACTAGCTTAGGAAACTCACGACGTGGTTCATTGCATCAGTCGCGTTCGAGGATCCAGGCGCGCGTCAGCTCATGCAATGAACCAGGTTCGGCGGTTTACGCCCGCGTCAGCGGCTTGTACTTGATCCGGTGCGGCTCGAGCGCTTCGGGGCCGCGCGTCTCGCGCACCCACTCGGCGTACTCGCCCCAGTCGCCTTCGAACCACGTCACCTGCGAGTCGCCCTCGAAGGCGAGGATGTGCGTCGCGACGCGGTCGAGGAACCAGCGATCATGCGTGATCACGACGGCGCAGCCTGCGAAGTCGAGCAGCGCGTCTTCGAGCGCGCGGAGCGTGTCGACGTCCAGGTCGTTGGTCGGCTCGTCGAGCAGCAGCAGGTTGCCGCCTTCCTTCAGCACCTTCGCCAGGTGGACGCGGTTGCGCTCGCCGCCCGAGAGCTTGCCGACGGGCTTCTGCTGGTCGCCGCCCTTGAAGTTGAACCACGAGGTGTACTGGCGCGAGTTGAGCTCCCGCTTGCCGAGCATGACGATGTCCTGTCCGCCCGAGATCTCCTTCCAGACGGTGCTCTTCGGATCGAGCGACGCGCGCGACTGGTCGACGTACGCGAGCTGCACGGTGTCGCCGATCCGGAGCTCGCCCGAGTCGGGCTTCTCCTCGCCGGCGATCATCCGGAAGAGCGTCGTCTTGCCGGCGCCGTTCGGCCCGATCACGCCGACGATGCCGGCGGGCGGCAGCGAGAACTCGAGGTTCTCGAAGAGCAGCCGGTCGCCGAACGCCTTCGAGACGCCCTTCGCGTCGATCACGACATCGCCGAGGCGCGGGCCGGGCGGGATGTGGATCTCGACGCGGTCGAGCTTGACGTTCTCCTCCTCGGCCAGCAGCTTCTCGTAGGCGCCGAGACGCGCCTTCGACTTCGCGTGTCGCGCCTTCGGCGCGAGGCGAACCCATTCGAGCTCGCGCTGCAGCGTCCGCTGGCGGGCCGAGGACTGCTTCTCCTCGACCGCGAGCCGCGCCTGTTTCTGCTCGAGCCAGCCCGAGTAGTTGCCCTGGTACGGGATGCCCCGGCCACGATCGAGCTCGAGGATCCAGCCGGCGACGTTGTCGAGGAAGTACCGGTCATGCGTGACCGCGACGACCGTGCCCTTGTAGTCGGCGAGGAAGCGCTCGAGCCAGAAGACCGACTCGGCGTCGAGGTGGTTCGTCGGCTCGTCGAGGAGCAGCAGATCCGGTGCGCTCAGGAGGAGCCGGCAGAGTGCGACGCGCCTGCGCTCGCCGCCCGACAGCGTCGTCACGTCGCGGTCGCCTTCCGGCAGCCGCAGCGCGTCCATCGCGTGGTCGAGCTGCGACTCGAGCTCCCACGCGCCGCGCCGGTCGATCTGGTCCTGCACCTTCGCCTGCTCGGCGAGCAGCGTGTCGAAGTCGGCGTCCGGCTCGGCGAACTGCGCGGAGATCTGGTTGAAGCGGTCCATGAGGTCGCGCACCTCGCGCACGCCGTCCTCGACGTTCTCGCGCACCGTCTTGGTGGGATCGAGCTCGGGCTCTTGCTCGAGCAGGCCGACCGTCGCGTTCGGCGCCAGCTCGGCGACGCCCGACGACGTCTCCTCCTTGCCCGCCATGATCCGCAGGAGCGTCGACTTGCCCGATCCGTTCGAGCCGAGGACGCCGATCTTGGCGCCGGGGAAGAACGAGAGCGAGATGTTCGCCAGCACCTGCCGTTCGGCGCCGAAGAACTTGTCGACCTTGTACATCGTGAAGATGTATTCGCTACTCACGGGCTGCCACGATAGCGTCGCGCCGAGTTCCTGCTTGCCCTGATCGCAACCTGGCGGTCGCGGTCGGCCCGCTGCGCTGCTGAATCCGAACAGATCGCTCAAGGAAGGCTGACGAGCGCGGCGTACGTTTCGGCTCGGTGAAGAAGCTTGGCCTGATCGTCGCGTTCCTCGTCTGCGCGCTGCCGGCCTCGGCGGCGAAGCTGCCGATCCTCGCCTCGCACGACTGGTGGCCGGTCTACTCGCCGGACAGTCGTTCGATCGCGTTCACACGCGTCAACGGCCAGGGGCGCGTCTTCACGCTCGAGGTCGTGTCGCCGGCGGCAGGTCGCGTCGTGCAGCTTGCCCAGGCGAGCTCGCAGCTGCTGCCGTCGTGGTCGCCCGACTGCTTCGCACCTCGTCTACCAGTCGGGTGGCCGCATCTATACGGTCGCGCGCGATGGCAGCGGGCGTCACCTCGTTACGGTAGGGCTCTTCCCCGACTGGTCGCCCGACGGCGTGTCGATCTCCTATGTTCGCGCCGGCGCGCTGCGGGTCGCATCGAGGGTGCTCGCGACGCAGGTCGATCTCGAAGCCGAGTTGGTCCCCCGAGGGGGACGAGATCGCCTTCGCCCGGTCCAGACGGCATCCACGTCATCACGCTCGCGGGAGCCGAGCGTCAGGTGGCGCCGACGTTCGGCGAGCCGACGGTCGCCGTCGTGGTCCTTCGACGGCGCCGAGGCTCGCCTACACGGTCGGAGGGCGCGTCTTCGTCGTCGCGGCCGACGGCGCGAGCAAGCCGCGCCAGGTGCGCGGGGCCGTACCGCTCCGTCAGCCCGGTCTCGTGGGCGCCGGCGGGCGACCTGCTCGCATTCACCGCCGACGGCAAGCTGCTCGGCGCCTGGCTGACGCCGACTCGGCACACCAGCCGTGCTCGCGCGCGACGCCGAGGTCGGAGCCTCGTTCGCGCCCGGCGACGCACCGGAAACATCCTTGCCTACTCGGCTCCGCGGGCGAGCTGTCCGGGACACAGCGGGATCCGGCTCTACGACAGCGCGATGCTGACCGGCACCTGCGCTGTCATCGGCACCGCGGCCGCCGACGTGATCGAAGGCACCCGCGTCCGCCGGCGACGTGATCCTCGCCGGTGCGGGCAACGACCAGGGTGCACGCGAACGACGGCCACACCGACCGTGTCGACTGCGGCTCGGGTCGCGACACCGTCTGGGCAGACCGCACGGATCGGCTCGCGCACTGCGAGATCGTCCACCGATAGGCCCCTCGGTACAGTAGGGCCGTGGCTGTCACATCCACCCCGAAGCTCGATGCGCAGAAGCTGAGAGCCGATTTCGCCGTCTTCGACGAGCTCGTCAACGGCAAGCCGGTTGCCTACCTCGACTCGGCGTCCTCGACCCAGAAGCCTGCCCAGGTGCTCGACGCGATGCGCGAGTTCTACGAGCACTCCTACGCGAACGTGCACCGGGGCGTCTACACGCTCGCCGAGCGCGCGACCGCGGGCTACGAGGGCGCGCGCGAGAAGGTGCGCGCGTACATCAACGCGCCGTCGCATCGCGAGGTGATCTTCACGCGCAGCGCGACCGAGGCGTTGAACCTGATCGCGTACTCGTGGGGGCTCGAGAACCTCGGCCCCGGCGACGTCGTCGTGATCACCGAGCTCGAGCACCACGCCAACTTCGTCCCCTGGCAGTTCATCGCGAAGAAGACCGGCGCGACGTTCGCGCACATCCCGATCGACGACCTCGGCGAGCTGCAGCTCGACACGCTCGACGAGATCGCATCGCGCGGCAACGTCAAGGTCGTCGCCAACAACCTCGTCTCGAACACGCTCGGCACGATCAACCCGGTCGAGAAGCTCGCCGACTGGGCGCACTCACTGGGCGCGATCATGGTCGTCGACGCGGCGCAGGCCGCGCCGCACAAGCACATCGACGTGCAGGCGCTCGGCTGCGACTTCCTCGCGTTCTCGTCGCACAAGCTGTGCGGCCCGAGTGGCGTCGGAGCGCTCTGGGGTAAGCGCGAGCTGCTCGACGAGATGCAGCCGTTCAACCTCGGCGGCGAGATGATCCGCTCGGTCGCACTCGACCGCACGAGCTGGAACGAGCTGCCCTACAAGTTCGAAGCGGGCACGCCTGCGATCGCCGAGGCCTACGGCTTCGGCCAGGCACTCGACTACGTGTCCGCGGTCGGTCTCGACGCGATCGAGGCGCATGAGCACGAGCTCGTCGTGCAGGCGATGGACGCGCTCGCCGAGATTCCCGGCCTGCGCGTCTTCGGCCCGCCCGCCGACCGCCGCACCGGCATCGTCAGCTTCGAGCTCGAAGGCGTGCACCCGCACGACGTCGCGCAGATCCTCAACTGGGAAGGCGTCGCCGTGCGCGCCGGCCACCACTGCACGCAGCCGCTGATGACGCGCCTCGGCGTCGCCGCGACGACGCGCGCGAGCTTCTACCTCTACTCCGTGCCCGAGGACGTCGACCGCCTGATCGCCGGGCTGCACAAGTGCAAAGAGACGTTCGGGGTCTGACATGTCTGATCGTCGGCGTAGGCTCGCCGGAGCCGACCAGAAATATGAGTTCGCTCATGCGCGCGACAATGCGGAGCTGCGCGCGTGAGCGAACTCGAGCAGATGTATCGGGAGGTGATTCTCGATCACTACAAGTCGCCCCGCGGGCACGGGCTGATCGAAGGCGCCGACGTGCAGGCCGAAGGACAGAACCCGCTCTGCGGCGACGAGGTGACGATCTCCGTCAAGTTCGCGGCGGACGGCGAGACGATCGAGGGGATCGGCTTCGAAGGGCGCGGCTGCGCGATCTCGCAGGCGGCGACGTCGATGCTGACCGAGCTCGTGCAGGGCCGGAGCGCGACGGAGGTCGCCTCGCTGCCGAAGGAAGAGCTGCTCGAGGAGATCGGGATCCCGCTGACGCCGATCCGCCTCAAGTGCGCGATCCTCGGCCTCGGGGTGCTGAAGGTCGCGCTGAACAAGGCCAAGGGCACGCCGCTGCCCGAGGAGTGGCAGGGCCTGACCGACGATCTCACCTTCGGGTAGATGCCGAAGCTGACGGTCGCGCCGCTCGCCGAGTTCGGTCCCGGCTCCGTCAAGCTCGTCACACTCGGCTGGACCTCGGTCGGCGTCTACAACTGCAACGGCGAGCTGCTCGCGGTCGAAGACCGCTGCTCCCACGACGACGGGCCGCTCTGCGAGGGCGAATGGGACGAGGGGACGTGTCGCGTGATCTGCCCGCGGCACGGGTCCAGCTTCGATCTGCGCACCGGAGTCCCACTCAGCCTGCCGGCGTTCGAGCCGGTCGCGACCTATCCGGTCGTGGTCGAGGACGGCATGGTGCTGGTGGAGGTGGACGAGAGCTGAAGCGCTGCTGGGAGACGACCGATCCGCTCTACAACGCCTACCACGACGAGGAGTGGGGCCGCCCGGTCACGACCGAGCAGGGCGTCTACGAGCGCCTCTGCCTCGAGGGCTTCCAGTCGGGTCTCTCGTGGATCACGATCCTGCGGAAGCGGGAGGCGTTCCGCGCCGCATTCGAGGGGTTCGACCCGGAGCGCGTCGCCCGCTTCGACGAGCGGGACGTCGAGCGGCTGCTCGGCGACGCCTCGATCGTCCGTCACCGGGGCAAGATCGAGGCGACGATCGCGAACGCCCGGGCGACCGTCGAGCTGCGGGCGGCGGGCACCCCGCTGGATGAGCTCTTCTGGTCGCACGGCCCCGAGTCGCACGAGCCGTCTCGTTCCCTCGCCGAAATCCCCTCAGCGACGCCGGAGTCGGCGGCGCTCTCGAAGAGCCTGCGGCGCGCGGGCTTCCGCTTTGTCGGCCCGACGACCGCCTACGCGGCCATGCAGGCCTGCGGCGTCGTCAACGACCACGTCGCGGACTGCTGGGTGCGGGACTCCGTCGAGGCCGCGCGAAAGGCGTGGCATCCGTCCTGACCCATCCGCTAGATTGTGGGTATCCGCGGAAAGGAGGTGGTCCGGCGTTGGAGACTTCAAGTACGGGCAGTGGAGGTACCAGCTCGTAGAGGCGTGTCCCCGTGACCTGACGGGAACCGCCTAGCCAGCGTGGGGGACTCGCGACGCGCCGCCTTAACCGGCCGGAAGCGCCTCTACGAAGTCCAAGCTGGTACTGAGATCGAAGGGCCCCTCCGGGGGCCCTTCGTCTTTAATCGTCCCGTGGAGCGGATCGAGTGGGTGATCGAGCAGTGCCGGCTGCTGACCGCGATCGGCGACGAGCTCGAGCAGACGCGGCCGTTCGACGGGCTGACGATCGGCACCGGCATCCACCTGGAGCCGAAGACGG